>JBGUQC010000004.1:0-712624 GCA_045130665.1 Christensenellales bacterium | reverse complement strand
GATAGATGTGCAATTAACGCTAAAGCATTAACAGAAGCAGATAAGACAGCAATCATCTCTTTCTTAAAGAGAATAATGCCAGCTGTTCAATGGGACAATAACGTAGATAAGATCTTTTAATGAAAGATTTAAAGGCTAATAAAAAAGTCATAGAAATATGCTCAAACATTTTTTATCCAATGCTAGCACTAGCAATAGTGCTGGCAGTTTGGGCTATTTGTGCTAAAGCATATGGCAATCCATTAGTTCTTCCAGCACCTGATGTAACACTTAGAGAATTCTTTAAGATGTTTGCTAAAAAGTTGTTCTGGGTGAGCATTGGTTGGTCCTTGTTAAGAACCATTTTATGCTTTGCGCTATCTTTTGTATTAGCACTTTTATTTGCCACATTAGGTAATCTTTGGTTACCAATTAACAAGACATTATCTCCAATTATAACTATACTAAGAGCAGCACCTACAGTTGCAATTATTTTGATTTTATATGCATTTACAGCGAATAATAATCTTGCAATAATTGTCGGATTTTTGATTGCATTCCCAATAATGTATTCTGCTTTTTATAGTGCAATTAGCAATGTAGATAAAGATCTTTTAGAGATGGCAAAGGTATATAAAGTAAGACCAATTGATAAAATTTTTGGTATATATCTTCCATCTATAACACCAACATTATTTGATAATAGTAAGTCCACATTGTCCCTTACATTTAAGGTAGTAGTGGCTGCAGAAATACTAACATCAATACCACTTAGTATTGGTGAAAGAATCAAGTATGAGTCTAATATTTTTGATATAGAATTCCTTCTTGCATGGACTATAGCATCTATTGTTTTGGCCTTTATTTTGGAAGGATTTGTATCACTTTTAAAGACTATTTGGAGGAAAACAAGATGAGTAATTTGACTATAAATAACCTTAATTTAAGCTATGAAGATAAGGTCATTTTTGATTCCTTCAACATAGAATTTGAAGAGAAAAAAGTTAATGTAATCCTTGGTCCAAGTGGTATTGGAAAGACCACATTATTAAACTGTATTGCAGGCATTTTACCATACTCTGGAAGCATCTCCGGACACGAGGGTGGAGTTAGCTATATTTTCCAAAAAGACAGGTTAATCCCATCAATTTCGGTATTTAAAAACCTTGATTTGATAATAAGAACCATTTTTAAGGATAAGAAAGAAAGGGCAAAAAAGATAGATGAAATGTTGGAATTACTAGAGATTTCAGAGTGCAAAAATAAGTATCCAACACAGCTTAGTGGAGGCCAACTTCAAAGGGTTGCAATTGCTCGTGCATTCCTTTATCCAAGTGATGTTCTTTTATTAGATGAACCATTCAAAGCATTGGATTCATCACTTAAATATAGACTCATAAAAGAGCTGCTTAAAATCAACTCTATTAATCCTAAGACAATGGTATTTGTAACTCATGCAATTGATGAGTGTTTGTTAACTGCAGATAATATATTTGTCTTAGATAATACACCAGCATCCATCATATTTAATGAGACCATTTCATCTAACCAATTAGATAGAAAACTATCAGATCCAGATTTAGATTTAGTTAGAAAGAAACTCTTAGATATTAACGAGAGCATAGATATTAAGTAAAAATATACCCAAAAATTAGTTGTTGACTTAGTTTATTTTAGTGATATAATAAATATCACTTATGTCATATGCGCACAGAAGGTGCGTGTGGGCAAGAGAATTCACCCACAAAGATATAGGAGGAGCAGACAATGAAAGAAGGTATTCATCCAAATTACCATACCGTAACAGTTATTTGTGCATGTGGAAACACCTTTGAAACTGGTTCAACAGTTGCTGGAGACGAAATCCGCGTTGAAATTTGTTCAAAGTGCCACCCATATTTCACAGGTAAGCAAAAACTTGTTGATACCAGCGGAAGAGTTGATAAGTTCAACAAGCGTTACAATCTTAATCAAAAATAAGAAACAAAAAATGAAATTGGGCGGGAGGACAATAATCTCGCCCTTTTTTAAGTTATTAGGATAGGTATGAAAAAAGAGAAAAGTTGTGATAAGTCAAAAGCGGTTTGCCGTACTTCCATTGGAGGACAAGCTGTTCTTGAAGGCGTAATGATGAAAGGTGAACACACCATCGCTACAGCAGTTAGAACAGAAGCAGGCGAAATCACTTATGAAACCAAGAGAATAAAGAGCCCAAAGGAGAGAAACATCTTCTTTAGACTTCCTTTTATTCGTGGTGTTGTAAACTTAGTAACACAACTTGGTCAAGGAATGGGAATCTTAATGAGATCAGCCGAGGTTTACGGCGATTACGCTGAACCAACCAAAACTGAAAAGTGGATGGCAAAGAAACTAAAGATTGATCCAATGAAGGTTCTCATGGCCATATCTCTAATAATTGGTCTAGTGGTTGCTGTAGCATTATTTGTTTTGCTACCAAACTATTTAGCCGGATTACTCTTTAGTATTCCAAAACTACAGGGATCACATCCAATTTATTATTCTCTCTTCGAAGGCGCGATAATGCTAATTATCTTTGTGTCCTATGTTCTAATAATTAGTGCTATGAAGGATATAAGACGTGTCTTTATGTATCATGGTGCTGAACATAGAACAATTAATTGCTATGAGCATGGCCTAGAACTAACAGTTGAAAATGTCCAAAAACAAAGCACTTTCCATTCACGTTGTGGAACAACGTTTACATTCTTTGTAATTGTTGTATCTATAATTGTGTTTGCTTTTGTTAACTGGGGATTAGAAGCATTAGGTTGGTTAGTTCCATCAGACCAAAAAGCAGCAAGCATTATAAATGCTTTGATTAAAGTACCATGTAAGATAGTATTTATACCTATTGTTGCAGGAATTAGTTATGAACTTCTAAAGTTGCTTGCCAAATCAGACAACATATTCTTTAGAATATTGAGATCTCCAGGTGTTGCACTTCAAATGCTTACAACAAGAAAACCAAACGATGATATGGCTGAAGTTGCTATTGCAGCATTTAAGAAAGTACAAGAAATGGACGCAGACTTAACTATTCCAACAGAGAACTTTAATATTCGTCTTCCATATGCTATTGCAAGAGAAAGATTAAAAGATATTGCTATCTATGCAGATGAAAGCGATATAGATTGGCTCCTAGTTGAAGTTACAGGCAAAAAGAGAACTGAACTAGAAAACATTGATATGCTTACAGCAAATCAATTTGAAAAAGCTAAAGAAATTGCAGAAAAGATGAAAGATGGCATGCCGCTGCAATATGCTCTTGGATATACAGAGTTTTATGGAATTAGATTAAATCTAAATCAAAATGTTTTAATCCCAAGACCAGAAACAGAATTGGTTGCTGAAGAAGTCATTAATACTGAGGGAAATAAGATATTAGATCTTTGCACAGGAAGTGGCGCTATTGCTATTGCAATAGCAAGCAAGAAAGAAGGAGCACAAGTCACAGCAAGCGATGTGTCCACATATGCTTTAGATATCGCAAGATCCAACGCATCTTTATTAGGATTAAAGATTGATTTTAGAAACGGAAATATGTTTGAAGGAGTTAAAGGCGAAAAATACGATGTTATCGTATCAAACCCACCATATATTCCTTCAGCAGATATCCAAAAATTAGAAAAGAAAGTAAAAGATTTCGAACCAATGCTAGCATTAGATGGCGGCAAAGATGGTTTGAATTTCTATAGAATTATTGCTAAAGAATACAGCAATTATCTTAATGATAATGGCAAACTTATTTTAGAGTTGGGCATTGATGAAAGTGACAAGGTTGCTGCATTATTTGAAGGCAAAGAAGTTGAAATAAAGAAGGATTATAACGGAATAGACCGTATATTAATTGTTAAATGAAAATAAGCGACGGATTAATTCAAAGACTTCAAAAGACAAAAGAAAGAGCATTAGAGCTTGGCGAAGAACTTAGTAAAAGCGAAGTCGTAACCAACCAAGAGTTGTTCAGAAATTACTCAAAAGAATTGAGTGATTTAACTCCTATTGTTGAAGCATATGATGAGTATCTAAATCATAAGAAAAACTATGATGAATGTATTGCACAACAATCTAGCGAAACAGATCCTGAAATGAAGGAAATGATAGCAGATGAAATAGATTCATTGCTTGAAGCAATGGATAAAGATGCAGAGACAATTAAGATAGCTCTTATACCAAAAGATCCAAACGAAGATAGTAACGTTATTATCGAGTTTAGAGCAGGTGTTGGTGGCGAAGAAGCAGCTTTATTTGCAACAGAACTTATGAAGATGTATGAACACTATGCAGATAAGAACCGCTGGAAAATGGAAGAAGTTAGTTCTAACATGACTGAAATTGGCGGAATTAAAGAAGCTGTCTATACAATTTCTGGACATGGTGCATACGGCAAACTTAAGTTTGAAAGTGGTGTACATAGAGTTCAAAGAGTTCCAGAGACTGAGTCTCAAGGAAGAGTACATACATCTGCTGCAACAGTTGCAGTTCTACCAGAGGTAGAAGATATCCAAGTTGATATCAAACCTGAAGATGTAAAGATTGATACATATAGAAGCTCTGGTGCTGGCGGACAACACGTTAATAAGACTGAATCTGCTATTCGTATGACACATATTCCAACTGGTATTGTTGTTGAATGCCAAGATGAAAGAAGTCAAATGAAGAACAGAGAGAAAGCTTGGGCAATTCTTAGATCAAGAGTATATGACATGATTCAAACCCAAAATGATAAAGAATATGCAGAAAATAGAAGAGCACAAATTGGTTCTGGAGATAGAAGCGAAAGAATTAGAACATATAATTTCCCACAAGGAAGAGTTACGGACCATAGAATTGGCTTAACACTTTATTCTTTAGATAGATTCATGATGGGCGAATTAGATGAAATGATTACAGCTCTACAAATAGCACTTCAAAATAAGATGCTAGAAAACATAGATGATTAATTAGAGGTGATATTATGCAAATATCATATAACAACGAAAGACACATATTAGAAGAACACAACTATAAGCCACAAATACAAGATGTTGCAAAGCCAAACTTGTATAGAAAGCTTTTTGCTTATGGTCAAGTTCCAAAGACCTCATTCAATATGAGAAACGTTCCATTGGATTGTCCAAAGGACATTTGGATTACAGATACAACATTTAGAGATGGACAACAAGCATGTTCTCCATTCCAACCAGAAGATATCGTTGAATTATTCAAGATGCTCCATAGATTATCTGGTCCAAAAGGAATCATTCGTCAAAGTGAATTCTTCTTATATTCAGAAAACGATAGAAAGGCTGTTGAAAAGTGTTTAGAACTTGGTTACAAGTTTCCACAAATCACAAGCTGGATTAGAGCAAATGAAAAAGACTTCGAACTTGTTAAATCCTTAGGTTTAAAGGAAACAGGTATTTTAGTTTCATGCTCAGATTACCACATCTTTAAAAAGATGAATATGACTCGTGCACAAGCAATGGATAAATACCTTGCCATCGTAAAGATGGCACTTGATAAAGGAATTGTTCCACGTTGCCACTTTGAAGATATCACAAGAGCAGACTATTTCGGATTTGTTGTTCCATTTGCAATTGAGTTAATGAAGCTTTCGAAACAAAGCGGAATTCCAATTAAGATTAGAGCATGTGACACAATGGGATATGGCGTAAGTTATCCTGGTACAGCTCTTCCAAGAAGTGTTCAAGGTATCATCTATGGATTTAGATATTATGCTGAAATTCCATCCGAACAATTAGAATGGCATGGCCATAACGACTTCTATAAAGCCGTTACAAACTCTGCAACAGCATGGCTTTATGGTTGTTCTGCAGTTAATACAACACTTTTAGGCATTGGCGAAAGAACTGGTAACACACCACTTGAGGCAATGGTTATGGAATACACATCACTTCGTGGTACAAGAGATGGCATGGATCTTTCTGTTATAACAGAAATTGCAGATTATTTTGAAAATAAGATGGGATTCACAATTCCAGAAAGAACACCATTTGTTGGAAAGAACTTTAACGTAACACGTGCAGGTATTCATGCAGATGGATTACTTAAAGACCAAGAAATCTACAACATCTTTGATACAGAAAAGATTTTAAATAGACCTGCAAGAGTTATCGTAGATAGCTTTAGCGGACTTGCTGGTATTGCATTCTGGATTAATAGCTATTTCAGATTGAAAGATGATGAAAAGATAGATAAAAAATCCGCACTTGTTCAAAAGATTAAAGATAAAGTAGATGCCGTATATGCACAAGGAAGAACAACATCTATGGGCGATAAAGAATTGTGCAAATTTATTAAAGAAATAGATCCAAAAGCATACGACAAACTCTCTAAAAATCTACCAAAAGCAAGAGAAATTTAAGATAGAGGTTATAACTTATTGTTATAAGTCCACTATTGAAAAAAGAGTTTTTTTCTTATAGAATAAAAGAAAAAAATGATACATGTATCAAATTGGAGGATAAAACATGATTGAATTAATTTACGGAACAAAAGGCACAGGAAAAACAAAAATTATCGTCGACAAAGCAAATGACAATGTCGATACTGCCAAAGGTGATATAGTCTTTATTACCGATACCGATGAATTAATGCATCAACTACGTTATCAAGTTAGAATGATAAATGCTTCAGTCTTAAGAAAGTCAGAAGAAGACCCAATTTCAATTAAAGAACTTGTAGCATTTATTAAAGGTATTTTATCCGCAAACTATGATATTGAAACGATGTACATAGATGGCGCACATCGTATGTTCAAATTAAAAGTTCCTCAAATGGGTGAATTCTATGCTGAATTGGGTGCGATTGCAAAATCTTCAAATGTTAGATTTGTAATCACCGTTTCTGCAGATCCAATAGATTTCCCAGAAGAACTAAAACAATATATGTAAGATTATGAAATACACAAGTACAAGAGATTCTAAAAAATTATTTAGTGCAAGCGAAGCTATCGTCAAAGGTATATCCGAAGATGGTGGCTTAATTGTTCCAGTTGAGTTCCCACAAATCAAATTAGACTATATTAATAGTCTAGCTGAGATGGATTATCCAGAAAGAGCAGCAGATATTCTTTCTATGTATATGGATGAATTTACAAAGGAAGAACTTTTAGACTTCGCTCAAAAGGCTTATTCACGTTTTGATGGAGATCCATGTCCAGTTGTTAAGATTGATGATACACTCTTTGTCATGGAACTTTGGCATGGTCCAACATGTGCATTTAAGGATATGGCTTTAACATTAATGCCATACTTACTTGTTGCATCTAAGAGAAAACTCGGACACACAGATAAGACCTTAATATTGGTTGCAACATCTGGTGATACTGGTAAAGCAGCATTATCTGGATTCCAAGATGTAGATGGAACAGAAATCATTGTTTTCTATCCATCTCAAGGAGTTTCAGATATGCAAAAACTTCAAATGATTACCCAAGAGGGTAAAAATGTTCATGTTGCTGGAATTAAGGGTAATTTTGATGATGCACAAACTGCAGTTAAGGAAATCTTTAATGACAAGACTGCAATAGATACTCTTGCAAAATTAAATATCACAATGTCTTCAGCAAACTCAATCAACTTAGGAAGATTATTACCACAAGTTGTATATTACTTCTCAGCATATACAGATATGGTTTCTTCTGGAGAGATTGAATTAGGAGACAAAATCAACTTTGTTGTTCCAACAGGAAATTTTGGAGATATTTTAGCTGGTTATTATGCACATAGAATGGGATTGCCAGTAAACAAACTCATTATTGCATCTAATCAAAACAATATCTTATCTGATTTCTTCCACACAGGAGTTTATGATGTACATAGAGAATTCTATAAATCCATGTCTCCAAGTATGGATATCTTAATTAGTTCCAACTTGGAAAGATATTTATATGAACTTTTAGGCAAGGATTCAACAAAGGTTGCAAAGATATTTAAAGACTTAAAACAAAATGGCGAATTCAAGCTTGAAATAGACTTAAATAAGATTGGTGAGAACATTTTCGAAGCAGGATGGGCAGACGAAGAAGAAACCAAAGAAATCATTGGCGAATTCTTTGAGGAAAATGATTATATCATGGATCCACATACAGCCGTTGCCGCAAGAGTCTATGTTGATTATGTAGATGAGACCGAAGATGAGACCAAGACAGTTATACTGTCTACAGCAAGCCCATATAAGTTCCCTAAAGACGTTTACGCCGCAATTGGAGGCTTGGAAAAGGATAATTACAAATGTATGTCCAAGATTCAATTCCAAACCGGTCTACCATGCCCAGAGAGCTTATATTATCTAAGAGATAAAGAGATTCGTCATACAACAATTATTGAGAAAGACGAGACATTAAAAGCTGTTATGAAATTCGTATCAGCTATAAAGGAATAATTATGGAAGAGAAAATCGAACAAAAGAAAACCATGTTAACAGGTTTTCAACCTACAGGTGTAATTACTTTAGGTAATTATTTAGGTGCTGTACAAAATTGTGTTAAGTTCCAAAAGGATTTTAACTCATTTTTCTTTATTGCAGACTTACACTCATTAACAATTAGACGTACACCTGCTGAATTAAGACAAGCAAGTTTAAGTTTTTATGCTCAATTATTAGCATGTGGTATTAATCCAGAAGAAGCAACATTATTCTTCCAATCACATGTGCCAGAAGTTAGCGAGTTGCAATGGATATTAAATTGTTATGCTTATGTTGGCGAATTATCCAGAATGACACAATTTAAGGATAAGAGCGCAAAGCATGAAGATAATATCAACATGGGATTATTAGATTATCCTGTTTTAATGGCTGTTGATATCTTAATTTATCAAAGTCATTTGGTTCCAGTTGGTCAAGATCAAAAGCAACATCTCGAATTAACAAGAGATTTAGCAATTAGATTTAATAATCTTTATGGAGATGTGTTCACAATTCCAGAACCATATATCTCACCAGCAGGAGCAAAGATTTTCTCACTCCAAGATCCATTATCCAAGATGTCTAAATCAGATCCAGATGCAAATGCAACAATCTCAATAATTGATTCAGAGGATGACATTATGAGAAAGTTCAAAAGAGCTGTAACAGATAGTGGTAGCGAAATAGTTATGAGAGATGATAAGCCAGGAATTAGCAACCTTATCACAATCTATTCATGCATCACAGGAAAGTCTGTCGCAGACGTTGAAAAGGAATTTGCAGGACAAGGCTATGGCACATTTAAGACTGCTGTAGGTGAAGCTGTAGCTGCAAAATTCAAACCAATAAGAGACGAAGTAAGCAAATATATGGCAGATAAAGAATATATTGCACAAGTTGCAAAAGCAAGCGCAGATAAGGCCAGATACGTTGCTTTCAAAACCTTAAGAAAGGTACAAAAGAAGATAGGTCTTGTACAGTTCTAGGAGATATAAATGTTTGGATATATAATACCAGATAAGGCCAATATGTATGTTAAGGACTTTATGATGTTCAGGGCATATTATTGCGGACTTTGTGTGGCATTAGGAAAAACAGGATCACCAGTTACAAGATTGTGCGTAAATTACGATTCGGCATTTTATTCAGCACTTTTGCACTGTTTAACTGCCGAAGATGTGAAAATAAAGAATTGCCACTGCATGATTCATCCAGTAGGAAAGAAGCCAATTGCTGAGGTAGATGAGATATCAAAAGCGGTTGCAGATCTAAGTGTTTTATTGATTTATTATAAGGCACAGGATGATGTTCAAGATGGCAAAAAGAAAAGAGTATTTGTTAAGGCTAGATTAGCTGCAAGAAAAAGAGCAGCAGTAAAAAGATTGCCAGAGGTTGATAAGTGTATGAATGATTGCTTTAAGGCTTTGGCAGTACTTGAGAAAGAAAATTCTTCAAGTATAGATAGAGTAACAGATACTATGGGAATACTAATGAGAGATTGTACAAAACACATGATGGCAAAGTACAGACCTCTCACTAAGGAAGAAGAAAACTTCACATATGCCTTAGGAAAGATAGTATATATCATGGATGCAATAGATGATTTAGAAGAAGATTCAAAAAAGAATAGATATAATCCATTTATTGCAAAGTATGGTAAGTGTGAAGGTAAAAAAGAATATATAGACAAATACAAACAAGATATTGAGTTCATTTGCAATAGTACATATAACGATTTGGCAGATGCATATGATGCAATGGACGTCAAGGTAGCAGAAGGCGTTTTATCTAACATAATATACAAAGGTATACCAATGCAGATAAGCAAGCTACTTAAAGGAGAAGAAAAATGTCATACGACCCGTTTGTAATCTTAGGTGTAGACCATGATGCCTCTCAACAAGAGATACTTGAGGCATACAAGGCAAAAAGGGCCGAATTAAGCGAACAAATGTTCCAAGAAGGCGAAGCAGGTGCAGAAGCTGCTCGTCAAATTCGTATATTAGATGAAGCTTATCAAAGTGCTATGGAAATTAAAGAGACTCAAAACACCATAGAAAGTGATGAGACTTCAGTTTATGCCAATATTACAAATTTTATTAAGCAAGGAGATTTAAATGGCGCACAAGCTCTTTTAGATGGACTTTCATATAGAGGTGGCGAATGGCACTATCATCAAGCAAGAATATATTATGAAAAGAAATGGTATGATGAGGCCAAGAACCAATTAGAAGTTGCTATGGAGATGGATCCAAGCAATGCTAAATATAAAAGAGTCTATGACAGAATTAACGAACATGCCAATATTGAGAATAAACAAGCAGAACAAAGAACTTATTCTAATATAAATGCCAATGAATCTCATAGAACCTATGGAAGGGGTAATGCAGGTGATGACGCAGGAAGTTCCATTTGCTCAGTTTGTGCAGCATTATGGTGTGCAGACACATGTTGCGAGTGTATGGGAGGAGATTTAATCGCTTGCTGTTAATTAAATGAAAAGAAGACAGCCTAATTCAAATCAAAAAAGAATCCAGCGTATTTATGAAGTTGCTCTTGCGGGCATAACTACAGCGCTGGTTTTTCTTTTATTAGCCATTTCTATGATAGTTAAATATGGCTCAATTGGCTTTTTCTTTTTTGCATCTTTAGCATTAGTTTTACCACTATATAAGAAGTATTATTTTGCCACAATTTTTGCTTATATTGCAGCATCACTTTTATGCCTAGCAATGCCATATGATATCATGTCTGCAATGGGATTTATTTTCTATTTTGGACCTATATCTATAGCCTCAATAATTATGTATGAAAAGAAAGTTAAGTGGTATATTTCGTATCCAATTAAGGCTATTTATATGGCAGGATCCATAGCATTTTTATACTTTGTAGCAGGCAATATTATGGTAGATTTCAACGTAATTAAGTCCATTCCTTTCTGGGCAATTGAGCTAATTGGCATAGTCATTTTATTGGCAATGGATATAGCTCAAACATTTATTTATAGATGGTTTGCACCTATTGTTGGAAAGGTAATTAGAGATAAAAAATCAGCTAAAAATACTGAAGAAATAGATAGTCAAAACGAAACAATTCAAGACACTGAAAACCCATTTGAAGGTGAAGAAAAAGAGGATGAAAAACATGATTGATTTTAAAGAGAAATTAAAGGACGTTCCTTCAAAACCAGGAGTTTATATGATGTTAGATGATACATCAAGTGTCATTTATGTAGGAAAGGCCAAAATTCTCGTTAATAGACTAAGGCAATATTTTAACAACTCTAGCAAGCCAGAAAAGGTCATGGCAATGCTTGAACACGTGGCAGATTTTAGGTATATTATTTGCCAAAGCGAGGAGGATGCTCTAGTTACTGAAAATAACTTAATCAAAGAATACAAACCTCACTACAACATTCTATTAAAAGATGACAAAAACTATCCATACATTAGAGTTGGAATAAAAGAAAAGTACCCATCTGTTACATACACAAGAAAGCTTGTTAACGATGGTGCTAAATATTTTGGACCTTATATGGTGTCTGTTAATATCAAAGACATTTTTGAACTCATTCACACAGCTTTCAAAATTAGAGATTGTAGACGAGATTTAGAAAAGCCATCTAGACCATGTTTGAACTATCATTTGGGTAGATGTCTTGCACCATGTAAAGGTGATGTTAGTGTTGAAGAATACAGGGCAGAAATAGACAAGGTAATTGCCTTCTTGAAAGGTGATGATAAGGAGATAGAAAAGAAGCTTAGAGAAAGGATGGAGTATTTCTCAAAACAAGAGAATTAT
The DNA here is from genome assembly GCA_045130665.1 of Christensenellales bacterium. Lineage (GTDB taxonomy): Bacteria > Bacillota > Clostridia > Christensenellales > CAG-917 > RGIG8124. The sequence continues at coordinate 700,411 of JBGUQC010000004.1, read as the reverse complement.
GAAGTCGCTCTTGCATATAGAGATAAGCTCAAAACTTTGGATAAACTAATTAGAAAACAAGTCAGTGCTCTTCCAAAAGATTACAACTTAGATATTTTTGCTGTTGCAAGTAATGGATTATTAACAGCAGTCAATTTGATGGTCGTAAGAGGTGGTAAGTTTGTTGGTTCGGATAATTTCATTACAGATGGTATTGTTGAGTCCAAATCACAATATATCTATGCTTTCTATGAAAAAAACAAACCAATTTGCGATGAAATAGTACTTTCAGATATCGAAGATAAGGAATCTCTTTCAAAATCTATATCAAAACTTGCTGGAAGAAAGATAAATATATCTATTCCAGAGAAAGGACTAAGAAAGAAACTTATGGATTTAGCATTTCAAAATGCTAAAGATGCTTTGGATAAGTATGGTGCTGTTGAAGATAGAAAGAAATTAAGAACAATAGGAGCTGTACACCAACTTCAAGGCGTTCTTAATCTTAATTACACTCCAAACAGAATAGAGTGCTATGATATATCCCATATATCTGGTGTGGATAAGGTTGCTAGTATGGTTGTTTTTGAATATGGAGAACCAAAGAAGTCTCATTATAGGAAATTTAGAATAAAAGATGTTGAAGGCAATAACGATTTTGCCTGTATGAAAGAGGTTCTTCAAAGAAGATTTACAAGAATGTTAGATCCATCAGAGACAGATGAAAGCTTTAGAAGTACTCCAGATCTAATTTTATTAGATGGTGGTGTAATTCAATTAAAATTTGCCATCGAAGCCATGAATGAGTGTGGTGCAAACGTAGAAATGATAGGTTTAACTAAAAAGGATGAAGAAATCATCCTTCCATATGAAGATAATCCAATATTCCTTCCTTTAGATTCACTTGCTTTACAATTATTGCAAAGATTAAGGGATGAGTCACATAGATTCGCAATAACTTTCCACAGAAACTTACATAGTAAGAGTCTTTCAATGAGCACATTTACACAAATTGATGGAGTTGGAGATAAAACCGCTAAGAAACTCTATCAAGAGTTTGGCTCTTTAGAAAATGTCAAAAACTCAACTGTTGAAGATTTAGTAAAAGCAGGAATTGGCAAAACTCTTGCAACGAAAATTTTAACTTATTTGAAAAACTTATAAGCTTGTACCAGTTTTGGTATTGAATCAAACGTAATTTTATGATATTATAGTTTTACTTATTGAAAACTATACTATTTCATGATTTTATGAAATTTTAGAGAGGGGAAATGGAAATATTTGGAGATTATCATTTACATACTACAGCATCTGACGGGACTTCATCAATTACAGAGCAAGCTCGTGCAGCTATTAAAGCTGGATTAAAAGAAATTGCTATTACGGATCATTCATTCCGTACACTTTTTACATCAATGTCACATCACAAGTTTGACAACCAAACTGAAGAAATCAGTATGTTACATACTGTAGATGATTTTGAAATCAAAATTTATCATGGCGTTGAGGGCAATTTAATTAACAAAAATGGTGATATGGATATACCAGCAGATGTTATGCCAAGAATAGAACTATTATCTATGGGATTCCATAGATGGCTAGAACCACCTGTTTGGACAAATAATATGAAATATATTATTACCAATGGTTTTGGTTCAGACCGCTCTCGTGAAAAGTTAAGAACAACTAATACATGGGCATATCTAAGTGCAATAGAAAGATATCCAATAGATGTACTTGTACATCTTCAATCTAGAACTCTTGTAGATGCCGTAGCTGTATGCGAAGCAGCCGCAAAGAAAGATATATTCATTGAACTCAACGAAAAGCATATAGACGAAATAGCACCATGTATAGATGATATACTTGCAACAAATGTATATTTCATCATGGGTAGTGATGCTCATTCACCAAGGAATACTGGAAAGTTCAATAAAGTCATAGACTTCATTGAAGCACACAATATTCCATTAGATAGAATAGCAGGTATTGGTTTTGCACCAGTATTCAAAGATAAATCAGGATACGTAGAGAAGAAATAATGGCAAGATCTGAATTCAGCGATAATTTGGTAAAGGAAATACTAAAAAGAGCCTCTCATTTTATGAAAAAGGAAGAGAGGTTTTCTTACCTATCTGCTTTAGGAAAGGTTGCAGGGTCTATTGAATACACCAATGGACGTATGAATTTTGTATTTAGCGTTCCAACCGTAGATATAGCTATGAATATCATAGATATTCTAAAGGTTGATTACCAAACAGTATTTGAACTCTTAATGCCAAAGACAAAGAATAACAAAGGATCCGGTGGAAAGCATTATGCAGTATCTGTTCCGGCCATTATAACATTAGATGTTATGAGAGATTTGGGACTTATTAAGATGAAGGACGACCAAGTTATAGCTTTTGTCTCTACAATGCCAGAGTTGGTTTACAAAAACCAAAAGAATGCTGAAGCATACTTTGATGGTCTATTTGTTGCTTGTGGTTCAGTATTTGTTCCTTCACTAAGTGAAGAAGATAAAAAGGATGGATATCATTTTGAGTTTGCTCAACCTTCAGAGGATTTATCTGAATCCATAGTGCAATTACTCAACATACATGGAATTCATCCAAAGACAAGTGAAAGAAACCAAAATATCTTAGTTTATCTCAAAGATAAAGATGAGATATTAGGTATGCTTGGTATATTAGGTGCAGTAGAAAGTGCTGCAGAATTAAAGATAATTATTAACGAAAGAATGACATCTAATATTATTAACCGTTCAGCTATTTGTGAGGCTCATAATTTAGATAAAACTTTCGTTGCTGCATCCAAACATTTACTAGCCATTGGCACTATTGAAGAGAGGGTTGGTCTAGAGACTTTACCTAAAGATTTGTATGATACAGCACAGGCAAGAATGGATATGCCTCAAGCATCGCTAAATGAACTATCAGAGGTTTTAGGTATATCAAAGAGCTGTTTAAACCATCGATTACGTAAAATTGTAGAAATTGCAGCACAGTACACAGATAAATAAAAAAGAGATATAAATCATAGGAGAAAGATGGGGAAGTTTGTACATTTACATTTACATACTGAGTATTCTTTATTAGATGGATGCGTAAGACTTACAACGGGTGCCAAGCATGACGTCCATCCTTTAGCTGATGCCCTAAAAGCTAGAGATATGGATGCTGTTGCAATAACAGATCATGGCAACATGTATGGCGTATATTCCTTTGTTGAGTCTTTAAAAGGTACAGGTATTAAGCCAATCATTGGTGAAGAGTTCTATATCTGTGACAACATGTACGAAAGAAACAAAGATAGTAAAAGATATCACTTAATTTTACTTGCAAAGAATGATGTTGGTTATAGAAATTTAATTAAATTAAGTTCACTTGCATTCATAGATGGTTTCTATATGAAGCCAAGAATTGATTTAGATGTGCTTGAAAAGCACTCAGAAGGCCTTATATGCTTATCTGCATGTATTGTTGGTGCAATTCCTAGATTATTGTTAGAAGGTCGCTATGAAGACGCTAAGGCTTATGCAATAAGACTAAGAGATATGTTTGCACCAGGAGATTTCTATATTGAACTCCAAGATCATGGTATTGAAGAAGAATTAAGAGTAAGAAATGACCTAGTTCGCATAGCGAAAGAGATTGGTGTTAAGGTTGTTGCAACCAATGACGTTCACTATATAGAGAAAGAAGATGCAGAAATACAAGATGATATGATGTGCATCCAATTAGGATGCAGAAAGAACGAGCCTAATAATGTTCGTTTTGAAAAACAAGAGTTTTATCTTAAAACTGCAGAGGAAATGGAAGAACTATTTGGTTGGTGTCCAGAAGCTCTTGAGAGTACCGTAGAAATTGCAAATAAGATAGAGTTTGAATTCAAACTCAATCTTGGACATTATTTAATACCTCCATTTGATGCTGAAGACTTAAACGGAAGAACAGCAGAACAATACTTAAGAGATTTAGCATGGGGAGGCATCCAACACAGATATGACAATATAACTCCAGAAATTAAAAAGAGACTAAACTACGAATTGGATGTTATATGCGAATGCGGCTATGCAACTTACTTCTTAATTGTTTGGGATTATGTAAATGCTGCAAGAAAGATGGATATACCTGTTGGACCAGGAAGAGGATCTGGTGTTGGTTCTATTGTTGCTTATTCCATAGGAATAACAGACGTAGATCCTTTAAGATTCCAACTTATTTTCGAAAGATTCTTATCTAAAGAAAGAGTTTCTATGCCAGACTTTGATATAGACTTCTGTTATGTAAGAAGAAACGAAATAATAGACTATGTCACAAAGAAATATGGTTCAGATAGGGTTACACAGATTATTGCTTATGGCACAATGAAGGCAAAACAAGCCATAAAAGACGTAGCAAGAATCTACAATATTCCATATGAAGAAGCTAACATTTGGGCAAAAACCATACCAAATGATCCAAAAGTAAACATCAAAGGATGTTTAGATGAAAACAGTAAGCTTTTTGCACCAGAGTTTAAGAAATTATACGATGAAAATCCTGAAGCAAAGAAAATTATAGATAAGGCTATTATGATTGAAGGTATGCCTAGACAAACATCCATGCATGCTGCAGGTGTTATCATCTGTTCAGATCCAGTAGATAATCATATACCACTTGCCAAAAATAATGACTTTGTCATTACACAATTTGATAAGACACAGATTGAGCCATTAGGAATGCTCAAGATGGACTTCTTAGGATTAAAGACATTAACAGATATTAAAGAAGCCCAGAAATATATTATGGAAGATAAAGGTGTGGAAATTAATTTCCACAAGTTAGGATATGATGATCCAAAGATCTACGAATTAATTTCTTCTGGAGACTGTATGGCTGTATTTCAATTAGAATCTGGTGGTATGACAGACTTCATGTCTAGATTAAAACCAACATCATTGGAAGACGTTATAGCTGGTATTTCTATTTTTAGACCAGGTCCAATGCAGTTCATGGATAAATTTATTGAAGGAAAGAAAAATCCAGAAAAGGTTACTTATTTACATCCAAAACTTAAGCCTATTTTAGAGGTTACTTATGGCTGTATTATTTACCAAGAACAAGTTATGCAAATAGCACGTGAAATTGCAGGCTATTCATTTGGTGGTGCAGACATCTTAAGAAGAGCAATTTCCAAGAAAAAGGCTGATGTTTTGATGGCACAGAAAGAGACATTCATCCATGGTGGTAAAATCCAAGGCGATGGCACTGGAAAAACAGTTGATGGTGCACTTGTAAGAGGTGTTCCAGAGGATGTTGTAAACACACTTTTCCAACAATTATATGACTTCGCCGATTACTGCTTTAATAAGTCTCATGCTACCGCATACGCAGTTTTATCATATCAAACTGCATACTTAAAGTGCTACTTCCCGGTACACTTCCTCACAGCAATCATCAATAATAGAATAGGTGATGCGAAGGAACAAAGCCATTATATCAGCTACATGAAACGTATCGGAATTAACATCCTAAAACCAGATATAAATAAGTCTAAAAAGAAGTTTTCTATTGAAGGAAATAACGTTCGTTTCGGCTTGATGGGTATAAAAAATGTTGGTGAAGCAGCTATTGAAAAAGTATTAAGCGAAAGAGAGCAAAATGGCCTTTATAAAGACATTAGAGACTTCTTTGATAGATGTGGAAATGAGCTTAATTCTCGTATGATTGAGTCTTTAATTAAAAGTGGTGCTCTTGATTCATTTGGAAAGAATAGAGCAACATTGATTGCATCATATAAATCTATACTCGATGCAGTAAATAAAGATAGGAAGAATAAAGAAAGCGGACAAATAAGTTTCTTTGACGATGATGCATTTGGAGTAACAAATGATATTGAACCTATAACATATATTGAAAGAGAGGAATATACAAAGCAGGAATTACTAAGAGATGAAAAAGCAAATCTTGGTATGTATATTTCTGGACATCCTTTGGATGACTATGCTCCATTTAACAATTTCAAATTCACTATTGATAATTTATTATTATCAAACAATACAGAAGAAGAGGAAACTACTGAAGATCAATATGATAACTCATATGATGGACAAACAGTTAAATTTGGATGTGTTGTAGAAAAATGGGAAAAGAAAAAGACAAAGAAGAACCAGGTCTTTGCAGCGGGTAGGTTAGAAGAATTATCTGGAGATATAGAATTTACTATGTTTCCACAGGTTTACGAAAGAGATTACAATGCTCTTACATCTGAAAATCCAGTTGTTGTCACTGGTAAGATAGACATGAAAGGTGCCGAACCAAAGATTATCGTAGATAGTATGGAAATTTGGGATATTGGTAAAACAGGCAAAGAAGATATGCCAAAAATACCAGATTCGGATGGTAAATTTGTAAAGGTACTCTGTTATACAGAGTCTGAAAAAGATTTGGTTCAATCTGTATGCTTAGCAAATCCAGGAGATAGCATTATTAGAATTATTGTTGGAAAGAAACAAGAAGATAGAAAAGCATATAGAGGAAAAGTAAATCCAACAGATGAAGTACTCAATCAATTAAAGAATATAGTAGGAGAAGCAAGAATAAGAATTAGCTAGGTAACATAAAATAGATATTTTATTTGACCGATATACAAATATAGTTTATAATTCATACGATTTTTAAGAGAGTGTATAGATACACTCCATACAGGAGGACAATATGTCAGATCACAATGTAAAACGTTTAGCAATCTTAACATCTGGTGGAGATGCACCAGGAATGAACGCATGTATTCGTGCATGTGTAAGATATGCATTAAGTAAGGGATACGAGGTTTATGGTGTAGGACGTGGTTATGTAGGTCTCTTAGAAGATGATATTTTCCCAATGGACCATGCAAGTGTTACAAACATTGTTCAATTAGGTGGAACAATCATTAGAACAGGTAGATCAAAAGAGTTTGCTTGTGTTGAAGGAACAGGCAAAGCATTAGAAAACCTTAAAAAACGTGGAATTGAAAACCTAATCGTTATTGGTGGAGACGGATCATTCCATGGTGTACAAAGAATGTATGATCATTTCGGATATAATGCAGTTGGTATTCCAGGAACAATTGACAACGATATGGGATACACAGACTACACAATTGGTTTTGATACAGCATGTAATACAGTTTTAAGTGCAATCCTTTCATTAAGAGATACAATTGCATCTCATGATAGAATCATGGTTCTAGAAGTTATGGGAAGAAACTGTGGAGATATAGCATTATGGTCAGGACTTGCAGGTGGTGCACAAACTATCGTTTGTCCAGAAGAAACAAGTGATGTTAACAAGCTTGCAGATGAAGTAAACAATATAATTGTTTCAAGACATAGAGAATCTGCTTTAGTAGTAGTTGCAGAAGGTTGTAAAGAAATTGAGCAACCATTAATGGAAAGATTAAGACAAGTTACAGGAAGAACAGTTAACTTTGTTAACTTAAGCTATGTACAACGTGGTGGTAGCCCAACAATGTTAGACAGAGTTCTTGCTGCAAGATTTGCAATTAGAGCTGTAGACCTTATCGAAGAAGGTAAAGGCGGAAGAGCAGTTGGTATCGATGGTAGAAAGATTATTGACGTTCCTATAGCAGATTCACTATATGGTGAAGATAAGGAATTCAACCATCAACTCTACAAAATCGCAAACATCATTTCTAAATAATTATTTTATAAAAATAAATGCAGTGACAATTAGTTGCTGCATTTTTATTTTTTAAGGGGGAGAATAATGTCTTATTCAAAGTTCGATAGACGTGAAGAAAAGATACAACGCAGGAGAGAAGAACACCCGGATGCAGAGCATGCTAAAAAGTATGATAAGCAATTAGAAAAGAATAATCTTAAGCGTTGCAAGTATCTAGTTAAAGAAGAAAGAATAGAAAACAAGATTAGAAATCATGATCCACTAATGGCTCACATCTTTGATGTGGTTGAAGAAAGTAGAGCCAGACCTAACGGTAAATCACCTTTTGTAGATGAAATCAAAGTAATTAAAGATATTGAGTATAAGAAGGTAGGAGATACCATTCTTTATATGGATATTTATCTTCCATCTAGACCTGTTAGTGAAAAACTACCAGTAGTTCTTGATATTCCTGGTGGTGGTTGGGTTATCCACAATAGAAATAGAAGAGATGGATATGCAAGATTATATGCTGTAATGGGTGCAGCCGTAGTTGTTATAGATCATAGATTATGTCCAGAATATGTTTTCCCTCAAAACCTTGAAGACTGTATTGATGCATTAAACTATGTTGTAGATAATGCAGAGAAATATAACTTTGATACCAGCTTAATTACTGTCACAGGTGATTCAAGTGGTGGACATATGGCAGCATGTTTAAGTTGTGCAGCAACAGATGAAATGTACAGACTTAAGCTCAATTTGCCAGAGTTAAAAGCAAAGCCAAAATACAATATTTTTATCTCAGGAGCATTTTCAGTTGATGTAATGTATCGTATACCTTGCACCAATTTATTGATGGTTAGATATTGTACTTTAAAGAGCACTAGAAAGAAGTGTAGAGAGTGGGATTATTACAAAGAATTAACCCCATATAATTACTTCAATAAGGACTTCCCAGAGACATACAACAATGGTGGAATTGCCGATTTATTATGTTTTGGAGAGGCAAAAAGATGTGCTAAATTATTGACCGAAAAGGGCGTTAAAAATGAGTATAAAGTAGGCAGAGGAGCACACTGTTATGTACTTCGCACACCATTCCCATCACCAAGAAAAGATACTAAGTTGTATCTAAAGTGGTATATGGATAGAATGGCTGAAAATGGCGTAGATATGTCTGCAAATTATGCAAGAATAGAAAAGTTCTTAAATAACTATAAAGCCAGTTTAAATGGTCAAATTGAATGCTAAAACATGGGATATTGTAAAATCGGCGAAGAACTCATAGTTGATATTTTAGACTTTGGAATGGGTGGAGAAGGTATCGCAAAGATAGATAATTACCCTATTTTTATACAAGGTGCAATCAAAGGTGAGAAGGTTAAAATCAAACTTTCATATGTAAAGAAAGACTATGCCTTTGGTGATATCGTTGAAGTTATTAAAAGTTCCGATTTTAGAGTAAAACCAAAATGTCCGTATTATGGCAAATGTGGTGGCTGTGATATGCAACACATTGCTTATTCAGAACAGTTAGATATTAAGAGACTAAATATCCAAAGAACACTCAAGAAAAATGCTGGAATAGAGGTAGATGTTCCTACCCCTGTTTCTGTAAATGAATGGGAATATAGAAACAAACTTGCATTACCTTTTGGCAAGAGAGGAGAAAGAGTAATTTTAGGTTTTTATGAGAAACAAACCCACAAAGTAGTTTCCATGAAATTTTGTCCGTTACATAAAGAATGGGCAGCAGATATCATCAAGATTTTTTCAGAGTGGGCTAATGAGAATAATGTTAGTGTATACGATGAGATAACCAAAAAAGGTTTCCTAAGACATTTGGTAGTTAGGTTTATAGATACTCCAGATATTGTTTTGGTAGGTGCTGGAGACAAGATTCCTTTTGTAGACTCTTTAGTTGCTAAAATTAAAGAGGCATTTTCAACCTTTAGTTTGTATTTCTCGCCAAACAAAAAGACAGGTAATGTAATTTTAGGAGATACTAAGCAACTTGTGTATGGTGAAGAAACATTACATCAAATAGATGGAATAAATGTCAAAATTGACCCATTTTCATTTTTACAGGTAAATTTAGATGTTATGAGTGCTCTTTACAACAAGGTTGCCGAAAAGCTTTCAAACTTTGATGGAAATATAGTAGAACTTTATTCAGGAATTGGAATTTTAACAGCAAACTTAGCAAAACGTATGCCAAAGTCCAAATTTGATGCTGTTGAAATAGTTCCAGAAGCTGTTCAAGATGCTAGGAAATTAATGGAAAGTACAAATGTGTCTAATAGAGTTCGTTGTATTTGTGACGATGCTGGAAAATTTATGGATGAACTCGTTGATGATAGAAACATAAAAGCATTACTTATTGATCCGCCAAGAAAAGGAATTGATGAAAAAGTTGTTTTAAAGGCAAAAGAAGTTGAGTTTGATAAGATAGTTTACATTTCATGTAATCCTGCGACATTAAGTAGAGATATAAAAATGCTTAGTGATAAGTATGAGATAGCATATATTCAACCTTTTGATATGTTCCCACAAACGACTCATGTTGAAACGCTGGTTCAACTTTCCCACAAAATTCCGGACAGTCATATCGTAGTTAAAGTGGATTTCGACAAGGACAACAGTATTCAAACGGATACCCTATTAAAGAATGCACAAGTCTATAAACCAGCGGAGCGGGTTACCTACAAAATGATACAAGCTTATGTGGAAGAGAACTACGGTTTCAAAGTCCACACCGCTTATATCGCCGAGGTCAAACGTAGTTACGGCTTGCCTATGTACGACGCCCCTAACGCCGTCGAAGAACTCAAACGTCCTCGTCAACATCCATCGGAAAAGATGATAGAAGTGATCAAGGATGCGTTGAAACATTTTGAGATAATATAAACATTCCAAAACAAAACGTGATGATCATATGATTGGCATCGCATACTCAAGTGCTTGAGTAGCTGTTTTAAAAAAGCAAGAAAAATACTATCCATGAAGTGAACCTATGAAATTGTCTTTATATAAGTTTATAGAACAAACATACAATAATCTGTTGAACTTGCATATAGGTCTTGATGAAGAAGAGTACAAGATAATAAAGTTCAATTCCTTTGAAAAAGTTATTAACGATTGTAACCTTTGTGTGGATTTTATTAAATGTATTTTGGACGATGATCCGAATGCGATTATTTTTAACAAACAACGGGCAACACATATTATGGTAACTTGGTTGTTGGGTGTTGCGTTAGCTGATACTTTTCAATTGAACAAATATCCCGCTGGCGTAGGATCGCTATATTTTGGAAGAATATGGCTACAAACAGCAATAACGCATGATTACGGTTATTTTAGGAAGGAAGTCAAAGATGAAGATTTACAGATAGAAAACCTTATTAAAGAGCATAATCTATTTATGGATGATTATGGAAGCGGAGAGTTCAGATATTTAAACAATATGTCCATAATCGAAGAAACAAAGTGTTTTTTCTCATATACTTATGACGAGGTTTTAAATTATTTCCAATATAGGAAAGAGCAATTAAAAAATGATAAGAACGAAAAGAATGATCATGGTATTATTGGAGGTGCACTCGTTTTTTCCAATTATTGCAAAAAAGTTGAGCGAGACTTGAAAACGAAATTGAAAAATGGCATGACTGGTATTTATCCTAGTCCTGCTATTATGAAAGAACAAAAGATAGCTTGTTTTATTGCAGCAACACATAATATATTTAAATCTGACAGTGCAGAAAAAGATGCTATTTATAGGAGATATTCTTTATTTAATTTGCTTTCGACTTCGCCTAAAAGAGTAACAATAGAGAATAAACTATTAATGCTTATGTCGCTTGTAGATACCATCGAATGCACAAAGAGGTTTTCAGAAAGAGAGAATCCGAAAGCGTATTTGCAAGAAAAAACAGTTTTGAAAAGAACAAGCATTAACGTGTTAGGAAATGGAATTGTATTAGACTTTAATGATTTACATTCTTACATAATTAACAAACGAAAAGAACTTGAGATGGACGGAATATTAATCAGACATGTCAATGCGGTAGCATCTATTAACACGTGGACTGATTTTTATTCAGATCATATGTTTGGATCAAAGTATGTAGCCGTAATAAAAGCTGAATAGGAAAAATGTTTTTTATATGATTTTACAATAGGCTTTTGATAGGGTTTCTGGTTTTTTTAATATATATTTAAATATTTTATCGGCATATCTCGACATATAACTTAACATTTGGCGAAAATAACTTGACATCTATCTTGACATGCCACCTGCGAATGTATATAATATAGATGATTAACATATAGGAGCCAAGCAAATGGATTTCATTAATGTGCAAGAAGCTGCTGAAAAATGGGAATTAGAAGAACGCAGAATCACAATGCTTTGTCGTGATGGTAAAATCATTGGAGCGAAAAAAGAGAATGGAATGTGGTTAATACCTGTGAATGCGGAAAAGCCGGTAGACGGGAGAACGAAAAGAGGAGCTTTGATAAATTTACGGAAGCCGCTTCCTATCGGCGTGTCAGATTTCAAAGAAGCTGTTAGTCATTATTATTACGTGGATAAGACCGATCTAATCAAAGACATATTGGACGATCTCCCCAAGGTCAGCTTGTTTACGCGCCCCCGTCGCTTCGGAAAAACATTGACGATGGATATGCTTCGCGTGTTTTTTGAGAAGAGCGATGAGGATACGTCTCGTTATTTTGCCGATAAAAGAATATGGGCATACGGAGAGAAATACACCTCTTATCAAGGGAAATATCCCGTGATCTACCTTTCTTTTAAGGACGTTAAGTTCGATACATGGGAAGATACCTTTGCTAAAATAAAGTCGCTGTTTCAAACAGAGTTTATTCGCCATAAAGAAATTATCGGCGAGAATGCGAAAGCGGATAAAAACGAGATCGTTTATTACAACAAACTATTGTCCGGCAATGAAACGGAAGTAGAATTGACCGAAGCACTTGCAAGGTTGTCGAAGATGTTGCATGACTATTACGATATAGCACCTGTCATTATCATCGACGAATACGATACTCCGATTCAACAAGGATATACGAAAAAGTATTATGAGAAAATCATTGTGTTTATGCGCAATTTGTTTTCGGGCGGATTCAAAGATAATTCACATCTTTCATTCGGTTTTATGACGGGTATTTTGCGCGTCGCAAAAGAAAGCATTTTCAGCGGCATGAATAATCTCATCGATAATTCGGTACTGAAAGAGCGTTATAGCACGTACTTCGGTTTTACGAAGGAAGAAGTCAAAACGCTTCTCGCCGCTTATGGCAAGAAAAGCAAGTTCGGCGAAGTGTGCGAATGGTACGACGGGTATCGCTTCGGCTCCAACGAGATGTTTAATCCGTGGTCAGTCATCAGTTATATCAAAAACGAATGTATACCGCAAGCCTATTGGCAAAACACGGGTAGCAATGATATCATTCGTCAGATCGTTTTGGAATCGCCCGTAGAAACGAAAGAAAAGTTACAAGCCTTGTTGGAAGGGAAGTCGGTTCTTGCCGACGTGGACACTTCGGTGATCTATCCCGAGATCAAGGACAATCCTCAAACGATATTCAGTTTTCTGCTCATCGCCGGCTATTTGAAACTAAACAAGAGTCCGAACGTCGCGGGAACGTCATTCTATTATGTTTCCATTCCCAACAAAGAGATCCAACGGATCTATGGAAAAGAGATTCTTTCGGCGATCGGCGACTCACGCGCTCAATCTACGGCGTCGTCTGTTCAACAAGCGATTATCGATAACGATATAAACGGAATGAAACAACATCTCGAACGCTATCTCAAACAAACGGTAAGTTTCTTCGATACGTCGAACGAAGGCTTTTATCACGGCTTGATGTTGGGACTGTACGCAGTGATGAATGATTTGTATTCTGTTTCGTCTAATCGGGAATCCGGCAATGGTCGTTTCGATATCCAAATGGTTCCATTCAATAAAAATATGCCCGCCATCATCATCGAAGTTAAGGTGCTGTCTACGACAAGTAAAAATGCCGATACGATTACGAACGAACTCTGCGCGTTGTCGCAAGAAGCGCTCAATCAAATCGACGAAAAAGAATATGCCTATCCGCTTGAAGCGCAGGGCTATAGCATTTTGAAACTTGGGATTGCTTTCTACAGAAAACAATCTGAAATTTGCTATAAAGAAGATAAAAGGTAGAAAAATGTTTTAGGAGAATAATAATGTTTGATTACGTATACGATAAACAGGAATTAAGAGAATTAAAAAACGCTTGCGAAACCATTATTAAGAACGTTCAACAGAGTTGGCTTAAAGATTACTTTACTTTTCAATTCGTTCTGATCGGTAGTGGAAGCAATAACCTTATCACCCAAAACGGAGAGAATGGCGAGTTTGATCTGGACTACAATTTTATTCTACAAAAGGACAAGCAAGGGCTGATAAACAATCCCAAAAAGATAAAGGAACTGTTCATTCAAGCGTTTAACGAAACGAATCCCGATTTGGGCTTTAAACCTGCGGAAAACTCTACTTCGGTGATAACGTCGAAGTTGATTTTCGGGAACCGCTTACACTTTTCTTTCGACGTTGCCATTATGTGCGAAGGAAACAACGGCAACTATCTGAAGATCGTACACAATAAAGCGACCGGACAGTATTACTGGAATGAAGTTCGTAATTCGCGTAATTACCAAACAAAAATCAAAGCGATAAAGGACGCCGGAAAGTGGAATGATTTGCGCGCGAGATATCTTAAGTTGAAGAATCAGCACTTGTCCAAGCAAGATGATATTGCTTCGTTTTCGATATTGATCCAAGCAATCAACGAGATTTGCGATTAGCCTTATTATGACGTACGAAGAGTTTTGGGAAAAAATAATAATAACCGAAGAAGAGAAAAAGAAGTCGGTTCATTATCTTCAATACCGTGGCATTGACGAACACGATCACGTTCGCCAACACCTGGAAAGCCTTTCCGGTGAAAAAGTTTCTTATGCCGAAATTGCCACCGCTTTCCGCTACGATAAACGGATACGTCGTGTTCTTTATAAATATATTGGTCTTTTGGAAGAAAGCATTCGCGCGTTTATTTCAAACAAATATAGCGATAATAGTGGAGCAATAATACATACTTTACAGTTACAACGTTACTTGGATTCAGGCGATGGCTTTTTCAGCGCGTTATCTTCCCTAACGTTCGGGCAATTGATATCGCAAGCGAAAAAGTTGCCTGAAACAGATAAGCAAGAGTTATTCCCTCTTTATCTTAATAAAATTGATAAACTATCTCGCGACCTTGACGCTGTTATCGCATTGCGAAACGAAGTAAGCCATAATCGTTTTTTGTTGGACAACAAGAATTTGAAGAAATGTAGTTTCGGCGACGGTAACGGTTCTTTGTGGACGAATATCATAAACTTAAAAAACTGTTTGTCTGAACCGTTCAGAATGAAATTCGCAATGGATATAAACGACTGTGCAAACGAAGGCACAATTGATTACTCAAATCAAACACAGTGGGTTTTGTTAGACAGCTTAACAATACGCATTTAGAGTTGGGAGTGCTTTGTATGGAATAGGAAAGCTGATATGCTCCGAAACGAATAAGTCAAGGAGTACCCATATTGGGACAGATGGCGGTTTACAAAGTAAAATGGATACGATATTATTCATAGTAGGGCTACGGCGGCATTGATTTTTACGACGAAAAGTGGTAAAATAGGACAGGAGAAATAAGGATAAAAAACGAATGGCAAAAGAGATTAGAGTTGATGTAAAAGAGAATAAGATACTGGAGATGGACGCATCTCTTTTGTCTTTTCTGCTCAAAGACAATTCTTCGGGTAAGAATCTCATTTGGGCTACGGATAACTATTCTCAAAAAGGTTTCGGCTACGGCAAAAACGACCATATCGACGTCTATGCCATCACCGGAGCGAACGGCAATCTCATCAAGCCGCGCACCGAGAAGACCAAACAAGAGCAACTCTCTCGTGTCCGTGACAAAGCCGAAGTATTCACGCCATCGTGGATATGCAATAAACAAAACAATCTCATCGACAATGCTTGGTTTGGGCATGAAAACGTCTTTAATACCGAAACGGAAAAAGGTTGGATGACAAATGAAGAAAAATTGACCTTCCCCGACGGCAAAACGTGGCAAGACTACGTTAAGGCGCAACGCCTTGAGATTACCTGCGGCGAAGCGCCCTATCTTGCCAGTCGCTACGATACCGTTACGGGCGAAGTGATACCCGTTAAAAACCGCATCGGGCTATTGGACAGAAAACTCCGTATTGTTTCCGAAAATACCGACGGCGAGCAAGAGTGGTACGCGTGGGCGAAAGAAGCATATAAGAGCATTTACGGCTATGACTGGCAGGGGGATAACGTCCTTCTCGCTCGTGAAAACCTACTCTTTACATTCTGCGACTACTACGAAGACAAGTTCGGTGTGTATCCGATAAGAGAATACCTGCGCGAGATCGCCGAGATACTTGCGTGGAATATATGGCAGATGGACGGACTGAAATTCGTCATTCCCAACAGTTGCCACAAGATGGAATCAATGCAGTTATCTTTATTCGACGAGCCGAAAATCGAAGAATGCGAAGGCTGTTTGAAAAACAACAGAAACCGTCATAACGGCATTTATTGTTACGTTATGGATTGGGAAAAGGGAAAGAAAGTAAAGTTCGTCACTTTGCTTGACGGGAGGCACAGATGAGTCAGTTTACGTCAACCTTTACATATACGTTGATTTATGTCTTCGGCATAAACGACAAAGAACATAAAGGCTTGCTGAAAATCGGCGAAGCCACTTTACGCTCGGACAAAACGCCCAACTTGCTTTTCCCGAATTGCAGAGAATTAAACGTTGCCGCCAAGAAACGTATTGACCAATACACGCAAACGGCGGCGATCTCCTACGATTTGCTGTATACGGAACTTGCCGTGCGCGAAGAAATGGTCAATGGCAAAAAGAAACTACGTTCTTTCTCTGATAAAGCGGTTCATTCCGTGTTGATCCGCTCAGGCATTACGCGCCATGAGTTTAAGGATGAAAAGAAAGGCGTCGAATGGTTCCCCGTTGATTTGGAAACGGCAAAGAATGCGATCAAAGCAGTTAAAGAAGGTCGAAAATCTTTAACGGCAACGGAAGTGTCCACAGGAAGAACGCCTATTTTGTTCCGTCCCGAACAAAAGAAAGCAATTAAAGAAACGGTCGCAAGATTTAAGACCAACGACCATATGCTTTGGAACGCAAAAATGCGTTTCGGCAAAACTTTGACCGCCTTGCAAGTCGCCAAGGAATGCGGCTTCCAAAAGACGATCATTATTACCCACCGCCCCGTTGTCAGTAAAGGTTGGTTCGAGGATTTTGAAAAGATCTTTTACGATACCGATTATCAATTCGGCTCGAAAACGCAGGGCGAAACAATTGAAAAACTCATAGAAAAGGACGACAATAAGTTCGTTTATTTCGCTTCCATACAAGATTTGCGTGGTAGTGAAGCGGTCGGCGGCAAATTCGATAAAAACATACTGGAGTTTTTGATTGAATGGGATTTCGTCATCATTGACGAGGCGCACGAAGGGACGCAAACGAAACTCGGTCAAACGGTTATAGAACTTTTGAACGACCACCCCAAGAAGCCGAAACTTCTTGAATTGTCGGGTACGCCCTTCAATATCGTCAGCAAGTTCAGCGAGCAAGAGATTTATACGTGGGATTATGTGATGGAGCAGAAAGCGAAAGCCGAGTGGGACAAATATCACTTTGGCGACAGTAATCCTTATGCGACGTTGCCCAAACTGCAAATCTTCACCTATAATCTTGATAAATTGATCCCCGGATATATTGACGCCGAGGACTCCGCTTTCAACTTCCACGAGTTCTTCCGCACTTGGACGGGAAAACCCGAGAAGGACTTCAAAGCGATTCCGTCGAATGCAAAAGTCGGCGACTTTGTACACAAAGCCGACGTGGAGAGTTTTCTCAATCTCCTTTGCAAGACGGATGAAAACAGCAACTACCCGTACTCTACCGAAGAGTATCGCAATTATTTCCGTCACTCTTTGTGGATGGTTCCGGGCGTAAAAGAAGCCCGCGCTTTGTCGGCGCTTCTCAAACAGCACCCTGTTTTCAAACACTTTAATATCGCAAACGTCGCGGGAAGCGGCGACGAGGAAGAAAAGTCTGCCGAAGCGTTGAAGAAGGTGCAGGACGCCTTCGGAGATAATCCCGCCGAAACGTATTCGATCACTCTTTCTTGTGGTCGATTGACTACAGGTGTGACCGTTCCCGAATGGACGGCGGTCTTTATGCTTGCGGGTACGTTTTCAACGTCTGCATCCAGTTATATGCAGACCATTTTCCGTGTGCAGTCGCCCGCCAATATCAACGGTAAGATCAAAGAAGAATGCTATGTCTTTGACTTTGCGCCGGATAGGACATTGAAAGTCGTTGCCGAAGCCGGACGGCTTTCCACACGAGCCGGCGATACATCCAGTGATAAAGTGATCATGGGCGAGTTCCTCAACTTCTGCCCCGTTATTGCAGTGGAAGGCTCCAATATGCTCCCCTATAACGTGGACGGATTGTTGCAACAACTCAAGCGCGTCTATACCGATAGGGTTGTCCGCAACGGCTTCGACGATATCCATATTTACAACGACAACCTGATGAAGTTGGATGGACTGGAACTCAAAGACTTTGAAGACTTGAAAAAGATCATCGGCGCAAGTAAACAATCCAAAAAAGTGGAAACCGTTGACGTCAACAATCAAGGGTTTACCGATGAAGAATACGAGGAGTTGGAACGAATCGAGCGTAAACCGAAAAAAGAGCGCACACCCGAAGAGATCGCTTTCCTTGAGGAGAAAAAGAAGAAACAAGATAATAAACAAAAAGCCATTTCCATTTTGCGCGGCATATCCGTACGCATACCGCTTTTGATTTACGGCGCGAACATTCCTATTGATAAGGATATTACCATCGACAACTTCACCGATCTGATCGACGACGCATCTTGGAAAGAGTTTATGCCCAAGAACGAGTCGAAGGATAAGGAGAACAAGGGGCAAGGCGTCACCAAAGAACTTTTCAAAAAGTTTGCAAAATATTATGACGCCGATATCTTCATTGCCGCCGGTCGTCGTATCCGTCAATTGGCAAAAGCCGCCGACTTACTCTCTCCCACCGAAAGAGTGCAAAAGATATCCGCTTTGTTTGCTACTTTCAAGAATCCCGACAAAGAAACGGTGCTTACGCCGTGGCGCGTCGTCAATATGCACATTAGCGATTGTTTGGGCGGGTATGATTTCTACGACGAAAACCACGAGGAAACGATAGAAGAACCTCGTTTTGTCGATCGCGGCAAAGTGACGTCGGATACGCTCGCCAATACCTCCGCGCGGATATTGGAGATCAATTCCAAAACAGGCTTGTATCCGTTGTACGTCACCTACAGCATATACCGTAAGCGTTGCGAGGAGTGCCAAGAGGAATTGACGCTCGAAAAACAACGCGAACTATGGAACTTGACCGTAAAAGAAAACGTCTTCGTTATTTGCAAGACGGAAATGGCAAAATATATCACCATTCGTACCCTTTGTGGATATTCCGGCACAAAGGCAAACGCCCACTATTTTGAGGACTTAATCAACCAACTAAAAGAGAAACCGGAACAATTCCGCGCAAAAGTCACGAGAGGCAGTTATTGGAATAAAGGAGTAGCAGAAATGAAATTCGACGCAGTAGTAGGAAACCCGCCGTATCAAGAAGCGGTTGCAAGTTCGGTTAATGATAAACCGATATATCACCTGTTCATGGATGTTGCGTTTAGGTTGTCAGAAAAAGTTAGTTTTATAACGCCTGCTCGTTTCTTATTCAATGCCGGTGCAACGCCTTCAAGTTGGAATGAAAAAGTTCTTTCGGACGAACACTTCAAAGTTTTGTATTATACTTCTGATAGTTCCGAGGTATTTCCCAACGTAGATATCAAGGGTGGCGTGGCAATTACATACAGAGATTCAAAGACAAACTTTGGCGCAATAGGAATGTATTGTTCCTATGAAGAGTTAAACAGCATCAAGAATAAAGTTTGGGCTATAACAACCGAGAGTTTCGCGGATACTATTTTGAACAGAGGTCAATATAGGTTTTCTGATTTAGTTTACGAAGAACATCCTGAAGAGATGAAGAAAACATCCGATAGAAGAATCTCAACCAGTGCATTTGAGCGTATGCCGGCTTTGTTTACAGTGGATAAGCCTAATGATGGTAAAGACTACATTCAATTGCTTGGGAATATTGGGAGCAATAGAGTGTATAGGTGGTTTAGGAAAGACTACTTGGCGCCAATAGATAATCTATACAAGTATAAAGTTATGTTTCCTAAAGCAAATGGATCGGGCGCAATTGGAGAAGTGTTATCTACGCCGTTGATCGGCTCGCCGTTGATCGGCTATACCGAAACCTATATTTCTGCGGGAGAAACATCTTCGAAATCAGAAGCCGAAGCTGTTTTGAAATATATTAAGTCGAAATTTGCAAGGACATTGTTGGGCATATTAAAAGTCACCCAAGACAATACAAAAAAAGTCTGGAAGTTTGTTCCCATGCAAGACTTTACCGCCAAGTCCGATATTGATTGGTCGAAGTCTGTTCCCGAGATCGACAAGCAATTATACGCTATATACAACCTCGATGAATCCGAAATCGCTTTCATCGAGGCGATGATCAAACCTATGGAGTAAATATATGGGAGATACGGAAGAAAAGAAAAACTCAAACAATAAAGGCAGCGAACTGTTGTTTCCTGCAATAAAGAATGGTTCATTCTATTTCATTATTTCAATTACAGTTATATTGCTCGTTGTTTCAATAGTGTTAGATATAATAGAGCAACACTTTCGTTGGTTGAATGGTTGCGAATCTATTGTTAATGCAATAGGCATTTCTTGTCAAGTTATAGCGGCTATAGTCTGTTGTATAGTATCGATCTTGGGTATTTCTGTTTCTTTGCAACATAATGAGCAATTCGGAATTACAGTAAGTAAACTATACTCTATGCGTGTAGACAAGCATTTCTCACTGAGGGCTTGTGCTATAATATCGTTTAGCACATTATTCTTGGATGTCATTTTTTACTTATGCTCTCAAATGGTATTGTGCATGGGTATTACATTGGCGATTTTTATTTTTTGTATTTATATTTTGTATATGGAAATTCCATATATGATGGCAAGTGAAAAAGCCATGCAAAAAATCATCAAAAATAGATTCATCGTTCCCTTAAAGGCAACAGATCCTTTGTCTATAGATTTTGACAAAGCTGTTTCTTTTCAGTTAAAAGATAAGAATATTAGTGTTGTATATGATGCGCTAAAAGAGGATGATTATCCCGAATATAACAAAAAGGTATTGTATTCTCTTTTAGATTACCTACAAAAAACATCATTCGATCTTGATACAATAAACGATCATAAGGAATTTAAGACGGTTGCTCGTGCTTTAACCGATTCGGTTTCGGATATTCTGTGGTGGAACTTTGACATCTACACAATAATTGGTGATGAAATAACAAACTGCAAACATTATGTTTCTAGGACAATCTATAGATTGTTGATGAATACGCAATCTCGAGAAAAAACAGCCGAATTTATTGCTGGTTTATTGTCTTTTTATAATAAACATGAGGAGACTTTAAGCACAAAAGATTGTTTTACGGAAGCTGTTATTCTATCAATCCTGTCTACTACTATCAAATATAATGATTTTTATCTGCTGGAAACAATTAGGAAGCATTATTCAGTCAACTATTTTATGCTAGGGAGTGATTCGTTATCAACCACAATGTTTGCTCTTATAAGTATGTATTTATACTATTTGGCAGAATGCGAGATAGATACCACTGAGACTGTAAAAGAGCATATTAAGGACTTCATGGCTTATTCAGGGGTTACCGATAATACAGCGATAGTTTCTTGGAATAATATGTTCAAGTTCTATGTGCAAAATTGTGCCGCTAATTATAATGACTTTATGACAATTTTCAATGAAAACAGTTCTATTTTAGAATTTATGCTTTATAGTGGATTTATGCACAGCGTTGTTTTGGATGAGAATTTTGCTTCAGATTGGTTCTTGACAACTCTGTTTTTGAGTGAGAAGATATATGATTATGATTACAAGAGTTTGTTTGAGAAAATAAGTTTTCACCTAAAAGAGTTTGAAAAACAGTGCTTTGATGGCATGAGTTTTCACCCTTCTGAAAAAATGATAAAAATGGTAGGCTTTTATTCATTAGACCAAACGGTATTTGATGCTTTTATTAATTTGGAAGAAAGAGAACATACTTTTAAATCGTATTTAGATGAGTTGAAAAAGGATGAGTTGGAGGAAACGATTAAACAAGCATCTAAAGTCAGCAATAGGGATATAGAAAACAAATATGGTCCTGCTATAGAAAGTAAAGTTGAGGAAGAATGGGGCTTTAATAAAGCTATAGACATTAAAAACGAACAATCAAGATATCTTTCCGTTTTGTGCGAAAGAGCATCAGATGCGATCAATTTTGACGAAGTTATCATTGATTCATTCGTTCGGGGAATTCTGCATGAAATAGGGACTAAAATTGAAAATGATTATGTAGAAATTATAGAAAGAGAAAACCTTTTTGATGAACATGCAAAAGATCTACTGACAAAGAACATTCAGTACGTTAATGGCGGAGCTATTCGTCATTGGTATGCTATTAAAGATGAGGAGATAAAACAATCTTATCAAAAGAAAATGGAAAAAGCAGAAAAGATTAAGAGCCACATTTTCTTTAAGCCGGTATTCATTTTAAAAGATGGATTCTCTTTTAATTGTAACATCGTAAAGTTTGAGGCCGATGATTTGGACGGAGAAAATCTAGAACAAGAAGTTGAAAAGTATAAACGTCCTGATGGTCAATATGTCTATAAAAGCATTTTTATGTCAAGGGAAGATGTTGCAAGAGCATTACATAAAGAGTATGTCATCTTAAATATAGAAATTAAATACAAAATAGATACATATACTGGCGCAATTATAATGATAAAATAGCTGAATAATCGATAAAATGAAAACGATTTTATACACCTTTGCCGATGGGCATAAAGAAGAATTGGAAGTAACGGACGAAGTCGCGGAAGTGTTCTACGAGCTTGAGAAATACGAGCAGAAAGTGAACCGGAAAGAAACGCGGCGGCACGTTTCTTTGGATATGCTCGAAGAAGCGGGTTTTGAGTTCGCCGATCCTAATTCGGATATTGAGACCGTGTGGGAGAAACGCGAAGAAGAAGAACTCGAAGAAGAATTGGCTCAGATGGAAGACGAGCGACTGGAGCGGAAACAGAAATGGTTGGAGTCGCGGCTCACGGCGCGGCAGGCGCAAGCTTACTTCAAGTTCAAGTATCTTGAAATGAAGAAAGTCGATATTGCCAAAGAGATGGGCGTGACGGAAGGCGCCGTCCGCAAACTCATTCTGAAAGCGGAAGAGAACCTCGAAAAACTCCGTTTGCAAGCCATCGAAGCCAAGAAAGGGAAGAAACGGCAGAAGAGAAAGGAAGCGCGAAAGCGTAAGAGAGAGCGCGAGCGCGCCTTAAAACAAACTGAAGAAGAATTAGCACAACTGCGTTTATTAAAGGTACTTTTCGGCAAATAATCGGAATTTTTAACAGGGGGTACGATTTTTCAACGCTCTCCTGGCTATATTATAGAGGGGAATAAACGTTTCGCTCGACAAACTGAATAACGCAACAAAGGCGGGAGTCTGCACAAGACTTCCGTTTTCGTATGCTATGAATCTGACAAGGAGATGTAATTGATGACGTAATAAAGAAAGCGACAACCACAACTGAACAACAAATATCAAAGTCGGCGGTAGGACATATCGGCGGCTTTTTTATGCCCTTTTGTGGGCGAATCAATCAAACGGGAGGTGATGCGTATGCACAACTGAATGACGTGCCGACGGTCGTTAAACGGCGGCAAACAAAAACACAAATAAGGAGGAAGTAAATGGAAGAAAGACAAATCAATCAATTCCCCTTCTACGACTTTTACGCCGAGATACTGAACGGCTTAACAGACGAAGAAGCGGGACGAATGGCAAAGCGGATGTGCGCCTTCATGTTCACCGATGAGCCTGTGACTGAAATCACGGACGGCAAAGAGCGTTTCTATTGGGACAATCTCGTGGACGTATTGGAAGAGAGCAAAGACGCCGTGAAGTGCGGCAAGCAGAGCGCGGGACTGAATAGACGGATGAAACACTTTACCTTTCAAGAGAACTTTTACGACGCGCTTACCTTACTTGACGACAAGCAAAGCGGACAGTACGTCAAAGCCATCTGCGGGTATATGTTCGAGGACAAAACGCCTACGTTGAAACCGCCGCTCGACGGGTTCTTTGCGCTCGCAAAGCGGAAGTTAGACCTATCGAAAGTCCGGCGCAGAGTTGGCAGTAAAGGCGGCAGAACCGAGCGTATCCCCGTTACCGCCGATCAAGTCAGAGAAGTAAGCGACGAACGACAAGGGCGGCTTGATATGGACGGATTTTTGCAACGTCACCCGCAAATAAGGAACGATATATACAAGTCAAGTATACACCTGACGGCGGACGTTGACTGGTGGATGTTGGATTACGTATTGCCACATACGGCGTACGCGGATTGCAAGAGCCTGTATCAGATCCTGACGCATTACAAAGAAATTATCGGTTAAAACGTGAAAGCAAAGTTGCAAGCAAAAGTGAAGCAAAAAAGAGGAAAAAGTAAGCAGGCTAAGCTTTTGCAGTTTCACCGCAAAAGGATTTACGGTTTCGGGATACCCGACAACCGTTTTGACAACGGGAAAACACACTAACAAAAGGAGGAAATCATTATAGAACAAAACAAATCACCGGTTATCTTTGATATATTGTACACGCCGTATCGGTTGCCGAAGAACGCAACGCAAGAAGAGATAGAGAAACACGCCAAGAATCGCGCCTTCTACGATATGTCGGGCGAGAACAATATCTACAAGTATATGACCACGGAAGGAAAGATATATGGCGAAGAAGCGACGAAGTTCACGATGCTCGAATATCTGCAAAAGAGCACGGGCGTGTTCAATCAGAACGGTATGCTGTCAAAGGAAGAGGTCAAGGAAATCAAGAAACGTGCGAGAGAAGGCGAAAAGAACTTGTGGCACGGGTTTATCTCCTTTAACGAGGAAGACTCTCGCCTCATCGACACGCCCGAAAAGTGTATCGCGCTTGTCAAAAAGACGTTCAATCAATTCTTCAAGGACGCCGGCTTCGATCCCGACAATATGGACTTGATGTGCGCCTTGCACTTGGACAAAGTGACTCACCTACATATCCACTACCTGTTCTTTGAGAAAGAGCCGAAAGTGAAGAACAAACGCGCCGCCGGCTACACCTACCGCAAGAAAGGTAAAATACAGATGGACGCCATCGAGAAGATGACGGAACGGCTGAACGCCTACACCATCGACGATGAGTTGGACAAGCGCAGGGACGCCGTGATCGACGCTCTTCAAAAGAACGAAGAATACGGACGGGCGCACGTCAACGACGTCGTTCGCAAGTGGATGAAGGAACTCGCCGACGAACTGCCACGGGACAAACCGTTATGGTATGCGAGCAAAGAGATGAAGCCGCACCGACCGCTTATTGATATGATCGCCGATTATCTCATTGATATGGATTCCGAAGCGCAACGCGCCGACGACGCTTTCAAAAAGGAACTACGAGCCACGAAAGAAAAGCTACAGGACAAGATGGGCGGATGGTATAAGAATCAAGCTGATGGCGAACTTCACTGTGTTCAGAATATGGAAGGCTTTACCGAGTTGGGCGACGGACTGAAAACGCTACACACGATAGAAGCGGTCGAATGGGATTACAGAAGAAGACTCGGGAACATCGTTCTCCGCCACGTCAGGGACATTCAAAGGGAAACATATCAAAGAAACCCGAAACGGCAGTACAAGACCAACGACAAGGCGTTAAAACGCAACTTGACCATCTCGGCGCGGAAGATACGAGGAATCACCGATGGGCTATTCGCCTCGGTGTTCGACCTATTCAATCCGCACACGAGCGCGTGTCATAACCGATTAAAGGAGATCGAACAGGAAATCGAAGAAAAGAGAAAACAAGAGGAGGTAAAAGCAAATGAGGAAGTAAAACCGAACACCAAGTATAATTGGACGAAATAGCTGAAGAAAGTTGAAAAAAGAGCTTGACAAAGCGAGAGATATACTGTATCGTATTGATACGACTAAACATTTATGGGAGGTTGACGATGAACGAACAAGAAATTATGAGAAAAGCCGAAGCCGGAATGGGTTTGACTGTGGAAGAAATACAGGTATATCAAAGACTTGTCAAGCCGGTTAAGCACGTTTACGGGAAGTACGGAACGCTTGCGAAGAAGTATCTCGAAGAACATAACGTTGCAAAATATTGGTCGATAGTTGATTTACCGGAATACTTACATGGTGTAGACGCCGCGGCAGACAGAATGTGGACTGCAATGTATGAAAAATTGTCCCAAGAAGAGAAGTATAAAAGGAACGGTAACTTCCTGCACGATTTGCAGGTAGAGGAAGAGAAAAGACGGATTATCGAAGAAGAGATCTTAAACGAGATTGTATACGTTAAATAAAGGAGAATTGACCGATGGAAAAGAAAGAGAACACACCGCAGAGAACGGCAAGACGGAAGTACGAAGAAGTAAACAAAGAAAAGAGAAAGCAGACGAGCGGAAATTTCGGAACGATGATACCGAGGTCGCTTTTTGAAGAAATCAACGCTTTCTTGAAAACGAGCGGATTTACCAAAGTACAGTTGATTGTCGCAGGATATGAGAAGTTAAAAGAAATGGCGGCAGGCGCAGACGCGAAGAATAAGAAACAATCCGCAAAAACAGACTTTGTCGGTTTAGAGGATGTCGAAAAGAAAAAACCGAATACTTAAAATCTTTTCAAAATAAGGAGGAAAAGCAATGAAGAGAGAACATAGTATTCAAAGCAATAAGGACGCGAAATAAGTGTTTCGCAGTAAGTCCGAATAAGGATATTGGATACAAAACAGGAAGGGAACAAGACAGAATTAGAAATTCAAAAAGAATATGAAAATGCGTTTTATCAGTTTTTGGCAGGGATTGTTTCAAAGTATGGAAAACAAGTAATGCAAGGTGCGGATAGTCGCAAGGAGGAAGAATGAGAAGAGAAGGCAAGAAGTATGTAATGTATCTTCGTGTAAGTACCGAAATGCAGGTAGATGGATACAGTTTGGAAGGACAAGCCAATTGCATTACGAGATACGCCGAACGGGAAGAAATGGTACACGTCGGTGCATATGAAGACGCAGGAAAATCCGGTAAATCTATCGAAGGGCGTCCGGAATTCAAAAGGATGCTGAACGATATTAAAAACGGATTGGGCGTTGATTACGTCATCGTTTATAAACTGTCTCGATTTGGCAGAAACGCCGCTGATATTCTGAACTCTTTGGAATTGATACAGTCGTATGGCGTAGAACTGATATGCGTAGAAGAAGGAATCGATTCATCTCAAACGAGCGGTAAATTGCTAATTTCGATTCTTTCGGCTGTGGCTGAAATCGAAAGAGAGAATATTCTCGAACAGACGATGAACGGACGTAAAGAAAAAGCAAGACAAGGTAAATGGAACGGCGGTCCGCCGCCGTTCGGTTACCAACTTGTCAATAACGAACTTGTAATAGACGAAAAAGAGGCGGAAATCGTCCGTTTGATTTACGACCGCTTTGTAAATACAAAAGCGGGTTACGGCGGAATAGCCAAATATCTGAACTTGCAAGGTTTTAAAAAGAGACCGCATCAAAGGCACTCGATAGAAGACTGGTCGGGGCATTTCATTAAGATCATTTTGGACAATCCGGTTTATTGCGGAAAAATTGCCTTCGGACGACGGACAAAAGAAAAAGTGAAAGGCACGAAAGCCGAATACAGAAGAGTTGAAACCGACGATTATATCTTGAGTGACGGCAAACACGAAGGGATCGTCAGCGAAGAGATGTGGAACAAGGCTCGTGAAAAACGAATAGCTACCGGAGTAAAGTGGGAGTGTAAGCAAGGGCGCGAACGCTCCCATCTTTTAACGGGAATACTGCGCTGTCCGAAATGTGGCGGCATTATGTATTGTAATCGACACGAGTGGACGAATCGGGATGGGACATACAAAGACGTTTACTATTACTATTGCGGACATAGCGGAGGGAAGCGCGGCAAGATGTGCGATTATAAAGCCAAACTCCGCAAGACAGATATCGAGCCGCTGGTTATCGAGGCAATCAAATTGCTTGTTGCAAACGAGACTTTTGCAAAAGAAGTGCAACGCAGAATATCGCAGGAGATTGACACTACGCAGATTGATACTGAGATTGCCAATTACGAGAAAAAGCTGAAAGAGGTGATTGCTAACAAAACTCGGTTGGAACACGAAATCGACACGATGCCGATGGACGCAACTCATCGCGAAAGAAAGATCGCAGATATGACGAAACGGCTTGATTCATTGTATGATACAATCAGTGAAATCGAATCTTGTCTTGACGATGCCAATTTGCGTAAGGAGTCTATCGAAAAAGAACGGGTGACGGTGGAAAATATCTATGAAATGTTAAAGACTTTCGGAGCATTCTATGATATAATGACAGAGGAAGAACGACGGGATTTGGTGTCATATCTCATAAAAGAGGTTCAAATCTATCCAAATGACGAGGAAGCAAAGATACCATTGAAGTCCATCGAGTTCAATTTCCCCGTCTATGTAAACAATGAAGAGGTGAACAAAGTGTTGTGGGAAAAAGATTCGAGCTTTGAGACAGTTGTTGTATTAAATAGAAAATAATTTGTAGATACTTTTTGGTCAATTATCCACAAAAAAACATTCTAATAAAGTGATATATTCATAGAATGTGTAAATTAGTTTGACACGTATATTATATATAAGATATAATTACACAAACTTGAATAAGGAGAAAACACAATATATGGTATCAACATTTTTGATCTGCACACTAGTTATCGCAGTAATAGTTGTATTAACAGCGATAGTTTTATGCAGTAGAAAAACCATTAAGAATAGATGGCTTTTATCTATTGTTGGTATCATTTCACCAATCTCCTTCGTATTTATGTTAGTCATTTTATCTGAAGGCAATTCAGTAAGTTCAGTAGGAAGTGTTTTAACTCTTGAAAGAGCAATACCAAAAGAGATGCTAATTCAAATGGTTGGACCAAACGCAGCTATTGTTAATGCACTTGGTGTTCTTTCTACATTAACATTTACATCCTCATTTGTATTTACTATTGTTATTGCAATGAGTTTCTTATTGTTAATAAGAATTGCAAGAAAGGACTCAAATTCAGAAAACATTCAATATAGTTTTGATTCATATCAAGATTCAACAAATATTATATTTGATAATTTTACAGGTGTAACTCGTTTAAATATATAGAATTTCTCCATTTTTAATTAAAAATTAAAATAGGAGATTTTTTTATATAGAAAAAAATGAGTGAAGCAAATTTACACGTTAGAACAACAAACAGGTTGTTCAACACAATCAAAGAAGAACTAAATAGTAACAAGATAAACACAGAAAATACATTCTGTTCTTTTGCTATGTCTTCAAAAGATAAGGAGGATATATAACATGCCATATTATTACATTATAGCTGCATGTGCTACAGTCTTCTTTATCGGATTGTATATCGTGCTAGATAAGTTTGTTAAGAATGAGAAAGCAAAGTCATGGATATTAAAAGGATTGGCACTTTTATTTACACTCATGTTTGTATGTAGATATTTAAGTGACACAATTGCTATTAAGAAGACAATCGGAATAAATATATTCTCGCCATTTGGTATATATGGTCAAACACAAACAGTGTTTACATTGTTTATGTTCTGGCTTACATGTATGTCCATTGTTTTATTACAAACATATCCATTCTTTAAAAATCATATTATTATTTTAAAGCATTTGGTAAAGTTTGCTGCAACTCCTATATATTTAATCAACTTCGCAACAATAAATATGCAAATACAAGCATCATTTACTGCAGAAGCTTTAAACACATTCCATATGGGCGGTATATTCTTTGCTCTAGAAGTTGCTCTTGCATTAACACTTTGTTGTGCAGTTTGGATGAAAGAATATAGAACATTCTTCTCATGGAAGGGTGCAGGAATATATTTCGCTTGTTTATTAGGAATGTTCCTAGTGGCCATACCAATGTTTACATTCCAAGTATTATTTGGCAAAGGTCCAGGACACTTTATTGTTGAAGATTTTAACTTTGCTCATAGAATGATTATATATGGTGCATTTATAGTTCCTATTATTATGGCCTTTATGTTCTATGACAAAGATTATGAACATAAGCGCTATGTTTTGTTATTTATGAGTCTAGCAATTTGTATTTCGTATAGTGCGAGCTATGAATTCCCGGATTTAATAAATTTAAGATCATATCCATTCCATTTATGTAACTTAGCTGTTTATATGGTGCCTATTTGCTTGATATTTAAAGTTAAGCATTTCTATTACTTTACATTCTTTATCAATGTATTTGGTGCATTAATGGCTATTTTATTGCCAAACCTTGGAAGTGATGAGTTCCTATTTACTTATGGTAACGTTAGATTCTGGATTAACCATTATGATGCATTCTTTATGCCAATTTTGATAATGGTATTCCATCTTTATGATAGACCAAAAATGAAGGAAATGGGATATTCAATTGCGGGATTTGCGGGATACTTTGCATTAGTATTGATTGTTAATGCATATTTCACGTCAAAAACACCATTGAATCCAACAGACTTCTTCTTTATAAATAGTGACTTTATTGCAAGTAAGTTTGGCGCTGGAGCAAAAGAATTAAGATTAATCACAATAGAAATTCCTACAAAATGGGGAACACCGATGGTGTTCTATCCAGCATATCAAGCAATATTCTTTAGCGTATATGTTGGTGTTAGTTTCTTAATGTGGTATGTCTATTTGGTTATGTTCCAAATAGAAGATAATATTGCAGATGTATTTAAACGTAATAAAAAATATAAATCAGACATGCAGATTTTGGAAGAAAGTTTAAAAGGAAGGAATAAAAACGAACCTATGAACGAAGCAGGAGTAAATAAACTAATATTAAATAATTTTAGTAAAAAGTATTCCACAAGTAATGTTTATGCCGTTAAAGATGCAAATCTTGAAATAGATGGCGGACAAATTTTTGGATTCCTTGGACCAAATGGTGCAGGTAAGTCCACAATTATTAAGAGTGTTGTAGGAATACAAACAATTACATCAGGAACTATTGAAGTGTGTGGTTTTGATGTCGAAAAACAATCTGTACAAGCAAAATTACAAATTGGTTTTGTTCCAGATCATTACGCCTTATATGAGAATTTATCTGGTAGAGAATATATCAACTATATTGCTAACCTTTATGGCGTAGATATTGAAGAAAGAAATAAGAGAATTGATGAGTTTGTAGAAAGATTCCAACTTCATGGTTCATTTGAAAATCCTATTAAGACTTACTCTCATGGTATGAAACAAAAAATAACCATTATGTCTGCATTAGTTCACAATCCAAAAGTATGGATTCTTGATGAACCTTTAACAGGTTTGGATCCAGATAGTATCTTCCAAGTAAAGGAAACAATGAAACAACATGCTGCAGCAGGTAATATCGTTTTCTTCTCATCACACATTATTGATGTTGTAGAAAAGATTTGTGACAAGATTGCAATCATCAAAAATGGACATATTATATGTACAGCAGATGTTAAAGAAATAGAAGAAAGTGGAACACCTCTTGAAGAATTCTATAGAACAACTATTGAGAGTTCTACAGTCGAAAGGGAAGTGGATGTATCTTTCATGGAAGCAAAAAAAGAGCATAGAAAAAATAAAAAGAAAGCCAAAGGCGAAATCGTCGAAGAAGATTCAGTAAAAGATGAATCTGAGATGGTAGGTGTTACTGAGAACAATGAAAGTGATCAACTTCAAAACGTTGACACAGATGATGATCAAAAAGAAAAAGAATAAAAGATGGAAAAAGAACAAATCAAAACATCTATAAAAAAATCATTCTCATCGTTGATGAATTTGACAATAATGCAATTGAAAGAGAAAATGAATTTCTCTTTTAAGGCTCATCCAAAGAAGTCGTTATTATCATTATCATTCTTCTTAATTGGGTTTGCACTTGTAGTTGTTGCATGTTATTTCCTTATCAACATAGCAATGAGATTAAAAATATTTGATTTAAGTGGTAAATTCCCAACCTCAGTATTGGTTGTGATTTTTACTTTAATGTTCTTATTGTCTCTAATATTTACAACCATTAGTCTTGTAAAGTCTTTATATTTCTCAAGAGATAATTTTGTACTACTAACACTTCCAACAACACCATCGATTGTCTTTACGTCTAAATTATTAGTGCACTATGTTAATGAACTTAAGAAAAACGCTTTATTCTTAATTCCATTGTTTATAGGATATGGAATAAATGTTAATATGCCAATTTATTATTATCTTTGGATGATAATAATGTTCTTGTTTATTGTTACATTACCAGTACTTTTAGGTGCTTTGATTTCGATTCCAGCTATGTATATTTATCAAGCCCTAAAGAAAGTCAAGTTTGTAATGTATGCATTGGTTATTATCGGAGTTGCTGGTATTATAGCTCTTGCAGCATATTTAATTTCTATTATTCCACCAGATATTAACTTTAAAGAAACATGGGGAACAACATTCTTCCAAATTAAAGGTTTCTTAAGTGATTTCCAAAATATCATGTTGCCATTTAAATGGTTGGTTGAATTAATGGTTGGTAAATATATGGCAACCAATATGTTTAGCGTAAGTACGATATTTATTCTTCTTGGATTATTTGGTTCAATTGGATTATTGGGAGTATTGTGCTTTGTTTTATCTAAACCATTATTCTATGATATGGCATCCAAACCATTTGAATATAAAAAGAACATGAATGCAAAGATAAGAAAGGAAAAGAAACTTTCACCATTCCTTGCTGTTACTAAAAAAGAATGGGTACTTGCACTAAGAGATAACACTATTACGACACTGGTTGTCGAATTGTTAATAGTTATGCCACTTGCTGTAGCATTATTAAATAGTTTGTATAATGCAATGAATACCAAGTTCTTGGGAACACAATTGACAGTTTGCTTTAATATGTTTATTGTGTTGCTATTTATGCTATCTGCTAATATTCGTATGGCAAGTGCATATAGTAAGGATGGATCATCAGCATATCTAAATAAATTACAACCATCAAATTATGGTAAATTGTTATTTGCAAAACTTACAGTTAATTTAGTGATTGGTATTATTGGATTAATAACAAGTACTGTTGTTTATTCGTTCTATCACGCAGTAAGTGCAGGGGAATACACATTATTTACATTTATCATATTCTTCTTATTTGTGGCACATTTATTTGGAAGTGCACAATATGACATTATGAATTCACAAGCTCAACAATATGCTACATTTGCTTCGCAAGCCAATAATCCAAATGAAAACAAATCAATTATAATGACATTCGTTTTATCATTGGTATTTGCAGGATTTTGGATGTTCCTTGCAATGGAAAATTCTAGAACAGCTTGGTATAAAATTATTGCTGTTGCATTTGTGTATATGGTTATAAAAATTTACTTCTATTTCTTACGAATAAAAGTATATTACAAGGAGACGTAATATGAAGAAGACAGTAATTCTTGCTATATTTGTTGCTTATATTGCGTCTATTTTAATAGTCCAGTTCTTTGGCCTTAGAGTTGTTGAAATGCAGGGTAATATCTACATTTCTTCAATAGAGGTATCTGGATTTGAGTTTACAAATCGAGATGAATCTGTTGATGCAAAATATAAATTAGTAGTTAGATTAAGTGATGGTTCTGGTAAAGAAACTGATCACTATGCTGGCTATTTTATGCCAGGCACATATGATATGTCACCAGAAAGTCTAGAATCTAACCCTAATAGAATAAAAATATTATATACAATAGTCCCTTACAATGCTTCAAATAAGGAGTTAACATTCGCATATGATAAAAATGCAGTAGAAGGGTCAGTATATTTTGACGAAGAAACATATGAATTCGTCTTTTTAAAGCCAAAAACTATTTCAATTATCATCACATCACACGATGGTTCAACCGTAAGAGCAGATATTGGAATATCGTTAAAAGTATAAAACAAAAAAAAAGGAGATTAAACCATGAGACATAAAATAGGTATATTGTTTATTGTCTTACTACTTGTATTAGTATGTTCCACCGCATTTACAGCATGTAATGGCGGTAAATATCAAATGCAAGATTTTGTAGTAGACTTTGAAGAATTCGCAAAGACTTATGAAGTTGGTGATCAAGTTGATTTAACAAAAATCAAAATGTATGCCACATTCTCAGATGGCTCTCAAGAAGCAATTCCTCTTGATAAAGTTACAATTAAAGTTGATGGTGAGCAGATTTCTCTTGACGAGTTATCCAAAATTACCGAATCAATTGGAACAAAAATTGTTGAAATTAAGTATTCTAACATTGTTAGAAGTGTCACAATTAAAGTCAATGAGAAACATATTGCTGTTTTAACTGGTGTTGAAATCGATCCGCCATCATCAACATTTAAAACGCAATACAATGTTAAAGATGCCGTATCATTCGAAGGCCTAGTAATTAAAGCAGTATATGATGGATATGATAAGAGAGTAATTGCTCTTACAGATTCAAACCTCTCATTCGTAATTGATGACGCAGAAATTATATCATTAAGTAACTTGTCTAGAATCACAGATGAAGTTGGTTCAAAAGCAATTAAGGTACGTTATGGTACTGTTAAATCAACTGATTCATTTACAATAACAGTCAATGATGTATTGGATGAAGTTGCAATAAATGTTCCAAATAACTTCAAAACAAACTATAAAGTTGGCGATCCAGTTGCGTTTAATACAATTTCAGCATCTGCAATCTATAGAAGTGGAACAAAAGTTAACAACATTGCTGTAACTTTCTATCTTGGTTCTGTAGAATTAACTGATTCCAATAGTTTAACATCATCCTCTGGAACAAAGATTGTTACCGCAAAAGCATCATATCAAAATGTTGATGGTGAAAAGGATATAGCTATTCAAGTTGCAACATATGTTGAATCTATTTCATTAGTAACAACAGGTGTTCAACTCAACTATGTTGTTGATGATGAGATTTCAATAGATGATTTTGCTGATGTTAAGGTTAATGTAGCATATGCAGGAAGTGCACCTCAAGAAATATCATTAACAGCATTCGGTGTTGAGTGCGTAAACGCAAATGATGCAGCAATTAATTTTGATGCATTAACAACAACAGCCGGCACAAAAGTTATTACAGTAAAATATCAAGGCAAGACAGCAACATTCTCTGTTACAGTAGCAGAAAAGGAAAGTGTTCTTGAATCATTAACTGTATCAAGTCAACCAACTGCTAATTCTTATACAGCTGGTGCAACAGGTGTTTCACTTGATGGACTTGTCATAACAGGTGTTTATAAAGATGGAACAACTCCAAACGATGTAATTTCTTATGCAGATTTTGAAACAAAAGGTGTCAAAATTTATTATAATGATGCATTAGTCACAAGTCTTGATAACCTTACTAAGATAGCCCCTATTGGAGCAAATTCAGTTGCAGTTAATATTAATTATCTAAATAAAACAACATCATTTAATCTTACAATCACAAATAATGTAACAGATCTTCAAGTTGTATCAGAACCAACCAAGGTCGCATATTTGGTTGAAGAAGATGTTGACTTTGACGGACTTGTTGTCAAAGCAATCAAGAACTTCGGTGAAGAAGAAATCGCATATGGTGCTTTAGCATTCTACAATGGTTCAGTTGATGTCACTACAAATTTAAATGCATTTACAGCAACTGCAGGACAAAAGACAGTTACAATTAAATTCGAAGGAAAAGAAATTTCATTTAACATTAATGTTACAGACTATGTATTAAGCTTATCACTTCAAGGAACAACAAGCTTTGAAACAAATGTAAATAAGACAGAAGGTTCTGTATTTACAAATTTTGCCGGACTTCAAGTTTATGCAAACTATAAATCAGGTACATCACAACTTGTAGAAAGTGGATATACATTCTCTGGAAATAGTATTACAGTTCCAGGAACAAAGACAGTAACAGTTGCTTATGCAGGAGTAGAAAACAACGGTATTACTCTCGTTGTAAAAGATATATTAAATAGTATCCAAGTTGATCCAACCTCAATTCCTACTAAGATTGTTAAGAATGGTGAAGTTGAAAAATTCTTAATTGCACTTAGAGTTTTAGGTAATTATGAATATAAGGGACAAGAAGAAATCAATATTTTACAAAACGATGGACAATCATTCTTATATGGTGTTGTAAGTTTTGAACTTAAAGTTGAAGGAAATTATCAATCACTTACTCAATTGGAGCTTGATAATATTGCTTTAGTATCTGGAAATAGAGAAGTTAAGATTAACTATTTATATAATGGTTATACTCGTTCCGCAGAATTTGTTATCAATGTTCTTGTTAGTGGAAATGGTGTAGATGAATTCTCATTACCACAATCATTGGTAAAATACAATGCAACTC
Organism: Christensenellales bacterium; assembly: GCA_045130665.1. Lineage (GTDB taxonomy): Bacteria > Bacillota > Clostridia > Christensenellales > CAG-917 > RGIG8124. The sequence goes on along the minus strand of JBGUQC010000004.1, from coordinate 663,998 downwards.
TTGCTTATGGAAGAGCAAACCAAGATAATGTAAATTCTCAAGCATTTGAGGGTGCACTCTTTGTTAATGATCATGAAGATTATATTGTTGGAAATGATAATCCATATAGATTTGTTCCAACATTCAACCAAATTGATATTATTAATGCTACAAAAACAACACTAACATCATTTGCAGCATCAAGTACTATTTATCTTGTAGATGGTTCTAATGCAACTCCTCTTGACGCAACTAAAACTGGTACTTATACAATAGAATGGTCTCATGGTGGAGTTAAATATTTGACAGAAACAACAAACGAGAATAAATATCAATTTACAACAGCTGCTGAAAATAAATCATTTAAGTTATCTGTTCTTCCAGATCCAAACGAATTTGTATATGATCCAGATGATATTAACCCAGTCGAGTGGACAGTTAAAGTTGTAAAGGGATATAACATTTACGATTCCCGTGAAATTTGTTTACTTGAACAACCAAGTGACGCTACAAGAAACCAAACTACATCCAAATATCCAAACGGAAGAAAATTCTGGGATTCTATCAAATCTGAATTAGGTCTTACTGGAAAGAGATATTCATCAATTATATTACACGATAATCTCGTTGTAACAAAAGATGCTCTCCCACAAGAATTCTGGTTTACTCTTCCAAGTAACTATAATGTTTACTATAAATATGGTGATACAAAATATAGACCAGAAGATGTTCCAACCGAATTAGGTGGGCCATTAGAAAGATCATTCTTATGGGATCAAGAATGGGGATTATTACAATATGATATGCAAAATGGTGAGGACTTCTCAATCCATGGTAATTTCTTTGATATTGATTTATCAAAACTCCCACTTGTTTGTTCATTTGAACCATCAGGCATAGAACATCCAGATGGACGTGATGCATACTATATGGATTATATGTCTAAGATTTCATTCCTTGATGTAAGAGGCTGGGATGTTAGATATGAAAATGGTGTAAACCAAGGATGGCGTTATTTAACAGATTTAGGCGAAACACCAACAGAAAGCGAAGAAAATGATGAACTATTCTCATTTGATAACTTTATGGTTAGAGGCAATGCATCTCCAAAGCAATTATTGTTAGATGGTTCAACTACTATGAGTGAAGGTATGGCAGATAATCCAGTATATGGCGGAGGTATTATCTTCGTTAAGACACACTTCTGTCATTCAAATTTATACAATATAAATGCAAACTCTTGTTTCATTTCATTCTTCAGTAGAGATTATACAGTTTGTCATTACGAGAAACTAAAATCTTATGATTCATATCTAAACGCAATTTATGCTTTAGGAGAAACAGAAGTCAATGTTAAGAATTGTCACTTTAAACGTGCTGGTGGTCCTCTTATGATTGTTACACAACAAACAGATGACCTTAAGAATGATGGTGCACTAAATACTAGTGATTATATTGAAATACCAAGAGTCATAATTGATTCTAATAGTAAGTTAGAAAACTTTATTACAGGTGAAGAAGTTTGGTTTGATATTTTCGCTCCAGGACAAGTACCAACATTAAAAGCATTAGATGGATTACTCAACGGATATTTCCATAAGACATTCTTGCAGAATAACAAATTTAATCTTATTTGCGTTTCATCTCAAGGACAATGTTATGTTTCATATCAAGGTGATGCTCTAAATAGAATTAGCGCTGTTGGCGAAGAACCAGCAACAACTTATGATTCTATTGCATATTGGAACCAAATCGGTCCTCCAGCATTCTCTGTCGGCAATGCAATGTGTATTGCAGTTCCACAAGATGAAACATATGTATTAAGAAATGCAGAATATACTGAACTTTCTCAAGAAGCAGGATATGCAACTATTCAAGCATTTAGTGTACCACATAATTATATTTGTATCCATGTTGGCTCTGGTGGAGAAGCATTGGGTATATTTACAGGTCTCTTTGATTATGCGGGATAATAATTAAAGTCAATACAACTACACCCATGGCAGAAATGCTGTGGGTGTTTTATTATAAATAAAAAACTCCCTGCGTTTTGCAAGGAGTTATTTTTTTAATTACTAAGATTATTATCTACAAACTTTTGTATCTATAGCAGCTTGTTTAACAGCAGAGGATACAACACCACAAACTCTTGGATCAAATGGTTTTGGAAGGATGTAGTCTACATTAAGTTCGTCATCTGAAACTAAAGACGCCAAAGCCTTTGCAGCGGCCACTTTCATCTCTTCGTTAATAGTTGTTGCATGAGCATCTAAAGCGCCTCTAAAGATGCCAGGGAAGGCGAGAACGTTATTTATTTGGTTTGGATAATCACTACGTCCTGTTCCAACTATTTTTGCACCAGCTTCTTTTGCTAAATCTGGATCTATTTCTGGAGTTGGGTTGGACATCGCAAAAATTAATGGGTCTTTATTCATAGACTCAACCATTTCTTTGGAAACAATTCCTGGAGCTGAAACACCAATAAAGATATCTGCACCTTTCATTGCATCTGCAAGTGAACCATCTATTTGTCTCTTGTTTGTTCTTGCACCAAGTTGTGCTTTGTATTCAACTGTTGGTCTGTTTGTTGCATTGATAGCACCTTTTCTATCACAAACAATAACATCCTTTGCGCCAAACTTTTGTAATAAATTACAAATAGCAACACCAGCTGCACCTGCACCAGAAATAACAATAGTGCAGTCTTCAAACTTCTTGTTAACTAACTTAAGTGAGTTAATCATTGCTGCAGTACATACAACTGCTGTTCCGTGTTGGTCATCATGGAAGATAGGAATATCTGTACATTCCTTGAGCTTTTCTTCAATTTCAAAACAACGTGGAGCAGATATGTCTTCTAAGTTGATGCCACCAAAGGATCCAGATATGAGTGCAATAGTTTTAACTATTTCATCTACATCTTTACTTTTAACACAAATAGGGAAGGCATCTACATTGCCGAATTTCTTAAAGAGAACACATTTACCTTCCATAACTGGCATACCAGCTTCTGGACCAATGTCTCCAAGTCCAAGTACTGCAGTTCCATCTGTTACAACAGCAACTAGGTTCCATCTTCTAGTTAACTCATAAGATTTAGATAAATCTTTTTGAATTTCTAAACATGGTTGTGCAACACCTGGGGTATATGCAAGAGATAATTCTTCTTTGTTACTAACTTCTGCTCTTGCTACTACTTCAATTTTGCCTTGAAGATTGTAGTGGAGCTTTAATGATTCTTCGAAATAGTTCATAAAATACCTTCCTTTATGTTGAATAGTATAAAACAATTATAATATGTTTTGCAATTCATTGAACCTTGACTATCTAACATTTTTTAATATACTATATTAAGACGATGAGAATAGTAATAACAGGCGGAGCCGGCTTCATAGGCTGCAACTTCATAAGATACGAATTAAGTCATTATACAGATGACATTATTTGCATAGACTCTTTAACATATGCAGGCTCTCTAGATAACCTAAAAGATGTTAAGGATAATCCTAAATTTACATTTGTAAAGGCAGACATCACAGATAAAGAAACAATAGATAGTATATTCAAAGAATATAAACCAGATATTGTTATTAATTTTGCAGCTGAAAGTCATGTAGATAATTCGATACAAAATCCAGATTTATTCACAAAGACAAATGTGCTTGGAACACAAGTTCTTATGGATGCTTGTTTAAAGTATGGAGTTAAAAGATTCCACCAAGTATCTACAGACGAAGTATACGGAGATGTGCCATTAGATACAAAAGAATATTTTACAGAATCATCCACACTAAAACCATCTAGCCCATATGCCGCAAGTAAAGCTTCTGCAGATTTAATGGTTCTTGCATATGTTAGGACATATGGATTAGATGCAACTATAACAAGATCCTCAAATAATTTCGGTCCTTATCAACATAGCGAGAAGTTTATTCCAGTTGTTATAGATGCAATTCAAAATAAGAAAGACATTCCAGTATATGGAGATGGAAGTAATATAAGAAACTGGATTTATGTAGAGGATAATTGTATAGCAATAGATTTAGTTGTAAGGAAGGGGGAGAAGGCAAATATTTATAATATTTGTTCAGATACAGATCTTAGCAATTTAGACTTGATTAATGCTATATCTAAAACTATGAATAAAGATGCTAAAATCAAGTTTGTCCAAGATAGAAAAGGACATGATTTAAGATATCCTATGCTGAAAGATAAAATTGGAAACGAATTAAATTGGTTCCCAAAATTCTCATTTGACGAGGGCATACAAAAGACAGTTTCTTGGTATTTAGAAAAAATATAATTTTTTATAGCGGTTGAATTGTGCTTGTGATATAATTGCAAACACAATAGGAGAATAAAGCCATGTTAGAATTAAAAAATGTTTCTTTTAAGGTAGATACAGACCTTGGAGAAAAAACAATCATTGATAACATATCTCTCAAAATAAATGAGAAATTTATTGCATTCACTGGTCCAAATGGAGGAGGCAAGTCTACACTTGCTAAATTAATTATGGGCCTTTATAAACCTACCTCAGGACAAATCTTCTTTGATGGTAAAGATATTACAAATTTATCCATCACAGAACGTGCTAAGATGGGTATCGGTTATGCTTTCCAAGCACCAGTTAAATTTAAGGGAATTACTGTCAGTGATTTAATCTCTTTAGCAAGTGGTAAAAACCTTGGAATAACAGAAATCTGTTCATACCTTTCAGAGGTTGGCCTCTGTGCTAGAGAATATGTAGATAGAGAAGTAAACGGTGATTTATCTGGTGGCGAATTAAAGAGAATAGAAATAGCAACAGCAATGGCAAGATCTCCAAAACTTACACTCTTTGATGAACCAGAAGCAGGAATAGATTTATGGAGCTTTAATAACCTTATTTCTGTCTTTGAAAAGTTGGAAGAAAAAACAAAGGGTTCAATACTTATTATTTCTCACCAAGAACGTATCTTAGAAATGGCTCAAAGAATAATAGTTATTACAAGTGGCAAAATAACAAACGATGGTACAAAGGAAGATATCCTTCCAGGATTACTATCTCAAAACATCTGCAGAACTCTTGCAGATAAGATGTGAGGTGCACTATGGGCGAATTAAATGGAATTCAAAAGAATATGCTTAAAGAAATAGCTGGTTATGAGTCCATCCCAGAGGGTGCATATAACCTTCGTTCAGATGGACAATTAGCAGGACGTAGAGTAACAGCTAATATAGATATTAGAACAAAAGAAGATAAGCCAGGAATAGATATTATTATTAAGCCAAACACAAAGAACGAAAGAGTAGATATTCCAGTTATTTTAACTCAAACTGGATTAAATGATTTAGTCTACAATGATTTTTATATCGGTGAAAATGCAGATGTTTTAATCGTTGCAGGTTGTGGTATTCATAATGCTGGCGGACTTAAGTCCGAACATGATGGAATTCATGCTTTCCACGTAGGTAAAAACGCAAAAGTAAAATACATTGAAAACCATTACGGAGAGGGCGAAGGAACTGGTGAAAGAGTACTTAATCCAACAACAGAAGTTGAGATAGAAGAAGGCGGATATATGGAAATGAATACTGCTCAAATTAAGGGAGTAGATTCAACATATAGAAAGACAGTTGCAAAACTAAAAGATAAGGCAATCCTAGTTATAAAAGAAAAGATATTAACACATGGTAACCAAACTGCAACAACAGACTTCTTGGTAGATTTAGATGGTGTAGATAGTGGAGCACATGTAATATCTCGTTCAGTTGCAACAGATAACTCGCATCAAACATATATTTCTTGTGTAAACGGAAATAATAAATGTAACGGACACACAGAGTGTGATGCTATCTTAATGGATAACGGACAAGTAAGTGCAATACCAAAGATTAATGCAAATGATGTATATGCAAGATTAATCCACGAGGCAGCTATTGGTAAGATTGCAGGCGAACAATTAGATAAATTAATGACTCTAGGCTTAACCGAAAAGGAAGCCGAAGAACAAATCATAAACGGATTCTTAAAATAATGAGCAAAAACCTAATCATTTATTATTCTAGAACAGGTGAGAATTATTTCGGTGGCGAGATAAAAAGTATAGACAAAGGTAATACTGAAGTCTGCGCCGAATATATCCAAAGAGCCGTTGGCGGAGATTTGTTTCAAGTAGAGACAAAACGTCCATACAACAAAAAATACATGAAATGTATTGAAGAGGCCAAAAAAGAATTAAAGAATAATGAGCGCCCAAAACTTAAAGCATATTTAGATGATATTTCAGTATATGACAATATCTTTATTTGTGGCCCATGCTGGTGGGGTACATATCCATGTGCCATCTTTAGCTTAATTGAAAGATTAAACTTTGAAGGCAAAAAGGTATTGCCTCTTATGACGCACGAAGGCAGCGGTTTAGGAAATAGTGAAGAAGATATCAAAAAGATATGCAAAGGCGCTGAAATCGCTCCAGGATTAGCCATAAGAGGATCTAAAGCAGTTATTTCAGAATACATGGTTGCATGTTGGGCAAAAGAACAAACAGGTATGCCAGTATAAAAAAATATTTTAATTATTTTTTTTATGGTATATAATGATATAAATTACTTAAAAAGCGAGGAACATTATGGGAAAATATTTTGCAATATTACCAGATGCGGGTTGTGATTTAGCAGATAGCATTAGAAAAGAATACAATATTGACGTTATTCATGGACACTATTCAACACCAGATGGAGAAGAACATCAAACACATCTCAACTGGGACAATATAGACAGAGAAACTTTCTATACAGAATTAAAGAAAGATCCAAACGGATATAAAACTTCTCCTCCAAATATGGAAGAGAGTTATGAAGCATTTAAGAAATATGCATCCCAAGGAATAGATGTTTTAGCATTATCTATCTCAACAGGTTTAAGTGGTTCATTTGGCTTTATGCAAAAAGCTAAAGAACAAGTATTAGAGGAATATCCAGATGCAAAAATCTTTATCATAGATACACTTCGTTTTGGTCCAGGTTATGGATTAATGGCAATTATTGCATCCGAAATGAGAAAAGAAGGTAAGGATGTTGAAGAAGTTGCTAAATGGTTAGAAGATAATAAGAACCGCTTCCATCAAACAGGTTGGATGGATGACTTAGCATTTACTGCTAAGAAGGGTCGTTTAACAAGAGCAAAAGCATTCATGGGAACATTAGTTGGTATCAAACCAATTGGTGAATTCGATAAGAATGGATTAACAACAGTTATTGGTAAACTCAAGGGCGAGAAGATGGCTTATTCAGTATTGGTAGATTTCATTGCTGAAACAATTATTGATGCTGACAAACAAACAATCATCATTGCAACAACAAATAGACATAAGAATGCTGAAGAATATAAGAGATTAATCGAAGAAAGATTCCATCCAAAGAAGGTTATGATTTGCGATGTATTCCCATTCTGTGGAATTAATATTGGTCCAGGTTTAATGGCTGCATATTATTATGGCAAACCAATCTCTGAAGGATTAGAAGAAGAAAAAGCTTTAGTTGCACGTTTATCAGAAAATTACAAAGGCTAATATATAAATGAAAAACCATCTAGACGGGCTAATTTTTGAGGGCATGATCCGTAATGGATTAAATAGTTTATGCCTTGTTGAAAAAGAAATAAATGATATGAATGTATTTCCAGTGGCAGATGGAGATACAGGTACTAATATGCGCCGCACTTTAGAAAACGGCGTAAATAAGACAGTTTCTAATAAACATTTAGGCTTATATCTAAAAGACCTTAGTATGGGAATGCTATTAGGTGCAAGAGGAAACTCTGGTGCCATACTTTCTCAATTATTTAAGGGTATGTCTCAAGAATTATTATCAGATGGTATTGTAAATCCAACAGAAATGAAAAATGCTCTTATAAGAGCATATCATACAGCATATAAGTCAGTCTTTGAACCAGTTGAAGGTACAATGCTAACTGTTGCAAGAGAAGGTATTGAGATTATTAAAGATAAAATAGTTGGAGATATCACATTAGAAAATGAATTTGCATTATATGTAGATGCAATGAAATTGAGCCTAGAAAAAACACCTGAAAAATTAAAACAATTAAAAGATGCAGGTGTTGTAGATGCTGGTGCTGCTGGATATATTGCACTCATTGAAGGTATGGCAAAATATCTAAAAGGTGAAGTACTTGAAGCTACATCATATTCAAAGCCAGTAGATGAATCGACATTAAAGGTAGATACTTCAAGTTTGTTTAATGAGAACTCTAAATTTGAAGAAGGATATTGCTTAGAATTCTTACTTCAATTGATGAATTCAAAGAATAAGGATTTTAACATAGATGCATTTAGAAATTATCTAAATACCAAAGGTAATTCAATTGTAGCCATCCAAGAAGATAAGATTGTTAAAGTTCACGTTCATACATTTGCTCCTGCTTATATTATTAACAAGGCACAAGAGTTTGGTGAGTTTATTACATTCAAGCTTGAAAACATGCAAATTCAACATAATGAACAAGAATATGCCAAGAGCCAAATTCCACACAAAGCAATGGGTGTTATTTCTGTTGTAGATGGAGATGGATTAAAAGAACTCTTTACGGATTTAGGTGTGGATGTAATTATTGAGGGCGGACAAACAATGAATCCACCAATGGGAGATTTTATGAATGCTTTCAAGAAGATTAATGCAGATCATATAGTTATTTTCCCAAATAATTCCAACATACTTTTAACGGCCACACACGCTGTTAAAGAAGCCGAGTTGGATAATGTTACAATATTCCCAACAAAATCCGTTATGGAGGGTTATTACGCTCTTGCAATGGATATCCAAGATAGTGATGATATCGAACTTAGAATTAATTCTATGAAAGAAGGAACTGAGGGTATTTCAACTATTACAATATCTACAGCAGTTAAGCCATATAAGGATGATAAATTTTCATGCGAAGTTGGAGAGAAAATTGGGTGTTTAGATGACAAACTTGTTGCAAGAGGAGATAGCCTCGTTGAAGCAGTAGATAATACATTAGGTAAAGTAGATGATATAGATGAAAAGTCTGGTCTAATAGTTTGTTATGGAAAGGATATATCAGATGATGATAAAGAGCAGGTGGAATCAATGCTCGGTGATAAGTATTCTTATTTAGATGTACAAACTATAGATGGCGGACAAAATATTTATAATATTTTAATTGGAGTAATTTAATGGCACCAGGATTAATAGCGCTAATAGTTGTGTTGGTAGCTTTATTTATAATAGGCTTCCCAATTTTTGTTACTCCAGTAGTTATTTATATAACGTTATTGGTTCGTACTTCAAAGAAAAAGTGGCGTAGAGATTGGCCAAGAAAAGATGCCGAAGAATCTCAAATGATGGAAGAGGGTAAAGTTTTTGGAGAAGAAAATAAAGATTATATTAGAATCGTCCAAATAGAGAATGAAGGATATAAACTCTTTGCCAACTATGTAGACTTTGGTTCAGATAAGGCCGTAATTGTTATTCCAGGAAGATCTGAAGCGGGGTCATATGGATACTATTTTTCAGAAATATACAAAAAGAATGGTTACAACATTCTTTCTATAGATAATAGAGCGCACGGATTATCTAGTGGCGTTATCAACAGAATTGGTTTTGAAGAATATAAGGATATTCTTGCATGGGGTAGATATTTACATGATAATCTTGGAATTAAGGAAGTAATTATTCATGCTATTTGTATTGGTTCATCAATGTCTCTATATGCTTTAACAGATGATTCTTGTCCAGATTATATGAAGGCAATGGTTGCAGAGGGAATGTATGTAAACTTCGCTGAATCTTTTGCAAACCACATTAGAGAAGCAAGAAAACCATTATTTCCAATACATCATCTTGTTATGCTTTTAATAAGAATCTTCTCACATAAATCTCCAACTAAATTTGGACCAATTAATTGTATAGGGAAGATGAAGAAACCAATCTTGTTCTTGTATTCTAAGATGGATGCTTATTCAACACCAGATCAAGCACAATTGCTATATGACAGTTGCCATGCTCCAAAACAATTGGTGTGGTTTGATAAGGGAGTTCATTCACATATTCGAATAAATAATACTCAACAGTATGATGATGCAGTTGATAACTTCATACATGAGTTTATAGAAAAATAAAAAGCCGTAAACATTACTGAATACGGCTTTATTTTTTTTAACTTAAAGAATTTTATTCTTTATTTTCGTTTGCTTGTTCTTCTACCATCTCGGATAAGATTTCTTCTTTTACCTCTTCGTTGTTTGCAACCTCATCGATAACTTCATCACCAAGTGAAGACTTTCTGCTTACAACAACTTTACCCTTGAAGCAATCAAACATTCTCTCGGTAGCTTCAACATCAAGGATGCCTTTCTTAACTTCGAGTTTGTATGTGCAAAGACTTACAAGTGGAACAATGATTAATCCAGCAATCATTGCTATAGCACCCATAACAACAGCATTAGCAAAGTTCAATGTTTCTCCAGATGAGAATGTAACTGTCATGAATGTTCCTTTTGTAATAGACATAACGAGTGAGAAGATTGAGATTGTAACACCAATAATGAATGATGCCCATACAGAAGATTTTGTAATCTTCTTGCTATATAAACCATATAAGAATGGAGCAAGGAATGCGCCAGCTAATGCGCCCCAACTTACACCCATTAATTGAGCAATTGTTGAAACATTATAAAGCTTTTGAATGATAGCAATAACTGCACTTATTGCAATAAATATTGCAAGGAATATACGCATAATAACCATTTGCTTTCTTTCAGTGAACTTTTCTTCTTTAATAACATAGCCCTTAATCATGTCTAATGTTAATGTGCTTGAAGATGTTAATACTAAGCTAGAAAGTGTAGACATAGATGCACTTAATACTAGAATAACAACAATGCCCATTAAGAAGTCCGAATGAACAGTTTTGTCTAAGATAGTTGGTACAACAGCATCAAATGCTGTTCCTGGTTCAGCAAATAATCTTCCGAAACCACCAAGGAAGTAACATCCACCTGCAACTATGATTGCGAAAATTGTAGAAATGATAGTTCCTTTTCTGATATCGTTTTCACTCTTAATTGCATAGAATTTATTAACCATTTGTGGTAATCCCCATGTACCTAGAGATGTTAAGATAATAACAAAGATTAAGAATACTGGAGCTGCTCCGAAGAATGATGTATATTTCCAACCAGCTTGCTCTGCAAGAGCTGTCATTGATCCTGTTAAACCACCATTTGCATTTAATGCAACAGCGATAACTGCAATAATACCAATTAGCATGATTATTCCTTGAATAAAGTCATTAATTGCTGTAGCTCTATATCCACCAAATAATACATAAATACCTGTCAATACAGCCATTACTGCAACAATAATGATGTATGCCATATTTTCATTTTTGAATCCAAATGCAATAGTGAATAATCTAGATAAACCATTGAATAAGGAAGCGGTATATGGAATTAAGAAAATAAATATGATAATAGCAGCTGCAAGTTTTAATCCTTTAGATAAATATCTCTTTCCAAAGAAATCAGACATTGTCTTAGAATCTAAGCTTTGAGACATGATTCTTGTTCTTCTTCCAAGAACAACCCATGCAAGAAGTGAACCTAAAACAGCGTTTCCAATTCCAATCCATGTACTTGCTACGCCAAATAAATAACCGAATTGTCCAGCATAACCAATAAATATAACTGCACTAAAATATGATGTTCCGTATGTAAAAGCAGTAAGCCATGGGCCAATGCTTCTTCCGCCTAAAACGAAGCCATTTACGTCCTTAGCTTTTCTTCTAGTGTAAATGCCAACAAATACCATTGCTGCGGCAAAAACTACAATCATGATGGACATTAAAGCAATGCCACCAGCTGATCTTTCTGCACTAATTAGAGAATTAAACATAACCTCACCTCATATTGTTGAGAAAATAAAAAATCCTCTCAACATTAATCTAATTCTAGATTTTTGTTTAAGAGGACGAATTATTCGTGGTACCACCTCTATTCGCTTAATTATTACTAATTAAACCTTATGGAGCAGTTGCTCTCTTGCTGTAACGGGCAATCCCGGCGTAGCATACTCGTTTCCTTTCCGTACGCAGCTAACAAGATGTATTCAGATACGATTCCCTTAATGCCTTGCAGCAACCGGCATCTCTCTAAAAGGCCCCTCGCTCCTACTTGTTCTTGGTCAAGCGCTATTGCATGAATAATAGCATTCTAACAGAATGATGTCAATTATATTATTTGAATTTATCTAATAGGGTATTTTTTAGATAAAGATAGCGCTCATACTTTTCTTTGCTTGCAAAATGTTCTTCACGAGTTTGCTCATATTTATCATCATATATAAGCTTTTCATCGCCAAATTGCTCGCTAGTTAAATCAAAGTGAATTCCATCTACAACATTGTAACAATGGAAGCCACCTTCTTTAAGTGGAACACCATATACTTTTCCGCCAAAAATATCTTGGATAAGGAAAGAAGAAATAGAGCATTGTCCTAATGTTTTATTCTCTTTGGACCAATCCTTTCTATATCTAGGAGCACATGAATATTCACACCAAATGTCAGATAGCAAATCATATAAATGTCTTTGATCTTTTACTTTAGTAAAATCTGGATTTACAGGCTTAATAGATGGGGTATTTGAACCATAAAATTTGTATTCCATTTTTGCTCCTTAAAAAGTTCTTTATATAAAAAAATGGCGCGCCGTAAGGGAGTCGAACCCCTAACCTTTGGTTCCGTAGACCAACGCTCTATCCAATTGAGCTAACGGCGCATCAATCGTGAATTGAATTATATTGCTAATAATAAGATTAGTCAACAAGTATTTATTTTCGCGTGCGCATATAAAAATGTTGTTTTATTTTGGATTTTGTTTTAACATTATTTGTATGAGAACTATAAATGCACAAGATATTGAAAACAAATTAACAAAGATTATTTATGATACCAGTACAACACTTGCTCAAGATGCAGTTTGTGGTATTAAAAATGCACTAGCTGTTGAAGATTCAGAAAGAGCCCAATTTGCAATGAATGTTTTATTAGAGAATGCAGAAGTTGCAAAGAAAGAAGCTGTTCCACTTTGCCAAGATACAGGCATGGCTGTTTTCTTCGTTGAATTAGGTCAAGATGTCCATATTGAAGGAAGTCTAAGACAAGCATTAAATAATGCAACATCTAAGGCATATTCAAGTGGATTAAGATCAAGTGTTTTGGATCCTCTAAGCAGAATTAATACAAAAGATAATACACCAGCTATTATTCATATTAATTTGGTTGAGGGTGATGGATTAAAAATATCATTTATGCCAAAAGGTTTTGGTGCTGAAAACATGACCAAACTTTATATGCTTTTCCCATCTGCAGGAAAACAGGGTATTATTAATTCTGTTGTTGATGCTGCAAAGAATGCAGGAGCTTGTCCATGTCCACCATATGTAATTGGTGTTGGTATTGGCGGTACTTCTGAAAAAGCATTAGAGATGGCAAAACATGGTTTGCTTAGGGAAATTGGTTCAATAAATCCAGACCCAGAACTTGCTGAATTAGAAAAACAAATCTTAGGTGCAGTTAATGCATTAAAGATAGGAGCATCTGGATTTGGTGGCAATACAACAGCTTTAGCTGTTCATATTGAAAAACACCCAACTCATATTGCAGGTTTGCCAGTTGCAATTAACTTTGGTTGTAATGCAATGAGAAAGACGGAGGTGGTATTTTAATGGCCGAATTAGAAATTAAATTTCCTATTACTAAAGAACAAACAAAGTCTTTAAAAACTGGAGATACAGTATATTTATCTGGTGAAATAATTACCGGAAGAGATAAAGCAGTTAAAAGAACAAAGGAAATGCTAGAAAGAGGCGAAAAGCTTCCATTTAATATTGTTGGAGAAACTATTTTCTATGTTGGTCCAACTTTTGACAAAACTGGCAAGATTTCATCTGCAGGACCTACAACATCTAAACGTATGGATGGAATAATTGAACCTTTATTAGATAATGGTATTGTTGCAATTATTGGTAAGGGCGATGTTGCTCAAAGCGTTAAAGATGCAATGGTAAGAAATAATGCAGTTTATTTTGCAGCAATTGGTGGCGCAGGTGCTCTAAGTGCAAAATGTATTTCAAAATATGAGATACTTGCATTTGAAGAATTTGGCGCAGAGGCTGTTTATAAGTTCACATTAGATAGGTTGCCTGCGGTTGTAGTATTTGATCAATCAGGTACAAACCTTTATTCAAAATAAGAACAAAAATATTTAGAAAATGGCCTTCGGGCCGTTTTTTATTTTATCCAAAACAAAATGTATAAAATATTCATTTTTTATGCAAAAATAGATAAAAATTGCATAATATACAATAAAAATGTAAAAATTATTAAAAAATATTCAAAATTTATGTATTTTTTGTTGACATTACTCATATTCTCCCTTATTATATGCCTATAATAAATTTAAAATTACAGAGGTAAGTAATTATGGCAGACAAAGAAATTAAGAAAATCGTTTTAGCTTATTCAGGTGGATTAGATACGTCTATCATTATCCCATGGCTCAAAGAAAATTATAACAATCCAGAAATCATCGCAGTTTCTGCAGACGTTGGTCAAGGTGATGAATTAGATGGTCTTGAAGAAAAAGCTTTAAAAACAGGTGCAAGCAAATTAATCGTTTTAGATCTCAAGAAAGAATTCGTTGAAGATTACATTTATCCAACACTTAAAGCCGGTGCAATTTATGAAGAGTATTTACTTGGAACATCTTTTGCACGTCCATTAATTGGTAAGAAATTAGCAGAAATTGCATTGGCAGAAAAAGCAGATGCAATTTGTCATGGATGTACAGGTAAAGGAAATGACCAGGTTCGTTTCGAATTAGCTATCAAAGCATTTGCTCCAGAAATGAAGATTATTGCTCCATGGAGAATCTGGAACATCAAATCTCGTGACGAAGAAATAGATTATGCTGAAGCACATAACGTACCACTTAAGATTAGTCGTGAGACAAATTATTCAAAAGATAAGAACATTTGGCACTTATCACATGAAGGTTTGGATTTAGAAGATCCAGCAAATATGCCACAATATGATAAGAAAGGCTTCTTAGAAATGGGTGTTTCACCAATGCAAGCTCCAGATAAACCAACATTTATCACAATTGGTTTTGAAAAAGGTGTACCAACAACATTAGATGGAAAGAAGTTAGATGGTGTTGAAATGGTTAAAGCATTAAATAAACTCGGTGGAGAAAATGGTATCGGTTTATTAGACATCGTAGAAAACAGATTAGTTGGTATGAAATCACGTGGTGTATACGAAACACCTGGTGGAACAATCCTATACAAAGCACATGCTGCACTTGAAACACTTACCTTAGATAGAGATACAGCACATTATAAGCAACTAATTTCAGAACAATATGCAGAATTAGTATACTTCGGAAAGTGGTTTACACCATTAAGAGAAGGATTACAAGCATTTGTAGATAAGATTGAAGAAAATGTAACAGGTGAAGTAAAACTCATGCTTTATAAAGGAAATATCATTAAAGCAGGTATCACAAGTAAGTATTCATTATACAACGAAGACTTCGCAACATTTGATGAAGATCAAGTATACAACCAAGCAGATTCCGCTGGATTCATTAACTTATATGGATTATCCATTAAAGTTAAAGCATTAATGGACAAAAAGAATAACAAATAGTATTCTTTGTTCGTTAGATAAATAACAATGAAAATAGAGGCTTTCTGTTACAGAGAGCCTCTTGGGGTATTAAAAATGGCAAAAATGTGGGCAGGAAGGTTCTCAAAAGAAGAGAACAAAGCAGTAAACGATTTCAACTCATCTATATCTTTCGATTGTAACTTATATAAGGAAGATATTAAGGGTTCTATGGCACATGCAACAATGCTTGGTGCTTGCTCTATTATTCCACAAGAAGATGTAGACAAAATTTTAAATGGATTAGAAGAAATCTTAAAGGAATTAGAAAACGGAACTTTAGTAATAGATCCAGAAGCTGAAGACATTCATATGTTTGTTGAAGCTGAATTAACAAAGAAAATTGGAGATGCTGGAAAGAAATTACATACTGCAAGAAGTAGAAATGACCAAGTTGCATTAGATATGAACTTGTATGTTAAGGGTGTTGTAGATGATATAACCCTAGATTTAAACAATTTCATAAAAGTATTAGTAACTCTCGCAGAAAAGAATCTAAATACTATAATGCCAGGATATACACATCTACAAAGGGCACAACCTGTAACTTTTGCACATTATATGATGGCATACGCAAATATGTTTGCAAGGGATATCGTAAGACTCGAGAATTTAGCTAAGAATTTAAAGTCACCTTTAGGTTCTGCTGCACTTGCTGGAACTACATATCCAATAGATAGGGAAATGGTTGCAAAGAGCCTTGGCTTTGATGCGCCATATGCAAATTCAATGGATGGTGTAAGCGATAGGGATTATGTAATTGAACTCGCATCAGATATTTCCTTAATTATGATGCATTTGTCAAGAATGGCAGATGAAGTAATACTTTGGACATCTTCAGAGTATGGATTTGTAGAATTGGACGATGCTTATGCAACTGGTTCATCCATCATGCCACAAAAGAAAAATCCAGATGTTGCTGAATTAGTAAGGGGTAAAACAGGTAGGGTTTATGGTAACCTTATGGCATTATTAACAGTTATGAAAGGACTACCTCTTGCTTATGATAAAGATATGCAAGAAGATAAGGAAGCTATCTTTGATTCTGTAGATACAGTTAAAGCATGTTTGCCAATCTTTGGAGAGATGCTTTCAACCGCAACAATTAAAGCAGATGTCATGAAAAAGGCAGCTGAGAAAGGATTTATCAATGCAACAGATGTGGCAGACTATTTAGCAAAGAAAGGTATGCCATTCAGGGATGCATATAAATGCTCCGGTAAATTGGTTGCAATATGTATCCAAAAAGGCGAGACATTGAATTCACTTTCATTGGATGAATATAAAAAAATTAGTCCAATGTTTGAAAAGGATGTCTATGAAGTAATAGATTTAATGAACTGTGTTGAGAAAAGGGCATCACAAGGTGGTCCATCTCCATCATCAGTCAAAAAACAAATCGAACAAATAAAGAAAATAATCAAATAGGGAAAAACTATGTTAAAAGTATTTATAGATGGTAATGTTGGAACTACAGGATTAAGAATAGAAGAAAGATTGTCCAAAAGAGACGATATAGAGCTATTCACACTACCTGAAGATATACGCAAAGATTCAGCAGCTAGAAAGGATGCACTAAACAATGCAGATATTGCATTCTTATGTCTTCCTGATGCTGCTGCAATTGAAGCGGTTTCTATGATAGATAATCCAAATACCAAAGTGATAGATACATCAACAGCACATAGAACAGACCCAAATTGGACATATGGTTTCCCAGAATTAGATGAAGAAATCAAAAATAGTCTTAAAAATGCAAAAAGAGTTGCTGTGCCAGGTTGTCATGCAAGTGGATTCTTATCAATTGTATATCCATTAGTGAAAAACGGATTAGTACCATCAAGTTATCCTTTTGTTTGTTATTCATTAACAGGATATTCTGGTGGTGGTAAGAAAATGATTGCAGAATATAATGATGCAAATAGACCTCAAGACTATGAAGGACCAAGACAATATGCTTTTGCACAAATGCATAAACACTTGCCAGAAATGAAAAAGATAGCTGGACTTGATCAAGAACCAATATTTGCACCAATAGTCGGGGATTTCTATTCTGGTATGGAAGTAAGTGTTCCTTTATTTGGTAAAATGATTAATGGAAATAAAGACGATGTTATTAATTGTCTAAGTAAAAACTACAATGGTTCAAAGTTAATTAAAGTATTACCACTTGAACAAAACTTCATGTCAGCATCAGAGCTTTCGATGAAGGATAATATGAATATATATGTTGGTGGAAATGATGATAGAATCATAGCAGTATCACTCTTTGATAACCTAGGAAAAGGTGCATCGGGAGCCGCAATACAATGTATGAATATAATGTGCGGTTTTGATGAAACAAAGAGTTTAAATATATAAAATGAGAATATAAAATAGGAGTATTGCGATAACATGAAATTTGTAGAAGGTGGAGTTTGTGCGTCATATGGATTCAAAGCAAACGGAATACATTGTGGCGTAAGAAAGAATAGAGATAAGAAAGACGTAGCACTTATTGTCTCAGATGTACTATGCAATGCTGCTGGTGTTTATACAACTAATTTAGTTAAAGGTGCACCACTTATTGTGTCTAAAGAGCACCTAAAAAATGGCAAGGCTCAAGCAATTATTTGCAATAGTGGTAATGCTAATACTTGTAATGCAAATGGTATTGAGATTGCTGAAGGAATGGCCAATCTTGTTGAAAAAGCGATGGGTATTTCAGCTAACGATGTTATAGTTGGAAGCACTGGCGTTATAGGCATGGAAATGTCTTTGGAACCTTTTGAAAATGGTATAGATGAATTAGTTGCAGGACTTGCATATAACAAATCTTCAGATGCTAACCAAGCTATTATGACAACAGATACAAAGGAAAAGAGTGTTGCTGTTGAGTTTGAATTAGATGGAAAGATTTGCCATGTTGGTGGAATTGCTAAGGGTTCTGGTATGATTCGTCCAAATATGGCTACAATGCTTGTATACCTTACATCAGATGTCGCAATATCATCTAAAATGCTAGAACAACTTATTAAAGAAGATGTAAAAGATTCTTTCAATATGGTTTCTGTAGATGGAGACACATCAACAAATGATATGTTGGTCTTGCTTGCAAATGGTTTAGCAGGAAATAAAGAGATAGACTCGGAAAATAAAGACTATTTAGTCTTTAAAGATGCTCTAGCAATGTGTACACAAAAGCTTTGCAAGATGATGGCAAAAGATGGAGAAGGTGCCACAAAACTAGTAGAATGCGAAATAACAGGTGCAAAAGACATTCAAAATGCAAAAATAATTGCAAAAAGCGTTATTATGTCTAACTTAGTTAAGGCTGCAATGTTTGGATCAGATGCAAACTGGGGAAGAGTTTTATGTGCAATCGGTTATTCTGGTGCAGATGTAGATATTAATAAAGTGGATGTAGATTTTGTTTCTTCCAAAGGAAGCGTTCCTGTTTGTAGACAAGGATCTGGCATTCCATTTGATGAAGATACAGCAAAAGTAGTTCTTCTTGAGGATGAAATCTTAATTAAGGTTATCTTAAGAGATGGAAATGCAAGTGCAACAGCTTGGGGATGTGATTTAACATATGATTATGTTAAAATCAATGGAGATTATCGTACGTAATTAAGGAGAAATAGATATGGAAAATACTTCTAATTCACAAAAGGCTCAAATTTTAGTAGAAGCTTTACCACATATTCAAAAATATAATGGTCAAAAAGTTGTTATTAAATTTGGCGGAAGCGCAATGAAAGATGAAGATATTAAGAAAACTGTAATGCAAGATATAGTTCTTCTTCATCAAGTAGGTGTTAAGGTTGTATTGGTTCATGGTGGCGGACCAGAAATTAATGATATGCTTGATAAATTGGGCATCAAGTCTGAATTTATTGATGGTTTCAGAAAGACAGATAAGGCCACAATGGATGTTGTACAAATGATTCTTGCTGGAAAGGTCGGAAAAGACTTGGTTGGATTGGTTCAATCCTTCGGTGGAAAGGCCGTAGGCCTTTGTGGTATCGATGGTGGCATGATTAAAGTTAAACAAAAGGATCCAAATCTTGAATATGTTGGAGATATCTTATCTGTAGATACAACATTGATTAATCAAGAATTAGATAACGACATCATTCCTATTATCAGTACAATCGGTGTAGATGCAGATGGTAATGCATATAATATTAATGCAGATACAGCTGCAGCTCGTATTGCAGGCGAATTAAAAGCAATGGCTTTATTTAGCATGACAGATACTCCAGGATTGCTGAAAGATAAGGATGATGAAACATCTGTAATATCTGCAGTTAGTGCAAGCGAGATTCCAGAACTTATTAAAGAAGGTATCGTATCTGGCGGTATGGTTCCAAAGGTTTTAGGAAGTCAAGAAGCAATACGTCGTGGTGCAAAACACGTCTTTATTATAGACGGACGCAAACCACACGCAATCATTATTGAAATGCTCACCAATGAAGGTATGGGCACAATGTTCTATTAATATGGCAGAAAATACAAAACAATTAGATAGTGAATATATCGTTCACACATATGCACGTCAAGATGTTACCTTTGTAAAAGGTAAGGGTAGTTATTTGTATGACGATAAAGGCAAGAGATATATAGATTTCGGTGCTGGTATAGCAGTTAATGGTTTGGGACATAATAACAAAGCATGGGTAGATGCTGTAACTAAACAAGTAAAAACAATAGCACACACATCTAATCTATATTATTCTGAGCCATGCGCAGTTTTAGCTGAAAAATTATGTAAAAAAGCAGGAATGAAAAAAGTTTTCTTTGGAAATTCTGGTGCAGAAGCTAATGAATGTGCAATAAAGACAGCAAGAAAGTATGCATCCGATAAAGGAAAGGGCACAGATATCATAACATTGGTTAATTCGTTCCATGGACGTACTATGGCAACTCTTACTGCAACAGGTCAAGATAGTCTTCATAAGTTCTTTAATCCATTCTTAGATGGATTTAAATACGTTGAGGCAGGAAATATAGATGCCTTAAAGGAAGCTTGCGATGACAATACTTGTGCAATCATGTTTGAATTGGTTCAAGGTGAGGGCGGTGTTGTTGCTTTAGATAAGGATTATGTAAAGAAAGTGGAAGAATTTGCAAAGAGCAAAGATACTCTTCTTATTATTGATGAAGTTCAAACAGGAAATGGAAGAACAGGCACATTCTTTGCATATGAACAATACGGAATCAAACCAGATATCTTGACTACAGCAAAGGGTCTTGCTAATGGTATACCAATTGGTGCTTGTATGTTTAATGAAAAGACAGAAAATGTATTAACACCAGGTACACATGGATCTACATTTGGTGCAAATTTACTTGCATGTGCAGGTGCAATTGCAACAATAGACCAAATAGATGATGCTCTTTTAAAGGATGTTCAAAGAAAGAGTGAGATAATAAAAGAGGCATTATTAAAGTGCTCAAAAGTAAAGAGCGTGTCCGGTTTGGGACTTATGATAGGCATTGAAGTAGACGATGCAAAGAAGGTTCTACAAAAGTGCTTAAAGAAGAAATTGGTGGTGTTAACAGCACACGATAGAGTAAGATTATTGCCACCATTGAATATTGATGATAATTCCCTAACAAAGGGTTTATCTATACTATGTGAGGTGTTAAAATGAAGAATTTGCTAAAACTCGGTGATTTAACAGAACAAGAAATTACTGCAATTTTAAATACTGCAGACCAATTAAAGTTTGAATTAAAGAATGGTATTGAACACCATTATTGTAAGAACAAAACTCTTGCAATGATATTCGCTAAAGCATCAACAAGAACACGTGTTTCTTTTGAGACAGGTATTTTCCAATTAGGCGGACAAGGACTATTCTTATCAACACATGATCTTCAAATCGGTAGAGGTGAACCAATTCAAGATACAGCAAGAGTTTTATCTAGAATGGTAGACTGTATCATGATTAGAACATTCGCTCAAGAAGATGTTGAGAATTTAGCAAAATATGGTGATATACCTATTATTAATGGTCTTACAGATTATTGTCATCCATGCCAAGTTCTTGCAGACATCATGACTATTCGTGAATATAAGGGTTCTTTAAAGGGATTAAAGATGACTTTTGTTGGAGATGGTAATAATATGGCTAACTCATTAATAGTTGGTGGTATTAAAACAGGTATGTCTGTAACAATTGCATGCCCAGATGACTACAAGCCAGATGCAGATATTATCAAATGGGGTACTGAATTAGGCAAACTCACAATTACTAACAACGTTTTAGAAGCTTGCAAGGATGCAGATGTTCTTTATACAGATGTTTGGGCAAGTATGGGACAAGAAAGTGAGAAGGCAATTAGAGAAAAAGCTTTCAAAGGATTCCAAATTAATGCTGATGTTATGGCAGTTGCTAAACCAGATGCAATGGTTTTACATTGTTTACCAGCTCATAGAGAAGAAGAAATCACAAATGATGTCTTTGAAGCACATGCAGCAGAAATCTTTGATGAGGCAGAAAACAGACTACATGCTCAAAAGGCTGTTATGGTTCATTTAATGGCACCAGATAAGGTCAAAGCATAATTATATTTATATTAAATACTAAGAGAGCACATTTGTTGCTCTCTTTTTTTATAATATCTTCTCAAAAAGTGGTATTTTGTGATATAATATTTTTCGAAGATAGATTTTTAATAATAGGTAATTGTTTCTAATGAAAAAGATACTTGTAGACACTTCATTATTTGAAGGAAAAAAAGTCGGCGTAGCTCTTTCTGGTGGAAGAGATTCTATGTGTTTATTATCTGTACTTGTAGATGCAGGTATTTCTCCTTTGGCAATTCATATTGAACATGGAATTAGAGGAGATGATTCTATATCAGATATGAATTTTGTAAAAGATTATGCTTTAAAGCATAATATAGAATTAAAAATATATAGAATAGATGCACCAAAGATTGCAAAAGAGAAAGGATTATCATTAGAACAAGCAGCAAGAATAGCAAGATATGAGGTCTTTGATAGCCTAATTAAAGATGGCGTTGTAGATTGTATAGCCCTTGCTCATCATGCAAATGATCAAGCTGAAACTATCTTAATGCGTATTCTTCGTGGAACTGGTATTAAGGGATTAGAAGGTATGCAAATTCAAAACAGATACTATGTTAGACCTCTTCTAGAATATACTAGAGATGATATCAATGACTATGTCATTGCAAATGATATTCCATATGTAGAAGACCTTACAAACGCTGAGGATATATATACAAGAAACTTCTTAAGACAAGAGATTAATAAGTTAAAAGAAAAATATCCAAATATTGAAGAATCTTTCTTAAGGCTTGCTCGTAATGCTAATGATGCAGAAGACTTTATATCTAAATTCGTTCCAGAACCTATTGTAGATGGAGATACGGCTACTATTAATATAGTAGACCTAAAAGATAGAGCAATCGCTTCTAGACTAATACAAAAGGCCATGAGATGTATTGGTGTTATTCAAGATGTTGAAGAAAAGCATATTGAGGCAGTATTAAATCTTACAACAAAAGAAAATGGCTCTAGAAGAGAACTATCTCATAGTGCAGATGCTTATAAAGAAGAAGATAAGATTGTATTTACCAAAAGAACAGAAAAAATAGATGTATGCATTCCATTTAAAGATGTTTTAGGTGGGAAAATACTAAATTATAGTGTCGAAAAGTTAAATGAAATTCCAGATGATAATTCTTTAAGAATTATACACGGCAATTTTAATAATTTAAGTAAAACAATTTATATGGATTTGGATAAGATTCCAGTAGATGCCCTTGTTAGAAATAGACAAGATGGCGATTTTATTTCCAAATTTGGTGGTGGAACAAAATCTCTAGGAGATTTTTTAACAGATAAGAAAATACCACTAAGATTACGAGATAAAATCATAGTCTGTGCTAAAGATAATGATGTCTTATGCGTATTTGGCATAGAAATATCATCAAAAGTAGCAATAGATGACAAAACAAAACAGGTTATAAAGATTAGTAATAAATAGAGAGGTGCAAAATGCAATATTCAAAAGATATAGCAAAGATTTTAATTACAAAAGAACAATTGCAAAAAAGAGTTGAAGAGCTTGGAAAGCAAATTAGCGAAGACTATAAGGGAGAAAAACTCACTCTTATCTGTATTTTAAGAGGGGCATCCGTATTCTTTGCAGATCTATTAAGACAAATTACTATTCCATGTGAGATAGACTTCATTGCTGTTTCAAGTTATGGCGCAGGCACCACTACAAGTGGTGAAGTTAAACTAGTTAAAGATTTATCATCAACAATAGATGGTGAAAATGTAATTATTGTTGAAGATATTATGGATACAGGTGTAACACTTAGCTATTTAAAGAAAATGTTACTTGCACGTAATCCAAAATCTATTAAGATTTGTGCATGTATTGATAAACCAGAAAGAAGAACTGCAGATATTAAATCCGATTATATCGGATTCACAGTACCAAATGAATTCATAGTTGGTTATGGATTAGATTATAATGAGAGATACAGAAATTTACCAGATATCTGTATTTTAGCACCTGAGGTATATGAAAAATAACAAACTTTTATCTTTAGCTGAAAAATTTGCTCCATATGCACCACTATACGCTGTAGGTGGTTTTGTAAGAGATGATATTTTAAACATACAATCTGGTGATATAGATGTATGTGCATCTTTAGATGCAGCTAAAGTTAGGGAGTTTTTAAAAGGGACAGAATTTACGGTACAAAATAAGGACTTAAGAATGGGTACAATAGTAATTACATCCCATGGCTTTAAGGCTGAATACACTACGTTTAGAGTAGATTCATACAAAGAAGGAAGTGGTAAGCATAGACCAGATACCGTAAAATTCACAGATGATATTAAAGAAGATGCACTACGAAGAGATTTTACATGTAACTCTTTGTATTTGGACATATTAAAGAATGAACTAGTTGATTTAGTTGGTGGTGTTGATGATATTAATAACAAAGTTATTAAAACAGTCACAGATCCAAATATAGTCTTTGAGGCGGATGGTCTTAGAATCTTAAGAATGGTTCGTTTTGCAGCAGAGTTAGGTTTTAGTATAGATCCAAAAACATGGCAGGTAGCAAAAGATAATGTATGGAGAATAAAAGACTTATCTCCAGAAAGAATACTAGTTGAGTTAGATAAGATTTTCGTAGCTGATACAGCACATGGAAGAGTGTTTGAGAGGGATGGATTTATCTCAGCATATGCTGGAAAAGGGAACGATGGAAGCCCTGGTGTTGAGGGTAAGGACGAAACCGACATTTTACATAACGCACACTTTATCGGTATAAAAATGCTAGATGAACTAGGCGTTTTGGAAATACTGTTCCCAGAACTAACAGCGCTTAAAGGACTTAAACAATCTGCCAAGTGGCATATATATGATGCATATGATCATTCGCTTGAAGCATATAGAGTATCTGTGCCAGAAATAAGATGGGCAGCATTATTCCATGATATCGGTAAAAAGCCAAGTATGGATAAATATGGGAAGATGTATATGCATGCAATAATGGGTGCAGATATGATGGATGATATTTGTAATAGATTACGTTTCCCAAAAATAAGAGCAAGAGATATCTGTGCTTTGATTAGAAATCATATGTATGACATCGATGATGAGACAAGTGAAAGCAAACTTCGTTGGTTTATGGCAGAAAAATCAAAACTAATGCCACAGCTAATCGATTTAAAGGCCGCAGACACCTTTGCTTCACAAAAAATAAGACCAGAACTAAGATGGGCTGTTTTATTTGAACAGATGAAGCAAGAGGGCGTACCAATGGGTATTAAAGACTTAAAAGTAAATGGAGATGACTTAATTGCTATGGGATACCCAGAATGTGAAAGAGGAATGGCCTTGTATGAACTTTGGAGAGATACTGTTATGAACAATACTTTAAATGACAGAGATCATGCTCTAGAGTATTTGAGAAAGAAAATAAAAAAGTAGAGGTATATAAATGAACATAGTTGAATATGTAATGCTGGCTATATCAATAGTTTTAGTATTAGTTGTTATTGCATTGCTTGTAATTCTCATAAAAAAGAAGAGTGCACCTGCAAATAACAATGATTCACTATTACTTGGAGATATGGATAGGCAAAAAAATGAAATAATAAGTTCAGTAAATAGTATAAATGCCATCAATGCAACAAGAATTGAGATGCTAACTGGTAGTCTTAACCAATTAACAGCTCGTTTTGATGCATTTATGTCTAATATAGACGTCAAAATTGATGCTATAAGAAAGGATAATAACGAGACCATTAATAGAATGCGTCAAGAAAATACTATTGAGATGGAAAAGATGAGAGAAGTTGTAGACCAAAAGCTCTCAGAAAACATCGAAAAGAGATTTAATGCATCATTTAAGCAAGTAACAGATAGAATGGCTGAACTTGGACAAAGCTTAGCAGAACTTCAAACCCTTCAATCATCCGTAAAAGATTTAAACGGAATATTCAATAATGTAAAGACAAGAGGTACATGGGGTGAAGTATCCCTAGAAAGCTTACTATCACAAATCTTGTCACCAGAACAGTATAGAGCACAGTATGCAATAGATAAGAAAACTGGCGAGCAAGGTGGTGTTGACTTCGCTATTATTCTACCAGGAAAAGACAATGGTAATGTAATCCTTCCAATGGATGCTAAATTCCCTCTTGCAGATTATGAAAGATTGATTTCCGCATCAGAGTCCGGAGACAAGGATTTGACAGAATCGGCACTTAAAGCACTCATTTCATCTGTAAAAAACCAGGCTAAGTCAATTTCAGAGAAATACATCAAGCCTCCAATCACAACAGATTTTGCCGTAATGTATCTTCCAACAGAAGGCTTATATGCAGAGATTGCAAAGCAGCCAGGACTATTAGAAACGCTTCAAAATCAATATAGAATTATTGTTGGTGGGCCATCTACTACAGCAGCTTTATTAAACTCTCTTAGAGTGGGATTTAAGACTATGGCTATGGAGAAGAGAAGTAAAGAAATAGCAGATGTTTTGGTTAAATTCCAAAAAGATTTCAGCAAGTTTGAAGAATACCTAGACAAGATGAGCAAAAATATATCAACACTTCAAGTATCTTTAGAAGATGCAAGAAAAAAGAATACACATATTCAAAAGACTTTGAACAAAGTTTCATCTTTAGATGGAACTGGAACTCCATTTATAGATACAGAAGACCCAGAAATCCCACAATTAGGTGTGTTGGAGGATAATGATGACTAAGATGTACAATGTAGATTTACATACACACTCTACCTTCTCAGATGGCATCTTAACTCCTACTCAATTAATTAATAGAGCAGTAGAAAAGAAGTATTCTGTAACTTCTCTAACAGACCATGATACTGTAGATGGTTTAGATGAGTTAATAGATACAGCAACCAAAAAGGGGATCAAGATTATTCCAGGAATAGAGCTTAGTTCATATGCAGAACATGAAATCCATATCCTTGGATATGGAATCAAATATAAAGATGCTGCGTTTACTAAAGCATTAGAAAGAAGCAAAGAGTGTAGGGTTGAAAGAAATCTACAATTACAAAAGAGACTAAAAGAAGTTGGCGTGGATTTAACTGATATAGACTTTGGAGTTAAAAACTTCGGAAGGGTTAAAATCGCCAAGCTTATGATACAAAAAGGATATGTTTCATCAATAGATGAAGCGTTTAACAAATATCTTGGGAAAGATGGTATCGCATATGTTAAAGGAGATAGATTAACACCAAAGGATGCAGTAAAGACTATCGTAGATAATGGTGGTGTTGCAGTTATAGCTCATCCAAAGAAAATCTTTATGATTGGTGAATTAGAGCCTTTAATTGAAGAATTAAATCCAGTTGGCCTTGGAGGATTGGAATGTTATTATCCTGGACATAGTTTAGGTGAAGTTCAATTATTTACCACATATGCTACCAAATATCATCTACTTGCAACGGGTGGATCAGATTATCATGGTCCAGATGAAAGAGATATAACATGCATTCTTCCTGAAGAGACATTGGTCAAATTAGGGTTGAATATAAATAATAATTAGATTTATAATTTTATTATAAAAAACGAAGGGAAGGTAAACTATGAGCTGGAAAGAAATGTATGCCGAATGGCGAAATAGCAAAGAAATCAGTGCAGAATGTGCTGCATGGTTGGATAGTTATGATGAAAAAGAAAGAGAAGATGCTTTCTATAAGTCACTAGAATTTGGTACAGCAGGTATGAGAGGCGTTATTGCTCCTGGTACCAACCGTATGAATAAGTTTACTGTAAGACGTGCTACAAAGGGTCTTGCAGATTATATTAATTCATTAGGTGCAGATGCAGCAAAACGTGGTGTTATTATTAGCTATGATACACGTAAGATGAGTTCTGAATTTGCATGTCATGCAGCAAGGGTTTTATCTCAAAACGGAATCAAGGTATTCTTATTTGAAAATGTTCGTCCAGTACCACTTTGTTCATATGCAATTATGCATTTAGGATGTATTGCAGGAATAATGATTACCGCATCTCATAATCCAAAGGTATACAACGGATATAAGGTATATGGTGAGGATGGTGCTCAAATGTCTCCTGAGGCAACTGAGAAGGTCGTAGAGTATATTTCAAAGACACCATATTTCAATATTGCCGAATCAGATATCGTTTTAGATGCTTCTGTTATTAATGGAAAGGATAATTTCAAGGTAGATGACAATATTACAGTTATTGGTGCATCTTTAGATGCAGATTATTTTGATACCATTGAAAAATTATCATTATCTCCAGATGCAGTAAAAGAAGTTGGTAAAACATTAAAGATAGTTTACACCCCAATTCATGGCAGCGGATACATGCCAGTAACAACAATTTTAAAGAGAATGGGCATTCCATTCAACGTAGTTGAAGAACAAGCAAAACCAGATACAGAGTTCTCAACAGTTAAAGTTCCTAATCCAGAAGAACCAGATGCATTAGCATTAGGTGTTAAGCTTGCAGATGAAATCAAATCCGATATTGTTATCGGAACTGATCCAGACTGCGATAGAATGGGTATTGCTGTAAGAAATGATGAAGGAAAGTTCGTTTTATTAAATGGTAACCAAATTGGATCACTTCTTGCTAACTATATAATGCTTAGAAAGAAAGAAGAAGGTGTATTGCCAAGTAATGGCGCAATTGTTAAAACAATTGTTACAACAGAAATGGCAAGAAAAATCGCAGATTCATACAAGGTTACAACATTTGATGTCCTTACAGGATTCAAATTTATCGGTGAAAAGATTGCCGAATGGGAAAAGACTGGTGAATATACATATCTCTTTGGATTTGAAGAAAGTTATGGTTCATTAGTAGGTACTCATGCAAGAGATAAGGATGCCGTGGTTGCATCTATGATGTTTGCAGAAATGGCATGCTATTATGCATCTAAGGGAACAAATGTATATGATGAACTCCAAAAGTTATTTAAGAAATTTGGATACTTTGTAGAAAAGACAGCATCTGTTGCATTCGGTGGAATAGATGGTATGGCAACTATGAAGAGAATTATGATAGAAGCAAGAGAAAGAAAGTATACAGATGTTGCTGGTGTAAAAGTATTATCTGCAAGTGACTTGGTAATCGGTAAAGAAACATTCGCAAATGGCGAGGTAAAAGATATTGATTTACCAAAGACAAGTGCTTTAAAACTTAAGTTAGATGGTGGAGATTGGGTATGTATTCGTCCAAGTGGAACAGAACCAAAACTTAAGGTTTATGTAGCTGCAAGTGCAAGCACACAACAAGGTGCAATTGATAAAGCAGAAAAATATCTAATTTTCATGAAGGATATGTTAAAATAGTCAAAATGATAAGATAAACATTGTATAATGTGAAAACTAAAGAAAAAGGCGTGGCTACAAAACCACGTCTTTTTTATATAATTTTTATCTTAAAATTAATCATCAAACTTCTTCATTGGGTGTCTATCTTTGCTTCTAAATGACATTGTTATTGTGCCTTTCCCTAGGTGAGAACCAATGATAGGACCAACGAAGTCTATTACAATATTATCTTCTGCAATTTTAAATACATCCATTACTTTTTGTTTAAGAATTAGAGCATCTTCAAGGTTGTCTGCGTGTTGGATAAAGACCATATCTTGTTTGCCTTTATGGTTTGTTTTCATATAATCTACCATATAGTTAAGAGCAGCTTTTCTTCCTACAACTTTTCCAATTTGTACTAACTCTCCAACAGCATTTACTGTGATAATAGGTTTAATTTTTAATGTCTTTGCAACTACTGCTGTTGTCTTTTTAAGTCTTCCACCTCTATATAGATGCATAGGATCATCAACCGTGAATATATGTCCCATATTATCTCTAATATCTGAGATATATACGAGTTCATTTTCATATGATGCGCCTTTTTCTCTATTTCTTAATGCATACCAAACTAATAATCCCTCACCAATAGATGCCGATCTTGAATCAATTACTTCAAATTTTCTTTCAGGATATTTAACTCTTAACTCTTCTGCAACTTGTAAATAGCAGTCATAGCAACCAGATAATACTGGAGGGAATGCAATATGTATTATATCATTACCATCTTTAAGTAATTTCTCAAAGAAATTGGTAGCTTCATCATGAGAAACCATAGATGTAGATGAGAACTTTCCACTTTGAAGTTCATTAAAGAAGTCTACAGGTGATAATTTTTTATTGTGAATATCATCATATAATGTTCCATCTATTACATAGGACATTGAAATGACGTAGAAATCTTTTTCAGCAAGAGATGTTGGATAATCTGCCGTAGCATCTGTTGTAATTACATAGTTTTTCATAGAATAAAACTTAACACACGTTCAATTTATTGTCAATTGTAAATAATCATTTAAATTATTTATAATTTATTTTTTAGTTAAAATGTCATATTTGTTAACATCATATGGTATTTCAATATAATAGTTAAATGTAGTATTGTTTGCTATTTGAACTTCTTCTTTATCTGGATTTAGTATTTTATTGACAACAAAGGACTTTATTTCTTTCTTTGGAGACATCAAATAAATAGTATCTCCTATGGAGATAGGGTTCTTTGTATCAACATAGGCAAGCTTTGTTTTAGCATCATATTCAAGGATCATGCCTAAATAACTCTTTGATGGTGGGTATGAATATTGATATATCAAATCATTATGATTTGTATCCCCGTTTAAGAATCCCTCAGTTAAAGATCCATGACGGCCTTCTTCAAGCATAGATAAATAGTAAGAATAGTCTTTAAGACTATTTGAATATATATCATCTATTAGTTGTCTATACACACTTGTAACAGTTGCAACATAATAATTAGACTTCATTCTGCCTTCAATCTTTAAAGATGCTATACCTATATCTGCTAAATCCTTAATGTGTTTAATGGTTTGTAAATCCTTAGAACCAAGGAAGAAATCATGCTTAATAGGTTCACCATCCTTATAAAGAGCATATTTCCATCTACATGGATGTAAACAAGCACCTAAATTTGCTTCATAACCGGTGAAGTTATCACTTAAGTTACATCTTCCTGAAATAGAACAGCACATTGATCCATGGATAAATGTTTCAAGCTCTAAATCGGATTTTTGAGATATAATCTCAAGCTCTGATAAATGTAACTCTCTTGCCATAACTACTCTTGAGGCTCCAAGTTGTTTGTATACTTCAATTGCTGCACTATTAGATACAGATTCTTGTGTAGATATGTGTCTAGCAAATCTAAATTTGTGTTCTTTACACAATTCTAGGATATATACACTAGAAACAATAATAGCATCTATATTGATTTCATCTAGTTTTGTAAGATATTCAATTATCTTGTCTTTAAATTCATCTTTTGGATATACATTAAATGCAACATATACTTTTGTTCCACGACTATGTGCAAATGATACGCCAGCTTTTAGTTCATCTATAGTAAAATTGTCTGCACCAGCACGTAAAGAGAACATATCTAAACCACAATAAATAGCATCTGCACCATATAAAGTTGCTATCTTTAACTTTTCTATATTTCCTGCAGGGACTAGTAATTCCATCTTACTCATTGTCTAGCCTCCTTAGAATATCCATTTTACCATTTAAAAGGTTTAAGTTAATAATTGCATATGATAAACTACGCATTTTATCATAATCGCTAATATTGTCTATTGGTTTTGATGTGTATATAAATGTGCCATTTTCATCTTCATAGACTGGTAGAAGATCATCTCTTGTATCTTCTTTTAGTTCATATAATGTGTTTTTAGATACAATGTCTAAAGAATATTCGTCTTTAAAATCAGATATTAGTTTGCGTTTCGAATAGAAAAGATATCTATATCCATATAGTAGATAGCAAATAGGTATTCTGTCTGCAACTTTTTCAATGTCTTCAATTTTAACTTTTGTGGTTACATATATTGGAGACTTTAAAAGATCATAGTATGCCTCAGCTTCAATTAGGGATGTTATCTTGGTTGGATTATAATAAACACCCAATTCGTTTAGTCCTAATTTCGTTAATATTGTGTGAATTGCTAAATCTGAATAAAAGAAATGCTTTACTCCCTTATCATGGTAGTTAATTATTTCTTTTTCTACATCTTCAAGTTCTTCTTCGTATATGATTTTGTCTATTAAAAGAGATATAGATTTATCTTTATATTTCTCCAAAACGGTATTTAATGTATCTGAATTAAATGTATGAACTATCGAACATGAATATTTCGGATGCGGTAATAAAAAATTGGAACACTTTTTAAATGTTTCTAAATTTTTAATATCACAAGCTAAAATAATTATATTGTCCATATGCTCCTTTTTGGTCGGAATGGTGAGATTCGAACTCACGACCTCGTGGTCCCGAACCACGCGCACTACCAAACTGTGCTACATCCCGAAACATAAATAATATTAGCAAATTAAATAGCAATAAATCAATTTATATATAGATATTATTATCATTTGATTTTTTAACTGCTATTAAATTATAATAACTCAAACGATGGAGCGTGGTGTAGTGGTAGCACATGAGCCTCTGGATCTCAGTGTGTAGGTTCGATTCCTATCGCTCCTGCCAAATAGCAAAACGGTCAAAATTAAGGCCGTTTTCTTTTTATTAATTAATCCTTATAACCTATAAGAAATATAATCATTAAATTAATAGAAAAACACATACACAATATATAGTTTTAATGACTAGTCAAATGACATCTAAAATTGCGCTAAATTCACACAAAAAATGCACTTTTTTGAATATTTATGCATTGATATTCATTCATATTAATTGTTTTCAGCAGAAATTGCCAAAATTGAAAAACAAATATCGTATTTTTTATGAATAATTGATGTAAATTTCATCTTTTCGCAAAAATGCGTGAAACACTAAATATTGTGGTTTCACGAAAAAAAATAACAATATATTGTGTTTTTTGCCTTGACAGCCCTATTGACCTTTGTTATAATCACACTGCAAAGTTTCAAAAAGATAAGGAGAAAATAAAAATGTACCAAGTAAAAAAGAGAGATGGATCAATAGTCGAATTTAACATCGAAAAAATTGAAAATGCTATCAGAAAAGCATTCGATGCTAAGAACAAAATGTATAATAAGAATATTCTTGAGATGTTAGCCTTAAGAGTAACTGCAGAATTTGCTGCAAAAATTAAGGATGAAGTCATCACAGTTGAGGATATTCAAGACGCAGTTGAAGTAGTATTAATTCAAGCTGGTTATGTTGATGTAGCAAAAGCTTATATCGTATATCGTAAACAACACGAAAAGATTCGTAATATTAACGATACAATGGTCGACTACAAGAAGACCGTTGAAAAGTATTTAAAGGTTGATGACTGGAGAGTTAAAGAAAACAGTACAGTTACTTATTCTGTAGGTGGTTTAATTCTTTCAAACTCTGGCGCAATCACAGCAAATTATTGGTTAAGTGAAATCTATGATGATGAGATCGGCGATGCACACAGAAATTGTGATATTCACCTTCACGACCTCTCAATGCTCACAGGATACTGCGCAGGCTGGTCCTTAAAGCAATTGATTAAAGACGGTTTAGGCGGCATTCCTGGAAAGATTACATCATCTCCAGCAGCACACTTAAGCACTCTCTGCAACCAAATGGTTAATTTCCTTGGTATCATGCAAAATGAATGGGCAGGAGCACAAGCATTCTCATCATTTGATACATATCTTGCTCCATTCGTTAAAGCAGACCATTTAACATATAAAGAAGTAAAGCAATGCATCCAATCATTTATCTATGGCGTTAACACTCCAAGTAGATGGGGAACACAAGCACCATTCACAAACATCACATTAGACTGGACAGTTCCAAACGACTTAGCAGAACTTAATGCTATTGTTGGCGGAAAGGAAATGGATTTCAAGTACAAAGATTGTGTTGAAGAAATGAAGATGGTAAATAGAGCATTCATCGAGATTATGATCGAAGGTGATGCAAACGGTAGAGGATTCCAATACCCAATCCCAACATATTCAATCACAAGAGACTTTGACTGGTCCGAAACAGAAAACAATAAGTTGTTATTTGAGATGACAGCAAAATATGGTACACCATATTTTAGCAACTATGTTAACTCAGATATGGAGCCAAGTGATGTAAGATCTATGTGCTGCCGTTTACGTCTAGACTTAAGAGAATTAAGAAAGAAGAGTGGTGGATTCTTTGGAAGCGGTGAAAGTACTGGTTCAATTGGTGTTGTTACAATCAATATGCCAAGAATCGCATACCTCAGCAAGACAGAAGAAGAATTCTATCAACGCTTAGATAAAATCATGGACATTGCAGCACGTTCATTAAAGATCAAGAGAGAAACAGTTACAAAATTCTTAGATAATGGATTATATCCATATACAAAGCATTATCTTGGAACATTCAACAACCACTTCTCAACAATTGGTCTTGTTGGTATGAACGAAGCTTGCTTAAACGCAGCATGGATTAGAGCAGATTTGAAAGATGAGAAAGCTCAAAACTTCACAAAAGATGTTCTTAACCACATGAGAAACCGTTTAAGTGATTATCAAGAAATGTATGGCGACCTCTATAACTTAGAAGCAACACCAGCTGAATCTACTGCATATCGTCTTGCAAAACACGATAAGGAAGCATATCCAGACATCATTACAGCATCTGGAGACAGCAAAGAACCATATTACACAAATAGTTCACACCTTCCAGTAGGATATTCAGATGATATCTTCAAAGCATTAGATATCCAAGATGAATTACAAACATTATATACATCTGGAACAGTTTTCCATACATTCCTTGGACAAAAGCTTCCAGATTGGAAAGCAGCAGCTGATTTAGTAAGAAAAATTGCTGAAAACTACAGATTACCATACTACACAATGTCTCCAACATACTCCGTATGTCAAGAACATGGATATATTGTTGGCGAACAATGGGAATGCCCAATCTGCGGAAAGAAGACAGAGGTTTACAGCCGTATCACAGGTTACTATCGTCCAATTCAAAACTGGAACGAAGGTAAGAGAGCAGAATTCGAAGATAGATTAGAATATGATCTCGCTGCATTTACAAAACCAGGCAACCCAGTTATCACAAAGAAAGATGACGCAAAAGATGCAGGTTGCGTAGAATTCTCAGCAAATGACATCATTCTCTTTGCAACTAAGACATGTCCAAACTGCAAAATGAGTAAGATGATGTTAGACAAAGCAAACATTAATTACGTAGTAATTGATGCAGAAGATGAGAAACAAACAACAATTAAGTTTGGCGTACGTAAAGCTCCAACATTATTCGTACCAAATGCTGCAGGAACATATGATAAATATGAGAATGCAAGTGAAATCAAACGCTACATTGAAAGTGCTCAATAATTAATAAAAGTTACAAGCCGCGGTGTGGGTAAAATCATGCTGCGGCTTTTTGCATATTTGGAGGGGTAAAATGAGTGATATTAAAGATATTA
Source organism: Christensenellales bacterium (assembly GCA_045130665.1). Lineage (GTDB taxonomy): Bacteria > Bacillota > Clostridia > Christensenellales > CAG-917 > RGIG8124. Next base: position 628,273 of record JBGUQC010000004.1, on the reverse strand, counting down.
TTGTTATAGGCGCAGGTGCATCTGGTATGACAGCTGCTCTTTATGCATTAAGAAATGGTAAGTCTGTTCTAGTATTAGAACAGGAGACAGTTGGTGGACAAATTTCTAATTCACCAAGAGTTGAAAATTTCCCATCTATTAAGGAAATCAGTGGAAGTGACTTCTCAGATAAATTATTTGAACAAATTACAAACCTTGGTGCAGACTTTGAACTTGAAAAGGTTGAGAAAGTTGAAAAAGGTGATGATGGATTATTTACTGTAACAACAGATTATGCTCAAAGAAAAGCAAGAGCAGTTATTCTAGCTGTTGGCGTAAAACACAGACACACAGGCGTTGCAGGAGAGGAAGAATTGATAGGTAATGGTATCAGTTATTGTGCTCTTTGTGATGGTGCTTTCTATAAGGGTGAAGATATTGCTTTAATAGGCGATGCAAACACAGCACTTCAATACGCTTTGCTCCTTTCTAATGGATGTAAGTCTGTAACCGTATTTACCCTATTCGATAGGTTCTTTGCTGAGAATTATCTAGTTAAAGCCTTGAATGCGCGAAATAACATCAAAACATACCATGATCATATGCTCACAGAATTTGAGTCCGAGAATGGTTCTTTAACCGGATTAAAATTCATGAATAAAAAGGATGGATCCACTGTAGAATTCAAGACAAAAGGTGTCTTTATTGCAATTGGCCAAGTACCAGATAATAAGAAATTTGAAAACATCGTAGAATTAGACAAACAAGGATACATTCTTTCAGATGAAACATGTACAACAAAGACTCCTGGCTTATTTGTTGCAGGAGATTGTAGAACTAAAAAGATTCGTCAATTAACAACAGCTTGTTCAGATGGAGCAGTTGCAGCAACAGCAGCATGTACTTATATTGATACGCTATGAAAATATATGGTATTGAAAAACTAACATTAGTCGACTTTGACGCACACTGTTCATGCATCCTATTCACGGGTGCATGTAATTTCTGTTGTCCATTCTGTCAAAATAGTGCACTAGTTATTGATCAATTACCAGATCCTATTGATGAAAACGAAATAGAAGAGTATCTAAAAGCAAGAACAAACGTATTATATGGAGTTGTTATCAGTGGAGGCGAACCTACCATAAACAAGGGTTTACCAGACTATATTAGACACATAAAGTCTGCATATGGATACAAGATAAAGTTGGATACCAATGGGTCAAACCCTGAAATGTTGAAACAATTGGTTGAGGAAGGATTGGTAGATTATGTTGCCATGGATATCAAAAATTCATTAGATGATTATGATCTTGCAATAGGTATTGAAAATTACGATACGACCAAAGTTAAAGAATCTATAGATTATTTAAAAGAAGGACATGTAGACTATGAGTTTAGGACAACTTTGGTTTATGAACTACACTCAAAAAAGAATATTGAAGAAATAGCCGAACTACTTAAGGGAGCAAAAAGATATTTCTTGCAACACTTTGAAGATAGAGGTGGCAACATCTGCGATAGTCTTACTGCAATTCCAAAAGAACAAGCAGAAGAGTTCGTAGATATACTAAAGAAAAATATAGAAAGTGTATCTTTAAGAGGATATTAAACTAATATTGCTAATAATTTAGATATAATGGTATTATATAGCTATGGAATACAAAGGCGAAGGAATTGAAGCATTAGCAGCATTAATAGAAGAAATGAAAAGATCTAGCCTTATCTTCTTAGATAAGAAGGTTAAGGAACTTTTAAAGTTGCTTGCATATTATGATGAGTTTAGATATGTATTAACTGAAGTTAATAAAAACTATAATCATGCAGATGGCAAAAGAAGAGCTCTCGTAACATTTGTAGGAAATGATGTAATTAAGATTCCAACAGATAATAAAGAGCTTGTTGCTTTTGTAAGTAATCTATTAGTTGAATTTGACTCTGGCGAAATGGATATCATGGACTTTGCATCAAGATATTTCCCAAGCGATTCCACACAAAACAGTGTCAATTTATTTATGACAGAGCTCATGGATCCTTTTAAGAAGGCCCTTGCATATCTTGTTGTAAATGGAGTTGAAGAAGAGTATAAAGGCGAAGGAAGGGTTGTTGCATTCGCTGCAAATGGCATATACGAGCAAACAGAAAGCATAATTGTACATATGATTGATGAAATCAATGAGTCTAACTTGAATGAAAAAGATAAAGAAGATTGCTTCTTAATGTTAGAAGGTTTAGCAGCAGCTCTAGATACTAGAGATATCCTCATGATTAGGGCTATTTGGTGCGGTTTAAAGAAGGAATTTGAGAAAAATAATCTATGTAAAGTTCAAATTGGACGCATGGAAGAACAAATGAAATTGTATTTGGTTTTAAAATAATTTATTTTACCAAAACGTTTGACAAACAATAACAAATATCATATTATAATCAAGCATATTCCGACGCGGGGTAGAGCAGTCGGTAGCTCGTCAGGCCCATAACCTGGAGGTCGTAGGTTCAAGTCCTTCCCCCGCAACCATATGGCGGTATAGCTCAGATGGTCAGAGCGGTCGGTTCATACCCGACAGGTCGAGGGTTCAAATCCATCTGCCGCTACCATAACAAAAAAAATAGACCGTGGCTCTGTGGTCAAGTGGTTAAGACACCGCCCTTTCACGGCGGTCTCCCGGGTTCGAATCCCGGCAGAGTCACCAAGGGGACTTAGCTCAGTTGGTCAGAGCACTTGCCTTACAAGCAAGGGGTCATTGGTTCGAGCCCAATAGCCCCCACCAAAAGAAAGAGACTGTGAATTATCGCAGTCTTTTTTCATTTTTATTGAAATTTTGTTTGACAATCCCCAAATTAAAACATATTATGTATCTAAACAGATTAAATACTTAAACGATTTACAAATGGAGTAATTATGGTAAGCGCAGATGTATTAAGAGGATATACGGAGACGGTAATTTTAAGAAAGTTACTAGAAGGCGACACATATGGATATGAAATATCCCATATGATCTCAGAAGTTAGCGGTGGTGAAATAGATATTAAAGACGCAACAATCTACATTGCTTTTAGAAGAATGGAAGAAAGTGGTCTAATTACCGCTTATTGGGGAAATGATGAAACAGGTGGTGCAAGAAGAAGATATTACTCCATTACAGAAAAAGGAAAACAATACTATTCCGATAAATCCAGCGAATGGTTAAAGATAAATAAAATTATGAGCAAATTGATTATAGGAGAATAAAAATGAGCCTAGTAGAAAGATTTAAAAAATATTTAGAAGAACAATTCCGTTCCATTAAGCCAACTAAAGAAGCTATGGAATATAGAGAAGAAGTACTTTCTACATTATTAGATCACGCGCAATCATTTAAAGATGGTGGCGAAACAAACGAGGATGCAATATATGATAAGTGTATTGCAACATTGGGAGACTTTGCATCCACACTTCAAATGTTTGAAAATAAGAGAACCAGTCTTAAAAAGACTGCTCTCAAGGCATCTCAAATATTGTTGATATCACTTGCAGTTATGTTTTTAATTACTGTTGCATATATTGCAATAAGTGTTGTAACCAAAGCTTGGGCACAAACATGGCTATTAGAAGTAGGTGGTGCATTCTTTGTAATTATTGCAAATATGCTTGTTGGAATGTCTGTAATGCTTAAACATAAGAAATATATTCTATTTAGGATATCATGTAGTATTATTGTTGCATTATTCTTCATACTTTTATACCTTGCTTTATTAGTTTTCTTACCACAATTTGTAAGCAGAACATGGATGGTTTTCTTCGTGATGATAATATTCATTTTTCTCGAAGACGGTATTTTATGTTACGTAACTGGTAGGAAAAACTGGGGATTCTGTGATTTGCTTGCTTTTATAATGACATTGACAATCTTCGCATATGTTGGATTTGCACTACTTGGAATTATCACCTGGAAAATATATTGGATTATGCCAGTAACAGGTGCAGCTATAGATGTAACTTTAATAGCAATTAAGTATGGAATTTGGTCCAAAAAGAAGAAAGAAGAATTAGATGAGAAGTATTATACTGAATGGAAAGATTAATGGAGGATATTATGTTAGATCGTTTCAAAAGATTTTTAGAAAGAGAGTTTAAGGTAATTAGACCAACTCAAGCTGCAATGGAGTATAGAGAGGATTTGCTCACTCAATTATTAGAAAAGGAGCAAGATCTTAGAATTAAAGGAATGACCGATGATGAATTAATATATGAAATGTGTATAGATTCTCTTGGTGATGTTAGAAAAAATCTCGAAGAGTTTGAAAATAGAAATGTTAAGGTAAAGAATGCAAAGAGAACTGCACTTATTGCAACAGTAATCACAATATTCTCTGTCTTATTAGTAATAAGCTCATATCTTGTTGTTAGCTTTGCAATTCCACATGCATGGGCAAAATCATGGTTAATTATTGTTGGTGGCTTATTTGCAGGCGTTGGTGGAGTTGCAGTTTATCTATCCGTATTATTTGCCAAGAAAAAGAAGTATTTACCTATAAGAGCACTTGTGGCACTTTGTATAGTATTACTTAGTGTGTTTGTATTCTTGGTTTTACAAATATTATTTGGATTTAACAAATCATGGTTAACTTTCTTGGTAATGGTTGTGCTTATTTTGGGCGTAGATGCTGTTATTTCAGATATAACTGGTTCAAAATTAAGATATGTTAGCTATGCAATCTTTATTGAAGTATTTGCTATTATGTTATACATAATCCTTGGTATTACAATGGGATTATGGCATCCAGAATGGATCATTATCATTGCTGGATTAGTTGTAGATGCATTATTTATCTCAATTGTTCTTGTAGTAAAGAGCAAAAAGAAGAAAGCTTTAGAGCAAAAAGAATCAGATGAATATAATGTTGAAGAAAACGAAGAATATTATACTCAATGGAAAGATAGATAATTAAGAGGATAACTATGAAACAAAGACTTAAAGCAGAAATGTGGGATAAAATGCAGTACCTATTTAGGAATTACTATGATAGGATGGTTCACTGCGTAATATATTTTGATGGAGAATTGGATATAAATATTTTAAAACAATGTTTAATTTTCATAAATGAAAAAAATCCAGTTTTGCACTCATCTTTCCATTACGATGTAGTAGATCCATATTGGGAAGTAGAAGATTATGTCATAGATGACTTCCTAATTGTTAAGGATTCAGATGACTTGGATGCAGATGTAAACGCACATATAACACAAAGCATCCCAGTAGATAGTAATGCTCAATATCGTATAGGAATCTATAAAAAGGATGGCAAATGTGCTTTTGCGATGATAATTAACCATATGTGCAGCGATGGAGGAGATTTAAAGTATTTCATCAAGAATCTTGCAATTTGCTACACAAAGCTTCAAGAAGGCTCTAGAGACCTGGCATTTAAGAGTGGAAGCAGAAGTTATAGTGCAGTTTATTCTAAAATGAATGAAAAAGAGGAAAAATATGCAAAAGGCTTATATAAAAATATAAGCACTGTCGAAGATAAGAATGTTTTTCCACTTACAGAACCAAACAAAGATGATTATTGCATGATTTGCAGAAGAGTAACGAGTGCAGATGCTTTCAATAATATATATAAAATTGGCAAAGTTATGGGCGTTACTGTAAATGATATGATGCTCGCTTTTTATATGAGAGCTTTATATGACATTATGGATAAAGATCCAAGCGAAACAATATCTGTTCCATGTATGGTTGATTTGAGAAGATATATTGAAGGTGGTGGTGAGAAAGGTGGTTTAACCAATCATACTGGATTCATGCAATGTACCACAAAAGAAAAAGGTGAGACAATTAATGATACCCTTATAAGCGTATTGCATTCTATCAGAAAAAATAAAAAAGATAGATACATGGGTTTATATTCATTACCACTTCTAAGACTTGCATATCATATCTTGCCATTTACTATAAGTGAATTTGCTATTAAATTAGGATATTCAAATCCATTAATTGGAATGAGTAATATTGGACTTTTAAAAGAAAGTGAATTACAATTTGGTAATATAAAGCCAACATATGCATTTATGACAGGAGCAATAAAATATAAGCCATATATGCAATTAGCTTTAACAACATTTAATAAACAAATAACCATGACAATTGCTATTCGTGGTAATGATGAAGATAAAGAAATCGTCAATAAATTCTTTGATTTAATCGAACAAAACATGCAAGATTTTATCGAATTGAACAAAAGCAAGATTTCACAATAATGATAGTTAATCTAATCAAAATATATAGATAAAATCTGGATATTGAAATATGGACGAAAATACAAAAGTAAATGAAAGTCAACAAATTAATACAGAAGAAGGCACCAAATTGGATGTCATTTCTGTATCTGTTGATGCTGAAGATAGGAGAAAAAGAGCTGGAACTATCTTCTCATTTATATGGACAATTATATCCATTATTTATACTATTGCAATGACTGCATATTTGATGTCCAAGCATTGGGTTAATGATCAATTCACAATAGTTCTTTCAATTATATTAGCTTTCTTTATTGTAATTGTTTTGGTATTGGTTGGATTATTCTTTACAGATTTAGATAGAATAAAAACTCATGATAAAACACTAAAGGCTGTTGGTTTCTTAATTAGATTATTCAAGGCAGCATTAAATATAACATTCGTTGCAATTACTGCAATTTCTGTTGCTGGTATCGCATATGATGGTTTTAGTATGGATGCTGTTAAAGAATGGGCTGTTGTTATTGCTACTATGTTTGTAGCAGTCGTTAAGTTGTTCTTAGTCGTATTTAACTTTGTGGCACCTAAAGTTATTAGACACAAGTTCTCAAAAGGCACATATTATAAGACAACCTATATAGATGGACAAAAACAGGCGAAAAAGCATAAAACTAGAAACAAACTCATGAAGAAACTAAATGAATGGAGTTTAAAACAGTAAAAATAAATCCCGGTGATTAAACCGGGATAATTTTTTAATTATTCTATAATTAAAGTGCGAAGAAAGAAGTTGTTAAATCCCAGCACTTATCGTAGTATAAACCGGATGCTTCTGCAAGCTTTTCATTATATGCTTCATTACTACCAAGTTTTTCCTTACTTGAATACATAACAAATGGTACTGGTTCACTTGAGTGTGTTAAGATTGAGATAGGTGTTCTATGATCTGGCATTACCAAAATAGCATAGTCTTCTCCACTATCTTTTAGATAGTGATGTATAGGTTTTAAAATCTTTTCATCAATTAATTCGATAGATTTAATCTTTCCTTCTAAATCTCCATGATGCCCACATTCATCTGGTGCCTCTAAATGTACAAATACGAAGTCTCTTCCTTCCTTAAATAGATTGATTGCAGCTTGTGCTTTCCCATCAAAGTTCGTATCTAGGTTACCTGTTGCACCTTCAACATCAACAGATTTCATTCCTGCTCCAATTGCAATACCTTTAAGAAGGTCTACAGCTGAAACCATTCCACCATTTTTGCCATATTTTTCTTTGAAATTCTCAATTGCAGGCTTTGTTCCTTGTCCCCAGAACCATATAGAATTTGCAGGATTTAATCCTCTTTCTATTCTTGATTTGTTGATTGGGTGTTCTATAAGCAAATCGTAAGAACGGCACATTAACTGCTCTAAATCGCTAGATAAATGTCCTTTTGGGAGATAAGTGGTTATTTTCTTACCTGTTATATCATGAGGAGGAGTGAGGCTCATATCCTCTGGTTTATCGTGTTTTATAATTAAACAATGTCTGTAACTTACGCCACCATAGAATACATACTTATCTGAACCTAGTTTTTCATTGATATATTTCATTAATTCTCTAGATTCTGGTGTTGTAATTTCTCCAGATGAGTAGTCAATCATTGTTTTATCTTCATAGTTTTTATCGTTGGATAGTGTTACTAAGTTAGTGCGGAGAGCAATATCATCATCCTCCATCTTGATTCCGATGGATAATGCTTCTAATGGACTTCTACCTGTATAACATTTTGTTGCGTCATAACCTAATGCACCAAGGTTTGCAACATCACTACCTGGTTTGTATCCATTTGGAACAGTTTTAACCATTCCTATTCTTCCGTTTTTGGCTAAATAATCCATTTCTGGTTTATTTGCTACTTCGAGTGGGGTTTTATTTCCAATTGATTCAATTGGATAATCAGCCATACCATCTCCTAAAACTAATAAATATTTCATGCTAATATCTCCTTTGTTTAGATAAGTTTATATATATAAAGTTGATTTTGTCAAACATGTATGATAAATTATTGATAATCTATTAATAGATTAGAAGGAAAACAATGTCCAAAAACACTTTTGACCCATTAAAGAAATTACCTGTAGGTGCAATTAGACCAGAAGGATGGCTAAAAGATCAGCTGATGTTACTTAATGAACTTCAGAAGAAATTAGGCACCTCAAAAAGTATGATAAAAGACGGCGGTTGGGCAGGAGATGAGGCTTTGCCTCGTTATGCACGTGGTTTAATCTTATTATCAGGTGTATTGCAACATGAAAAACAACTAAGAGAAAAGGTGGATGCATTTATGAGTCCTATTTTCCTTAGTGCAAATGAAGGTGGAGATTTTGGACCAAAGGGTGGCAAGTTTATTTCTCCAAAGATTGAGGGCATAAAAGCTGTAATGAGTTATTATGAACTAACTGGAGATCCACAAGCTTTTTCTTTTTTAAAGAAGTTCTTTAAAAATCAATTTAACACATTCTCAATTACACCATGTTGGTCTCATTCAAGAGCAAGACTTCTAGAAGAAGTTCCAGCTATAGAATTTGTTTATAAACAAACAGACCAAGAATGGTTAAAAGATTTGGCAGAACAATTAAGAGAAGCATCTACAGACTGGATAGCACTTTCTTCTACATTTAAATATAGAAGAAGATCCGGTTTTTATATTAATTTTAAAGCATCTGCAAAACTAAGAAAGTATATAGAATCATATGAAGCTGGTAGTGATGATACAGCTACTGCTGTATTAACTAAAGAAATTGCAGATATTAACTGGAAAAAGAGTAAGCATAGAGCATTTGTTGAAACAAATGGTGTTAATCTTGCAAAGGCAATCAAGTATCCAACAACATATGGCTCCTTTATAGGAGATCCTGATTTAAAGAGGTTCTCAATGAGATTAGTATCTAATCTCGAGAAATATCACGGTACAGCAACAGGAATGTATACATGCGACTACAGGCTTGGAGGGAAATCTCCATCTAGAGGCATGGATGTGGTTGCAGAAGTTGAAATGATTGAGAGTTTATTGTATGTATTACAATACTCTAGAGATTATAATGCTGCAGATTATATGGAAAAGATCTTATATAATGCTGTATCTAGTGCATTATTGATGAATACATGTGCTGTACAAGAGATTGGACTTGCAAATCAAACAGAAAGTGCTGCAAGAACAAAGGAATATTTCAAAGAAACGGCATATGGCAACGCATATACAATTAACAGAATATCTAGAACTGCTATAGCTTTGCTATCTTCATATCCTTTATATATGCAATCATTATGTATGCAAGGTGAGGGTGAGTTAAACTTCTTTAGCTATGCACCATGTACTATTAAAACTGTTGTAGATGGCGTAAATTTGGTCTTAAAAGAAGAAACATCATATCCATTCAGAAACAAGATAGTATTTAGAGTAGAAAGTGTGGATGGAGAGCCAGAAATTAAGCTTAATTTTAGGGTTCCTAGAAACACTACAATGCAAGTAATTTCAGGTGGAGATGTTGTTGCTAGTGGATCAAGAAATATATCTGTAAAATGCATATTAAAAACTGGTAGTACATTCACATTAAAACTTGATATTCCACTTGTTGCACAAACCAATCCAGATAAATCTATCAGTCTATTTAAAGGAAGCGTTCTTATGGCAGAAAGAGTGCTCCCATCTATGTCAATTTCTAAGGATGATCAGTCTGTTTTGAATATGGTATTTAGCAAAAAATGGAATATTTCTCCAGTGCTTGCAAAGAAGGCTTCAAGTGGAGTTAGACATCTATATTCACAAGAGAAGGTTTTTGTCTCAGATCTCACAAACATACCTTTTAACCATGAAAAACCACCATTTGAACTACACGTTTTGGCGAAAAACGTTGAAAATTGGGACTATGATACTAATGGTTTTGTACAGATTCCAAAGAAGCCAAATTTCTCCGAAGAGAGTATAGAAAGAGTGTTTGTTCCATATGGATGTACAGCGCTACATATATCACAGTTCCCATTGTGCGTGAGGTAGTATGAGAAGGCTAGAAAAAATATACTCAAAATCTGATAGAATTATTGCCAAAGCTAAGTTTAGTTATTGGGTATTTTCTGCTGAAGTAATTCTCGCATTATTCCTTGGCGCAGCCATTGCTTGTCTATGGATTTTTGGACTCAAAATTGAGCAATTAATTAGGCATGATGCAACCGAATGTATATACCTCACTACATCTAATTTAAAGTGGGCAATTTTAGGTGCTGGTGGATTGGTTTTAATAGTGTCATTTATGCATGGATTATCATTCTATGCTAGAGAAATGATTTTAACTGAAGATAAGCTTATTTACCATGTAGGTTTGCTAAATCGTGAAATTGTTACTGTTCAGTTATATGAAATAGTTAATACACAAGTTAATCAAGGGCCACTTCAAACAATTTGTAATGTTGGCACAATAGAAATATCTGGTTCTGGTGGCGAGGGATATGTTATTAGACATATTGTTGCACCAGATAAATTTGCAAGAAGAGTTATTCATCAAGCTACGGCAATTAAAAGAAGAGTTTTCTAATTTATAGTAATACGAAATTTCCTGGAGTAATAAATGCTGCACTTATAAGCATTAATATTGCTGCAATTATTACAAGATGTAAAATATAGATAATTAAGCCATGTCTTCCTATGAAACATAACCACTTATTCCATTTTCCATCTAGTTTTGGAACTAGAGATTTTTTCTCTGAATAAAGATATGGTTGAATGAACGTACCAAAGAAGAAGAATCCAGACCATGGAACTAATGGGAATAAATCGCCAGGGCTAAATTCGGTAAGAGTATGGAAATGATGCTCAAATGTTATATCCATACCATATGTTGAACTCGATTCAAAAATAAATGCATATATTCCATCGATAGGGTGATCCGGTTTATATAAATGATATAAACAAATCGTAACAATTACTATTGCACCTGAAATAGCCATTAAGGCTATTTTATTTTTAAAGCAAATATACGTTAATAAACAATATATCAAAATACATGTCGCAAGAAGGTTTAAAACGCCGAAGTGAACGAAAATAGGTCCCATATCAAGAACATATTCGGCAACATAACTTCCAACGCTCCAAAGTGTTGCTACAATCGCAAGAACTATTCCACGTTTAATATTACTTCTTGAGAACGAGCATGAAATGCCACAAATAGAGAAGAATAACCAAATTACTATAATGTGGCCATAAAAACGCAGTGAGCCATTAGTATAAGATTGCGCCAAATTACAAATCCATACTAGGAAACTATTTCCAGAATAAACAAAGTGATCAACATACCATGAAGTATGACACCATGCAAATGCAAATTCAGAATAAATCAACACCATGAGATGGTCCCAAAGCATAAGAAGAATACAAAAACCCCTAATAAAATCTAGTTCCCAGATTCGCTTAGAAAGGTTTTTTTGAGGAGCTAAAAAGTTTAAAAACTTTTTAAACTTACTCTCATTTAAATTATTCTCTAGACTTTCTCCCATATCGATTGTTTTTAAACTCCGTTGATACTAGTACTAATTGGCCATCGTGTTCTTCATACAAGTCGTAGCGATTCTTATATTCATATACTATGACGCCTGGATTTACTCTGCTCTTGTAGATTTTAGGCGCTTCTGGCATATTTCTCTTGAGTTTTCTCTCATCATTATCATCATATTTTATCACATCTTTTCTGCTAAAAATCTTTTTGAAAGGTTTTACAATTAAATTTTTAATTGTAATTATTACCGAGATTCCAAGGCATAGGATGAGTCCAACGAAGTATAAGATGGAGTTTGTATCAAGTGAAAACATGTAAAAGTCTTTATAAATAAGCTTTAGGATGCCGCCATAAGCCAAATATAATAGTGGAGCCCATAATCCAAGATAGATAATAAGTTTTGCTATAACTTCAGCAATAAACTTAATTACCTTCCAAAAAACTGTAAATATGGCAATAATGCCTGCTCCAATACCTGCGCCTTTAATCATGTTTGTATGTTAACATAACATCTTTTACTTGTCAAACACGGAAGAATTCTTCCGTGAAAAATAGTAAGATTGACTATGAACAATTATATGATATAATATTTTAAAGGAGAAAAAATGAAAATCGTTCCAAAACCAAGTTTAATAACAATGCTAGAAGGCTCATTTGTATTTTCTGCATCCACTGAAATAGTTGGAGCAACTCCTTTCATGGAAAAAGATCTGGCAGAATTTATAGAACTAGGATATGGTGTTAAGAACAAATGTATGTTTGTTATTGACACGATAGATGAAGATTACAGAATAGAAATTGGTGAAAATATTGTTGTAATTGCAAATGATAAAGAAGGACTATTCCATGCTATTCAGACATTAAAACAGCTTATTGTAGAATATATGAAAACTGAATATTCATACATTCCAAGATGCATAATTGAAGATAAACCAAGATTTGAATATAGATCATTAATGGTAGATGTTGTAAGACATTTTTATGATGCTGATACTATCAAGAAATTAATAGATAGTATGGCTCTTTTAAAGATGAATACTTTACATATGCATCTAAGTGATGACCAGGGATTTAGAATACAATTAAATAAATTTCCAAACCTTACGGAAATAGGTTCCAAAAGAGCTGGAACTAGAGGTGATGGAAAGCCGGTTGAGGGTTATTATACTCAACAAGAGATGGTAGATATTGTTCAATATGCAAAACAAAGATATATAAATATTATTCCTGAAATTGATTTGCCTGGACATACAACTGCTTTGATTGCATCATATCCAGAATTGGGGTGTACTGGTAAAGAAATTAATGTAAGCGAGTACTTTGGCATTAAAAAAGAGGTGCTTTGTGTTGGTAAAGAAAATACATATAATGTACTATATGCTATTTTAGATGAACTAATTCAAATTTTCCCATATAAGTACTTTCATATTGGTGGAGATGAAGTACCAAAGATACAGTGGTCTGAATGTGAGTCTTGCAGAAAACTTGCTCTTGATAATGGCTTTAAGACATATGACGAATTGCAAGGTTATTTCACAAACAAGATAATAAACTATCTAATTAGTAAAGAAAAAACCCCGATTGTGTGGAATGAGGCTCTAAAGGGAGATTCATTAAATGCAGATGCTTTGGTACAATTCTGGAAAGATGGAAGTAAGAGTATTAATGTAAAGAAAGCACTTGTAAATGATAGGAAGATAATTTGTTCAAACTGTATTGCCTATTATTTAGATTATCCTCATTCTGTAACATCTTTAAAGAAAACATATTTATTTGAACCATTCTTTAAGGATTTATCATATGGAAATGAGAATATTATTGGTATAGAAGCGCCTGTTTGGACAGAATGGATCGAAACTAATGATAAGTTCTTTAAACAAATATTCCCAAGAGCATTAGCTGTTGCTGAAAGTGGATGGAGTGATGGCACAAAAGATTATAGTGATTTCAAAGAAAGAGTTAAATACTTCTTGTGTTTATTAGATATCCTTGATATTCCGTATACATCTATTCGTTCAGCTAATCCAGATGTATTTACCAGGATAATATCTTGTCTTGGATTCTATGGAAAAATGATAGACAATAATGCATTTGAAACACTTAAAAACTTTAAAAAGATAAATATGAAAGTTGAATAATTATACAATATTATGCATAAAATTGAGGATAATATGGAAGTATATAAACCAAAAGATTCTAATGAAAAGGTCGTAAAAAACATTGTCATCGCAGCTCACAAAGATGACGGTGAGATGATTGGTATTAAAGCAATAGATGACTCATTTAAAAAAGATGAAAGTTTGGTCATGATTATTTTAACCAATGGATCTGGTTGTCCAAGAGCTGGTGAATTTAAATCCGTGTCAGATGAAGACATGGTCGAAATTAGAACAGCTGAGCAAAAGAGAGCTGCAGAAATAGGAAGATACAATTGTCTCTATTTGTTAGAACATTCATCAAAGGAAGTTCAGGATATGCACACAAACATAAAAAATGAATTGGTGGAAATTCTGAAAAAATATCCAGAAATTGAGAACATCTACATTCACAACCCTTTTGACAAACACAATACACATGTTGGTGCGTGTGAGTTAGCTATTGCTGCAATTAAGGAATTATATGCCGTCGGCGCGCTTAAGAAGTTAAGCAAGGTTCTTGGAGTAGAAGTGTGGAGAGGTCTAGATTGGCTTCCAGATAAATACAAGGTTACAATTGACACAACAAGTGCAGAGTTTATTTCTCAAAATATAATGAGTGTCTTTGTTTCTCAAAATTCAGCAAAGAGGTACGATGAAGCAATTTCTAACAGAAGACTTGCAAATGCCACTTTTGATGCAAGTCATGAAAGCAATATTTGTACGAGTTTAATGTATGCAATTGACCTCATGGGAGTGGTCCAAGATGTCAACAAAAATCTCTCTGATTTATTAACAGAAAATTTAGATTTGTTTGAAAAAGAACTAAGAAAAAATTTGTAAAAATTTTATTACAACGATTATCTAATTGAATTATAGATATTTTAAAAAGGAGCATTCTAACGCTCTTTTTTATTATTTTTTTAAACACATTTGTCTCTTTTGTATAGTATTGTTTTCGCGAATATATAGTATTGACTATATAGTTGAATTTTGGTAGAATAAATTTATCTATAGTGTATATGCATACGTGCGAGAGGCGTATGTATATGGAGGAAAAATGAAAAAATTACTAGCAATTTTAGTTGTCGTACTATTAGTGGTATGTTGCTGCACATTGTTTGCATGCAATAATAGTAATGACAACGTTGAACCTCAAGTTATTGACGTTGATACACCTGATGTGGATCAAAGTCTTAACACAGTCAGTGGTTCGTATGCTTGGGAAAAAATCAAGCAAGCGGCCCTTAATAGTTCACCATCAACTGGTGGGTATTTAAATTTTAACCATATTCTTGGATTAGATTTCAAAAAGAATGGTGACGGAAATAAATATACCTTACAGATTGCTGGTTCCGTAGACCAAGGAGATACAAGTAATTCGCGTCTCTTATTGAAGATTGATAAGACGACCGTAGATAATGTAACCTCCCAAGTCGTCGCCATTTATTACATTGATGGGGTTTGCTACGCAGACCTTACTGGAATAAAGAAAGGCGCGGAAATAGTTCATACGGATAATATAGACCTAGGATATGTCGTAGATAGAGTCGTCCATATGTTTGAGGGAACAAGCATTGCCGACATCTTCTATAACCAATTGATGGGCCTTGATATAGGATCGTTGATTGGTTTCAGTATCGGTGACTTAGGTTCTTTATTAACAGGTATGTTATTACCTGAAACTGTTGATATTAAGGACTTAGGAAACGGTGTTGAACAGATTGACATTCCATTCCAACTCAAAGACCTAATCGGTATTGTACTTGGTGTGGTTGGCGGCTTCTTAAGCGATGATATTCAAAATATCATTTATCAAATCCTTGGATTAGATTTGGCAAAGCTAGATGCTGTTGTAACTGATGAAGTTGCAATTGTTCTTTCTGCAAAAATAGAAAACAACGTTTTATCCTCCCTCGGTATTTCTATGGACTTCCCTCTCGATTCAGCCAAAACAGATACATATGATGATTTTGGTTACTTTACAGAAGACTTAGAAATCTCTCTCGGTGCCTATAAGCTTACCAAAGGCACAGATCCAAACTTACTCTTCAAAGATGAAGCAGAAAGAGATGGAATATCTGAGTACGTCCTCCTCCCAGATACTCTCAAGTCTGTAACAAGAGAATATTCAGTATTTGACTTTGATATCGCTATTTCAGCTGGTATCCATTTAAGTGAAAAGAAAATTACTGTTACTCAAATAGATAGTGCTTTAGGAAACTTATTATCCAAATTACTCAATACTACAATCCCAGCAAGTTCTTCAATTTGGAACACATTAATAGATATTAATGGCGACCATGACTATTCAGTTAATATTGAAATTAAGGGTAGTATCTGCGTTATGGATAACACAAAGACCAACTTATCTATCACTATCAAGGACAAAGGTTCTGATAATGTTAGAGCAGCAATCTACTATGTAGGTGCATATAACTCAATCTATGTAGACCTTTCTGGTATGATTGGTTCAATTGGTCGTTATAAGATTACTGATGTTGATTTAATTGGAATTATTGATGATGCTTTAAGCGGAATCAACATTAAATCATTATTAACTGACTTGTTAAGTGGATTAGGTATGTCTTCTGGTCAAGCATTAACTCAAGCTGAAATTGAAACATACGAACAATTACTTGAAATGCTTGAAAATGGTACAATCCCATACAGAGTTACAAAGGCAACATCTCAATCTGGTACAGTAACTTCAACGATGGATTTAATTATTAATATCTTCAACCACATTGAAATTATTAAAGAAGATCCACCATATGACAATTTATTCAACATTAAGTCATTAATCATTACAGTTGTAAATGATGCTTGTGACTATATTTCAGAATTAATATTCCCAGCAAAGAAGAAGGATGATAACGGAGTAGAAATAGACAATCCAAACTATGGTGCTAAACTACCTATTACAGAAATCGTTCTTAACTACTATAATTCTGGTGTTGGTGAAGAAAAACTCATTGGTTTAACAGTCACATTAGGTGACAACCAAGGCATCTTTAATGGTGCTGCTATTAACCTTGGTGTTAATGCAAAATTCGGAACAACAACATGTCAAGCAAAAGAATTAGTAGACCTTGTTGGAAATAATAACTTCGTATCTCTAGGTTCAATTGGTTCATTATCTGAAATTTCAGAAGTATTACAAAAGATTGACCTTAGAAATATTTACTTAAAACTTGAAACCAAGTTAGATTTCTATGTTGCAAAGGGACAACTTGCAGATATTGAAATCAACTCTCTTGAAGATTATATCTTCTCACTTCTTTTAGATGTAGCTGAAACATTTGATAATCAATTCTTAATTGAAATTGAAGCAAACTTAGACGTATCAGATGGATTAAATAGCATCCTAAATTCAACAGCATGTATTGAAATTTATGATAGAACTAGATCAGACTCAACAACAAAAGTTGGTAAAAAGTTAGTTCTTGGTTTATATCTAGAAGATCAAACTGTTTATTTAGATGCAACAGCTCTAGGTATCCAAAAGATTAAGATGGATATTTCTTCATTTATTGGAGATTTATTAAAGAAAGACGATGAAGAGGCTACATCAGCAGCAGATGATGAAAGTGCATCAGGTGGTATTGATATCATGGCACTTCTTTCTGCAATAATTGGTGAAGTATCTCTTGGAAAGAATTATATTGAAATCGCATTCGCACAAGAATTAATTTCTAGAGTATTCGAAGCTCTTGGAGTAGATCTTGGAAATAGCATTTCTGTAAGTTTATTTGATGCTCAAGGAAGTGGCGGATTAAGAATTACATTAGGTGACGGATTAAATTTAGCTGAATTAGAGTTAAGCTTATTCGCAACATTACAAGATCAAATGGAACTTAATATTGCAATAGGTGGATTCGACTTTGCAATTAACTCAGACACATTAGAAGTACCAAACCCAGAAACATTCGTAGATGTATGGTACAACCCATATGTATGGTTAGATTTAGCTGGTGAATTATCTATTAAGATTAATGCTGAAACAATTGATTTAACACAAAATGATGCATTAATTACAGCAATGCAAGCTGCAGGATATGATACAGAAACTTTAACAACAGCAAGTATTCAAATACTTGAAAGGATTGATGTTCAATATGCATTAGCAATTCAAGCAGCTATTGATTTAACACCATTATTTGATTACCTAAGAGGCGACACAGTTATTTATACAGACAATAACAATTCTCAATTGTTAGTCCAAATTGATAAGATTTCTGCAGATGGAACCAAGAAGTTAATTGGTTTATATTACGTTGGTGGAATTCTTTATGTAGATGCAAGCAACTTTGGTATTGATAGAATTGCAATTGAGTTAGACTTATTCGAACTCATTGTAAAACTCATTCTTAAGGATAAGTATATTGAACTTAAGGGAGATGAGTTAAAGACAGTTGCAGAAGGCGGATATGCTGGACCAAGATATGTAGCAAATAAGGATGCTGAAGGCAATGTTACATATGAAAGAGATGATGTAAATGGTACATATAAGTACTTATTTGACGTTATTAAGATTAACCCAGAAGATGAAGCTACATCAGCAGCAGATGATACAACAACATTAACAGATGAAGAGAAAGCAAAACTTGCTATTGTAATTAAGGGCGAGATTTCTAAACAAGGTGTCATGATTAGTGTTGTAAAAGGTATCGTTGAAATGCTCAATGACTTAGTTGGATTAGACTTAGACGGTATCTCATTATGGTTGAACTTAGGTATTGAGTCAGAATATGTCGAAGACATAAATGGTGAATATAAGTTTGTTCCAGCAGATGAAGGCGAATATATTCTCAACAATATTAGAGGTAATTACGTAGCAATTGAACCAGGTGAAGCTTATACTGGCAAGACATATAAACATCTTGGCGCATTATTAGATAGAATTGGTGTCCAAATTCACTTTGGTATCACAGATGCTAATGGCGAAGATAACAATGGTGTAGATGTAATTGTATCTAAAGTCGGTTTAGAAATCGGTGATGGAACAAAAGAAATAGACACAACCGAATTAGAAAATACAGAATACGAAAGTATTAAGATATTCAATGATAAAGGCGATATAGCTATCAACCAAGCTTATATTGAATTAACAGGTAATGTTCAATTATCAGCAACAGGAACCGAAGGTTCTTATGAAGATTGGTCTGTAGGTGATTGGATTTCAGCAGTTGTTTCTCAAGATTCAACAACAGCTCAATCAATTTTACATGGATTACTTGTAAGAGTAGGTGTAAATGCTAATATTTCAACAACAATTGGATTTAGAATAGCACTTCTTGCAAGATTTAACCCAGAAGAATTATTAGATGTAAACTACATCCTTTCACATTCTGATTTAAGAATTGAAATATATAAAGGTGATTACGGTGCAGTTGGTTCAGAACAAATGCTAGCAATCTCTCTCATTTATGAGGGTGACAAGGGCGGTATTCCAAACAGCACATTATTCGTAGATGTTGATATTAATATTCTCGAAGAAACACATCTTTATATCGATGGTATTAATCTTGTTACACTCTTAGGATTAGACAAGAGTGAAGATGAAAGTGGTAATGGTGGTGAATCTTCAACACCAGAAGCATCTACTCCAACAGAACCATCACAACAAGGTTCAGGTGAAGAGACTCCAGCTGTTGCAGCAGAAGAACCAGGTATCTTAGACAAGATTAAAGATACAGGATTATTAGATGACGTTGGTGGATTAATTAACAACGCTATTTATTCTATTACTGCAAGCATGGATGAAATCAAGGTTTCATTCGCAAAGAACTTAGCAGCATTCGTTGCATCAATAATTATTGGTACTGGTAATGATACTTATGTTCCACTTTCTGAAGATGAAAATACTACAGTCGCATTTACAGATAGATATGCAGTAATCTTCTTAGAAGTTTCAGGAACTACAGATCCAAACTATGACGAAGCTATTTACTATCGTCACAGCAATGGTAATTACTATTTAATCAAAAACTTAGAAACATATTCTGGCACAAGATTCTATGCAGTTTATGTTCCAGTATATGAAAACTTATATTATCTCAATTCCAACGATGAATACACTGAATTATTAGAAACCGAATACTACACAAGTACAAAGCAAAGATATGTAAAATATCACAATAACTATTATGCTATTGACAATAAGTACTTCTTATTCGAACAAGATAATGATGGCAATTATAATGAGTTTGAAGATACAAATGGTAACTTCATACCATTAACAGATGCTGAAGCATCTGATGTATACAGCGGTAAGAGATATAGACTTAACTATATTGAAGATGCACAAGGCACATTCAAACTTAACGAAGATGGTGTAACATATTCTGCAATTACAGCTGAAGAAAAAGAAACATACACCGGAACACGTTATAGTAAAGAATATGTCGAAGATGCAAATGGATCTTATAAGTTTGTATATGCAATGTATGATTACATCGTTGATAAAGATACAGGCGTAGAGACCAAGTGGTTAAAGGAATTCTTCCCAATCAATCCAGAAAATTCATATATCGCATTGAATTGGGGACAAACATATTCATTAGGAATTAGTGTTGGTATTTCTCCAGTAGCTCTTGGAATTAACCTCAAACAAATTAGAATTTCGTTAAGTGAAAATATTGCTGTTACTGAAGCTGCAATCAACAAGTCCAACTATACAAACATTTTAGGATTTGATTCTCTTGCAATTCAAACAACAATTTCACTTGATTTTGCTCTCGCAGGATGCGATGAAACAAACCCATATAGAATTGGTGATTATATTTCTGCATTACTCGCAGAATTAGTATTAGACTTTGGTGTAACAATTGTCGAAGAAGATACTGATCACAATTTATTAGCAGCTGATATTAAGGCAAACTGGGTATTAGAACTTGCAGCTAACTTGAATTTACAAGATTCAGCAGCAGCAGAATTAATGCTCGAAATCAAGAATATTAAGAGTAGTGAAATGATTCTTGGTATCTACTTAGTAAATTCAAATCTCTATGTAGATATGGGACTCTTATCAGACTATGACTTTGTCATAGAAGGTACAAACTTCGCAGCACTTCTAACAAACTTACTCAATCAATTATTAGGATTAGACTTTGGCAATAGTGAAGCAACTTCAGCAGCAGATACAACAAATGTTGATGCAGGTATCTTATTACAACTTGCTGAAAGAGATATCAAGTTGAAGATTACAGAAACATTGTTATTCGCTATTATTGGTGCATTAGTTGGTAGTGGTGATGTTGACAACGTAGTTGATTCATTAACAAAACTCGGATTAAAACTTGATATCAACTTAGATTTAGATATTGCAAACGTTGCATTATCATTAGATGTCAACTCAACAATTCTTGATCCTGCAAATTCAGTTACAGAAACAGACGTTGCAGGAAACAAGGTTTATACAACAAAAGTTTATAGAGATTTCTTCAGCTTATCTATAGCAGTTGAAAATCCACAAATTTCATTTGCTCCAACAGATGAATTTGCTGCATCTATAGATGCATTAGTAAAGAATAGAATTTACTCTGGCATTAAACTCATAGCAGTAAGAGATGCTGATAGATCAAATGATAACGCAGTGTTAGTTGCAACACCACAAAAGATGGAACAAGATGTTGATTATGCAATCAACGAAGTAATTCCAGCTGGTGTATATACATACTTTGATGGATACTTCTATCCAGCAAATGGTCAAGATGCAACTGGATATGCATATCTCTATGAACCAAATGTAGTTTACTTCACAATTACAACAGTTGCAGATCATTCAAGTCTTGATGCAACATATAGAATGTATACTGCACGCAGATTCGAAACTGATGTAGATGCAGATAAAGAATTTGACAGATTCGATGTATTTAATAACAATCCAGTATTAAGCTTCGAATTAAGCTTATATGTTGACCTTAACATTTCATCCACATATATCCAAGTAGATGAAGCAGTTGCTGCAAACTATGCTGCAAAAGACAGATATACAAAACGTTTATCTGATGGCAGATTTGTTCAAGATCCAGATGGATTATATATTGCACAACAACTTAAGATGGATGAATTACTTGATGCACTTATGGAATTACCTGCAATTCAAGATTTACTCGCTGGATTAAAGGATAATGAATCTATGGGTGATATTCTTGCTCCATTATTAGATACTCTTAAAGCAAGATTATCATTTGCTGCATTATATAATGCAGAATTGAATTCAATTATCAAGATAACAATTAAGGGTTCATTAGACCTAGGCATTTTAGGTATTGATACACTCTTAACAACAGGTGATCTAAATGCAATCAACTTCTCAGTTCCAACATTATTAAGTGCTCTCAATGTCGGTATTGAAATTGATTTCAATAGATATGATAGTGCATGTATGGTTGGACTCTATCTTGTAAATGGTCAAGTAGTTATTGATTTATCAGATCTCAGTGGTCCATGTATTAAGGCTGGATTATTTGATATCTTAGGTATGTTCAATGTTGATATCGGTGGTTCCGAAGCAGGCGCTGCTGCAGATTTAACATCTGGAATCAACATGGAAACAATTGGTAATTACTTAAATGCAATTGTTAAAGCAATTGTTGTTAAGACAGGAACACAAACAATCCCATTCAATGCTGGATCTTATAAGACTATAGACAGCTTAAATATCTTCTTCCAATCTGACATTATTGAAAGAGTACTTTCATTATTGTTTGGTAGAAGCTTCGGTATTGAAGGATATGAATTAGATGAGAGTAGTTCTGGTATTTATCTCAAGTTCAATGATAAGAGATTCTCAGAAAATCCTGCATTAGTAAATGAAGATGGTATCAACCCATTCAAGGGTGTTGCTCTTGAATTAGAAGCATCTCTTGTCAATGGTATGTACTTCGATATGGCAACAGGTTTGGGATTTGCTATTAGAGTAGGTACAGAAGTTGAAGATATCTTATCACAAGAACAACTCAATAAGGCTGTAAGCATTACAGACTATTTAGAGAACTTATTCGGAACCTTCGGATTAACAGATCCAAAGGGAACATATATGTCTGTTGATACATATGAAGCAACATATGGAACAGACGAAACAAGAGTTGATGTAACAAAACGTTACACAACAACAGATGGTGGCATTTCTTATGTACAAGATAATGCTGGTGAGTATGTATTCATCGAAGATGGAGTATATGTAACAGTTGATCAATATGCAAGATACTTTGGTGTTGCATCACTCGCAAGCAAGTCTCGTTATCATAGAAGTGCAAACTTCTTACAAAACAACGATGGTGACTATGTTAAACTTGAAAATACATATGTAACTGTTGCTGGATATACAGCATATACTGGAATCGCAGTAGCAGATATTGATAAGTCACAAAGATATGATTTAACAGCAGGTGGTTATGTACAAAGCGATACAGGTGCATTAGTATTTGTAGATTTAATTTATGTTGGAATCGACAATTACTGTAAAGTACAAGTCAAAGATGTTGCAGATGTCGATGTAACACTAAGACATGTAATCGCATCATATACATATACAGAAAATATTGCTGGCGAATGGGTTAAGATTGTTGGTACAACAAATGCTGGTATTGCAGAGAAGGGCGTATTAGTAGACTATGACTTATTCACAACAATAGTTCCAGATTCTGCTCGTTACATGTTTGTAAAGAAAGTTATTACATCAAATCCAAATGGCGATTATATTAGATTTGCAAAGGGAACTAAGTTAACAGTAACTGAATATGAATACTATGCAAAGAAAGCAGCTTCATCAGATATTAGATGTGATGAGGACGGAACAGAAAATCCAGATGGAAGCTATGTAATTCTTAAAGAAACTGTAATTGCAACATTATTAGAATATTGCACATATAACAATATTTCAGATGCAAATATTGCATCTAAGGTACCAGTTGTATTAAGAGTCGCAGTTAAAGACCAATACGACAAGTGGGCAGATGAAGATGCAGACGGATATAAAGATTGGACAGATTCAGATAATGATGGAAAAGATGATAAGACAGGTATCGAGACATCAACCAAGTTAACATTGAAGGATTACAATATCACATTCATTCCATCTGAATATTCTTCACAAAATATTTATGTATCACTTAGTGCAAGATTATACTTCAATTCAAGCGATATCAATACAATCAGTCTTGGTGATTTATTAGCAAATTGGATTGGAGATCAAACAATCTTAGCATCTATTAACGATATTACATCAGATGGTATTGCTGCTCGTATTGCTGCAAACATAGACTTAGCATCTCTTGATTTAAGTGATGGATTTAATAGTATCCTTGATTCAGATTTCAGCAACATCGAATTAGGTGCTGAATTTATCAAGACAGATGATCAAGGTTATATTGTTACAGATAAATATGGCAACACAACAGCTCTTGCTGGATTATATCTCTATCATGGAACATTGTATCTCAATGGTTATGGTCTCTTCGAGGATGCAAACCAATACTCATATGTTCCAGATTTCATGAATATCGTAAAGAACATTGCAAACTATGGAATGTCATTCGACGAATTCTTGAATGGTTTAACTGCAGAAATCGGTATTGCATCATCTTCAGCAGAATCATCAACAAGTTCTGAAAGAGATGCAACTCTTGAATTATTTGCACAAGATACAAGTTTACAAATTGTTATTACAAAGGCATTAATCTCAGTAATCTTAAGCGTAGTTCTTCCAGAATTAGGAAGTGTCGATGAAATCTTTGATGCATTCTCAATTTCATTAGGAATAGACTTCGGTACAATTGATTACTACAACTTTGCAGGTGCAGATGCTGCAGAAACAGCTACGAACCTTGAACAGGTATATGTTGAGTTTGCACAAGAGGCACAAAGATATACAATAGATGCTGCCGTTGAACGTGCATCATATGTTGCTGGCGATGGTGCTGCATATTTAGCAACAACAGATTATGCTGGAGAAACAATTTACGTATATTCATCAGAAGCACAAATTCTTAATGCATTAACAAATGATCCAGCTACAAAGGTATACGACATAACATTTACTGCAAATGCAAATGGAATTTATAAAGCAGTATACAATGTAGATGGAAGTAGAATTCTTTACTATGCATGTATCTTACCAACAAATGAACGTTATACATATCATGCTACAGTTGATTATGAATTAACCAATGGTTATGAATCAAGCACATATATAAATAATGTTAAGGTTGTTTCACAACAAGGTACATATGCTAAGGTAACAATCAACAATATTGACACATACTTCAATACAGAAGATTATCCACTCTTATATTCAAAGGATGGAGAACTCTTCTATTCATCATTAGCAAAATATTACGAAGCAAAGAGTGAATACTTACAAGCTGAAATGGTTACAGCAGGTGATTATTTCGAAGGCTTATTGATGATAACAAATGGTGCTAATAAGTCTTACACTTACATTGAATACAATGGCGTACACTATGAAGTATCTGGTTTATATAACAGATTAAGCGGCTATGTAATTGATCCAGCTGGAACATCATATAGCAAGCTTAGAGTATTCAATAATATTTACGAATATGGTATTACACTCAACATTAATGTTGAGGATATCAACCTTGGTGTACAAATCACTGGATTAAGAATTGAATTCGGTACAGGTTATTCAATTATGCCAGACTACATCGTAGATGAAGAGACACCAGGAACATATCAACTCCTTACAACCTATTTGGCACAAACAGGAAAGGATATTAGCGAAATCGCTAAGAAGGATAGATATGAATTAACAAATAAAGGTTATGTACAAAATGATGATGGTGAATTTGTAAGATATGATTACAGAGAATTCCCACTCGTCATATTCTATGATAGTACAATTTCAGTTTCATTCTCAGTCGAATTAGAACTCTCAATCGATGAAGGTGTTATCGATGTTGGCCCACTCTTCGAAGGATTATTAGGAGACTTAAATGGTGTTAAGATTGAAATCCCAGCAACAACAAAGGGCTATTCATCAGCACATTTCAGATTAGACTTCAGCTTGAAACTTGATATGTATGACATCACAAATTCAGAAATTGTTGTTGAGTTATATGCAATCGGTATTACAGGTTACGAATCATTATGGTTAGGTTTATACTACATCTCTGACGTAATTTATCTTGATGTAGCCTTAATGGGATTACCAAAACTCAGCATTACAAGTTTCGGATTTGCATCATATCTCAATGAAATTATTAGAGATATTATTGGTGATTCATATTCAGAGAACGTACTTCCAGATGATGGAGACAGCACATCAGAAGCAACAACATCAGATGATTCTGCTGTATCACAAGCATCAGCATCCGCACTTGATTATGATGTATTAGTTGCATTCAACAGAAGACAAATTGCTGTTAACATTGCAGACACATTCATTAGATGGTTACTCAAACTTGTTGTAATCGATCAAGAATCTGGTGCAACAATCAATGATATTGTATCTGAATACTTAGCTGCATCTGCATCATTAGATGTAAACTTCAGCAATGGTGTCAACCTTGAATTAGCAGTCTCACTTGGTATTGAGGGTGCTAGATATACAACAATTGCTAGTGAAGAAGATAAGGCACTTGCAAATGGCAAGTTCTATGCATTTAAGTCAGCTGAATTAGGTGCCTATGTAATTGAAAATGGTATCTTCAGAGCATTAAAGCCATCAGATAAGGTATCTTCATCATTACGTTATGACCTAGTTGCAAATGGAGATGATAACTTCTTCTCAACATATGAGGCAGCTGAAGCAGCTGGCAACGTAGTTGCATATCAATCAAAGGTTGCAAATGGTATCAATGTTGAAGAGTATGATTATGATTTAACATTAGCAATTGGTATTAAGAACTTGAATGTTTCATTCAATGCATTACATGAGTTTATTTTAACCGCAGAAGAAATGCAAGAATACACCGAGATTGGTGAACTTGAACATATTGTTCTCAATGAAGTAATTGATATAACATCATTACTCAAGAACAACTCTAACATTGATTTAGTGCCAATCATCGAACACTTCTTCCCAGAAATCGATGCCGATTCAATCATTACAGAAATTACAGCATTATCAGATAATGGTGGAGATATTCATAGAGTATTTGAAGCAGATATCACAATGGATATTTCTGTTGCTGCATTGATGAACTACTTCAGACAAATCTTCACAATTGGAACAGCAAACTTCAATTCAGACTTCTCAATTTCTGACTTAGTAAATATCATTACAACAGTTCTTAATAAGAATGACGAATTTGATCTATTCACATTGTTAGATGATGTTACATCATATATGGATACATCAATTATCATTCGTACAAAGACTGCATATGATGAAAATACAGAAGAATATAAAGATATCCACAACATTCTTGCTCTTTATATGGTAGGTGGACAATTCCAAGAATTAACAACAAATACAACTGGTGTTTATGGATATAAACAAGACAGAACTACATTTGTTGATCCAGAGAAGAGATATTCACACTACTTCAAAGCAGCAGATGGTCGTGGAACATATTACTATGATGAACAATTAGGTTCATATGAATTAGTAACTGCAAACTATGTTGGTGATACATATTACTATGACTCAACATATTGCTACCTCAACGAAAAAGGTGAGTATTATCGTAAGAATGGTGGTGTATACTTAGATTTAAGTTACTTCAATGTTCCATCATTACATGTTGAATCAACAACAATTGAAAACTTACTTAGCTCATTGAACTTAGATGATACAATCAATGGTTTATTAGGTTCATCTGAAGCATCTGCACCAGCAGAGGATGATGGAGTATCTGTAGCAGAAGATGTTGCAGTATCTCAAGCTACATTCCCACTCTTAAGTGATGAAGTAACTCAATATATCCGTGCATTCTTATATGGATTAGAAATCACATCATCTTATACAAAAATCTTAGTACAACCAAATTATATCAACGCATTAATAGCATTATTAATGGGTGAAGATTCATCAATTAAGTTTGATTATCTTGATGATCCATCTTATGACAAGAAGTCATCATTAAAGATTTCAGTTGATACATCTTCATACAACTTCATTACTAATGTATTTGCATCAGAAAGAGAAGAAGGATTATCCAATTCAAGATTCTATCAAGTCTTGGATATGGAAGAAGGTCAATATGTATTGAACCTAATAGAATACATTATGCCAATCGCAGAATTCACAGAGGAATTCGGTGATCCATCCGATTCAACTGTTATTGGATTCTTCGAACCAGGATTTATGTATCGTTGTAACAGTATTGGACAAGCACAAGTCGATGGTGACCATGTATTGTTCAAACGTTATGAATATCAATCCAGATATGACTTATCTGCAGCACAACTTGAAGCTTATGAAGAAAATGGTGGAATGTTCTATAGCATTGAAGCATCTACCGCGTATGTATACGTAGGTAACGCGTATTCAATATTATATAATAGTACAAGTGATATTCCTGCAACTCTCCAAAACTATGGATATTTCTATGGATATGGTTTAGTTGAAGTTGAACCATCAGTATTTGAAAATAAATATATGCCATTAACTTATAATGATGGATGGAAGTTTAATGGTTCCTCATATACTGGAAAAGTATATGTTCCAGATGGAAGAATTGAGAAACTCACAAGTGTATCTAAGTCTGAAAAGAATTATAAATACACAGATCTTGAAACATACTATGAACCAATTCTTTATGCAGATGGTCCATGGGTATTAATGGATGATGGAACATATAAACTCTTCCTCGATTTATCATTATCTGAACAAAATGAAGTAGATAATGCTTCTGGCAGATACATAATGATAGATATGGCTCTCCATGGAACAGTAGTTGCAACAGGTGTTGATACATATGAAAGTATTTCATTAATCAACGCTGATTCTAAGACTGTACTTTATAGAACATTCAATATAAACAGCGCAGATAGACCAATTGAGATGATTAGATTTAATACATCATTGAAGTACAACAAGTATGTTGCACAAGTAAATGGTGCAAATCAAAACATCTATGTACCAGCAGCTGTCGATTCACTTTTAATCCGTGGCACAGCATCTGAAACAGATGTTTCAGCAGCAGATGTTGAAGCTGCAGCTATCGCAGGAACATTCAAGTTCTATGGATACGATATTACAGCACAACAATATAAAGCATTAACATATTCAGCAAGCAAGTGGATGTTAAATGGTGTAGAGTACACAGGTATTAAATATATTATGAGTGTACATGATACATATAATCCATATGTAACAATTCCAAGTAGCACTGTTGAAGATGAAGCATTCTTATCATTGAACATTTATCTCTGGGAACACTCAATCACAGTTGATATCTTCTTCCCAGTATTCAGTGGTAATGACTTCACATATCAAACAGTTCCTGAATATGCATACATCAATGGTTCTGCAATTGATAAGGCAACATATGCAACAAGCTTTGCAGCAAACTGTGCATATACATATAGTGCAACCACATATTCTAAGGATAACTTATATGTAACAGATACCAACAAGATGGTTAAGTATTCTGCAGCATTAGGTGCATGGGTAGAAGTTACATCTAATGACCAATATGCTGGAACAGTATATTACATCGATTATGATGGCAGCTATGCAGTACTTGCTAATAATGAAATCATTTCTGTTGTATACAGCAAGGAATTAGAAACATGGGTATATGCAAGCAATACAACACGTGAAGTTACAGGTGAAATTCTCATCGCAAACGGAAGTGCAACATTCTACGGTGTAGTTGCAGATGAATACGTAGCAGTAACATATGATACAACAAGCCATGATTGGTATATTGCTGGCACAGATACTCAATATACTGGCGATGTAAGACTTGGTTCAGAACCAGTTAAGGCTGCAAGATTCAGTGCAGAAGCTGATTATGTATATACACCAATTGATGAGGAAATCTTTGCATTCGATGCATCTGTAGATTACTTCTTCTTAAATGGTGGAGAGTATCATGAATTAAGCAAGAATTCTATCTATGTCTATGTAAGAGCAGATAGAAAATATGAAAAGGTAATCGATCTTGATGATACATTCAATGGAGACTTTACAACACCTATTATTATTGGTGGAATTGAATACTCAACATTCCAAGTTGGTATGCCTCTTGAGAATCCAACAACAATCAAGAAGATTTCACTCAACCATGTATATACACGTGCTCAATGTAGAACTGAATATACAAGAGATGAAAATGGTTCTTATGTAAGAATTAAGACACCAACATCTGTAAGCTATGGCAAGTGGGCATACAAGCTCATCGATTCAGCTACATATACATCATACTCAGCAAGTGATGCTAAGATTTACGTATATGATGAATTAACATATACATTCTTAACAGTTGCTCAATATAACGATAAATATGAAACAACATTAAGTGAAGGTGATTATTCATACAAGGATATCTTATTCGTCTTCGACGATAAGATTGATGAGTATGTATCTATTGCAGATTATAGCGTAGAACATAGTGGATTTGATTTCTCACATGCATCTATCTATCTTGCAAGTGGTATCGAATATGTAAATACAGATGATGTTTACTACATTTCACTTGCTCTTGATGGTAAGTTCTACATGTCAGCTGCAAAAGTTTACATGTCACTTTCTGAATATGCAAGAGAGAGCAACGCTAATAAATATAATGAACATACAATCTATCAAGCAGGAGTTGTAGCACGTCACAGTGCAACTGGTACATATGTTAAGGTTCTTGATCCACAAGGCGATTACTATATGCCAGTAAATGACTACAAGGCATTAGAAGTTAAACCAACAATTGATTTAACAACCAACTACAACTTACGTCCAGAAGCTGGCGGAACATATATCCCAGCAACAAATGGTACATACTATTCTGGAAATGGTACAGATTTCGTTAAGTTGGCAAGTGAAATGCTTGATGATGGTACATTAACAGTAGATGGATCAGGAAATGTAAACAATGTATATCTCTATAGACATGGAAGTTATATTTCTGCTGGTGAAGTAAGCAGCACAGATTTCATTAATAACAGTGTAGAGACAAATTACTACATTCTTTACTCATCTGGTGCAACAAATACTCTTGCAAATGTTCTTGGTGGACTTGTTGGAGACTTAGAAACAGCAATTCAAATTGCATCAGAACTTGAAGGATCTGTATTGTTCACAATACAAATCACATATGGTGGTTCATTATTACTTGGTACAAACCTTGAAACAAATGAATTCCAATTCGGTTTAGATGTTTACAACGTAGAAATCGCAATCGACTTCTGGAGAGCAGTTTATTCAGATGGAACACGTAACCACGTATTCGGATTGTACTACGATAGAGATGATACTGTTGGAACAAGTGGCTTATATCTTGATATGTCATACTTACTTGGTGACGAAGCAAAGATTTATGTCGATACAACAGCATTCTCAGTAGAAGACTTACTAAACGACCTCTTATACTACGAAAAGGAAGAAGTATTTGAAGCTTCTGCAGCAAGTGAAGATGCAGCAACATCAACAAGTATGTATGATGCAATCTCACAAGCAACAGGAACAAATGTAAATCTTTCTGCAGCATACTTCAATATCTATACACAAGCATATGGTATTGCAATTAGCGCTGGATTCTTAAAGATGTTACTCAATGAATTAGTAGCAGGATTTGAGCAATACGAAGGATACATTCCAAACTTCACAATCTTCGTAAGAGGCGAATTGAACCCATACAGCTTCTCATTAGGATTAATCTTAGATGATAACGAAGGTAAGTCAATGATGGAGGCAGGCTTATATGTAAGTGGATTATCTACAAGCATTGACACTGGCTCTGTATTGAACTTTGGTGGATTATCTAAGTACAACAATATTAACCAAACAACAAAAGATTACTCATTCTACTATGGCAACTTCATGAGAGTTGACAGAAAGGGAACAGTATCTAACTATGATAGTGCACAACAATACTATGGACTCGATGGAACAGCAAAGGGTTATGTAAAGATTGAATCTACAGACCATTCAGGTGTTGCTGGAACATGGATCTATTCAGAAAGCGGTGTATCTGCAGTTGCAGGAAATAACTACTCAAGTAAGGTATATACAAGAGATGGTATGGTAAGAGTTGCAGATGCTGCAAAAGCTGCTTATAGTATTGTTTCACCAATCGATTATAAGAAACACAACTTCACAAATGAAAAGGCGAATGGAGACAAGTACTACGGCTTCGTTAATAATGAATTCGTAGAATTAACTTATGATGTCTTTGGTATCTTAGATGATGCAGCATCTGGAGATGATAATGATGGATACTGGTATTACACATTATCTAATGAAGATGCAAAAGTTCTTGCAACACAAAGATTCAGAGGAACAGTTTACTCAACAATTCCTGCATACACAGCAGATGGAAAGAACAATGCTATTTATAATAAAGAAACAGAGTTATGGACATATGTTGAATATGATGCATTCGGAAATGAAATCGTTGATGAAAACGGTGAAGTAGTAACTCATATCTATAATGATGATGTCGTATTCTTATACAAAGATACATTATATGTATCAACACAAGTATATGGCAAAGTTGATGGCACACAATATGAATTAACTTACAACGATGGTTGGAAGTATACAATTGGTACAACAGAATATGAATTTGAAGGTGATGCATACAAGATTGATATTGCTGGATTATCCACAATGGATTACACAAGACTCATCACACTCAACCTCAAAGATTTAATTGACGGTATCAAGAATGATAACTTCGATGTATTCAGTTTACTTGGCGGATTAGAGTCAGCTGAAATTGGTGCAGAGGCAGAGTTCACTGTAACAGTAAAAGATATCTTGAACTTCACACAACAAATGTCAACATTCTTAGAAAGAGACTTTAACTTCGTAGCAACAGCTCTAACAGATGCTGGATATAGCTTCGAAACAGAGTTTGATCTTTCTATTGACTTAAGAGCATATGTAAATCTCTCAAGCTTAATCGATGGATTAAAGAGCGGAGATAGTGATGTATTATCAATGCTTGCTGGAACAGCAATTTATGCAAATATTGGATTAAGAACAACATACTTCGCAACGTTTGATTACAATAAACCAACATGGGAACCAACAACAATCCAATTAATTGCTCAACTCGTAAAAGATGATGACGGCAACGTATTGTTAAATATCTATCTTGACTTATCTGACTTCTCAGTACAATTCCCAAATCTTGGTGATTTATTCGATAAGGTTAAGTATGAAGGATTGAACTTATCTAAGTTAATTGGTGGCGGTGAATCATCATCAGCAGCTGATAGCAATGCTTATGCAGCAGCTATTGACAATGGTGATGTAAATATGGGATTACTCGGAGAAATTGGAATCGGCGGTACAATTTATGCAATCCTCGATGCAGTTGTAGGAAAGATCATGATTTCCAACGACGTATTAACAATTGGATTCAAGGAAGCATTAATTGGTTCTATAGTTGAATTACTTGGAACAAACCTTTCAGATGAAGCTAAGGCAGCTCTTCCAACATTAAGAGTAAATGATAGCAAAGATACATCAGGTATTACATTAGACTTTGACGACGATGGACACATTGCATTATATGCAATCATTGGTATTGAATCTGGATTATTAACATATTCAGACGAAAGCAAATACACATCAATTGCTGGAACAACAATATCATATGCATATGATTCAATTTCTAAGACATACTATGTATCACCAGTATCTGCTGATAACACATATGTAATGATTTCTGATAGTGAATATGCTTTGAAGAAGTATGTTGATGTTCTTGATAGAATTGAAGATGATTACTACAGACCATTATTACAAGCAGAAAAACAATTATTTAAGGCAGTTTATACTAAGGATGGAAACAACTATGTTGCAACATTATATAATCCAAATCTTGATGTAACATATTATAAGGAAGTATCAGCAGGTGTTTATGAAGAATTAACACTTGGTGATAAGTACTTACTTGTTAAGACATTATATGATGCAAGCCACAACGTTGTTGAACCAGCAAACTACTCTTCAATTACTATAGGCGCTACATATTATGTAGAAACTGGCAACTATACATATAACTTAGTCAAAGAGTACTCTGCAATTACAAATGCAGACAGAGTAATTCTTGGTGCACAATTATATAAGATTAGTGGCAACAACTATGTTGCAACAACATTTGATAGAACAGCTACAACAACTCAATATTATATCAAGAGTGGTTCAAGCTATGTTGCACTTACACCAGAACAAAGATTAATCTTATTAAAGGCTTTATATACAAAGTCTGCAGACGTTTATACATTAGCAAGTTATGATGCTTCATCTACAGATACATATTACTTCTTAGATGGATATTCAATGCAACTTGTAAAAGATGGAACTGGTGCATACATTTGCTTGGGTGTATTCGACATTGAGTTGAAAGTTGGCAGAATCAAAGGAACATTCAACAAGCCATTCTCAATCAACCTAGAAAGAGACCAAGATGGTGTTCCATTCAAAGCATACAAGGATATCACAAGTATGACACTTAACTTAAGTGTTGAATTTGATATCTCACTCTTTGGAAATAGTGATCCAGGACAAAGTGGTAATGACAACGTAGTTGATTTAAGTGAAATCTTGAACTTAATTGCTAACGTTGCACAAAGTGCAGAATTAATTCAATCATTCGCTGGTGCTGAATTATATACAAGATTCAAGGGCGATATTGGTAGCAATACTGCACCATCATATAAGTTATCACTCAACTTATTCGTAGACTTAGCTGACTTCAGCAAGTTACAAGCATCAATAGTCATTTCAAGATATGACAATTATGCATTAGATCAAACAACAGAAATTATTACAATAGTATTATTCAATGATAATATCTATGTTGATTTACATGCATTACTTGGTGAAGCAGGTTATATCTCAATTGATAACCTTGGATTAACAAAGATTTTAGAAGATGCAGTTGGTTCATATCTCGGACATGAAACAGCAACAGCTACATCTACAGCAGATAGAGATGCAGTTTCTTCAGAAGCATCTGCTGCAAACATTATCGATGATAATGTCACAGATGTAACTGGAGTATGGGGCAATGCTGGATACTTATTAATGACAACATTCCCAAGAATCTTCTTAGTACAACTTAACTCTGCAGCAGTTAATGCAATTATTAACCGTATCAGAAATGCACAAGGCTTAGAAGATTCCAACTATATCCCAGAAATTGGTGCATTAATGATTGCCTTCGATTCAGATAATGATCAAGAACAATTATTCACCAATATCTATGCTAAGATTACAGATAGCTTCTACTTCGCACTTGAAGCAACAAAGACAGTATGGAGTAGAGAGAAAGCACCTGCTGCACAAATGGCTGGATTAGTAATGGATACAAGTATCAATGTACTTGGAACAAATTACACATCTTCAAGCGCATACTTCACATCTGGTCATAGAAATACAATCTATGGATATCAACAAGGTGGTTACTATGCATTAACAGATGCAGAAGCAGCAGCATATGATGGAATCTTATACGTTGATTATACAGATGATTTAACTAGACCAGAGTATATTGTAGATTCAGACTTATTATTCACAAAGATTGGACGTAATTACGTTTATACTTCAGCAAGTGTAACCAAAGTATACATGGCACCATGGTCATATGAAACAGGAAAGGGAGACTTCCACTTCTTCAAGTACGTACAAGATGAATACGAAGAAATTACTATGTACGAAGGTACAAGATATTCATATGAAGGTGGTCAATATGTAGAAGATGATGCAGGTACACATAAGTACGATGCAGAAAATGATACATACATTGCATTAGTTGGTGGAACTGCTGCTCAAGTTAAAGCAGGTGAAGCTGATTATGTAAACAACTATACAGGTACAATTTATATAAGTCCATATCAAATGGTATACGATATTCAATCTGGTAATATTGGTCTTGAAGTTGTAAGTTTAAGTGTAGTTGGCGAGCTCAACCTTTCATCTCAAGGCTTAAGACAAGGTCAAGCTGAATATACAAATTCATTCTCAGCATGGATCGGCAAGTTCTTGGCTGATTTACTTGGGGAAGGAGATTTGTTAGGTGGTGTATTAAGTGGAATCGATGGAAATAATATTATCCTCAACTTACCATCTCAAACAATTAACGTTGTATTGAATGTTAAGGCTGATATTAATATTGCAGCTATTATGAAATATGGCATCTCTGGATTATTATTCAGTGATTTAGCTATCGAAATAATCGAAGGAACACCTATTAACAAGACCTTTATGGAAATCTATTATCTTGGCTCTTCAAGATTAGAACCAACAGGTAATATTTATACATTAACAACAAACGGCAATACATTCTCAGATGCAATTTATCTCAACCTCGAAGGTTTAGGTTTAGGTGGTATTGCATTCCATGGATTAGCTGGATTACTTGGTGCTTCAACCAAGAAGTTATCTGGAACAGCTTCATCCAGTGCAGAGGCTGCTGATGCAGTAGCAGTAAGCACAGCAAGTGATGAAGTAGCCGTATCACAAGCAAGTGGTTCATTATATCTTGAATTAGGTATTGAGCATGGTGGATTATCTATGAAGTTAGAAAAATCCGTTCTTGATCTTTTAATCGGTATGATTGGACTTGATATTGACTTAAGCGATATGCCAATGGAATATCTCGAATTCGACTTAAGATATTCAGCAGATGACGGTGGTATTTCAAGCGTTGATATTACTGCAGTATTAGATAGTGTAGGAACACAATTATCCATCTCACTCGGTGACTTCAGCATTAGTATGAAGGAAAGACAATTAGATGTTGCTTCATTGATTGCTAAAGCATCATATGGTATGGCTGGATTAGCATTATCTAATGTATCTGGTGCAGGTGCATTGATACAAACAGTTATTGATAATGTCAATTTAGGTGTATCAATTCACATTGACAGAAAGGTTGATACAATTATTGAAGAAGGAACAGCATTTGGTGGTATAAGAGCTAACAGAGTTAACAAGACATCTTCAATTACATTAACTGGTAAGAAAGAATATTGCCAAGTAAATAGTGATGCTCAAACAAACTACAAGTTACACTTAGCTTTAACATCATATCATCCAGGTTATAATGGAGATGCTCTTAGTGATGGTGGTAATGCAAATATTTACTTCTATAACAATGACTTAGTACTTGCAGGATTTAACTTCTTATCAGGTATTGCAAGTTGGTTCCAAAATCTATTAGATCCATTAGATTTAGGAAAGTTATTAAGTAAAGAAAACGGCTCATTATTCACATTTGCAAATGAAATGGGAGCAGATTTAGGTGGATACTCTAAACCAACAACATCATCCGCTTTATCACCAGCAGATAGTGGCGAAGAAGAAATTACTGGAGATAGAAGATATAAAGAGGGTAACTACTCATACTCACCAGACTTGAGTGGATTAATCAAGTCTATCGAAATAGACTTCTGTACAAGTAACAATTACCATCCATTCTATGCAAATATGGGTCAAATAGCTGTTACTGCAACAGATATGAAGTATACATCATTACATATTGAATTCAATAAGGAAGCATTCAATGAATTGTTATGTATGATTTATATTATGTTGTTCTCATTATTCCAAGGTGGAGGTAAAGATGAGGAAACAGGCGAAACAAAAAAGGGTATTGATAACTCTGATACACAATTCTTTGTAAATAAGTCTTCATTATCATGGCAAACCGATGGAGAAAGTGGCGGTTCATCATTATCTGGTTGGGGTGGATCAAGTGATGCAATGTTTAACTTATTCAAGTCATTTGATTCATTAACAACAACAGCTGCAAGAGTTCAAAAACTTGAACCATATGTCAAGTCAATGCCTGTAACATTATTAAAATATATCTTAGCAATGGCTGGTTACTTGAATCTTGAAGGTCTTGCTGCAAGATTGGCTGGTTCAACAATATCCAACTTAACACACTTAATCGGTTCAATCTTGCCATTGCCATTCGCAAGTATGGGTTCAAATGTTGCAAATCCAACAGCTGAAATCTATATTGATTTAGATCCAGATCCAACAAAATATGGTCTTACATCTTCATATCATATGACTCCTGGTATTCAAGCTATTGAGTTATATATTAATGCAAGTAAGACAAGATACAATAGTGCTCAATCATATGGTGCACGTACAGCAATTTATGGTAACACTATACAAGCATATGGATATACATCCGAAAGAAGTGCAACAAGTACATCATCTCAAACACAATATGATGTCACCTTACCAAAGACAAGTGCTCATAGTTCAGTAAGTACTAATGCACAAGAGTTCTTGGTTTTGAGAATTAACCCACTCAATACTGAAAATACATCAGTAACACACTCATTGCTTGCATTTGATGAAGCAGCTACAGCAACTGTATCTGGTACAGTTCCAACAGAAGTTGTTATTGAAGACCCAGCAAATAGAGCAGGTTATGCATTAGTTGGTTCAAATCAAAAGGAACTTGTATTGAATGCAACAGCATATCAAGATTCATCGATATTCCCAAGCATGGCAAATATCACATTCTTGAATGGTTATCATAGTTTAGGAGATGGATTAGTAATTGGTTCTCAAATCACATGGGATTCAAGTACAGTAGACTTCACACCAGCAGAAGGTGAAAAAGAAAGAGTATTTGCTGGATACGTTTATGGATACGCTTCTAACATTGTTGTCGCAGCAGTTCCTGTATATGTAACCAACGATTATGGATTCAAGTCCCTCAAAGCATATAGCTATAACTCTGGTTGGAAAGAGTCAACAATTACAAGAAATATGACATCCGATGTATCTGATTTACCAGACTTGGTAAGAATTTCATTCCAAACTGGTGGAACATGGACATTAGGAACAGTTGCAAAGAACTTAGTTGGCAACAACTTGTCATTCAGCTTCAAGACAGGTGCAACTCCAGCATGGAATTACTATGTAAAGAGAGATGATAATGGCAATGTAATGTTGACAACAGGCACATACAATGCAAACTTAAATGGTGGATTTAGTACATCCGGTACAACATATTATCAACACTTAGATAAAGATGGAAAACTCTACTATACAACTTCATTGAATGGAACAACAAAGATTTATCCAGAAGATATTACAGATCCAGTTTATGCACAAATGGATTTCAACAAGACCAGAATGACAGGTAGAACTGTTCCTGCTGGAACAATTGAATGGGATTATTCATCATACAGATATGACTTCGCATCATCATCTGTTGAAGTAAGATTCACATATTCAATGGGTTATATGAGTGGTATTTCTCATACTATCACAGTTCCAATGAGCAATGTTGAAATAGCATCAAGCGGTATTTCAAAGTTCTATAAGACATCAACAGCGGCATCAGATGCTGGTATTAAGTCATTCAATAACTTAAGTGCTCTTGATTTGGCTACAACATTAGGAAAGAGTGGTGTAATAACCAAGGCGGACTTCATTAACTATATTACTTCTTATAAGTATGTAGATGGTAAGTATACAAATAATAAGTCATTTGGTAGTGGAGTTAAGTACTATGGTATTTGGGATACAACAGCTCTCGAAGATGCATTAGATGCAATTACAGTTGACGGAGTAGTCCAATACTATAAGGGCATTGATGTAACAATTCCATTCTATGTTGGTGGTAAGAATTTATCTGGTGATAACTGCAAGAAGTTCATCCTTGCACAATACACAACAGCAGATGGAAATACAGAATACGGATTCAATGGAAATGTAGATCCAAAGACTGTAACAAATAGCAAGTATGCAGAAAACGGATATATTGCACAAGTTGTTTATATCCCAATTAAGATTGCATCTGCAGAAGTAAAATCAGTCAACACAGAATACAACTTCAACCCATATGATGGAAATACAATCGATGCATCTGTTTCAAGCACAGATAGTCAAACATCATTCGGTTCAACAATCTCCTTAACATTCAAGGGTGCTACAAAGCCACAAACAAGAACATATGGAGATGTTGTAACAATTTCTGGTCCATACTTCGTAAATAAGAAGTTAATTACAATCTCTGTATCTGAAAGTGATTTAATCACACCTCATGCAGATAGTGATACAGATCCAATGTCTGTAAAGGGATATATTAAGAGATATGTAAGTTACGAAGGATTAGAAAACAATGATTACGAATTGTATGTAAAGATTTCTGTTGGCGATGATTCAACAGGTGGAGCACAAGTCTTCTATAAGAAGATTAACTTCACACAAATGATCGCAAGCACAACATCTATTAAGGTAAGAGATACATTCAACCCATATTGGTACTTAGCAGATGAATATAGCACTCTCAGCGTATCATTCAAGGGAGTAACAACTCCATATATCATGACACCTGATTGGGAACAAGTTAAATACTATTCAGATGCTGCAATGACCAAAGAGATAACCAATATTTACAAGGGTGGTACAATTTATGCTCAAGTACCAGCTAAGTACATCTCTTCAAATGTAGAATATGGTTCTAAGTACACAATGGATAAAGATGGTAATGTAACATACGTACCACAAAATATCTCACTTAAGTTATCTGTAACAAGCAAGTCTATCAAGAATGTATACTTCTACAACACAGATATCTATGGTATTGACTTCGACGATGTCAGACCAAAGGATTTAAGAAAGGCTGAGAACTATACATCTAGAGTATATGCTCCACTTAATGAATTAAGTGATCCAATCATCTTGAGTGTTGATACATTAACATATGCAACACATCCAGAATATTACTTCCTTGCAATAGATAAGACCGCAGAAAACGGAATGGCAAATTACAAGGCAGCATGGAACGCATTAAGAGGAATTGATAGTACTGGTTCAGATTACTTACAAGATGTAACAATCGTATTAGTAGAAAGCTATAACGGTGATAAGGACTTAGTAATCGTAGACAGTTGGAATACAACAAGATACTTACCAACATATTCAAGTTCAAGATATGTTGTATCTATGACATTAGGTAACAAGACTGTAAATACTACAATTACAACTCCAGATTACACATTAGCTGATATAGAACTCAATGGTTCAACATTCACAGTCGATAGTGAAGATGCAAGCGTTCTTTACTATGATGCATTAACACCATGGACAATCCCAACAAGTGTATCTGCAAATTTTGCAAGCTACACAGGTGAAGATGTATTAGTAAATGATATCTCAGTTAGATTCAAGGGCGTTGGTGGAATCAATGTATCTGGTGATGTAGTACCAAGCATTGATACACTTGCAACTGATGAAAACAACAACAAGTATCTCTTAATGTATGTAGATGCATATGCAACAGCAACAGCTGCAAAACAAACATTAGAATACAAGGTAATCTTCAACAACCTCGGTGCAGAAATCACAAAGGTTGAATTCGGCTATGATGGTAACAGCACAGCAGATGATTTGAATTTAGAAGCAAGTGCAGCAAGTATCGGTTCAATGCCAACAATTGCAAGAATCACAATTAGTGGAGATACACCAATAGTTAAAGAAGTTGCAGTAACTTGGGAATTATTAGGAATTGTTACTGTTAATGAATTAACAGAAGGTATCGCAAGAAGATCCGCAAGATTCGGTACAGGTATTGACCTTGCAGATGACTTAGTAATTGAAGTTGATGGTGAAGTAATTTCAGACAACTATTATGAATATAGTGGTCATGACATCACATTCGCATTAAAGGTTATCAACGCAACAGAGATTGAAATTGGTAATACAACATGGACATATGATGCAAATGCAACAGAGATTGAAACACAATCTTACACATTAAAGACATCTGAATTCACAACTGGATTACCAAAGACAGTCAACTACAAGTCAACAGTTGAAGGTTCAACACTTATTGTTCCATTAACTGTAAGATGGGTAAATGCTTCAACTTTCGAGCCATTAACTTATACAATTGCTGGATTAACACATACATATGTATATGCACAAGTAGTTGCAGATCATATCACAATTAACTATCCAGTATACTTAACAATTGAGCCAATCAGCATCAAGAACATTGTTGAAGTTGAAGAAGGAACAACTTATTACTATGATCCATACGGAATCATCACAAATAGTGACTTAGCTGGAACAGATCAACAATTGTTATTCGAAAGTGGTTCAATGCAAAATGTATATCTCGAAGGCGAAACAATGCCATTGACTTATACAGCTGAAATTGCTTTGGTTGAGGAAGAGGCATTAACCGAGGAAGAAAAGGCAAATGCTATCGTAATCAATGGAACTTCTGGAATCGTTGGTATTACATTGTTATACAACGCAGGATTATATCTCAAGGTAGTAAATGGTGAAGAAGTTAAGTACTATTCATACAACTACTCAGATATTAAGATTGCTGGTGGCAGAATTGCTATTGATACAGTCAACAATAAGGCAACAGTCACATCAACAAATATTGTTCTTGATACAGAAGAATCTAATGCAGGAACATTGCTCTATACATTCACAAGTGCTTCATTAGCAAGTACAGCAGTTACATTGAATAATGGTTCAACATACTGTGTTGCTGTAAATAATGGCAGTGAAACAAGATATATGAGCTTCCAATACAGAGGCGTAAGCAGAGACAATGTAATCTTATCAATTGCTAATATCAATGCTTCAACATTATCTGTAGTATTAAAGAACAAGTATGAAGTCAAGGTCAATATTGCTGACGATACAATCTTAAAGGCAACTAGAGCAACTGGTACATATGTAGCACTCACAACAAGCGAATTGAAGAGTGTACGTAATGGTGGTTATGCAGGACAAAGATATGCATATGATGCATCTAATAAGACTTACTCAACATCTTCAAGCGGAACATATAAGTATGTAACTGCAAACGATTTATTCGGAACAACAGTTAAACTCCCAATCACATACGTTCTTGCTGATGGTGTAACAGTAAATTCTGAAATTGATGTCTACATTGCAGATAGATCTATCAAGAGAATTACAGAAGCTAAGTATCGTTCAATCGTAGTTGATCCATTCTACTATTCATCATTT
The DNA here is from genome assembly GCA_045130665.1 of Christensenellales bacterium. Lineage (GTDB taxonomy): Bacteria > Bacillota > Clostridia > Christensenellales > CAG-917 > RGIG8124. The sequence continues at coordinate 585,283 of JBGUQC010000004.1, read as the reverse complement.
GGTTCAGGCCTTGATGGATATGGATATCCAACAACATTGAATGTAACAATGAAGAATACATTGGTAGACGGAAATGCAACATTCGACTTCAAGGTTGAATTGCCAGATGACAAGTTGATCGAAACAGCTCTTACAAGTGGTGCATATATCAATTCTGGATATCAAATGAAACTTGCATATCAAATCGATGCAAAGACATTCGCATATCAATATGTAACTGTTCCTCTCACAATCATTAATAGAACAATGACAAGTGAGTTCTTAGTAGTTGATAACGACTATAAGCTTGCTAAAGCAGTCGAAACAATGTCTAAGTTAACACTTACATACATCAACGAAGATGATGCAAGCATTGTAAGATATGAATACTCTAAGTCAAACAACAGAATTTCTGCTATATACTTCGACAATGCATTCTCATTCGATGTATCACAAATTCCAGATATAATGCATATTACATTCTCAAACGGTGAAGGTAAGGATTACCACATCACTAAGGAAATAACATCTGCAATGAGTGATGAGACAAATGCTAAGTCAGTACAAAGAATGACAGTATTGATTAAGGTCTACAATAAGGATCCAAGTGTTGCAGCAAATAATGCAGTTGTAATTGATGAATTCTCAATCACAGTTGCACGTTCTGTAACAAATGTAACTAAGTACAATTCAAATATCGTTTACGATGATGATAACAATTACAACTACACATTCGATCCATATGCAGACTATTTAGACAGTGTCTACAATACTAAGTATAAGAATACAAGTAATACAAACAACTTCGCACAAAAGGGCACATTCTATGTAGATGGACAATATGTATTGTATTCATCATATGTAAATAACTACAAAGATGTAAGATATGTCGAAACAACTATCAAGAGTATGTCTCAATATAGTGACTGGGCAGTAGATAAAGAAGCTACAGGTGCTAACGTTTATAAGTTATTTGAAAATGCTGGTAACCCAGTTTACTACAAGTATAACCCAGATACTAAGATGTACTACATCGTAGATACAAACGATGGTACCGATACATATGTATTCGTATATTCAGTTATAGATGAACTTGATCTTGAATGGAATACATCAGGTATGTCTTATACATATGCAGGTGGTGTCAAGAATGCACAAGTAACAATGTCTGGTGCTAATGGCGTCGCTAAAGAAACAATCAACGTTCCAGTTCAATTCATTGACAAGACTGTTGACAATGATGACAACAGACAAGGTGGAATTAAGATTGCAAATTCTTCAGCAACAGGCGCAACAATTAGCAACAACGTCTTCACATTCGATCCATTCACAGTTGGTTCATCTGAATTCTTAACAGCACGTAAAGAAGATGGATATACTAAAGCACGTTATGCATATGATTCAACAACAGGTGTATATGTATTAGTAAATAACTACTACAATAAGGCATTCAATAAGTACTATACATACAATTCATCTTCAGACACTTACACATCTTCATCAGTTGAACCAGATTCATACTATGATGTAAGTGAAGCAATCTACAAGTATGTAGCACCTGTAAACGCTACAACACTTGCAGGAGTTAACGAAGTAATGACTGAAGGCAAGTATGTTGAAATGACAGATTACGAAATCTACGGAAGCCTCAAGTACTTCCCATCAACAGGAAAGGCAGTAATTGATGGACAAGAAATCAATGTAGATATCGTATGGGCAATTACAAGCGTAACAATCTCTTATGAAGGTGGTACATATTATGCTAATGCATATATTAACTACAACGGAGAGTACAACTACTATACTGGAACAAAGACAAACAATGTTGGTACACAACGTACATCATTCAAGGTTGTTGTAACAGAAAGAACAGTTGTTTCTGCTTCTATCCCAGCTGCAATTAGTGGTCAAACAGGTTACATTGCAGTAAATGCTTCAACAGGCGTTGGAACATTAAATACATACATTGATCCATATAAGTATCAAGCACCAACAATGCCAACATCCTTAACAGTCAATGTAAAGAATGGAAATAGCACAACAACTAAGACATTCACAGAGAAGAGTGGAGATGAAACACCAGATTATGAATTAGTATGGAGCTTCTCTAAGTTCAGACCATCATATAAGGGCGGCGTTGTATATGTACAAGCTCTCTTAACAGGTCCAGATGGAATTACACAAACATATAGAATTCCATATGCTGTATACAATATGGATATTACAAATGTAACAACAGTTGCACCTTCATTATCTACAAACGTAAGATACAGCACATATCCATACACAAGTACAGTAACAAATGGTGAAGCAGCTACAACATATACCATCCATCCATATGCACCAGTATCTCAAAACTTACCAAGTGCATACTATGTAACAATGAAGCAATATCCAATGTCAAGTGTTACATTCGGTAGCGATGGTTATGCATCTAACTATGTAATTAGTAATTCATCTACAACAATTAATAAGACATTCTCTTATGCTAAGGTTGGAATGCCTGCTGCATATGCACTCAAGTTAAGTGGTGGAGTAGTAACAGATGGTGTAGCAGCTGATGAAAGATATGCAACAATTTACTTCGGATCACAACAAAGAGTAAGAGTACGTTACACATTAGCCGATGTAAATCCATCAGGTGCAACATTCTCATTGTCAACTGGTAATAGCTATAACTTGAATACATTCTCAATGCCAACACAATCTGGAACAGCAACATGTGTATGGTTCGGTTATGCTCAATTATTAGTAAACGGCAAGACAATTAAGCAAGCAGTTACATTCTCTGCTGGTGATGGTAGTGCAGTTAAACTAAAAGGCTATGACAGAGCTGTAACATATTACTTAAGAGGTGCAATTGGCGCAGTCGTAGATAAGAATGGTACACTCTTAGATACACAAACTCTAACAAGTGACTACGTATTATATTCAAGTAATAATAATTCAAGTTATATATTAACAAAGGGAACAATTATCCCAAGATATGTATCACGTACAGCATGCTATAGTGTAACAGTAACAGCCGCTGGTTCAATTACAGTATCACAATTAGCTGGAGCTGACACAACAGGCGCAGCAGCCTAATAAACAAACAATACCTCCTCGCTAAAGCGGGGAGGTAATAATAAAGGAAAGATAAATGAACGTAAGTTTTTCAACAACAGCACTCAGCGTATTGCTTTTACTAGCTATGGCAATACCTGGGTTTCTTGTTATCAAGACTAAGGTTGTAAAGGCCAGTGTAATATCGGGATTCGCCGCGGTATTACTATATGTGTCTCAACCTTTCTTATCCTTACGTTCATTCTTACAAGTTGAATTTACAAAAACAATTGCAATTAATTTATTAATTGTATTTGCGGCATCTTTAGTATTCCAAGCAGTATTATTCTTAATTATGTGGCTTATTTTTAGAAGCCGTTTTGATGATTTGTTAGAAACAGAGAAGTTCAAAGCAGAGGGATACTTTAATGGTGAGAGCGGTGTAGAGATAGACTATAAGTCCCTACCAGATGATGTTAAAAAATCCGCAAGAGGTAGAGCTTATAGAATGATGGTCTTAACAAGCACATTTGGTAATGTCGGATTCTTTGGAATACCAATTTTACAAGTTCTATTCAGTGATCCAAGTGTAGCTGCACCAGCTATTGCATATGCATCTATGTATGTAGTTACAATGAACCTTATGTTCTGGACTGTTGGTGCATATGTTATAACAGGAGATAAACAATTTATTTCTATTAAAAAAGCAATTCTAAACCCTCAAACCATAACTCTTGTTGTTGCAATACCTTTATTCTTTGGTGGCATTACTATGACAGATATTACATCCTGTCCAGTACCACAAATTGCAACAGCAATTAATTATTTAGCAGATAGCACAGCACCACTAAGTATGATTATCTTAGGTATGAGATTTGCACTCGTTCCAATTAAGGATGTTTTCTCCAATTGGAGGGTATATGTATCTAGTGTAGTGAAGATAATTATCTTCCCGATTTTAGTGTGGGCAATACTCCTTCCAATACCTATGGATGCACTGATGAAAATGGTCTTAATTATACTATCTGGAATGCCTGCAGCAACCTTCAATTTGAACCTTGCAGAGATGTTCAATGGAGACCAAAAGAACGCAGCAAATACCATACTATTCTCAACATTATTTAGCATGTTAACCATACCAGCAATCGTAATGTTGGCCCAAGTTTCACTATAAAAATTCCCTTAAAATACATTATTTTTTAGCGCGACACACGGGAGTGCGTGTGCACTATATATTGTGTACCTAGGGCGAGAGTGCATCTATATTATAAAATAATTATATTTTTTATTAATTTCGCTTGACTTATTATCCCAAAAAACATAGAATGGCATCACTTGTGTTATATAAATACACAAATTTGCGCTGCTTTGACAGCGTAAAAAAATGAAAAGACACACACGGATAAGTGTTTAAATCTATAGGAGGCTATTATGGCTGGACAAAAAATCAGAATCAAGCTCAAAGCTTATGATCACAATCTCATCGATTCTTCTGCAGAGAAGATAGTTGAAAGCGTAAAGAAAACTGGAACAAGAGTTGCAGGTCCAATTCCACTTCCAACAGAAAAAGAGATCGTCACAATCTTAAGAGCAACTCACAAGTACAAAGATGCACGTGAGCAATTTGAATTGAGAACGCACAAGCGTCTCATCGACATCTTCAATCCATCACAAAAGACCGTAGATTCTTTAATGAAGCTCGACCTTCCTGCTGGCGTTGATGTCTCAATCAAAATTTATTAAGCAAATAATTTATTAGGAGGGTGAACTTTACATGGATAAAGCAATCATCGGAAAGAAACTTGGAATGTCACAAGTATTTGGCGAAAACGGAATTGTAATACCAGTTACAGTCGTTGAAGCAGGTCCTTGCGTTGTAACCCAAGTCAAAACCAAAGAAAACGATGGCTATGAAGCTATTCAAGTTGGCTTCGGCGCTATCAAAGAGGCAAAAGTAAACAAACCTCAAGCCGGCATCTTCAAGAAAGCTGGTGTTGAGCCAAAGAAGTACCTTCGTGAATTCAAGTTCGCAAATAGTGCTACATACACAGTAGGACAAGAACTTAAGTGCGACATTTTCGCAGAAGGTGACCGCGTCGACGTTATTGGAACAGCAAAAGGACACGGATTCAGTGGAACAGTTCAAAGATGGAATATGCATCGTGGACCAATGGCACACGGTTCAGGTTACCATCGTGGTGTAGGTTCTATGGGTTCTATTTCAGATCCAAGTAGAGTATTCAAGCTTAAACGTATGCCAGGTCAATGGGGTGGCGAAAGAGTCACAATCCAAAACCTTACAATCGTTCGCGTTGATGCAGCTCGCAATCTTCTCTTAATTAAGGGTGCAGTACCAGGAAAGGCTGGCTCTCTCGTAACAATTAAAGAGACAGTTAAAGGTTAATCCGGAGGTTAAATATTATGGAACTTAAAGTTGTAAATATGGCCGGAAAGCAAACCGGAACAATCAAATTAAGCGACGAGATATTCAACGCAGAGTACAATAGTGCACTTATTCACCAAGTAGTCGTTTCACAACTTAACAATCAACGTCAAGGCACATTCTCAGCTAAGACAAGAGCAGAAGTTAGTGGAGGCGGTATCAAGCCATTCAGACAAAAGGGAACAGGTCATGCTCGTCAAGGATCAACAAGATCACCAAACCACGTACATGGTGGTATAGTATTCGCAAAGAAGCCACGTTCATTCGCAACAAAGGTTAATAAGGCAATGAAGAATAGCGCATTCTTATCTGCACTTTCAGAAAAGATTCGCCAAAACGAAGTAGTAGTACTCGATTCATTCGACTTATCAGCTGCAAAGACAAAGGAAGTTGCAAATTGTGTTAAGGCATTAAAGTTAGATGGAAGAACAGAATTCGTTCTTGCAGCTTATGATGCAGATGCACTTCTCGCAACAAGAAATATGCCAGAAGTCAGTGTTGCAGAAATGCGTACATTAAGTGTATATGAAGTGGTTTCCACAAAGAATCTTGTAATTGAACAAGAAGCTCTTAAGCAATTAGAGGAGGGATACAATGACTAATTACGATATCATTATAGCTCCTATTCTTTCAGAAAAGAGTTACGACGGAATTCCAAGTAAGAAATATACATTCAAGGTAGCCGTTGGTGCAACAAAAGGTCAAATTAAAGACGCAGTAGAAAAGATCTTCGGAGTAAAAGTTAAGAAGGTTAACACACTTCGTTATGACGGCAAAACAAAGAGAATGGGCCGTTACGAAGGTAAGAGAGCTCAATATAAGAAAGCAGTTGTCACATTAACAGAAAATTCAAAGGCAATTGAATTCTTCGAGAGTTTAGCATAATAGGAGGACACAAAAATGGCAGTTAAGAAGTATAAACCAACATCTCCTGCACGTCGTTTTATGAGTGTGTCTTCTTTTGAAGAAGTTACCGGAGATATTCGTGAACGTTCATTAATAGTTTCTATTCCACACTCAGGTGGTAGAAACGCACAAGGTAAGATTACCGTCCGTCACATCGGTGGTGGAAACAAGACAAAATATCGTATTATCGACTTCAAGCGCAATAAAGATGGTATCCCAGCTAAAGTTGCTGCTATCGAATACGATCCAAATAGATCTGCAAATATCGCACTCTTACACTATGCAGATGGTGAAAAGAGATACATCATTGCTCCACTTGGATTAAAAGCAGGTGACATTGTTGAATCTGGTGCAGATGCAGATATCAAAGTTGGTAATACATTACCATTAAGCAATATTCCAGATGGAACAGTTATTCATAACATCGAATTCGAACCAGGACGCGGTGGCAAAATTGCAAGAGTTGCAGGTGGCTATGCAGTCCTTATGGCAAAAGAAGGCAATTATGCAACACTTCGTATGCCAAGTGGCGAAATGAGATACGTACCTCTTACATGTAGAGCTACAATTGGTCAAGTCGGAAACGTAGACCATGGTATCGTTAGAGTAGGTAAAGCTGGTAAGACACGTCATATGGGCGTTCGTCCAACAGTCAGAGGTGTAGTTATGAACCCATGCGATCACCCACATGGTGGTGGTGAAGGTAAGTCTCCAATCGGACATGCATCACCTCTCACTCCTTGGGGCAAACCAGCACTTGGATATAAGACTCGTAAACAAAAGAAGAATTCATCCAAGTATATTATTAAGCGTGTAAACTGAGGTGAATAAAAATGAGTAGAAGTATTAAGAAAGGTCCATATGTTGAAGAAAGACTTTTAAAGAGAGTTGAAGAAATGAACGAAACCGGCAAGAAAGTTGCTATTAAGACATGGTCACGTTCATCCACAATTTTCCCACAAATGGTCGGACACACAATCGCAGTACATAACGGAAAGAGATTCATTTCTGTTTATGTAACAGAAGATATGGTAGGTTGCAAACTTGGAGAATTCGCTCCAACACGTACATTCACAGGACACAGTGGAGACAAAACCACTGCAGGTAAATAATTAGGAGGCAGATATGGCTACAAGAAGTAAAGAAAAGGCAATGGCCCGCCAAGCAGCAGCAGACAAACGTCCACATGCAACTGCAAAGTATATCAGAATGTCTCCATTCAAAGTACGTTCAGTATTAAACAATATTAGAGGCGCATCTCTTGAAGAAGCAATCGGTATATTAGAAGCAACACCAAAGGCAGCTTGCGAACCAATCTTAAAGGTTGTCAACAGTGCAGCAGCCAATGCAGAAAACAATCTCAATATGGCAAGAAGCGATTTATACGTTGCAGAATGCTATGCAGATGATGGCCCAACACTCAAGAGAGTTAGACCAATGTCTAAAGGCAGAGCATATCGTATTAACAAGCGCACATGTCACATTACAGTCATTCTTGACGTCAAATAAGGAGAGATAATATGGGACAAAAAGTCAATCCACATGGACTAAGAGTTGGTATCAATAAAGGTTGGAATGCAAAATGGTATGCTGACAAAGCAAACTTCGCAGACTTTTTAGTAGAAGATGACAACATTCGTAAGTTCATTAAGAAGAAGTATTACGAGAGTGCAATCTCAAAGATCGTTATCGAGAGAAACATTGACAAACTCACAGTTAATATTTACACCGGAAGACCAGCATTTATTATTGGTAAAGCGGGCGCGGGCGTAGAACAAATTAAAGATGAGATTAAGCCATTCGTCAAATCAGACAGAAAGATATTCGTCAATGTAATGGAAGTTAAACATCCAGATTCAGATGCACAACTCGTTGCAGAAACAATAGCAAAACAATTAGAAGAAAGAGCTTCATTCCGTAGAGCAATGAAGCAAGCTCAATCAAGAGCAATGAGAGCTGGAGTAAAGGGAATTAAGACAAAGGTTTCAGGTCGTTTAGATGGTGCTGAAATCGCTAGAGCTGAAAGTTATCATGAAGGTTCAATCCCACTTCAAACCTTAAGAGCAGACATCGATTACGGCGTAGCAACAGCACACACAACATTCGGTGCAATCGGAGTAAAGGTTTGGATTTACAAAGGTGAAAAATATGGAAAACAAGTATTAGAAGGAGGTAACTCAGATGTTAATGCCTAAACGTGTCAAAAGACGTAAACAACATAGAGGCAGAATGAAGGGTATCGCTACAAAAGGTAATTTCGTAGCATACGGCGAGTACGGACTCCAAGCACTTGAACCAAGTTGGATCACAGCAAACCAAATAGAGGCAGCCCGTGTAGCTATGACAAGATTTATTCGTCGTGGTGGACAAGTATGGGTTGATATATTCCCTCATAAGCCAGTAACAAAGAAACCTTTAGGTACTCGTATGGGTAGTGGTAAAGGATCCCCAGAATTCTGGGTAGCAGTAGTAAAGCCAGGTCGCGTAATGTTCGAAATAGCAGGAGTTGACGAGGCAATAGCAAAAGAGGCACTTCGTCTCGCAGCATCAAAACTTCCAGTAAAGTGTAAGGTTATAGCCGCAGAAAAGAAGGCCGAAGGTGGTGAACAATGAAAGCTAAATTAGTAAATGAAATGACAGATAAAGAACTTCAAGCAAAGCTTGAGGAACTCAAATCAGAGTTGTTCTTCCTACGTTTAAAGCATGCTACAAATCAATTAGATAACCCAATGGTTCTAGTTGAGACAAGACGCGATATCGCTCGCGTTAAGACTGTTATTCGCCAAAGAGAATTGGCAAAACAGGGTAAGTAATACGGAGGACAGATAAATGGAAGAAAAGAGAAACCTTCGCAAGGAAAGAGTTGGCGTAGTAGTATCAAACAAAATGGATAAGACAATCACAGTCTTAATTACAGAAAGATATAAGCACCCACTTTACAAGAAGATATTGAAGCGTTCAAAGAAATTCTTGGCACATGATGAGAACAACGAGGCAGAAATCGGTGATAAAGTTTTAATCGCTGAAACTCGTCCACTCTCCAAGAACAAACATTTCCGCCTCGTAGAAATTATCGAAAAGGCTAAATAATTGGAGGATTGAGATATGGTACAACCACAGACAAGACTTAAAGTTGCTGATAACAGCGGCGCAAAAGAAATTATGTGTATCAGAGTCCTTGGCGGTTCATTCCGTAGATCAGGTGGCATTGGTGACGTTATTGTTGCTAGTGTTAAGACTGCAATTTCAGGCGGAAAAGTTAAGAAAGGTGATGTAGTCAAGGCAGTTATAGTTCGTACGCATTTCCCAGTACGTCGTTCAGATGGTAGTGTAGTTGTATTCGATGACAACGCAGCAGTCATTATTGACGAGCAAAAGCAACCAGTTGGAACACGTATCTTTGGGCCTATCGCAAGAGAACTTAGAGATAAAGACTTCGGCAAGATTATTTCTCTTGCACCAGAAGTACTATAAGGAGGAGTATTATGAATTTAAGTGTTAGAACAGGCGACACAGTAATGGTAATCTCCGGAAAAGACAAAGGTAAAACCGGCAAAATTCTAAAAGTTATACCAGAAACTGGAAGAATTTATGTAGAAGGTATCAATATTGTATCAAAGAGCAAAAAACCTCGTAGCGCACAAGACAAAGGTGGCATCTTAAAGGTTGAAGGCAAGATCGATGCATCTAACGTTATGGTAGTATGTCCAGATTGTGGAGATGTTATCAGAGTTGCACACAAAATTGTTGAAACAAAAGATGGCAAGAGCAAATCAATCAGAGTTTGCCCAAAGTGCGGTGTAGCATTAGACGAGAAGAAAGTTTCAGCTAAGAAAGCTGCAAAGAAAGCTGCAAAGAAAAAGACAGCTACAAAGACAGAAGAAAAAACTGAAGAATAATAGTGGAGGACAATATGGCGGATAAAAAGAATACTCAGGTTGCTAAGGCACCTGCAACCGATATTAACAACGCTGAAAGATACAGATTAAAGGCAATGTACAAAAATGAAGTTGTACCTGCACTTGTTAAACGTTTCGGCTATGAAAATGTCAACCAAGTACCTAAGATTGATAAAATCGTTCTTAATATGGGTTTAGGCGATGTTAAAGACAATTCAAAGAGCTTACAACTCGCAGTAGAAGAACTCAAAGTTATAGCAGGTCAAAAGCCAGTTATCACAAAAGCAAAGAAGAGCGTAGCTAACTTCAAAGTTAGAGAAAATCAAGATGTTGGTGCAAAGGTTACACTTCGTGGAAATCAAATGTATGATTTCTTCGATAAACTCGTTTCAATCGCACTACCAAGAGTTCGTGACTTTAGAGGTGTATCAACAAAATCATTCGACGGAAGAGGAAATTATGCACTTGGTATCAAGGAACAATTAATTTTCCCAGAAATCGAGTTCGATAAGATTGAGAAGATTCGTGGATTTGACGTATGTATCGTCACCACAGCAAAGAATGACGAAGAGGCACGTGAGTTATTAAAACTTATGGGTATGCCTTTTGCTAAATAATGGAGGACAAATAGTATGGCAAAAACAGCATTAAAAAATAAACAAGCCAAACCAGCAAAGTTCAGTACACGTGCATATACACGTTGCAAAATTTGCGGACGTCCTCATGCCGTTTTAAGAAAATATGGTATTTGTCGTGTTTGCTTCAGAGATCTAGCTTACAAAGGTGAGATTCCTGGTGTAAAGAAGGCAAGTTGGTAAGAGGAGGAACAAAGATATGACAGATCCTATTGCAGATATGCTTACAAGAATTCGTAATGCTCTTATCGTTAAAAAGGAAAAGGTAGAAATACCAGCCTCTAAGACAAAGATTGATATTGCAAATATCCTAGTTAAAGAAGGATATATTCAGGCATGTGAGATAGTAGAAGCAAAACCACAAAATTCTATTGTCATTACTTTAAAGTATGCAGCACAAAAGAATTTAAAGGTCATCAATGGACTCGAAAGAGTTTCTAAGCCAGGTTTAAGAGTTTACGCAGACGTAGACAATATACCAAAGGTATATAACGGACTTGGTATCGCAATCCTTTCAACATCAAAGGGCATTCTCTCAGACAAAGAAGCTAGAGCAATGAACGTTGGTGGAGAGGTTCTTGCAAAGATTTGGTAAGGAGGAAGAAACAATGTCAAGAATCGGTAGAGCACCTATTCAACTTCCAAGCAATGTTAAATTTGAAAACAATGATAACCTTATCAAAATTACAGGCCCACTTGGAACATTAACACAAGAGGTTGCAAAATCAATCACAGTTGAATGCAATGATAACGTTGTAACAGTTAGCCGTTCTTCAGATGAAAAAGAACAACGCGCTTTACACGGATTATATCGTGCACTTATACACAACATGGTAATTGGTGTCTCAAAAGGTTTCGAAAAGACAGTAGTTGCACAAGGTGTTGGTTATAAGATCAACTTACAAGGTAACAACAAGCTAGTCATGGACATCGGATTCTCACACCAAGTAGAGTTCGTTGCACCAGCAGGAATCAAGTTTGAAATCCGTACACCACTTGAAGTTACAGTTATTGGCTGTGACAGACAAGTTGTCGGACAAACTGCAGCTTCCTTAAAGGCAATCAAAGTAATTGAGCCATATCATGGATATGGATTCCATTACAAGGATGAGAAAGTAGTTCTCAAGCCAGGTAAAGCATCAGGCAAATAATGTGAGGTAGAGTTATGATTAGTAAGAAGAATAAAAATTCAGAAAGAAAGATTCGTCATAAGAGAGTACGTACTAAGATTAGCGGAACAGCTTCAAGACCACGTCTTGCAGTTTACAGAAGCACAAATCATATTTACGCACAAATTATCGATGACGTAGCTCAAACAACACTCTGTGCAGCAAGCACAGTAGAAAAAGAAATAGCAGCAAAAGTAGCTAATATGTCTAAGAGTGAAGCAGCAAAAGTTGTAGGTCAAATCGTTGCAGAAAGAGCAAAGAAGATCAATATCGACGAAGTCGTATTTGATAGAGGCGGTTACATCTACATCGGTAGAGTTGAAGCACTTGCAGATGGTGCTAGAGAAGCTGGACTTAATTTCTAAGGAGGATATTATGGCAAAACGTGATGAAAGACAAGACAGAAGAAATGAAGACGAAGGTCTTATCAAAACAACAATCGCTGTAAACCGTGTAACAAAAGTTGTTAAAGGTGGCCGTAATATGCGTTTCGCAGTCCTCGCAGTAGTAGGAGATGGAAATGGTTCAGTAGGCATCGGTTTAGGCAAATCAGCAGAAGTTCCAGAAGCAATTGAAAAAGCATATCAAGCTGCAAAGAGAGATATGGCACCAATCGCTTTAAAGGACAATACAATTCCACACGCAACAGTAGGCAAGTTCGGAACAGCAAGAGTAGTATTACTCCCAGCTGAAGAAGGTACAGGTGTTATCGCTGGTGGTCCAGTACGTAACGTTTTAGAAGCAGCAGGCGTAAAAGACATTCGTACAAAGTCACACGGTTCACGTAATTCAAATAACTGTGCTAAAGCCACATTACAAGGATTACGTTCACTCCGTACAGCAGCACAAGTTGCACAACTCCGTGGAGTTGAAGTATCAGACTAAGGAGGCATAATATGGCTAAGAAAGCAGCAGAAGAGAAAAAGATGATCAAAATCACTCTTATTAAATCAACAATAGCATGCCTCAAGAATCAAAAAGACAATGCAGCAGCACTTGGACTTCACAAAGTTGGAGATTCAAATATTGTTGCAGACAATGCCACAATCAGAGGCAAAATAAACAAAATCTCACACCTTGTTAAGGTAGAAGAAATCTAAGTAGGAGGGAGCGGATATGTATATTCATGATTTAGAAAACGCCCCAGGCGAAAAGAAATCTATAAAGAGAGTCGGACGTGGTATCGGTTCCGGAACAGGTAAGACATCAACACGTGGTCACAAAGGTCAATGGGCCAGAACAGGTGGCGGTGTACGTCCTAACTTCGAAGGCGGTCAAATGCCACTTACAAGACGTGTACCAAAGCGTGGATTCAATAATGCACAATTTGCACATGTTTATTCCGAAGTTAATGTAGGTTCATTAGAAATCTTTGAAAATGGTGCTGAAGTAGATGCAATCGCATTACTCGAAGCTGGAATCTTATCTAAGATCCAACCATACGGCATCAAAATCTTAGGAAACGGAGAACTCACAAAGTCTTTAACAGTTAAGGCAGAAAAGTTCTCAGCATCTGCAGTCGAGAAAATCGAAAAAGCAGGCGGTAAAGTTGAGGTAATAGAATAATGTTTGAAACGTTGCGAAATGCATTAAAAGAGAGAGATATAAGATTAAAAATCTTATTCACAGTTCTCCTTATTATCGTCTATAGAATAGGATGTTATGTTCCTGTTCCAGGATTAGACCCTAATACAGTAGCAAGCTTAATGGGATCAAATGAATTCTTAGGAATTCTATCTACAATCACTGGTGGTTCTATGCAAAACGCCACATTGTTCTCATTAGGTATTTTGCCATTCATTAATGCGTTCATCATTATGCAACTTTTAACTCTCGTAATTCCAGCTCTTTCTAGATTATCTAAAGAGGGTGAAGAAGGCAGAAAGAAATTAACACAAATTACTAGATATTTTGCAGTTATACTCGCAGTTGTTCAAGCAATTGGTATTGTAGTTGCTTGGAAGAGTGCTATCACAAACGTATTTGCATTCGAAGAAACATGGAAACTTCCATATATGACCATGGCATGTATTATCTTATTACTCGTTGGTGGTTCAATTATGGTTATGTGGCTTGCTGAAAGAATTACTGAGTACGGAATCTCTAATGGTTCATCACTCATAATCTTCGTAGGTATCATAGCTGGAAGTGGTGTTACATTCGCAAACGCAATCAAGTACATCATTGATAGTTCTTCATGGAACTACATCTGGAGTATCATTGGTTACGTCATAGTAGTTGTATTAGTATTCGCACTCATTGTCTTTGTAGACATGTCAGAACGTAGAGTTAAGGTACAATATTCCAAACAGGTCAGAGGAAACAAGATGTATGGTGGACAATCCACATATATTCCAATCAGAATTAATGCTGGTGGTGTTATGCCAATCATCTTCGCTTCTTCAATCTGTATGTTCCCACAAATGATATTTGCATTATTTGCGCCACAATCTAGCGCATATGCATGGTATGCACAATACATGGGATCAGGAACAGCAGTTTACTATATCTTCTTAACCATATTGATATTCTTCTTCTCATTCTTCTATGCACAAATTCAATTCAATCCAGAAGATGTTGCAAGAAATATTCAACAATATGGCGGATTCATTCCAGGAATTAGAGCAGGTAAACCAACTAGTGACTTCTTAAAGCGTATTTCAAATAGAATAACATTGTTTGGAGCATTCTTCCTTGCAATCATTGCATTGATTCCAACATTCTTATTCAACGCATTATCATCAGGTTTCTCAAGCGCTGTAAACGACGCTCCATTGGAACTCGGTGGTGCATTCTCAGCAACAGGATTATTAATCGTTGTTTCTGTAGCACTTGAATTAAACAAGCAATTAGAGTCACAAGTTATGATGAAGCATTACAAAGGATTCTTAAAATAATAGGAGACAATATGAAAAACATCGTTTTACTTGGAGCACCAGGATCTGGTAAAGGAACACAAGCAGCATTCATTGCTAAAGAGTATGGAATCCCACACATTTCAACTGGAGACATATTCCGTAAGAACATATCTGAGCACACAGCACTTGGAGATTTGGCAAAATCTTACATGGATAAAGGTGCATTAGTTCCAGATGAAGTTGTTATTGGACTAGTTGAATCTAGATTACAAGAAAGTGATTGTAAAGATGGTTACATCTTAGATGGTTTCCCAAGAACAATTGCTCAAGCAGAAGCTCTTGATAAAGTTACTAAGATTGATGTTGCATTAAACTTTATCGTACCATTTGATGTTATTATTGAACGTTTATCCGATAGAAGAGTATGTGTTTGTGGAGCAACTTATTCTGCAAAGATGCTTAACGGAGAAACAAAATGCAGCAAATGTGGAAAAGAAGTTTTCCAAAGAGACGATGATAAAGCAGAAACAGTTAAAGCTCGCTTAGATGTATATCAAAAGCAAACAGAGCCTTTAATTGGATACTATACATCCAAAGGTATCATTGCAGACATTAAAGTCAGCACAATAGAAGGTACATTTGAGGATGTAAAGAAGGTACTTGGAAAATGATATTCGTAAAAAGCCCATCTCAAATCGAGAAAATGCGTAAAGCGGGCGATATCATAAAGGGGCTTTGGGATTTATTTGAAAAAGAAGTAAAACCAGGAGTCACAACCAAGCACCTAGACAAACTCGCATACAACTACATCACATCCCACAATGCAAAACCATCTTTCTTAGGATATGGTGGTTTCCCAGGAACGATATGTGCATCTATAAATGAACAAGTAGTTCACGGGTTCCCAGGAGATGTAAAGCTCAAAGAGGGAGACATAATTGGAGTGGACGTTGGTTGTATCCTAGATGGATGGCATTCAGACTCAGCGAGAACCTATCTTATCGGAGATTGTTCAGACGAAGTCAAAGACTTAGTTAAAACAACGAGAGAAAGTTTCTTCAAGGGTGTAGAGCAATTCAAAGCTGGAAACAGACTAGGAGACATATCCCACGCTATACAAGAACATTGTGAAAGCAGGGGATATGGAGTTGTACGAGAAATGGTTGGCCACGGAATTGGTAGACAATTACATGAAGAGCCAAACGTACCAAATTATGGAAGAGTTGGTCATGGACCACTCCTCCAACCAGGAATGGTACTAGCAATAGAACCAATGGTGAATTTAGGGACATATGAAGTGATAATAGATGGTTGGAAATGTATCACAAAAGACGGTAAGCCATCTGCACACTATGAAAACACGGTAGCTCTAACCGAAAAAGGAGCAGAGATTCTAACGTTATGAGAATAGGTGAAGTTGTTTGTTCAATAGCTGGGAGAGATAATGGAAGATATTACATTATCACCGAGATAGAGAGTAAAGACAGAGTCAAAGTAGCGGACGGAGAAATCAAAAGTATCAAAAACGCAAAGGTAAAGAATGTCAAACACATAAAGCAAAGTGGAGATATTCTTGAAAAGATAGCGCAAAAACTAGAAAACGGAGATCAAGTATTTGATTCTGAAATAAAGAGTGCGCTAAGAAGTTACAAAGAAGGAGAAAACAACTGAATTTATGTCGAAATCTGATGTAATAGAGGCTGAAGGAAAAGTAATCGAGGTATTACCAGGAACAAAGTTCAAAGTTGAACTTACAAACGGAATCGTTATCATGGCATATCTCGCAGGAAAAGTACGTTCCAATAACATTAGAGTCCTTGAGGGAGATACGGTAGTTTTAGAGATGTCACCATATGATCTCACAAAAGGCAGAATAATCTGGAGAAACAAGTAATAAAAGGAGAAACATTATGAAAGTCAGACCAAGTGTTAAACCAATGTGTGATAATTGCAAAGTTATCAAAAGAAACGGAAGAATTATGGTTATTTGTTCAAAATATCCTAACCATAAACAACGTCAAGGCTAATTAGATCAAAAACAAAATACACGGGGCGGCTGGTTGTCTCATTCCAAATACAGGCAATTACCCGAGTATAGCAAATAGAGAAAAAACTTATTTATTTTATTTGGAGGACAAAGTATGGCACGTATTGCCGGCGTGGACTTACCACGCGAGAAGAGAATCGAAATCGGTTTAACTTATATCTACGGTATAGGTTTACCAACATCAAAGCAAATACTCGCTGAAACTGGCGTTAATCCTGACATTAGAGTTAAGGATTTAAGCGAGAATGACGTAACACTCATAAGAGATTACATTGAAAAGAACTTACATGTAGAAGGTGACTTAAAGAGAGAAGTTTCCATGAACATCAAGAGATTAACAGAAATCGGATGTTACAGAGGAATTCGTCACAGAAAGCACCTCCCAGTACGTGGACAAAGTTCAAAGCGTAACGCACGTACAGTCAAAGGAAAGAAGAAGACTGTATCACGTGGAAAGAAAGCTAAATAAGGAGGCAATGAGAAATGGCTGAAGGAAAAAAAGGCGGAAAGCTTCGTGTTGAGAAAGGCATAGCACATGTTCATTCTTCATTCAACAACACAATCGTTACAATCACAGACACAGCTGGAAATGCAGTATCATGGTCTTCTGCAGGCAAATTAAAGTTACGTGGAAGTCGTAAAGCTACACCATTTGCAGCACAATCTGTTGCTGAAGAAGCAGCAAAAGCAGCATATGATCGTGGAATGCGTTCAGTTGAAGTTTATATCAAAGGACCTGGCCAAGGACGTGAGTCTGCAATCAGAGGTTTAGCAAATCAAGGTTTAGAAGTTACACTCATCAGAGATGTATCCCCAATCCCACACAACGGATGCCGTCCACCAAAACGCAGACGTTTGTAATACTAGGAGGAATAGAATATGAAATATACAGGACCAGATTGTCGTCAATGCAGACGTGAAGGATGCAAGTTATATTTAAAGGGTGAACGTTGCAATTCAGATAAGTGTACACTTGTCAAGAAATATGCAGCCCCAGGAATGCATGGCAAAGGAAAGAAGAAGCAATCAGGATACAGCTTACAATTACGTGAAAAGCAAAAATGTAAACGTATCTATGGTTTAACAGAGAAGCAATTCGCACTCTATTACAAGAAAGCAACAGAAATGCGTGGTGTAACAGGTGCAGTTATGCTCTCATTATTAGAACGTCGTTTAGATAACGTTGTATATCGTCTTGGCTTAGGTGCATCTAGAGCAATGGCACGTCAAAACGTAACACACGGACACATCACAGTAAACGGCAAATTAGTTAACATACCTTCATATCTCGTAAAAGTTGGTGATGTTATTTCTGTAAAGGAAGCACACAAAGATTCAGAGATGTGGAATTCTATCAAGGAGCAAAAACAATTATCATTAGTTAAATGGTTATCTTTTGACAATACAACATTAACAGGTACAGTTGTTGCACTTCCAGAAAGAGAAGACATCAACGATGTTGAGATCAAAGAGCATTTAATCGTCGAGTTATATTCAAAATAATGTAGGGAGGATAAAGCCATATGATGGGAATCAAAAAACCAGAAATATCATTAAACGAAAGCGAAGACAAAGCATACGCTCAATTTACCGTAGAACCACTCGAAAGAGGCTTTGGTATTACAATTGGTAATAGCTTAAGACGTATACTTTTAGCATCTCTACCAGGTGCAGCTGCAGTTGGAATCAAAATTAGTGGTGTAGACCATGAATTCTCAACTATCAAAGGTGTAAAGGAAGAGGTTACAGAAATTATCCTTAACATTAAAGAAATCCGTTTCAAGATGAAAGAAACAGATAGCTACTCAAAAGTTAAATGTTACTTAACAGCAGACAAAGCTGGTGAAGTTTATGCAAGAGACATTGTTACAGAAGCTGGTGTTGAAATCTTAACTCCAGACAAACTCATCTGCACACTTGATGAAGGTGGCAGCATTGATATGGTAATTTATGTTGCAACAGGTCGTGGCTGGGTTCCAGCAGATAAGAACAAGGGCAAGAATGATCCAATCGGATACATTGCAATTGATAGCTTATTCACACCAGTTGTTAAAGCAAACTTCCAAGTTGAGCCTACCCGTGTTGACAAGAGCATTGATTATGACAAACTCACAATTGATCTCACAACAGATGGAACTATATCTGCAAAGGAAATCATTTCACTTGCTGCTAAGGTATTAAATGACCATATTAAGTTATTTGTAGACTTAGACGAAACAATCAAGAATGCAGGCGACATCTTCCCAGTTAAGGTTGAAGATGATGCAAAGAAAGTTCTTGCAACATTAATCGAAGACATGGAAATGTCTGTAAGAGCTCACAACTGCTTAAAGAGAGCCGGCATTTCAACAATAGGCGAGCTCATTGAAAAGACAGAAGATGAGTTATTAAGATTACCAAACTTTGGCAGAAGAACATTTGATGAAATAAAAGCAACGTTAGAGAAGCTAGGACTTCACTTAAAGTCCTCAGAAGACTAATTGGAGGAACATATGAACAGTAAATTAGGAAGACGCAGCGACCAAAAGTTAGCCATTGTTTGCAATCAAACATCAGAGCTATTATGGTACGGACGCATTGAAACAACACTTGCAAGAGCTAAGTCAGTAAGATCTGAAGCTGAGAAAATCATTTCTCTTGCAATTAAGACATATCAAGACGAAGTCAAAGTCAAGAAGACAAAGACTGATGCAAAGGGCAACAAATCAGAAGTTGAGTTCACAAATGATGGACCAAAGAAGTTAGCAGCACGTCGTAGAATGATGGCATCTTTAGTTGATATTCCAGAAGTTAAGAAAGACAAAGAAAGCAAGAAGAACTTCAAGGCAAGAATTAAAGATGTTAAGAACCCACTCATTGAAAAGATCTTTACAGAGTACGCACCAAAGTACGATAAGAGAGCACAAGAGAAGGGTATCGGCGGTGGATACACACGTATCATCAAGAAAGATGTACGTCGTGGTGATGCAGCTGAAGTTGTCATCTTAGAGTTAATTTAATTCTAAACACAATTAAAAAAAGAACTAGGAGCGAAAGCCCCTAGTTTTTTATTTATCTATTTTATCCCAAAGTTTAGCTCTATCCGGATTATATATAGCACCTAGAATATTTTGTTTTGCGTTAGGTACTTCTTTATCTAATTTCTTTATAAAGTCCTTTGCCCATTCTCTTTGAGAGTGTTTATTTGCTGGGCAGTGGTTAGTAACTATTGGAAGTTCTAGTTTATTTACTGCATAAACTATATCTTTTTCAAGCAGGTATATAAAAGGTCTAATCATTGTAACGTTTGCACGAGACATATGCGCCTTTGGTTCAAAACAGTTAATTCTGCCTTCATATACTAGAGACATTATGAATGTTTCGGCCACGTCATCTGCGTTGTGAGCAAGCGCAAGCTTTCCCCCGCCCAATGAATTGATTTTATCGTTAAGTGCGCCCCTGCGCATTTTAGCGCACAATGAGCATGGGTTTGTCTCTTGTCTAATGTCAAAAATAATCTCCCCAATGTCTGTATCGACAATATGAAGAGGTACAGACAGACTTTCGCAGTGTTTTTTCATGTTCTCAAGTTCTTTTTCATCCAAGAATTTTCCAGGATTAATTGTTATAGACTGGAGTGTGAACTTTTCTGGAGAGAATATCCTATAATTTGCAAGAGCGGTGAGTAGGAGGATAGAATCTTTTCCACCAGATAATCCAACGAAGATGTTATCTCCATCTTGAATCATATCAAAATCCTGAATTGCTCTACGCATAGGACTTAAAACTTTTTGCATAATCTGTTTATCTGTCATGGGTATATTATAATACAAAGATTAATAAGATAAAAGAAAAACAAGGTCCCAAATTTTTGGAACCCTGTTTATTATTTAGTTAATTATTTAATTATGCTTTTCCTGCGCATCCGAGAACGTCTACAAGTTTATGTTTTACAACTTTCTTAACTGCTTCTCTTGCTGGTCCTAAGTATTGTCTTGGGTCGAAGTGAGATGGGTTAAGTGCCATATGTTCTCTAATAGCTGCTGTAACTGCAAGACGCAAGTCACTATCAATGTTAATTTTACATACTGCCATAGTTGCAGCTTTTCTTAACATTTCTTCTGGTACACCTTGTGCTCCAGGAAGTGCTCCGCCATATGAGTTAACAATCTTTACTAAGTCTTGTGGTACAGAAGATGCTCCGTGTAATACGATAGGGAATCCTGGTAAACGCTTAGAAACTTCATCAAGAATATCGAATCTAAGTCTTGGTTGTCCCTTGAACTTGAATGCACCGTGGGATGTACCAATTGCGATTGCTAAGCTATCTACGCCTGTCTTTTGTACGAATTCTTCAACTTGATCTGGATCTGTGTAGTTTGCATCTTTTGCATCTACTTTAACATCATCTTCGATTCCTGCAAGTTTACCAAGTTCTGCTTCAACTACAACGCCGTGGTCATGAGCATACTTAACAACTTCTTTTGTGATATTAATATTTTCTTGGAATGGATGTGCACTTGCGTCAATCATAACAGAAGTGAAACCATTATCTACGCAGTCTTTACAGATTGCGAATGAATCACCGTGGTCTAAGTGAAGAGCAATTGGAAGACCAGATGTGATAACTGCAGCTTCAACCATCTTTGTTAGATATGTTGTGTTTGCATATTTTCTTGCACCTGCACTTACTTGAAGAATAAGTGGTGCATTTTCTTCTGTTGCTGCTTCAACGATACCTTGGATGATTTCCATGTTATTTACGTTGAATGCTCCGATTGCGTATCCGCCCTTATAGGCTTTTTCAAACATTTCAGTTGTTGTAACTAGTGGCATAATATGTGCTCCTTGGGTTAAATTTATTTCGCTAACAATTATAATTCACAATCAAAGTAAATACAAGCATTTCAAGGTATACACGAGTATAATTTTTAAAGCGGCGAAAAATAGATAAAGTTGACTATATTTTATAAAAATATGTATAATATTTAGGTACTCAAATAGGGGGTAGACATAATATATGAGTGAAGATTTAAGAAAAAAGACCCTAATTCTAGGTATTTTAGACATTGTAACATGGTTAATAGTTATGGGTGCTTGTGCATTTATGATTTTTGGTGCATATGCATTAATTAACATTGATGAGTTTGAGAGTGTTGGTGAAGCATTAGCTGGAGTATTTGCAATAGTTATTTTAACAGCTATGTTTATTCTTGCCGCAATTGTATTTGCAATTGTATCACTATTCGTTCTTGCATCTGGAATTATTAATATAAGAAATGCTACAACGAAAAAGGAAAACGTTATTATAAATGGCTACAATATGTTTATAGCCGTTTTAAGTTTTATCTATTTTGTTGGATTAGTAATTGGTTTCTTTGTTTCAGTAGCTGATTTAGCAGAAAAGCAAAATGCTATTGAAGCAGTACCAATGGTTTTCTGTCTAGTTCTTGCAGGCTTATTCATGGCAGGTGGAATACTTAAGATAAAAGCATTCAAGCAAGCAAAAGCAGAAAAGGCAAAATTAGATTCACAGCCAGTAGATGATGCAGAATATGAAATCGTTAGCGTTGGCGAAGTACAAACAGAGGAAGAACAAAAATAAGGGGTATAGATATGAAAAAAGTTACAGGTAAAACTATTGTTTTAACAGGTGCAAACAGCGGTATTGGTTTAGAAACACTAAAATTACTCGCAGCAGAAGACAACAAGATACTTGCTGTTGATTTACGTACAGACAAGATTGAAGAATTTGACAAAGAAAAAGTTATCCCTTTTGTATGTGATGTATCTAAAAAAGAAAACGTAGATTCAATCTTTGATAAGGCAACTGAAGTACTTGGATCTATTGACCTATTTATTGCTAATGCAGGTTTCCCATACTATGAGGTTATGGACTATGTAAGTTGGGAAAGAGTAGAGAACATTTTCAAAGTAAATGTATTCTCACCAATTTATT
This sequence comes from Christensenellales bacterium, assembly GCA_045130665.1. GTDB lineage: Bacteria > Bacillota > Clostridia > Christensenellales > CAG-917 > RGIG8124. The sequence goes on along the minus strand of JBGUQC010000004.1, from coordinate 562,364 downwards.
CATATCAAAAGTATGTTGAATACTTAAATGGTAAAGAAGGAAGATTTGCAATTACAGTATCTGCAATTGGCAAGATGGCAATTCCAGGATACACACTATATAGTGCAAGTAAGTTTGCAATGCAAGGATTCCAACAAGGTATCAGACTTGAGATGCCAAAGAATGTTAAACTTACAACATTATATCCAATTGCAACAGATACAGGATTCTTCAAGAAAGCAGCTGAAGGCAGTGGAAAGGTTATTAGAGAGAAACCATTCCCAGTACAAAAGCCAACACACGTTGCAAAGTGCTTCTACAAAGGATTAGCAAAGGGAAGAAAGTATGTAAATCCATCTAAGTTATTTACATTCTCAAGATTCTTAATGGCTATTTGTCCACCAGTACGTACAATTTATTGGAACATGGAATATGGCAAATTAGCAAGATATGAAGCTCAAAAGAAAGAAGCAGAAGCAAACAAATAATTATAAATAATTAATATTGAATGGCGGAGCGTTTTTTAACGACTTCGCCTTTTTTATTTATTGTAAGATCATCATCTAAGAAAACTTTATATGGTGCTTGTTGAGCTATCATGACAGCAATGAATACAAGTATTACACCGATTGCTTCTTTAACGGATGCACTTTCATGTAATATGATTGCTCCAGCAACTAATGCTACAACGGACTCTAGACTCATTATAAGCGTCGCTAAGGCCGGTGCAACCATTCTTTGGCCAATTGTTTGGCAAGAGTATGCAAAGCACGTAGAGAGGATTCCAACGTATAGGATAGGTCCAATACAATCTGCTACTTGAGATGGTGTAGGAATTTGGTTAGAAGCACACATCCAAATAATACCTATGATGCTTGCAGTGAAGAATTGGACGAATGTGATTTTAAGTGGATCTACATCATCAAACATATCAAGAAGCAAGATATGGCAGCTAAAGAGTAGTGCGCACATAAGTGTTATAGCATCTCCCATTGTTACTGTCATATCACTAGATATACTCATCAAAGCAAAACCTAAAATAGCAACTGGTATTGCAATCCATCCAAGGGCAGGTGTTCTACGGCTAATAAGCAAACCTATTATTGGAACAAATGCAACATAGAGTGCTGTAATAAAACCAGATTTTCCTGCAGTAGTTGTTTCTAATCCGATTTGTTGAGTGGTTGTTGCAAAGAAAACACAAAAGCCACAAATAATTCCACCTATTATAGTTGCTTTATTAAACTTTTTAATAGGCTTGTTAAATTTATGTTTTATAATGTCCGAAAGAACTATAACGATAAATAAAACGCAAGTTCCTATTGATATTCTTATTGCATTATATGCAACAGATGTTAAAAAGTTAGATGCAATACGTTGAGCAACAAAAGAAGTTCCCCATAAGAATGCGGCTATAAATAGTATTAAAGAACCTAAAAGGGAACGATTGCTTTTCATTTATTCTAAATAATTAGTTTTCCACGAATCTATTTGTTCCTTTGTGATGCCATACACATCTAAAAGGAAATCATCTATTGTTTGATATTTTTCAAAAATTGCATTATATGCACTATCAATTAGGCTTTGTGCAACGCCCATTGCAAAGTATGCAAATTCTTTTTTGCCTTTAGACATAGGAAGAAGGGATACCTTAAACTTAGTGCGTTTAATCCAATCTTTTCTTGTCTCATTAGAGAGAAGGTATTGCTCAACAATTTGTTCATGGTTTCTACCAAGAGCAAGTTCAACAAGCATAGCGCCAACACCTGTTCTATCTTTTCCAGCAGTACAATGGAATGCAAAATTTTTATTTTCGTTCATACATTTAAAGATTGGAGAATATGCTTGAGTTGCATAAGGAAGGAAAGCATACATTCTATGCATAAGTGGAATTAGGCTTTCAACTTCTTTTGTGGACATAAAGAACAAAGCGTTTTGTTTTTTCTTTGTTGGGACTAAATTGCCAAACTCTCCATCTGAAAATGCAGATGCATGAATATATTCAACGTTATTTGGGACATCATCTTTAACTTCTTCTAATTCATAAATAGAGCGGAGGTCTATGATAGCATCTATATTCATACTAGATATCAAGTCCCTATCTGCTTGAGTGCGTGGTTCAAAGATAGCGGTTCTATAAATACGTCCGCTTTTAATTTTCTTTCCATCTTGAGTCTCAAGACCACCTAAATCTCTAAAATTTAGAAGAGTTAATTTGTCATCCTTATATTTTGTCATAACAAAATTATAATTGGTGGACTTGTTATAAAACAACAAAATAATAAAAATATTTGAAAATAAAAAGGAGGCAATGTATAATACATATTACTTGGGGGCATAGCTCATCTGGTAGAGCGTTTGAATGGCATTCAAAAGGTGGCGAGTTCGACCCTCGCTGTCTCCACCATAGTCCGTCTAATCCGAACTCAAAAAGTTTGAATTGGACGGTTTTTTATTTTATTCCAGAAATTAAATTTAAACACGTATTAGATATTATTTCTTGAGGCACGATATTCAAAAGGAGTCATTTGAACATACTTTTTAAAAGTTCGCGAGAAATGACTCTGTGAAGAAAAACCAAGGAAGAACGCTATGTTTACTGCAGGTTTATTGGTGTATCGCAAAAGGTGTTTTGCCTCTTCTATCTTTTGTTTAAGAATAAATTCAGAAAGGGTTTCCCCGGTTTCTTTTTTAAAGTCTGTAGATAGACGACTTCTTCCGCAACATAAGAAATGTGCAAGTTCTTCAACTTTGATTGGCTCTGATAAATGGTGTCGTATATAGTTAATGACATCAACAGCGAGTTTGGATTGTTTGTCTCCCAAGTTGAGATGCTCCATTCTTTCTGCATAGTCTATAATCATTCTATAAGTTAGATTTGTAACAGCAACTGTACTATTAAGCATTTCGCATTTTTTAATGTAACTATCCGATAAGGCCAATGCCTCGTCTGCATCCATTCCTCCACGAATTGATTCGCGAGAAACTAGGGTTGCTGTAACTATAAGAAGATTCTTTTCTTGACGTAGGTCGTTGTTCGCCATTATTCCTATGCGAACAGCAGGTATATTGTCGAAATATTTTTTTAATTCGGGGACATTCCCTTTTCGTACAGCAGTTAGAATGAAATTTTCAACATCCATGGTGTTGTGTCCATAGTATTGTTCTATTTCATCATTATTTTCTATTGTTCTAACAACATCTTCACGTGCTAAATGCTCTACCATTTTCTCTTGTTCATAATCATATATTGCAAGATCTGTCAAAGATAGTTTTTCTCCATTATTAAGAACATGATTCATTTGCGTTAACATTTGAAGAAGACTGGTTAAGGGCATAGATAGGATGTTTTTCATTCCATTGATAAAATCATCTATATCAGCAATTTGTACATTTGATTCAAAAGCAACCTCTTTTAATTCTTGCTTGGTAATAGGAACTTGTCTTGTAGGACCAACAATCAAATGTTTGTCCTCAAAATTGCATACACCATATATATAATCATGAGGGGCAAGGAAATATCCAACATGGTTTTCAACAGAAAATACTTTGTCTAGATAAGGAACAACAGGGTCCACAGGCAATGAAATAATTGAATAATAAAAGAGTTGCTCGTTTCTTTGATAAAGCCTTACAGGCATTGCAGAAAGATTTCCTAGGTTACTACATAAATATTCTAAATCGATGTTTTTATCCATTTTGCCCTCTTTGTTGAAACAATAATATCATATTTGAAACAATTATGCAATCTATTGTCCAGTAACATAGTATACAATGGAATCATGGAAGAGAAATGTTATTTAGCTATTGATATAGGCGCTTCTAGTGGAAGACACATCATCGGATATGAAAAAGATGGATATCTTATTACCGATGAGGTTTATCGTTTTTCCAACGGTGTAAAAAAGAAGGGCAATCATTTGGTTTGGGATATTGAATCACTTTATTCTCAAGTACTGATAGGAATAAAGAAAGCATTTGAAAAGTATAAGAGCATAGAATCGCTTGCTATTGATACTTGGGGTGTGGATTACGTCATTTTAACTGACAATGGTTATTTGAAACCATGTTTAAGTTATAGAGATGCAAGAACATCAGAAGCAATTAATCAAGTACATAGCATTATTTCTTTTGATTCATTATACAAGAAGACTGGAATACAATACCAACCTTTTAATACTATTTATCAATTATATGACGATTTAATGAGAAATAGATTAAGTGTTGCGACTGATTTTTTAATGATTCCAGAGTTTTTGAATTATCTTTTAACTGGAGTAAAAGCAAAGGAATACACAAATGCTACTACAACTGGACTAGTGAATGTTAATACAAAAAGTTTTGATAAAGAAATAATAGAGAAACTAAAACTCCCTAAGCAACTTTTTAAAAAACTTGTTCAACCTTCCACATATGTTGGTAAATTAACAAAGGATATTTCAAAGCAGGTTGGGGGACAAACAAAGGTTGTTGTTTGTGCATCTCACGATACAGCAAGCGCAGTAGAGGCAATTCCTATCGAACTTGATCAACCTTATATTTCTTCAGGCACATGGTCTCTTCTTGGAATAAAGACAAATACAGCAAAAATAGATGATGTAAGTAAAAACGAGAATTGGTCAAATGAAGGCGGAGTCGATTACGTACGTTATCAAAAGAATGTTATGGGACTATGGTTGGTTCAATGTTTGCAAAAAGAATTATGCAAAGATAAATCGTTCTCTACTATTGCACAAGCAGCAGCAGTAAGCACTTTTGAGGGTAGTGTTGATGTAACAGACGAAAAGTTTTTGGCACCAGAGAGCATGAAAGAAGCATTTGATAGTTGCTTTGACAAGAATAGTCGTCCAAAGATGGAATCAGATTATTTCCGTTGTGCATACAAATCTTTGGCACTTGGTTATAAAAAGGCTCTTGAAGAACTTGAACAAAATACTGGCAAGAAGTTTGAAAAACTATATATTGTTGGCGGTGGAGCTAAAAACATATTACTTAATGATTTAACACAAAAATATTGCAATATAAAAGTCGTTGCACTTCCAATAGAAGCGACAGCTATAGGTAATTTAAAAATCCAAATGAAAAAGAGGGAATCATAATGAATAACGAATTTGAAATAGCAAAAAATAAATATGCACAGTTTGGCATCAATGCCGAAGAAGCAATTAAAAAGATCAAAGATATACCAATCTCAATCCATTGTTGGCAAGGAGATGACGTTGTAGGATTTGATGGTGGTGGAAACTTGTCCGGAGGAATTCAAACAACAGGAAATTACTTTGGACGTGCACGTAATTTTGAAGAACTTAAAAAAGATATCAAATATGCTTTTGCATTCATTCCAGGAAAGAAACGTTTAAACATACATGCAAATTATGCTATTTTAAATGGCAAAAATGTAGACAGAAATGCCTATTGTGCTAAAGATTTTGAACCATGGGTAAAATTTGCAAAAGAAATTGGGCTTGATGGAATTGATTTTAATCCAACAATGTTTTCACATCCAAAGGTAAAAGACGGGTTAACACTTTCCTCTCCAGATAAGAGCATTCGCAAGTTCTGGATTGAACATTGTAAAACATGTATAGCAATTTCCGAGTACTTCGCTAGCGAAATGGGCACACCAACTCTTATGAATATTTGGATTCCAGATGGGTACAAAGATGTTCCTGCAGATAGATTGTCCCCAAGACTACGCCTTAAAGAATCACTTGATGAAATTCTTGCAATGGATTATGACAAGTCAAAAGTTATTGTTGCAGTTGAAAGCAAAGTATTTGGTATAGGCGTTGAAAGTTACACGGTTGGAAGTAATGAGTTTTATCAAAATTATGCAGCAAGAAGTGGAATTTGTTGTCTCCTTGATAATGGACATTATCATCCTCTTGAATATGTATCAGATAAGATTCCATCATTGCTTGCATTCTATGATAAGGTTGCACTCCATGTAACTAGAGGCGTTAGATGGGATAGCGATCACGTAGTTTTATTTGAGGATGAACTTAAAGAAATAGCAAAAGAAATCATTAGAAATGGAGCAGAGAAAAAAGTATTGATTGGTCTTGATTATTTTGATGCAAGTATCAATAGACTTTCTGCTTGGGTTGTAGGTGCTAGAAATATGAGAAAAGCACTTTTATTTGCAGCTTTGCAACCATACAACAAAGAACGTGAATTACAAGATGGTGCACAATTTAGTGAACTCATGGCACTTAAAGAGCGCATGAAGACAATGCCATTTGGTGCTGTTTGGGAAGAATATTTACAAAGAGAAAAAATGAATGAGGATTGGTTTGAAAACATCAAAAAATATGAAAAGGATGTTTTAATTGATCGCAAGTGAGGTGGAATATGAAAGCGTACGAAATACCATTTATACAAGAATTATGTGATACAGCAGAAAACATGTATCGTTTAGGATGGGACGAAAGAAACGGTGGAAACATAAGCTATCTAGTATATGAAGAAGAAGTTTCGAAATATTTTGATATCAATTCAGTAAAAAGAGTGATCCCAATTGGGTTTGATGCAAAAGTACTAGCAGGAAGATATTTTCTAGTTACTGGAACAGGCAAATATTTCAAAAACATAAAAAAGGATCCAGAAAATAATTTGGGATTGTTTCGCATTTCTAAAGATGGTTTAGATGCAGAACTATTGTGGGGATATGCAGATGGAGGAAAATTTACAAGCGAACTTCCATCACATCTTATGAGTCATATTCAACGTTTGAGAGTTGACAAAGATAATAGAGTAGTTATGCATACACACCCAACAAACTTATTAGCTATGACATATGTTCATAGTCTTGATACAAATGAATTTACTCATACGCTATGGCAAATGAGTACAGAATGTATTGTAGTATTCCCAGATGGTGTAGAAGTATTACCTTGGATGTTGTGTGGAACAAAAGAAATCGGCGTAGCAACCGCTGAAAAGATGCGTTCATCACGTGTTGTCATTTGGGCACTTCATGGCATTTATGGCGCAGGCAAAACTCTTGATGAAACCTTCGGATTGGTTGAAACAGTTGAAAAAGCAGCAAATATCTATATGCTCACTGCACATTTGCCAAGAATAAACACAATAAAAGATGATCAGTTAAAACTATTGGCAGAAGCATTCGGTGTTTCATATAAGGATGGTATTTTAAAGTAATTTGAAACAATCGTACTATATTTGAAACAATTATGCAATAAATAAAAATATGATATTTTTTAGAATTAAAATAAAGAAGGCTTAGAAAGAGGAAAAAAAATGGAAAAAAGCTTAATGAACTTGAGAATATTTAATAGTCGCATACATTCAAAAAATGTACAAGGCTCAGAGAAATGGCTCGGATACTTAATTGGACCTAGTGGTGCTATTTTATTAAACGCTATTCTTGGGACATATTTGAACGTTTATTATACTGATGTTCTAAAGTTGGCAACAATCTGGAATGGATTTGTCCTTATTGCTTTCCCTTTGGCATCTAAGATTATTGATGCAATTACAAATGTAATTATGGGTTATCTTATAGACCGTACGAAGACAAAACAGGGTAAAGCTCGTCCTTGGTTGCTTTTGTCTGCTCCTTTGGTGGCCATTTCTGGGTTCTTACTTTTTGCAGTACCAAATGCAAACTTAGGAATTCAAGCGATTTGGGTAACAGTCTCTTATAACTTATTCTATTCATTCGCATTTACAATATTCTCAATGAGTCATAGCTTGATGTGTCCACTTTCAACAAGAAATACAATACAACGTGGCAAATTGGCAGTATTTAATCAAATATCAACTGTTATGACGAGTGGTATTATTGTAGCACTTGTTTTCCCAGTTTTAATCATGCCATTCTTGGGTGTTGATAGAGGAAGATGGATGCTTGTAATGTGTATAATATCTATCATTGCATTACCTCTCACATTACTTGAATATTATTTTACAAAAGAGCGTGTAACCGAAGAAAACATGGGTAAGGAAGAGAAGATATCTTTCCTAATTCAACTCAAAGTTGTTCTTACAGACAAGTATATGCTCATAATGTTTATTTATTTCCTTATTTATACAGTTAGTGTTTCAATTAAAAACCTTGGACTCGTTTATTATTGCAACTATGTTCTTGGCACTTATAATGATGGGAAAACACAAATGCTTATTTCTATAATAGGTGGCATACCTATGGGACTTGGTATATTTATTGTAGGACCTTTAGCACAAAAATTTGGCAAACGTAATATTACAGTTGTCGGGTTCTTCTTGTATGCTTTAGGTAGTGCAATTTGTTGGATGACGCCTACAAATATATATGTGGTTCTTGTTGGACAATTTATTAAGAACATAGGTGGACTTCCTTGTGCATATGTCTTTATGGCGCTCTTTGCAGATGGACTGGATCATATAGAGTGGAAGAGTAGTGTCCGTTGTGATGGTATTGCAATGTCTGTATATAACATTATTGCCGTTGCAACAGTAGGTATTGCAACATCAGTATTTAATGCATTAATAGCAAATGCAGGATATGTTGCTCCAGAGCTTATAGATGGCGTAACAGTTGCTTATGAACAATCCAAAGCTGTAACAAATGTCATAACATTCTCATTCGTGGGATTAGAAGCAATAACTGGAATAGCTATGGCAGTTTTATTAATGTTCTTAAATATTGAAAAAACAATTGCAAGAAAGCAAGCAAAAATAAACGAATATAAAAAGGCAGAAACTTTAGCACGTGGAGAAGAATGGATAGAACCAGAAACTAGAGCACAACAAGAAGAAGCACAATTCCTAAAGGAAAGTGAAGAAATCTTTGAACAAGAACTTAAAGTTAAATGCGAAAAGAAGGGTCTTAACTTTGAAGAAGAACTTGCAAAGCATAAACAAAAGATGGCAGATGCTAGTGCAAAGCAAGAAGAAAAGAGACGTATTGCAGCAGAAAAGGCACAAGCAAAGGCAAAACGTATGGAAGAAAAGAAAGCTGCTCGACTTGCTAAGATGACTCCGGAACAAATTTCAAAGAAAGAAGAAAAAGCACGCATTAAAGCTGAAAAGGAAGAAAAAGCATGGCAAGAAGAACTTGCAAAAGGCGAAGCATATCGTGCAAAGATACAAGCTCAAATTAAGATTAAAGATGAAAAAGCTGCTAAAAAAGCAAAGAAAGTAGGACAATCAATAGAAGTTAAGGAACTAAAAGAAGAAGAGTCCGACGAATCTAAAGATAAGGATTCTGTAAACGATTAATTTGAATGTTTGGTGGATGAAAATGGGAAAAGATAGATTTTTGAGCGCAAGAATATTCAATAGTCAAGTTCATTCAAAGAATGTTGAGAATAAAGAAAAATGGATTGGTTATTTAATTGGACCATGCGGAGCTTTACTATTGAATGCAGTCTTATCAACATATCTTAACGTGTTCTATACTGACGTTTTGAAGCTTACAACAATCTGGGGTGGTGCATTCTTAGTAATCTTCCCATTGGTTTCTAAAGGTATTGATGCGATTACAAATATAGTTATGGGTTACATAATTGACCGAACTAAAACGAAACAAGGCAAAGCTCGTCCTTGGCTATTATTATCTGCACCTTTATTAACAATAAGTGGAGTACTATTATTTGTAGTTCCTAGAGGAAGCATTGGATTACAAGTTGCATGGGTTATGATTTCATACAATTTATTCTATTCCTTTGCATTTACAATTTTTAATATGAGCCATAATCTTATGTGCCCACTTTCAACAAGAAACACAATTCAACGTGGCGGTCTTTCTGTATTTAATCAGATTTCGTCAATTATGATGAGTGGTATTTTGGTTGCGTTGATATTCCCAATGGCAATTATGCCAATACTTGGTGTTGATCAAAGCAAGTGGATTATTGTTATGAGCGTTCTTTCAATTCTTGCTCTTCCTTTAACATTGTTAGAGTATTATTTCACAAAGGAACGTATTACTGAAGAGACTATGGGACAAGAGGAAAAGAAAATACCATTCTTAACCCAACTCAAAATCGTATTAACCGATAAATACATGCTCATAATGTTTTTGTATTTCTTGATTTATACATTCGGAACATCACTTAAGAATCTAGGTTTAGTTTATTATTGTAACTATGTTCTTGGCACATACAATGATGGCATAACACAAATGCTTGTATCTGTTATAGGTGGAGTACCTATGGGTATTGGTATATTTGCAGTTTGGCCACTAGCAAAAAAATTTGGCAAACGAAACGTAACCCTTGTTGGATTCTTACTTTATGCTATTGGTAGTGCAATATGTTGGAGTTTCCCTACAAATCTTTACATAGTACTAGTTGGACAATTCATAAAAAATATAGGTGGACTTCCTTGTGCATATGTCTTTATGGCACTCTTTGCAGACGGCCTAGATCATGTGGAATGGAAGAGCAGTATAAGATGTGATGGTGTTGCAATGTCTGTATATAACATTATTGCAGTTGCAATAGTTGGTGTAGGTACTGCAGTATTCAATGCATTACTTTCTGGGGCTGGCTATATTGCACCAGAACTTGTTGATGGAGTTACGGTTGCTGCACAACAACCACAGGCGGTTAATGATGCTATCACATTTGCTTTTGTAGGGCTTGAAACAATCACAGGCGTAGTTTTGGCAGTATTGCTTATATTCTTAACGGTTGAAAAAACAATAGGCAGGAAACAGGATAAGATTCGTGAATATCAGAAGGCAGAAGCAGAAGCACGAGGTGAAGAATGGATTGAACCAGAGGTTAAAGCCCAACTTGAAGAAGAACAATTCATGAAAGAAAGTGAAGAAATCTTTGAACAAGAACTTAAAGTTAAATGCGAAAAGAAGGGACTAAATTTTGAAGAAGAAATGGCAAAGCATAAAGAAGTCCTTGAAAAGAATCTTGCAAAGAAGGAAGAGAAAAAGATTAAATCCAAAGAAAAAGAAGAGCAAAAGCAAAAACGAATGGAAGAAAAGAAAGCAGCTCGTCTTGCTAAGATGACTCCAGAACAAATTGCAAAGAAAGAAGAAAAAGCACGTATTAAAACCGAAAAAGATGAACAAGCATGGCAAAAAGAGTTGGCAAAAAGCGAAGCATATCGTGCAAAAGTACAAGCAGAACTAGCAAAAATAAACAATAAAGGATAAAATATGAAAGCAATTAATTTAAAAACAGAGTATTTAGTAAATCCAGTAGGCGTGGATTTTCAAAATCCTATTTTATCTTGGAACTGCGAAGGTGGGAAGGTTCAAAAAGCTTTTCAAGTCAATACAAAAATTGATGGAGACAATAAATGGAGCAGTGGAAAAGTTGAATCAGCCAATATGTATGTTACATATCCAGTCAAACTCAAATCACGTCAAAGAGTAGAGTGGCAAGTGATTGTATGGGATGAAAACGGCAAAGAAGAAACGAGCGAAAGTGCATTCTTTGAAATGGGATTACTTGGAAAGGATGATTTTAAGGCAAAATGGATAGCAGGCAATTATAAGGTTAACAAGAAAACTCGCTATCCAGTAGATTGCTTCCGTAAGACATTTAATGTAGACAATGTCAAAAAGGCAAGACTTTATATAACTGCATGTGGATTATATGAAGCAAGAATCAATTGCAAAAAAGCTGGAGATTTTTGTTTGGCTCCTGGTTATACAGACTACACTAAACGAATCCAATTACAAACCTATGATGTCACATCATTACTAAAAAATGGAGAAAATATTTTAAGTGTTGAAATTGCAGATGGTTGGTATCGTGGTAGTTGTGGCGCTTGGGGATTGAAAAATCAATACGGAACTGAAACTAAATTCCTTGCCCAATTAGAAATAATTGGAATTGATGGGAAAATAGCAAATATATGTTCTGACGAAACTTGGGATTGGTCAAATGATGGATCAATTCGTTTTGCTGACAATAAGGATGGAGAAATTGTTGATGCTCAGCTGGTTTCATCATATTGTGGAAAAGCAAAGATTACTAATTGTTCAATTGTTCCAACCGCATCTAATAATGTTCCACTTACTGAACATGAGGCATTAAAGCCAACAGTTATTACAACACCATCTGGCAAAAAGGTGCTTGATTTTGGACAAAATATAGCAGGATATTGTTCATTTAAAATAAATGCAAAAGCAGGACAACAAATAACATTGCGTTTTGGGGAGATGTTTGATAAAGATGGCGAGTTTACTCAAGATAATATTCAATGCAAAAATAAGAAACGTACAAAAGTTACCCCATTACAACAAGTTATATATACAACAAAAGAAGGAATAAATGAATACAAAACTAAATTTGCTATTTTTGGATTCCAATATGTGTTGGTTGAAACCAACGTAGAATGGCAACCTGAAGATTTTACTGCAATTGCAGTATATTCAGATATGCAAAATACACTTTCGTTCAATTGTTCGCACGAACTCATTAACAAACTTGTTGAAAGTACACGTTGGTCTACCAAGAACAATCATGCAGATGTTCCAACTGATTGCCCAACAAGAGAAAGACATGGTTGGACAGGCGATGTTCAAATATTTACTAATACAGCAAGTTATTTTGTTGATTATGTTGCAATGGCACGAAAATATATTGGAGATTTGCGCGATGGACAACGTAAGAGTGGATGTTTTAGACATATAGTTCCAAAGGGTGGAGTAGATTTTTACATGAATATGATGGATGGTTCTGCAGGCTGGTCCGATGCGGGTGTACTTGTTCCTTATCGTATTTATGAAAAGTATGGAGATAAACGCATTCTTGAAGACAACTATGATGCAATGCGCAGATATGCACTTTACAAAATTAGCAAACTTGGGAAGCGTTCACTAACAAGTTTGCCAACAGGCATCCCTTTTAAATATCGTAAAATGATATGCAATTATGGACAGTCTTATGGTGAATGGGCAGAGCCAGTTGATGTTAAACCATTTGCAATTAGTGATTTTATAAGTCCACATCCAGAAGAAACAACAGCATATGTCTGCTATATGCTTGAGCATATGGAAAAAATAGCAAATATTCTAGACAAGCAAGATGATGCAAAGTTATTTAGACAAAATATAGATAAAGTTAGATTTGGGTATCAACAACTAGTAAAAGTTAAGAAAAACGATCTCAACACAAATAGACAAGCAAAACTTGTTCGTCCTTTATATATGCATTTGCTTGACGAAGAGCAAACCAAATATGCAAAAGAAAGATTGATCAAGGCATTGGAAGACTATGGATGGAGATTGGGGACAGGTTTCCTATCAACCCCATTTATACTCTATGTTTTAGCAGATATGAATATAGAATATGCCTACAAGTTGCTTGAGAACGAAGAAATGCCAGGGTGGCTCTTTATGCCAAAAATGGGAGCTAACACCATATGGGAAAGTTGGGAAGGAACGGAAGCTCAAGGTGGAGTCGCATCACTTGATCATTATAGTAAAGGTGCTGTATGTGAGTGGATATTCGATACAATGTGTGGCATAAAGGTTAAAGGCGAAAGACACTTTGAACTTGCTCCAAGGATTGGTGGCTCACTTAAGTTTGCGGAGTGTGAATATTTAAGTGCATATGGTTTAGTAAAGAGTCGTTGGGAAAAGCAAGGAGACAAAATCAAATACACATTTGAAGTACCTGCAAATACTACCGCAATAATTATTTTGCCTTCTGGCACGCAAACAGTTGGGGCGGGTGTATACGAACTATAGGGAATTCGTATAAAAAGTATTTTGGTCCACCAAAAAAAATCCGTGAGCAATCGCCCACGGACATTTTTTATTTTATAAACCCTTATTGTTGTTCTTCATTGTTGTTCTTCAGTTGTTTCTTCTTCTACAACCACTTCTTCTTTTTCAGCTTCTTGTGCTTTTAGAAGTGAATCACGCAATCTATTCGAATCTTTTCTTACAAAATAAGCAGGGATTAATGCTAAGACTGCAATAATAGATGCAGCAAGGAACATACTATATGGTGGTTTGAAACCAGCATCTCCTGTATCTGTATTGTTGAGACCAAGAATTAGGGTAACCAATGGTCCAATAATCATAGGAATTAAAACGCTGAAACACATACGAACACCTTGGAATCTTCCTTCGTATCCCTTTGGGATATAATCTTGGAATGAGGACATTAATATACCGCTTAATCCAAGCAAACTACCAAGCATAAAGATACCTATAATACAAACTATGGACAACCAAAGTGTATAATTCATTTCATTCAATGATCCCATGAACTTCAATAAGTACATTAGTAAGGTTCCAATAATTGAAACTACCAACATAGGATATATCATATGCTTTCTTCCGAACTTATCACTCAAGAAGCCAGTTAAACCAGTGATAGCTGCCGCGCCAAGAATGATAACTGCAAGAGGAATGAAATAGTCTACAACACCTAAAGTGTTTTGTACGAAGTTAATAATATAAGAGAAGAATGTTTGTTGCGAGATTCCTAAAAGTGCAAATGTAGTTAAACATACATAAAGCATCTTATTATCTTTAGCAACACTTGGTCTAAAACCATAGAAAGTTTCCTTTAGGAAATCCGGGTTTGTATTCTTGATAATGTTTGGACTATCTTTCATTAAGAATATAGCCACAACACCTGATGCCATAGGTATTGCTCCTAAGACTACGAAGAACAACCAGTTACTAGATGCATTAGCATTATATAGATTACCAAGACCTATAAAGACAATAATGGTTGCAAAAACAGGCATTAGGGCAAGGACAGTATTAATTCTTCCTCTATTGGTTGTATCTGTGACGTCTGTAACCCAAGTGTTAAATGCTGCATCATTAGCAGTGGATCCAGCGAATGTCATGACACAGTCAAAAATAATTAACATTGCTGCAACACCTGCAACTTTGCTTGAACTTGCCGACATAGGAATTGCGGCAAATAGCATAATTGTTGCACCCCATCCAATATAACCATATGCTACGAATGGTTTTCTCTTACCAGTTTTATCACACCATCCACCAGCAAATATGGTTGTAATTGTTGCAGTTAATGCAGACAACCAAACCATTAATGTTGTAACCAAATATGACAAATCTGTACGACCAGAGTTTGCAAAGATATCTTGTGCAAAAGTTGAGAAGTACATATTCTCAACAACCCAAGCAATTTGTCCTACTAATCCAAAAGCTATGGCTGATATCCAAATTCTAGCACCTAATGGAGTTGCTTTCTTTATGCTAATATCTTGTTCCATAATTTCTCCCGAAACATATATATTTATATATATCTAGATTATTTTATTAAAGACCAAATGTCAATATTCAGGTTTGTAAAGAAGCAATAAATTTGCTCAAACATTTTTATATATTTAAAAATGATTTTCATTGTGATATAATAAATTTTAACAGCATATGGAGGATTATTATGGACAAAAAGATTGCAGTTGTTGGAATGGGACAAGGCGGAATGGTTGCAGCAATTAAACTTGCAGGTGCAGGATATAATGTAACTGTTTTTGAAAGAAATGAAGAGGGTAGCGTTGGATATCCTTGGCGTGATGATATAACAGCAGCAGTTTTTGAGGACTGTGGGCTACCATTCCCAGGCAAAGATGTATATGTCCAAAAAGCAAATTGGGTATTTGTTTCTCCAGATGAAAAAGGCGCATTAAGAGTTCCACAATTTCTTCCTTTAGTTGAAATTTCACCAAATAGACAAAAGTTATCTCAATATTTTGCAGATCTTGCAACAAAAGCAGGCGCAACTATTAAATATAGCATAGCCATAGATAAGTTAGTAATTGAGAATGAAAGAGTAGTTGGTATTGAAACAAAAGATGGTAAGGAGTTGTTTGATTTGGTTATAGATGCAACTGGAATGTATTCAAAATTGAGAGGACAACTTCCAGAAAAATACTGTGTACAAAAGACTCCAGCTGATTATGATACTATGTTTGCATATCGTGCATTCTTTGAAAAAACAGAAGGAACAGAGACATTCTTAAGTGATGTAAGTAATACCATGATTTTAAGACATATGGATACAGATGGCATTGGTTGGTGTAACCTAAATGAAGAGGGAAAGGTTGATGTTCTTTTATGTAATATTTCAAGACCATTTACAGATGAAGAAATTCAAGAGCGCTTGGCAGATTTAAGAGCCATGAATCCTATTTTAAGTGAAAATAAGATTTATGATAGAAAGGTTCCTTTAAGTGTTAGATCCAGTATTGCAACACCAGTTGCAGATGGATATGTTGCATTAGGAGATTCAGCTTTCATGACAATTCCAATTATGGGAAGTGGTATTGAATCTGGAATGCACGGAGCTGCAATTTTTGCAGACTATGTAATTGAAAATGAAATCATAGATTTCACCGCAACAAATATGTGGGGATTCTATGTAAAATATTTTGCAAAATATGGCAAGGGATTTGCTCTTTTAGATATAGTACGTCGTCATGCTTTAAGATTCAAAGCAAAGTATATCAATTGGGCACTAAGTGGAAAATTTGTAACAGATGATACTTTAAAATATATTATGCTAACTCCAGAGGACGAGAGACGTCCAAAATATAAATTTGGTATGTTCTCAGCAATTCTTTGGAAACTTATCTTCTATCCATCATTTTTGAATACTATTTTAAGAATGGCATTTGAGGGTATACATGCAATGAATGTGGCCTCTAAAATTCCAAAAAAGTATTCCTTTGAAAAAATGGCGAAGTGGAGCACAAAATATAATCATCTTATTGAAAAGTGTGAAGCAAAAGCCGAAAAAAGAGCCAAAAACAAGTAGTAATATTAAAAATATTTTACTATTTGTTTACCCTATGGTAGAATTTTACCATTAAGGGCGGGTTATTCATGATTAAATTTAGAATAACGGATGATGAATTTAAACAGTATACAGAAGACTTTTTTGTAAGCGAATTCAAACCACTAGATGCGGTTGAATTTTATTCGCCTAAGGAAATTCCAACTCCGCCTCAAGAAAATTTAAGTATTCAAGAAGACAGTGGTAATTTTGGTCAACAACAATATGATCAAAGAAGCAGTGATTTCCATCAAGATATCAATAGAAACACATCAGAAAATAATCAAAGTGAAATAAGCAGTAACAATAGTGCTTCATCTAATAGTAGTGGCACAGGTTCAGAATCCGGTGGAGCCTCATCTTCATCAGGAGGTGGTCCATCTACATCTGGTGGGGCAAATGTTACAGGCGGTGAAAGTCTTTCCGCAGCATCTTCATCTACTGCTGCAGCATCTGGAGCAAGTGCTTCTGCTGCATCTGGTGCAACAGCAACTGCGGCTTCTATTGCTGGATCTGTTACAGTTGTTGCAGCTGCAATTGTTGCAATTGTTGTAGTAGCAGCAAATATTATTAAAGCCGCACCTACAGTTATAATGCAAGCTTTCTTCGCTGGTACAAACTATGTTTCATTTGAAATGAGTATTCAAAATCTAGATCCAGAAGTACAATATGTTTTAACTGTTACAAATCCTAGTTTTGAATATACAACAGAGCTAAAATTTGAGGACAAAACGCCCGAAGGGAATGTGTCTGAATTAATGGAGGATTCGGATCCACACGATGTACAATTATTAGCAGATGGTACAATAACTGGATTAGTTACAGGTTTAACTCCTAACAGAACATACAAAATACAAATTTTATCTGTAGAAAAGGAATTGGGTGGTTTTTCCGCGCCTCATTTTACTTATGAATTCACAACATCTAAAGAAAAGAAGCCAGATGCAGTATCTGCGTTTGAATCGGCTATAGATTATAATGGCAAACAATTTAATTTAAATTACAGCATATTTATTTCAGATGCATATAAGACAGGTTCTAACACGCATGTAGATTTCTATGTTGGCGATAGCTTAATTAAGACGGATTCAAATATTGATAAAAATGGTTATATCAAAGGAACATTAAGTAATCTTCGTGACAAGACTACAGTTATAGGTGTAATTAAAACTACATACTACGGTGAAGAAATAGAACTAGATAGAATAGAATATAACATTGTTTATCCACCTGAAATTATTACTGCTGATGCATTTATGGCAACATATGATTTCTCATATGAGAGTTCAATTGGAACAAATGATGAATGTTATCAATATGTATATGCAATAAATACGAGCTTTGACAATTCTGCTCAACCAACAGATATGTATAAATTGGATATTGTTGGCGCAGATGATGTTGTATTAGATACTTATACAGGACAAGAGTCTAATATTAGTTTGGCTGTAAATTATAATCAGCCAAGTGTAAGTGTTTATATTACTCCAATAGTTGTTCGTGATGGACAACAGGTATTATTTGACAGACAATTGTTACAAACAATTGATAATCCAAATTTATTTGAAAATACACAAATAATTTTACAACCAAATTCTGGATTTACATATAGTGTATCTGCGACCAGATTATTAGCTAGTGCACAGCTTACATGTAATGTATTGGTTGGAGATACAGGAACTCCAATTGAAGAAACATTTGACGGAACTAGTGTATCTGTTTCTGGCATATACAATAGTGCAGATATTCTACAAATCCAATTATTAGATGCTACAGGTAAAATTGCGGGATCACAAGTGATTAGTTTAACAGAAACATCTACACAAGAGGTTGAGTTTTCAGCAAGTGGAGAGTTTGATATAGAAAATGGTTATACGGTATATACATCACTTTGGGCAACACCAACATTTGCAGATGGTGAAGGATATATTGTAATCATAAGAGATGAAAACAACGAAGTTGTTACAATTGGAAATAAGACTACAGAAGCTGAACAATCCATAACTATTCCAGATTTAACACATATTTATACGGCAGCACTTGCAACTACTAGAACAATAGGTGGTGTTCAATATGTATTTGAAAATTCAGCAGGAACTGACCAATGTGGTGAAGAAACGTTTATGCCATTTAATGAATCTACATTAATGTTTGATAAAACTTATGAAACAGAATCATTCATGGTTGCTATGGACAATATATTTACTGAAAATAACATAAACACAATAGCAACCGTTACAAACGTATATACAGGTGGTGCAACAGATTCATTCAATATTCCAATTACTGCTGGATTAGTAGAAGCAAATAATTCAATGGAATTCACACAATCTCAATGGAATACATTGGTAAGAACTGAGATTATTTTAACAGATGAGAATAGTGTTATTACATATGCAAGATTTACATATACAAAAGCTTCTACATCAGTAGATGTAGGTTCATATGATGTAACAACATCAAAGAAACTTATTCTTACTCTAGATATAGATTGTCCAGAAAGTGCCGTTGTTGATACAGTCGTCTTCTCAGATACTTCAAGTGGAGTAGTTATTAGTGATCCAGAAGTATATTATGCAGATATGATTGGTGACGATTGGGCTGTTACAATAGAAGAGTTGAAATCAACATCATTTACAGGTACATGGAATTATATAATCAATGATAATGGATATGCTGTTCAAATCGAGGGATATTACGAAACTGATATAGATCTTAATGTTACTGCAACAGTTAATTATTATCTTGAGGGTGAAGGTGCTCATGCTGCTGAAGATGAGTGTATGGTATATGTAGATGGTTATCCAACTATTAACGGAAAGGAAGTTAATTTAAGTAATTGGTCTCTAGCGTTCTACTCTGACAGTGCGTATATAGAAAATATTCAATTATCTAATGAAGAATATAGCATGGGCGTAAATAATACAGATTCTAGATTCCTTTACTTGATGGATCCTGTAAATAATGAATTCTATTATAAGATGACATATGGTTTGTCTGGAGATGTTTTAGCTTCAAATGCTTTATCTTTACCAAATGCAGCATATGATGAATCTAACTATTATGAGGATACAACAGATCCGGATTATACTCCAAGTTGTTACGGAACATATCCATCTAATGCTGTAACGTTTAATTTAGATGGCACTAGGGTTACATCTACAAATATTTATAATACGTATAAATTTAAAACAGAAGATTCAGGTATTTACTATGTAAATAGAATTACGTATCAAAAGGATACAAATAACTACGAGGTGTTTAGATGTTTCTTTGATGAAGATCATCCATATATAGCTCTTGAAGATTTACCATATCAATATACTGGTTATAACACCATAACATATGCTTACAAAAAGGTAACATTAGGTGGAGTTGAATATAATATCTATCTTGGAGAAGTATATGGTAATAATCAAATCACTACAATGATTGTTGATGGTTCATTGAATGCAGCTTATGGTTTAAGTAGCAAACCATCATACCAAGACGATGGTAGTTCTAAATATATCGATATTAACACAGTCGCAGACCATTTGGTAGAAGGCAATTCTGTTGATGTATATATTGGTGGTAGCACAGAACCTACAATGCAGCTAAATCCAAGATCCGTATTAGGTACAGAATATGCAACACCTGATTATGAACAAAGAGTTGATGGATATAATGTAATTATTCTTAACCATCAAGCCAACCCAACTGATGATGCCACAGTTGCAATTCAAATTATATTTGAAGATTACAATGTAGATGCAACAGGTACTAGAGTTGTTGCAAGAAATAAAGTTAGAAACGGTTCAACAGAATTAGCAGTTTATAATATAACCACTAAGGGTTATGTATTTGCTCTACAATCCGAACAATATACATTATATGATGATACAAATACAGCAGTAGAATTTACAGCCTATACTCTAGGTGAAATGAGTGACACAGTAAACTTATATGCAATTAGTAGTGAGGTAACATTGATTACCGAATTTGCTAATATTGCATAAAATATAAATAAAGAAAAAGGATGAATGAAAAAATGGCAAACGAAGTAAGTCAAGAACTCGACAAGAAAGTCGAAGATCAACAAAAAGAAGAAAAGAAAAAGAAGAATAAGAAGATAGCAATTATAGTTGAAATCTGTGTTTGCGCAGTAGTCTTATTAGTATTCATCGCATTAATTCTATTAGAAGTTTTAGCACCAGCTACACCTTTAGGTGGATGGGTAAAAGATAATGTCTGGAATACAGAAGAGGCAGGCGCCAAGTTTATGACACATCTTCCAGTTTTGGTAAAGAGTTTAGTCTATATTGTTATAGTTTTAGTTGTATGCATTTTAGTAAGATTAATCTTTAAAAAGATTATGGAGAAATCTCATAGAGCACAAACAATCTTAACTTTAATAGATGGCCTTGTTAAATATGCAGCAGCCCTTGCAATAATCATCTTGGTGTTAGAGGCGTTAGGAGTGAATGCAACAGCAATATTCGCATCCGTTGGTATCTTAACGTTAGTCATAGGCTTAGGATGTCAAAGCTTAATTGCAGACATTGTTGCAGGTATGTTCTTAGTATTTGAAAACGAATACAACGTTGGTGAAATCATTACAGTCGGAGATTTCAGAGGAACTGTTACAGAAATTGGTATTCGTTCTACAAAGATTTTAGATGCAGCAGGAAACATTAAGATTATCAACAACTCAGATATTTCTAATGTTATTAACATGTCTAGAGAATTATCTCTAGCTATCGTAGACTGCGAATTCCCATATGATGTACCAATTGAAGTAATTGAAGGATTATTAAAAGATAACTTTGATGACTTCAGAGAGAAGATTCCAGCAATTATGGAAGGACCATACTACAAAGGTGTATCCGGTTATGGTGATTCAAACGTTGCAGTAAAGATTGTTGCAAAGTGTCAAGAAGAAGACAGATATCAAGTACAAAGAGACTTATTAAGAGAATATCGTAGAGTATTTAGAGAAGCAGGCATTGACCTCTCATTCAACCAAGTTGTTATTTCCAACTTCAAGCCAACAGAATATAAGGCAACAAACAAGATTAAGAAGGAAGCTGAACAATTCGTTGCAGAACAAAAAGAATTATCCAAAGATATGGATCAATCTAACCAAACACTATAATATTCTATTAAACATTCATCTTTAATAATAAAGTCGTTAAGACTGCTAAATCCTCACGGAAATAGCAGTCTTTTTTTATAGAATAAAAAATGTTATAATATGTTTATTAACGAATAATGAGGTGTATTATGAAAAAATTAGTTGCATATTTTAGTGCAAGTGGCGTAACAGAAAAAGTTGCAAGAGACCTCGCAGAAGTGACTAGTTCAGATTTATATGAAATTGCTCCAGCAGTTAGATATACAAAGCCAGATTTAAATTGGATGAATCCAAGATCTAGAAGCAGTGTTGAAATGAAGAATAAGGCATCTAGACCTGAAATTGCAGATACGAATGCAAATATTCAAGATTATGATGTTATATTTGTAGGATTCCCAATTTGGTGGTATATTGCTCCAACTATTATTAATACATTTTTAGAAGCATACGATTTTGCTGGTAAGACTATTGTTTTATTTGCAACATCTGGCGGAAGTGGCTTTGGCAAGACTATTCAATATTTAAAAGATAGTGTAGATCCATCCACAAAGATAATTGAAGGCGCAATTTTAAACAAACGCCCATCTCAAGAAAAGATCAAAGAGTGGGTAGATACACTAAATGTATAGAAAATGAATATTTTTAAGATATTTACGAATAAAATTGAGAAATACTGAATAATGGAGATAAAAAATGAATTATACTAAGACAGAAAAGATTACAGACAAGGTTGCAATAGAAATGGAAGATGGTGGCATTATCGTTGTTGAATTAGATAATGCAGGTAATGCTCCGATTACAGTTCAAAACTTCAAAGAGCTAGTTTCTAAGAAATTCTATGATGGTCTTATTTTCCATAGAGTTATCAAAGACTTTATGATACAAGGTGGCGATCCTTTAGGAACAGGAATCGGTGGTTCAGATAAAGAAATTAAAGGTGAATTTAAGATTAATGGTGTAAACAATAATATTTCGCACCAAAGAGGTGTTATTTCTATGGCAAGAGCTATGAATCCCAACTCTGCATCATCACAATTTTTCATTTGTCATGTGAATTGCAATTTCTTAGATGGACAATATGCTGCATTTGGAAAAGTAATAGAGGGTATGGATGTTGTAGACAAGATTGCAAATGTTAGAACAAACTACAATGACAAACCATTAACACCACAAGTTATGAAGAGTGTATATTTTGTAGAATAAAAAGTAGATATAAAAAAAGAAGTGTACCAAATGGTACACTTTTTTATTATTAATAAAGATTACATTTTTGTTTTGTAATAAGAAGTTCCAAGGATATCTTCAAGTGGTAAGAGTTCAACATTAAATGAACTATCTGGATTAATTGTAATTATTGTACCGCCACGTTGTTGATGTCTCTTTTTAATTCTAAGGTATGCAAGATAGTCTATGGACATACCATATGTTAATTGTATTCCTTTATAAGTTAAAGAAATAGTATTTAGATGATCATGGCCAAAGAACATTCCTTTACATGAACCGAACTTAACCATTTCCTCAAAGAAATGTCCCTCGATATCCTTTGGATATCCAAAGTAGTTATCTTTTTCTTGAGCAAAGCCACAATGGTATATAACGCTCTTATCGCCCCTATAGAACTTTTCGAATGCATCCTTAAATTCCTTTGGTGGAATATGGAAGAATGCAAGAGAAGGGGCTATGGTGCCTTCAGGAGAGTTTTTAATAACAGTTTCTTTGTACCATTCAATTTGGTCATCATGAATTGTGTCAAAACCACTAGTGAAGTACTTTGTTAAATAAGCATTTGAATCTATGAACATCAATAGATTATTTAAGGATCCATCTGCATTTAACAACTTGATACAGTAATTGCCTCTATCTGTTCCTTTATATTCTCCTTTTTGGAAAACACAATTTGGAAGAGACTCATAGAAATCTGCCATTTCATCCTTGTTATATTTAGACCATGTTTCACAATCATGGTTACCAAATACCATTGCCCAAGGAATATTATAACTTTCGATTAAATCCGTAAGTTTTTTAGATGTCTTTAGGTTGTTTATAGAACAACCAAAGATTGGGGCTGGCCAGAAGAATATAGGATAAGCAACATCTCCAGTTACAGCTATAAAATCTGGTTTTGCCTCATCTATAATTGTCTTAACTGCATCCAAGGTCATCTTGTCAGATTTTTTAGTCCAAATACTACCACCAAGATGAATATCTGTTAATTGCAAGATTCTATATGGTTTACCCTCTTGCATTTGAAGGGATGTTAGTTTTTCCATAATTAATCCTCAGTTTTATCGTCAGCTTTATTCTTTTCAATTTGAATATGTTCTGCTTGAGATGTTTCTGCAGTTAGTAAGACTTCTTCAGCAGCCTCTTTTTGTGCTTCAGCCTTTGCAATTATTTCATCTGCTTCAGCTATATCTTGTTCTGCTTGAGAAATAGCTTCATCTGTTATGAAACCTTCTGGAGGAACACCGCCAGGGTCTTTCTTGCCATATAATTCATGTACAAGATCTGTTCTTTCTTGTTCTTCTTCATCTGAAAGTTGAGTTCCATTACGTCTTGATTCAATGAAGTAACGAGCACGAGCAAGTTTCTTGTTATTAACTCTATATAAGAATGAAGCAATGAAAGCAATACTGATTAAGAGAGCTATACCAATACCAATAACTAAACGAATTGCTAATAATGCACTAGCAGGTTGTCCATCTACTGGATACCATTTTGGATCGTTTGTTGTGTTTTCGATATATCCAGCACCACCAATAATCCAACCTACAGAACCAACTGCTAATGCGCCAGCAATTTTACGTGCAAGAGTCATCATACCAGAGTAGGTACCTGTTGGTCTTTCGCCTGTTGCCATTTCTGCAACGTCAACTGTATCTGGGAATATAATCCATGGCATCATTTGTGCTCCACCGAATCCAAGACCCATCATGAATGCAACAATTGGAACTAAAATAGGAGGTGCCCAAGTTGGATCCATAACTGCCATCATAATACCGCCAATGATATAGAATGGTAATCCCATACGGAAAGCAAATTGCTTACTTTTTTTATCCATTAAAACTCTTGCGAGAGGGAACATAACAACAGCTGCTACCATTAATGGTGCAACGATGAACATAGAAGACATATTCATACCGAATAATGTATATCCATGCCATACGTCTGTTGCATAATATACTGCTAAAGCAGAAATCATATCCATACACATAAATGCTGTTACGTACATAACGATGTGCCAGCGATATGATTTATTCTTATATGGCTCAACATAGTTGTTAATGAAAATCTTGAAATTGAATTTTGTTTTTGGTGTTGTTGGTTTAATTCTTTCTTTAGTGAAGATACCACAAAGGATAAGACCGCCACCAAATAATGTACCAAATATTGCAACCATCAAAATCCAGAATACAACCGGTGAGATGTGTGGGAATATACCTAAGTAACCATCTTTATTTGTTAATGCTTCAATTAATACAAGAGGTACTACGTAAGCGATACCAGATGCTAAAGCACTGAATACTAACTTAACTGTATTTGCATTGTTTCTTTCTTTGAAAGAAGGTGAAATATCTGAAGATAGTGAAGTGTATGGAACTTGAGATAATGTAGATGCTGTATTCCATACAATATAGAAGATTAAAACATAGGCAGTGAATGCAGGTGTACTAATATCGCCCGATACAGGTGCGAACAATAATGTCATTGCAATAATTAATGCAATACCACCAGCAACTATGAATGGTTTTCTACGTCCCCATTTCAATCTTGCGTTATCTGAAATGAATCCCATCAATGGGTCTGTAATAGCATCCCAAATTTTTGCAATCATCATGATTGTGGATGCCATAGCCATAGCGATACCGAAAGTGGTCATATATTTAAGCATTACACAAGACATAAGTGCAACACCGCCACCATCCATTAAAGCGCCCAAGCCATAAAAAACTTTTTCTTTACCAGGAACGTGGTCTCGTAATTCTTGCTCAGTTAAAACTTTTTTTGCTTTTGCCATAAATTTCCCTCTAAATAATAAATATCATTAAAATATTAGCAAAAATAGATTACTAATACAATAGACAAAGTTTGTAGAGTGTATATTTTTCATTGTGAAAAAAACCAACATTGACAAAACATTCTTTGTAAAAATAGAATTGAAATATAAAAATTTGGGAGAATTAATTATGTTTAAAAACAGTGGCGGCAAGATTCAAATGCTTGCGAATATCGTATTTATTTTAGGTTTAATTGGAACAGGTGCTGGTTTTCTATCTTTATTGATAATTGGTATAGAAGATAATATCGATTTATATATTGGTATGGCTTTCGTTGTTTTGATTTTTGGAGCAATTGGATCTTATATTGTTGGATTGTTAATAGCTGGATACGGAGAACTTGTTAGTAATAGCGGAGCTATTAAAGAAAGTGTGGCTACAATTGAAAATCTATCGATGAAAGAAAGAAAAGAATATGAAAGAGAAAAGGAAATTACATTTTCATCTTTAGATGGAATGTATATAAATTCTGATAAAAATAAAATCAAAATTAAAGCTGGTTTATTTGAGCATATATTAAATGGAAAGCAATTTATGTTTGGTACTGTAAAAATAGATGCTTCGGGAGATATCATTTTAACTTCTAAAGATAATAAACAAAAATTACTATTAAAACAGACTGATGAGGGCTTAGTTACAGCTAAAGGAACTAAGTTTATAAAAGAAGAATAGTATTTGATAAATACTCTCTGAATATATATACTATATATTGCTGTGGGGGTATAGCTCAGTTGGTAGAGCGAAGCGTTCGCAACGCTTAGGTCAGGGGTTCGAATCCCCTTATCTCCACCAAAATGTAAAAATAAAAGGAGCAAACGCTCCTTTTTTATTATTCAGTTCTTAATGC
Organism: Christensenellales bacterium; assembly: GCA_045130665.1. Taxonomy (GTDB): domain Bacteria; phylum Bacillota; class Clostridia; order Christensenellales; family CAG-917; genus RGIG8124. The sequence goes on along the minus strand of JBGUQC010000004.1, from coordinate 535,631 downwards.
AATTACTGGGTCTTTTTTTGCTGCTATAACAGATGGAATTAAACCAGAAATAACAGTAATAATTATTGCTCCAGCTATTAATACGAATGGATGCCATATTGCCATTCGCATCATACTATCTATACCAATTGTAACATTCAATATTGCATTGGCTGGATATGTTAGAATAAATCCTAATAATACACCTATTAAGCCAGATGCTAAACCAAGAATTAATGTTTCAACATTAAATACGTTTGAAATATCTAACTTTCTTGCACCTAAAGAACGCATAATTCCAATCTCTCTTGTTCTATCTTGAACTGATATATACATAACAATAGCAATAAGAATCATTGTTACTATGACTGAAACAAGAGCAACAGCAATAAGTATGTATGTTATAGTATTGGACAGTGTTGTTAATTCGGTAACTGCCGAATCTAAATCATCCGAATATGTTATAACATATGTAACATCTGTTGGGTCTTCGCCAGCATCTTCACGTTCTTTATCTATACGTTCTTCTTCAGCTGCTTGATTTGAATTAAAGTCTTCAATAAATGAACTAATTTTAGCCTTATTCCCAACTGAACTTGGATAAATATATATGTAACTTGGTTTATCTAGATCACGATAATTTGCACGAGAAAGAATTGTGTTGTATTTGCTCTCGTCTATGGTTTGATTATTGGTTACATCGCTTAATATTAAATCAGCCATGTGCATTGGACTTTTATAATAATTAAGTGTCTCGATTTCTTCATCTGTTAGGTATTCTTGTAATTGTTCTTCCGTTGCAGTTTTATAATCAAAGCCATCAGGAAGTTTCATAACAATATTCATAAGTTTTGTCATTGCTTCAGAATATAAGTTATATTCTGCAATTTGAGCTTTAACATAAGCACTATCATTTGCATCTTTAATAATTGTTGTGCCTAGTTCGGATGTGTATCCAACTATACCATTTATACTTCCTTTAGTGCCTTCTTTTGCACGGATAATACCACTAATTTTAACTGTTATTGCACCATTTATAATAGCTTCTTTAAGTTTGTCTTGAGTAGATTTTTTGAGATTGTCATATCTATGAGTCATCTCATTATATACATATGCTTTAGATGTTGGTAGGATATAAAATTCTTGCCCGATGATACTATCAAAGTTCTTTTCATAATCATCAAAGTAATGTTCATCGCCCATTGCGGAAAGCATATCAACAACTGCAATTTCATTTAATAAAAGGAGATCAAAGTCTGTAATTTGGTTGTATTCATCTAAAACAAGAACAATTTCATTCATATTAGTTGGAAGAGCACCAGCAAGAATGTCATATTGATTTGCAATAACATTCATATTAATCATCTCATCCCAGAAGTTGAATTTGTCTAACAATGATGAAATGCCATCATAATCATCCTCAGTAGTGTTTTCATCTTGAAGCATTTCTAAGACACCACTGAAAGTATCGCTTTCAGATATTGGGTTTATTAAATCGTATGTCTCATCTTCGGCATCATAGTTATATATGTTCATATTAATGGAGTAATCATATTTATAAGTGCCTAATGATGTATCGAAGTTTTCTTCAAAATATTTTTTAAATTTAGAAATGTCGTTGGTTTTTCTAACGCTATTTAACATTTCTTCAAACATTTTTGAGAACTGATTATAAATGAACATCTTTTGTTCTTTTGTATATTTGGTTCTATCTGTATCTTGATCTGTGAATAAATCTAAAACTGCAGAATAATTGAGAGAATCTCCGTTAAGTTCATCTCCACCTAAGAAATCTCTAAACGTGCCAATAAGAGAATCAGATCCAGATGATACGGTAATAGGATATTTGGACATAGATTGTGATTCAAACTCTTCAATGTATTGACTGAAACCATTGTTTAATGAAAGAATTAAAGATATAGCAATTATACCAATTGCCCCAGCAATTGAAGTTAAAATACTTCTACCACGTTTCGTGATGATGTTTTTCCAAGCAAGTTTAGCCGATGTGAAGAAAGACATGGTAGAAGCTTTCTTTCTTCTAGATTTCTTTTTTGGTGTTGACTCAGCAGACATTTCAACTGGTTTTTCTTCATATGGATTACTATCTGAAACCATTAAACCATCTAATACTTTTACAATACGTGTAGCATATGTGTTGGCTAATTCTTCGTTATGAGTAACCATAATTACAAGTCTTGTTTTAGCAATTTCTTGTAATATATCCATTAATTGGATTGAAGTTTCGCTATCTACAGCACCTGTAGGTTCATCTGCGAGAAGAATCTCTGGTTCATTGACAATTGCTCTAGCAATTGCAACACGTTGCATTTGACCACCAGATAATTGATTTGGACGTTTATGAATTTCGTTTGCAAGTCCAACCATTTCAAGTGCTTGCTTTGAACGTTGCAGTCTTTCTTCACGACCTATACCTGATATTGTGAGGGATAATTCTACGTTGTCTAATACGCTAATATGAGGTATAAGGTTATAACTTTGGAAAACGAAACCAATTTTGGTATTACGATAGTCGTCCCAATCTCTATCTTGGAAGTTCTTCGTAGATTCATTATTAATTAAGATGTCCCCATCTGTCATTCTGTCTAAGCCGCCAATAATATTCATCAATGTGGTTTTTCCACATCCTGATTGGCCTAGAATAGCAACAAATTCATTTTTCCTAAAGTTAAGTGAAATGCCTTTAAGAGCATGAATAGTTTGGTCTCCGACATAATAGTCTTTTTTGACGTCTATTAGCTTTAACATATTTTCCCTCTTATGCATGTAATATATAAATAATAATATTATTTTGTTAATAATTCAATATAGCCTTGACTTTGTGAACATATGGGCTATAATTTAATTAAAACCTTTAATTAATTATTTAGGAGTTAAATTATGAAGATAGCATTAGGTTCAGACAAATCCGGTTTCGGACTCAAAGAAGCAATTAAAGCAGATTTAATTGAACAAGGATATAGCGTAGATGATTTAGGAACAACATCACTTGAGGAAGTTCATCCTTTTTACCAAGTTGCAAGCGATATCGCACCATTAGTACAAAACGGAACATATGATAGAGCAATTCTTGTTTGTGGTACAGGCGCTGGAATGAATATCGTAGCAAACAAATATGAAGGAGTTCATGCTGTAGTTGCTGAAGGAATATATACAGCAAAAATGGCAAGAGCTATAAACAATGCACAAATTCTTTGTATGGGCGGATGGGTTGTTGCTCCAGAAATGGGAATCCAAATGGCAAGAGTTTTCCTCCAAACAGATTTCTTACAAGATTTAGAAGAATGGAGAAAAGGTTGGCTCACAAATGCTGCAGCAAAAGTAAAAGATTTGGAAGATAACATTTATAACAAATAATTAGAGGTATACTATGGCAGAATACAATTTTGCAATATCTCAACCAGTTCGTATTGAATTTGGTGAAGGCAAAGCAGAAAGAATACAAGAATTAGCCGATAAGTATGGATTTAAAAAAGGCTTACTTGTTTGCGATAAACTATTTGTAAATAATGGATATGCACAAAAGTTAATTGATATTACATCTTCTTTGGTAGATGTATATTCAGACATCACACCAAATCCATTAATTAGCGAAGTTCTTAAAGCATGTGAGCTAATTATTAAGAGCAAAGCAGATTATGTTGTTGCTATGGGAGGAGGATCTTCAATGGACCTTGCAAAGTTTGCTTGTGCAATGGTTTATGAGGAAGGAGATATCTTAGATTATTTCTATGGACGTAAGGCATTTACTAAAAAGCCTATACCATTAATTGTTATCCCAACAACTGCAGGAACAGGAAGCGAAGTGACATCTGTATCTGTTTGTACAAATGACAAAACAGGTGACAAGGTTGCTCTAGCAAGAGAAGTCTTTTTTGCACATACGGCACTTGTAGACCCTAATTTGACACACTCGTTGCCTCCTTTTGTAACTGCAACAACTGGATTGGATGCAATGGCACATGCTATGGAAGCATATTGGTGCAAGGCACATAATCCAATTTCAGATGGCTTAGCAATAACAGCATTAAAGAAGATTTTTGGCAATTTATTAGATGCATATAAAGATGGAAATAATGCAAAGGCAAGAGAAGAAATGTCTTTGGGATCATTAATTGCAGGGCTTGCATTCGCTCCAACAAGAACAGCTGGAGTTCATGCTTGTTCTTATCCACTTTCAATGTATAAGCATTTATGTCATGGTGAGGCATGTGCATTTACTTTAGATTCATTTATACGTATTAATGGAAAGGCTGATTATCAAAGAATGACATATTTAGCTAAAGAAATTGGATTTGATAGCATCGATGATATGGCAAATAGAGTATATGAACTAAAGAAAGAGATGGGAATGAAGTTAACACTAAAGGATGCTGGAATAGATGATGTAGCATTTATGGCAGAAAAGTGTGCAAACGAACCATTATTTAATAACAATACAGTTATACTCAATAAAGAACAATTAGAGGAAATGTTTAATAACCTAAGATGACATCCTATATCAAGAATCCAAAAACTTTGAGAAAAAGTAATAAAGCCAATGTCAAATTCACTCTTTGGACAAAGGGTGAGATGTCTAGGCTACAACTTGCAAAGGAATTAGGATTAACTACACCTTCAATTACACAATTAATAAATGAATTAGAACAAAATAATGAAGTGAGTGAAGGTAAGAGTATTGTACGTGGCGCAGGAAGACCAGAAGTACTTATTAAACTCAATTTAAAAAAGGATGTAGCAATAGGTCTAAATATTGAAACGGATTATACACATATATCCATTTGTGGATTAGATGGATTACATGAAGAAAAGGTATTTAATACAAAAGAATTAATTCCTAACAAGATCCTAGACAAATTAATAGCTATCTTAAAAGACATTATTTCTAAGCAAAATAATCTAGTTGGTATTGGTGTTGGAATAGTAGGAATTGTAAAGGATGGAATATCTATAAATAGTTTTGGCATTTTAGAAAAGAATACTCCTTTAGAGCAAATTCTTGAAACAAATTTAGGTATTTCAGTATCTGTAATTAATAATATCCAAGCACAAGCAAGAGCTCTACTTACATCTAGTGATGATAACTACATGTTAATTAAGCATTCACCAGGAATTGGATGTGCAATTGTTGCAGATGGGAAGGTCGTAAACGGAGAAAATAATAACGCTGGAGAGATAGGTCATACCATAGTAGAAAAGAATGGAATTGAGTGTAGATGCGGCAAGAAAGGATGTTTAGAAGCTTATGTCGCAGAATGGCACATTGAGGACTTGTACTATACAGAAACAGGAGATAAACTATCTATTCTGCAAATATACAATAATTATGAAAAGGATAAAACTGCAACAAAAATACTAGATAAATGTATTGATTATTTAGCTCTTTCAATACTAAATATTTCAATGTTTACAGATCCAAAGAGGATACTTTTAACAGGTGGTATTTTTGCTCAAACCAAACTCTATAAAAAGATAGTAGATAAGATATATTCCTTAGGTTTTAATAATGATTGTACTATAGAATCTATAGGAGAAGAGAAACAATTAAAGGCACTATCAGGTGCTAAGCATATATTATTAAAGAAAATATTCGAGGTATGAAAATGAAGCAAAAAATTAAACTTGGTGTAGTATGTTTAACAAGACACACATTTGATTTCAATGCAGCTGCAGAATTATACAAAGGCATCTTAGAAGACTTATCTAAGGTTGAAGCATTGGATGTATGTGCTTATGAAAAAACAATACAAACACAAGATGAAGCAATTGAAGTAGGAAAGTATTTTGCATCTAATTTAGTTGATGCAGTTGCTGTTATTTCTGGAACATTCCATCTTGGACATTTAGTTCTTGAAATTAAGAAGATTTGTGATAAACCACTTTTATTATGGGGTCTACCAGAACTTCCATATAACGGCGGCAAAATCAGACTTAACTCAGTATGTGGTGTAAACCTTAATGCAAGTAACTTAACAAAAGCAGGATATAAGGATTTCACATATACAGTATCTAACAAAATAGATGAAGATTGGTTAGATGCAATTCGTATGATGGTTGCTCTTAAGAATGCAAATGTAGGTATTATTGGTTATAGAGCAGATGGTTTCTTTAATGTTGGAATTGATGAACTTGCAACTTATAAACAATTTGGATGTCTTGTAAACCACTATGAATTGTCTGAAGTATTTAATTATGCAGAGGATGAGAAAGCTAAAGCTTTCTATGACGCAAAAATCAGAAAGATTTTCAATATAAGTGGAATTACTGAAGATCAAGTAAATAAAGTAACATCTCTTTGTTCTAAGTTAAAGAACTTTATACAAGACAAGAAGATAACAGTTCTTGCTATTCGTTGTTGGCCAGAATTTGCAGCTGGATTCGGTATTTCACCATGTGCAGCAATGTCTTTACTTCAAGATGAAGGATATATAATCGCATGCGAAGGAGATATTGATTGTGGTTTAACAATGCTTGCCCATAGGGCAAGTGGTGCAATTACACCATTTATGGCAGACTTATCTCAAGTAAATCTAGAGGAAGGAACAGCACTTATGTGGCATGATGGCGTTGCTCCATGTTCACTATGTGATGGAATTTGTACGCCAACATTAGATACTTATTTTGCAGGCGGTAAGGGCGTTACAGCAGGTTTTGTAATGAAATACGGTGATATTAACATGGCAAGACTAGATAGCGTTAACGGCAAGTACAGACTCTTACAAGAGAAGGGAACGGCACTTCCAATGGATAAGATTTTAGCTGGAACATATGCAAAGGTTAAATTTGAACATGATATGAAGTCTGTTTTAGACAGAGTAATATATTCTGGAATAGCACATCATGTATCTATGGTATATGGTGATTTCACAAAACCTTTTGCAATATTTGCAAAACTTATGAATATTGAGGTTTTATAATATATGTATTCATTCGTAAAGACTTCTGTTAAGAAAACATCTGCTATTGTTTTAATGGATGTAGTATGGGCCGCATATCTATTTATTTCAAATTGGGTTGTAGACTACCTAGATTCTGCATTTGTTGCAGGCATGCTATTAAGAGGTGCTGCTTTTGTATTCTTAACAGTGTTTTTACTTTGTAAAAAAGAATTTAGAGAACTCTTTAAACAAGGCAAAATCACATGGATTTTATTGCTAATTGGAGTTCTTGGATTTACAACAGACTTATTTGCTAATATTGGATTTAAGTATGGCAACCTAAGCACGGGTGCAGTATTATTAAAAACTGATATTATTATGACAAATGTTATAACTGTTGTAATTTTCAAACATAAATTACATGCGAAAGAATGGATAGGATCATTAATAATGCTTGGTGGTGTTATTTTGGTTCTAGGAGTTGGTAGTAAAAACTTTAGTTTTAACTGGTATGATTTATTCTTTATTGCTTCAGCAATAAGTGTAACTATAGATGCATTCATTATTAAGCATGCAAAGAACGTATATCATGTAAAATCAGATATGATAGCTTATTACAACAACATGGTAGTTCTAGTGTTGTTTACACTAGCATCCTTTATCAGTGGAGACTTTAAGCTATTAGGTGCAGTTAAACTTAATTATGTATTCTACATTTTATTCGTAGTTGGTGGTTTAGCTCAAACATGTATATACATCTTCTACTATTACAATTTAGACAGAATGCAAGTATGGCAAGTAAAACTTGCTTTATTGGTTATTCCAGTAATTAGTTTAATTCTTGGTGTATTAGTAGATGGAGAGAAGGTAACATGGCTTCAAGGACTAGGAATTGGCATTATGTTAATTGGTGCTGTAATAGTTGTTATTCATGTTAAATTAAAGAAACACGAGAAGGTTATTAAGCAAACAGAAATGGGCTTATCTGAAATCCCAAATGAGGGCGAAATTAAGCATATAAATGAGCTTGAAAATAAGCAAGAAAATGATGATTTAGGGGGCGAAAATGAATCTAATAATTAAGGACAATGAACTATCTCTAATTTACAATAATAAAACAGTGTTTACGCACACAGAAATGCACCCATTTATTAGTGCAATTAAGGCTAATTATAAGTACTCCACAAGCCACGGAAATTTTCAGGTTAAGGAGACAATTAAAAAGAGAATATTATTAAACGAATATGAGATAGAATCTAAGTCAAATAACGAACTTGTTATTATATTTAGTGCACAAAATATCGCCATCAAAGTAATGGTAAATGTTGAGAATAATGCACTACGTTTTAGTTTTGATACAGATTCCAAAGATTTAGGTTTTGAGTTCAATTTTGTAGGAGATCCAGACGAAGCGATTTTTGGTGGTGGTGAGCAATATCGCCAGTTAAACCTCAAGAATGAGATAGTTAAAAACTGTGTTTCGGAACATATCGTTATTTGGCCAATCATTCAAAAGACACTTCTAAGCTTCATGCCTTACAAGGAAAAAGGTCACTTTAAAATTGATACTTATGCACCAATGTCCACTTTTGTTTCATCAAAAATGTATGCTATTCGTTTTGATGTATCTAACTATGGAATACAAGATTTCAAAAACAAGAATATTCTTAAATTTAGATACGATGGTTGCCCTAAATCTGCGCTATATGTATTAGGTAAAAACTTCAAAGAAATAGCAAAAAGATTGAACGAAGATATACCTAATAATGAGTACATTCCAGAGTGGGTCTACAATGGCTTAATTTTGGGTGTTCAAGGTGGTATTGATAGAGCAGAAGAAATGGCAAATAAGCTCATAAATTCTGGTGCAAAAGTTTCATCTGTTTGGTGTCAAGATTGGTCTGGTAAAAAGATCACTGCTGCAGGCAAACAAGTATACTGGAATTGGGAGGTAGATTCATCACTTTATCCAGACCTCAAAAATAGAATTTCAGCTCTAAAAGAAAAGGGAATTAGATTCCTAGGATACATCAATCCATATTTAGTAAAGGATGGTCCTTTATACAATTATTGCAAAGATAAGGGTTATCTCATCAAGACTCAAAAAGGTGAGATTTATCATGTCAAGAGTACAACTTTTGATGCGGGTATGATGGATTTAACAAATCCAGAGATGGTTGAGTATCTCAAAGAAACATTAATTAAGAAAAATATGCTAGATTTAGGCATAGATGGATATATGGCAGATTTTGGTGAATATTTGCCAGTAGATAGTGTCTTATACAATGGAGATGCAAAGATATTACACAATGAATGGCCAACATTATGGGCAAGATTGAATAGAGAAGCAGTAGATTCACATGAAAGAAAAGAAGAAACTTTCTTCTTTACTCGTTCAACATACAATGGATCTCAAAAATACACAACAATGATGTGGAATGGAGACCAACATACAGACTTTACAAAGGATTATGGTATGCCATGTACTATTCCTGCTTCATTTAATTTAGGATTTAGTGGTATGAGCATGGTTCATAGCGATATTGGAGGATTTATTAGCTTCCAAAAATTACAAAGAGATCCAGAAATATTTACTCGATGGATGGAAATGAATACATTCTCAATGGTTATGAGATCTCATGAAACCATTAGACCAGAGGCAAATTCTCAACCATATGATGATGCAATAATAGAGAACACTGCAAAATTAACAAATGTACACGTAGCATTAACCCCATATCTTAAAGAATGTGCAAAGCAAGCACATGAAGGTATTCCAGTAATGAGACCAGACTTCTATGAGGATAATGATTTCTCACTCCGCAAGGAATTATATAGTTATTTCCTTGGTGATGAAATTTTTGTATGTCCAGTTATTGCAAGACATGCTACAGAAAGAATAGTACATTTACCAAGCGGAAATTGGAAACAATTCTTTGTTAACAAAGAATTCGAAGGTTCAAAAGAGATTAAAGTTGATGCACCTTTGGGTATGCCAATTGCATTCTATAGAGCAGATGGGAAATTTGCATCTTTATTTGAAACAATTAAGTTGTGATTTTATAAAAAAAGTATTTTACTAATGGTAAAATAAGATATTATAATGGTAAAAAACTTGGAGGATTATTTAAATGAGCGAATCAGTTAGACCAGTTGAGATGAAAAGAATCGAAACTAGCGAATTAGCAAAAGCATTCATCGATGAGCAAGTAGAACTTATCAAAAAGCAAGTTGGAGATGGAAAAGTTTTATTAGCATTATCTGGTGGTGTAGACTCATCCGTTGTTGCTGCATTATTAATTAAAGCTATCGGCAAGAACTTAGTTTGTGTTCACGTAAACCACGGTTTACTTCGTAAAGGTGAGCCAGAACAAGTTATCAAGGTATTCAAAGAGGAATTAGGCGCAACTCTTATTTATGTAGATGCAGTAGACAGATTCTTGGATAAATTAGCTGGAGTAGATGATCCAGAAACAAAGAGAAAGATAATTGGAAAAGAATTCATTGATGTATTTGCTGAAGAAGCAAAGAAGATTGAAGGAATTAAATTCTTAGCACAAGGAACAATTTATCCAGACATCTTAGAAAGTAAGGGTATTAAAGCTCATCACAACGTTGGTGGTCTTCCAGAAGAACTTAACTTCGAATTAGTTGAACCAGTTAAACTATTGTTTAAAGATGAAGTTAGAGTAGTTGGTAAAGAGTTAGGATTACCAGATTCAATGGTATACAGACAACCATTCCCAGGCCCAGGTTTAGGAGTAAGATGTGTTGGTGCTATCACAAGAGATAGATTAGAAGCAGTAAGAGAAAGCGATGCAATCTTAAGAGAAGAATTTGCAAAGAATGGCTTAGCTGGCAAAGTATGGCAATACTTCACAGTAGTTCCAGATATGAAATCTGTAGGTATAAAAGATAACAAGAGAACAGTTGAATGGGCAGTAGTTATCAGAGCAATCAATACCAAGGATGCAATCTGTGCAACAGTTGAGGAAATTCCTTATGGAATTTTATTCCACATTAGAGACAGAATCTTAGCTGAAGTTAAAGGTGTAAACAGAGTATTATTTGATATCACACCAAAGCCAACTGGAACAATTGAGTGGGAATAATAATTAAACAAAACAAATATTTAAAAGAGGTCTTCGTGGCCTCTTTTTTATATTCTTAACTAAACAATTGAAAAAATTGTTTAATCTGTGGTATAATTTTAAATCAAGAAAAAAATAACTTTTTAGGAGATTATAAAATGGGATTTATCAAGAAACAATTATTGAAAGTCATTTCATGGGAAGACCAATCAACAAACACAATGGTATACAAGTTTGAATGCCCAGATCGTTATGCAATCATGAAGGGTTCTCAACTTATTGTAAGACCTTCTCAAGCTGCTATCTTTGTATATCAAGGAACTGTTTGTGATGTTTTCACAGAAGGTATTTGGAAATTAGAAGAAGGTTCAACACCATTCTTAACAAAGATTGCTAACTGGAAATATGCATTCGAAAATCCAAAGCAAGTAGATGTTTACTTCGTAAACCTTAAGAGATTCACTCAAATGAAATGGGGCACACCAAACCCAATCATGATGAGAGATAAAGACTTTGGTATGATCAGAGTAAGTGGTCATGGTGAATATGCATTCCACGTTTCAAAGCCAGACACATTCATGAGAGAATGTTTTGGAACATTAAAAACATATAAGACAGAATTAATTCAAGAACACTTAAAGAGCATCGTTCTTCAAGAATTAACAGACCTCTTAGGCGAATGTGAAATACCAGCATTAGACTTAGCAGCTAATTACAATGAACTTGGTAATACAACAAAAGAAAACTGTTCACCACGTTTCATGGAATTAGGTTTAGACATTGATGCAGTTTTAATTAGAAACTTCAAATTACCAGAATCTGTAGAAAAAGCAATGGATGAAAGAACATCTTTAGGTGTTATTTCAGATGCAGTAGACGTATATGCAAAAGTTGAAAGTGTAAAAGCTATGAGAGATGCTGCAAAAAATCCAGGAATGGGTGGTACATTTGCAGCTGCAGGTATGGGAATTGGTGTTGGTGCTGCAATTGGTAAGACATATGCAGAATCATCTTCAATGTCAGCAGCAAAACAAATCAAATGTGCAAAATGTGGCTCAATGGTAGATGAAAATGCTAAATTCTGTCCAAACTGTGGCGCTCCAGCAGCAGTAGTACGCGGCGGTTCAGTATGTCCAAAGTGTGGTGCAGCAGTTTCAGAAGGTGCTAAATTCTGTCCAGAATGTGGCGAAAAATTAACAGCAGCATGTCCAAAATGTGGCACAGCAGTAAAACCAGGAGTTAAATTCTGTCCAAATTGTGGAGAAAAATTAAACTAAGAATATGCCTGAATTAAACGGAACTCAAGTTGAGAAATGCTCCAACTGTGGAGCAGATATGATATATAGTCCAAAGCATAGAGCTTTGTTTTGTCCTTATTGTGATTCAGTAAAAGAAATCAAGTTAGAAAGACCTAAATATAAGGACTATTTTGCTTATGCAAAAGATGGATTTGTAGCAGGCTCAGATGTTAAGTACCATTGCCCTAACTGTGATGGTCTAGTCGGACTTACAGGATTTACAACATCTCTAAAGTGCCCATTCTGTGGTGCAACTAATGTTATTAAGTTAGAAGAACTTAAAGGTCTAAAACCAGATAGTGTATTGCCATTCTTAATTGCAAAAGAAGAGGCAGTTGAATGTGGTAGAAGATGGTTAAAGAAAAAGATATTTGCACCTCGTAAGGCAAAGAAGATGTTTGATCCAAAAGAAATGAAAGGTATATATATACCTTCATTCATCTTTAATGCAGATACATTTTCTAAATACGATGGACGTTTCGGAGAAGAATACCAAGTCCAAGTAAAGAGAGGAGACCAAATAGTTACCGAAACAAGAGTACGTTGGTACAACGTATCTGGAACGATATCTAAAGATTTTGCTCATATAATAGTTGAGGCAAGCTCACAAACAACACAAAAACAAATTAATAAGATAAATTCCTTTGATGTAGAAAACCTCGACCAATATAACAAGGCTTACCTTGCTGGTTATGAGGCTGAGAGATATAGCCAAACTCTTACTGATTCTTGTAATGTTGCAAAAGACATTATGGAAGACAAGATTAGAAAGGCAATTATAGCTCAATATAATCCAGATAGGATTGATTACTTAAATGTTCACACAACATATAACAGTATCACCTATCAATATGCACTATTGCCAATATGGCAATCTGAATTTAGTTACAAACAAAAAATATATAACTTTATCGTTAACGGTAGATCAGGGGCATCTACAGGAAAGGCACCAGTTTCACCACTCAGAGTACTCATTGCAGTATTCTTGGGATTATGTGCAATTGCAGCAGTCTTAGTACCAATTATCTACTATATGTTAACAGACTAGGAGGGCAATATGATCACAAAAGATACATTGATTATGGATGCATTACAAATGGGTGACACACAAAAATTGGCAAGTATTTTCATGTCTAATGGTATGGGTTGCTTAGGATGTGCTATGGCACATGGCGAAACCGTTGCAGAAGCATGCATGGTACATGGAATTGATGCAGATGCATTAATTGAACAATTAAATAAGGCGATTGCAGATGAAAAATAATGATACATCAATAAAAGCCATAGCAGAAAGACTAGTAGAACTTAGAACTTTCAATGGCTATACAACAAAAGAACTAGCAGACATGCTAGAGATAGAAGAAGCTGTATATCTTAGATATGAAAGCGGCGAGGATGAAGTTCCAATTAACACAGTATATAGAATTGCTGCAAGATTAGAAACAGAGCCATCCTATATTCTTAATGGTTTAATGCCAGAAGAAACAGAAGCTTTCATGGTTACAGCAGGTAATGGTTTGTCTGTAAAGAGATATGAAGGATATTCCTTCTCATCTCTTGCTGCAGGTTTTAGAGATAAAGAGATGAATCCAATGCTTGTTACAATCTCTCCAGCAGATGCACCTGAATTAGTAAAACATGATGGACAAGAATTCAACTATGTTTTAGAAGGTGAGCTTAGAGTTATCATTGGTTCAAAAGATTATTATCTAAGAGCAGGGGATAGCATATATTTCAATCCACAACTACCACATGCTCAACTTGCAATGAATAACAAACCAGCAAAATTCTTAACAATTATTACAAAACTATAATATAGAGGCAAAAAATGGCACAAAAGTATTACATTACTACGCCTATTTACTATGCTAGTGGTGATTTGCACATAGGACACTGTTATACAACAGTGATTTGTGATGCTATTTCTCGTTTTAAGAGAATGAACGGCTTTGATGTTTTCTATTTAACAGGAACAGATGAGCATGGTCAAAAGGTTGAACAAAAGGCAATAGCAGCTGGAAAGACACCACAAAAGTATGTAGACGATATAGTATTAAAAATCAAAGATCTTTGGAAACTTTTAGACATCTCTTATGACAAGTTCATCCGTACAACGGATGATTATCATATGAAAACCATCCAAAAGATTATGGAAAAACTCCTTGCAAACGGAGACATTTATAAGTCTGAATATGAGGGCTTATACTGTACACCATGTGAGAGTTTCTGGACAGAGTCACAATTAGTAAATGGAAAGTGTCCAGACTGTGGTAGAGAAGTTAAACTCATGAAAGAAGAAAGTTATTTCTTCCGTCTTTCAAAATATCAAGATAGATTAATGCAATACTATGAATCTCATCCAGACTTCATAGCGCCTAAGAGCAGACTTAATGAAATGGTTAATAACTTTATTAAACCAGGTCTTAAAGATTTATGTGTCTCTCGTACATCATTTAAATGGGGTATTCCTCTTACTTTCGATGATAAACATATAGTATATGTTTGGGTAGATGCATTATCTAACTATATTACCGCTCTTGGTTATCTACAAGACAATGATGAGAACTTTAAGAAATATTGGCCAGCAGATTTACATATGGTTGGAAAAGAAATCGTAAGATTCCACACAATTATATGGCCAGCACTCTTAATGGCATTAGATTTACCACTTCCAAAACAAGTATATGGCCATGGTTGGTTATTATTTGGTGGAGACAAGATGTCTAAATCTAAGGGTAATGTTGCAGATCCATACTTCTTGGTAGATAGATATGGCATAGATGCCATAAGATATTATCTTTTAAGAGAAATCCCATTCGGTTCAGATGGTACATATACATCTGAGATGTTAATTAAGAGAATTAACACAGATCTTGCAAACATCTATGGAAACTTAGTACATCGTTCTCTTGCAATGCTTGAAAAGTACTTTGGTGGTGTTATTCCAACTCCAGGTGCAAGAACAGATTTAGATAATGGAATTATCTCAATGGCTGAGGGATTATTAGATAGATGTATTGAAGATATGGATAAGCTAGATGCACCTAAAGCATTAAGCGATATCATGGAAGTATTATCTCGTGGCAATAAGTATATTGATGAAACTACACCATGGAATCTTGCAAAGAATGGTGACATGGAGAGACTTGGAACAGTTATGTATAACTTGTTCGAGTTGATAAGAATATGTAATGTAATGTTACAACCATATCTTACTGTTTCACCAAGCAAAGTCTTTGATGCATTAGGCACATCTGATGATTTAAAGACCTTTGATTCTATACGTAAATTTGGTGGTATTGTTCCTGGAACACAAACACATACAATGGCTCCACTCTTTAACAGAATAGATGAAACTAAGGAAATTGAATTCATCAATAAGTATTTAGATGATTTAGCAAAACAAAAGGATAAAGAGGCTAAAATGGAAGGAAAAACATCCGATTCTGCAAAAACAACACCAGAAAATGTTGTTGATGTAAATGAGATAACAATAGACCAATTCATGACAATTAAGTTAAAAGTTGGTGAGATTTTAACGGCTGAAAAAGTAGAGAATGCAGACAAACTCTTAAAGTTCAGTGTTAAGGTTGGAGATGAAACAAGAACTATTGTTAGTGGTATTGCAAAATACTATACGCCAGAAGAAATGGTTGGTAAACAAGTAGTAGTTGTTGCCAACTTAAAACCAGCAAAACTTAGAGGTATTGAATCTCAAGGTATGTTACTTTGTGCATGTGATGGAGACAATGTAGTTTTAGTTGCTCCTATTAGCAAAGTAGCATCAGGAAGTGAGGTCAGATAATGATTATAGATACTCATTGCCATCTTAATGACGAAAGACTTGTTCCTCATGCAGAAAGAATAGTCTCTGAAATGAATAAAGATGGTATTGAGGCTCTTATAAATGTTGGATACGATTTCAAATCTTCAAAGACAGCTGTAGAATTTGCAGAGAAACATGACAATGTTTATGCAGCAATTGGCATTCATCCAGATGCATCATATACAGATTGCTCGGAAGATAATTATGAAAAGATGTCTATACTGTCTCAATCCAAGAAAGTAGTTGCTTGGGGAGAGATAGGTTTAGATTATTTTAGACTAGATGATCCAAAAACCCCACCAAAGGCAATCCAAAAAGGTGCTTTTATTGAACAAATAGAAGTTGCATCCATGTTAGGACTTCCAATTTCTATCCATATGAGGGATGCAATAGAAGATACCATTGAGATTTTGAATGAAAATACTATGTATTTAACCAATGGTTTTGTAATGCATTGTTATTCTGGTCCAAAGGAATTGGTTAAACAATTCGCCGACATGGGTTCATACTTTTCTTTCGGTGGCGCAATAACATTTAAGAACGCAAAAAGAAACGTTGAGGCACTAAAGGAAGTACCACTAGATAGATTATTGCTAGAAACAGATTGCCCATATATGGCTCCAACACCACACAGGGGTGAAATGAATGAGCCAAAATTTATATCTTTAGTTGCCGAAAAAGCTGCAGAAATTAAAGAAATACCTGTAGAAGAATTAATTGAGATTACAACTAATAATGCGAAAGCATTATTTACTAGGATAGAAAAATGAAAAATTTTGTATACGAATACGGAGATAGTTTATACATAAACTTAACAAATAGATGCTCTAATGCATGTGAGTTCTGCATTAGAAACTTCTCAGATGGTGTGGGCGAAGATAACCTTTGGTTAGAATTAGAGCCAACATATGAGCAAGTAATTGAAGATTTATCTTTATATCCACTTAAAAAATACAAAGAAATTGTATTTTGTGGTTTTGGTGAACCAACTTATAGATTACCTATTTTGGTACAGGTTGCATCTTATTTAAAGAGAAAAGGTTTTATAACAAGATTAAATACTAATGGTCATTGTGATTTAATCAACAAAAGAAACGATTCAGCACAAATTCTTGCAAAGTGCATAGATCATATCAACATTTCTTTAAATGCTGCAAGCAAGGAATTCTACGATGAAATTTGTAGACCACTTCCAGAATTTAAAGATAAAGCATACCCAGCAGTATTAAAGTTCATTAAAGACTGTGTAGACGCTGGTATTGATACAACATGCTCTATCGTAGATTTTATCGGCGAAGAGGAGATAGAGGCTTGTAGGAAGATTACAGAGTCTCTAGGCGCTAAATTTAGAGAAAGAGAAACAATCCACGCAGACTAATATGAATAATTACAATCTAGCAGACGTATTACATTCCACCTCATTCTATACGAATAAGGCGCTTGGACAAAACTTTATCTCAGATAAAAATTTGTTAAAAGCTATTGTTCAGGACGCAGGTATAGAAAGTGGAGATACAGTCTTAGAGATTGGAACTGGTGCAGGAACATTAACTGGATATATAGCAGATGAATGCAATAAGTTATATTCATTTGAAGTAGATAAAAACCTTCAAAAGGTTTTAAATATCACTTTAGCTGGCTATGAGAATATAGAAGTTATCTTTAAGGATGTACTTCGTATGAAAGATGAAGACATTATAAACATCATTGGAGATGGCAACTTTAAATTAATTGGTAACTTACCATATTATATTACAACACCATTAATAATTAGATTCATAGAATCTAACTTTAAACTAGATTCCATTACAATCATGGTACAAGAGGAAGTCGCAAAGAGACTTGTTGCAAAACCGGGAACAGAGGATTATTCATCCATAACTCTTGCAGTTGCAACATGGGGTAATGCAAGCATTACCAGAACAGTTTCAAAGCAAATGTTTTTCCCAGCACCAAAGGTAGATAGTGCTGTTGTAAGAATAGATAGAGTAGATGGAAAACTAAAAGGTGTAGAAAGAAAGAAGTTAAATAGACTAGTTAGAGCATCCTTTGCAATGCGCAGAAAAACCCTTGCAAACAATCTATCAGCTGGTTATGCAATATCAAAAGATGAAGCTTCAAAACGTATTGTTGAGGCAGGATTTGAACCTACAATCAGAGGGGAAAGACTGTCTCTTGATGATTATATTAAATTATCTAATTTCTTTTAATTAATGAAACTAATAGACGAATTGTTTTTAAATTATTTTCCAATTTATGATGAATTGTTGAAATATGGTTTCTTTGCAGAACAAGATGTTTACATATTCAAAAGAAATATTTTAAATGACGATTTTGAAATTATCGTTAAAATTAAAGATGACCAGATTTCTGCCAATATTATGGATAAAGAATTCGGGGATGAATATATTGGATTGAACATAAAAGATGGTGTCGGAAGCTTCTTGGGAGAAATGAAAGATGCTTGCACTGAGATTCTTTTAGATATTAGAGACCATTGCTTTAAAAGAGATTATTTTGCTTTGCCACAAGCTAATAGGATTACCTATCATAATATTGAAAAATACAAAGCTCAACCGGAGTTTTTATGGGATGATACACCGGATTGCGGAGTCTTTAGAAATAATGATAGTAAAAAATGGTTTGGCATTATTATGCATGTTAAAAGAGATAGGCTTATAAAAAATGCTGATGGTTTTGTTGATGTAATGAATATCAAATTAGATGATATGGTTGAAAAGTGCTTAAAAATAGAAGGAATATATCCTGCTTATCATATGAATAAAAATTATTGGGTATCAATCATTTTAGACGATACCCTTTTAGATAATATAATTTTTGATTTAATTGATATTAGTTTTAATCTGTCAAAGAAGTAATTAATAATCGTAGTCTATATTACAGATATAATTGTATTTAGGGAATTGTTCCTTAATTTTTTGTCTAATAGTTTCTGCTGCACCTTCTGGATCTTTTTCATCAAAGGATAAAACAATATCAAAAGAAACAATATTTATTTCTTTGTTTATATAGAAACCATGAACTTGTAATATATTTGGATTTTCTTTGATAGCTTCTAAAAGATAAGTTAACATTTCATTTGTTTCTTCATCTTTTGTATCTTGAGCATAAATACCAACTGTCATAATTATGTTATGCTTGAAATACATTAAACCAGCTATCTTTTTTTCGAGGTCCATGATTTCTACTGCAGAAATATCATTGCTAACTCCAATATGAACAGAACCAATGAATTTATTGTTTCCATAGCTATTTAAGATTAAATCATAAACGCCATCTACTCCTTCAACTTCAGCAATTTCTTTCTTAACCATAGTTGTGGTTTCATCATCAATTCTTTGTCCAATGATTTGAGATATAGCTTCTCTTATAACTCCGAAACCAGACTTAAGAATGAATGCAGCAATTATAATACCAACATAACCTTCAATATAGGTGTTAGCATAAAGGGCAATTATTGCGGAAATGAGTGTGCCAGTAGATAAAACAGCATCAAATAATGCATCAAGACCACTTGCTTTTAGGACATCACTCTTTAATTTTTTACTTTGTATTCTATAAAAAATACCGAGTCCTAACTTAATAACAATACCTACAGCAATTAAGATTAGTGAAATGTAGGTAAATTCTGGCATTGCACCTATTTGGAAATGGTCTATTATAGAAATAATAGATTCATAAATTGCCATACCGCCAGCAAATAAAATAAGTGCACCAATAATTGTTGATGTTACATATTCAACTCTGCCATGTCCATAAGGATGTTTTCTATCTGGTTTTTTGTTTGATAATTTTGTGCCAATAATTGTAATTATAGAAGATAGAGCATCTGTTAAGTTATTGACTGCGTCAATAATTAAAGCAATGGATCCAGTTAAGATACCAATAATAGCTTTAATTGCAACTAAGACAACATTGCCACCTATTCCAACTGATGAGGTAGCAACTATGCCTTTTTCTCGTTGCTTCATTAATTGTTGTAGACCTGCATCTTGTTTATTTTGAGACAATTCTTCTTCCATAATTCACCATTAAGATAATATTGCAACGGCTATTGTGCAGTAAATAATTAATGATAGAGCATCAACAATGGTTGTAATGAATGGAGATGCAACAACTGCAGGGTCTAATTTACATTTCTTTGCAAGTAATGGGAGAATACATCCAACTAACTTTGCAAGGATAACTGTAATGAAGAGAGCGAGTGCAACTATTGCACAACGCATTGGAGTATAATCTTTATATCCAAATGCTAAGTTATCTAAGAGCATAAGTTTTCCAAAACATGCAATTGCAAGTGAAACACCTAATAAGAGTGAAACTCTTATCTCTTTCCAAACAACCTTAAAGAAGTCCTTCGTTTCTACATCACCTAGAGCTAGAGAACGAATAACTGTAACTGATGCTTGGGAACCTGCATTACCGCCTGTGTCCATGAGCATAGGCACACATGCGAATAATACTGTACTTATAGCACTTAATTTTGCTTCATATTTATTAATAATTAATCCAGTGAATGTTGCACTTACTAAAAGAACAAGTAACCAAGGTATTCTGTTTTTCCAAATTGAGAAAACGCTTTGTTTTAGATATGGTTTATCTGATGGACGGATAGCGTTCATTTTTTCGATATCCTCGGTGTTCTCTTCTTGAAGAACATCAATAGCGTCATCAACTGTTACGATACCAACAAGTCTTTGTTCTTCGTCAACTATTGGAATTGCTAAGAAGCCATATTCCGTTAGTTTTCTTGCAACATCTTCTTTATCATCTAATGTGTAGGAATAGATAACATTCTCTTCCATGATATCCTCAATGGTTGTCTCAGGTGAGGCAAGCATTAAATCCTTGGCCGTTACCATACCTATTAATTTATTTGTTTTATCTACTACGTAGCAAGTGTAAATAGTTTCCTTGTTAATAGCGTTTTTTCTGATTTTTGCAAAAGCTTGTTCAACAGTAAGGTATGAGTAGAAATACATGTACTCAACTGTCATGATGGAACCAGCACTATCCTTTGGGTATCTTAATAATTGATTAACATAATCTCTTCTTGCTGGATCTGTCTTTGCAAGTAATCTCTTAACTACGTTAGATGGCATCTCCTCAACGATATCTACGATATCGTCAACGAACATTTCATCCATAACGGATTTCAATTCTTGGTCAGACAATTTATTTAATAATTGTTCTTGAGTTTCCGAATCCATTTCTACGAATGCATCTGCAGCTAAGTCTTTAGGAAGAAGTCTGAACAATAAGACCAAGTTTTGATCTGGTATTTGTTCGAAAATATCTGCCAAGTCATTTTCGTTCATTGAACTTAGTAATGGCTTTAAGGTAGAGAAGTTTCTATCTTCTAAAAGTTGGTTAATTTCTTCGTAGTCTATAATTTTCAAAGCTGTACTTTCTGGCAAGTCTTCAATAATTTCTAGTTTATCATCAGTATCAACCTCATCCATGAATTCATCCAATTCTTCTTCATTTAAACTATTAATAATAGTTTGTTTTAAGTCCGGATCCAATTCAATAAGTACATCTGCAAGGAAATCTGGTTCTAATTCCTTACAAAGTGGGATAAGATGCTCTTGATCTAATTCTTCTAGAATTGTTGCAGCATGCTTTGGATTAAGCGTAGCCATTTCTTCTGCTGCGCCTAAGTAGTCTTTTTCCTTTAAAAGTTCGAGAATTTTTTCCTTCATTTTTTAAATAAAGTCTAAAAATTATCTAAGATAATGTAAAACTAGAAATTGATGGAACAAGCCAAGCAACTTCGGTATGGTGCATCATCTTCAACATGGTGATAATTCATGACTCGTTCCTCCTTTAAAGAATTATGCATTCGTGCACATAGGTATTTTAACAATATAAAATAAAAAAAGACAAGAGAAAAACTAAACTTTTTTATTTATTAAATAAATTATATGTAATTTTTTGACATAGAAAGGCGTAGACATTATAATTTTTACAAAAATAATTTAGGAGGATTTCAAAATGAAGAAAGAACAAATATTTCCAATTGTTTGTGGCGCTTTGTTAATTGCTTTAGGAATTATTATTGCAGTATGTGGCGCAGGATATGCTCTTGATATCTTTATTGGTGTTATAGCATTAATTGCGGGAGCTGCTCTATTAGGTCTTGGTATCTATAGTACAGTTAAAGAAAACAAGTTTGCATTCGGCTATATTTTCTTAGGAGTAGCACTATTATTAATTGGCGCATTCTTACTTGCAAGCTTCTTTATTTCACTTGCAGTATTTATTAATATTGCAATCGTTCTTTTATTAGCATTAGGCGCAGCACTTTTATCAGCAGGTATTTACTATATCGTAAAGAAGAATTTATTAATAGGCATTATAGAACTTGTTCTAGGTGTTGCATTAATAATCTTTGCTTCTTTATATATTGCATTAGATGATTTCAGAGATATTTTCTGGATTATCGTTGGTGTAGTTGTTGCAGTATTTGGCGTTCTTGTAATCGTTTCAGCATTCGTAGACAAGAAAGGTTCAAAGAAAAAATAGTTTTTATTTGCTTAAGTCAAATAACATTAACTCTAAGATTAAAAAATCTTGGAGTTTTTGTTTTGTCGTAAAAATGCAAAAGACAAATAAAAATCATTTGTCAATAAGTATTATTTTAAGTATAATACCTTTATATATGCTCTATAAGTATGCCTATATGTGCGTATATAACATAAAAAGAAACTAGTTTTCACCAAAGGTGAAATTATATATCGGAGACAACAATGAAAAGAAAATTATTTACAATCTTGGTAATCGTTCTTCTTTTATCACTAGCAATCACAATGCTTGCTGGATGCGATAAGATCTTCTCTAAGAACGAAGCAAGAGACGCAAACCAAGTTGTTGCAAAGATAGTTTATAACAACCAAGTTGCAACTATCACAAAAGCACAACTTGCATCAAGCTTTAATGCTTATGCCTATTCTTATGTTCAATATTATGGCATGACATATGAACAAGCTGCTAGTTACATTCTTTCTTCTTTAGCACAAAGAGAATTATTAGTTCTTTATGTAAAAGACAGAATTGCATCTGAAGAAGGATTAGGTGAACCAGCAAACTTAGAATTAAGACAATTCTTATCTAACCTTGAATATGTTGATGCTGTTGACGAAATCAACAAGGATATGCAAACTTCTTTAGAATCCATTATTAAAGAATTGATCGAAGAAGATAAAGCAAATCAAGGTGCTCAAGAAGCTACTGATTCTGGTGTTTATACTCATGAAAAGATTACAAAGGATAACAAAGATAATGTTATCAGAGTATTCTTTGATTCAGATGGTGGCACAGATGTTGAAACTCAAAAGATTTTAAAAGGCGAAGCTGCTGATAGACCAACCAATCCAACAAAAGATGGATATACATTCATTGGTTGGTATGTAGTTAATGATAATGTTGTTTCCGGTACATTATATCCATTTGGTGCAGATGCCAAGTTAGAAGCAAATCTTTACCTCAAGGCTAAGTGGACAAAATACTTAGCACCTAGAACAGAGAAGGCTAAGGAAGAGGAAGAAGATACAACTTATGATTATTCCAAATATACATCTGAAGCTGAGATTAAAGCTGCCGTATCTGATGCAGAAGCAGCTGCAAAGTTAAAGTTCTTTGATGCAGCATATGCACAAACTGCAAAAGACAAGGCACAAGAAACTTTAGAATTAACAGATGAGGATATCAACAAGTACTTTGATAAATCCATGAAACAATTAAAGGATAAACTTGCTGATTCATATATGGATTATGATTATTACCTCAATGGCGAATTCAAGACATTGATACTTAACAAGTATCAAAGAATGGTTGGATACAATGTTGAGGTTGATCCAAGTGAAGTTATTGCAGAATATGATAGATTAGTTGCAAACAATATTGAAGTATATGCAGATAGTGATTCAGCTTATGAAACAGCTATCACAGGAACTCTTTCAGATGCAATTTGGCAAAACTATGCAGCTGATACTACAACAATACCAGAATCACAAGATTGTTATGGATTTGTAATTAACATCTTACTTAAGTTAGATAGCGATGAAGTTGATGAATTGACCAAGATGGCTTCTGATGGTACATATTCTAAAGAACAACTTATTGCTCGTAGAAACGAATTACTCAATGCACATATGGTAGCAGTTTCTAATCCAGATTATTCATCTGAGGCAGAATGTGATCATTATACAGAAGAGTTAGACAACTATGTTGCCTATGACGCACAAACAGATAAGAACCATCAATGTACATGTTTAGATCCAGATCATAAGTATAATGAATACAACAAAGATAATGATTTCGATAAGATGATTGAATTCAAGAAGAACGATGATGGTAAATGGGAAATCGTGTACAACGTACACGAATGTCCAACAATGGCATATCTTTCTGATCCAGATGATGAGGGCAATATTAAATATTGGCCAGCAATGTCTGATGGAACAAAGACAGGTATTGTTGAACAAATCTACAACAGCTTCAAGCAAATCGATGATGCAGTTGCAGCAAATGAATTGTCTCACATTGAATCAGTTTACTGGTACAGAGAATTAGCAACAGCATGGTTATATCTTGTTGGTGATGATTCAGGTGGTACATCCTCAGATTCTAACAATGGTGGATTAGGATATATGGTATCTGCAAAAGATTCAGACGTTGCTTCATCATATATTACAGCATTCACAGATAGAGCAAGAGCTTTAATAAACAAAGGCGTTGGTTCATATAGCACAGATGGAACATTAGATAATTCTTATCTATTTGCAGATAGCTTTATTGATAATGGTTCAACATCTGGTTATGCTGGAATCTTTGTTCTTGTTACAACATATTCATGTTATGATGATTCCACACAGACATTCGAAAATTTAGATGGAACAAAAGTTCCTGAAGAACCAATTAATCTAGATTTATTACAAAAAGCGAATAAGCTGCCAGTTAATTATGTTATTACATATGATAAAGAATTAGATAATTGCAAGACAATTTACGATGTTATCTACGATAAGTTATTATCTGGTAAGAAATATGAGAAGTATTCATTAGAAGTAAATAAGTTCGGTGAAGGTGCTATTTCAGATAATATTACATATTATGAAAAGAACTATGAATCTTTATGGAAGAACTTAGATAAATCTAAATAAACAATATTAATGTAAAAATAAGGGCTATTGATGTTGAATCAGTAGCCCTTTTATTTTACTCTTGAGTTGGATTGTCCGTTATATCTATGTCATCCTCATTTGGAGTCATATTCTCTGGTGCGAATGCATTAACGGCTTCAAGCAAAGCTTCTTGTTTTTTAACAACCTCAGGTCTCTTTCTAGAATAGTCTTGTTTATAACTATCTATACCAACTTGCCACATATACATATCTAGCAATCTCATAGGCGTATAGAGCTCGTATTCTTGTCTAGCAAGAATATCACCGAAGTCTGAGGAATTATATCTCATGAAGTTACAAAGTGCCTTAAATGACTCTTCAGAAAGTATAGGATGTAGAACTGGTACAACTTCAACATTATTTAAGGCCTCAATAGCTCTCTTAAAGAGTGTGTCATAGCAAGGAATGCATCCCATAGTACCATTAATAATTATGGTTATTAGGGTGTCTGTGGCCTTGAGAGGGAAGTTAGGAGTTGAGTAGGCTAATTCTAGTCTGCCGATCAATCCATTCCAGTGTGCGCCCTCTAATTCTCCTGCTGATTTTTCAAGGAAAAGTAACCTAGCGATTTCATCGTTGTATTTACCAGATAGAGGGTTAAAGTCCCATAATGGTTCATATGTAGGGTCGATTAGGATATCTACGACCTTTATGTGTCTAGTATAATCGCAATATCTTTGAAGGAAAGAAGATGCCTTATACATACCTGTGCTTGCAAGGTATGCAGTGAGGTGTAAAGCCATAGTATCTTTGATTCTTTCGGCCTCTTTACCCTTATGTCTAGCAGCTTCTCTATTATCATGGAAGTATTGTCTACATTTCTCCCATGCTTTAAATTGAGTATTGTCTGGAGTATTAGCTCTTTGTTCTGGATGTTTATAACGATCTATCTCATCTTGGATAGCATAATCATTTGAAAGGATTAGAGAACCAACAACTGTGATATGGTCATCTGAACCTGCTTTAAATATCATCCATTCGCCAGTATTTCTTGGATACGCACGTTGTCTTGTAAGCAAGAATGCATCTTGAGATTCTAATTGGACACCAAGAGCAACTGTTTTAAAGATACGTCTAACTCTTAATACTTCATCTGAAGAACGGAATTCAGATTGATCTAGAGAATTGAAGATAGATGGTACTTCTGTGGATGCAACGATATATACATTTTCAAGTTTGGAAATATCGAACAATCTATTTGCAATTTCGTTACCATAATCTGATACAAGGAAGTCTGCAATTTCGTCAATGAATATAACGCAATATCTATCCTTATTTGAAATCATGCCACGTGAGGCTTTAACAGCTTTTAGAGTATCATTCATTTCACCAAAGTCTGATGTAAATCCAGCAACCATTGGAGAGTGTCTAAATGAAGCTAATTCATCTGCTTTTCTTGTAAAGATATAGATGTCTGCAGTGTCTTGTGTGTTTCTATCTACAATACTTTTTAAAACTGATTTTAAGAACATGGTTTTTCCACATTGAGAACAACCAGCAATTAAAATAGATCCCGAATTATCTAATGTATCAACAACATATCTTACATCATTTTCAAGACCAACTGGAAAAGTAAGCCTTGATTTAGAGGCCTTATATTTTTCGGATTCTCTGATGTCGCGATATAAGCAAATTGATAACATTTTTTATTCCTTTCATAAAAATAATACCATATCGGCATATATAAATGCAAATAAAAGACTAGCATAGTCTTTTTTGCGTGTTATATTAATATAAAAACGCGTATAAAATAAGGCTCATATAGAGCTAGATGTTGCTGGATGTAAATAAGGTGTAAAATGTGGTTTATTTTGCAGAATCAGTAATTAATGGTGCATTTTTGAATGAATAAAGTATATGATTTGGTAAATTCGCGTTTTCAAAGGAATCGCCATGTTCATCATAAACTGCAATAGTTAAAATGCCTAATTTATTAGCACTTTGCACAGCATATAAAGCATCCTCAAATAGCACTATTTCGTCTATTTTTAATCCTGTTTTTTGAAGAACATACTCATATATCTTGCCACTTGCTTTACCAACTCCAACCAAATTTGCAGAGAATACATCTTTAAAATATTCCCATATTCCAACTCTTTTCATACATGGTTCATACATACATGGTTCGCCACTTGTAACGATATACATATCTATTCCAAGATCATGGATTTGTTTTAGATAATCAAGTGCTCCTTCTTTTAGAGGAATGATTTTTTTATACTGTTCAATAGCTATATTTTTCCATTCTTGTATTGCTTCATTTACATCAACTTTTTGTGGAACAAGAGAACAAGAATATGCAACAGTTTCTTCAAAGCGCATGGCATTTGTTTTAGCAATGAAACCATCTGGTAAATCCATATTATATTTTGCAAAGAACATTCTATTAACTGATCTCCAAAATGGGAGACTATCTATAAGTGTCCCATCCAGGTCAAAAAATACTGCCTTTACATCCTTAATTATTGCCTTGTCATTTTCATATACTAATTTTGCCATAAGAGTATAATATCAAATTAATTGTTAATTTGGTATAATTTTCCATTACTATTTCAAAAATATATGTTATATTTATATACATTATGAGAGCAAACAAGATAAATACAAAGAATATAGTATATTTTGCCATACTTCTTGCATTGATTATTATATTGCAATTTGTTGGTAGTTATATAAAGATTGGACCTGTTAGCATTTCATTGGTACTTGTACCAATAGTTTTAGGTGGAATATTACTTGGACCTATTGCTGGAATGCTATTAGGATTTTCTTTTGGTTTAATAACTTTCATTGCTGTAGTCACAGGATTAGATGCTGGTTCTGCGATGTTATTTGCCGAATCACCATTTATGGTAGCACTTATTTGCTTTGTAAAAGCAATTATGTGTGGTTGGATTCCTGCTTTAGTTTATAAACTAATTGCAAAAAAGCATCCAATTATTGGAGCATATGTAGCATCTGCTTTAGCACCTATTATAAATACAGGAATATTCATCATTGGTGCATTGATGATTAACAAGGTAATTGCTGAGGTTTGGGGTGTTGAAGGTGGATTAAATGGAGTATTTATATTTTTAG
This sequence comes from Christensenellales bacterium, assembly GCA_045130665.1. Lineage (GTDB taxonomy): Bacteria > Bacillota > Clostridia > Christensenellales > CAG-917 > RGIG8124. Next base: position 507,255 of record JBGUQC010000004.1, on the reverse strand, counting down.
TTGTTACAGTTGCAGGAATTAATTTCTTAGTTGAATTTGCAATTAACATTATATTATCTCCTATTATTGTGAAGATAATAGATATTATTACTGGAAAGATAAAGAATAAGCAAAATCAGGAAACGATTGAAGAAGATAACTCACAAAGTGAGTTAGATAATGAAGAGGTGGAAGATGTCAGCATTAATAGTCAAGAGTGAGCTTTGTCCTCAAAATCACAGATGTCCAGCAACCTTAGCTTGTCCTATGAAAGCATTAACACAAGTTGAATTCAATGCGCCAACAGTAGATGTTTCTAAATGTGTTAAGTGTGGCAAATGTACAACAATTTGCCCAAAGGGTGCATTAACTATTGGTTAAATTTTATGAGGGATTAATTATGAAAAAAATAATTGTAAGTATTGTTTGTGTCATAGCACTTGTCTTGGTATTAAATTTTTTAGTATTACCATTGACTGGAAATTATAACAGAGTAAAAGAGGTTACATCATATTCTGGGGATAATGCTTATATAAGATTTGATACAGCAGATGGTTTATATCTTTCTGCTCATAGAGCAGGTGGAGATTTAGAGCCAGAAGAAACAATGGCTGCATTCAAACTTTGTATGTCTGATGCTATAGATTATAAAGTAGACGTTTTAGAGTTTGATTTACACCTAACAAAGGATGAACAATTAGTTCTTCTCCATGATGATACAGTAAATCGTACATCAAATGCCACAGAAGTTTTTGGAAAGAAAAAAGTTAAGGCAAAAGACAAAACTTTAGCAGAGCTAAAGACTCTTAACTTTGGATACAATTTCAAGGACGAAAACGGCAACTACAAATATAGAAATGTTCCAGATGAACAATTAGTAGATGTCAGAATTCTAACATTAGATGAAATCTTAACATATTTAACAACCAATTATTCTGGACTTCATTACATCATTGAGATTAAAGATGGTGGCAAAACAGGCGAGAAGGCAATGGATAAGTTATATGAAAAGATGGTTGAATATAACATTCTTAACTCAACTATTGTTGGAACATTCCAAGGTAATGTAACAAAGTATATTGATAAGACATATCCACAAGTTACAAGATCTGCATCTATTACAGAAGTTTTAGATTTCTATTTTGCATTCCTTTACGGAGTAAAGACACGTGATTTCAAGTTTAATGTATTACAAATACCAATGGGTGCAAAAGCAATTTATAATTTCCATTCAAAAGCATTTATCTCATTTGCACATTCTTATGATATAGCTGTTCAGTATTGGACAATCAATGATGCAGATGATGTTAAGACATTAAGAGATAATGGTGCTGACTGTATTATGACAGACAATCCAAAGATGGCATATAAAGCTTTACACGAATAGTAATAATTGATTTAAATATGAAGCGCTGTGTAGTAAACTACATAGCGTTTTTTATTTAATCTGATAATTAATCCAAATTTTATAAAAATTTTTCTATTCATTTTATACAAATTATATAGTATAATGATTTGTATAATGGAGGAGAACGTATGTTCAACGGAGATTCTTTTTTATTAAAATCTGATATGGCAAAAGAATATTATGAAGATATTAAAGATATGCCAATTTTAGATTACCATTGTCATTTATCACCAAAAGAAATTTACGAAAATAAAACCTATTATAATCTAACTGAGTTATGGCTAGAGGCAGACCATTATAAATGGCGTACTATGCGTAATGCAGGTATAGATGAGTATTATATTACTGGAAGCGCTGATCCAAAGGACAAATTTTTTAAATTTGCATCCATAATGCCAGACTTTATAGGGAATCCTGTATATCATTGGGCACATTTAGAGTTAAAGCAATATTTTGGTATCACAACACCATTAAGTTCTGCAACCGCTCCTCAAATTTGGGAAGACACTCTAGAGATTATGAGAAATGGTCATTTCAATGCTAGAGAATTAATAGAAGGGTCTAATGTTAAAGTTGTTGTTACAACAGATGATCCTGCGGATGATTTAAATTACCATGAATTATTATTATCTGAGGATTTATCTTTCAAAGTTCTTCCATGCTTTAGAGTAGATAGAATAATTAACATCCAAGCAAAAGACTTTAAAGATTATATCTTTAAACTTGGAAGAGCAGCAGGAGTTAATATACACAATTTACCAGCACTTATTAATGCAATTAAGATAAGGCTAGATTATTTCATGTCATTAGGTTGCGTAGCAACAGATGTATCTTTTGCAGATTTCCCAAAATCTAGAGGCAGCTATGAAGCTGCAAATATGGCATTTATGAAAGTTATTAATGGAGAAGAGATTGATTCTCAATCTAAAGACGATTACATATTCATTATGCTATGTGAGATTGCAAGATTGTGTAGAGCAAATGATATCGTTATGCAATTGCATACGGGCGTATTAAGAAATCAAAACAGTTTGCGCTATGCGCAAATAGGTCCAGATACTGGAATTGATAGTTTATCTAATGCTTTAGATATTGCAGCTGGTGGTAGATTATTTGACTATATTGAAAAGAGTTCAGGACTTCCAAAGACTATAGTGTATACACTAAATCCAAATTCATATTATCCACTTGCTACCATGATTGGAGATTTTGCTGGAGAAACAAGAGGCAAGATGCAATTAGGTGCAGCATGGTGGTTCATGGATCATAGAGATGGAATCGAAGAACAATTGAAGATATATGCTAACACATCAGGTCTTGGTCTATTCAATGGTATGCTTACAGATTCTCGTAGCTTTACATCTTATGCAAGACATGATTATTTCAGACGTATTCTTTGCAATGTAATTGCAGAATGGGTTCAACATGATGAGTATCCAGAAGATTATGATGAGATTTTAAGATTACTTAAAAACATTTGTTATTACAATGCAGATAAATTTTTCTTAGGAGGAGAGACACTGTGAAATTAAGTTTTAGATGGTATGGTGAGACAGACAAAATTTCACTTAAATACATAAGCCAAATACCAAACATGTATAGTGTTGTTACTGCAGTTTATGATGTTTCTGTTGGCGAAGTTTGGCCACAAGAAAGTATAGACAGATTAAAGCAATTGACAGAGGAAGCAGGGCTCAAGTTTGAGGTAATTGAAAGTGTTCCAGTACACGAAGATATTAAGCTTGGTCTTCCAACAAGAGATAAATACATTGAGGCATATAAAGAGAACATAAGACGTCTTGGAAAGGTTGGCGTTAAGTGTATTTGCTATAACTTTATGCCTGTATTTGACTGGACAAGAACACAATTAGATAAGGTAGCCAAAGATGGTTCAACATCTTTAGTATATTACAAAGAGCAACTAGAAAAAATGGATCCAATTAATGGAGAGTTATCTCTTCCTGGTTGGGATGCAAGTTACAAGAAAGAGGATTTAAAACATCTATTTGAGCTATATAAAAGTGTAGATGAGGAAAAACTCTTTCAAAATCTCAAGTATTTTCTAGAGGCAATTATTCCAGTTTGTGAAGAGGCAGATGTCAATATGGCAATACATCCAGATGACCCACCATGGCCAATATTTGGACTACCAAGAATCATAACATGCGAAAAGAATATAGACAGATTCTTATCTTTAGTAGATAGCAAGAGAAATGGACTTACATTATGTACAGGTTCACTAGGTGCAGACAAGAATAACGACATGGTTCACCTAGTAGATAAGTACTCAAAGATGGGACGTATTCATTTCATGCATGTTAGAAATATTAGAGTCTTAGATAATGGCTTTGAAGAGACAGCACATGATAATAATTGTGGTTCATTAGACATCATAGGAATTATGAGAGTTTTAGTTGATAATGGTTTCGATGGATACTTAAGACCAGACCATGGCAGAATGATTTGGGGAGAGACAGGAAAACCAGGATACGGACTTTATGATAGAGCACTTGGCGCAAGTTATTTAAACGGTGTTTGGGAGACACTTGTACAAGAAAGGAGAAAGTAATGGAATTTAATCTTAATTTAGAGGGCAAAGTAGTAGTCATTACAGGAGCAGGTGGAATTATTTGTGGTGGTATCGCAAAAGCATTAGCACCATCTAAGGCTAAGATAGCAATTTTAGACTTAAATTTAGAAGCTGCACAAAAAGTTGCAGATGAAGTTAATGCAATTGGTGGTATTGCTAAAGCATATAAGGCAAACGTTTTAGAAAAAGATAGTCTTGAAGCAGTCAAGAAAGATATAAATGCAGATTTTGGTTCAATTGATATATTAATCAATGGTGCTGGTGGCAATAATCCAAGAGCAACAACATCAAATGAAACACATGAATTAGGCAAAGAATACGAGAAAGATTTCTTTGCATTAGATGAAAGTGGTGTTCGTTTTGTATTTGATCTTAACTTCCTTGGGACATTTATCCCAACTCAAGTATTTGCAAAAGATATGTTAGGAAAGAAAGGATGTTCCATCCTTAACATCTCATCTATGAATGCATTTACACCTTTAACAAAGATTCCAGCATATTCTGCAGCTAAAGCAGGTATCTCAAATTTCACAGAATGGCTTGCTGTTCATTTCGCACCATCTGGTATTAGAGTTAATGCAATTGCACCTGGATTCTTCGTTACAAACCAAAATAGAGGTTTGCTCTTTGATGCAAATGGCAACCCAACACCAAGAACAGAAAAGATATTGGCAGCAACACCAATGAAGAGATTTGGTGAGATAGATGAAATTATGGGAGCAGTTAAGTTATTACTATCTGAAGAAAATGCAAGCTTTATAACTGGAACAGTTATACCTATAGATGGTGGATTTAACGCATACTCAGGAGTGTAATATGAATTATTCGTTTTTAAATGACAACAAAATAGTACCAGTAGTGGTATTTAACACTGTAGATGAAGCACTACCAAAACTCGCAGCATTATCTAAAGGTGGAATTAAGGTCGCAGAGATAACATTTAGAACAGCATGTGCAGAGCAATGTATTGCTCTTGCAAGTAAAGAATGCAAGGATATGTTAATTGGTGCTGGAACGGTTATTAATGCAGATCAATGTAAAAAAGCAATAAATGCTGGTGCAAAGTTCATAGTGTCTCCAGGATTTTCCAAGGCAGTTTATGAAGTTTGTGCAAAGCACAACATCCCATTCCTTCCAGGAATTGCAACACCAACAGATATTATTGCTGCAAGAGAATGTGGATTAGAGATCCTAAAATTCTTCCCAGCAGGCGCATTTGGAGGAATTAAGATGTTAAAAGCATTATCTGCTCCATTCCCAAATGTTAAGTTCTTACCAACTGGTGGTGTAGATGCAAGTAATATGAAAGAGTATTTAGCACTTAATTGTGTTATCGCAGTAGGTGGAAGCTGGATGATGAAGGGCACACCAGAAGATATTGAAAAGAGTAGTAAAGAAGCAGTTTCTTTATTGGAGGATAAATAACAATGAAAGTCGTATGTTTCGGAGAATTAATGCTCCGTTTGGCACCTTATGGAAAGTTGAAGTTTTTGCAAGAACCTGAGTTTAACGCTACGTTTGGTGGTGGTGAAGCTAATGTTGCGGTATCTCTTGCAAATTATGGAGAGAAGGCAAAGTTCGTAACAAAGCTCCCAAATAATGATATTGCAGATGCAGCTATACGTGAACTAAAGGGTCTTGGTGTATGCGTATGCGGTATTACAAGAGGCGGAGATAGAATGGGTATCTATTATGTAGAAAAAGGAGCATCCATGCGTCCAAGTAAAGTTATATATGATAGAGCTTATTCAGCTATATCTCAAGCAAAGCTTGAGGATTTCAATTGGGCAGAGCTATTAGATGGTGCAGACTGGTTCCATTTCACTGGTATTACTCCAGCATTAGGCGAAAATGTTGCTGCAATTACAGAACAAGCATTAATTGAAGCAAAGAAGAGAGGTCTAACAGTTAGCTGTGATCTTAACTATAGAAAGAAACTTTGGTCTAAAGACCAAGCAAGAGAAACAATGTCTAAATTAATGAAGTATGTAGACATTTGTATTGCTAATGAAGCAGATGCAGATGATGTCTTTGGTATAAAGGGCGCTACTTCAGATGTAGAGGTTGGCAAATTAAATAGAGCAGAGTATGAATCAGTTGCAAAGCAACTAACAGATAAGTTTGGATTTAAAGCTGTTGCAATAACTTTAAGAGAAAGTATTTCTGCAGATGATAACAATTGGGGCGCAATGCTTTATAAAGACGGCAAAGCATTATACTCTAAGACATATTCAATCCATATAGTAGATAGAGTTGGTGGAGGAGATAGCTTTGGTGCAGGTTTAATCTATGGATTAAATCACTATGAAAATGCACAAGATGCATTAGAGTTTGCAGTTGCAGCATCTGCTCTTAAACACACAATTGAAGGAGACTACAACAGAGTATCTGTTCAAGATGTAGAATCCTTAATGAAAGGAAACGCAAGCGGAAGAGTTCAAAGATAATTATGCTTAAATTTGCAGTAATTGGAATAGGACGAATGGGTTTTAGACATGCATATAATTTACATATGCATTTTATACCTGGTGCAACATTGGTTGCAGTTGCAGATATAGATGAAAAAGCCCAAGAAAAAGCCAAAAAAATAGGTGTGAAGATATATACAGACTATAAACAGATGATAGATGAAATGGATATAGATGCAGTAGTTGTTGCAACTCCTCATTATCAGCATGTTGAGATTGCAAAATATTGTGTTGAGAAAGGAATCCATACATTAGTTGAAAAGCCTATATCTGTTACAACTAAGGCAGCAAAGGAATTAATAGACTTGTCTATTAAATATCCAGATGTTAAGGTTGGTGTAAGCTTCAATCAAAGAAGCAATAAGATGTATATAAAGGCACATAAGTTAATATCTTCTGGCAAGTTTGGTGATGTTCAAAGAGTTAACTTCACAGTAACACATTGGTATAGATCTCAAGCATACTACAATCAAGGAGGATGGAGAGCAACATATGTTGGTGAAGGTGGCGGTTGTTTAATCAATCAATGTGTGCATCAAATTGATGCAATGCTTTGGATTATCGGCATGCCAAATAAGTTAACAGGCACCATGAGAACAATTGATAGAAATATTACTGTAGAAAATGATGTTACAGCAGTATTGAATTATCAAGACTTTGATGCAGTATTTACTGCATCAACACATGAGATTAAAGGAACAAATAAACTTGAGATAGCTTGTGATAAAGGCAAGATAGTAATTGGGAAGTATTTCATGACTATCTATAAACATAAGAGTCAAAAGGAAGTTAATAAAACTACATCCTTTGGTTATGGTTCAGCACCATCCATAAAATACTATTCAAGTTATGGTTTCTTTAGAGGTTTAAAAGACCTAGTAGTTGGACAACAAGCAAGAGCTATTAAAGCTTTTGTTAAAGATATTAATGGTAAAGGAGAGCAACTTGCATCATTGCAAGATGGACTAAATACTATGGAGATAATTAATGGTATTTATCTATCCTCATGGACTGGTGCTAGTGTTTCTTTACCAATCGATGATGATGCTTATGAAGCGTTATTAGAAAGCAAAAAACAAGATGAATTAAAGAGAGGCTAAAAATGAGTAAATTCACAATATCGGGGTTTTATGATGAAATTAGTTCAGACTTAAGTACCCAAATTGCAGAAATCAAGAAATTAGGCGAAAGCTATTTATGCCCTAGAACAATAGATGGTAAAAACATTGCAGACTATACTGCAGAAGAGTTTGAAAAGTATGTTAAACCAGAACTAGATAAGAATGGCATTAAGTTTAGTTCAATTGGTTCACCAATTGGAAAAGTTGGTATAGATGATGAAGCAGGATTTGAAGCTCAAAAGAAAAAGTTGGTTGAGCTTGTAAAGATTGCTCAAATGATGGACTGTAAATATATAAGAGCATTCTCATTCTATTATGGAGATAAAGATCCAGATTCATGTTTTGATACAGTTGTTGAAAAAACAAAGCAATTCTTAGCTATTGTTAAGGGTAGCGGTGTTAAATTCATGCATGAAAATGAAAAACTTATATATGGTGATGTTCCAGAGAGAGTATTAAAACTATACAATGCAATAAATGATGAAGATTTTGTATTATGTTTTGATGCAAGTAACTATGTACAATGTGATGTTAATCCAAAAGAAGCATTTGATATGCTTAAGGATTTAACAGTTTATTATCATATTAAAGATTGTTCAAAATACAAAGTAGAAGTTCCAGTTGGAACTGGCGAAGGCGGTTATGATTACATTATTTCTCAATTAAAAGAGAGAAATTATGAAGGATTTTTAACTTTAGAGCCACATACATGGAAATATGCAGTTATGAAGATGCCTATTTACTTTATTTTGTTTATGCCACTTATTATGAGCAATTATTATAAGGCATTTAGACAAATAGATAAGGCTATGGGCGTAAGTTATTGTAAACATATATCACGTACACAAGTATTTGAATGGCAATATAACAACTTAAAGAAACTAATCGAAGGATAATTGGAGGATATATGGATAAAGTTAGATTTGGTATTGTTGGTATTGGAAAGCAAGGAACTTTCTATACAACATTATTCAAAAAGTTCAAAGGCATACTAAAAGGTGCAGAACTTACTGCAGTTTGTGATATTGCAGAAGATAGACGCAAGTATGCAGAAGAAAAACTTCCAAATGTTAAAGTATTTGAAGACTACAATGAAATGTTTAAGAGTGGATTAATTGATGCTGTTATGATTGAAACGCCACACTATTTCCATTCTGAGATTGCAATTGCAGCATTTAAAGCAGGCTTGAATGTTCTTTGTGATAAACCAGCTGGAGTTTATACAAGACAAGTTGAAGAAATGAACGAGGAAGCAAAAAAGCATCCAAATCAGTTATTTGGCATGATGTTTAACCAAAGAACGAATCCTTTATACATTAAAGCAAAAGAAATCATCCAAAGTGGAGAACTTGGAAATCTAAAGAGAATTGTGTGGATAATTACCAACTGGTATCGTCCAAAAGCATATTATGCTCAAGGAGGATGGAGAGGTACATGGTGGGGAGAAGGCGGAGGCGTCTTAATTAATCAATGTCCACACCAATTAGACTTATTCACATGGCTTGCTGGTCTTCCAGTGTCGGTAATGGCAACAACATCCACAGTTGGAAGAGCAATTAATGTAGAAAATGATGTTACAGCATATTGTAAGTTCCAAAATGGTGCAACAGGAGTATTTATTACATCAACACATGATGCTCCAGGTACTAATAGATTAGAAATCACTGGAGATGGTGGAAAAATAGTAATCGAAGGCGGAAAGCTCACATTTACTAAGAATTTAGAGATGGAACCTGAATTTAGTGAAGAAAATACTGTATTTATGGGCAAACCAAAGACAAAAACTATAAAGTACAGAGGGATATGTCATTACCTTCAATTCAAGAAATATCCACCACAACATATTGGAATAATCAAAAATTATACAGACTATCTTATTGGAAAAACCAAAAATTTCATAGCTCCAGGTGAAGAAGGCATTATAGGTTTAACATTTTCTAATGCCATACATCTTTCTGGATGGACAAACAAAGAAGTTAAGATTCCTTTTGATCCAGCTGAATATGAAGCTGAACTTGCAAAGAGAAAGGAAGAAGAAAAGAAAAATAGCGCAAAATAACAAATAGGGAGATAAATTATGAGCGAGATTACAAATGTAGAACATAGTAACATTGCTAAATTTAGTGGCTTGAAGGGTAAGGACTATGTATCTTACGCTCTAGGTGATACAGGATGTTGCTTAGCATTCGGTTTGGTAACCACATTACTTCAACGTTTTTACACGGACGTATTTAGATTACATCCATTATTCATTATGTTAATGTTCGTTGCCGCACGTGTATGGGATGCTATTAACGATCCTATCATGGGAAGAATTTGCGATACTATTAAACCATCTAAATGGGGTAGATATCGTCCATGGTTCTTATATGGTGGTATTCCACTTGCCATTTCAGCAGTTTTAATGTTCATTCAATGGCCAGGATTTGGTTCTGAACCAAATTCAGTAAGTGTATCTATTTATGCTGCAATAACATATATTTTATTTGGTATGTGTTATACAGTCATTCAAATTCCATATGGTTCACTTGCATCCGTTGTAACATTAGATGATAAAGAAAGATCAAAACTTTCTATATGGAGAAGTGTAGGCGCTGCAATTGGTTCAATGCCAGTTATGTTAATATCCATGTTTACATTCAAAGAAAAAGGTGTAGAATATCTTGGAACCATTATTGGTGTTGCAGTATTATCTGCAGGTTCTCTTGCAATGTTATTACTTGCCTTTGCTGGAAACAAAGAAAGAGTGCCAGCAGTTGTTAACAAACCTGAAAAAGGTGCAACAATGAAGGCATTTAAGAGATTATTCAAGAGTAAGTCTATGGTTGCAGTATCACTTGCAAGTATGTTACTTCTTGCTGGACAAATGTTCATCCAAAGTTTCTATTCCTACTTAATTAACTATTATTTCGGAAAGACAGGTATTTGGACAATGCTTCCAACAGTTTTAACATATTTCCCAATGGCGATTTTAATGTTCTTCACACCAAAACTTGTTAGAAAGTTTGGTAAGAAAGAAGTCAGTGGTATTGGTATAGCTATTGCTGCTATTGCAAACCTTGCAATGTTCTTCTTACTATTCATGGGTAAGGGAGATGCAGCACTTTACATCTTTATGGTCTTCTGCTTAATTAGTGGTATTGGTTTGAACTTCTTCGTTCTCCAAGTATGGGCTATGGCTGCAGACTCCATAGATGAAATAGAAGTTAAAACAGGAACAAGAGATGATGGTACTGCATATTCATTCTTTATGTTCTTTAGAAAATTAGGACAAGTTATTGCAGCAGTTGCAGTTAACGCAACACTTCTTGCAATGAACTATTATGATTCAGCAGCTTCTGGCACATTCGAGTTTAGTGACGGACAATTAAGATTAATGTTCATCTTGTCTACAGTAATCCCAGCAGCTATGTTTGGTGTAATGGCAATAATTTTATTATTGGTTTATCCATTATCCAAGAAGAAAGTTGCACAATTACAAATAGATAAAGAAGCAAAGCTTCAGGAAGAAGCAGCAGAGAATGGGGATGTAATCATTGAAGAACAAGCCGATGATTCAGTTTCTACAGAAGATATCGAAGAGGTTGATGAAGTTATCGAGACATTAGAAGAAACGCCTCAAGACGAAAATAAGGACGAATAAACAATGAAATATGGCGTCCAGTTATATTCTTTAAGAAAGTATCTTAAAGATGAAAAAGGATATGAAAGAATATTTTATATTCTTAAAGATATGGGCGTAGAGGTTGTGCAACTTTCAAGTACACAATCTAAACCAATTAATTCAACATTTTTGGCAAATCTAGTTAAGGAGAGTGGAATCACCATATGTGGTACCCATTCTCCTTTTTCAAGAATAATTTCTGATTTAGACAATCTTGCAAAAGAACATTTAGAATATGGCTGTGATGAAATAGGTATTGGTATGATGCCTGGAGAATTTAAAGCCAACAATTTTGCGAAGTTAGATGAGTTTATTTCTATACTTAATAATACATCTAATCAATTAAAGAAATATGGTATTACTCTTGCATATCATAATCATTGGTTTGAATTCCAAGATATTGGTGGGATAACACCACTCCAAAGAATATTGAATGAAACAGATTGTAATATAATTCCAGATACATTCTGGATGAAGTTTGCAGGTGAGGAACCAACAGAGTATTTAAAGAAGTTAGATGGAAGAGTAAAGACTGTTCACCTAAAGGATTACAAAAAGACTTTGGGAATACCAGTATTTAGATCTTTAGGAAAAGGTATTTTAGACTTTAAATCTATACTTGATATATCTAAAGATATAAAAGCAGAAAATGCTGTCATAGAATTAGACATAGCACCAAGGCCTATAAAGAGTATAGAGGGTAGCATGAAATACCTGAAAGAAAATTTTTAAAATAAAAGGCTGACCGAAAGGCCAGCCTAAATTTTTATTATTTTATGCTTTAAACGACATCTATTGATTTAATCTTTATTTCGTCACCCGTTACTAAATATGTATTAGTACTATGACAATAAGGACACTCTTTCGCAAATTCTGTTGTAGAATAAGTCTTCTTGCAGTCTTGACAATATGTTACAGCATGTAACATAACTAGGTTTAGCTCGGCTTCTTTTAAGTATTCAGTTCTTTTCTTTGCCCAATTAAAAGCATCTATAAAGAGTTCTGGTACTACTGCAGAAACCTCGCCAACCTCGACAGTTAGCCCTACGACTTTTTCAACGTTGTTCTCTTTGGCTGCTTTTTCAACTTGAGATACAACATTCATTACGATTCCAAGTTCGTGCATTATTCTTTATTAGCTTTTTTAGCTTTCTTGAATGCTTTACGTTTCTTGGCTAATTCCTTACCTTCTGCTGAGAAGCGGTGTCCGATAATCTTGAACATACGTTTTGGTGCATATCCAAGTAATCCGCCAACTTTCTTTTCAGCAACTCTCATATCTGTACATTCTGGATGATCTCTTACAAGGTGAATTGCATCGAATTGACACTTTGTTGTACAAAGTCCGCAACCAATACACTTGTTTGGATCAACATATGAAGCACCACATGATAAGCAACGTGCTGTTTCAATCTTGATTTGTTCTTCTGTGAGAGTGAGGTGTGCATCCTCATATGACATCTTATGATCAATAGCTTTATTCATTCCAGCTTCTTGTCTTCCAGCTTTGTCATATTCTGGATATGTTAAGTCATCTTTATTTAATGGAGTATATTGTCTTAAATCTCTACCAATTGTTGGATGAGCCATTGGACGTACGAAACGATGAATGCTTTCTGCAACTTCATGACCAGCTGCGATAGCATTGATAACAAATCTTGGTCCTGTGTATACGTCACCACCAACAAAGAGTCCTGGTTCTGCTGTTGCATAAGATACTTTATCTGCAACTGGATAATTTCCATGCCAGAATTCTACTTTTGTTCCATCTAAGAGGTGACCCCATTCAATTGCTTGACCAATAGCAAAGATAATCTTTCCTGCTGGTACTTCAATTGTTTCGCTTTCATCATAGAGAGGAGAGAAGGCTTTTGTTTCTGGGTCGATAGTTCTTGTGCACTTCTTGAATACGATTGCAGTAACTTCACCCTTGTCATTAACCTTAACTTCTTTTGGACCCCATGAATTGCAGATTTCGATGTCTTCTTCAAGAGTTTCAGCGATTTCTTCTTTAGAAGCAGGCATTTCATCTTTTGATTCTAAGCAAATCATCTTAACAGATTTTGCACCTAATCTATGTGCATTACGTGCACAGTCTACTGCAACGTTACCGCCACCAACTACAACAACATCACCTGTGAACTTTTCACGTTTTTCAAATGCTGTCTTTAAGTAGTTAACTGCAATGTCAGTTCCTTTTGCTGTATCATTTGCAACTCCTGGACGTTTGCCGCCTTGGCAACCAATTGCAATATAGAATGCTTTATATCCTTGTTCTTTGAGTTGAGCAATTGTGATATCTTCGCCTACATTGACATTGCACTTAATTTCAACACCAAGTTGTTTGAGAACATCTATTTCTGCATCAATAACATCTTTTTCAAGTTTATATGTTGGAATTCCATAAACGAGCATACCACCTGGTCTTGCATTCTTTTCAAAGACTGTTGGTTTATAACCCATTGTTGCAAGATAATATGCAGCGGATAATCCAGCTGGACCAGCACCGATAATTGCAATCTTTTCATCATATGGAGTTGGATCCATGGATTGTTTTACAACTTCTGGTACATATCTTGTTTCTGCCTTTAATTCAAGTTCTGCAACGAACTTCTTAACTGCGTCGATAGATACTGGTTGGTCTATTTGTCCTCTTGTACATGCTTCTTCGCACTTCTTGTTACAAATTCTTCCGCAAACTGCTGGGAATGGGTTTTCTGTCTTAATCATTGCTAATGATTCAAGATATTTACCATCTCTTGCGAGTTTGAGGTATGCTTGTACTGGAACGTGTGCTGGACATGCAGCTTTACATGGAGCAGATCCTTCTGGATATGTGTTGCTTGCTCTCTTTGTATCTCTGTAGTCTTCATCCCATGCATATTCACCCCAAATATTGTTATCTGGAAGTGGGGCATGTTTATACTTAACTTCTGTTCCATCTTTCTTACAGAGTTTTTGTCCTAACTTAACAGCACCTGCTGGACAGATTTCTACGCACTTTCCACAAGCTACGCACTTTTCTTTTGTGACGTTAGCAGTGAAGGATGAACGTGAAAGATATGGAGTGTTAAATAACATTGAAGTTCTTAAAGCATTACAAATCTTAACGTTACAGTTACAGATATCGAAGATCTTGTTTTCACCATCAATATTTGTGATTTGGTGTACATAACCATTCTTTTCTGCTTGTTGGAAGATTTCTAATGCTCTTTCCTTTGTGATGTAATGTGCACGATTTGTTTCTACGCAGTAATCTGCCATATCACCTAATTGTACGCACCAATCATTAACATCGTCTGTACATCCATCTCCTAATACAGCACGTGATGCACGGCATGAACAGATACCTGCTGCGATATGTCCATCATATTTTTCGAGCCAGTATGAGATCTTTTCAAGATCTACTGATTCATTACATGCATTAACTTCTTTTTCAACTGGTATAACGTGCATACCAATTCCATCTCCTCCTGGAGGAACCATTTGTGTAATTCCAGCAAGTGGGATGAATGTCATTCTTTCGAAGAATGTTGTAACTGTTGGATGTTTTTCAATACGATCTACTGATGAATTGAATAATTCAGCAGAGCCTGGTACGAAGAATGGTAAACGATATCTCTTGATATGTGGTTTATCTTTTAATTCGTGGTTGTGGTCATAACAATCACTATAGTCGTATTCCAAAATACCAATTACAGACATTTCGTCTAATAGTTTTTGGAGTTCAGCTGGTTCAAAGTCTGGATTAAGTTTAATCATATCTTCGATAGTGTAGTGCTTACGAAGTTTCATACGATTACCAATCTTAACCATATCTGGAGTTAAAACTTCTCTTAATCCCCAGTATTCTGGATCGGCTGATTTTACGCCTGTGATTTTGTGAACAACAACGTCTGTGATCTTTCTACCAAGTTTGGCGTATTCCTTCATTAATGGATCTTCGCCTTGGTATTTTGGGATGATTTTGTCGTTTTGTTTTGGCATAGTTGTCTCCTTATTTGTTTGTATATTCTTTTACTTTGTTGTCAAAATATTTTACCAATTCATCCATATTCTCGTTTGTCTTTGCAGAGATAGGGATAATTGTTGCATCCTTATTTCTCATTAAGATACTCTTTTTACATTTTTCAACATCAAAATTGAAATATGGTAGAGCATCTATCTTGTTTATAACCACCAATGAACTCTTTTGGAATATGAGAGGGTATTTAAGTGGTTTATCATCTCCCTCAGGTACAGATAGAATCATCATATCCATTGTTGCACCTGTATCATACTCAGCTGGACATACTAAATTTCCAACGTTTTCTAGGAAGACAATATCTAAGTCCTCAATTCCTATTTCATCTAGACCTTGTTCTGTCATTGCTGCATCCAAATGGCACATTCCATCTGTATGAAGTTGGACAGATTTAGAATTGGTTTTTTCAGCAACTTTTATAGCATCTACATCTGAGTCTATATCTGCTTCCATAACACCAATTCTATATGTCTTAGAAAGGCGGTTAATTAGGTTTATTAGGGTAGTGGTTTTTCCTGCTCCTGGTGAGGACATAACGTTAACAAGAAATACACCTTTATTTTTTAATTTTTCACGGAGTATATTTGCTTGGTTATCGTTATCTTCAAATACACTTTTTTGTAGTAGGATTGTGCGCACGCCCATATATTATTACCTAAATAATTAATTATTACTATCAACTTTTATTATACAAAATAATTTAAAGATGAGTAAATGTTAAAACACAAAATAGATGGACCAAAATGGCAACAAAAAAACACTTTCCGAACAAAATGTACAAAAGTGTTTGATAACTAATTAAAAAGATTTAAATATATCTTGAGTTTTTATGCTAAAACTTTGTTGATCTCGCTGCGCAAATATTGTTCTAACTCATCTATTCCTTTATTCTCTGTAGCAGAAGTTACGAAGAATGGGATTTCTGGATTACGCATATGGACATTTTTTTCTGCTTTAGAAACATCAAAATCAAAGACATGAGATATATCTGTTTTTGTTATTGCAACTGCGTTTGCAACTTGGAACATTAAAGGGTATTTTAAAGGCTTATCATCGCCCTCTGGAACAGATAGTAAAACGAGGTTACAAGTGGCACCTGTATCGAACTCTGCAGGGCATACTAAATTACCTATATTTTCGAGGATAATTACATCTAAATCATCCATACCTAAAGCAGTCAATGCTTCATATGACATTTGGCATGTTGTATGGCATGCGCCACCTGTATGCATTTGTATTGTTTTAACACCAGTGTTTTTAGCAATAGAGTCTGCATCTACATCTGAATCTATATCTGCTTCGATAACTCCAATTCTATAATCTTTTTTGAGTCTATTAATTAAATTGGTTATAAGAGTAGTTTTGCCACTTCCAGGTGAGGCCATAACATTCATATAGAAGATTTTTCTTTCTTTAAGTTCTTTTTTGATTTCTTTAGCAAAAAGGTTATTTCTTGATGTGATATCTTCTTTAATTTCAACAATTTTATAATCGCTCATTATGTTATCTCCAGATATAGTGCAAATATTATACTTCATTTTTAATAAAAAAGGAAATCTACAATTATTTTAAATAAAACTTGTTTATATATTATAAAACAATTAGAATATTACTATAAAAAAAGGGAAAGAGATATGTCAGGAAAATTAAAACCATTTTCAAAAGAAAGATTCAATATCTTTTTAAATGCTTTTGCTAAGCACGTTGAAAAGCACAGAACAATAATGATTGTTTGTTTAGCATTAATTGCTGCTTTTGGTTTAACAATGAGTATTTATTGGGAGTTTGATGATAATACTGCAGGTTTAGTTGAGGATTATATATATCTTGCAGCTGATATTTTCTATGTTGTTATTTCCCTAGCAACGATAGCAATACTTGTTCTAAACAAGTATAAAAAAGTCCCAATGGGTTTTGTTGCTATTGCGGATCACGTATTTGCATTCTTAATGATAGCTGGTGCAACATTGCTTTGTGTAATGGATTTAAAGATAGGATTATCTCCATACATTTATCTTATTGTTTGTACAGCAATTGCCGGATTATTCATAGTAGAACCAAGAATATTTATTTTCATAGTTGCATTGTCAATTATCTGCATTGGAGTATATACGGCAGTAAAACCATATGCCTTCTTTGATGACAACTTCAGAATTGAAAATGCTATTTATAGTTTTGTTTATCTTGCTGTTGTTATATTTATTTCAATTCGTCACTATAGTGTTACCATGAGAGAGTACAAGTATGCTGCTGAATTAGAAAAGCTTACATACTACGACAATCTAACTGGATTATTAAATGAGAGATCTTATTCATTTGAACTTGATAAGATTGCCGATGAAGAAAAAAATAGCAATGTTGAACCATATGCTGTTGTAATGTTGGATTTAAACAATCTAAAGTACACTAATGACTTATTTGGACATCATTATGGATGTTATTTAATTATTAGATGTGGAGAATTATTACCAACAATTTTCACAGATGAAAAATCCAAATTATTCCATGTTGGCGGAGACGAATTTATAGCTATTGCAAGAGGCAAGGATTTAGAAAACTTTGATAAGACACTACAAGATTTAGATGAAAAACTTTTATATAGTGAAATAGAGTATGAAGGACAAAATCTAATATTCTCAGTCGCTCGTGGATACGCTATCTATCAAAAGGGACAAAGATATCAAGAAGTTTTACAAAAAGCAGATAGTGAAATGTATACTCACAAGAAGCATATAAAGACAGAAAAGAACATTCAAGGAAGATAATTTAGTAAATAATAAAACAGCTCGACTCAAAAAGTTGGGCTGCTTTTATTTATTAATAAATAATTTTTTACTTTTTCTTTCTCAATTCTGCAATTTTTAGTGCGGCTTCTTTATCAATTACTTCGATGCCATTTTTCTCAGCAATTTCAACAATTTGCATCAATGCAGCCTTCATAAATGGGCGTGGAATTTTAACATACATTTCGCATGCTTCTTTGGTAAATTTTACGTTGGTATCTAGCCTTTCTGCACAATACATTACACTATCTACAGAACATGCATTACTATCTGCAATAGCCTCAGATGTTGGCTTGAATCCTTTGAATTTTTTATACCAGAAATTCTTGCTATCATGGTAACCATAATCAACAGGAACAGGAGGGAAGGAATTTGTCTTTAGACCATTTTTAAGATTGTCAGCATATTTTTCTTCCATGAGTATGTCTTCAATGTTGAGAATGAAGTGACAACCAAATTTAGATGTTATACCGTTAAAACTATTATATGGGGGCTCTACGCCTTCCAATTCTCCAATATGTTCTTTTGATTTATAACCATCTTCTAAGGTATCATCCCATGTACATTCAATAACTTGATATGCATCTTTTAGAATGAGAGGTCTATCTCCTTCAGCTTGACCTTTTATAAGTTCAAAATTGCATCCATTCATCTTTTCTGCTGGTGTTTTGCCAGGGAATCCTAAACGGACTGCTTCTTTGAAGTATTTTCTATCATCCTTAATGAAATTAAGAGCGCACTTTCCATTCTTTAAAATGTTTTGTGCTGTATTGGATGAATTACGGCATTCCAAAAGCATTGCATAGCGATCTTTGCCTGCGATGTAATAAGGGAATACGAGTGAATAGCTACCTAAAGTTGTCATTCCATCTTCACAAAGTGTTGAAATAATAACTGTTGGCATTGGATAAAAAAGATTGTTTTGATAAAAGTTGTCTACGACTTTTAATTGTCTAAAGTTGCCCGTAAGCGTGTCCTCCTTAAATCATATAAAACATGTGGCGGAGTGAGAGGGATTCGAACCCTCGGATGATTGCTCATCACCGCATTTCGAGTGCGGCTCGTTATGACCACTTCGATATCACTCCAAACTAAATATTATTATAAAGGATAATTCAAAAAAATAAAAATCAATTATTGAAATAATAACTTTATATATTATATACTTAAAAAGAATTAAATATTGAGGTTATTTATATGTCAAAACATAACAAGATAGTGATATCACTTTTAGCACTTTCAGTAGTAATTATTGTTATAGGCATTTTGTTCTTATTAAATGCAATGCAAGAAAATCCAGAAGATGGTTTCTTCCCAGCATTCTGTAATATTTCAAATCTGCTTGGAAAATACATCATTGTTATTGTAACAATGGCTACTGGTATTATGATGTTTTCTAACGTTGCTCTTCAATTTGAAGATAAGAAACTTAGAAATGGTTTAACAATTGGTATAACAACTTTCTCAACTATCTTAACAGTTCCACTTGTTTATGTATTCGTTGCAATCTTTGTTTATCATAGCAAGGGAGTAATGGGACCAGTTGGAAAAATCATGGCTGTTAATAGAATAGAAGAGGGATTTATTGCATGGTTTGGAAATGGCACATTCCTTTGGGTTATTTACGCATTCATGCTTGTTCTTTCTATAATATTCATTACAGTTCCACTTGTAAGTGGAGTTCTTGCATGCAAGGGAAAGACAATCAAACTTGGTGGTGGATTAACTCTTGCTCCATTACCAATTATTGAAAAACAACAAAAAGCTCAAGCTCTTGCTGAACAAACTGTAGAAGAAGAAACAGTTGAAGAAGCAAAAGAAGAGGAAGAAACAGTTGAAGAACCAGCAGAAGAAATAAAAGAAAAAGAAGAGGAATAAAACCTAATAAATTGATGATTTGCCCTGACCATTTGGTTGGGGCATTTTTTATTGTTTTATATGGTTAGAATATCGATTTTTAGACAAATTACACAAGTGAGGTTTTAATTGCTTAGTGTCGCGTGTATTATAAAAATCAAAAAATTATTAAAAATTTTTTCTGCCGATATAAAAGTAAAGATTGACTAATAGACCATCCATCGTTTATAATTTTTGCGACAGAGTCTTTATAATTATTTAGAAAGATAATAATTATTAAATGGGGCTACTGATTATATATACGGAGGTCAGCGATGACAAGCAGTTTAATTTTTATGCTTGCTGCGCTCGGTCCAGGGGGAATTGCTGGAATAGCAATTGCAACCGCTTTAGTAGGTGCTCTTCTTGGTTGGTTTGGATACAGAATCTACACCCAAAACAAGATTGGAGTAGCTAAAAAAGAAGCAGCAAGAATCGTAGAAGAAGCAAATCTCGAAGCCGCTTCCATAAGAAAAGATGGAATGTTAGATGCCAAAGAGCAACTAAACAAAATGAAGGCAGACTTCGAAAATGAAACAAAAGAAAAGAAACAAGAGTGGCAAAGAACAGACAATAGACTTTCACAAAAAGAAATATCTCTAGACAAGAAACAAGAGATTTTAGATATAAAAGAGAATAACCTCGAAAGAAAGTTACTTGAATTAGATGACCAAAAGAAAACTCTAGAAACACAAAAGACAAAATTAGTTGAAAGAGAAGAAAACTTAGTTAAGTCCGAAGAAAAAGTAGAGCAAGAATTACAAAGAGTGGCAGGCCTTTCAAAAGCAGAAGCCACAGAAGAAATAAAGGCATCATTAATTGAAGCAGTCAAAGAATCATCCGCAGCTGAAGCAAAGAAAATCGTTGAAGAAGCAAAGGATAACGCAAATAAAGAAGCACAAAATATCATTGCAATGGCAATACAACGTTGTGCTGCAGATCATGCATCTGAGAATACAATATCTTCAGTAGCACTTCCAAATGAAGAAATGAAGGGACGTATTATTGGACGTATGGGACGTAATATTAGAGCTCTTGAATCAGCAACTGGTGTAGATGTTATTATTGATGACACACCAGACGTAATCACATTATCTAGCTTTGATCCAGTCAGAAGAGAAATCGCAAGAATTACTCTTGAGAAGCTTATTTCAGATGGACGTGTTCATCCAGCAAGAATCGAAGAACTCGCAGAGAAGACTAGAAAAGAAATTGATCAAACAATTAAAGAAGCAGGCGAGGAAGCCTTATTCGAAGTTGGCATACATGCATTAAATCCAGAACTCACAAAGATTCTTGGAAGATTAAAGTATCGTACAAGTTATGGACAAAATGTATTAAGACACTCTGTTGAAGTTGCTATGTTGGCATCTGCAATGGCAAGCGAATTAGGCATTAATCCAAAGATAGCAAAGAGAGCAGGTTTGTTGCACGATATAGGTAAGTCAATAGACCACGAGGTTGAAGGAACACACGTATCAATTGGTGTAGACCTTTTAAAGAGATATCATGAAAGTGCAGAAGTTATTCATGCAGTAGCTGCTCACCACAACGATATTGAACCAACAACTATTGAAGCTGTATTAGTACAAGCTGCAGATACTATTTCTTCTGCTCGTCCAGGTGCAAGACGTGAATCATTAGAGAATTACGTTAAACGTATTGAAAAACTTGAAGAAATTGCAAAATCCTTTGATGGAGTTGAGCAATCCTTCGCAGTACAAGCAGGACGTGAAATCAGAGTTATGGTTAAACCAGAAAAGGTTGGAGATCAAGCAACAGTATTCCTTGCAAAGGAAATCGCTGAAAAACTTGAAAATGAACTTGAGTATCCAGGCCAAATCAAGGTTAACGTAATTAGAGAAGTAAGAAGCGTAGAATATGCCAAGTAGACTTATCAAAACAGAAGAGGACATCAAAGCGATATTAGAAGCAGTTCGTATCATTGATGTCGTCTACGATAAGATTACAACAAGTTATATCAAAGAGGGCATGACCGAATTAGACCTTGCCCTTTTGGTATACAAGTTCGTTATTGAAGAAGGAGGGGATGGTTTATCTTTCAACACCATAGCAGCCTTTGGCGAAAATGGATGTGAGCCACACCACGTTCCTTCTAAAGATAAAAAACTTGAAAAAGGCATGTTAGTAACTTTAGATATGGGTGCAGTCAAAGATGGGCAATGCTCAGACTTTACAAGAACATTCGGTTTTGGTTTTGTAAATGATGAACAAAAGAAAATTTATGAGATTGTAAAAAGATCTAAAGATTTAGCCGTAGATGCATTAGCCGAAGGCTATTCTTGCAAAGGAATAGACAAGATTGCAAGAGATGTAATTGTTAATGAAGGATACGGCGAATACTATATACATGGAACAGGTCATGGTGTAGGTTGTGAAATACACGAAGCACCGACACTCAATACAAAGAGTGAAGAGACACTTCAAAAAAACGAGGTTGTCACTGTTGAACCAGGTATCTATCTCCCAAATAAAATGGGTGTTAGAATAGAGGACATGTATATCATTGGAAAAACAGGAGCATTAAGTAAAATACCAACAAACTTAATTGTTCTTTAAATTAGAAATTTAATTTATAAATATATAGGAGATAAAACTATGGCAAACATTACCGCAGGTGAAATCAGAAAAAACGTTACTTTCTTATTAGATAACAACATTATGACAGTTGTTGAATTCTTACATGTAAAACCAGGTAAAGGTGCAGCATTCGTAAGAACAACACTTAAAAACGTTGTAACAGGTAAAGTTTTAGAAAGAACATTCAACCCAACAGAAAAATTAGAATTAGCAACTATTGAAACTAAGACAATGCAATATAGCTACAATGACGGAGATTTCTATTACTTCATGGATAACGATACATATGAAATGGTTCCATTAACATATGAGCAAGTATCTGACACATTACAATTCATTAAAGAAAATGATTCAGTAACAGTAAAATTCTTCCAAGGCAAAGCATTCTCAGTTGAACCAGCAAACTTTGTAGAACTCAAAGTAACAGTATGTGAACCAGCAGTTATGGGTAACACAGCAACATCTGGAAAGAAACCTGCAACAGTTGAAACTGGATTTGAATTACAAGTTCCAATGTTTGTTAACGAAGGAGACGTTATTAGAATCGATACAAGAACAGGCGAATATATGTCTCGTTTATAATTCTTATTAAGACAAATAAAAAGATACCTTGGCAAAACCACGGTATCTTTTTTATATATTATATATTGTATTAATCTAATATAGATTTTTCAAAAGTAAATGATAGACAGTTTACAAGTCCTCTATTTGTAAGTCTTAAAACTGGAATACAAGCAAGAGGGACAATAGACATTGTCATGAATGGGGAAGGAAGAGTAGAACCCATCTTTGCCCATGCAAGTTCAAGTTCATGAATTTTTTTATTCATAATCTCAATTGGTTCATCTGAAACAAGACCAGCAATAGGTAGTTCAACTTTTCCTATAATCTTTCCGTTTTGAACAGCTATCATACCGCCACCGCATTTAATTAATTCGTTTGCAGCAAGTGCCATATCTGCATTATTGCTTCCAACAACCAAAAGATTATGTGCATCGTGTGCGAATGTTTGAGCAAGAGCACCTTCTTTAATGCCAAAGCCTTTTATAAATCCAATACCAACCGTTCCAGTTTCATGATGTCTTTCAAAGACAAATGCTTTTAAGATATCTTGGTTTGGATCTGTTTGTATTTCTCCGTCTTTAACATCTAGTGTTGTTATGTATTCATTTGTACCAACTTTTCCAGGAGTTACTTCAATAGCTCTAACCTTAACTTTGTCTCCTGGATGTTTTAAAACAAAGTCCTTTTCACTCTTTAGAGTGAGGTGTACAGAATTCTTTAAAGTATTTGGATATGGATATAGGTTTGTTTCAACGAGCATTTCACCATTATGTGCTACGTGGTCTCCATTAATCCATACGTCAACAACGTGACAATTATTGATATCATCTATTAAAACCAAATCAGCGCATTTAGAAGGCGTTACAGAGCCCATTTCATGGTCTAGCTGATAACATTGTGCAATGTTAATTGTTACCATTTGAATAGCTGTGATAGGATCTATTCCTTCCTCGATTGCTCTTTTAATAATATAATCTAAATGGCCCTTACCAATAATAGTATGAGGATGAGCATCATCTGAACAAAGACAAGCAAATCTTGAATCTATCTCGTGTTTTGTTATTGCCTTGCCAACTTCTTGTAAATCATGCCAAGCAGAGCCTTCTCTAAAGAGACAGTACATACCCAATCTCATCTTGGCTATTGCATCTTCTTCGGATACAGATTCATGGCAGCAACGGATACCAGATGCTATGTATGCATTTAATCCTTTGCCTGTTTCTGGAATGGAGTAGTGACCTGTTGCAATTTTCCCTGCTTTTAATGTTTCTCCAACTATTGCATGTGCTGTTGCATCTGAAGAAAGGATGCCAGGGAAGTTCATCATCTCTCCAAGGCCAACACATTCATTCATTTCCATTGCTTTTTTAATCTCTTCTGGTCCAACGAATGAGCCAGTGTCTTCAAAACCAGGAACTGCTGGAACACAAGAAGGGGCGGTTAGAATTGCTTTTAGAGGAGTATTTGCTGCATCTTTAAGCATCCAGTCTACACCTACTTGTCCAGTGACGTTATATATCTCGTGTGGATCCATAAACACAACAGATGTTCCGTGTGGGACAACTGCTTTTGCATAAGTGCTTGGCGCTATCATGGAAGATTCAATGTGGATGTGCCCATCCATAAATGCAGGAGCAAGATATTTGCCTTTTGCATCTATAACCTTTGTATTATCTCCAATACAATGTGAACAATCTCCAACCATAGCAATACGGCCCATGACTATTGCAACATCTGTATTCTCAATAAATTCATGTGTGCAAACATTAACTAGGGTTGCGCCCTTTATAACTGTGTCTGCTTCTTTTCTGCCTTGAGCAACATCTACAAGTGTTCTACTAGATTCCCAAAGTGGGGTCTTGCAAAAATAATTAATCATCTTAAATCTCCTGATTTTAATAAGGTAATTATAGCATAAAGCGTATGTTTCCTACATAGATTTTTGAAATTTTTAAGAAAAATTTTTATCCGTGTAAAAGAAAATATACATATCTAAAAATCTGTATATTGTTTTACGAATTGTTAATATGATAATATTAAATATTGATAAGGGGGATTTTTTATAGTCCCAAATTGCAAATTTATTATGGACGAGAACAAGGCACAAAAAAGAAAGAAAACTAAACTTATTGTTACGGCAGTTATATTGTCTGTCATTTTAGTTTTTGCAATCTTTGTTGCTTGCGAGTTAAATGTTTCCGACTTAGGCATTAAGAGTGAGGGAAATAAGGACAAAGCTTATGGTTTTGTACTCTCAAACATAGAGGGTATTAAAGAAGCTAATCCAAGACTTATTGATATCTCCATGCTTGGTTCTCATGATGCAGATACAAATCTACTTAGTATGAAGTCTGAAACAGATGAATCTACATCTCAAGGATTGAAAATACTTGCTGGTGCAGGAAAAGGTATTTCATATAGATTTGCAAGAACACAAACAATCTCAGTTGGAGAGCAATTACTACAAGGTAGTAGATTCCTACATCTAAAATATAGTTATACACATGGAGATTGGTATGCAACACACACTTTAGTTTCTGGAATATTTAGAGATTACATAATACAGGTAATGGAGTTCTGCGAAACACATCCAGGAGAAATTGTAGTACTAAAGTTACATCCATGTGGTTTAACAAATAGCAAGAAGACATATGGCGACTTTCAAACATATCTATCTACAATAACATTAAATGGTAAAACCATTTATGATTACGTTCATTATGCAGATACAGATGTATATGCAGAGGGGACAGGAGATGTGCTTATTGGAGATCTTAGATATAATGATTTAACCTTAAACGGAA
This sequence comes from Christensenellales bacterium, assembly GCA_045130665.1. GTDB lineage: Bacteria > Bacillota > Clostridia > Christensenellales > CAG-917 > RGIG8124. Next base: position 481,353 of record JBGUQC010000004.1, on the reverse strand, counting down.
CTGCTGCAGGTGTTGTATTACTTGAGACTAGAGAAAGAGACAAAGAATATAGACCAGAGCAAGAGGGAGAGGAAACCATATATAAGCACAAGTTCTTTGATTTAGAATCTCATACGATAGATCCATGGCATCAAAGAAACACAACAAAAGCATTAAAAAATGCAATCCAAACAACTTGTGAAGAATTAGAAAAGGATGCATATACATATACCAAACTAAGAGTTATTCAATCTCAAGCTTGTATGTCTACAAAGGGAATAGAAGATATTTTCACTGACTTATTTGGTTGTTCACTTCTTCGTATAGCTGAGAAGCACAATATAAAAGTCATTGAAGATGAGAGAATAAACTATTGGTTAGATGTTATGCCTATTTTACAAGCAGACTTTATTAACACGGATAACGGAGATTATAACAATAAAGTTAATGCTCTTATGCTAGCAAGAAACAAGGCACTGGTTGCATCTATATTAGGATAATATGAAATTATACGTTGTAAGGCATGGCCAAACTAATTTAAATTTAGAGCACAAACTTCAAGGTAAAACAGGTTTGCCTCTAAACGAGCATGGCATTGCGCAGGCAGAGGAATTAAGTAATGAACTAAAAAACATTAAGTTTTTTAAAGCATATTCTTCTCCTCAAGAAAGAGCAATCCAGACTGTGTCTATTGCAACGGGAATAGATAAAAACAAAATCATCATAGATGAAAGACTTCAACCATGTGATATGGGTGAGGCAGATAATAAGGTTATAGATGAGAACTTGCACTTTGAATTTGGTTTGTTGCCAGATAGAAGTCTATATAAAGGAGTAGAGGATCCAGGTGCTTTCAAGGCAAGAATTAAAAGCTTCTTAGATGAGATTATAAGTGCATATAAAGATATGGATGTAAATATTATCGTAGGGGGCCATAAATGCACAACAGGATGCATAGAGGGATTATTAAATAAATGGCCAGAAGACAACAATTTCTTCGCCATATCTACAAAAAACGGAAAATATAAAGTATATAATATATAAGGGGTGTTAAATATGTTCAAAATGATAAACAGAGTACCAAGGTTGTATTTTATGCCAAGAATTATTATTAACCACATAAGAAGGGCAAAGCATCCACCAACAGAGAGAATTGTTATCGAAGATAAAGGCAATACTTTATTTGTTGCTCACAGAGGATACTCATCTTTCCATCAACAAAACACAATTGCTTCATTTAGAGCAGCTGGTGAAAAGTCCTTCTATGGTATTGAAACAGATACACATGTCACCAAAGATGGCAAGTATATAATTATCCACGATGATACTACAGCTAATGTCGCACCTGTTAAGGTAAAAGTAGAGGAGAGCACTTTCCACGAATTAAAGAACATTAAGTTGAATGTAAAGAATGGCGAGGATACTCCAGAGGCAACAACAATGCCATCTCTTCAAGAGTACGTAGAAGTTTGTAAAGAGTATGACAAGGTTGCTGTATTGGAATTAAAGAACCATTTCGAACCAGAACACATTAAGGAAATCGTTGAGATTATTAAAGAGATAGGATATATCCACAAGATGGTATTTATCTCATTCGATTTACCAAACTGTTTGGTATTAAGAGAAATGGATAAAGACTTTACAGTTGAATATTTAACAACGAGATATAATAAGAAACTTGTTAAGACATTAAAGGAGAACAAGTTAGACTTGGATATTTATTATCGTGAAATAACCGAGGCAAGAGTTAAAGAACTTCATGATAATGGTATCAAGGTAAATGTATGGACATTAGATGATCCAGAGATTGCAAAAAAATTCATATCTTACGGCGTAGACTTTATAACAACAAATATTATTGAATAATGCAATTATTATCTTATGACATAGAAAGTTGTAGCGGGGGTATAGAGGATGGTTCTCTATGCTCCTTTGGCTATTGTTTAGCAGATACGTCTTTTAATATCACTAAGCAAGAAGATATTTTGGTCAACCCAGCACCAAAACAATTTTCTTTATCATCCAGTTATTCAAAAAAGAAATACATAGAGTTAGCATACCCTGAATCTCAATTTAGAGCTGCACCAAAATTTGACAAGCAATATAAAACCATTTGCTCCATTTTTGATGGAGATATTTTAGTTGTTGGTTACGCAGTGGAGAACGATGTTAAGTACCTTAACAATGCCTGTGATTTTTACCATCTTAAGCGTATACCATTCAAGTTCATAGATGTTGCTCAAATCTATATGATACTTAATAATGAGAATCATTTAACAAGCCTTCCAGATGTTGCTAAACAAATGGAGATAGAATACATCCCTCATAGGTCAGACGAAGATGCAAGAGCAACCCTTATTATATTGCAAAAAATATGTGAAAAAGAGGGTTTAACTCCTTTGGAGTTATTGGAAAAGTATGAAATTATTCCAGGGGAGAATAAAATAGACAGAACGAGACCTACATATCATAAAAAATATCTAGATGGAAGGGGCGAAAATAAGAGGTCCAAAAGACACTTAGATATACTATATGAAGTCTATGATGACACTTTAAAAGTCCCTACTGAAATAAAGAAGAATATACTATCTGGAAAGAATATTTTGCTCAATGATAAGTTACTATATTCAGATGCCAATTATGTTCGTTCTATTCAAAATGTATTGATAAACTATGGATCTAGGTTAACTAAAGACACTTTTTTATCAAATATTTTTGTTTCTTATAGAGGATGCAAACAAGAAGGATTTATGTCTAGAGCTAGAGGAAGAAGTGGTTCTCACATAAAGATTATGTACGAAGATGAGTTCTTTAAATTAATAGGAACAGATTTTGAAAAGCTCACCTTTGATAATGATGCAAAAGAGATAGTAGATTATTTAGAAGCCCATGATCCTCATGCAGTAAATGCAACTAAGGATTATGTCTCTGGCGAAAGCAATACATCACTCGCTGCATTTATAAAGAAAAAGTGATATACATTGGAGGATAAAACAATGTGTTTAGGCAAAGCAATATTTAATGGAACATTTAGAAGACAAAAGAATCCAAAGCCAATGGATCCTAATAGTACAATGGCAAAGAAGTTAATGGGAGATAGATTCCCAGAACTTTGTGAAAGCACAGAAAAATACAAAGCGCTGCTTCAAGCATATCCAAGTGAAAATGTTGAAATAGAGACAGATGATGGAATAACACTGAGAGGTTATTTCTATGATGCAGGTAGCAAGAAAACAGTTATTCTTGTTCACGGCTATCAATCAGATGCATATAGAGATAATTCCAAGCACGGATATACATTCTTCCAAAAAGGATTCAATGTATTGCTATATGATAATAGATCATTCGGTACCAGCGATGGTGAATATACAACCTTTGGTATTAAAGAAAGTGACGATGTTGGTATTTGGGTTAAGTTTATAAATAAACGTATCCCAGATGGAAAGATTGTTCTTCATGGTACATCTTTAGGTGGAGCAACAGTATGTATGGCTTCATGCAAGGACATGGAAAATGTAGTAGCAATTGTTGAAGACTGTTCCTTCGAAACAATTCAATGGGAATTTGAGATGACATGTAAGGCAATTATTGGATTTGCTCCAAAGGGACTTATAAAGTCTTCTGAAAAAGTAGCAAAGAAAACATTAGGTATAGACTATACAACAATTTCTCCAATAGGCTGTGTAGAACACGCAAAATATCCTATGTTCTTTGTTCATGGTAAGGCAGACTTATTCATACCATACAAGTCCGCAGAGGATTTATATGCAGTATGTCCAACAGAAAAAGAAATAAATATAGTTGAAAATTGTGGGCACGCTGGCTCACAACTTGCAGGGGATGAGTATTATAATCCAATCCTTAAGTTCTTAGAAAAATACTTATAATAAAGAATCAATATTATCTAAATTCGCAAGAGATGCATTCTTGTATCTTGCATCACTAGTAACGTCCTTCCCAAACCAAACAGGAGGGACGAATTTATTTCTATCGTATTCAGGTTTAAATTCAACCTCGACAGTCATAAGACCATTAAGCTGTTTATGGTATATATCAAGTTCAGCAATTAATCCATCTTGGATAGGGATGAAGTATCTAGTTTTACAAATAGGATAACCATACATAAACTTAATGAGTTCATCATACTTTTCAACAGGTATTTCATATTCTTTTTCTTCTCTTTGAATAAGGCCTTCACCTTTAACACAATATAGTATCTTTCCATCCATTATTCTAATGCGGTATGAACTATTTTCAAGTGCATTTGGCATGGATAAATAAACCTGTTCTATCTCACTATGTTTGAACTCATCTAAATAAAAAGGTATTTCGTTTACTAAATACTTGTATTCTATTTCTAATCCCATAGATTCATTATATTAACATTTTAATTATCTTTCAACGCTTTATAGTTTACTATAAGTCAATTTTTGGTGTATAATTTGTTAACAATAAAAATATATAGGTGGTTTTATGGAAAGACGTATTGTACCAATTACTTTATTAACAGGTTACTTAGGTGCTGGCAAAACAACATTATTAAATCACGTATTGAACAATCAAGAAGGATATAAGGTTGCAGTTATCGTAAACGATATAGGTGAGGTAAATATTGACTCTAGCCTTATCGCAGCAGGTGGAATGGTTAAACAAACAGATGATACATTAGTTCCACTTCAAAACGGATGTATTTGTTGTACATTAAAGCAAGACTTAATGGATCAATTAGATAAACTCGCAAGATCTGGAATGTGTGATTACATTCTTATCGAGGCAAGTGGTATCTGTGAACCAGTTCCAATTGTACAAACAATAGAATATCTTTCAGAAGCATTAAGAAACGAAAAGCAAAGTTATGGTGTAAGACTAGATAACGTTGTTTCAGTTGTTGATGCTGCAAGATTAGTTGAAGAGTTCGGAAGCGGAAGAGAATTAATGAAGAAAGATATCGAAGATGACGATATTGAAAACCTCATTATTCAACAAGTTGAATTCTGTACAAAGATTATCATCAACAAAGTAGACTTAATTTCCGAGGAAGACCTAAAAGAAGTTACCGCAGTATTAAAGGCATTACAGCCAGATGCAGAATATATTTATTCAACACAAGGTGTAGTTTCATTAGATAAGATCTTAAATACCAAATCCTTTGACTTCGAAACAGCTTCAGGTTCTGCAGCATGGATTAAAGGTTTAGAAGAAATGGAAGAGGAAGAGGATGAGCCAGAAGGTGAAGTCCTTGAGTACAATATCCAAACATTCGTATACAAGAGAAGACAACCATTCAACTTTGCAAAGTTTAAAGAATGGGCAACAACAAGATATCCAAAGAGCATCATTCGTTGTAAGGGTGTAGTATGGATTACAAGAGACCAACATAACATGTATATGTTCGAACAAGCTGGTAAACAAAAGCAACTTGTTAACGTTGGTGAATGGGTAGTTGAGATGCCAGAAGATGACATCGCAAACATCTTAAAATACAACCCAGATGTAGCTGCAGAATGGGACGAAAATGTTGGAGATAAGATCATTAAGTTAGTGTTCATCGGTAAAGGAATGGACATTGATGCTATCATCAAAGACTTAGATTCATTACTTAAATAATAGCTTACAAAACGCCGAAACATAGGTTTAGAATGCAAAAACCGGTTGTAAATCGGCGTTTTTTTATTTATTTTCCCGAACACTATATACAAATAGGGGCGATATTTGCTATAATATTTAAGAAATAAAATTTTTTGTAAATTTTAAAATAACACTAAAAAAGGGGACAACAATATGGCAGATGTAAAAGACAGAGTTTGTATAATTGGTGCAGGTCCTGCTGGTATTTCAGCAGCAATGTATCTTGAAAAGAAAGGTTATACAAATTACGAAATTTATGAAAGACTTAACAAAATCGGTGGAAAAGCTTGGTCACCAAAAATCGACGTAAATGGTGAAGAAAGAACCTATGAAACTGGTGCTATTATGGGTGCAAAAACATACTTTGCAGTTCATGAAGTAGAAGAGTTCGCAGGTGTAACTCATACAGAAGGTCCAGACTTTGTAGATGGCCCTCCAATGAGAAGAGAATATCGTGACCAAAAAGGTAACGTTATTGAACCATTCAATCCAAAAGTAGATTTCTCATTCAAGAAATTATTTGGCCTTATCAAATTAAAGAAACAAATGAAGAAATTAGTTGAATTAATGAAGACCAAATATGCAGGATATGATTGCTATGGACACAGAGGTGTCGCACAAGGTAAATATGCAGGATTATCTAAAGAAGTTGAAAGACCACTCCAATACATGGAAGGTGAAAACCCAAATCTTAAAGATTTAGCATTACCATTCTCAGAATTCTGTAAGATCAATGGTGTAGAAGAAGTTCAAAGAATTTGGATTGGACCATACACATCATTCGGATATGGTTACTTTGATGAAATTCCAGCTTCTTATGTTATGAAGTACTTAGATACAACAACAGCTATTGAGTTCGTTGCATTAAGACTTTGGACATGGAAAGATGGAACACAAAACATCTATGTACAAGCAAACAATAAATTAAAGAATCCAGCACACCTTAACACAGAAGTAGTTAAAGTTGTAAGAGATAATGGAAAAGTTACAGTAACAATCAAAGACGAAAAAGGCGAAAGAGAAGAAGTATTCGACAAGTTAATCGTTACAACACCATTAGACAAGTTTGCAAAATTTGCAGATGCAACAGATGGCGAAAAGGAATTATTCTCAAAGATTATCCACGAAGAATATGTAGACTTCATCGCAAGATTCGAAGAAGACAAGGGACCAACAATTTCTGCTTACATGTTCGACAACATGACACCAGAAACACGTGGACATACAATGGTTTACTATCACAGATGGAAGGACTTAGAGACAAATTGTCCATGTACAGTTTATGCTCTTAGAAACCACCTTGGTGATGAAAGTGTTCCATATGACTACACAATCAAGACAATGGTTGAAGACGTAGAAAGCTATGGATTCCCAATCAAAGAAAGATTATACGAGCAAGAATCATATTATTGTCCACACGTATCACCAAAAGATTTCGCTGATGGTTGGTATGATAAGTTAGAGGAAATGCAAGGAACAAAGAACACATATTATGCTGGAGAAATTATCAGCTTCGGCGATATGGAAGATACCTGTGCAGCATCTAAAGATATCGTAGGTCGTTTCTTCTAATATTGACAAAATATATAATAATAAAGGACTTGGAATAATCTGAGTCCTTTTTATTTATTTTGCTAGCGTTATTTTTATATATTGATATAATTAATTGATAATAAAAAAACGAGGGAATAGCAGTGGAAATATTCAACGCCCATGTTCATGTATATCCAGATAAGATTGCTTTCAAGGCAGCACAATCTATTGGTACATTCTATGATGCACCAATTAGGTCCAATGGCACCATTGAAGAGCTTTTAAGGGAAACAAAGGCAACTGGTATTTCCAAATGCTTAATCCACTCTGTTGCAACTACAGTTCACCAAGTATATTCAATTAATGATTTTGTTCATTCTCAAATGTTAGAGCATAGTGAGTTTATAGGTTTTATGGCACTTCATCCAGATATGAGTGAAGAGGAAATATATAATGAAGTAAACAGAGCTATTTCTCTTGGATTAAAGGGCATAAAGTTGCATCCAGACTGCCAAAGATTTTATATAGATGAAGAAAGAGCAAAAAAGATATACAGAATAGTTGAGGGTAGATTGCCAATACTTATGCATATGGGTGATCCTCGTTATGATTACTCTAATATTAATAGGCTCATTACAATCTTAAACACATATAAGAATTTACAAGTTATCGCCGCACATATGGGCGGATATACCAAATGGGATGATGTTGGTTTATATCATAATATTGAAAATGACAACTTCCATTTTGATACAACATCCTCATTAAGTTTTTTAAGTTCAGAAAGAGCAACTTCTATTATTAAGGAATTCGGTGCAGAGAAATACTTCTTTGGTTCCGATTATCCAATGTGGAAAGCTGCAGATGAATTACAGTTATTTGACAATCTTCAATTAACTGATGATGAAAAGGAGAAAATCCTCGGACTCAATATTAAAAATTTTCTCAAATTATAATTAATATAAATAATACAGTACATTAGGTCTATACTTTTTGGTGGTGAAATTGTAACATAAATTTAGTAACCATTTTGAAACAATAAAAAGCATGTTCAAAAGGAGAGGATGCAATGAAAGATTTAACCATACACCAACTTCTAAATATGGACTTTAAGGTAAATAAAGAACCAATACTTGCGCCTTTTGGTGCTTCTTTTGTAGTTGCTGATCCATCGTTACTTACACCAGATGAAGCGTTTGATAATCGCTTTCATATGTTTTTTCACTGTACAACGGGAGTATATCATTTCGCATCAGATGATGGGATACATTTTGACAAGATACAAAAAGTGATATCCAATGCAATGCGTCCTAATATAAATAAGATAGAGGATAAATACATATTATATTTTGAGAAGACACGTAGTTTGCTTGCAAATGGACTCAACCTTATTAATTTAGCAAAATGGCGCTCGGAGATTTATGCCTGTACGAGTACGGATCTCGTACATTGGGATAAACCGAAACCTGTTGTAGTCGATGCATTAGGGTATGAAAAAAGTGAGCGCGGGAAATCTATTTCAAATCCATTCTTGTTGCGTATTGGAGAAACATATAGATTGTATTTTTCATGCGGGTTGACTTTTATAAAAGACTGTGGTTTTTGCGAACCAACATATGTTTCTTATGCCGAAAGCAATTCGCCAATTGAAGGTTTTTCACCAGTAGATAAACCAATTATTTCACCTGATGTTAATAACGAATATCTCAATTTATGTAGCGGGTGCCTCAAAGTTTACGCACTTAAGGATGGGTATATCGGAATACAAAATGGAATTTTTGAAAAGGATGGCGACAGTCACTCGGCAATTTTGTTACTGAGTTCTCAAGATGGAATACATTTTGATTTTGAAAAAGTGTTGATAGAGCCAGACTCAAGTGATTCTAAGAGTTGGATGCATCAATATGTTTATGCCAGCCACTTGATACGCTGCGGTGATGTTTTAAGACTTTATTTCAACGCACGAGACACATCGAATATGATCCGCGGAAGAGAGTGTATTGGTTATGCAGAGGCAAAGATTAATAAATAAAAAATACGAACCCAAATTTAGGGTTCGTTTTTTGGCGGAGAGATTGGGATTCGAACCCAAGGAAGCTTGCACTTCAACGGTTTTCAAGACCGCCGCTTTCGACCGCTCAGCCATCTCTCCAATACCTTTTTTTATTAAACTTCATAAAATATAAAAAAATTTTTTAAAAAAGTCAAATAAAAGTATTTACTAAAATGTATAATGAGTATCAAACCTTTTTCATATATAAAAATAATGAAACAAAAGCCGGGTCTTATCCCGGCTTCATTATTATAAATTATTTAATTTTGCTAGAGTGAATACTTTTGCTAGCGGTTTAAAGAGCAGCGCCACAGATATTAGAGTGCAAATAGATTGAGCCACCATAAATGGAATAGATGCATAGAAATAACTAAGCATTGCTGTATTATTAAATCCAAACATTAATGGTGTTACAACATCATCTAATAGAGTGAACATTACTGTGAATGTGGTGGATAAAAGAATTATTGCTATATATTTATATATAGAAATATCTTGTCCAAACTTTTTTCCTAGAAAGCCAAAGAAAAGAGCAAAGCTTGGGTAATAAATTAAATACAAAACCACAACAGTTGGATAAAAACCAAACAAGAAACATCTAAGTAGTGAAAAACATATTCCAACTGTTACGCCTGCTCTTTGCCCTGCGCAATAACAAAACGCGAGAAATACAACAGTTACAAGCTCAACGCCTCCAACTCCAGATAAAGCAAATTGTACCGCAATAAGAATTGCAGTAAAAAGCGCAGTGGATGTTATAAATCTCGTAGTTGCTTTCATTTATTAAAATGATTGATAATACCAAATATAAATAGCGCCATTTGTAATTATGAGGCTTGCAGCACCAAGTGATGCAGAATCATAAATAGTATTTTGATATTTAATTCTTCCCCATGTGGCATTTGCATTATTAGAATCTGTTGTATATAACATCCAACACTTACTATAGTCTGCCGGATTAGCAGTGCCATTTATAGAGGTTACCATATTTGTTGAATCGGTAGTGAAATCAATGTTCCCATTAGCTTTTTCATTATTCATATATTCTAATAATGTTGTTCCAGCATTGCTGGCATCAGGTGTTAGAACTACAAATAAATCAGTACTAGTTAGTTCAATTGGTGTTGGTAAATCATCTTGAGATTGTTCATTTTCTTTTGCGCTACAAGCACAAAGACATAGTACTAAAAGTACTAAAGCTAATGATAATACTAAAATTTTTCTTGTTTTCATTTCTTTCTCTCCTATAAAAAAAGGTGCTTTTCGGGCACCTTCATAATACATATAAATAAAGACTGCATTTTTCTCCATATGCCCGAGATACAATCTTAGCGTAAGGCAGGCTATAGGACTTTGACCTTAATGGCTGTTGTGACGGAATTGCACCGCGCTTTCCCTGCTTTCCTTATTCAGACTCAATTACGCTATAATTAGGATATATTTTTTGGGGTGAAATGTCAATTTAATAGGGTAGTATAGAAAGGTTCTTTATATTGCTTTTTTGCAATCTTAAATGATATACTTTATAGACTAAAGTTATTATCATTTATTTTGAGGATGGATATATTATGAAGCTCACTGAAATACTAAATCGTAAGGAATTATCTCTTTCGTTTGAAGTTTTTCCACCAAAAACACAGGATAATTTCGAGGTTATTAAAGATGCAACTGAAAAGATTGCAGCACTTCATCCATCATTTGTTTCTGTAACATATGGTGCTGGTGGTGGTACAAGTGAGTATACTCTTGAAATAGCAAAGAATATTAAAGACAGATACAATGTCGAGACATTAGCACACCTAACTTGCGTATCTTCAAGTAAGAAAACTATAAAAGATCGTATACAAGATTTTAAAGATAAAGGCATTGAAAATATTATGGCTCTTCGTGGGGATATTCCTGAAGATAGACTTAATGAAGATAGAACCACATGGGATTATCAACATGCAATTGAACTTGTTCGAGAGATCAAAGAAAGCGGAGATTTCTGTATTGGTGGTGCTTGTTATCCAGAAACACACCCAGAAAGTGCATCTAGTAAAGAAGATATTATGCATCTTAAAGAGAAGGTAGATGCTGGTGTTGATTTCTTAACAACACAAATGTTCTTTGATAATGATCTTCTTTATGCTTTCTTATATAAAATTAGAGATATTGGCATTAATGTTCCAATTGTTGCAGGTATTATGCCAATTACAAATGCAAAACAAGTAGAAAGAGCAATTAAGTTATCTGGTTCATTTATGCCAAAGAAGTTTATCAATTTGGTAGATAGATTTGGAGATGATCCAATAGCAATGAAACAAGCCGGTATTGCATATGCTACAGAGCAAATCATAGACCTATATGCAAACAATGTAACAAACGTACACCTTTATACAATGAACAAGCCAGATGTTGCTCAAAAGATAATGAATAACTTAACGGATATTTTAGGAAAGTGATATACGAAGTAACTAAGAAAAATTATAAAGATGCACCATATAACATCAATGAAATTGTTAGATATACTGGTGCAAAGAAGTTAGATGCTAGTTTAGAGAGCATAATTGCTTCATGTTGGAAAGAATTAGAAAAGATAGATATCACTTTTTCAGTATGCTATGTTGAACTACCATTAAACATTATTGAAGATGTTATAGATTTCGGGGATATTAAGATGATAAGTGCAAATTTAGCACATGTCTTAAACGGAACAAACAAGGCTATAATATTTGCATGCACCATTGGAATGGGAATAGATAGACTTATTCAAAAGTATTCTCAAATAGATGAATTAAAGGCATTAGTGATTCAAGCAATAGGTGCAGAGCGAGTAGAAACATTCATAGACATATTCATTAAAGAATATGAGGACGAAAAGAAAGTTAAGCTTACAAAACGCTTTTCACCTGGTTATGGAGATTTATCTCTTGAAACACAAAAAGATGTATTTGCATTACTAAAGCCTGAAAAGAGTATTGGTATAACACTTAATGATAGTTTGCTTATGTCTCCATCTAAATCCGTTACTGCAATAGTTGGTATTAATGGAGATTGTAGAAAAGATGAAGACTGTATGTCTTGTGACAAAGAAGATTGTGAGTATAGAAGGTAATATGGATTTAAGAGAGTTTTTGAAAAACAATATAGTAATCCTAGATGGAGCAACTGGAACAGAACTGCAAAAAGCAGGGCTGAAAGTTGGTTCATTACCTGAAAGATGGAATGTAACACACAGTGATGTGCTTATTAACTTACATAAATCTTATTATAATGCAGGCAGTAATATTGTGTCTGCAAATACCTTTGGTGCCAATGCTCTCAAATTTAATGATGAAGAGCTTGAACAAGTGATTTCCTCGGCAATTGCCAATGTAAAGAAGGCAAAAGAGTTATCTACTGGAAAGCAAGAGAAGTTTGTTGCTGCAGATATTGGTCCTATTGGAAAGTTACTTGAGCCTTATGGAGATTTGAAATTTGAAGATGCAATTGAAGTATTTGCAAAGACAGTACGTATTATAGATAAGTGTGGGGTTGATGTAATATTCATTCAAACAATGAATGATAGCTACGAGACTAAAGCATGTGTAATTGCCGCTAAAGAGAATAGCAGCTTACCAATATTTGTATCCAATGCTTACGGTGAGAATGGAAAGCTTATGACAGGTGCATCTCCATCCGCTATGGCATGTATGTTAGAGGGCTTAGGCGTAGATGCTATTGGTGCAAACTGTTCGTTTGGTCCAAAAGAGTTAGAAGGCGTTATTGATGAACTATTAGAATCTACTTCATTACCAGTAATCTTTATGCCAAATGCCGGTATGCCACATAATTTAGATGGATTAGCCATTTATGATGTAACTGCAAAGAGTTTTGCTCAGTGCGTAAGTGAATCTGTGGATAAAGGTGTAAGAGTTATTGGCGGATGCTGTGGTACTACACCAGAATATATCGAGTTATTATCTCAATATGTTCAGGGCAAAAGAGCAAAAGATATTACATATAAAAATATAACAAGAATTAGTTCTTATTCACATGAGTTGCGCTGGGGATTAAAGCCTATTGTTATAGGTGAAAGAATTAATCCAACAGGAAAGAAGCGTTTCAAACAAGCACTTATTGAAAAAGATATGTCATATATCCTTAAAGAGGGTATTTCTCAGGCAGATAACAATGCAGATGTATTAGACGTTAACGTTGGTATTCCAGATATTAATGAAGAAGAACTCCTTCCACAAACAGTTGCTCGTTTGCAAGCTGTTGTGGATTTGCCACTACAAATAGACTCATCCAACTACAATGCGGTAGAGAAGGCTATTAGAGTTTATAATGGAAAACCATTAATTAACTCTGTAAATGGCAAGAAAGAGAGTATGGAGGCCATATTCCCAATTGCAAAAAAGTATGGCGGAGTTGTTATTGCTTTAACATTAGATGAGAACGGTATTCCTGATACGGCAGAGGGAAGATGTAGTATTGCTCTTAAGATACTCAATGAGGCTCAAAAGTATGGCATAGATAAAAAGGATATTATCTTTGACCCATTATGTTTAACAGTTAGTGTTGATCCAAATGCAGGAGACACAACAGTGAATGCTATTAAGCTCATTAAAGAGAAAACAGGCTGCTTTACATCTTTAGGTATTTCCAATGTTTCATTTGGCATGCCAGATAGAGAGAATATAAATGCCACATTCTTATCTCTTGCTCTTAACAATGGATTGGATAGCGCGATTATTAATCCATTCTCTGAAGTAGTAATGAAGAGTATCTTGACCTTTGATAAATCTAACAAGAAAGATATTAACTTCAAAGAGTTTATTGCAAATATAAGTGAACAAATAATACCAGTAGTTCCAAAGCAGGAGAGAGTAGACTACACCCTAAAGGATGCAATTATCCGTGGATTAAAAGAGGAAGCATCTATTTGTACAAAGAACTTACTTAAAGACAAAGACGCACTAGATGTTATTAACAGTGAAGTTATACCGGCACTGGATGAGGTTGGTGTAAGATATGAAAATAAGCAGATATATTTACCACAATTATTACTCAGTGCAGAATCTGCTAAAGCTGCTTTTGAAGAGATAAAATCGAGTTCACGTAGCATAAACAAGACTTTAAAGTGCGATTTTGTTATTGCAACAGTACATGGAGACATACATGATATAGGTAAAAATATAGTAAAGTTATTGCTTGAGAACTACGGCTTCAATGTTATAGATTTAGGTAAGGATGTACCTGAGATAGATATAGTTAATGAAGTTGTTAAACGCCATGCTCCATTATGTGGATTGTCTGCTTTAATGACAACAACAGTACCTGCAATGGAAAAGACAGTAGCACTTCTTAAAGAGCAAGCACCATGGTGTAAGGTAGTTGTTGGTGGTGCAGTATTAACAAAAGAGTATGCTGATAAGATGGGAGCAGATAAGTATGCAAAGGACGCAATGGAAACTGTACGATATGCAGATACTATATTTCAAGGACTATAATCTATATACAACATATAAATAAAAGGGAGCGCACAAACGCCCCCTTATTTTTTATTTAGTTAGAAATTATTCTTTTGGTTCTTTTTCTTTTTTGAAGCCACCAAAGAATTTCTTCCATCCACCTTTAACACCATTACAGATATCTACGATACCTTCACAGGACTTGAATGAAACAAGACCACCTGTGAATCCACAGAAACCTCTAATTGGTAAGTCTTTAACTGATTCAATAATCATGCCTGGGTTTGAAGAACCGATTGCAACTAATCTTGCACCGAATGTAAGAACATTGTATAAGAACTTACCAAATCCAGTTACTGAGATTTGTGCAATTGTATTATTTATAGTGAACTCGCCCTTTTCAAATGGCTTATTTTCAATTAATGGTTTGCCATATAATGCTGCGAATTGTTCGTGTGGGATACGTTTCTTTTGTTCTTCCTTTTCAGAGATATCATAGTAGTATGGTGAATTCTCTCTGTAATCTGGGATTGGTGCATCTGGATTCTTGCTTGTTACATTAACAACACCAGATAATTCAATCTTACGGCTGGATGAACCAACTAAT
The DNA here is from genome assembly GCA_045130665.1 of Christensenellales bacterium. Lineage (GTDB taxonomy): Bacteria > Bacillota > Clostridia > Christensenellales > CAG-917 > RGIG8124. The sequence goes on along the minus strand of JBGUQC010000004.1, from coordinate 466,115 downwards.
ATATTGAAGTCACCGCTTTCAATGTGCCAATCTTTAATTAATACATTATAATAAGCGAATGCTCTGCTATTTAGTTCAATTGTGATTTCCTTTTCTTCGCCTGGTTCAAGGAATATCTTCTTGAAACCCTTTAATTCTTTCTTTGGACGGAAGATAGAGGATTCAACATCTGATACATATAATTGAGCAATTTCTGCACCAGCTACATCACCAACGTTCTTTACTTTAAATGATACAGTGAACGGATCTCCTTCGTTTATCTTTGCTGCAGAGAGTTTAAGGTCACTATATTCGAATTGTGTATAGCTGAGACCAAATCCGAATGGATAAGCAACTTCTTTTTCTGCTGTATCGAAGTAACGGTAACCAACGAATACGCTTTCTCTATATTCAACTGTTCTTGGTCCGTGTGGGAAGTATCTGCTTACGATATTATCATGATTTCTTAATGGGAATGTTTCTGCAAGTTTACCACTTGGGTTAACTTTACCATAAATAAGGTTATATGCAGCTTTACCACCAACTTGTCCACCGAGGTATAAGTTAAGAATAGATTTAACTTTCTTATCCCACTTGGAGATCTTCATTGGTGAACCACCGGATAATACAACGATGATATTCTCGTTAACCTTTAATAATTCTTCAATTAAGGTATTATGTGAATCTGGGAGGTTGATATGTTTTCTATCAAATCCTTCGCTCTCGTAGTCATCTGTTAATCCAATGAATACTAATACCGCATCTTTATCTTTAGCAACCTTACATGCTTTCTTAATTAATGCCTTGGAATATCCATCTCCCTTGAGTTTATAACCATCAGCATATTCGTATGCTTGGCCTGCTTCGTTCATTGCATCTAAGAAAGAAGTGAGGTGTGTAGGATTTATATTGGATGAACCTGAACCTTGATATCTCATGTGTTTTGCAAGAGCACCAATAACTGCGATGTTTTGTTCTGGCTTGATTGGAAGTGCCTTGTCATCATTCTTTAATAATACAGCGCCTTCTTCTGCAATTCTTCTTGCAATATCATTGTTTTGTTCAGTGTTAGCTTCGACTTGTTTTTCTTTCTCTTTGCTTTCAAATGCGAACTTAATCATTCTAAGAGCAACTTTATCTAATTCAGCTTCGGAGAGTGAACCATCTTTTACTGCCTTAACGATGAGTTTGTCATTAATGCCCTTATTTCCTGGCATTTCGAGGTCTAATCCAGCACGGATACCTTCAACTCTGTCATTAACAGCGCCCCAGTCACTCATTACTATGCCTTTGAATCCCCATTCATCTCTTAAAAGAGATGTAAGTGCTAACTTATTATCTGAACCATATGTTCCATTGATTTTGTTATAGCAGCACATTAATGTTGTTGGGTTTTCTGTCTTTACGATATATTCAAAAGCTGGGAGATAGATTTCTCTCATTGCTCTTTCGTCAATGATTGAGTCTATCATCATTCTTAAGTGTTCTTGGTTGTTAGCGAAGAAGTGTTTAAGAGAAACACCAACGTTTTCACTTTGTACACCATGAATCCATGCTGCACCCATTTTTCCTGCTAAATATGGATCTTCTGAGAAGTATTCAAAGTTTCTTCCACAGAGAGGAGAACGCTTAATATTTACGCCAGGTCCTAAAACGGTTGTTACACCAAGAGATAATGCTTCGTTTGCTATTGCTTTACCTTCTTCTTGGATCAACTCTTCATTCCAAGTAGATGCAGCGGTAACAGCAGTAGGGAAACATGTTGCTGGTTCGGATACTTGCATAACGTTTGTGCCACCAGTGTCTTTTTCTCTTCTTAGTCCGTTTGGGCCATCCGAAACTCTAACTGAAGGAATACCAACTCTTTCAATTGCTTTAGTTGTCCAGAATGTGTCACCTGAACAAAGAGAGGCTTTTTCTTCAAGGGTTAAATCTTTCAAAATTTGTAGATAATCTTTTTCTTCCATAATAAATCCTTTGAATTAAAAATTAATTTTAGTCTAAAATTAACTATACCAAAAATTTTGTTTCTATGCAAGTATATTAAAAAGCGCGCTTTTTAATGAGTAAAAAAGAAGCACCTTAATCGGTGCCTCTTAATTAATTTGACGTGGTTAGAATATCGAAAAATTAGAATATTGATCTTACCATGATTACTCCGTCTAACTTCTTCAAAGCATTGATATCAATGTCTGAATCGGACTCTAAAATTGAGTATCTTATGCCATCTTTTGCTCTTTCAACAGCACCATCTACTAATCTTTCGCCTTTATCTACTGAAATAACTGTTGCACGATGAGCAGCATTCTTTTCAATAGCGATATTAGGGAAGTTTACTGAGTTTACAACATTTCCTAATTCAATATATTCCTTTAACTCTTGTGCAGCCATTACTGCGCAATTGTCTTCAGCTTCCTCTGTGCTTGCACCAAGGTGTGGGGTTGGAATGATATTCTTTGAATTTAAGCAATCTCCATCTGGGAAGTCTACAACATATGCTCTAACTTTGCCTTCTTCAATTGCTTCTTTCATATCTGCGATGTTTACTAATTCTCCACGTGCAGCATTAATGATAATAACTCCGTTATTCATCTTCTTGAAAGCATCTTTATTTAAGAAGCCTTTAAGTTCTGGAGTGAGTGGCATATGAAGTGTGATGAAGTCTGCTTCTTTATATACTTCAGCCATTGTTTCTTTAATTTCTACAAATGGGATTTCTTTCTTTGCAAGTTCGCTTAAGTATGGATCATAACCAATAACTGTCATGCCTAATGCTTTTGCAGAGATAGCAACTTTTCTACCAATTGCACCAAGACCTAAAACACCTAGTGTTTTGCCCATGATTTCTGTACCAGCATATGCGCCTTTGCCTTTTTCAACTTGCTTCTTTACATCGTCTCCTGTTAACGTTTGTGCCCAAGAGATTGCAGGGAAGATATTTCTTGCTGCTAAAAGCATAGATGCAATAACTAATTCCTTAACTGCATTTGCGTTTGCACCAGGAGTATTGAAAACAACGATTCCTTTTTTTGCATAGTCTGCACATGGAATATTGTTTACACCAGCGCCAGCTCTTGCAACTGCGATTAATGATGATGGGACTTCCCAATCATTCATAACGAAGCTTCTTACAAGTGCAGCAATTGGTTTGCTTGATTCGTCTACTAATTTGTATCCCTTTAAAACATCATTTGCCTTTGGGGATATAGAATTTAATTTAATAATTTCTGCCATAATTATTTATGTTCCTTTTCAAATTTTGCCATGACTTCGATTAATTTCTTAACACCTTCAACTGGCATTGCATTGTAAATAGAAGCTCTCATACCACCAGCAAGACGGTGACCTTTTAGTGTAACTAAACCTTCTTTTTGTGCTTCTGCGATGAAGAGTGCATCTAATTCCTCGTTTGGAGTTCTGAATGGAACGTTCATGATTGAACGATCTTCAACTGCAACTGGGTTTGTGAAGAATGTAGAATTATCAATGAAATCATAAAGCATAGCTGCTTTTTCTTTGTTAATTTTTTCCATAACTTTTACGCCACCCATCTTCTTTAAGTAACGAAGGTTGAGCATCATAACATAGATACACCAACATGGTGGGGTATTGTATAAGGACTTATTCTTTCCAGCTTGTGTTTCATATGCAAGCATTGTTGGACAAATTGGCATTTGTTTTCCAATTAAGTCTTTCTTAACGATTACAAGAGTTACACCTGCAGGTGCTAAGTTCTTTTGTGCACCAGCATAGATTAAACCATATTTAGAAACATCTGTGTATTCGGATAAGATACATGAAGATAAGTCTGCAACGAGTGGGATATCTCCTGTGTCTGGAAGTGTATGATATTTTAATCCGAAGATTGTGTTATTTTCAGTAATGTGTACATAACTTGCATCTTTTCTGAAATCTTCTCTCTTTGTCTTTGGAATGAATGTATATTTTGCATCCTCAGATGAAGCAACAAGTTTGATATCTCCATATTTTAAAGCTTCCTCATAAGCTTTCTTTGCGAAGTTACCTGTTACGATATAATCTGCTTTTCCTGTTGTCATTAAGTTGAGTGGGATAGCTGCGAATTGTTGTGAAGCGCCGCCTTGAACGAGTAAGATCTCGTAATCTTCTGGTACTTCCATTAATTCACGAACTAATGCTAAACATTCATCATGAATTGGTTCATACCATTTTGAACGGTGGCTCATTTCCATAACGGACATTCCTGAACCATTGTAATCTTCGATATTTGTTCCTGCCTCTTTTAGTACCTCAAGTGGTAACATTGTTGGGCCTGCTGAAAAGTTATAAACTCTCATTTTTATCTCCTTTTTGAATAATATTCAAGTTGGAAAAAATTATACACTATGAAAAAAAATAAAGTAAAGCAATTAAAAACAATAATTAGTATTTGTATAGATATTAAATTATTAAAATTATTTTTAGTTGCGTATGTATAGAAAAAAATATATACTTAATAAAATTATTATATAATGGGTATCTAGTGCCTATTGCTAGATGGAGACATAGATGAGCAAAGAAATTAAGAAAAAAGAGAATGGATTAAAAGTCATCTTTTTAGGTGGTGTAGGTGAGATTGGCAAGAACATGACTGTCCTAGAATATGAAGATGAAATGATAATCCTAGATTGCGGACAAGCATTTGGTTATGATGAGATATATGGTATAGATGCCGTTGTCCCAGATATTAGTTATGTCCAGCAAAACATGAAAAAATTAAAAGGTATTTTCTTAACTCACGGCCACGAAGATCATATAGGTGCATTAAGATATTATTCAGAGATTTTCAAGAAGGTTCCAGTATATGGAACAGCTCTAACTCTTGGTTTAGTTGATAGACATTTAAGAGAAAACAAAACAACTATGAATTTAAAGACAGTAAACGAAGGCCAAACTGTAAAGTGCGGTTGTTTTACCATTGAATTCATTAAAGTTGCACACTCTATGGCAGGTTCTTGTGCTCTTGCAATACATACACCAGTTGGTGTGGTATTTGATACAGGAGATTTCAAGTTTGACTCCACAGCAGTGGATGGAAAGAACACAGACCTTCAAAGAATTGCAAGAGTTGGTTCTGAAAAAGTTTTGTTAATGCTTGGTGAGAGTACAAATGTAGAAAGAAAGGGACATTCTCAATCTGAAAAAGTTGTTATGGAAGGATTAGAGAGTATCTTTAGAGAATACATGTACAGACGTATTATTATCACCACTTTTGCATCCTCAAATTACAGAATTCAAGAGATACTTAACATTGCAAGAAAGTACAATAGAAAGGTATTACTTGCAGGCAAAAGTATGAAGGGAATTGTAGATGTTTCTCAATCTGTTGGAGAGTTAGATATTCCTAAAGGAATAATTGTTAACAAAATAGATAATTTAAAGCCAAATCAAGTTGTAATTATTGCAACAGGATCTCAAGGCGAAGACATGAGTGCTTTATACAAAATGAGCAAGGATTCATCCAATGTATTATCTGTTTCTGGAAAGGACGTTATTGTATTCTCATCCTCACCAATTCCAGGTAATGAACAAAGCATATTTGATGTTGTTAATGATTTATACAGAATGGGCTGTGATGTTATATATGATTCTTTAAATGATGTCCATGTATCTGGACATGCATATGAAGAAGAATTAAAAGAGATGTTATCTTTGGTAAAACCAAAATATTTCATGCCTATTCATGGTGAATACAGACATCAAGCAAGACATGCTGCACTTGCACAAAGTCAAGGCATTAAGTCTAAAAACATAGCTGTTCCAAACATTGGAGAGATTTGGTCTGTATCTGAAAATTTCATGCACTTATACGGAACTTGCAAAGCAGGTAAGGTATATATAGACGAAGATATCATCCAAGATGGCGAGAAAATCGTTGAGGAAAGAAAGAAACTTGCAAAAGATGGTATGGTAATGATACTAGCATCTATTGATGTAAAGAGATGTGTAGTAGATGGTTATCCAGAGATTATTGCAAAAGGTTTCCCAATGGATGAGTATTTAGAAGTTAAAATCTGCGAAAAGGTTGCAGAAACAATTGCAACTCAAAGAAGTTGTGAAGACTTAACTGAAGTTGGATACCAAGTAAAAAGAGCAGTATCTAAGATGCTAATGAGAAATAATTCATTCCCAATAGTATTACCTATTTTTATTGAGGCGTAGTATGGAAGATAAAAAACCAATTATTTTAATAATTACTTCACATGACGAGAAGGGTAATGTCTCGGCTAATTTAAGTAATGCAATAAAAGAAGTTGGAACACACAACGTTGTTATTATCTCTGATGATAAATACAGTCAATACGGCCAAGCAAAATTCTCAAAGAGAATTAATGAGAAGATTATTTCTGTTTATGAAAAATATCTAGAAAGAAAAGATGACAAAATCAAGGCCGATAAAAATGTAAAGAAGGGTAGAAATACTAGTGCAAGAAGAATTCGTAATGCAGTTATTAGATATAATCCAACATGTATTGTCTGTGTTACACAACTTGCACATGTAGTTGCTTGCCAAGCAAAATCATTATTCAAGTTCTCAGTCCCAATCATTTGTGTTGTGGATAAATTCACTTGTGAAAATATTTATAACATAGAAACATCTGCATATATTGTGGACAACCAAGAACAAAAACAAGCACTTATTAGATATGGTGCACTCTCCAAAGACGTTCTTGTTATGGGACTTCCATATGTTGCTTTAAAGAAAACACCTTTTGAAATTGAGACATTAAAACAAAATTTAGGTATACCTAACACAACCACAGTTTTAATTGACTTTAGAGGAAAGAGTGTTGAAATGGAGATATTCAATCTTCTAATAGACCAAGGTAGAATTTGTAATGTTATTGCCTTTGTTGCAGATTCAGACTTATCTAAGATAAGAAAGATCATTAATGATAAAGGTGCAAACAACGTACAATTGATAACATCTGTTGAAGACTATGATAACTACATTGCAGTTGCAGATATTATATTCACAGACTCAGATGCAGCTTTAATATGTAAGGGATTCCAACTTGGAAAACCAATTTGTTGCTATGATCCAAAGAACAGAGAAGAGTTAACTTTCTTACTTTCTAAAGGATTAATAGTTCGTGCAAAAGAGCCAATTGATATTGTGGATTGTTTATATACATTACTTGAAACAAACAAAAAAGATTCTCTAACTCAAGCAGGATTAAAGTGGGTAGAGTTTTCAGATATATCAAACATAGCTAACTATGTTTGTGCTTACATCAATACAGATGATTAATAGGGAGGTATAGATTATGTCCAAGCCTTTAATTGCAGTTGTTGGAAGACCTAATGTTGGAAAATCTACTCTCTTTAACAGACTCGTTGGAGAAAGAATTTCTATTGTAGAAAATACTCCTGGAGTTACAAGAGATAGAGTATATGCAGACTGTGAATGGACTGGTCATGCTTTTACATTAATTGATACAGGTGGACTAGAGTTAAAGAGTGAAGATGAGATGTGGACACACATCAGAGCTCAAGTTGAAATTGCTGTTGAAAATGCAGATGCAATTTTATTTGTTTTAGATGGTAAAACAGGGCTATCTCTTGATGACACAGCCATTGCTAGTTTCTTAAGAAAGAACTGTTCTGTTCCTGTTATTGTTGCAGTTAACAAATTGGATAATAACGAGATAGATACACTCTATGATTTTTACTCACTTGGATTTGGTACACCAATTGGAATTTCTGCAGAACAATCCAAAGGATTGGGTGATTTATGTGATGCCTTAGTTGAGGCAATTCCAAAGGTAGATCCAGATGAAGATGCAGATGCAATTAAGATTGCAATTGTTGGACGTCCAAATACTGGTAAATCATCCCTAACAAACAAGATTTTAGGTTATGACAGAGTTATTGTTTCACCTATTGCTGGTACCACAAGAGATGCAATAGATACACACTTCCAAATTGGTGAAGACAAGTATGTATTAATTGATACAGCAGGTATGAGAAGAAAGGGCAATATCTCTCTAGATTTAGAAAGATATTCAGTTATGCGTTCATTACTTGCAGTTAGAAGGGCAGATGTTGTCATTATCATGTGTGATGCAACGGAAGGTTTAACAGAACAAGATATAAAAATTGCAGGATATGTTCATGATGAAGGCAAGCCTTCAATTATTTGCATGAACAAGTGGGATGCAGTAGAGAAGAACACATACACAATCAATAAATTTGAAGATAAGTTAAAAGAAAACCTCAAGTTTATGAACTATTTGCAATCATTCTATATTTCAGCAAAGAGTGGCCAAAGAGTTAACACAATTTTACCGGCTTGCAAGAAAGTTTTAGAGAATGCAAAGAGAAGAATTACCACTGGATTATTAAACGAAGTATTGCAAGAAGCAATCAGTATTAATGAACCACCAGCGGCCAACGGAAGAAGAATAAAAATACAATATGTGACTCAAGTGTCTATTCAACCACCAACATTCGTTTTTAAGGTAAACGAGCCGTTAGAATTACACTTTAGCTATAAAAGATACCTAGAAAATGCACTTAGAAATGCGTTTGATTTCTCAGGAACGCCAATTAAGCTCATTTTTAGAGGAACGAAAGACGACGATTAGAATACCGTAGTATTGCAATAAATTGCAACATTATGGTATTATGAAAGATATTTTACGGAGATAAAAAATGGATTACGGAAAGTTTTCTATCGAGGAAGTTGAAAATCAACTTCAAGAAGAGCAAAAAGCATTTAAGAAATTGACAAAGAAAGGTCTTCAAGTTGACATGACAAGAGGAAGACCTGCTAAGGCACAATTAGACATTTGTATGCCAATGCTTGAAAAAGCAGCAACATATGATTATGCACTAAAAGCTGGGGATGCAAGAAATTACGGACAAATACAGGGTGTAAAGCCAGCAATTGATTTATTTGCGGAAATATTTGATGTTTATCCAGAAGAAGTTATAGTTGGAGATGGATCATCTTTAACAATAATGTATAACGTTATCCAATTTGCTATGCAATTTGGTGTATTAGATAATGAACCATGGAACAAACAAGAAAAGATTAAATTTATTTGTCCAGCACCAGGTTATGACAGACATTTCTCTATCTGTGAAGATTTTGGCATTGAAATGATAACAGTTCCAATGACACAAGATGGTCCAGATATGGATATTATTGAACCTATCGTTGCATCAGATCCAGCAGTAAAGGGTATTTGGTGTGTACCAAAGTATTCAAATCCAACTGGTGTAACATTCTCAGATAAAGTTGTTGAGAGAATTGCAACAATGAAAGTTGCAGCTCCAGACTTTAGAGTATTCTGGGATAATGCTTATGTTGTTCACTCATTATATGACACCGAAGATAAATTAAAGAACATCTTTGATGTTGCTAGAAAAGCAGGAACAATAGACAGAATTTACTCATTTGCATCCACATCTAAAGTTACATTTGCAGGATCTGGAATTGCTGCAATGGCTGCAAGTGAAACAAATATTAAATCAATTTTGAAACATATGTTCTATTGCACAATTGGTCCTAACAAAATCAACCAAGTAATGCATGCAGAATTCTTAAAGGATTTAAGTGGTGTTAAAGAGATTATGAAACAACATGCTGACATCCTTCGTCCAAAGTTTGAATTATTCGAGCAAAAGATGAGTGAAGCATTTGAAGGTGATGAATATGTTAAGTGGTCTCATCCAAAGGGTGGATACTTTATTTCATTAGATGTTAAGAGTTGTGCAAAACGTATTGTTGAGATTGCTGCAGAGGGTGGTGTTAAGTTTACAGCTGCTGGTGCAACATTCCCATACAAGATTGATGACAAAAACTCAAATATTCGTATAGCTCCATCTTGTCCAAGTGTTGAAGAGATGGATTATGCAATAGATGTTCTTATAAGTGCAATTAAACAAGCACGTATGGAACTCGTAATAACAAAAACAAAAGCAAAATAAGCTGAATCTTACTTAAGATAAGGGAGAAAATATGAAAAAACATTCCAAGATTTTGATTTGCCTAGTTCTCGTTGTTGTATTACTAGTATCTGCTGTATCACTTGCAGCATGTTCAGTAAACTCATCATTAATTGAGAAAAGAGGCGGCAATGACAAGGCAATTGTATTAGTAACAGCTCTTTGTTCTGGTGGTCTATATGACAACAAGACAGGAGATGCACTTTGGGATCCTTTCTATTTTGTTGACGTGACACTTCCTGATGTACTTGCACTATTAGAATTGGATGACATGATGGGATCAGAAGAACTCCAAGACGTTATTAGTAAAGTAATGGATACTAAAGTTGATTTCATTAAAGATGAATATGGCGATACAAAATATAATAGTTTCCTTAGCTATGTTCTAGAAGAATTATTATGGCCTATTTTAAATTATCCAGATGCAGATGCTGATGAAGATGAAATAGCTGAGTATGTTGAAGAATATGGTTCATTAAACAAGAATCTTTTACACAATCTTTCATTAGATGAACATGGCAACCCATTAAATCCAAACATTGTTCCAACAAATGATTATACTGGACCATATGAAAACCTTATTTATGGTGTTTTAGGCGCATATAAATCACAAGTAGTAACACTTTCTGAAAAATATCCAGATTATGATGTTGTTGTATTCAACTATGATTGGCGTTTAGATGTTGAACACAATGAAGCATTGTTTGAACAATTCTTAGCAGAGAAAAAGTACAGCAAGATAGTATTAACAACACACTCATTAGGTGGACAAGTCTGTAACTATTTCTTAGCAAAATCTCAAGCTCATAGAGATATGGTTGAAGCATTTATTATGTATTCACCAGCAACATTAGGAGCAACAATGGCTCTTGCATATTTAGATAATTTATGGGATGCATTAGATGATTTTGTTGGTATGATTGATGGAGTGACAGATATGTTTGGTGATAATGCTATGATATCAACTGTAGTAGATTCAGTCTTTGACAAAGTTGATGGATTAATGAATTATCAAGCAAAATCATTCTTACAAAATATGTCATCAGTAATTCAATTATTACCAAGCTTTAAATTGCTCGAAACATATCATGAGGCTGAAGGTATTTGGATTCTTAAAGACAAATATGGAAATGACATTGATACAGAAGACAAATTGTTCGATTTCTATTATGACCATGATTGGGCAGTTCAACACAATGCAGATGGTACTGTTAAGATGGAAAACGGAAAGCCTGTATTAAAGGATAAAGTTGCATCATTAAGAGAACATCAACATTCATTATATGTAGAAAAAGATGGTAAAGAAGTAATTGCAGCAGACTTGGTAAATTCTTACTACCTCATTGGATACGGCCAAAACAATACTATTACAACATACGATGAAAGCATTGATGCAGGTTGGACATTCAGCATGGATGATGCAAAGGGTACAGTGAATAAGTATAGCAAGATGGCAGGTGATAAAGTAGTTCCTCTTTATTCATTACTTTGTGGACATACAGAAGCTGAAATCGAAGAATTATATGGCAATAAAGACCATGTAAAGACATATGCTCACGAGCACAACGTTGTTGGTACAGACTTCACAAACGTAACAGGTGAAGATGTTATCAAGATTATCACAGAAATTGGCTGGTAAAAATAAAAATGATTAAAAATCATTATTATTGTTTGACTTGCTAATATAATTAGGGTTAATATAGGCGCATGAAAAATAAATTGTTACAAATTAAATATGTATTTATAACCGAATCCCTATGTTGGGATAGATAAAGCATGATAAAAGGGCAGACTGCGTTATGCAGACTGCTCTTTTTGTAAAAGGAGAGAAAAATGGCATACATCTACGAAGAACCATCAAGAACATTTAGCGAGTATTTATTAATACCTGGATACACAGATGCAAATTGTGTACCAAGTGCAGTAACCTTAGAAACACCTTTAGTTAAATTTAAGAAGGGCGCAAAGAGTGATATCTCTTTAAAAATTCCATTCACATCTGCAATTATGCAATCTGTATCTGATGATAAGATGGCAGTTGCACTTGCAAAAGAAGGTGGACTATCTTTCATTTTCTGTTCACAAGCAATTGAAAGTGAAGCAGAAATGGTAAAGAAGGTTAAGAAATATAAGGCAGGTTTTGTTGTATCAGATAGTAACTTAACACCAAACACAACATTAGGTGAAGTTATTAAGATGAAGGAAGCAACAGGACACAGCACAATGCCAGTAACAGATGATGGCACATCTAATGGAAAACTCTTAGGTATTTTAACAAGCAGAGATTATAGACCAAGCAAGGTTTCTATGGATGAAAAAGTTGAGAAATATATGACACCTATTTCAAAACTTATTACTGCTAAAGAGGGAACATCTTTATCAGATGCAAACGATATCATCTGGGATCACAAATTAAATACGCTCCCAATTGTAGACAAGAATGGTAATTTACAATACCTAGTATTCAGAAAAGACTATGATTCACACAAGATTCACCCATTGGAGAATTTGGATGCTCATAAGAGATTCATAGTTGGTGCTGGTGTAAACACCAGAGACTTCGCAGATAGAATTCCTGCAGTTATTGATGCAGGCGCAGATGTAATATGTTTAGATAGTTCAGAAGGCTTCAGCGTATGGCAAAAGAACGCATTAGACTTTGTTAGATCCAAATATGGTGACAAGGTTAAGATTGGCGCAGGTAACGTTGTAGATGCTGATGGATTTAGATTCCTTGCAGAAGCTGGTGCAGACTTTATTAAAGTAGGTATTGGTGGCGGTTCTATTTGTATTACAAGAGAACAAAAGGGTATTGGTAGAGGACAAGCTACTGCTCTTATCGAAGTTGTAAAAGCAAGAGATGAATATTTCAAGGAAACAGGTATTTATATTCCAGTATGTTCAGATGGTGGTATTGTTTACGACTATCATATGACACTTGCTTTAGCAATGGGCGCAGACTTCTTAATGCTTGGTAGATACTTTGCACGTTTTGATGAATCTCCAACAAATAAATTATTTATGAATGGTTCATACGTTAAAGAGTACTGGGGTGAAGGAAGCAATAGAGCTAGAAACTGGCAAAGATATGACCTTGGTGAAGATAAGAAAGGAATGGTCTTCGAAGAGGGCGTAGATAGTTATGTTCCATATGCTGGTTCTTTACATGACAACGTAGAAAGAAGTATCCATAAGATTAAGTCCACAATGTGTAACTGTGGTGCTATTAATATAAAGGAATTCCATGATAAGGCAAAATTGACATTAGTTTCTGCTACATCCATCGTTGAAGGTGGTGCACATGATGTTATCAAGAAAGAAACAACAACTAGAAGCTAATTAGGAGGGGAGAATGCAAATTATAGATGGTAAGTTGGTTGCTAAAACAACAAGAGAACAACTAAAAGAAGAAATCATTAAGATTGGTGCAGAAGGCAAAATTGGTCTTGCTGTTATACTTATTGGAGATGATCCAGCTTCTCAAGTTTATGTAAGAAATAAAATTAATGCATGTGCAGAGGTTGGTATTAATTCAACACTAGTTAAACTTCCTGCAGATGTTTCTAGAGAAGAAGTATTAAAAGAAATAGATAAACTAAATAATGACAAGAGCGTTAACGGTTTAATGCTACAATTACCAATTCCTAAGCATCTTAATGAGTATGAACTATTAACAGCAATATCTCCAGATAAAGATGTAGATGGAAACCACTATGCACAAAAGGGTAAATTGTGGATTGGCAAAGCTGAAATGATACCATGTACACCTTATGGTGTAATGCGTTTATTAGACTTCTATAATATTCCATTAGAAGGCAAGATGGCTGTTATGGTTGGAAGAAGTAATTTAGTTGGTAAACCACTAGCTCAATTATTATTAGATAGAAACTGTACAGTAACTATTTGTCATAGTAGAACAAAAGACTTAGACAAGGTATGTGCTGGTGCAGATATTTTATGTGTTGCCATTGGTAAAGCCAAGATGGTAAAGAAAGACTGGGTTAAGGAAGGCGCAGTTGTAATTGATGTTGGTATGGACAGAGATGAAAACGGCAAGTTATGCGGAGACGTAGACTATGCAGAAGTAGCAGAGAAGTGTTCATACATTACACCAGTTCCAGGTGGTGTAGGTCCAATGACAGTTACCATGTTAATGGCAAACTCAGTAATGGCATACAAGCTTCAAAACAATATTAAATAAATGCCAAAAATTCTAGTTAGTTCAGATTCATTCAAGGGATCTTTATCTTCCAAGCAAATTGGAGATATTTTCAAGGATGTTTCAAAAGATTACAAAGATGTTTTAATTACATCTATTCCTATTGCAGATGGTGGTGAAGGCACATTAGATGCTATATACTCAACCGGAGCATATACATTTAAAGAAAAGGAGTGTTCTAACCCACTATTTTCACCTATTACAGCTAAATATTTAATTAATGAAAATACTGCAATTATAGAGATGGCGCAGGCATCTGGACTAACATTAATACCATATAAAGATGGCAATGCAGCAATTACTTCTTCATATGGCACTGGTGAGCTTATATTAGATGCTATTAAAAGTGGTTGTAAGAACATTTATATTACAGTTGGTGGTAGTGCAACAAACGATGGCGGTATAGGCGCACTTTCAGCACTAGGATATGAATTCTTAGATAAAGAAGGTAATAAACTAAAACCTATTGGAGATAATTTAAAGAACATTGTTTCAATTTATACTAAAAATGCAGTGAATACTAAAGGCATCAAGTTCACGATCATTGCAGATGTAGACAATCCTTTGGTTGGAAAAAGAGGCGCAACTCTATTTTACGGCAAGCAAAAGGGTGCTGTAGGCGATGTTGCTGTATCTCTTGAAAAAGGTATGGTTAACTATGCTAACGTTATAGAGAAGCAATTTGGCATGCGTTTCCATGATAAGAAAGGTGCGGGAGCTGCTGGCGGTATATCAACAGGATTAATGGCATTTTTAAATGCAGAAATAAGGTCTGGAATAGATACTGTCTTAGATTTAGTTAATTTCAATGACTATTTAAAGGATACAGATGCTATTGTTACAGGTGAGGGATGCATAGATGCACAATCTATTCATGGCAAAGCAATATCTGGAGTTATTAACAGAGCAAATATATATAATATCCCTGTATATCTAATTGCAGGTGGCAGTAGATTAAGTGAAAGAGAACTAAAAGCAATTGGAATAAAGGGTGTTTCATTGCTTGCAGATAAGGCAAAAGATCTAGAAGACTCAATGAAAAACGCAGATAAATATGCAAAAGAGTGTGCTAAAGAATTGATTGAAAAAATTTTTTTAAGGTAACAACATGACTAAAGACGAAATAAAATTAGCTTTAAAACAAGCGGAAAAGAAGATATTAACAGATGAAGAACGTTCCAAGTTAGAAGGTTCTTTTATAAGCCTTCCTTCAGGTAATACACACTATGAAGTAAAAGGTGAAGGGGAGCTAGTTGTTTTAACACACGGCTATGCAACACCTTATTATATCTATGACAAAATTTTTGAGTGTCTAGTTTCTAAGGGTTACAAGGTATTAAGATATGATTTGCTCGGAAGAGGATATTCTGAAAGAGTAAACGAAGAGTACAATGCAGAATTATTTGCTAGACAACTAGATGATTTAACAAATGCTTTATTTGGAGAAGAGAAGTTCTATCTCGTTGGAACATCCATGGGCGGTATTATTACTACAACTTTTTACAAGAATCATCCAGAAAAGGTTAAAAAGTTAATTCTATTAGCTCCTGCTGGTATGGATACATTTAAAGCACCATTCTATATGAAGGTTGCAAATTGTCCAGGAATAGGGGAGTTGGTATTTTATAATATAGCAGGTCCAATGCTCCTAAAGAAAACAACATCCGAACTATATTATGTTTCAGATGAAGAGAGGGATTATTACCAAAGAAGCTTTGCTGGTCCTATACAATATAAAGGTTTTTTAAAGGCGACATTATCTTCTTTAAGACATACTATATTAAGAACCGATCTTGCTATGGCAGGATATAGAAAGGTTGCAGAAGATAAGCTTCCTATGTTAGTTATTTGGGGAACGATTGATAAGACAATGCCTTATTATCAGATAGATAGAATGAAAGAAGTTTGTCCTCATGCACAGTTTATAACATATGAGAATTCAGGGCATATATTCTTGTATGATGAAGGCGATAAAACAAACAATGATATTCTAGAATTTTTATCCGAATAAAAACAAAAAAGGACTTTTAAAGTCCAATTTTGCTTGTTAAACTTAATTTTTCAATTAGTTTTTCAACAATTTATATAGTAGCTTGTATAAAGTTGTAGCCTCATCTTCGGTCAATTGCATGCAACCCATCATTGCCTTTGGAATGCCAATAGCCTCGTCTTTTAATGCCTCACCTTTGTTGGTTATTTCAACTATTAAAACTCTTTCATCGTCTTTGCTTCTAGATCTAGTAACTAGACCTTTTGTTTCAAGACTCTTTAGTAGTGGTGTTAATGTTCCGCTATCTAAAAATAGTTTGTCACCTAAGTCTTTAACAGTTGTTTTCTTGTCTGCCCATAATACCATCATGGCAACATACTGAGTATATGTTAAGTCTATCTTTTGCAAATAAGGAGTGTAACGTTTAATTACCTCTCTAGATGCAGCATATAGAGGGAAACATAGTTGTTTTTCTAATCTAATGCAATCGTATTTATTATTCATAATTATTTATTAGCCTCGTAAGCTTCTCTGACTGCTATTGCAAGTTGGTCAGCACATGATGTTGGTTTTCTACCACATGTGTTACCTTTTAATGCACCTTCTATTTGATCTACGCTCCATCCATTTACTAATTTGGATATTGCTTTTAAATTGCCATTGCAACCGCCATAGAATTGGATGTTACTTACTTTATCTCCATCCAAATCAAATTCTATTTGCATTGCACATATTCCTTCTGGTTCATATACGTATCTCATATTGCACCTCTATTACAAAAGTTTTACGATATCTTCTTCCATTTTTTCTGGTGTTACAATAGGTGAGAATCTAGCAATCACTTGTCCATCTCTTGTTACTAAGAACTTTGTGAAGTTCCATTTAATTCTGCTGCCCATAGCACCTTTTTGTTCTTCTTTTAAGTATTTATATAATGGTGCTGCATTGTCTCCGTTTACTTCAATTTTTGAGAATTGTTTGAATGAAACATTGAAACGCATTTTGCACTCTGAAACGATTTCTTCATCTGTTCCTGGTGCTTGTCCTGCAAATTGGTTGCATGGGAAATCTAAAATTTCAAAGCCTTGGTCTTTATATTTCTCATATAATTCTTCAAGTCCTTCATATTGTGGTGTAAATCCACATCCAGTTGCTGTATTTACTATTAGTAAAACTTTACCTTTATAATCTGCAAGATTTACATCATTGCCTTGAGCATCTCTCATTACGAAATCATACACTGACATTTTTCTTACCTCCGAAAATTAAATTGAATACAATTAAATTATATACAATCTATTTTAAAAGTCAAGCAAAAAATAAAAAAAAGTTCCAAGAAAAATCCTGGATCCTTAATTATTAATTTAATTGGAATTATAGTTTTGTTGCTAAATCATCTAATTTTGCAAGAGTATCTGCCTTTGCTGTACTTGGGATTGTAATTGGGTCTGCTATGATTTCAATATCCTTTAAAGTAGATAAGCTCTCCATCATTTTCTTTGCAGCCATTGGTGCCCAACTACCATTTTCAATAAGTGCAACTCTACGCTTTCTAAATGTCTTGTTATGTAATCTCTCTAAGAAGTCTGCCATAGGTGAGAACATCTCGAGGTTATATGTTGCACAGAATAATACTAGTGTTCCATTCTTGAAAGCAGAGGAGAGTGCATAAGAGTATTCTGTTCTTGTTATATCTATTAACTCAGCTCTATCTCCTAACTTGTCTGCAAGATACTTTGCTGCTTTATATGAATTTCCATGAATAGATGCCGAAACAATGGTTACTTTGTCTAGGCACTCTGGTTCATATGAAGACCACTTTGCATAAAGGTTAATGTATTTTCCTAAGTCTTTTGTTAAGATTGGTCCATGGAGTGGGCAAATTCTTGCAATATCTAATGTAGCTGCTTTTTTAAGAAGGTTAGCAGTTTGTACACCATATTTACCTACAATATTGAAATAATATCTTCTTGCCTCGTCTTCCCAAGGTGAATCCTCATTGAAATCTCCAAATCTTCCGAACCCATCTGCTGCAAACAAAGTCTTTGTTTTGCTCTCATATTCAACCATAACTTCTGGCCAGTGAACTAATGGAGCCATAATGAAGGTTAGTGTATGTTCGCCGAGAGATAATGTATCTCCCTCGTTTGCAACTATTGTTCTTGCATCTATATCTGAAGATGTGAAGTTCTTAAGCATTGGGACAGCTTGTTTAGATGCAACTAGTTTCATTTCTGGATATTTGTTTGCAAGTGCTTCAATATTTGCAGAATGATCTGGTTCCATATGTGAGACAATGAGGTAATCTGGTTTTCTTCCTTCAAATGCTTTATCTAGGTTAGCAAACCATTCATCTCCTTTTCTTTTGTCTATAGTGTCTAAAACAGCGATTTTTTCGTCTATAATGACATAGCTATTGTATGTTATACCATTTGGAACTTCATATTGACTTTCAAATTTGTCTAAGGTTGTATCATATGCGCCAACGTAAACTATTTTTCCCATTGCTTTTCTCCATTTAATCGATTTTTAATGATTATACAATATATTCAAATTAGTAAACAAATAAAATAGTATTATTATTTGTAAAATGAGTATACGGATGGTAAAATATTTCTTATGAGTAACGCAAGATATGACATTATTATTATAGGTGGTGGAGCTGCTGGTTTATTCCTAGCATCCCAGCTTTCTCCAATTAAAAAGACTCTAATTATAGAGTCTAATGACAGAGTTGGTAAGAAATTACTAGCAACAGGTAATGGTAAATGCAATCTAACAAACTTAGATATGAAGACTATCCATTACAACCACCCATCTTATGTAGAGCAATTTATAGACAACTATGATGCACACGATGTAATTCGTGCTTTTGAACAAATGGGTCTTTTAACTAAAGTTATAGATGAAAGAGTATACCCATATTCAGAGTGTTCATCTAATGTATTAGATGTATTACGTTTAGCAGTTCAAAAGAATGGCGTAGATATTAAGACTGGACACTATGCAAAGATCATTAATTACGGTCCAGATGGATTTACTGTTTCAGGTGTATATAAAGATGAAAACGAAAATAATAAATCCTTTGAATATCAAGCAGATAATGTTGTTCTTGCAACAGGCTCTACTGCAACATTTGGACGTAGTAGTTTAGATTTATATACAGCATTTGGACACACAGTAAAACCAATACAACCATCTCTAGTTCCTATTAAGACAGACAAGGAATCCATTAAAGGATTATCTGGTGTAAGAGTTAAGGGTGGTATCCGTATAGGATACAGATATGAAGTTGGCGAAATACTTTTCAAAGACTTTGGTCTATCTGGAATTGCAGTATTCAACATGTCTAATGAAATCTCTCGTGGCGTTACAAGAGAAGGTGCAAATATTTTAATAGACTTCATGCCAGAGTACTCATTATCTGAAGTAGAGGGAATCTTAAATAAGAGAGGTAATGTAACAGTTGGCGAACTCTTACTTGGAATGTTTCATTCCAAAGTTGCTGCAAGATTAATTGTTGCATCCAAGTCTACAGAGGATCAAATGGCACCAGAAAGAGTAAATGCTATTGCAAAGGTTATTAAGTCTTATCCAATTAAGATTGAAGGATTAGGAGACATATCTTTAGCACAATGCACATCTGGTGGATTAAACATTAACGAGTTTGATGAGACCTTACAATCTTTAAAGCAAAAAGGCTTATATGCAATTGGTGAAGTGTTAGATATAGACGGAGACAGTGGAGGATTTAACTTGCACTGGGCTTGGGCATCTGCACATGCTGTAGCATTAACATTAAATAGACTTTAATAAGATGTATGCCCCATGAGGGCATATATTTTTACCTAAAAATTTGTTAAATTGTTAACTTTTATATTGATAATCCATAAAAAAAGGTTTAGTATTGTACTATGGACGCAAAGAACTCAAATAATTATTTTTTCATGTATCGTAAGCTATTGAATTCATATAATGAATTCCTTACAAAAAAAGTAAGCAAGTATGCATTATCTCCAAATGAGATAGTGGTTTTAACAACTTTAAAAAAAACATCCAAGGCTAGCGAGATTGCAATTATTGCAAACGTATCTAAAGCATTAATTTCTAGAAGTGTAAAGCTTTTAAAGAGTAAGGGCTTTATTGAAATTAAAGTAGATGGCAAAGACAAGAGAGAACAAACTCTTTCCTTAACAGAAGAAGGGGAGAAACTTGCATCAGATATTGAAGTATATAAGGCAGAGTTCTTTGAAAGAGCCTTTTATGGGTTTACGGAGGATGAAGCAAACGTTTTAAGATTATTGCTTCAAATAATGTGTAAAAATCTTAATGCATAAGGTGGGATATGGAAACAAAGAAGTTATTAGAACAACGAAAAGCAAGTACAAGATTCATGATGGATGAAATTAAGCACATATGTACAACTATGGGCAAAAGAGATCCAGGAAGTGAAGGAGAAAAGTTGGCATGTGAGTATATGGCTGAACAAATGAGGGGATATGGTGCTGATGCAAACATAGAGCCATTTAAGGTATATCCTGCATCATTCATGGGCTGGATATATATTTCCATGACATGCTTTATTTTAGCTGCAGTTGCTGCATTCTTTACATCTTTGGTATCTATTGTTTTACTAGTTGTTGGTTTCATTCCAATGTTCTTACAATTTATTTTTTATACAACAGCATTAGATCCATTGTACAAAGAAAAGACATCTCACAATGTTACAGCAATTAAAAAATGTAAAGGTGAGGTAAAGGCAAGAGTATTCTTTAATGGTCATCCAGATGCAGTATGGGAATGGTCTACAAACTATCATTGTGGTGGAAGAGTATTCATTGGCCAAGTAATGGTAGACGTAATAGGAACTCTTTATATATTTGCCACTGCAATATATAAGTGGGTTGTATTAGGTGGTGTTGGTGCAGGTTTACCAAATGGAATAACATTAATTCTTCCATGTGTCGGTTTAATATTTGTACCTGTATTCTTTATTACATATTTCCTTTCAGATACAAAGACAATTGTAGATGGTGCAAATGATAACCTAACAGGATGTTATATGGGTATTGCACTTCTGAAAGCATTAAAAGAAAACAATATTGAATTAGAACATACAGAAGTTGGTGTAATTATTTCTGGTTCAGAAGAAGCTGGATTAAGAGGTGGCAAAGCATGGGCAAAACAACACAAAGGTGAATATGAAGATGTTCCAACAATTATTGTATCTTATGATACAATCCATGACCCAGCATGTTTACAGATTAATACAAGAGATTTAAACGGATTAGTTCCAGCAGATAAGGAAGGATCTGAGTTATTCTTACAAGCATGTAAAGATATAGATGTTCCATGTGGTGTAGGTACTGTTCCATTTGGTGCAACAGATTGTGCAGCATTTACCCAAGGTGGATTTAGAAGTGTAGGCGTTACAGGTCTTGCTCATACACTGGAGAGATACTACCACACAAGATTAGATAGCTTTGATAATTTAGATGAACAAGGATTAGAAAATTGTTATGCTGCAACAGTTGCTTTCTTAAATGCTTGGGACCACAAATATTCAGAAGAATAGCCAATTAGAATATCGAAAACTAAGCCCTTGAAGATTTTCAGGGGCTTATTTTTTAAAGCAAAAAAATAACCTATATAATATATGACTTGAATTTTTGTGCTGCAAGTGCTATGCTTTTTTTATACTTAAAAAATTGAGATTTTTTATGACACAAGAAAATAAAGCTGGTTTTTTAAAGAATGTAAGAAAGACTAAATGGGCAAATGTTGTCTATTGGATGCTCTTATATACCTTCGTTTTTATGGTAGCTACCAAGTACTTTATCTATGAAGATGGCATTATCAGCTTTGAGTTTTCTATGATTACTTTATACCAACACATTGCATTGCTTGCTAGTATTGTTGTTGGATTTGCAGTTTTAAGACGTCATACACTTGAAATACCAAAGAGAATAATATGTGTAATTTCCGCTGTAATGATAATGTTTGGAGCTATTTTTGTTGAGGCTAGAACAAGTATTGCATATCTTGTTATATTATCTGTCTTACTTGGACAGCTCGCGGTTTGCTCATTATTAACATATATTTATGAGATGAATAATGCCGAAAGATTGTTTGGTATTGTTCTTGCACATTTACTTGTTGCAGGTGTTAGTGTATTTAGTATTATCTTTAATAGATTCTCAGCCGAGTTCTGGTGGTTGATATTTGCACTTAGTGTAGTTGCTGCAGCAATTAGTTTCTTTGAAAAGAAAGATACAGAGTGGCAGATTGCAGTTGTTGAAACATTCCAAAAGAAATTATATTTCCCATTAGTTTTGGCTTGCATTGGTGGAGTGGTTGCAGTATGTAGTTCCATGATAATCATGGAAAAGCTAGCATGTGATGTAGAATATTCCAGGTATTTTTTCTATGGTGGCGCAGCATTAGGTGCAATGATTTATTTCATTGAATATAGATTTATGCCAAAACCAGCAACTAGCACATTATTAACAGGATTTACATTTGCAGTTATAGCTATATTTTCATATTTAGTTGGTATTGCAACGTGTGTTAAATATTTAGCTGCAGCATTTGCAGGAGCTACATTTAATATTTGTATGATGAATCTTTATTACATTTTATGTAATATAATTAGAAAATATAAAGAATCTCCAATGTTAAAACTTGCACCTATTGTATCTAATATAATGGGTATGATTATTGCTGTTGCCGCAACGATAGTATTCTTCTATTCAGGTGAAGTTGGATTAAAGGTATGGTTATCCATATGTCTCGTTGGAGATATTGTTGTATTAGCAACATCAGTTTTTTGGAACAATGGTATATCTCTTACTGCACAAGAAGAGGAGTATGTACAATTTGATACTACAATAACAAAAGCACAAGCATATGAAAGTGTAGGACTTACAGATAAGGAAATAGAAGTTGCAGATTTACTTATTGAGGGACTTTCGTTAAGAGAAATTGCCAACAAATTATATATTAGTGAGAATACAGCTAAGACACATAGATCGTCTGTTTATAAGAAAATGCAAGTTGGATCTAGAGACGAATTAGCTGAAAAAATGAAACATACATTGTAAGCATTTTTGTATATAAACACTATTTTTATTTGTTTGTTTTGGATTTAAAAAGTAGCCAAGGCAAACATTTTTTATATTAAGAAATTAAACGATTTCAGTTTAATTTTTCATTATAAAGTTATGAAAATGGGGCAAAATACTAAAAATCACCCCCAAATCACCCTATATACATGCGCATATGCTATTGTAAGTGGCAAGGGCAGATTTATATAATTTTAGCAAGATACTATTTTATAGTATTAAAGATTTAGAAAAATTTTATCCTTGAGAGGGGAATCAATATGAATAAAAAATTAGGATTGTTTTTAGTGCTAGTGTTGGTATTAATACTTGCAGCTTCTTTAGTTGCATGTAGTGCTAAAAAAGGTAGTGATGGTGAAGACCTTCAAATACCTGATTATGTAAAGCCAACGCTTAATGCTACTTATGGACAAACATTAGCAAATGTTGCTTTGCCAGAGGGTTTTTCATGGCAAGCACCATTAACCACATCAGTTGGTAATGCAGGAAACAATGAATTCCTTGTAACATTTACCCCAGCTGATACAGAAAAATACCAAATTATTACAGACATTCCTGTTATTATCAGAGTTGCAAAGGCAACATACGATATGACAGGAATTGTTTTAAATGGTGGACAGTTTACCTATGATGGCAGTGCAAAATCACTTGCAATTACTGGTACATTACCAGAAGGTGTAACTGTTTCTTATGATAATAATGGTAAGGTTGATGCGGGAACATATGAGGTTGTTGCTCATTTTACAGGGAACAGCAACTACAATGATATTCCAGATTTAAGAGCAAATCTTGTAATTATTAAAGCAGACTTAACAGGATTGTCTTTTGTAGATAGTACAGTAACATACAACGGACAAGCTCAATCAATTGCAGTTACAGGGCTCGGCGAGGGAATGAGTGTTGTGTATAGTATGCAAAATGTTGCAACTGGTGCAAACATTCAAACAAATGTTGGAACATATGCAATCACTGCAACAGTATCCAAGGCAAACTTTAATCCTGTTACACTCAATGCAACCTTAACAATTAATAAGGGTAATATTACGGGATTATCATTCGTTAATACACAAGTTACATATGATGGTACAGTAAAATCCTTATTAGTAACTGGAACACTGCCAGATGGTGTAGAGGTTGCTTATACAGGTAATACAGGAACAGACGCTGGAACATACAATGCAACAGCAACATTTACTGTAACAAATCCTAACTACAATGCTTTAGATGCTATGCATGCAACATTAACTATTACTAAAGCTATTCCACAATATGCAGACTTAGTACCTAATTTAATTACAATTGATATAGATGATTCGCATTATTTCTTTGGACCATACTATGTAGAATCTGGCTTTGAACCAAGATTGTATCAAACAGATCCAGGTCATGCAGAATATGCAAGTCCTTTATTTGGAAAGAATATAATTTATGCTAACTATAATTTGGGTAGTAACTATGAAGTAATTGAAGACGTCGCATTTAATGTTCTAGGTTGGGATTCTGATGTTTATACCGTTGCTGCAACTTATAATGAAACCAATTATCTTTCCATGGTTTATGATGCAGAAAATCAAGTAACATTACGTTTGGTTGCTCCATGCTCAGGTCCAATAAGTAGGGCTGCTTTTCTTGATATGGTTGATCATGATGAGATTTTTGTTTATGCATATTCTGGTCAATACACAAGTGATGCACAATTAGTAGATAACAATAATAACCCAATTGCTCCTATAGCTGTATATAGCATTTATCAAAATGATGGATTGTTTAATGTTGGTGAACGCATTTATGATTGGAGTGGTAACAATTATCACGGCGAACTTTCCGATGATTATATACCAAAGTATGTTCTTGATATTAATTTAAATACTCTTGTTCCAAGTTTCTTTAATGCAGGTGAAGTAACATATATATATAGAAGTGAACCAGATAATGAGACATTGGCTTTCTATACATTTGAAGTTGAAAATGGCCCAGATGCTCATTATTTATTCATCTATGATGGATTATATAATGATAATACTCTACCAAAGGCCGGTACATTTATAGGCACTTGGGATTATGAGGTAGATCCATATATTTCTGCAAGTCATTTCGATTATTTGTTCTATACGGATAATCAAAATAATTTACATATAGATACTGGTGTTGAATTATATCGTTTTGGATATTGGGATGATAAGAATTTTGATGGTGAACACTATGTAGTATTATCTTTCTGCGATAATGAATCATTTAAATTCATCTTTATATATTTCTTTGACGAAGAAGTAGACATTACAGGAGAAAACATTCTTAATGGTAAACAACCTTCTATTGATTATTGTTATGTAGGTTGGGAATTTATAGAAGAAGCTAGTGTTCCTGTTGGTATAGATTGCGAATACTTCATCTTTGATTCATTTGAT
Source organism: Christensenellales bacterium (assembly GCA_045130665.1). GTDB lineage: Bacteria > Bacillota > Clostridia > Christensenellales > CAG-917 > RGIG8124. Next base: position 440,426 of record JBGUQC010000004.1, on the reverse strand, counting down.
ATTGGAACAGGTGGTGTACTTACAGCACACTTAGATAATAGAGATTGGTTCTGGCAAGGCCTAGATGGTAGTGGTAATGAAATGTCAATCTACTTTAGAGTAGAAGACAACAAGGCATATAATTTCCATAGTGCAAAAACCCTTGGTGAAGCACAAGCCCAATGGATTTATAATTATAATAATTCCAGTTTGGAATACTATTATCTATTTGGGGATTCAAATATTACTTGGGATGAATCTGTTTCTTCTATTGAATTATATTCACCAGCTCTTGAAAATAATAATTGGCCTACTTATTGGTTCGACTTTATGAAATCCCCAAGAAATGGTGGAGAGTTAATTCGTGATGTTGGTGATATTTGCTGGGTTATCGAACAAGGTTACGATATAGATGTTGAAATGAATATATATATGGCTCTTACACGTTATGGTTCTTATTCTACTAATACATTTGTTTATTATGCTGATAGTGTAGAACAAGTATTATCAGGTCGTATTGATCCAGTCTTTGATAAGACAGCGGTATCTTATTCTTGGGAAGAGGATGCCAATATGGTCTATCTCAATATGGAAGGTGGCGATTGGCCATATATGAAGAACAATGATCATACTTTGACCCTTCATTTAGGTGAAATTATTGCTGTCTTACAATGTGAAGAAGTTCAACCAGATTTATATTCGTGGGAAGTCTTTACTTTAGATGGTGGAAAGAAGGGAACTTATTTGTTTGTTGGTGAAAGTTTAGAAGACATCTTTGATGGAGATGCTTATCCAGTATATGCAATAACTTATTTACGTTGGAGAATGGAAAATGGTTATATGTTTATGTCAGGTCCAGGTGTTGATCTGGTTTACACTATCGGTCAAAACAAACTTTTATCAATGTACATGGGTGAGGTAGTTGATGAATTCATTGACTATGAATATGCATCTGAACAAGATCACACTATAACTGGAGCAACTCGTCTTACATTAAATAATGTTTTAGGCAACCACCTTGGATTTATGTATAATGCAACGGTTACAAATGGTGAAATAGTTGATTGGGTAATTGTTGAAGCGGATATATTTAAGTGGGTTTATAATGATCTCGGAGATTTCTATTCAGTTGATATATTTGACTCTGGAGACTGGGAAATGTTTGCATCATATTATGTGCTAGAAGAAGGAAATGAAAGAGTACTTTGTGATGTTGGATACTACATTTATTCATATGGTTATGTTTATGATGGAGAAATGGTCCCTCCATTAAGTGGTGTCGGATATGAAATTGACTATGCTACATGGATAATAACACTTGGTGCAGATACACATTCTCCTTTAACTATGTCTTTTGTAGTTGTATATGATGGTAAAAAATCTATAAACAATATTCCAACATTTGCTCAAGTATTGGCTGATACTACAAGTAGTGCTTCAGCTGAGGCTGCTGGAATTCTTGAAATGGTTAATCCAGATAATAGTAGTTGGGAAATGATAGATGATTGCAATTTCAAAAATTTAGGGCCAGAGTATGATGCTTATGTATTAACTATAGGTTCTACAGATTACTATCTATTCCCAGATGGAAATTCATTTGTGACGTTCCCAACAGTATATGAAGTTGCATATGTGTTTGATTCAGAAGGCGCATTTGTAGATTTCTATCTAAGAAATACACAAAATGGTGCACAAAATATTAGCGGAAATTGTGATGGAGTTTATGATCAGAATGAAATTTTACATGTTATAACTTTTGATTTAGATGGTGATTGCTATTGGGTTGATAAGACAGTAGGAAATAATAAATATCTTTGTTATGAATCCATGGGGGATGTCAATATAATTGGTTGTCTACTTATCACACAAAATGGTTTACAAGTAGTACCATACACTCTTGTATATAAAACTGTTGTGGAAGATGACACATGGTTGTTCTGCACACAAGATGATGTAGCATTCACAGTTTTAGTTATGGCAGGAAATACATATAGTGATTCTGAAATATCTACCTTTATTACAAATAATAGTTGGAATTTTAATGGTATTTGGATAAAAGATGGAAAATACATTTTATATCTAGATAACAATTATCTATGGGATGGTATAGATACTTCTAATTGCATGTTTGAACTAGATAACAACAATGTTCCAAGTGTGTCAGCAGCAGAATATAATGGAACAGTTAAAGACATATTAGTTGTTGGAGAAGCAGGGGAGAAAGACACATTTATCATTGTAAAAGAATTTGGTTATTTAAACTTATATAGATATGTTGGTGAATTAGCAAATATTGAGGCTGCACAAGTACAAGTGGATGCCGGCTCATATGGAGAACCAGTAGGTGCTACACCAATGGGTGGCAATCTTTATCTTATCAATGGTAAAGTATACGATATTTCCACAGAACATTTTGTAATTAGCAATGGAACAATTTGTTATTGGATGTGTCAATATGGTGACTTGTACTTATTTATGCAATTTGGTGAATATACAGCCATTGTACAAGCATTAGATAGTAATCATAATATTATTGATATCGCACCACAATCCAGGGAAACAATTACATATGAATACTTTGGTGCATATCAAGGTATGTGGGCTCTTTCAGATGATGGAGAATGTGATATTGTCAATTATATGCCAGGTTCATATAGTGGTTTCCCATTCAATATTGTTAATGAAGTGACAGGAGAAGTTGTTTTTGCAGCAATACCTTAAACAATAAATAATGAAACAATACTGCGGTGCAAAATAAAATACACCGCAGTAAATCAAACATAATATAAAAAGGATAATTATGGAAAAAATTTTATCAGTATTACGTAAGCCAGCAAAACTAGTATTAATGATACTAGTAGGAGTGTATGCATTATTTGAATTTTTGTATGCAGTTGGTGTTATGGACAACGGCGATGGAGGCGCGATAGCAGGAGGATTCTTCTTTTTAATCTTCTTCTTTGGCCTTGTCGCAGCACTTATTTTTGCACTTGTTAAAAAGAATGATAAGGCAGCAAGATTAATTGGTATTATATTCTTTGGATTTTTAGCTTTAAGGATATTATATGGTTTCTTGGGCGGAGTAGGATATGGCTCAGAAATTGGACAAGCAGTATATGCTTTTGATTTTCTTGCAGCATTATCTGCAATGGCAATACTAGTTATATTTATTCTCAAGACTTTCATCGAAAAGCTTAAAGATAACAAGGTATTAGATATTGTATGTATTGCATGTTTAGGAGGATATTTATTCTTCTCACTTCTTGCTCGTTTATTAGAGTTTGGAGTGTATGCAGATATACCAAGTGAATATGTAAAATATTATTGGTACATAATAATAGGCAACGTTGGAGATATTGTATTACTTGGCGTAGTCTTATTCGGATATATTCTTCTATTTACAAAAGAAAAGGCAAATGAAAAAATTACAGCAGAGGAAAGTGGGGATACAACTGAAGAAGTTGAAGAGCCAGTTCAAGATGCTGATGAAGATAGCAAAGAATAATTAAACAAAATATATAAAGGAGCAAAAATTATGAAAAAAAGATTTGGTATTATTTCAATGATAGTTGTTCTTCTTGTTTGCTTTGCAGTTTGCTTTACTGCATGTGGAAGCAAGGACAAAGGTAATGGTGATTCTATTAATATCGCCGATGATTACAACTATGCACAAATTGAAGCAAAGATCAATGAAATGGCTGGCACAAATGGTGTGTTTGTAAAAGTACGTGTTTCATCCTCATCAAGTGGTGAAGCCGATGAAACATATTATGTCGCATTTGGTGTAAATAATCATATTTACTATTATATAACAGAAACAACAGAAGCAATTTATGATTTATCAGACAACACCAAAGGTGTAGTTTATGAAAAGAATGCTGCTGGCACTTGGGACAAAGATATTTATTACTATGGAACATATTTCACAAAGGAAAATATGGATGCCTATGCTAACGCATTATCAACAGGTGTCTTTGGATGGCTTGGATATTATCATTACTTAGGTGCTGGTGAAGGAACAAAATCAGATACTACATTCTTAAACCGTAGTTGTACAAAATATTCAATAAGTACAAACTATGTTGGTTATGGTGCAAGTTATTCTCAAGAAGTTATCATAGATAAAGAAACAGGCGCATGCTTAAAGTATGCCGCATCTGCAAGTGCTGGTGGTGAGAGTGGAAGTGTTTCTATTGAATGTACTGAATTCAATACAAGTTGGAACCCAACTATTCCAACCAATATTGCACATACAGAAGAACACGGAACACAAGGTCAAGGTGGATCAGGCGGCTCTGGTGAAGGTGGCCAAGGTGGATCAGGCGGCTCTGGTGAAGGTGGCCAAGGAGGACAAGGCGGCTCTGGTGAAGGTGGCCAAGGAGGACAAGGCGAAGTAGTTGTTTCTAGCAACTTTGCTGATAAAGGATTTGGCGTACAATCTATTTCTCCAAATACTAATGAAGAAGTTAATTATAGTCTTGCTAATGCAACAGCAAAATTATTTAGTGATTCTACCTTTGAAATTGCAATGAATGATGGTGCTGATGTAATGTTTGGAAACTATACTATTTCCACTGATGACCTAACAGCAACATTAATTCCTTCAAAAGCATATGATGTTTATGGTGGTTATTCTCATGAAATTCCTCCATTTTATGCTTCTATAACAATTACATATGATGAGGATGATGCTGTTTACACAATGCCATTTAGTGTTTATACATCTTCAGGCTTAGTTAATGTTACTTTAACATTAATTGTTGAGGTTTCTGGTCCAACACGTGCTATTCTTCCTACTGATCCAAATGGCGATAGCTTTGATAGTCAATATCAAATAGAACAAGAAGATTGGGAAGATATTTTTATGGATTATTCAATCTTATTAAATGGTAATTGTACTATCGCATATAGTAGTACATATCAAAGTTCTGAAGCTACGGGAACATTAGCTATTAATGGAACAGATATGCGTGATGAATATGTGGATACATTATACTATGTAAGAACAGGTGGAAAAGATAGCCAAGGATTATATCCATTTAATATGTTGTATCAAAGTGGTGATTGGCAAACTTTATCTGTAACTTATGATTTAACAGATCAATTCTATGCAAAAACAGGAATATTTACTATAGACTTCACAAGTAAAGCACGTTATCAATCAACATCTCATTATTATTCAGTAAGCACATTTGAATATCTTCCAAATGGATCAAGCCAATCATACCATGTTGAGAACTATAGAGTTTGGTTTGAAAATGGTAAATTAAAGAAGATTACCTTCAGCATTAGAGAGCAATATAAAAGTTATGAATTCAATTACAGTGCTTATGGTACAACAGTAGTTGACGTGCCAGGTGGTGGTGGCGGCAGTTCTTCATCCACCACAACAATTTTTGAAGGATTTGGCAATATTTCAAGTCTTCAAGCAACTGCTCTCTCTATGTTGAACACAGGTATTTATATGACTTGGAATTGGGATGGAGATGAGATAACAATTATTGGTAAGAATGATATTGTTAGTATAAATATTTATGGAACACAAGGATATATTGATTTAAGTGATAGAGAAAATATTGTTGGTTATGAATATGATACATATAATAGTGCATGGGTTACAGAACATAATCTTTCATTAAGTGAAGCAAAAACCGCAATGTGTTTTGATGTTATATTTACATATTATTATATGGAATATCAACAAGCAACTCGTGAACAGACAACAAGAACTATAGATGGAACTGTCTTTGATGTTTATCGTTATGATTTTGGAGAAAATGTAATAATTGAATTGGAAAAAACAACCGGAATTTTAGTTTATTATAACGATGGAGATGGAGATGTTAAGACTATAACAAAGTTGGCATTTGATGATGATGTTGTTGAACCAGTTTTACCTGCATTATTATAAAATAAAAATAAAATAATAAAAAATGGTGCTCGAAAGGGCACCATTTATTTTGTTTAATAATAATTATAATTTATATTCCGTAATATTGTTTAAGAGCTATAACTGCTGCATCTAATACTTCTGCATTAATACAACTTGAAATCTTTGTTTCAGATGTCGTAATAGCATAAACTTTAGCACCTAAATTATTTAAGATAGTTAAGACCTCTAGTGCAACACCACTCTTGTGCTCCATACCAGCACCTTCAGTGTTGAGTTTTACACATCCAGATGTGGCAGTGTAGTCTGTGCCAGGAGTTATCATGTTTCTAACTTCTGGAAGATCTGCATCATTTAATGAGAAGCCAATTGTGAGAGAACCATTAGGGTTGATATTTTGAGATATCATATCTAAAGATATGTCTGCATCTTTAATCCTCTTTAAAAGCGCTAGGAATTCGTTTGCACTTACATAAGGTAATTCGACAAAAGATATGTTCTTGTCTGCTGTAACGGATGTGACGGCGTAGAAATCACCTAAAATGGATTGCATATCATATAATCCATTTGCTTTATCCATAATGAAGGATGCAGCTCTTAATGCGCCTTCTGCAAATACTTCTTTGCTTGCACTTTCGTGAGAGAGTGTAACAATCTCGCCTTTACCAATAAACATAACATTGTGCTTGCCAACAATGGATCCACCTCTAACTGCATGAATACCAATCTCGTTCTTGTCTCTCTTATGAGAAGTTTCTCTTCTTCCAAATTGAGGGGTGAGTGGAGTTTCTCTTACAGAATTGATTTCATCTGCAAGTGTCATGGCTGTGCCGGATGGTGCATCTAATTTTTGGTTATGATGCATTTCAATTATTTCAATGTCGTATTCATCGCCAAGGAACTTGGTTGCTTCTTTGGAAAGGTTTGCAAGAAGGTTAACACCTAAAGACATATTAGATGCTTTGAATATAGCAATCTTTTTAGATGCTTTTTCAATAGCTTCTTCTTGTTGCTTGCTATGTCCTGTTGTTGCAATAACTAACTTTGTGTTTGTAGATACTGCATATGGAAGAATAGTGTCTATAGAGTCTGCTCTTGAGAAGTCTATAATGACATCTGCCTTTTCTTTAATGTCTTTGCAGTCTGCATAAACAGGGAAAGGAAGGTCTGTTGGAATAAATGTGTCTATTCCATAGACAATCTCGTAATCCTTTGAAGCAATAAGGGACTTGTAAATGGTGCGGCACATTCTGCCTGCGGCACCGGATAATGCAATCTTTATCATATTATCTTAACTCTTTTAATTGTGCTAAAAGTACTTCAGCATTCTTGTCTGTCATACGTGTTAATGGTAAACGAATTGTACCATCTGCAAAACCTAATTCTTCTGCAGCACGTTTTACTGGTATTGGGTTTACTTCACAGAATAATGATTTAACGAATGGGAGCATCTTAAGTTGCATGTCTGCAGCTTTCTTAATATCTCCTGCATAGAAACTATCACACATTTCAGAAACAAATCCTGGGATAACGTTTGAAGCAACTGAGATAATTCCTTCGCCACCCATTGCCATGATTGGGATAGTAATACCATCATCACCGGAATAAACAACTGCTTTTCCTTTAGATAAACGAATACATTCCTCAATTTGTTCCATATTTCCACTTGCTTCTTTAATAGCAACAATGTTTTTATGTTCTGCTATCTTTGCAAATGTTGCAGGGAGAATGTTAACACCTGTTCTGCTTGGAACATTATATGCAATTATTGGTAAATTAACTGAGTCTGCTATTGCTGTATAGTGAGCAATAAGACCATCTTGTGTGCATTTATTATAGAATGGAGTCACGATAAGTAAGGCGTCTGCACCCATGTCTTGTGCTAACTTAGACATTTCAATAGCTGCTGCTGTTGAATTTGAACCTGCACCAACAATAATAGGAAGTTTGCCTTTGAGTTTTTTAACAGTGAAGGAGATAACTCCTTTCTTTTCTTCTAAACTCATTGTGGCTGGTTCACCTGTTGTGCCAAGTATTAAAATAGCATCTACACCATTATTGACTTGGTCATCTAATAGTGTGTTTAATCTTTCGTAATCTACACCATCTTTATTGAATGGGGTGATTAAAGCTGTGGCAACGCCTTTAAATATCATATTATGCCTCCATGTTCTTTATCATATATTCAACAATTTGTACTGCGTTTGTTGCTGCACCTTTACGAATGTTGTCAGCAACACACCAGAAATTGATACCGCTCTTAACAGAATCATCAATACGAATACGTCCAACATAAACTTCGTCATGATTTTCTGCATCGATTGCTGTTGGATATAATGCCTTTTCTCTGTCATCAACAACGATTAAGTTCTTGTTGTAGTTTCTTAAGCAATCCATAACTTCCTCAATTGTGCATGGCTTTTTGAACTCAACATTGATAGACTCACTGTGTCCATAGAATACAGGAACACGGACTGTTGTTGCTGTAACTCTTAACTCTGGTAAGTGAAGTATCTTTCTTGTTTCGTGTATCATCTTCCATTCTTCTTTTGTATATCCATCTGGAAGGAATACATCAATGTGTGGTACTACATTGTATGCGATTTGTCTTGGTATCTTCTTTGGTGGTTCATTGTGATCAATTCCGTCTTTAAGATCATTGTAACCTTGTAATCCAGCACCAGAAACTGCTTGATATGTTGAATAAACAACTCTTTCTAATCCAAATTTTTCATCTAATGCCTTTAGTGGAAGCATAGCTTGGATTGTGGAGCAGTTTGGGTTAGCGATGATGCCATGGTTCCAACTAATGTCTTCTGGGTTAACCTCTGGAACTACTAATGGAACATCTTTATCCATTCTCCATTGAGAAGAGTTATCTACTACGATTGCGCCTGCTTTAACGAATACAGGAGCAAAATCCTTTGATGTACCGCCACCAGCACTGAAGAGTGCAAAGTCTACTTTGCCTTTGAGTGCCATAACGTTTTCTTCAGTTAGTTCAATAACGGTGTATTTTTTACCAAAGAAATCTAATTGTTTGCCTGCACTTCTTGCTGAAGCGAATAAATAATAATTTTCTACTGGTAAATTTCTTTCTTCTAGTACTTGGAGGAACTTTCTTCCTACCATACCAGTTGCACCAACTACTGCTACATTGAACTTTTTCATTTTATATTTCTCCTTTCAAATTCCTTATTTCACGAATAAGGAAACTGTATATGCATGAATTAATTAAAAAAAATAGCATCTAGGAGGCAAAAAGTCAATTTAATTACTATATAAATATTTATATAATACATTTATATTTGCTTGAATAATAAATATTATTCGTGTAAAATATACAAAAATAAAATGCGAAAGTATTGTTTGGAGCAATAATATGGGATTAATGGACAGAATTAACGCAGCAGCACAAGAAAGTGCAAAGCAAGGCGGAACAAGACCACAACGTGAACACAAGTTCTTATTAAGTGGTTTATTCACACCTGCTGAAGTAGTAACAGAACCAGAAGAAGAGAGTAAGGTTGTTGTTGCTGGTTTAAGAGAAGCTAAGGTAAAGAGAGAATATTCAGAATCTCCTATTAAACGTGTGTTTGAAGTTTATAGAGCAGACTTCCTTAAACTTTTACGCTGTGTTGCAATATTCATCGTTAGTACGCTCCCAATTATTATCGCAATTACTTTAGGTTTACAATACTACGAGAAATATATTCTCGGTGGCACATATAACTTCATGGCAAACATTGGTGTTGGATATCCAGGAATTGGAGATAGTATCTCTCAAGCAGTGGCTGTTCAACAATGGCAAGTTTATGAACCAGTATTTTTAATGGCTGTTGCCGCAGCATTTATATGCTCAATCTTTATGCCAGGTTTATTCTATTGTGCAAAGCGTTGCTATCATCAAGATAGTTTCAAAAAGATTGTTATTACATTCTTCATGGGTGTAAAGAAGTATTGGTGGAAGTTTATGACCTGCGTTTTCGTAGGTCTTGGAATTGTTGCTGCAATGGGAACATCCATCTTCTATCTATTATCTCAACAATCATTAGGAACAGCAGGCGCTGGTGCATATTGTGCTGTAGTATTTACATGGGTTATCGGTGCTCCATTGTTATTAATCCCAATGACAATGATGACACAATTTACACAATATAACTTAACATTCATCCAAACACTTAAGAATGCATTGGTATTTATTTTCAATACTCCATTTACTATTATCTTCACAGGTTTAGTATGTGGTGCACCATTATTCTTAATGTTTGCAACATTAATTGTTAGAATTATTGCATTCATCGTAATTGCACTTGCTGGTTATACACTTTGGGCATTATGGCTCACAGCAATAGGTAAGAGATCTATGGATAAGTGCATTGAATATAGAAATGCAAATTTAAGAAAGATTCAAATAGCAGAAAGACAAGCACAAAAGGCTAATTACAACGGACAAGCCAAGAAGAAAAAGCCTGCTCAAACTTATCAAAATCCTAAGAAGAAAAAGAAAAAATAATGAAAGATAATTCCATTAAACTTTCTCTATCCGCCGAAGAATATATTTCTTTGGCTAAAAAGGCATCCTCTAAATCTATAGAAAGAGAGATGGCCTATTATCATAAAGCCATTGAGGTAGACCCAAATTGTGCTGAGGCGCATATTCTTTTGGGCGAATGCTTTTCAAGAATAGGGGAGTTGGATTTATCTAGTATTGAGTATTTTAAAGCTTATATGTCCCATCCTACGGATGAACAACTTTTTAGAATAAATATTTCACTTGGAACTAATGCATTGCATATTGGCAATGTAGATCTTGCTGCTTATTATGCAGAGTTTTTAGATGGGGACTATACTATCCAAACAACAGGGTCTAATGGGGATATGTATTTTGATGATATTCATGACCTTATTGAGCATGACATTTATAAGTACAAACTCATTAAACCAGTAACTGCAGAAAGCTATAATGCACATCTAATGGAACAGGCTGCAAGATTCATTAGAGAACAGGATATAAATAAGGCCTTAGATTGCTTAAATAAAGTCTCAGATGATGTCCCTGAAATGAGGGATGAAGCTAATGCTTTAACAGTATACTGTTATATCTTCAAAGATAATATAGATGGAGCTATATATTTAGGTGAAGAATTCCTTAAGAAAAATAGAACAAAAGGAGTCATGGTTCCACTTGTTGAAGCATATCTAATTGCAGATAAAAGAGATGAGGCAAAAGCACTTGTTTATGAGATGCATAAACTCAGTGAACGTGATGAAAATACAAGCCAATTATTGTACTTCGGATTAAGACTTAGAATGGACGATTTACTAAACGAAATCTCCTACGACATATTAACAAATGGTGAAGAACATATGGAGCCAATTAGACTTTTATATGCAATTACTCTTTGGAACTTAGGAAAGAAGGAAGAGAGCAGAAGACAATTCGGTATTATAAAAAATAAATTAGGACCATATTTCTTTGATAGTTATTACCAAAGTGAAATATTTAATATGGATGTGGATACAATAACATATCCAAGATTAGGTACAATGGCAGTTATTCCTATTTCAGGACAAAAAGAAATAGAGAAGGATGTTGTTGCTAAGATTAAAGAGTGTGGAAAAGCAGAAGGCTTTGAAGAAAAAATTAAGAGTGATTCATTCTTTAAAGAGGAACTAGATTATGTCTTCCAATATGGAGATAGTAGGTTCTTAGATCACTTAAATAAGCTTACTATTGCATGGTTCTCTGAAACTCTATTTGACTATTATAAAAAAGCTTTGCTTTTTAGAGACTTAGATTATCCACTTTATATAGATTATTTATCTCACATATTGTACATACAAAATGGATATAGAGGATACATTCAATCTAGCGGAAGAATCTTTGAATTAAATGTAGATGTTCCAAGAATATATGCATCTAAACTTCCATATAGAATATCTTATGCAATAGTTCAAACAATAAGTATCCTTGTATATGGCAATGATAAGCCATTAGAAGCAGTAAAATGCTTATTAAACGAGGTTATTCCTTCATTCGTTAGAATAGATGGTAAAAAGCTTGTTTGGAAGAACAATGATGTTAAGAGAATAACAAGAATAAAAGATTTTAAATCTTTATCTACTATTTTTGTTGCAAGAGTTGATGCTATAATGGATGGAGATGAACTTGCAGCAAAAGAAGATGCAATAAAGAACTTTAATCCAAATAAGAAATTCTTTAATACATATTATGATGTTTTGTTTGGTGAGGGTGGTGAACAACATGAAGATGAGTAAGAAAGAGGAAAAACTTTTAAAGCTAAAAATGCTTCTTGATGAGTCAGTAAATCAGGACATGAGAATGGAAGCATATGACGATTTAATCTATGATAGTGATGAAATTTTAGATGATATCATTAAAGCAGAAAAAGAGAGCGAAAATGACGCCATGACAAAAATCCTTATGGATATTTTGTCTTATTACCCAGGACATGAAGAAATATATCTAAGATTAATAAGCCACTTATACCAAGCAGATGATGTTGGTTTATATGCAAAATTAATTGGAAGATACGGCGACGAAAGAGCAGTTGAAGTTCTTAAAGGTTTCCTTGCAGAATATGAACCAAATTATTATGAGTTCTTAGAGTTAAGAGCAGCAATTGAAAGTCTCGGTGGAGACGTGGATGACATGAAGGATGAAGACTTTGCAGATGATCCATTATACCAAATGACATATGGAACATTAGAAAAGCCATCTTACGAAGATGATGACGATAACGAGGATTAATAATGTTAATAGATACACACGTGCACGTATTTCCAGATAAGATAGCAGAAAAGGCAATTCCAGCCTTATCTGCAGCTGCACATATAGAGCCATCTACAAATGGCACTATTTCAGATACGCTCAAAAAGATGGATGAGTGGGGCGTAGATAAAATCTGGGGACTTGGAATTGCTACTAATGCAAAACAAGTGCATAATGTAAATACATTTATTGCAAGTGTGAGATCAGATAGAATTGAACCTTTAGGTTCACTATATCCATATTCAGAGAATGTAATGCAAGATGTTCAAGAAGTAATAGACCTCGGATTTAAGGGTATAAAACTTCATCCAGAATATGCTGCATTTAATCCAGCAGATGAAAGATTATTTCCAGTATATGAAAGACTTCAAAAAGAGGGTTTATTAATAGTTTTCCACGCTGGACATGATGTTGCATTCCCAAATACATATTATGCAGCACCAAGTAACATCGCAGTTGTTGCAAAGAATTTCCCAAAGCTTAAGATTGTTGCTGCACATTTAGGTGGTTACGGAAGCGGGGATGAAATAATTGAAAACTATAAAGGTTTAGATAATATATATATTGATACAGCAATAATGTCTGCAGCACATCCAATGGACATGATAAAAAAGATATTCAATTTCTTTGATAAGAAAAAGATATTGTTTGCAACAGATTGTCCATGGTCTAAACCTAAAACAGAATTAAATATATTAAATAAATTAGATTTAACAAAAGAAGATAAAGAACTTGTTCTTTATAAAAATGCAGAAAGGTTAATTAAGGAGTGATTTATGAGTAAGGCAAAAGTATTGTTCACAAAGACAATTACCTCTCAACGAGTTATCGACATCTATGAAGCTCTTGGGTTTAAGTTAGAGGTAAAGATAGGTGTAAAAGTTCACTCTGGTGAAGTTGGCAACCAAAACTTTTTGAGACCTGAATTTTTAAAATCAATGATAGACCATGTTGGTGGAACAGTAATAGAGTGTAATACAGCTTATATGGGTCAAAGAAACACCACCAAAAAACATCTTAAAACATTCAAAAAACATGGTTGGACAGACCTTTTTGATGTAGATTTAATGGATGCAGATGGTGATGATGTAGTTTTAGATATTCCAAACGGGAAAGCTATTAAGAAGGATTATGTTGGTAACCATATAAATAGATATGATTCTATATTGGTACTATCTCACTTTAAGGGACATCCAATGGGTGGATATGGTGGAGCATTAAAGCAATTATCTATTGGCTTTGCTTCATCTCATGGAAAAGCATATATTCATTCAGCTGGTAGAACATTATCTCAATTTAACTTATGGCATAAGCTTCCACCTCAAGATACATTCTTAGAAGCAATGGCAGATGCTGCATCTGCTGTACATAAGATGTTTGAAGGGAAGATAGTATATATATCCTTAATGGTTAATATGTCTGTAGACTGTGATTGTTGTGCTGTAGCAGAAGATCCATGCTTAAAAGATATTGGTATCCTTGCATCTTTAGATCCAATTGCTTTAGATCAAGCATGTATAGACTTGGTAACAAAGAGCACAGATGTTGGTAGAGACCATTTTATGGAAAGAGTAAATTCAAGACATGGTATCCACACAATAGAGGCTGCTGCTGAACTAGGATTTGGTACAAGAGAATACGATTTGGTATCTATTGATTAAAAATTATTTTTATGTAATAAAAATAGCATAGCGATTTGCTATGCTATTTCTTTTTATTTTAAATTAATCTTAATATTCAAAGGCTTTTGCAAAATATGAATCTAATTCATCAATGTTTACTCTAACTTGAGCCATTGTATCTCTTTCTCTAATTGTGACTGTATTGTCTTCGAGAGTATCAAAGTCGACTGTTACACAATATGGAGTACCAACTTCATCTTGTCTACGATATCTCTTACCAATAGAGCCAGAACCATCGAAGTCGCAAGAATATTTCTTTGAAAGAGCAGAGTAGATTTCTTCAGCTTTTTCGTTGAGTTGTTTTTGAAGTGGAAGAATTGCAACCTTAATTGGTGCTAAAGCATGGTGAAGATGTAGAACAACTCTTGTATCTCCATCTAATGTTTCTTCTTCGTATGCGTTGCAAAGGAATGCAAGTAAAACTCTGTCTGCACCAAGAGATGGTTCAATAACATATGGAACATACTTCTCATTTGTTACTGGATCTTGGTAGCTTAAATCTTTACCAGATGTAGTGATGTGTTGATTTAAGTCATAGTCTGTTCTATCTGCAACACCCCAAAGTTCGCCCCAACCGAATGGGAATAAGAACTCGAAGTCTGTTGTTGCTCTTGAATAGAATGCAAGTTCTTCTTTGTCGTGGTCTCTTAATCTTAACCATTCATCCTTGATACCTAAATCAAGTAACCAGTTATGGCAGAAATTCTTCCAATAATCGAACCATTCAAGGTCTGTACCTGGTTTGCAGAAGAATTCAAGTTCCATTTGTTCGAATTCACGAATTCTGAAGATGAAGTTTCCTGGTGTGATTTCGTTTCTGAAAGACTTACCAATTTGTCCAATACCGAAAGGAACTTTCTTTCTAGATGTACGTTGTACATTCTTGAAGTTTACAAAGATACCTTGTGCTGTTTCTGGACGAAGATAAATTGTATTTGCTGTGTCTTCTGTTACACCTTGGAAAGTTTTGAACATTAAGTTGAACTTTCTGATAGGAGTGTAGTTGGATTTTCCACATACTGGACATGGGATTTTGTTGTCTGTGATGTATTGTTCCATTTGCTCTAAAGACCATGAAGCGATGTTTTCTTCGATACCTTTTCTCTTCATGTAATCTTCGATTAAGTTGTCTGCTCTGTGACGTGCATGACATTCTTTACAATCCATTAAAGGATCACTGAATCCACCAACGTGACCAGAAGCTACCCATGTTGTAGGGTTCATTAAGATTGCACAATCAATACCAACATTGTATGGATTTTCAACAACGAATTTTTTCCACCATGCTGCTTTGATGTTGTTCTTTAATAAAACACCGAGTGGGCCATAGTCCCATGAGTTTGCTAAACCACCATAAATTTCGCTACCAGCATAAATGAATCCACGATTCTTACAAAGGGCAACTAATTTATCCATTGTTAATTTTGCATCTGCCATAATATTACCTCTTTTATAAAGTCTAATAATAATAAGATTATGGCGAAGATAATGTCAAGTAAATTGAGGGAAGATAAAAAGCATAACTTTTTATTTCTTGTGAGTTTGACTGCTCTATATTTAATTATGTATAATTAATTATTAACAAATACACACAAAAAAGGAGTTATTATGCAAGTTATTGTTAAAAATAATTTTTGGACAGTAGGTGGTTCTTCTGAAGTTAAGGATATTCAAGGAAATGTGATATACAAAGTTAAAGGGAAAATATTCTCATTCACAAGAAAGAAATTACTTCAAGATTTAGAAGGAAACACATTATTTACAATTAGAAATAAATTTTGGCATTTCTTTATGAAAAGTGCTTTTATCTATGATAAAGACAAAAATTTAATTTGCCAAGTTAAGAGAAAGTTCTCAATTAAGAGCAACTTTAGAATTTTAAGAACAGAACAAAACTTAGAAATTAACGGATCCCTATTTGGATGGAATTTCCAAGTATTAAAAGATGGAGCAGTTTGGGCAGTGATTTCAAGAAATCTTGCATGGACAGATTGCTTCTCATTAACAGCACCAGATAATGACATTCAATTTGCAACTGCATTAGTAATTGCTATTGACAATATTATGGATAGACAAAAGGGACAAACAAGATAATTATTTTAAAGGGGCTGACGCAAGTTGGCCCCATAAATTTATGAGTTTAAGATTAAAATATTTCAACAATACAAGAAAGCCAAAAGGAATACTAGGGAAGGCTATGATAGTTCGTATGAATCGTCATCATACGCCACTTGTTTCTTGGGCACTTTCCCACTTTCCAAATGACGACATAAATTCCATTTTAGATATAGGCTGTGGAGGCGGAAAGAACGCGTTAGAATTACTAAAACTCTATAAAAATGCACATTTAACAGCCGTAGATTATTCCAAGGTTTCTGTTAATAATTCAAGGAAAATGTTAAGGGGTGAAATCAAGAATAATAGGTGCGAAGTTTTAGAGCAAGATGTTATGAATTTAACTCTAGAAAAAGACAACTACGATTTAATCACTGCCTTTGAAACAGTATATTTTTGGCCAGATTTAGAGATCTCTTTTAAAAACGTTTTGGACTGTCTAAAAAAGGGTGGAAAATTTATAATTACTCATGAAGCAGATGGCATCACACATAATCAGTGGGATGGCGTATTAGATGGTCTTACAATCTATACTGCAGATGAATTAAAGGAAAAATTATTGAGTGTTGGATTTAGTTTAGTAGAGAGCTTCCACCATGAAAATAACCCTTGGATTGTTGTTATAGGCACTAAATAGTTACTATATTAACTATAATTCTTATTTTTCGTTTGACATCACATTATTTATTTGTTAAATTATACACCGAGCCGCTCAGACCCGGTTTATTTATATTATATAAATGACGAAAGATCCATTAGGACACCGATATGGCGAGACTGGTTAGAGGAGGTAAAACTTATGTACGCTATTGTTAAGTGCGGAGGCAAACAATACAAAGTCGAAAAGGGTACAAACGTTAAAGTTGAGAAAATTGACGCAGAAGTTGGTGCAAAAATCGATTTAGACGTATTGCTCGTCGCTGATGACAAAGGTAATGTTAAGGCAGGAAAGGATGCAGCAGCATCAAAGGTAACAGCTGAAGTAAAAGCACAAGGCAAGTTCCCAAAGATTATTGTTGCACACTATAAGGCAAAGAAAAACATTAGAAAACGTCAAGGTCATCGTCAGCCATACACAGAATTGACAATTGTATCAATCAAATAATGACAAGTATTACTTTTTTCAGAAAAAATGGTTTGTTCGTAGCTGTTGAAGCCTTAGGGCATACAGGATATGCCGAGGAAGGAGAGGACATCGTCTGTTCAGCAGTTAGTAGCATTATCCAAACAGCAGTTTTAGGATTAATGCAGGCAGCAGGAATTAAAGTGGACTACAATGTTGATGATTCAAAACCACTTTTAAGTGCAAAGATGCCAGAGGACATGGACGAACAACAAAAGCACGATGCAGACTTAATTTTGAAGACAGCATACTTAGGAGTGTCCGATCTTTATCAAGAATATTCGGACTTCATAAAATTGGAGGTAAAATAGTTATGTTTATTAATATTCAACTTTTTGCTCATAAAAAAGGATCAGGTTCATCTCACAACGGAAGAGATAGTAATCCTAAATATCTTGGTGTAAAACGTCAAGATGGTCAATTTGTATTAGCTGGCAATATACTTGTTCGTCAACGTGGTACAAAAATTCATCCAGGCACAAACGTAGGCATCGGTAAAGATGATACATTATTTGCTTTAGTAGATGGAACCGTTCGCTTTGAGAGATTAGGCAAAGATAAAAAGAAAGTTTCTGTATATCCAGATGCAGAATAATTATCAACAAATAGTAAAACTAAAGGTTTCCTTCGGGAGACCTTTTTAATTTAAAATGGACAAATTTACTCTTAAAAAAATCCCAACATTTGATATTGTTCAAACTCTAGAGTGCGGACAAGTCTTTAGATATGGTTTTGAAGATGATAGATGTTATGTTGTCTCTAAGGACCATATTTTATATTGTAAGGATTTAGGGGATAGTTACGAGTTCGAAACAGATGATGTTTCTTACTTTAAGAACTATTTAGATTTGGAAAGAGATTATGCCTCAATTCAAAAGGAAGTCCAGGATGGTGGATTTGTTTCAGAAGCTATTGAGTATGGCAAGGGAATACATATCTTAAATCAAGATATAGAAGAGATGATAATCTCATTCCTCGTTTCTCAGAACAATAACATACCTAGAATAAAAAACACTATTGACGCTTTTTGTCGTGCACTTGGCAAAAAGATGGAAGGTTACTATGCCTTCCCAAGCATGGAAGCATTCGCTAAACAAGATTTATCATTTTATAAGGAATGCGGGTGCGGGTATAGAGCAGAGTATATTCAAGGTGTTGCTCGTGACATAGTTTCAAACGGATTACCAGATTTAGAGAATATGGATACAGATACCGCTAGAAATACACTATTATCGTATAAAGGAATAGGTAGAAAAGTGGCAGATTGTATCCTACTTTTTGGGCTTGGAAGGAAGGATGTTTTCCCTGTAGATACATGGATATACAAGGCCTTCAAAAATGACTACCCAAACGCTTCTCCGGAGAAAATGGCCACATTATTGATACAAAAATATGGGAAAAACTGCGGATTTGTGCAACAATGGGCTTTCTTTTATAAAAGAAATTTCAAAAATATCTAGACATAAAAGCCGAAATTTATTACAATATATTATGTTAATAAAAATTGCTTATCCTTTAAGGATATGAGATAAGGAGAGAGAATATGGCACAATCTAAAAAATATGTAGTATTAGCAGACATCGAAAGTGTTAGAGTACCATTCGGCGCATTTGCAGCAGCATTAGACGAAGTTGCAAAATTAGGTGAAATTGCAGGTTGTAAGTTCTATGGCTATTCAGCAAAACGTACAAAAGACTATGGTGCATTCATTCAAGAAAATGCATACGATGCACTTTCTGCATTACCACGCAAGAGAAAAGGTAAATTAGACTTAAGACAAGTTATCGATGCAGCTCGTCTTGCACAATATCCAAACATCGATGGTTTCTTCCTCATTTACGGAAGTGGCGATATTACTCCATTGATTGCATACCTCAAGGCATACGGAAAGGACGTTATTGCTGGTGTTATCGAACCAGATAAGAACTCCGTATTATGCAACAAGATTATCACATTAGATACTAATGCAACTGTACAAAAGGTATTAGATTCTGGTTACAGAAAAGTTGCAGCTCCAGCAGCAAAAGCAGCTCCAGCACCTAAAGCAGCTCCAGCTCCAAAAGCTGAACCAAAGCCAGAACCAGCTCCAGCACCAGTAGCAGAAGAGCCAAAGGCAGAACCAGCACCAGCTGCAGAAGCACCAAAAAACAATGATGATGACGAGATGTTCAATGTACTACTTGGACAACTCAATAAGATGATTAACAGCTAATACAAGTTGTCTTGTAAACTACAATAAATAATAAAAAAGTGCACCAAGACAATTTGGTGCACAATCTTTATAAAGAGGAAAATATAATGGCAAAAGTAACATTCAATGAGGAGCTTTGTAAGGGATGTGGACTCTGTGTTTCAGTATGTCCAAAGAAGATCTTAGAAATCTCCAAAACAAAGAGCAATGACAAAGGCTATTTCGTTGCTCAAATGACAGATCAATCTCAATGCATTGCATGTGCATTCTGTGCAACAATGTGTCCAGATTGTGTTATCAAAGTAGAAAAGTAAGAGGAACTTCATATGGCAGAAAGAAAGTTAATGAAAGGTAATGAAGCAATAGCAGAAGCAGCCATAAGAGGTGGTTGCCGTTTTTATGCTGGTTATCCAATTACACCACAAAACGAAGTTCCAGAGTACATGTCAGCACGTTTACCACAAGTAGGCGGCGTTTTTGTACAAGCAGAAAGTGAAGTAAGTGCTATTAATATGATATTTGGAGCAGGTGGTGCAGGTGGTAGAGCAATGACATCATCATCAAGCCCTGGTATATCACTTATGCAAGAAGGTATTTCATATATCTGTGGTGCAGAAGTCCCATGTGTTATTGTAAACATGGTTAGATCTGGACCAGGTTTAGGTGGAATTCAACCAGGACAAGCAGATTATCATCAATCAGTTCACGGTGGTGGACATGGTGACTATAAGATGCTCGTTTATGGACCATGCTCAGTTCAAGAATGTGTTGATTTAATTTATAACGCATTTGATAAAGCAGAAGAATATCGTTTACCAGTTATGATTTTAGGTGATGGTATGCTCGGACAAATCATG
Source organism: Christensenellales bacterium (assembly GCA_045130665.1). Classification (GTDB taxonomy): domain Bacteria; phylum Bacillota; class Clostridia; order Christensenellales; family CAG-917; genus RGIG8124. The sequence continues at coordinate 419,793 of JBGUQC010000004.1, read as the reverse complement.
GAAGCAGTAACTCTTCCAGAAATGAAAGACATCACAAAATTACCAAAGCACAAATGGGCAACGGATGGAACAGGTTTTGGTGATAACAGACGTATCATCAACTCATTATACATTGTTCCAGATGAGTTAGAAGCTATCAACCATAGAATCCAAAAGGTCTATGACAGAATGGCTGAAAATGAAGTTATGTACGAAAAGTATTTATGTGACGATGCAGAAATCATTATTACAGCATATGGTTCTGTAGGACGTATCGCAAAATCATCAGTAGATATCTTAAGAGCAGAAGGTAAGAAAGTTGGTTTATTTAGACCTATCACATTATCACCACTTCCATCAGCTCAATTCAAAGAATTGGCAGACCAAGCAAGTGTTAAAGAATTCGTTGTAGCAGAACTCAGTATGGGTCAATATGTAGACGATGTAAGACTTGCAACAAATAACAAGAAGCCAATTAAGTTCTACTGCAGAACAGGTGGTAACGTTATGTCACCAGAAGATATCGTAGAGTTTATAAAAGGGGGTAACTAATATGGCAGTTGTATTTGATAAACCTAAATTTTTAACAGATACTCCTTTGCATTATTGCCCAGGATGTACTCATGGTATAGCACATCGTCTAGTTGCAGAAGCACTAGAAGAAATAGGAGCAGAAAAAGTTGTTGGTGTTGCACCAGTAGGATGTTCAGTATTTGCATACAATTACTTCAATTGTGATATGCAACAAGCATCACACGGCAGAGCACCAGCTGTAGCACAAGGTATTAAACACGTAACTCCAGACAGTATTGTATTTGCTTATCAAGGAGATGGAGACCTTGCATCTATCGGTATGGCTGAAATAGTTCATGCATGTGCAAGAGGCGCAAACATCACAATCATATTTATCAACAATGGTATTTATGGTATGACTGGTGGACAAATGGCTCCAACAACATTGTTAGGACAAAAAGCAACAACATGTCAAAAGGGTAGAGATCCAAAAGTTAATGGATATCCAATCCGTGTTTGTGAAATGCTCAAAGAATTAGATGGACCAAGCTTCATTGCACGTGGATCACTTGCAGATGTAAGAAATATCAAGAAATCTAAAGAGTATTTAGTAAAAGCTTTCAAGAACCAAAAAGAAGGCAAGGGCTTAAGCTTTGTTGAATTGTTATCAACATGTCCAACAAACTGGCACTTATCTCCTCTCAAAGCTTTAGACTATGTAAAGAACGAGATGACATCTTATTATCCTCTCGGTGTATTTAAGGATGTGGAGGAATAATATGGAAAAGATTATAGTTGCAGGTTTCGGTGGACAAGGCGTATTAAGTTTCGGACAATTGCTCGCATACGCAGCATTAGATGAAAACAAAGCAGCAACATGGCTTCCATCATATGGTCCAGAAATGAGAGGTGGTACAGCTTCTTGTTCTGTATGTATTGATGATGTAGCAGTAGCAAGTCCAGTTATCGCTGTTCCAGATACTCTTGTTGTTATGAACAAGCCATCCTATGACAAATACATCAAAGGTGTAAAGAAAGGTGGCAGAGTATTCGTTAACTCATCACTTATCACAGATAAAGTTGAAGATATTAGAACAGACCTTAACGTATATTACATTGATGCAAACGCAGTAGCACACAAGATTGGAAATGATAAGGCAAGTAACCTAGTTGTTTTAGGTGCTTACATCAAGATTACTGGTTTATATACAAAAGAAAGAATGCTTGAAACAATAGCACATGCTTTCGCTGCAAAACCACAATTTATCGAATCTAACCAAGCATGCTTTATTGCAGGATATGAATTATATTAATTTAGGAGATAAATTATGAAAATTACAGGTGCAGATATTAAAAAGTATGTCGCAGAAATGATTGGAACAATGGTTCTTGTTGTTTTAGGCTGTGGTGTTGCACAAGCAACAGGTTGTGAAGGAAATGCTGGATTAATCGCAACATCTTTAGCATTCGGCTTTGTAATTGTTGCAATGGCATATTCAATTGGTAATATCAGTGGATGCCATATCAACCCAGCAGTATCACTCGGATTATTAGTTTCCAAGAAGATGAGTGCAAAGGATTTCTTATTCTATGTATGTGCTCAAGTTATTGGTGCAGCATTAGGATGTGTAATTCTTCTTGCTTTATTCGGAACAGAATGTGGATTCGGTGCAAACCAAGTTCAAGCACCAGTATTAGAAGCAGCAGGAGATGTTGGCGGATTATTCGTTGGCTTAGTTGCTGAAATCGTATTAACATTCGTATTTGTATTAACAATCTTAGGTGTAACAAGCAGAGAACAATCTGCAGGTAAAGCAGGTATCGTTATTGGTATTGCTTTAGTACTTGTACACTTATTAGGAATCCGTTTAACAGGAACATCTGTTAACCCAGCTCGTTCATTAATGCCAGCACTCTTTGCTATGATTAAGGGCAACTTCGAACCAATCAAGCAAATCTGGATCTTCATCGTTGGTCCAATGTTTGGTGCAGTATTAGCAGCTTTAGTATATGGCTTCTTAGATTCTGTAAAACAAAAGAAAGAAGAAGCAAAAGTAGAAGAAGCTCCAAAGGCTGAAGAAGAAAAAGCTGAATAAGATTACTTAAAGTTAAAAAAATACACCACCTAGAAATGGGTGGTGTTTTTTTATTAAATTATTTAATAACTATTTAGTTATTACTTGGCTATTTGAGTATGTGCAGAAACTAATCAAATAACCTTCATCTTCAATGAATGGATCTTGAGAAACTAATTGCCAATTATCTAGTTTATCTAAGTTGTCTAAGAAAACTTCAGCGCCACCATCTGCATCTACTTTAGTAATGTATGCTGTATCGCAGAATGGAAGCATAGTTCTATACATCATAGCACCACCAATGATAAATACGGAGTTGCTATCATATTTCTTTAACTCTTCAAATAACTCATCTAATGATTGAACAACGATAGCTCCTTCAACAGGGCCACCACCTGGCCATAAGACGATATTTGTTCTATTCTTTAAAGGTTTTGATCCAGGGAAAGAAAGAAGAGTATTTGAGCCCATTACAACAACCTTGTTGCGTGTGTACTCAACAAAGTGTTGCATATCTTTCTTTAAGTGGAAAAGAAGGTCATTTCTTTTTCCGATTCCCCATTTTGTATCTACTGCAACAATTAGGTTCATATAGCTACCTCTATCTTATGATCAAATTTATTGTATTGATAATTTTCAAGAGCAAAGTCATTAACAGTGAAGTCATAGAAGTTTTTGATATCTGGATTAATCTTGAATGTAGGTGCAGGGAATTGTTGGTTCTTAATCATCTCTTCTACTAATGGAACATGTCTATCATAGATATGTGCATCAGCGATAACATGAACTAATTCACCAACTTGGAAACCACTTACTTGTGCCATCATGTGAACAAGTACTGCATATTGAACTACGTTCCAGTTATTTGCTGTTAATGTATCTTGGCTTCTTTGGTTTAGGATTGCATTTAATTTATTGCCTGTGACATTAAATGTCATGGAATAAGCACATGGATATAATCCCATTTCATGCAAGTCTTGGAAGTTATAGATGTTTGTCATGATACGTCTAGATGCTGGATTATTCTTTAAATCGTATAAAACTCTATCTACTTGGTCAAATTCACCTTCTTTATAGATATGTTTAACGCCTAATTGGTATCCGTATGCCTTACCAATAGAACCTGTCTCATCTGCCCATGAATCCCAAACGTGTGAATTTAGGTTGTGGATATTGTTATCTTTCTTTTGCCATATCCAAAGTAATTCATCTATTGCGGACTTGAATGCAGTTCTTCTAATTGTTGTAATAGGGAACTCTTTGCTTAAATCGTATCTATTAACAACACAGAATTTCTTAATGGTATGAGCTGGTGTACCATCTTCCCATCTTGGACGAACATCCATATCTGTGTCCCAGATTCCGTTGTCTAGGATATCTCTACACATTGCTACTAATTTTTCATCTGCTATACTCATAATCTAATCCTTAATATTTTATTCTTGCGTTAAGTTCTTTCATTTGCTCTACAGGGAATTTAACAACCTTTCTATCGTATGTAATTAAGCCGTTGATTTCTTCTTCAACGTCACTAACTTGTGTGTATACAGTTGCAGATAATCCCTTTGGAATATTTGGTATAATGCTCTTTTCATATAATTTCTTATATGCAGCAAATAATCCTTCTTTTGTTTTGAACATCTTATATCCAAATAATTTATCTGGATTGAACATATGCTCATCTGTTGGGTTAGAGTATCCACCGAACTCAGAAATAACAACAACTCGTTTTTCTCTCTTTGGAAGAACGATTGGTTTGAAATAGATATGTAAGCTCTTGAGGTCTGAACTGGTCTTGCCTTGATCTGCCCAACCACTTACAGAGTCTATTGTACGTGTATTATCTAACTCACGAAGTTTCTTTGTATTTTCAATAGAATCGAATTGTCCCCAACCTTCGTTGAATGGAACCCATTGTGCAAGGGAAGGAACATTCTTTAAAGCATTAACTGTTTCATGCATTTCATTGACATATTCTTGTCTACCTTCTTCGTCTTGTCTTGCATAGAACTTGTAATTGCTATCTTTAATATTGATATGAATGAATGGAAGAATACCAATTGCGAACATATTATATTTTCTTCCACCGCTTACAAAGTCTTGCCATACAAGAACTCCATATTTATCACAATAATAGTACCAAAGCATTGGTTCAATCTTGATATGTTTTCTGAGCATATTGAATCCCATATCTTTGATAAGTTTAATATCATATTCAAGGGCAGCATTTGATGGAGGAGTGAGCATACCATCTGACCAATAACCTTGGTCTAATAGGCCGTTATGGAAGTATGGTTTATTGTTTAAAGCTAGTCTCTTATAGCCTTGTTCATCTTCCATAATTGAGAATTTTCTCATTCCAAAATAGGATTTAACGACATCATCTCCTACTTTAACTGCCAAATTGTATAATTTTGGGTTTTCTGGAGACCAGCATTCAAAGTTAGGAACAGCAAGCTTAATACTGCCTTTTGAAGCGATACCGCTAGCTATTGGTTTATCTCCATCTAATACGATTACATCTGCATCATCTTTGCCCTCAATGGACATCTTAATGTTAACTGTACCATCATCAATATCTGGAACAATTGTCATATCTTTTAGGTAAGTATTTGGAACTGATTCAAGCCAAACACTTTGCCAGATACCAGATTGTGGTGTATACCAAATGCCGCCATGTTTAAGTGCTTGTTTTGCACGTGTATGGTATGATGTATCTGATGGGTCTGTAACTTCAACATCTATTGTGTTGTCTCCATCTTTAATTACTTTACTTACTTCTACCTTGAATGGTGTATATCCACCACAATGCTCGCCAACATTTACGCCATTTACTTTAATAACGCAAGCATGGTCCACAGCACCGAAGTTAATGAATGTATGACCTTTATTGAATCCCATAGGAAGTGTGAAAGATCTATGATAATAAAGTTTATCATTAGGCATTACAATAGTTCCTTCCTTAACACCTGATAGTAAGCACTCTGGTGAGAATGGAACTAAGATTTTTCCTTGATATCCAGCGAACTCTTCGCTTGCACGATAGATTGCATAATCCCAAGATCCGTTTAAAGTGAAGTAACTATCTCTTTGGAATTGTGGACGTGGATATTCAGCTAGTGGAATATCACCAACTTCAAAATTAGTACGTAAACGAGTAATCATATTGTCCCCTCTTAAAATGTATATTTTAATATTGTTTTATTATCTTCGATTTGTTTTATTTCAATCTCTCTACCTTCAAGGACAGCGTATGTTCTTGGATTATTATTAAATGGAAGAGAAATAGAACCTGGATTAACATAGTTAATACCATCTATATTTTCTGCCTTATATATGTGTGTATGGCCATAGAAAACCACATCGCCTTTTTTAACGCCTATAGGTGGTTTCTGTGGACCAAACTTATGTCCGTGTGTAAAGAATAGAGTACTTCCTTCCCATTCCATATTAAAGTCTGCAATTATAGGGAAGTTAGATATCATCTCATCTACCTCGCTATCACAGTTTCCTTTAATAACTGTAATAAACTGCATTGCATCGTTTAATATCTTTGCAACCTCCATAGGAGAATATCTTTCAGGGAAAGGATTTCTTGGACCGTGGTTATAAGTATCTCCCAAGAAGACTATTCTTGAATCTGGATCTTCATCTAATGCAGCGCCAACTGTATTCAATAATCTTTCAAGATTAGCAGCGCTTCCATGAATATCCGATGCTATATACAATCTCATTGCATACCTCCGTTTGGATCATTTGGGTCATAGTATCCATTTTGTTGTGGAGGATAATATCCATTATCTTGAGGTGGGTAATATCCGTTTTGTTGAGGTGGATAGTAACCATTGTTCTGTGGTGGATATTGAGGTTGTTGATATTGAGGATATTGTGGTTGATTATACCCATTTTGTTGAGGTGGGTATTGATTATATCCATTTTGGTATGGTTGATTGTTATTTGGCATACGAGTTTTGTCGTAGTCAATATTGCCAACCTTCTTTGAATTCATTCTTGCTTTATCATATTGTTCAGATTTCTTTGGAATAAAGATAAGAAGAGCGATGATAACAGCAGGAATAATCAAACCAATAATTAAGATAACACGTAAAGCCTTTGAGTTATTAGTATTTGGTTGATTTGAATTATTGTTATTTTCTTGTGCATTGATAAAATCAATGACTTCTTGATTTGCAGCAACTATATATGATTCGAATTGTGCTGTGGTTGAACCAAAGAAAATATTGTCTCCTTCAACAACTTTTATAAATGTCTTTGTTCCATCATCTGATTTGCCAAGATAAAAAATATCAACAATGCTTGGATCCTTTGAAAGAGGAATGCCATCTACTGTGTCAAATGACAATGTTGTTCCAGAGAATTCAAGTTCTATATTTGGGTAAGCATTATCATTGCTTAATGCTGAATTTGAATACTTTGTAGTGGTTCTAGTTTCTAATTTGTCCGCATCTGCTTTTGAAATAGTTCCAACAAGCCCTTTGTAAGAAACAGGAACATCATATATTGTTGCTTCGCCAGCTATTTTTACATAGTATGATTCAGGAATCTTAAAGAGCTTGTCTCCTTGGTATACGAAATATACCGAAGATGGAGTTGCAGTCTTAGATAATGTGTCTTGGTTAACATAATAATATTGGTCTGCATCGTCTGCATAAGCAATATCTGTATTTATTGCAAATAAGCAGAGAGAGAACATCAAAAATGTTAATACTAATATTGATATAATTATATATTTCTTGGCTTTACTCATAATACTTTAGTATACAACAAATAATCGCAAAAATAAAGAGTGTTATATTATTTTTTACTATGGTAAAAGAGAATATAAAAAAACAAAAATCAAAGATTGTAAAATTGTCTAATTGAGTGTAAAATATCGTTATGGGAAAAGAAGTCGGTTTTGATCCAGTATTTGATGAAAATAGCAAGATATTAATTCTTGGTAGCTTTCCAAGTGTACTATCTCGTGAGACTTCTTTTTATTATGGACATCCAAGAAATAGATTTTGGAAGTTACTTGCAAAGATTGCGCAAGATAATGAACCTAAAACAAACGATGAAAAGAAAGATTTCTTAATGAGACATAATATTGCCCTTTGGGATATCTTAGTAGAGTGCGAAATAAAGGGTTCTGCAGATGCATCAATTAAAGAATATGAAGTTGCCGATTTAAATATTGTTTTAAGTAGGGCAAAAATAGAAAAGATTTTCCTTAATGGAAAGAAAAGCTATGAGGTGTTTTGCAAGAACTATCCAGACTTAATTTCTATGTCACAATATCTTCCATCTACATCGCCAGCAAACGTGTCTTTTGACGAAAATACCTGGTTAGAATCACTAAAGGGTTTAATATGACAGAAGATAGAAAGAAAATAATTGAATTATTCATTAAACAAAAAGAGACATTGGATGCATTTGTTTCTAGAGATGCAATATCAAAAGAACAATACAATTTTTCTTTAAATGGTTTAATTGAAAAGATGCATATAACAAAAGAAGAACTTGAGGAGATGAATATAGATGTTCTTTGATGATTTAAAAGTTGGTATGAATCAGGATATAAATCCTGTAGAAGTAAAAAAGGATGAAATGATAGCATTTGCGAAAAGCTATGACAATTGTCCTATTCATGTAGATGAAGAATATGCTAAGAACTCAAAGTTTGGAAAGTTATTATCTCCTGGTATGTTTACATTTGCTTTGGTTTGGGGTGAATATTTAAAAAACGATTATTTTGGAGAAGAATTGCTAGCTGGAAAATCCACAAAAATGGAGTGGTTTGCGCCCGTTTTCGCTGGAGATACCTTATATGGTAAGGCAGAAATAATAGATAAAATAGATAGAAACCCTAAAAACGGTATTGTTGTATTACAAATAAACATTTATAATAAAGATAATGTTTTAGTTCTTACAGATATTACAGAAGCTATTGTTAAAAAGAGAATAAATGGATAAGAAAGAATTGTTTTTAGTTCCATATGCGCATTTAGACACGCAATGGAGATGGGATTACCCAACAACCATTAAATGGTTGATTCGCAGGACTATGCGCAAAAACTTTAGACTTTTCAAGAAATATCCACATTATGTTTTCAATTTCACAGGTTCACGTAGATATTCTTTAATGAAAGAATACTATCCAGAAGATTACAAGAAAGTTCAAGAGTATGTAAAACAAGGCAAATGGATACCTGGTGGTGCATGTATAGATGAAACAGATGCACTAACACCAAGCGCAGAATCTTTAATTAGAAATATTTTATATGGAAGAGAGTGGCAAAAGAAGGAATTTGGCGTTGAGTATAAAGATTATATGCTCCCAGATTGCTTTGGATTTCCAGCAAACTTTCCAACATTACTAAAACATTGTGATGTAACTGGTTTTTCCACGGGAAAACTCGAATGGCATTCTGCTAATGGTATTCCATTTGATCAAGGAATATGGGAAGGACCAGATGGTTCTAAGCTTTTGTGTGCTTTTAATCCAGGCAATTATATGTCTCATATGTTTGTACCACCTACAAAAAACAAGAAGAGAGTACAAAAAGTCGAGGATTTCGGGTCAAAGACTGGTGTTTATAAGTCTTATCAATACTATGGCGTGGGTGATTTCGGTGGATCTCCAAGCATGATTTCTATTTGGAATGCAGAAAGAGATATTAAGAAATCAACAGATATAAAGGTGGTTGAAGGTGCATCTGAAGATTTCTATAAAAATTTAACACAGGAAGAAATCGATAAATTTGATACATACAAGGGAGATTTATTATTAATAGAACATTCTGCCGGAACATTAACAACTAATGGACCAATAAAGAGAATGAATCGTATGAATGAAAAAATGGGCTTTGCAGCAGAGTATATTGCTTTGATTGCAGAGAAGGTTGCAGGAGTTCCTTATCCAAAAGAAGATATAGATATGGCTTGGTATAAGGTTATCGGAAGCCAAATGCACGATATTATTCCTGGAACATGCCTTCCATGTGCTTATAAATACTCATATGATGATGAAATAATTGCTCTTAAGACATGGAGAAGAATAATAGATGACTCTATTCAAGCAATTTATCCTCACTTAGAGGGCGGAAATATTGTAATATTTAACCCAGCAGATTACGAAAGACAATCTATATGTGAATTTGAAATACCTGGGTTTGACTTTTCTAAGAAGTATGCTTTGCAAGATAAGGATGGCAATTTGTATCCAATTAGTATTACTAATAAGAATACAATGATATCTGCTCCTTTAATGAACGCATTTGAAATTAAGAGATTTAGTATAGTTACAATTCAAAAGCAAAAAACACCATTAACCTTTATTCTAGACAATGGAATTACTCTAGAAAACGAGTATGTATCTCTATCTGTCTCTAAAGAAGGGGAGATATATTCCATTAAAGATAAGCTTAGAAACAAGGAAATCTTAGAATCTCCTTTGGCATACCATCTACTTGAGGAAAAACCAATCAAGTATCCAGGATGGAATATGTATTGGAAAGATAGACAAAAAGATCCAAAAGATATACTCACCAAAGGATATGTTCAAATAATAGAGGATAATTCCACAAGAAAGAAGATATCCATTACCACATCATATGGCAAATCCACATTCACAAAGATAATATCACTCGGCAAAGATGATAAGATGATATCCTTTGAAGAGCAATTAGAATGGAAAGAGAAGGGTAAGTCTCTAAAGGTTGCGCTTCCTTTGGCATTTAGCAAACCTAAATTCTTTACAAATATGGAAACTTGCTTCGTTGAAAAGGGAGTTAATACAGAAAAACAATTCGAAGTACCAAGTAGATATCTAGTTAAGGCATTAGATGATAACTATGGCGTGGCTTTAATAGAGAATTGCAAATATGGTTATGATATTCCTAAGGATAATATGCTTCGTATGACTTTGGTATATACACCTTTAGGAAGAATTACTGCACTTAACTTTGAACAATACTTCTCAGATTGGGGTACACATGTAATTAACTATGCAATCTATCCGTTTGAAGTAGATGATGCCGAACCACAAGCACAAGTATTCAATAATCCAAACAAGATTTATCTAGCTGATAAGACAGTGAAGTATATCAAGGAAGCTAAACTATTTGATTTAGATCATTCTAAGATTGGAGTACTTGCTGTTAAGAAATCTGAGGACGGAACAGGCATTGTTATTCGTTTGTACAATAGAACTAACGAAGATGTAAAAGACACTATTTCATTCTATGATGATATTAGTGATGCATCCCTTGTTTCAGGTACTGAAGATACTATTAAAAAGTTAGATATAAAAGATAGAAAAATTGCAATTTGTATAGATAAAGCCTCGATTGTGTCGGTTAAAGTCAATTTTGCTGTTGAAAAATCAATAAATACTGTAGATGTTATCAAGTCTAATGATTACTCTGATGCTACTGTTTGTAAGGGCCAAAATATAGAGCTAGATAGCAAGTATAATAAGCTTAGTATTTATGTAATTGCAAAGAATAAGGACAAGTTCACTATTAGATTAGATGGCAAATATTTAACTAATGATATTTCTTCATCTTATGGATTTATGATTTCGTATAATGAAAGAAAGTGGATATTGCCACAGCTTAGTGCAATACTACATACTCTAGATCATGTATGGTTCAATTTCTATTGTGGATTAAAAGAAAACTATGTGTATCCAGATAAACTAGGAACATATTTTACACATTATGATGCAAAGCAATATTACAAACACTTACACGTATATAGAATAGATGTAGATACAAAGGGTGCTAAGAGTATAGAGTTACCTAACAATGATAATATACAAATACTATCCATGACTCAATGGAATGGAACTTGTATAGTAAAAGATATTGAAAAGAAGAAAGATATGTTAGATATCTAGTCTTGTTTACTTGGCAAACACTCAATAAGTGTTAAGCTAGTATCAGATTTAACTGTGAATTTATTTTGTGCAGAGTAAGGGAGGAAGAAATAGTCTCCCTTTTTAATTGCCTTAGAATAATTATCACCTGTAATTACGCCTTCTCCATTTACACAGATATATACACATGGGCCATAATTCATAACAAATGAGCCGCCGTTTTTAAGTGTATGTCTGTTTTCAGCAAAGCATGTAGTATCATCATATGTAATTAGGTTTTCTTTAATATATGTTTCGGTACTGATTTCAACCTTTGGATTAACTGCAGCATATTTTTTTGCAGCATCTCCATAAATGTCATAATTTATGCATTCTAATGCTGTGCTTTTGTCTAAACCAATATATTCTTCATCATAACTAATATGATAATCTCCACACCATCTTTCTGGTTGAATAGTAAAATCTGTTGGTTCTTGGACTTCAACTATAGTGCATCCTGCGCCTATTGCATGGATAAGGCCAGCTTTAATAAGCCAGATGTCGCCTTCTTTTACATCTACGCCTTGTAATAGAGAACCCATGATATCTTTTTCTATTTCGCTCTTGTCTTCAAGAATAGATAATTCTTCTTTTGTAATCTTATCCTTGAATCCAAAGTATAGTTTTGCATTTTCTCTAGCTGCAATAACTAACCATGCCTCAGTTTTACCATAGTTGCTATTGAAATACTTTCTTGAGAATTCTTTTGTTGGATGAACTTGGAAAGGGAGTCTTATGGCGCTATCTAGGAATTTTACTAAGCAATCATACTTTCTGCCGCCTAATAATTCAGCTGGATGCTCGTTAAGGAGATCATCAAAGAATATATCAGTATCCTTTACAACAGATACACCATCTCTTGGCCCAAAGTACTTAGGGTTAATTGCTTTAACCTTACTAGCAATCCATTCCTCAGGGAACATATTATCTTCATCTGGATCATATCCATTTTTGTCATTAAATAAATCTTTGTAAGATTTACCACCAAGATAAATCCTATATACACGATTTCTTTCAAAGAAGATTGGTTGAGATAATAATTTGTCCATAATTTCTCCTTAGCTATTAAATAGTTCATCTAATAAGGCTTTAAGCCCTTGTTCTTTATATATTTTTTGGTAGTAGCTTAGCTCTTTGTTAACTATGTCATCTAGAGCCCTATAACTTCTTACCTCGATATCACAGGTATCATCATATAATCGTATACCAGTATCCTCGTGTTTTACAATATCATTTTTAATTTTTCCAAAAACTTTTTTGAGTTCATCATTATCTGTGTTAACCGCTTGTATCATCGCATACAGGTCTTTGTTGCCTTTTAAGGCATATACTTCCATACCATCTGCATCTGGCACCTTGAACTTATATAAGCCTTTAAATACATATGTCGCAGTATCACAAAGAGATTGAGACATGGAATCCTTTTCTTTAGTAACCATGTTAATGTTCATCATCATAAGGCCATCTTCATTCAAATGGTCATAGACCATATTGAAGAATTCAACAGTAGTCATTTGGAAAGGCGCAGAGACAGAAGAGTAAGCATCTACTAATATGATGTCATATGTCTCATTTGTTCTGGATAGGAAGTTTCTTCCATCATCACATATAACGTTTATATCCTCGCTCATATGGAAATACTCGTAAGATAGGTCTATTATCTTTTGATCTATTTCAACTGCCGTTATATCGCATTCTACGTTTAAATAATTGCGTAGCATAGTGGCATATGTGCCTGTACCATTGCCTAATATAAGGATTTTAGGGTTTTCTTTAACAAGATATGGGCTGATTAAAAGATAGTCATAATATAACTTCGTTAGAGAGTCGTCTTCATTGATTGCAGATTGAATACCAAATATAACGTTTGTAGAGAAAGTATATTTCTTTCCATACTTATCAACCTTTAGGTAGTTGTATATGGATTCATCTTCTTTTACTAGATTAGTATCATCCCAGAATACAAAGGATGCATTGGTTGAGAATATAAGTCCAACAGCAAGAATTAGAGTGAAGACAGACATAACTATTGTTATCTTTACTTGTTTGCCCCAAGAAACCTTTGGTTTCTTAACCTTAACTTCGCTGCCATCTTCTACAGGTTCTTCTTGTTTGTTCATGTTGATATCTATTAGGTTTGTAATTAAATAGAGTAAGGCTATTAATGCAATAGCACCACCAAACACTACAAATGAGTTACTTGTGCCAATGAATGGTATTGTTAAGAAGGTTGGAAGGAATGTGCCAACAATAGATCCAATGGTGTTAAGTGCTTCAAGTGTTCCAATTACCTTTCCAGATGCTTTTTCACCCATTGCATATTTAACAAGAGATGGAGTTACCTTTCCTAAGAAAAGAAGTGGTGGGACAAATAGAATAATACATGAGAATAAGCTTGCCCATATAACGAGATTACTTTTAACAACTAGTGCAAAGAGGGCGGTGATACCGGCAATTACGTATCTTCCAACAAAAGGTATTATTACAATATATGCACCAGCAAATAACAATTCGAGGTATAGTCTTACATAGGATGGCTTCTTATCTGCTTGTTTTCCACCCCAATAATTACCAATGGCCATACTGACCATAATGACTCCAATAATTAGAGTCCAAACAACCTGACTTGATGAGAAGTAGGTTGATACCAACCTAGATGCAGACATTTCAACGCCCATTAGCGCCATGCCTACAATCAATTCTGTTACAAAGTAATATACCTTTGAATGAATAAATAATTGCCTTTTCATAGTTGCCCTCTAAAAAATTGCTATGTAATAAATATAGCATATAAAAGTAATAAAAAATAGACCTTGATATTTAATCAAAGTCTATTTATCTGGAGCTAATGACGGGACTTGAACCCGTGACCTCCGCCTTACCAAGGCGGTGCACTACCGTCTGTGCTACATTAGCATTTAGAGCATTAAGATTATAAAAATTAACGCTCTCTTTGTCAATTATTCGGCTAAAAAGTCTTGAAGGTTCTTATGAATCATCTCAAGCATTTGCTTGAGGATTACTGCATCGCCTTCATTTCCACGACTTGCCATAGTCATTGTTACAGATGTATCAAATGTTGTCATTGCAAATTGTACATATGGCTTGTATTTGACTGCACCTGTAGACCAACCATCAACTAGTGTGGCATCTTGCATCTTTAAAAGCTCTGGTTTAATGATTCCAATGTTAGACATGCCGAAGATTGGGTTCTTGTATCCTAGACGAATACAGAATGTTGCAAGACCATCTGGGAAGATATCAAAAGCAAGGTTGAGAAGTGGAATAGAGTACAATCCCATAAATTTGTCTGCTTTTTGCTTTGCATTGCTTTCGCAAACAACTTTTAATGTTTCTTCCATGCTATTGCCGATATTTTTAGTTGAACATGGCATATAGCCTGTCATGTTGGTAATACCAACAGTTTGTCCACCTGGCATATATCTTCTTAAATCAACCATACAAGACATGTTAACTTCGTCTTCATTCTTTAATTTGCAGATATCATATATTGCTCTAACATATGCAGCTACAAATACATCATTAATAGATGCACCTTTTTCTTTGCCCTTTGCCTTAATTGCAAGGAATTCATCTGATGAAAGATATTCCTTAACAATCATGTTCTTATCTGTCTTTAAGGACTTTGTATAAGGGAAGCGAGCGATGTTCTTTACAGAACTTACGTTGCTCTTTAGGTTCATTGCAGCTTTTCTATCTTCTGGAGACATTGCATCATAAACTTGTAAGTTAGATCTTGTACCATCTTTTAACTTAGTTTCAAATGCGCCTTTCTCTAGGTATTCATTGTATAGTTTTGCAATTGTAAGATAAATATATCTTAAATCACCACCATCGCTTACCATATGGTTGATGAGATAGCATAATGTATCCTTGCCATTGCATCTAATAAGTGCAACCTTAATTTGGCATACATCTTTTTCATCTACTTGTTGAGTAATGAAATCGTTTTCTGCTTTTGCTAAATCATCTGTTTCAATGAATTTGAAATAATCATCTACAGTATAATCCTCATTTACTTCCCAGTAAGATCTAAATAAGGATTTGTGGAAAGTTGAGTGATAAATTTTAAAGTTTTTAACAACGTATGTAACAGCCTTCTCAACTACATCTTTGTTTAATGTTTTGTCATAATAGAATACACTATGCATTGTTCCATCATAGTAATTTCTTAAAATGTATTGCATTTTATCGAACATTTCTGCTGGTATTCTTTCTTTCTTAACGGCCATTTATTTTTCCTCAAATATAAATATTTTGCTATATTTTATGTGTTTTGAGCCTAATTGTAAACGAATAATTAACAATTTTTAATTATTCCACTTACTTTTTTTGCCTTTTTGTGATATAATCTTTACCAAGAAAGGGGTATTTACTAATGAACGCAGCTGGAAATAAGAGGACACCTAAAGAATTTCCAAAGGATTATTACATCAAGAAAACAAAAGAGAACATAGGTAATAATATCTTTGTTAGTGTAATAGTTAACGGAAAACCAGTTAGAGAATTAAAGGGTAGGTTAGAATATGTAACCTCTAATTTCTTTGGCGTAAAAATTATTAATGGAACCGAGTCTTATATAGAAACATTCCTTTTCTCAGAAATATTCACAGGACATATTATTTTCACTCTAGAAAGTGAAATGGAAGAAATACAAAAAGAATTGGAACCAACCGAATAAGTTAGTTCCAATGTAATATAATTTAAAAGTAAACCCTAGCGGTTTATTTTTTTATTTATAATAGGGAAGCTGCATCCTTATCTAGGATGACAACAACATCTTTATGTGTTTGTAAAATAGATGCAGGGCATTCTTCAGTAACTGGACCCTTTACCATATCTAATACGGCATGAGCCTTGTTAATACCAGTAGCAATAAGAATAATCTTTTCTGAATCCATGATCTCAGATAGACCCATAGTAATAGCTTGTTTTGGTACTTCTTTAATTGAGTCAAAGAAACGAGAATTATCTCTAATTGTACTTGAACTTAAGGATACTAAATGAGTGACGGAATCAAAGGATGTTCCTGGCTCATTGAAACCAATGTGTCCGTTAGATCCAATACCCAAAATTTGTATATCTCTTCTATGTTCCGCAAGTAGGTTGTGATACCTCAAACATTCCGTTTTTGCATCTTTAACTACCCCATTTGGTATGTTAATGTTGTTTTTTTCAACATTTATTTGATTAAAGAGGTTATTGTCCATGAAGTATCTATAGCTTTGTGGATGCTTATCTCCAAGGCCTTTATACTCGTCTAAATTGAAGGTAATTACCTTACTATAATTGGTAAGGTTTGCTTTAAAATCAGCAATCATTTCTTGGTATAAAGGAAGTGGAGTGGAACCAGTAGGGAAACAAATAACCGCATTAGGCTTACTTGCTAATGTCTCTTTGATAATCTTTAAGGCAGTTTTACCTGTCTCTTGAGCATTTCCTACAACAATTATGTTCATATCTTTTCTCCCTTTATATTTTATATAAAAATTATAACAAATTTATTGGGTAAAAATCAATATTGTAAATTCTTATTGAAGGTAAAATTATTTTGTATTATTATTAATACAGAATAAAATTTCGAGGTTTTATATGAAGAATATTCTAGTTACAGGTGGAGCAGGATTTATCGCATCACATACAGACGTAGTATTACTTGAAAACGATTATGGTGTTATTGCTATAGATAATTTTTCTAACAGCAATATGGAACCAATCCAAAATGTTGAAAAGATTACAGGCAAAAAGATTAAATTCTACGAGGGAGATGTTAGAGATAAAGATATCTTAAACAAGATTTTTGATGAAAATGATATCTATGCTGTAATTCATTTTGCCGGATTAAAAGCAGTTGGCGAAAGCTGTGTAAAACCAGTTGAGTACTATGATAACAACCTTATCTCAACATTGGTTCTTATCGAGGTCATGCGCGCGCATAACTGCAAAAACTTAGTTTTCTCCTCATCTGCAACAGTATATGGAACACCAAAAGCTCTTCCATTAACAGAAAATAGTCCAATTGGCGGAACAACAAACCCATATGGAACAACAAAATTAATGATAGAAAACATTTTAAGAGATGTTTATGCTGCAGATAATTCATGGCATATTGCTTTGCTTAGATATTTTAATCCAGTAGGCGCACATGAAAGTGGATTAATTGGTGAAGATCCAAATGGTATTCCAAATAACTTAATGCCATATGTTGCAAAAGTTGCAGCAGGTAAGCTTCCATATGTTAACGTATTTGGTAATGATTACCCAACTCCAGATGGAACAGGCGTAAGAGATTATATCCATGTAATGGATCTAGCAGAGGGACATATTGCTGCTCTTAAGAATATTGAAAAGTTCGGAGCAACTGCAGTAAACCTCGGTACAGGTATTGGATATAGTGTTCTTGATATGATAAAGGCATTCTCTAAAGCATGTGGTCATGATATCCCATATAAGATTGTAGATAGAAGACCTGGGGATGTTGCTTCATGTTATGCTAGCCCAGATTATGCAAAAGAGTTTATTAACTGGGAAGCAAAGAGAAATCTAGAAGACATGTGTAGAGACCTTTGGAAATTCCAAGCAAATAGAAAGTAAAAAAAAGAAGCACCATTAAGGTGCTTTTTTTAATGTTATTTCATTACTTCATCGAAGTTGCCTATGTAAATCTTGTTAGTAGGTTGGACAACACTTATATTTATTTCATCATACATTTTCTTGTCCCCATCTACATCAAATGGAGTTTTTTCCTCCAATTTAATATTTACATTCTTTGCTGCCTTAAATAATATATTTTTATTATTTATTTCTTTTCTAAAACCAATGAAGAATGATCTAAATAATGGCCCGAATATTTTACGTCTATTTTTCTTTGAATCTTCGCCTGGACTCTTAATAAGTAATACGTGAACTAAACCATCATTTTCTTTATATAAATGGTTAAACTTAAATCCAAAACAACGATTACTATCTAGGACCATTATTAAGGTGTATTTGTCCTCAAATTCTTCGCCATCTATATTTACTTTTGCAGGGATATTATAAACAATATACTGGCTTAGAATACGCTTAAAATAAGAATTTGTGCCTTCTTTCTTCTTTTCTTTGCTTGGAACAATATAACCAAGTGGAGTGAATGAACCAGCTGCAGCAACATACCCAATAAAGCCCTTATTTGCTTTAGCATATTCTATTAATTGGATATAGTCATGACCCTTTATTTTTCTTGTCTTCGCACATTCATTAAATGTTCCAAAGGAATAGTAGATAATAATTTGGTTTGGATCTGTAACTGTGTTAATGGTTCTATTGAAAGTACCATCTCCGCCACAAGCAACAATAATATCATAGCCATCAGGAGACCAGGTATCTTCTTGATACCTGATTCTCTTTACAGTCACGTCATGTTGTCTAGAATATAAGGCTATTAATTTTTCTTCGGATACTAAATCGCTATCTCCTGCAAGATAATTAATAACAATTAAACATTTACTCATATATTAGATTTGTTCTGGAACGTAGAATAAATACTCTGTTCTAGAGAAATATTGCTTGTTTCCTCCAATATATATTGAAGGAACATTCTTTAAGTTAACTGCGTTTGGATGATATTGTGTTTCCATACAGAATGCAGAATACTTATTGTATTTTTGTCTTCCTTGAACTGCATGTAAATTGTTTCCAGTGTAGAATTGCATGCAAGGAGCTGTAGTTCTAACATCCATCTTAATGCCACTCTTTGGATTATATGCAGATGCAATTGGTGGAACAAATGAGTGTTTGTCCAAAATGTAGTTAAGGTCATATCCGCCACCGATATTAAGGAATATATCATCTTTTGCAATGTCTTTTCCGATTCTCTTGTAATCAGTGAAGTCATATGGAGTTCCTTTTACAGGATATTTCTCGCCATTTGGAATTAATTGTTCGTCAACAACTGAAACATTGCTTGCATGAATCTTTACATATGTATCTTTTACGCTGTTAGAGAAGTCTCCAGAAAGATTGAAGTATGTGTGGTTTGTAAGGTTAACTGGTGTCTTCTTATCTGATTTTGCTCTATATGTAATAGTTACTTTACCATCTGCAATATCAGAGAGTGCATAAGTTACTGAAACCTTTAGGTTTCCAGGGAATCCTTCTTCGCCATCTGGTGATGTGTATTTAAATGTAATACTCTTAGTATTGTTAATAGTTGCCTTCCACATCTTTTTGTCAAAGCCAACTAAACCACCATGTAGACAATTTTCGCCGTTGTTCTTTGCAAGTTCATAAACTTTTCCATAATATTCAAAAGATGCACCACCAATTCTGTTTGCAACTCTACCAATAGTTGCACCAAAATATGGGTTCTTTTGTAAATATTCGCCTGGAGTTTCAAAACCTGTTACAACATCGATTAATTTTTTCTCTCTGTTTCTAACTAAAAGTTTGAAGATACGTGCACCATAATTGATGAGTTCTAAACGTGTACCCCATTTGTTAACAATAGCATATGTTTCGATGCCATTTTCATCGGTTCCAACTAAAAAAGTTTTCATTTTAAATACCCCTTAAATTTTATGATAAATACATATTACTACTATCAAAAAGTATATGCAAGCAACTTTTTAAAAGCAATAAAAAAAGAGTTAGTATATTATACTAACTCTCATTCAAAAACTTTTTAAAAGTTTATATTTTTATCTTTCCATCATAGACAAATCTTGCATTTCCTTTCAAGTGAATGCCATCTGGTGTCTCTTTTATGATTAATTCTCCACCTTTAAGTTCGATAGAGATGTACTCATTCTTTTTCATGAATCCTTTCTTGATTGCCATTGAAACTGCTGCGCTACAACCAATTGCACAAGCACTTGTTTCGCCGTTGCCTCTTTCATAAACTCTAACCTTCATTGTGTTGTTATCTACTATCTCGGCAAATACTGGGCTAACTTCTAATCCAGCAAAGATTGGATTTCTCATGAATGCTGAACCTAATTGGTCTACGTTTAAGCTTTCAACATTGTCTACAAAGATTACACCGAAGTCATTTCCAGTGTAGATATAAGAGAACTCAAAGTCTTCACCATTGAGGTTGATTGGATAATCAACAACTTGCTTTAATCCAGTTTTCTTTGTAAGGGTAGCATTTGTATAAGTTGGGAAGCCCATATAAACTGTGATGTTTTGAGCCTTTCCATCATGTGTGTAGATCTTACAATGCTTGATACCATCATCTGTCTCAATATCCATATCTGTCTTTGGTACGATGTGGTTGTCATAGAGATATTTTGCTACGCAACGGATACCGTTTCCATCCATATTGCTTACGATACCATCTATATCATACATCTTCATTCTTGCATCAGCATTTGGTGTAGTTGCAGGTAAGATTAAGATTAATCCATCTGCACCAATTCCATGATGTCTATCACAAAGTTCAACTGCTAGAGATTCTGGAGATGAAACACTTGTATTTAAGCAATCAAGATAAATTGAGTCGTTTCCTGTTCCTTCCATTTTGATGAAATGGATATCAATCTTTTCGCTTCTAAGTTTTGTGATATCAACAAGTTCTGTTGTGCTTTCATTGTATAGAGAAGTTAAGCATGCAACCATAGCTTTTGCAGTGTCTAGTGAAGTCATACATGGGATTCCACAAAGAACTGCTTTTCTACGCATCTTAACACTATCTCTTGCAGGATTTCTTCCTTTTTGTGAAGTGGAGATAACGTAGTTAACATGTCCGCTTTCAAGTAAAGTGTTAACGTTGTTAACAGGATCATCAGAAATTCTGTTTACTAAGATAGACTTAATATTATATTTCTTTAAGAACTCTTGTGTTCCTGCTGTTGCATAAATCTTGAATTTAAGTTTTGCAAATTGCTCTGCAATCTTAGCGGTTTCTGTCTTATCTGAATCTCTTACAGAGATGAATACACCGCCAGATCTCTTCATCTTATATCCTGCAGCAATTAAGCCCTTAAAGAGTGCTTCTTTAAGTGTTTTACCAATTCCAAGAACTTCACCAGTGGATTTCATTTCTGGTCCAAGTTGTGTATCTACGTTTGTTAACTTCTCAAATGAGAAGACTGGAACTTTAACTGCAATGTATGGGGAAGACTTATATAGGTCTGTACCATATCCAAGGTCTACAATTTTTTCACCAAGCATAACTCTAGTTGCAAGTTCACAAATTGGAACGCCTGTAACCTTTGAAATGTATGGGACTGTTCTAGATGCTCTTGGGTTAATTTCAATGATGTAAACTTCATAATCCTTAACTATGAATTGGATGTTTACAATACCTAAGGCATTTATGCCTTTACATAGTTTCTTAGTTGTATCAATGATCTTTTCTGTTACTTCGTCATCAATTTGTGCTGGGTAAACTGCAATACTATCACCAGAGTGAACGCCACTTCTTTCAATGTGTTGCATGATACCTGGAACTAATACGTTTTCTCCATCATAGATAGCATCAACTTCAAGTTCTGTTCCAACTATGTACTTATCAATTAATACTGGGTTATCAATTCCTGTAGATAAGATAATGTCCATAAACTCTGCAACATCATCATCGCCATAGGCAATTGTCATGTTTTGTCCACCGAGAACATAAGATGGTCTAAGTAAAACAGGGTATTCAAGTTCGTTAGCAATATTAATTGCTTCTTCTTTGCTGAATACTGTGAATCCTTTTGCTCTCTTGACATTCAATTCTTCAAGGAGTGCATCAAATCTTTCTCTATCTTCGGCCATATCAATGGTATCGAAGGAAGATCCTAAGATTGGAACACCAGCTTTATATA
Organism: Christensenellales bacterium; assembly: GCA_045130665.1. Lineage (GTDB taxonomy): Bacteria > Bacillota > Clostridia > Christensenellales > CAG-917 > RGIG8124. Next base: position 397,498 of record JBGUQC010000004.1, on the reverse strand, counting down.
AAGCTTTTGTTAATTTAATAGCTGTACCACCACCGAAGGATGCAACAACACCAACTGGTTGTTCTTCTTTAATGATGTCTAAAACTATTTCTTCGTCTAATGGTTCGAAATAAAGTCTGTCTGAACAGTCAAAGTCTGTTGAAACTGTTTCAGGGTTATTATTTATAATAACAACTTCATATCCAAGTTTTCTTAATGTATTAACACAAGATACTGAAGCATAGTCGAATTCAATACCTTGTCCAATTCTAATTGGACCTGAACCTAAAACTACGACTACTGGTTTCTTTCTTGTTAAGTGAAGTTCTGATTCAAAACCTTCAGCATCTGTTCCATAGATATTATAGAAGTATGGAGTTACTGCTTGGAATTCAGCTGCACATGTATCAACCATCTTGAAGCTTGGCTTAATTGGATATACGTGACCTGTTAATCTCTTAATAGTTCTATCTAAGTATCCCATCTTCTTTGCTTCTACATATGTTTCGTATGTAAGAGGCTCTGTTTCGAGCTTGTGAAGCATATTTGCAAGCCTTAGAATGCCGTTTAAGAACCATTCGTCTATCTTTGTGATATCATGGATGTGCTCGATTGTTACGCCACGATATAAGCCTTCAAAGATTGCGAAGACTCTTTCGTCTGATTGATGATGTATTGCTTTTTCCACTTCTTCATCTGTAGCTGAAGCAAACTTTGGTAAACGAAGTGTTTCAAGTTTAAGTTCAACACCAATTACAGATTTCATTAATGCTGCTTCAAAACTATCTGCAAGAGACATGACTTCGCCAGTTGCTTTCATTTGTGTACCTAAATCTCTTGCTGCATAAACGAATTTATCAAATGGCCACTTTGGGAACTTAACTGCAACATAGTCAATAGCTGGTTCGAAACAAGCATATGTTTTCTTTGTAACAGCGTTCTTGATTTCATCAAGAGTATAACCAATTGCTATCTTTGTTGATACTTTTGCGATTGGGTAACCTGTTGCCTTAGATGCAAGAGCAGAGGATCTTGAAACTCTTGGGTTAACTTCGATTACATAGTAATTGTTTGAATCTGGGTCTAATGCGAATTGAACATTACATCCACCTTCCATACCAAGAGCATTAATAATATGTAGTGCTGCAGAACGGAGCATTTGATACTCTCTATCTGCAAGTGTAATACATGGTGCAATAACGATACTATCTCCAGTGTGAATACCAACTGGGTCTACGTTTTCCATAGAACAAATTGCTATGCAATTTCCTACAGCATCTCTCATTGTTTCAAACTCAATTTCTTTGAATCCAGCAATGCTCTTTTCAACAAGAATTTGGTGAATTGGTGAGAGTTTTAATCCGTTTTCTGCAATTTGTCTGAATTGTTCTTCGTTATCTGCGATACCGCCACCAGTTCCAGCAAGAGTGAATGCTGGTCTTACAACAACTGGGAATCCAAGTTTATATGCAAGCTCAACTGCAGGCTCAAGTTCGGTTACTACATCAGATGGAACACATGGTTGATCTATAGATTCCATTAATTGTTTGAAGAGTAATCTGTCTTCAGCTTTATCAATAGTTTCTGGAGATGTTCCTAAAAGTGTTATATTGTTATCCTTTAAGAATCCAGATTTTGCAAGTTCCATACAGAGAGTTAAACCTGTTTGTCCGCCAAATCCAGAAAGGATGCTATCTGGTTTCTCCTTTAGGAGAATTCTTTTAATTGTTTCTAAAGTTAATGGTTCAAGATAAACCTCATCTGCAAGATGAGTGTCTGTCATGATTGTTGCAGGGTTAGAGTTAACTAATACAACATTAATTCCTTCTTCTTTTAAAGCTCTTAGTGCTTGAGTTCCAGAATAGTCAAACTCTGCTGCTTGTCCAATAACAATTGGACCTGATCCGATTAACATAACTTTTTTAATTGATGGATTTAGTGGCATGATTTCACCTCCATTAATTTCATGAAGTTGTCAAATAGGAAGTTCGTATCTGTTGGACCTCCTCTTGCTTCTGGGTGGAATTGAGCTGTAATTGCTGGATGCTGGAGGTATATAATACCTTCACATGTTCCATCATTTACGTTTACAAAACTTTCTTTTGCTATCTCTGGGTCAATGGATTCGGTTAATACTTGATATCCATGGTTTTGAGATGTGATATATGTTTTACCTGATTCTAAATCTTTGCAAGGTTGGTTTCCGCCTCTATGTCCGTATTTTAGTTTACCTGTTTGGAATCCGTTTGCTAAAGCAAGTAGTTGGTGACCTAAGCAAATTCCGAATGTTGGAATATTGTATGGTAGTAAATCTCTTAATGTTTTAATAGACTCGACGTTTTCAGCTGGATCTCCAGGACCGTTTGAAAGCATGATTCCATCTGGTTTTAAGTCTAGGATTTGTTTAGCAGTGGAGTTGTAAGGCATTATTGTTACCTTGCAATCTCTCTTTAACAATTCCTTTACTATATAACCTTTATAACCATAATCTAATAAAACAATATTCTTTTTTCCTTCGCCTACTGTGTATGGTCTAGGTGTTGAAACATGTTTTAGAGCTTCTTTAATAGAGAAGTCTCTAATTGCTTCATAATCTACATTGGATAAATCGTCTGTAATCATTCCGTTCATAACGCCAACTTCACGAATAATCTTTGTTAATGCTCTTGTATCTATTCCATATAATCCTGGAATACCGCATTCTTTTAAGAAAGCATCAAGAGTTGAATTCATTCTGTAATTTGAAGGGGTATCTGAAGGTGTCTTAACGATATAACCGAAAAGTTTTGGTGAACTTGACTCAAAGTCTTCATCAATGATTCCGTAATTACCAATGAGTGGGAATGTGTGAGTAACTATTTGTCCGTAATAAGAAGGGTCTGTCAATGTTTCTACATATCCAACCATAGACGTTGTGAATACGACTTCGCCGATAACACTTTTGTCTGCACCGAAAGCTTTTCCTTTGAATGTTGTGCCATTTTCTAAAACTAGGTACCTATCTGACATAGAAAAACTCCTAAATATATTTATATATTTTGCTTAATATACCTATAAATTTAGTGATAGTCAAGAGTTTTTGAATAAAAAATTAAAATATTTTTTGTTTATGCATTTTTAAGAAAAATAATGTATAAAAGCGCAATATTTATGCACAATCATGTATAATTGAAATGTATGAAGAGCACTTTTGTCTCTTATTTTATATTATTGTAAAAAAAATGGTTGAATTAATCAACCAGTTTTTCTGCTTCTTGTCTAACTTTTTTAATAAATTCGTCATATTCGGTTTTCCACTTCAAAACAGAAGAGAATTCATAGCTTCTTGGCATCCTTGATGTGATGAGTGTACTTGCTGCGAATTTTTTAATAATTGTATTAACTGTATCTGTTAATTTTGGTTGAGACATTGCAATACCATATGTCTTCTTTATGTCGTTGAAAGAGAAGTTATTTAGTTTACTAAATTGTCCGTACATAAGGTTAATAAGGTTTTCATTTAGTAAGCCTGATGTGAATATCCATTGTAGATCTTCTGTTGGAAGGTATTCCATGAAGCAACGAACTATATATTGTCTATATAATCCATCTCCAACTTTCTTCATAAAGTCATATTGGTAATCCCAAAGATTTTCAGCAGTGTAAAGTCTATCTTCAGCCTTTGCAATTGCTTTACAAAGATAATATGCAGCAATTAAAGTTGTTTGAATTCCGCTACCAGATGTTGGTTTAATTGTTGCAGCTGCATTACCTACAATTACATAGCCATCTCCAACCATCATACCCAGAGGGTATCTAATTGGAATACATTCCTTAATATCGAAGAGATGCTTATCCGTTAGATAGGTGTGCATATTATATAGAGAATAGAGTTCAAGATTGATATCTTTTTCTGTTAAAGACTCAGTCTTTCCAATGAAAACATCTGAATAGTTTTTATCTGGAGCATCTTTACACCATGTGATACCTTTTATGCCGTGTGGCATAAGGTATACATTTGATTCTTTTTCCTCGTCATCTCTTTTTTTAATAAATGTTCTATATGCGTGGATAACATCTTCATCTTTAAATTCATCTCTCATTAGAAAATGAGTAGGGGTAGATTCTCTATATTTAGAAAATACACCAGTTGAATCTATCGTTAATTCTGCCTTGTATATTTTATCTCCACATTTTGCACCGATAACAAAGTTATCTTCAATTAAAAGTTCGTCTGCATTTGTGTTGAAATATATTGTTGAATAAGCGGAGGCAAGGGATATTAAAGTCTTTATAAGTTTCTTTCTATCTACATCCAAAGATTTAGCCTTGTTATCCTTTTGTCTAATTTGTCCTTCGCCTTGTGGACCAATAAAAGATAATACTTGCTTTGGAATATATGCATCTGATGGTAAGTCTATGCCAACATCCTTAAATGTCTCCGGATCTACTGCATCACACCATGGATATCCAAGTTCATCTTGAGATCTGCTTTCAAGTAGGGTAACATTATATCCATTTTTACCTAAAATATATGCACAATATAGGCCACCAATACCTGCACCTAATATCAAGATTTTCCTTGGTCTTCTAAAATGTTCAAACTTTAAATTTTTCATTTTTTGTATTTAAATACAATTACTCCATGTTTTGGTATGTTACCAGACACTATTATACCATCTAATTTTGTTTCGCCAACTATATTTTGAATAGTATATGAATTTATTTCATCTGCAGCGATATAATCATCCTTAATTAGTATAGTTGGGTCGAACTTGAAGTTCTTCTTTTCTCCGCCTTTATTAAAGAAACAAACAGCAATACCATCTTCAAGTGGTTTTGCAAGAACATCAACGCCACCTTTAATAACTCTCTTTGCTTGTTTGCAAAGAATATCTTGGTCTATTGCGATTAATTCTTTATTTGTAACTATATCTAATACTGGTTTTGTAATATTTCTAATATCATTACCTAAAACGAGAGGAGATGCCATCATGCACCATAGTGCAAAGTGTGCCATATTCTCGTCATATGTTAGTTTTCCATTGCCAACCTCGAGCATATCTGGATCATTGAAGTGAGAAGGGGATGCATATTTATATAACTTAACATTTCTTCCATATATAAGCATCATCCAAGGCCACCAAGCCTTAATATCTGGTGTGGTTCTCCACATATTGCCTGCAGAATATCCCCAAAGCCATGGCTTTCTAAATCCCCATTCACAAATAGAGAAGGTGATAGGTTTTCTATCCTCGTTATTTTCTTTTGCAACTCTATATGAGGCATCTATTAAAGCATTTGCCATTCTTCTATATAGAAGTTTTGCACTTGCCATACTATTGTTTATTGGATTAAATAATTCAATAATGTTTTCGCCTTCATTGAGTGCAATAATAGTTTGGAATCTGCCTGTAACGTTGATTTTCTTTTGTCCTGGACAGGTAATGTAATATGAATCATTTCCGTTAACTTTAACTGTTAAGAACTTATCATATTTTTTGCCGTATTTTCTAATTAAAATAGTGAAGGAATAATCTCCTGCTTTTTTAACATTTACCTTAAATATTGCCTTTCCTTGGCAAGCATCTAAACCAGAGATATATTGTCCGTTTTCAAGCTTTTTACAAGGCATAAATTTAGCAAGTCCTTCAAGCTTTGCATTGTTGCATAAAATGGTCTCACTTTCATCTGTTCCAAAAGGTGCAATTTCAATGCCATAAATAAGTGGAGCATATGGTGGAATCTTAATATTATGACAAAAGTCATACTTTAGATATTCACAGCCCCATTTTGCATATGTGTATGCATCTTTATATTCATTGTTTATTCCTGCTGGCATATCCTCGCAAGTAAGTGTTCCATTACTCGAATAAATACCCAATTTCATGCCCATTGCATTAATATCTTTTACAAGTGGTGCAATACCTCTTGGGAAGGTGGTGAAGTCTGCAACTAAATTGCCCTCTTTATCTCTAGATCCAGATTGCCAGTTGTCATCAATATTAACATATGTATAACCAGCATCAACAAGCCCGTTATCCTTCATTGCTTTGGCTGTATCTAGGATTAGTTTTTCACTAACATGATTAGCAAAAGTATTCCATGTAGACCAACCCATTAAAGGAGTCTTTCTTGTATCGTTGTCATATGGGATATCTTTAACTGAATCAATAACTTTCTTTCTAAATAGTGAACGTAGATAACAAATAGGGCACATGCCGTTTCTTTTCATAATACTCTCCGAAAAATAAAATTATTTTTGTCGCATATATTATACAAAAAAGAGACACATTATATCAATTAGTAAAAAATATTCAATTGCATTTTTATGCTTATTTTGCCCATTTCACTGGTTTAGAATGGTATTATTTTTGATTTTTGCAAAAATTTAATATGGTTAGAATAGCGAAAATCAAATAAAATTTCCGTTTGCCATTGTATATATATTGTGATAGACTTATTTTGTATTACTATTGCACGTATGTGCATAGGAAAGGGGAAAACGTAACAAAATGTCAGAAGAAAACAATGAAATCAAGGTAGCACCATCAAGACCAGGTGCACCACAAAGGCCATCAGCGCCAGTAAGACCAGGACCTGTTCCACAAAGACCAGGTGCTCCTGTTTCAGGATCTAATCCTCCAGTATCGCCACAAAGGCCTACTGCTCCTACTGCGCCAGTAAGACCATCAGCAGCAGTTCCACCAAAGCCAGTTCAACCAGTACAACCTACTGCTCCACAAAGACCACAACCTGTTGAAGAACCAAAGGTTGCTCCTACTGTAGTTCAAAAACCTGCAGAACCTGTTCAACCAGTACAACCAACTCCAACAGTTCAAAAGAAGGAAGAGCCAAAGGTAGAAGAAAACATAGCTAACAAAATTGTTAGACTTGGAAATACACCTTCAATTAATTTATGTTCTAAAAAGGGAACTGACAACATTGATCCTCAATACAAGGATATTCTTCAACAAGCATACATCGAATTGGAAAAGGGTGAATTCGGTGCTGCATCAGGACATTTTGAATCAATACTTTCCCAAGTTAAATATCCAGTTGCAATAATTGGTAATATCTTAGCAATTTCTGGCGCTAAGTCTATTGACGTTTTCCACGCTGAACATGCACATAACTTTACCAACTACAGTATGGTAAAAGAATTCTTAGACTCATCTGTTAGATTAGATGATGCTGTCACAGTATTAAATGTATTCTGTGAGGGTGCAAAGTTATTAATTAATTACAAGCAAACAGCACAATTTACAAAATGCTACTTAGCATTCTGTGATTATAATGACCAATCTGTTAAGAAATTACATAGAGTTGCATATGATTATGCAATTGCATGTATTAAAGCAAAGACAGATATAGAAGAAGCAGAAAAAATATTAAAGGCATCTGTTCTTCGTATGTGTAATAACAGACCATATAGTTATTACATGGCCTTCATCCAATATATTATTGGTGCATATGTCACAACTCAAAACTTTGAAAAGGCAGGATATTGGAAAGACCAACTTCTTGCACAAGATGAGAAAGACTTATATGCAAACTGGGCAACTTTAAAAGTTGAGTACAAAACAGCTCATGACCATGAACTCTTTGAAGCTATTGAAAAAGCCAACCAATATGAAAGAGTTGCACATATTTTAGAAACTATTAGACAAGAGGACTTAGAAAAACTTGTTTCAACCATCCATAAACGTATGGTTGTCCTTTTGGATGTAGATAGTACTGCAAAGGATCCAATTTTAAATTGGGTAAATGTCCTTAACAGACATAGATATAAGTTAAGAGATCAATGTATAGCAGAAGACTTATCCTTGTTGATGAAGACAAATCATCCAGCAGAGATGGAGCCTGCATTTAACTCTATTTTAGAAAAATCCAACAGGTCAGATGTTAATACATATACCGAGAACATGTTCTTGTATGCAAACAACGCATTATCCAAAGAAGGTGGAATGCCAGTTGCAGAAAAGTGGTTCACAAATATTAACAGAGTAGACCGCACAAATTATAGAGGATATTTAGGAAAGATTTATTGCAAGCTAGGTTGTAAGGGAATAGATAGACTATACAAGTTTATGCCTGATTTCACCTTATACCAAGATGTAGATAATATGTTAAAGGCAGCAAATCCAAAGACACCTAGAACAGAGATATTATCCACATTTATTTCTGCTTGCATAATGTACATTGTAAATTCCGAGAGTGAAACAGATGTATACGATATTACACCAGAAGATGGAATATTCGAGGCATTTGCTCATTTCTTAGATAGAATTCCTCAAGAGGAATACGGTGATGACAAGCCAATTAATATCTACATTAAGAAGATGGGTGAGGCTTGTTTCGAAAGAGGTCTATACGATCAAGCTACAATGTACTTTGAAAAATACATTGAAACAGATAAAAATGATCACGAGATTTACTGGGCAATCGTTCAATCCAAATTACGTAGTGATTCAGATGAAGCTATGGTTGCACAAGATACATCAATTAAATCTGTTCCAGAGTATAGTTTAGCAGTATCCAATGCATCTAAACATGATGCAGAAAGATATAAAGATGTTGCAGAAAGACAAGAAAAGAGAATTAGTGCAGCAAAGAAAGCAAGTGGCAAAAAGAAATCTAAGAGAGCTGCTATTATTTCTGTTGTAGCTATTTTAGTTATTATTGCAGTTGTTGGTGGTGTATTCGGCGGACTATATATGGTTCGTAATGGCCAAGAAGGATTCGATTACAGCCTAGATGCATCTGGTAATGGATATGTTGTAAGTGCACAAAAGTATTTCAAAGATACAATAGTCACTATTCCAAGAACATATGATGGTAAACCAATTACCGAAATAGGTAGTTTTGCTGGTAAAGATATAAAAGAATTTTATATGCCAAGCACGGTTACTGTTATTCAAGCAAGTGCATTTGCGGGTTGTGAAAACTTAACAAAGGTTCTTTATCTTGAAGATAAAGATGATGATGTAAGTGAATCTTTAGATAGTCCAGAACCACTCAATGCTGTATCAGTTGTTACAAGCCAAGTAAGAAAGATTGAAGACCATGCATTTAATGGTTGTAAATCATTAACAACAATCTTTGATTTCTCACCAGCTTTAGCTGAAATTGGTAATAATGCTTTTGATGGTTGTACTTCTTTAACAAGTATTACAATCCCTGCATCCGTAAGTTCTATGGGCGCGGGCGCATTTGCAAACTGTTCTCCAACATTGGAAATTGTTCTTCCAAATAGACAAACTGCACCAAACTGGCCAGAAGGATGGAATGGAGCATCTCAAGAAGAATATGAATGTTTAGTTCAATATCAATTTGATGTAAAAGATACAAGTGGAAGCACAGTTAAATCACAACGTGTATTATACGGAAAGGCATTCACACTCTTAGTTCCTAAGGAAGATGCAAAACCTGGATATACATTCTCAGGCTGGTATTCAGCAGAAATAGGCGGAACAAAATACACAGATGAAAATGGTGTCGGTATTGGCACATGGGGTGTAATGGGTTCAAGAAAGATTTTTGCTCAATGGACACCAAAACAAAATAACCTCGTATTCTATTCAAATGGTGGAAGTGGAGACATGGAAACCTTGAAAGTTAATACTGCAGCAGTTATTAACCTCCCAGCAAATACATTCACAAGAACAGGTTATTCATTTGCAGGTTGGGCAACAACAGCATCAGGAAATGTTGCTTATGAAGATGAGGCAGAATTCGTAATGCCAACAGATTCAACAGTTGCATTATATGCAATTTGGGAAGCAAGTACTAACGAACTTAGATTCAATGCAAATGGTGGTACTGGCACGATGGATTCTATGTTTATTGCTGCAACAAGAAGTGCAAATATTACTTCTTGTACGTTTACAAGAAATGGATATAGATTCTTGGGTTGGTCTACAACACCTAATGGAGAAGTTCAATATGCTAATGGCGCCTCATACACCATGGGCGAGGAATCATTATATATCTTATATGCAATTTGGGGATATGACACATACACGATTACGTATGAACTTAATGGTGGAACAAATGCAGAGAATAACCCAACATCATATTTGATGATTTCAGATACTATACCATTAAATACTCCAACAAAATTGGGTTATGACTTCGGTGGTTGGTATACAACATCAACATTTACAGCAAGTTCAAGAATAGACTCAATTGAACATGGATCATATGGCAACAAGACATTATATGCTAAGTGGAATATTCACGAGTATTCAATTTCATATTCCTTCAATGAAGGAACAAAGGTAGATCCAGACTCTGCATATCCAAGAGTATATACCATTGAAAGTGATATCACACTCGGCTCATTATCTAGAACAGGATACAGATTCTTAGGTTGGTTTGCTGGTAGTGTACAAATCACTCGTATTTATCAACGTACTGGTGATTTAGTCAACCTAACAGCTAGATTTGAAGAACAAGAATATTCAATCACATATAATTTACATGGCGGTACAAACAGTGCTAATAACCCATCAGGTTATTACATGTCTTCCGAGGCAATAACAATTGAAGCACCATCAAGAGAAGGATATACATTCTTAGGATGGCTCGGTACAAATATTGTTGGAGATCCAAGAACAACAATAACAATTGTTTCTGGTAGTGTAGGAGATCGTGCATACGAAGCATGTTGGCAAGTAAATGTTACATATCATGCAAATGATGGTTCAACAGGCACGGATAAGGTACGCACAACATATACAGGCGCATCATACACATTTGAGGCAAATGATTTTGTAAATATCAGTTACACATTTGTTGGTTGGGCTACAAGTCCAAGTGGTGATATTGTATATCACGATGGCGCAACAATCACAGTTCAAGATGATCATATAGACCTATACGCAAAATGGGTGGGTGCATTTAACTTTGCAGCAACTCAAGATGGAACAGGTTGGATTATCGTTGGACTTGCAAGAACAAAAGATACAATTGTTGTTCCAGAATTGTTTGAAGGAAAACCAATTGTTGGAATGGCAAGCAACGTATTCAAGAACAATACAACAATTACATCTATTGAAATTGTATCACGTAGTGCAGACTTCAGCATTGGAGATTTTGCATTCTATGGCTGTACAAAACTTACAACGGTAACATTCCCAGCAAATGTAACATCAATAGGTAAGGGTATTTTCGCTTATTGTAATAAGCTTACAACAATAAACTTTGTTGGTAATGATAAATACGAAGTAGCAAATGGCAGTATCGTAGATAAGAATTACGATGGTAACGGAAATAAGGCAGTAATTGCTGGAACAAATTCATCAAGAATTCCAACAGATGTTAAGATAGTTGCATCTTATGCATTCTACAGATTAACTGTTAAGTCTACTCTTGTATTCAACAATACATATGGAACATTAGTTGAAACAATCGAAGAAAATGCATTCTATGGTTGTACAGCAATTCAATCATTAGAAATCACAAAGAACATTGAGTACATTGGTCAATATGCATTTGCTAATATGGTAAATCTTAAGACATTAACATTTGCAACAGATGGAACAGAAGATTTAACTATAGATAGTTATGCATTCTATAATTGTTACTCATTAAAGAGCTTAACAGTTCCTGCAAGATTAACAGAACTTGCTCCATATGCATTCGCATCTTGTTATAGCATAACAAGTATTGCAGCAGATGATGGTGGCACATATCTCACAACAACAACATTAGGAGATCATAAAGCTTTATTGAAGAAGAATGCAGAGGGAGATAACTACACATTAGTTCTTGGTTGTTCCGAGACAGCTTGGTTTAACGATGTTGATATTATTGGAGAAGGTGCATTCTATCTCATGACAAACGGTGCATCAAAGATTAAGCTTACATTCAGAAATTCCTTAAGAGAAATTGGAGACTATGCATTCTATGGTTGTTCATTCCAATCTACAAATCCAAATACAAATCTTGTAACAACAATTGGAAATGGAGCATTTGCTGAGACAAATATTACATCAATTCTCATTCAAGCAAATGTAACAACAATTGGCGAAGGAGCATTCAATAGTTGCTTGTCATTATCAGCAATTAATTGTAAAGCAGCATCTCAACCATCAGGATGGAATTCAGCATGGTATGGAGACTGTGATCCAAGCATCATTGTCTTTGGTCATCAAGATTAATTCATTCGGTTAGAATAATGAAAAAGAAGGTTTGATAATCTCAAGCCTTCTTATTTTTATTGTTTATTTATTTTTCTTTATAAATCTACATAATTTCACTCTTTTATAACAAAAAATTATGTGCTATAATTTTTTGTATAAAACTTTAATTTAGGGGAGTTTGAGGTATGGATCAAAAGTATAATCCTTTATTTACACCATGGAAAATTGGTAATGTAGAAATCAAAAACAGAATTGTCATGACTTCAATGGGTGGTACATCTATTTTTGGATGGATGGAACCTAACCATTTTGACAAGGAATCAGCCAACTTTCTTTTAGAAAGAGCCAAGAATAATGTTGGTTTAATTCTTCCTGGTATAGCACCAATTAGAGATCTATTATTCGGCAAATGGCTATACAAAGGCAAGGGTAAGTTTAAAAAACTCAAAGAGTTTATGGAAGAATTCCACAAGACTGGTGCAAAGTTATTTATTCAGCTTACAGCAGGATTTGGAAGAAGCTTAGCTATAAACGATTTAATGGTAAAAATGAGCGAAAATAAGGCTTTAGGTACGCTCATGAAACCTATTTTAAATGTAGACTATCTAACCGCATCTGCATCACACACACCAAATAGATGGTATGATTCAGTTTATTCTAGACCTTTAACAATAGATGAAATTCATGAACTTATTGATGCATTTGCAAAAACAGCAAAATTAATTAAAGATGCAGGCGTAGATGGTGTTGAAATCCACGCAGTTCACGAAGGATATTTATTAGATCAATTCACAATGAAGTATACAAACCAAAGGGAAGATGAGTATGGTGGCTCCCTAGAAAATAGATACAGATTCCCAGCAGAAATTGTTAAAGCAATTAAAGAAGTTTGTGGAAAAGATTTCCCAGTTTCACTAAGATATTCAGTTATCTCTAAGACAAAAGGCTTCGGAAAGGGTGCAATTCCAGGCGAAGACTATGAAGAAGTAGGTAGAGATATGGAAGAGAGTAAATGGGCTGCAAAGTTCTTACAAGATGCAGGCTATGATATGCTCAACTGTGATAACGGAACATATGATGCATGGTATTGGGCACATCCACCAGCGTATATGCCACAAAACTGTAACTTACAAGATGTTGCAGAAATAAAGAAATATGTAGATATTCCAGTAGTTTGTGCAGGTAGAATGGAACCAGATGTAGGTGCAAAAGCAGTGGAGGAAGGAAAAATTGATGCTATGGGAGTTGCACGTCAATTCCTCGCAGATCCAGAGTGGGTAACAAAACTCATGAATGATGATCTCAAAGCAATTAGACCATGTATTTGTTGCCATAACGCATGTTTCAATATGGCTCACTATAAAGGAGTTGCAAACGACCAAACATTATCAGATAACGCTGGAATGGCTCGTTGTGCACTTAATCCAGAAACAATGCAATCTAAAAAATACAAGATTGTTAAAGCTAAGACATCTAAGAAGATTGCAATTATAGGTGGGGGTATTGGTGGATTAGAAAGTGCAAGAGTATTAGCACTACGTGGACACAAACCAACTATCTTTGAAAAGAGTGATGTATTAGGTGGCGCATTTATTCCAGCTGCTGCACCATATTTCAAAGAGAAGGATAGAGACCTTATTGAATGGTACAAAAAAGAAATGGCAGATCTTGGTGTAGAGATTAAATACAATACTGAGATTAAGTCATTAGACGATATTAAAGACTATGATGACTATATTGTTGCTACTGGTGCAACAGCAAGAAAGATTCGTACACCAGGAGTAGAGAATACAGTTGAAGCTATAGAGTATTTACTCGGCAAAAAACCAGTCGGAGATAATGTAGTTATTATTGGTGGAGGTTTAACAGGTTGTGAAATAGCATATGATCTATATCACAAAGGTAAGAAACCAACCATCGTTGAAATGAAAGACGACCTTATTGCTATTAGAGGAGTATGCCTTGCTAACTCAAGTTATTTAAGGGACTTCTTCGAGGTAAATAAGGTACCAGTTTATCTTAATGCAAAGGTAGAAAAAATAAATCCAGATAGTGTTGAAATTGTTGAAAAATCTGGTGAAAAATTGACTTTATCATGCGATTCTAGCATTTTATCTGTCGGTTATGTCAGTAAACCAGCATTAGATGGAGAACACAATTTAGTAGGAGATTGCAATAAAGTAGGTAACTTAAGGACAGTAATATGGAAGGCTTGGGATGTTGCAATGAAGATCTAAAAAGGAGATTAAAATGAAAGATTTATCCAAAGGCCAATTAGCGTATTTAATTATCCATTGCATACTTTCTGCAATTGGATATGTTGCTGTTATATTCTTTATAGACATGATGAACATTCGTGTGTTTGGAGTTGTCCTTGCACTTTTTTTCTATACTGGACTAGTTGTGTCTATATTCTTCTTTATTAAACAAAGATGGTGGGTGAAGCTAATAGACATAGTAGTTTCTCTTACATTGGTTGTTGTCATGATTATGGTTTCTGGCCCAATCACACAGCCTTTAATTGCAGCAACAGGAAATACTACTAGAACAGAAATAGTTACTGTTGAAGGTGGACAAATCCAAGGATTAGTTAATGAGGAAGGAGATGTTGAGATATATGCTGGTATTCCATATGCAAAAGCTCCTGTTGGTGAACTAAGATGGAAAGAGCCTCAAGATGTTGAATCATGGGATGGCATCAAAGATTGTTCATACTTTGCACCTCGTGCTATGCAAGCAGCAGACAATGCATTTATTAGTTCATTTATAGATGTATATTTAGAGAAACAATGGAGAGTCAATTTAACATCAACTCCAAACGAACCAATGAGTGAAGATTGTTTATATCTAAATGTATTTAAGCCAAAGAATGTATCGGCAGGTGCTCCAGTTCTTGTTTTCTTCCACGGCGGTTCACTAATGAGTGGAGAAACATCCAATCCAGATTATAGAGGTGAGGAGTTTGCAAAGAACGGTATAGTTTTTGTCTCTGTTGCATATAGACTCGGTGTATTTGGTTATTTCGGACTTGATGAATTAAAGGCAGAATCTCCAAATCATACCACGGGAAACTATGGACTTTTAGACCAAGTAAAATCACTTAAATGGGTTCAAGATAATATAGCAGCATTCGGTGGAGATAAAACAAATGTAACAATTGCAGGAGAATCCGCGGGTTCTTCATCTGTTTCTGCACTTTGTACAACACCACTTGCTCATGGCTATTTTAAGAAAGCAATAGGTGAATCTTCATCTCTTGCAATACAAGTTCCACCACACACTGGTAGAAAGCAATCTGAAGCCATTGAAATGGGCAATGAGATAAAGAAAGAGTTCAAGGTGTCCACACTTCAAGAATTAAGATTACTTCCAGCAGAAGAACTTATAAAGACTAAGTATGAAAACTCAGCATTATCTTATGATGATCCATATGTATTCCCAAAGACTCCATACGAAGTATATAGAGATGGCGAGCAAAACGAGGAAATATTACTAAATGGTGTAAACTTAAATGAGGCAGACTGTTTCTTAGTCCCACAATTACTATTATCTGGCCAAGGCTTAACCAACCTTAAGAATTACAAAGAGAGAATAGAGGATGGATTCGAGGGAGATTATGCTCAAAAGGTACTAGATTTATATAGTGGAAAAATAAATAGCAATAAAGATGCAGATAAGATGTTTAACCAAGTAATTTCAACAAGATGGTTCGTTTATCCACATGAATCTTGGTCTACGCTTGCAGAAGCATCTGGAAAAACAGTATATAGATATGTATTTACAAAGGAGAATGGATATCTCGGCACATGGCACTCCGGTGAAATGATTTATTTGTATGGCAATGTAAAGAATTCAGCACATCCATATAGATATGACGAATCCGACTTAAAACTTTCAGATCAAATGTCTAAATACATTATGAATTTTATAAAGACAGACAATCCAAACTATGAAGGTGCTCCAGAATGGACACCATGGTCTGCATCTACGCATAATATAATGGAATTTGGAGACAATGTTTCCATGATAGATGATCCATTTGCATTCTTGTATCAGGTGATGAAAGAGTATGATGATTATCTGGCAACAAAAGAATAATAAAAGAGCGAGGCATAAAACCTCGCTTTTTTTTTGGCGTTCGTGGGCGGAATCGAACCGTCGACAGCCCGCTTAGGAGTTCGAACCATTTATAATAATATATTATAAATGAATAAATATCTTTTGTTCCGCAAGTTTTATGCATTAACTTAAATCAATTTTGAATATTTATTTACTTTTTGTCAAATAACTTTGCTATTCTAAACTAATTGTTCTCTCAAAATAATGCCAATTTAATGCCACTTTTAATAATACTAATAACAATTCCTTTAATAGACATTTATTTAACTTCTTGATTAATAAAATATAATAAGATAATATTTATATTAGAGGTAATTATGGAAAAAAGATTAAAACAAATGAGGATTGCTTACATAGTTCTTATGTCAATTGCATTAACATTTATTGTCGCAGGAACAATAATTTCTTTTACTATGATAGAAACATATACATATAACGGATATGTAAGATATATTGAACGTCCAGATTGTGCGATAATGCCTGGATCCGGCTTAGTTGTTCTAATCATAGCATTTGCTTTATGTATTGCTGGGAAAGATGAAAAATTTAAACTGCTAATAGGTTCGATTATTTTAAGTATTGCTTGTTTTATTGTCGAACCTGCAAGTTATGAATTTGACCATTTAAATGTTGATTGGGATTGGGTTTATTTTGGTTTTTTAATTCCTGGTGCAAGTTTAATATTTGTATGTTTACCATTATTGATTGCTTCATTGTGTTATTTTGCAAAAGGTATAAGATTAGAAAAACCAAAAGATAAAGAAAAACAAAATAACATTCCAGCAGATAAATTTGAAGAAGTTAGAAAATATAAGCAATTATTAGATGAAGGAATAATTACACCTGAAGAATATGATGCCAAGAAAAAAGAGATACTGTCTCTATAGTTTTTTACCTTTCTTAGCTTGATGTTTTAGCACATTTTATTCCTGATACTCAAGAAAAAGTAATATCTGTATTAGATAATTTAACAGGAGAGAATAAATAAAACCGCTTCGATAAGAAACGGTTTTTGGCGTTCGTGGGCGGAATCGAACCGTCGACAGCCCGCTTAGGAGTTCATAAAATTTATAAAAATAAATTAAAAATGAATAAATTACTTTCGTTTTAGATGTTTTATGCATTAACTTAAATCAATTTTGAATATTTATTTACTTTTTACCAAATAACTTTTCTTTCTTTCACTAATTTTTCTAAAAAAATAATGCCAATTTAATGCCAATTTTCGGCCATGCATATTTATACAAAAGGAAATTTTACAAAGATTTTAAAGCTTCTTTAAAACATTAACAGCAACACCTTGAATTTCTATTTTTTCAAGAATTATATCTTCCATTGTTTTATTTTCTGGATGGAGAATTATCTTGTCATTAGTTGTATCAAAGTATAATCTTTTTAAAGTTGTTTCATTATCTACTAGAGCAACTACTATTTGACCATCTTTAGCCTTATTCGTTTTTTGAACTAAAACTAAATCTCCATCATTTATTCCAGCATCTATCATTGAATCACCATAGGCTCTCAAAAGATAAAAACTTCCTCTTCCAGTTAATTCACGGGGAAGAGTAACAATTGATTCTACATTCTCTTCAGCTAAAACTGGAGTGCCACATGCAACATTACCAATAATTGGGACAGTTGATGTACTCATTTGTATTTTTTTCATATTAGGTGTAACTAACCCTCTAGCGCCATTATCTTTTTCAATGAGACCTCTTTCAATCATTACTTTTATATATTGGCAAACACCACCTTTTGTCATTCCAAAATGGTCTGCAATTTCTTGCATAGTTGGAACCTTGTTATCTTGTGAAAAACGGATGTCTATATATGCTACTATATCGGTCATTAATCGAGTACTTTTTGATCTCATGAAAAGCTCCTTATCGTAAACATTTGTTCTATTATATCTTAACACGTAGTATTTCGTTTGCCAACACTTTTTTTTAGTATATAATATCCTTCCAAACAATGAAAGAACATGCTTTCATTTTATTTAAAAAATGATAAAAAAGGAGGTATTTGAGTATGTCGTATTACAGAAAGATCCAAAGGTGTGGAGGTAGTTAATTATGGCAAAAGACTTGGATGTAAAGACTATTGAAAGTGCTCGTAAAAAGAATACGAATAAAGCTAGTCGAAGCGAACAAGAAAAACAAGAAATACGAGATACTATCGCCAAGAATAGAAGTGGAGAACGAAAAGTCACAGTTATTACTCCTGAGAGAAAAGAATATGCTTATCAAGAAGCAGAAAAAATAAGAGTTGCAGCATATTGTAGAGTTAGTACACCAGAAGAAACTCAAGTAGGTAGTTTTGAGATGCAAGTTCAACACTTTACTTTAATGATTCAATCCAATCCACAATTCGAGTTAGTCAAAATATATTCAGATGAAGGTATATCTGGAACAAGCAAAGAAAAGCGTAAAGGATTTATTGAAATGATAGAAGATGCCAAAGCAGGCAAAATAGATCTTATTCTTACAAAGAGTATTAGCCGTTTCGGTAGAAATATTGTGGATATACTTACAACTCTACAAGAATTAAGCAATTTACCACATCCAGTAGCTGTTAATTTTGAGTCAGAAGGAATAAACACGAGTGATGGAAAAAATAGACTTATAATATCTATTCTATCTGCATTGGCAGAATTGGAGAGTCAGCAAAAGAGTATCGCTATTAAAGAGGGAATACGTTATCGTATGCAAGAAGGTTTATATAAGTTTTCTGTAGTAAATACATTAGGCTATTATCGAGATTATTCAGGAAGAGTTAAAATTGAACCCTTTGAAGCTCAAATTGTTCAATATATCTATGATAGTTTTTTAGAAGGGGCATTTATACAAGAAATAGCGAACTCTTTAACAAATCAAGGAATATCCTCGCCAAGAGGTATGACGAGGTGGAATATTGCAACAATCAGCAATATTTTAAGAAATGAAAAATATTGTGGAGATGTCCTTTATCAAAAAACATACACGAAGGACTATTTAACTCATAAATCGGTAATAAACAGAGATTTACTAACACAATGGCATTGGGAGAATGACCATCCAGCCATTATTGAACGTGCAAAATGGAATGAAGTACAGGAAATGTTAAAAACTTCAAAAAGTCGAAGTCATAGGAAGATACAAGAATTTGGATATAAATTCAGGGTTGCACGTATAAAATCTGGTGTATTAAAGGGATTTTTCCTTTTGGATATGAATTGGACGAAGGAAGAAATAGAACAATTTATAAAAATAATAGACGGCGTAAACAAAATAGAATAAAAACATACGCCAAAGGAGAATTAAATTATGGCAATTGATTTTAAAGCAATAACATTAGATATCATTGATATTGCATCAAGAACGGACGCAAATATGTATATTAACAAAGACTATATCACTTTTAACAAAGGTGTAATAGAAGAACTAAACTATTCGGCATATGTTCAATTTGGAGTAGATAAAGACAATCTTGTTTTTGCTATACGAGCATGTAAAGGAACAGAATCAAGAGCAATGCCTTTTTCAAAACCACGTCCAGAACAATTAACTCCTATTTCAATAAGAAATAAAGTTATATATGATGTTGTTTGTCACTTAATAGATGATTATAATCCTGACAATCGTTATAAGGTCACAGGGTATTATGACAATCAAAGTCGAACAGTTTTCTTTGATATGAGTGAAACTATAGTGACAGATTATGTTTGGATTAAGAAAAAGAAATAATTAACTTTTAATCAAAAATAGTTATAGGAACTCTAAATATACTGGAGTCCTCATTTTAACCTATGCGCTTTTTTCCATTGAAAAAAAGTCAAAAATCACTTATTATTTTTATTAGAAAATAATCATTTAAGGTTACTATGGAACACAAAAAATATAATTATAGATACAATAATTTTGGACAGGTATTTAGAAAGAGTCCAGATGGTCAACCTGAAGCATATAGTTATAGAACAAAAACATGGAGATTTACTCCAACTTCTGCGGATGTTTTCTTTGGATACGATTATTCGTATTTTTGCTCAGAAGAATTTGCACTAAAACTAATAGAAAATGATGGAAACACGAAAATGACAGAGGAGTACTTTATGGATAATAAACAATTAGCAAATCAATTTGCAGAATGGTGTCGTAAAAACATAGATTTAAATCAAAAACATTATGCTGAACCATATGGTTCATTAGGACCTTGTATTTTAGATTGTATTTATTCATTAAGAGCCAAGTACTTTTCAGTAACAGTTCCACTAGTTGAAAGATATGGAAAAACTTATATGAAAGGAAATGAACATGCTTCTGGATATACAATAACTGATTTCATAAATCATATAAATCAATCTGGAGGGGCAAAACCATTTGCTAGAGATGTTTTACAAAACATGCAAGTTATTGGAAAAAAATTAAAATCCGAAATATGTCTTGAATTGGCAAAAAAACTAGCAGATATAAAAATACAAACATTAAAAGATTTCCAAAGTGCTAATAAAGATATACTAGATTTTTGTATGAGAAGCGTTTATGGAATGGGAGATGCGGCAGTTAATTATATGTTTATGTTAGCAGGAGACCAAAATAGAGTTAAACCAGATGTACACATACATAGATCTATAAGAGAGGCTACAGGATATGAAGTATCCAACGAAGATTGTCAGATTATTTATAAATTAGCAGTTGATATATTAAAACAAGAATACCCAACGTTAACTATAGCTCGATTAGATGGAATGGTATGGTCTAAATTTAGAGTCGGACAAAAATAACTTCTTATTTTTTACCTTTCTTAGCTTGATGTTTTAGCACATTTCTTTTAGTCGTAAAGGGCGATAAAAAAGTAATAATAGTAGGAACACATTTATTTGGGTTCTTACTTTTTTATATATGCTAATTCCTTGACGACTTTTCTTTACATTTACCCAATTAACATTTTAAGAAACATGCTCCTCCATCTGTGCCGAAAGGCAAAAATATAAAAACAAGGAGGTATCCTAAGATGCTAACAAAAGTAGTTTACTCAGTTAAAAGATCTAACAGGTATGATGACACACCAATTAAAGGTGTTGGATTTATATCAGACAAAGATCTAATCATTGCTTGTATGAGCAAGAACAACAAACCATATGTAAGAGTGTTTGAAGATTGCATTAAATCTTGTAAAGCAGTTGTAGGTTCAGAAGATGAATTCAAAGGTACTTATGAAGAGTTTTACGAAGCTGATAATGAATCTCGTTCAGTCTGGTATGACATATGGTTCAAAAAGGGAGGTATAAAATGAACTTAACTCTCTCTAACGTAAAGCAATTAAAACAAAATAGCACAAGTCCATTATTCAAAAGAGTTTGTTCTTATGTAATAGATGAGTGGAGTGATTATACTGACAAGAAAAACATTTTCTTAGACGTATTAAGATACGGATGCCAATCAGGAATGGTTGGCTTTCTTATTTATTACAGCGACACAGTTAAGTTTTACAAACGATATAGAGAAGAAATAGACAATCTATTATATCAAGCAATGCAGGAAACAGGATTATATTCTGCAAAGCAAATGTTTGGAAACAAATGGGATGATGAAGACCCTTTAGGTAGAGATACTTACAATCAAAACCTATTAGCTTGGTTCGGATTTGAAGAAACACTTAGAAATCTTGGACTTAATTTTGAACAACTTAAAAACATTATTTAATAAAAAGGAGATTTAATTATGAACAAAGAAGAAAGAAAAGCAAAAGCTATTGAATTATTACAAACTTTAGACATTTATAAACCATATATAAATGGTTTTAAGAATCACGATTACGTATGTATTTTCGAGATGTATGGAGGATTTTGGGCTTATCAAAGACCTGAAGTTCAAGAAAAGATAAAAGAACTTGAAGAAAAATACGATTTTACAGTTTATGCAGTTACTCATGAAATTATGGATTTTGGTGAATGTTATGACTTCCTAGTAGTTACAAACGAAGAAGAAGATGCAGATGACTTAGTACTTCCTTGTGAAAACAGGAACTTTTATGCATTTGCATATGTTTGGAACAAATCAGCCGATTACTGCTCTGAATTTGGTGATGTTGCCGTTAAATCATTCGGTGGTGGAATTGCAAGAATAGCATAAGGTGAGATTATGAGTAATATAGAAAGACTTATACAAAATGAAGGCAATCAAAGATTATTTGCAAATACAATTTTGGATTTTAAGAATTCTCAAGGATTTTATTCACGTTTATATAGAGATATAAATGAAATGCCTGAAGAAACTTTCCAAGAGTTATGCAGAGTCTTGAATGCACAAAAATTCGAATGTTCATTAGATGTGGTTCTATGGTTGGAGGCTTAGATGAAGAACAACTATGGTTACAAAATTGGCTATTATCGTCATAGAAAATTTATAGCGAAGATAGTCACAGACTCATATCAAACAGCATTATCTGCTTTAGAGAATGAAGTGAAGTATGAGATAGAAAAAAGGAAATGGATAATCAAACCATTAACCAAGAGAGAATATGCTCGAGGAGTATGGAGAGATTGTCCATTCTAATATTCATACACACAACAAACTAATAAAGGAGAATAAGAAAATGAAAGAATTGAATTTAATAGCAAATACAGAAGAAGAAAAGATGATTCTTGAATATCTTCAAGAAAATGCATCAGATATACTTGCTGACAAGATAAACAATGGAGTTCCTATTGAAAAAGACGGGAAGAACTTAATATCAAAGAAGACGCTGAAAGGCTTTATGGCGTTCGCTAGCCAAGAAGCAAGGAAAGTATCAAAGCAAGGTGCTACCTGTGCTTGTATAAGAGATGACGTTGTCTATGGCTGGTCTATACATTATTTCGAAGAAGATTCCATAACTGAAAAGCTTTATAACGAAGATGGAAGTGAATATGAACCACCTAGACCAAAGGTTGAATATAAGCCAAGTGTTACTAAAGTAACAAAGTCAAAGGATACTCAAATGTCTTTCTTTGATATTGAAGAAGACAAAGAAGATGAACACGAAGAAGAACCTATAAAACAAGAAACAATTATAGATTATGAAACAGGTGAAATAGTTGAGAATGATACACTGTCATATCTCAAAGAAATGTTTGGAGATAGATTGGAGGTTAGATTATGAAAATAGAAAAGATTAGACCTATTCCAAAGTATATGCTGGAAAAAATTAAAAAGTTAGATAAGAAACGTTGTCCTAATCAAGATGGATCACTTAGATTTTATGCTTACTTTACCAAGAATGACAAAGAATTAGTCAAAGTAACAGTGGCAGTAAAATGCTATAAAAAGAAATGGTATTACAAACAAGTTGCAGTACATGGGATTCACTCAGAGAAGTGTTTCGTTAAAGACATGGTTTTTAGTTCTTTGGGTGGATATTCAGTTGGCTGGTATTTAGAAGGTATTCACAACACATATAGAAAATGGTTTGAAGATGGAGAATGGGGTTGGTCATTAGACAAATATTTTGACCCATATGCTCTCATAGTTAATATAAAATATATTATTCCACATTTCCCAGAATATAAATATAGTGCAGTTGAACAAACTCAAAAATATGAAATATTTAAGTATTTAAGGTTATATGAACAATATCCAATACTAGAATATATAACAAAGTTTGGGATGCACAATATAGCATTTTCTAAACAGATACTTAAACTTGCCACCAAGAACAAATATTTCAGAGGATTCTTAGTATATCACCAAAGTTTAATTGCAAATAATTACTTTTATGTTGAAGCAATAATAAAGGCATTTAGACAGAAAAAGCCAATAGAAGAAGTAGATGCTTTCTTGACTGAAAAAAACAAACTTATTCATGACAAATATAAGAGCGATATTAAAGAAGAATTCATAGAGGATTTGCCTAAGTTTTTTAATTATATTAAAAACCAAAAGACTTCAATAGCATCTTATCAGGATTATTTAACTGCTTGTAAGAGATTAGGTATAGATATGAAAGAAGATAAGAATAGGTATCCACACGAATTCAAACGTTGGCATGATATAAGGATAGACCAATACGCATCCTTAAAAGCAAAAGAGGAAGCAACTAAGAAAAAAGAAATGGAACAAAAATTTGGTGAGATAGTTGCCAAATATTTAGGTCTGGAATATTCAAAACAAGATGTATTTATAACAAAAATAGCTCATGCTCCTAGTGATCTCGTTTATGAAGGTGAGATTCTTAAACACTGTGTGGGAAGTATGGGTTATGACCAAAAGATGATGAGAGGTGAAACCTTAATATTCTTTGTTCGAACAAAAGAAGAACCTGAGAAACCTCTTGTTACAGTTGAATACTCACCAAGTAAGAAAAAAATCTTACAATGTTATGGTATAAATGATACCAAACCAAGTGATGACATATTAAATTATGTAAATAATCAGTGGTTACCATACGCTAATAGAAAAGTTAAAAAATTAGTAGCATAAAGGAGAAATAAACTATGAGCAATTATTTCAGAATTACAGCTTATGAAAAGAATCACAATATAGGAATGATACTAGATTCAAATGGTGCTTTTGAAAAGAAATGGCAATTTAGTGCATTTGTAATCTCTAAGGGTTGTGAGATTATAAACATTACAGATGAAGATAGTATGATAGACATAAACATAGGAAAGGCAAACTATGATGATTATAAATTTACTCTTATGGCTAACATAGTAGGTCGTCCAGAGAAGATAACACATGATTATAATGGACAATCATATGATGCTATAAAAGTGGGAGATAAGATTTATATTCCTAATAAATAATAAATTATTCCTTCAATACACTAAAAAGCCAAGAATGAATTTCTTGGCTTTTACTTTCATGAAAGTATTTACATAGATTTTAAACTAAGGATTGGACTGCCTGTATTAATATCTCTTAACTATAATTTTATTAGTCATTCTTAAAATTAATTATGTTTGCCTCAGTTTTTTCTTGAATATTTGTATATATATAGTTTTTTACATCGTCGGGTATACGATATTTTTTCATCAGTTCATCATCAATTTCCTTAATTGTTTTATTCCACCAAGATTCTGTATAATCCTGAACTGGGATTGCACCCCAAGAGCGAGTACTATTTTGAGAAAATTTATTTAAATAAAAAAGCCCCCTAACAAATCTAGTCATTAAGTATTTTGCATGTTTTTTTGCTTGTTCATATGTATCAAAACATCCGGATTCTAAATATGTTTCAGTACAAACACTATTTGGAGGTGCTATAATAATATCAGAATAGGCACCACCCAAATAACCATCACTCATATTCCCCCATGCTTTCGCAACAAAAATTTTATATTTATCAAATCTAATACTTTTTCTAGGAAGAGGATAATCTTTAGCAACATAGAAAATAAGTTTATTCTTTGCATAGATTGAAATATCATCAATATTAATCTGTACTTTACTTAAATCATTTTTATCACCAATATCCGCATCCAATCCGTAAGGACGACGTGAAGAAGTAATTGTTTGGATTGATGTAAAGTTGCCATAGTCAACAACACATTTAAATGCATCAGTCAATTGTTTTGGCTTTTCTATCTCATTGAGATCCCATACTAATTTTTTAACTTCAGGATCAGTACCGTTCGTATATACTTTTTGTAACCCATCCAAGTTATTATCATAGTTTTTACACCATAGAATAATATTAGTCCATTCGGCACCAGTAATTCCCTCAAATACATTATGTCTATTATCTATATATACAATTTGTTTGTCAGCTTTAATTTCTTCTTTATTAAGTTTATCCAATCCATTTGCAGTTTTAGGTTGTTGCCATGACATTGGGAAAATTAAACTTACATATTTATTCGAAATATTAATAGCACTTAGATAAAAATATACATATATTTGTTGATTTCCATTTTGATATGGTGGATTTCCTATAACCGCATCAAATTTCATTCTATCGCCTCCTTGTCCCCATGTTTCAGGATTTGTTAATTTTCTTGAAAGACGTTCCAAATCTTTCATCCTTTCTTCTATTAACTTTGTTAAATAAACCGCATTAACTGTTTTATTTGTATAACCAACTAAGGTTCTTATTGTAATCATTTTTGCCATTTTAGTTTTACAAAGAACATAGATATTATTTTTCAAAACATCAAACCAAATATCATTTGTTTCTTCTAATGATGCATTCTTTTCTTTCCCAGTCAGTCTTATCATATAGAGTGTATATGCCATAAATAATGGATAAAGACCAGACTTTGAGTTCATTTCTAAAATTTTAACCTTTGGATTAAGAAATACATCTGTACTTATATGTTCAACTTCAACAAATCTAGGTTCATCTAATTCCTTTTTATATGTATCATCAAAGAAAACATATCCACCAAAAACTTCCCCAAGATGCATATTAACAACATTCCATGGTGTTAAAACAGTTTCTTTATCTGGATTTTTAAAACGAGATAAAATTTCAACAATACGCTTTGCCCTTAAAGTAGGTGGTAATTCGTCGGCTTGTTTAGCTAGTTTTCTAATTCTTAGACCAGCACCAACGACAACGTCTTCGTCATAATATTTTAAAATGTCTAAAAATAAATCAGTGGTCAAACCATCTGGCATAAATTCTTTCCAAGATTCTTCATCAACAATATTAACGAAATCTCTTAAATGAATGATTTTTGTTATATCAGCATCTGCACCATAAAATAAGAGAGGAAGTCTAATTGATACCGCTCGTAAAAGATTAAATAGTTTCTTTTGTTCCTCTTTTTGCTTTTTTAAGAGTTCTAGTGCTTCTTTCTCTTCAGGAGTTAAATCTTTTTGAGGTTTTCTTTGTGCTTTTTCAGCCATTTTGCGTTTTTCCTCAGTTAAACCATTGAAACTAACAATAACTTCATTTGTATTTCTTTTTTTCTTTTGAGGTATAACTACATTTGCTAATTTTCTCAAAATATTTTCATCATAAGAATCCAATGTAATACCTGCATCGGATTTGTAAATGCTATCATCATCAAAACCACTATTTACTGCAGCCTCAACAGATATACGTTTAATCTGACGCATCATTTCGTCAACATTATATTTTCTTAAACGATTTCCTTCTATTGAAATAACTGGACAAAAATTAATAAATTCACCTAAAGCTCGCTTTGCATTATCATCACTCTTAATACTCTTTGTAGTAACTCTATGTACTTCAGCAATAACCTTAAGAGTTCTATCAGGTGCAAAATCAAAAACATAGCAATTTTGTTTTTGTTTACCATTTATGTATCCAGGTGATTGAACACGGAAAATTGCTTGCATATATCCAGAAGCAGAAGTTGATGATGAACCGGACAACATCATTATACCTGTCCATTCTCTTACCGTGACACCTGTTGTTAATTTTCCACAAGAAATAGTTATAGTTTTATCAAAAGCTTTTATTGAACTTTTTACTAGCGCAAGAGCCTCATCGTATGGTTTTTCTTCATCACCATCACCAGCAATATTCACAACTTCATAATCTTTAAAATTTGGATGACTTTGAATCATTGCACTTAAAGCCTTTGCTTCTTTAACGCCAGGAACAATCCAAAAAGTATGAGAAAACATCTCTCTATATTCATTACAAGAAAAAGGATAATTGCTTTCTGCATCTTCTTTAGATATAAGTGTTAAAAAAGAGAAGACATCTTCTTCATGAACAAAATCACCAATAGATTTGCCAGAAGGGATACTTCTATAATCCCTAAGTATATCGCCAGTCCAAGTTCTAAAAAATTCTCTAAAGTTAAATGCAGAATCATCTGAAACGTATCTATATGAATCTGGCAAAATCTCTGCAAGATCAAAAGTATAGATATTCATCTTTGGTAAATCTTCATATGGATTTTTTTCGTCAGGATGCAAATCATACCATTCTTCTTTTGCTTTTTGTTCATCAACGTAGGTCCAGGTAAATTTATTTTCTGCGTAATCACTCATTATATTATAAGGAGTGCCAGATAAAGATAAAACTTTTGTATTAGGTTTTCTAATCGCTTTTATAACTGCATCGCCCAAATCGGTCATTACACCTTCATGAGCTTCATCTATAATTAATAGATCCCAATCAATATCAAAAACAGCATTATTTTTATTATATTTTCCACCAACTCGTATAGAACCCCTTAAATCTTGAATTGAAGCAAAATAAACAAAAGGTATATTATCATTAATAGTTTTTTTTAAGATGGCATCATTTTCTGCATCAATAGCATCATCAAAAGAATAAGAACCATTTGTTTTATCAATAAATTTATTATTGGTTCCGTTAAAAATTAATTGATGATCTGAACCCCAACCATCTTCAACAGCAGGGCGGTGTGTTATTACTATGACTTTATTATATCCAGAACGTTTAATTAATTCATAGGCAGTTACAGTCTTTCCATAACGCATCTTACAATCCCAAAGCATAGTATCATAACGTTTAAATATATCCATAGTATATTTAATATTTTCTTCCTGTTCATCTCTAAGATTTATATTTGGCTTTGTAGGTATTGGAGAAAGAACAGTATTGTCTAAAAATAATTTCCCTTGTTTTACACATGAAATGGCAGAAATTGCCTTATCTAAATCGACAATATACCATTCACTTGGTTTCCCACTTTCCAAAAATTTTATTGAATGAATGTTTGAATTTAATAAGACATCGCGTACATCATCATCTATAAATGATTGAATTTGTGTGGAACCATCTTTCATTGTTATTTGACGTGTGGCTAATTCTGTATATTCTAATTTATATGGAACCATAGCTGTCTTTGTTTGTTGGTCTATTCTTAGATGTGCATATTTATCAAGAGTAGGACAATTAGGAGTTAATTGAGCAATACTTAATGAGGATGAGAAAGAGGTTTTTCCAATTTTTAATAAACCCTTATGAGCCTCATCTGGAATTGAATAAATGTATATAAGATTATAAGTTGCCACATTGTACTTAATCATAATTATTTCTCCTTAACAAAAGAATAGAATTCAACAGATTTATTACCTATCCAATCATATGTTCTACTATATATTCCATTATGTCTACTATTGTCATTTCTTATACAGCCCATACATTTAGCATTATCATTATAAGAATCTTTTGTGTTTATGTTATTATCGTTTTTACAACTATTTGGTATAACATACTTAATGCCATCCATTTGGAAAATATTCCATGCCAAAACCTTTGAAATCTCTATTAAATAATCATTAGAAATGGATTTTTGGAATTTATTTTCAAAAAATTCCATAACTGTAAACAATAAATTTTCGCGAGCTAATAATACATTATCACCTTGCCAATCATAACCATAGACACTTTGAACTCCAATTTTTGCCCATTGGTACCAATCATTTTCAGAATCGACATTTTCTGAAACAATTCTTAATTTTCTGTCTAGCAATCCAATTCTATCTTTAACTGCAATATATTTTCCTGTAACCATATCATATCTACTAGTCAAATACGGAGCCTCTCCGCATGTAATCTCTAGTCTTTTGGACTTAACATAGTCCTGCCAAGTTTTCCCAAGTCTTTTTGGGAATGTTATAATTCTATTTGATGTTTTCCAGCCATTTTCAGATGCTTTATTAAAGACATTTGATTTTCCAAACCAATCTTCATCTATTTGATTGTTTTGTAAATTACAAATCCAAGAAGGAGTAAATACTTCAGCCATCCCCTTTATTCGATTGGATTTAGTTTCTTTATTTTTAATTACTCTTGGTTTTATTATAGATGCAAAACCAATAATATCTGATAAAACAATTTCATCATCAGCAGAAAAACCTTTGCCCAAAAAAGAGTATTCATTAGTTGCCCATATGATATTCTTTCTAGTTGTCTTATCTCTTAATAAAATTTTTAAAATCTTGGAGTCCAATGAATAAATAAATGTATCTGGTACAACATGAGTACTTGTATTGGACATATTATTTTCCTCCTTGATAATAAAAACAACCTAAAATATTGATAATATTTTAACATAGATGCCTTTGTTTTTCAATATATTAATGCAATTTTCATTCTATAAAAATGGGTGTACGAAAAATCGTACATAACAATATTTTGTACATGCTTGACTATTAGACGTGCCATATCTTGATACAAGTGGTGTCGCTACGCTCCACCAGATATGGCACGCCTAACTAAAACAAACTTGGCAAATATGGAGAAGCAAAATAAGGCGTGGAGTGGGGTTTTGCGCTAACCCGCTTGCAATAACGCCCACAAACCATCGCCCTTTGTTATTTGTATTTATCTGCATTCTAACCATATATTTTACTCAATTTGACTTTTTTAGAGACTTTTTTAAGTCATCATCAAACGTGCCCAATATTTCTCCTTCGTCATAACATGTGAAGTCATCCTGGAGTATCATTTTTTGCTCTTTGAAACCATAATGACAAAGAACATCTTTATCACTAATATCTGATACACAATACATAGGAAGTCCACGAGAATACATGATTTTTTCTCCAGTTTTTTCTATATATTTCAAAAGATATAACATTGCCTTTCCCATTTTTAATAATGTGGCATCTATTTCTTCAAAGTCAGATCTTCCAAAATTATGATTAAAATATGAGTTCTGAGTTGTGGTTCTCATTCTTTTTGCTTTTGTATCATAATCTCTAATATCTACTAAATATCCTGGCATTGTTCCATCAGGGACATATAATAGACAGTGAAAGTGCAATCTTTTAGATTCTGGAGCTCTTTCCCATACACCCATATATCTCCATTTTTTACGCTTTTGAAAGTTGCTTAAGCACATTGATAACTTTTTCTTGAAAGTATTCTCATCCATCTTTTTGCTATCATATGTAAAGGTGGCAAAATAATTAAAGTCATTCATATAGGCTTTACGGATAAACCTAGTTTTTCTTGCCAATATATTCTTCTTTCTAGCATCTCTTTTCTTTTCAATATACTTTTCAAGCTTTACAGGGTCTGGATTAGGGAAGTATTTAGCCATATTATTGGTTACATATTCCTTTCTTTCAGCCTTAGGAAGAGATAATGATTCCATATAAATATCATTAAAGATTTCAGTTTTTGTTTGCATTTTAGGAGCAACTGGTTTTTGAACTTCTTGCTTTACTTCGACTTTTGGAGGTTTAATAGGTGGTCTTTCGATCACCTTAACCTTTGGCTCCCTAATAACAAGGGACTTCCTTCTCTTGAAACCTTCTGTATGAGGAATAGCAATATAATGAGAACCATCAAAATAAATCTTTGATTTAGGGTAGTATTCCATTATTCTTCCTCCTTCTTATCTTTATATAAGGCACCAATAAAATAGCTGTTTTGCTGTTTGAGTTCATCAACTGTTGCTCTTTCTGTTGCATATTCCAAATAATCATTTAGACCAAGTTTAGTTTTGGACGCTAAATTATTGAAATAATCACTAAAACAATCGGTAGAGAATCTATGTCTGTAAATCTTTACGTTCATAAGATTGTATTTATGTCTTCCTTTTTTGCCTTTCAAACGGCCACATTCAGTTTCAACAATTACTTGAGAATAACCATACCTATTATAAATTCGTAGATTATGGTTATAGATTTTAGAAACTATTGTTTTAAGAATATGAACAAGTAGGGTATTATCACCTCGTCTATAACGAAAATCGTAATAGAGTTTAGTGAATCTTGCTAACAAGAAATCATTTATCATTTCACCAATTGTATAAAATGGCAAAGCTAATTGTTGCTCACCACTAGAAACGATATAAACAATATCAGCAAGATCTCTTGCATCAGCACCCCATGATTCTGGTCTTTGTTCATCTGTAAATACTTTAATGAAAGGGTAATTATCTACTGTCGCAGCATGCCTACACATTTTTAGCCAAGAATTAAACAAATCATTTTTCTGATTCGTTTCTTCTACACCTTTCTTAACTTCTTTGAGTTCAAGGTTATTTCCTCTTTCTTTACCTACTTCGCTTATAACAACAACACCAAACTCAAAACTGCCCGTTTTTGGATTATTCTCAATTACTTTTTTACCCAAACGAAGTGTATCAAAATCTAATATATGTGAATGTCTAGATTTGGTAGGGAACTTATCAGGGAAGAAATCTGTTTGCCATAATGGGAAATTACCAGCATCCATTAAAACATTATCTTCACGAATAGAATAGTTGGCTACAAGAATACTAGACTCAATAACATAGATGAAGTATAACTTAGCATATGTTTCTAAGACATCAAACAAGTAAGAGTTATTAAGGACGTCATCATAATACATACCATACTTGTTGGTGTCATAACCGTATAACTGTAACACTGTTATTTGATGTTTTTCGAACCTTGCTCGTTTCTTTTCAACAAAGGCTTTACATGTTGCCAAGTTATATACTGTTCCGTGTTCCATACATTTCTTTAATTCCATTTCAAAAGAAATCCAAGGGAAGTATGGAAACTTCATATCGTTTTTCTTTAATAATTCGAATGCTTTTTGTCTAAACATAACCTCTTGGGAAAGAGCCATATCTGTCATTGTTGTAGTCTTCTTTTTGCCCATACTTCCACATGTCATTTCGACTATTGGAAGACTGTTTATAAAACCACAATTTTGAGCTTCTTTATGACGCAAAATTTCATCCGCAATTCGCTTACGAAAACGATCAAAAATAACAAGCAAAAATGGTAAGAAAATATACCACGGAAATTGCTTGAAAAACACACTTAAATCTACGAACAATTTCTTAAACTGAATATAAGTAGAAACGAAGTCAAAAGAAACTGCAAAATAGAAAAAGTATGCTAATGCAGAAATGATAATGGACGCAAAGTTTAGATTGAAAATCCATATAACAATCCAAAGCTTATATATCCATTTATAACTTTTAAGGAAATCGACAAATGATAGAATTTGTTCCTTAATTGGTTGATAGGTAATCTTGCTTACAAACTTAAATAGACGTAAAGGCTTTGTATCGATATTGTACTTATTATTGCTTGCTCCATATAGTATTTTGATTAACATTATTAAGGCAGCAATTACAGGTAAGATTATAAGTAAGAGCCTACTATAAACTGCAATATTACTACCCAAAGTTCTGAAATAATCTTCTATATTGGAAGAACTAAATAATAGTTTGAAATATGATTTACAAGATTCCTTAAAGGCTTCAAAGTTTGAAGGCAATATATCACCCAGAGTTATAATATTTGACATGTTATTCACACTCACATCAGTTGTTGTTGAAATGCCTATTATTCTACAAAAATAGAACTTTATTGATACAAATAAATCTAATAAACTCTCATATGTGCGATTATATGAAGAATTGAATACAAAGATAGCAAGTAAGATTGAACCTAGAGAAATCATACTTGCAAGGATTATATTTACTATATTTTTACCTTTATTTTTCATATTATACCTCCTATATAATTTGTCACATTTTCTGGAGTAAGTTGACTACCTGTATAAATCAGATAGCCAACTACCAATCCCAAAAGAATAAGAGTTATTATTACAACTATTCTTTTAAAGATTTTCATACGCATTTCACCCCAACTTTATACTACAAGTAGCATAGATTTCTTCGTTAGAAGTGCATGTTACTGTGAGTGTTAAATAAGCTGTAACTTTGATTAGCATCTTATAATATTGGATAAAGTAAACTGTGCAATTAGCCCCATCTATTTCAAGTCCAACATATTCAAGGGGATCTTTATCCTCAACAGACCAATACACTATATTGCTAGTATTTTCTTCATCCCAAGTAAGAGTCCAAACAAAGTCTGTTATTGCTCCATATGGTTCTACTTCAGCCGTTACTAATACTGGTTCTGGGTTATCATCAGCAGCAAAAGCAACATCATAAGAAACGGTTGGATTTGGAGGTGAAATCATCATAGTAAACAACACCAAAAATAAGGATATAATTATACATATTTTTAGACCTAATAAATTACGTGTTTCCATCATCATTTGCCTCCTTTTTTTTCTTTATATTTTTAACTGCTTTTATTGGTGCAGATACGAACCAAACTACTCCCTTAATTATGTATGGTAATATAGGTATTAATAACAATAATAAAAGGATTAGTAATATAACTGCGAGAATCACTTTCCACCAGTCCAAAGATTTAGGTGGAGGTGTTAGTGAGTTGATAATATCTATTGGACTTGCTACAACTGGTATGACAGTATATTCGCCATCTTTATTGAAAGTTAATTCAATAATGTCAAAATCAAGGAATACAGTCATTTGAGCAGCATAACCATTGGCATATAAATCATTGGTAGATTGGGCACTTGCAGAAACAGTAAAGTAATCTGTATTAGCAAATCTAAACAATACTACTGTACAATCATTTAGTTGTGCATGAGCATATACTGTTCTTAAATCGTTAATATCATTGGAATTAACAAGCAGTCTTCTAGATATTTCTGAATCGGTACCTAATAAATCATTTCCTGTAAGGATTACTATTGGATTTACATTATGATATTCTTCGCTAGTATTTGGTGCATTTATACCAAAGTTCCAAAGTTTATCCCACCAAGAATGGTTGCTATCATAGGAATCTAAGTCAAATGTATCTTCCAAATCAATAGTCACATCATTGTATCCACGAGTTCTTCCAGCATCTACGTCATCTACAAAACAATACTTGGATATAGGTCTTCCATTACAATCTATATAATCTTCTGAATTTGCCTCGTAGGAATATATTGCATTTGCTACAACACTTCCTTCAACACTTCCAGCCGAATTATGACTCATTAAGAAATCAAAGATTGAACCTTCATTTTGATATTGAGAATAGAAGACAAAGGGAAGTCTTGTTGATACTGTATCTGAACTCAATGTTGTATAAGAACCAACACCGCCTATTTTTACTGGAGATAAATCTAGGTTATAAGTCCAATAATGATCCCAATGCTCCGTTCCATTAGACCCCCAATAATCATATGCATAGGCATAGAAAGGAATATCTTTATTGTTTCTTCTATATAAGACGTTAGTTTGGTCTGGATTATATATACTTGCATCTGCATATTTATATTGGTTAGCAAGATTTACAAAGTCATTATTATCCGTAACAAAAGCCATTTGGGTTTTGTATTCCCACCATTCAGCTCTTATTTTTTGTAGATTTCCATAGTCTTCTAAAAAATGATTAGGTAATTCAAAGTAAACAGTATTAACTTCGTTATAATGTCCACTTCCAAGATTAGATACACCATCTGTTCTGAAATAAGTATGGTGAACTTCTAACTCACATGTTTCTAGATTATCTACAACACAGGTTAGAGTAGATTCCGCATTGGCGTCTGGACCATAACCTTTTGAGTATCCTGTAAACTTATATGTGCCACCAACACCATATTCTTTAGCGTTTTGCTTGCCATATTCTACTAATTCGAAACCAGAAACATCATATCTACGTTCATTTGAATTAACTTTGTCTAAAAAGGTTTCAGCATTTACTATCTTAAATTTATAAAACAATCCTTTATAGTTAGTTTCTTCAACTTTCCCACAATATTTTAACTCAAACTTATCATATCTAGATGGAACTCCGTTTCTATATTCAGTAGCCATCTGTATTTTGTTTTGCTTTGTATTTGTAGCAAAGTTCTTTCCTTGAGGATTATATACATAAATGTATAGTCCGTAGTTTGAACGCATATTTGCTTTGAAGGAATAACAGTACTCAACAAATGAGAATATGGAAGCTTGTTTTGATTCATTGAAAGCGTAATTTCTAATATCAAATGGTTCTCCGTTGGTTGTAGAAGATGTAAGATCTTCATAGACATTTGTATTATCGAAATAGTTTTCATCACTAGCATATGCCGTATTTTGAACATTATGCACACCCATAATAGATGTGCATAACATTACTAC
Source organism: Christensenellales bacterium (assembly GCA_045130665.1). Lineage (GTDB taxonomy): Bacteria > Bacillota > Clostridia > Christensenellales > CAG-917 > RGIG8124. The sequence continues at coordinate 361,423 of JBGUQC010000004.1, read as the reverse complement.
GAGTACGGCTAATACAATAGTAAATTTCATATATGCCGTTCTCAAAATACAATCACCTCCTGATCTATCACGATACTACGAATTCCACTTTCATCTAGTGAACATAACATAGTTACTTGTGTGCTACCATCTTCAGAAGATACAACGATTTTGAATATCTCGGTTTCACAGTCAACATCATCAACATCAAAATCAATTTCTTTATCTGGATAAACTGCTTGTAATATCTCTCTTAAAGTTTGCTTTGGTGTAATAGAGAATGAAGACTCACCATACTCAATATCAAAACCTGGATTTAGATTTTCTTCGGCAGCAAAGCTATAAACTTGTCCGTCAACAGTGAAATCAAAGTCTGTATTTGGTAAGACTGTCACGCTATAACCAGAGATATCCTTATTCATAAAACCGAAAGTGTAGTGGACGTCAACATCAAGTGGTTCGACTGAACTTAGAACAAATCCACCTGATGAAGACATTACTTTCTTATCTCCACATTCAACATAGAATGTTTTAATATCTCCAGTAAAACCGTTAGTGAAATACGCAAAGAAGCCAACACAACCCACAAGAATAAGGAGTATTAAGACATAGACGATAATTTTACCTGCTTTTTTATTCTTTGCGTTCATAAGTCACCTCACTAAAATACTATTGTGGCTGGTGCTACTGAAACACTAGAAACTACTTCGCCAATATAAATCTTAATAGTATTAGAGAACCCATACATAGTATTTGTTACTGTGATAAGTAAATATGGAAGGTCTCCATTATCATCACGATTTAATGACTTAATTTTGTTGTGGTATAAAGTAACCATACCAACTTGTTCCACACGTTCTTCTGTGATTTCTTCACATGCATCGTAGTATGACTTATTTACTTGAATATTTAATATATTGTTTGTAAATGATAATGTTACAAATTGATCTGCAAAATCATCCAAATTCTTTGTAGTATTATTTCCATACCAATATGCACCACGAGGGGAAGTTGAATATTTATCACAAACAACTGTTCCAACACCTGTTACAGTAGCAGAGAAGTTATTATAACTAGAACCAACATCATGGAATATATTATCTTGATTTACACGACAACTATATGTTAAACCCTTAAAGACCATATCCATTGTTTGACTACCAGTGTTGTATTGACTTGCACCTGAAACTCCATTCAAAGAAAGAGAAGTAGGAATACCTTCATACTTTATAGTTGCTGATGCAGATTGTCCGCCAGAACGAGTAGTAGCCGTTATTGTGATATTACTATTACGGAATGGTTGATGACAATTTACTTGAATTGGTTCATCATTATCTGATGTATTACTTGATAAAGTAATATAGTTTGATATGTTTTGATTACTTAAAGAAGCACCACTAGCCCAAGCAAGAGACCAAGTAACGTATTTGTCATTTGCAGTTGATGGTGTAATATAAGCATAAACAGTTTGAGAGGTATAAGTAGGTTCACTAGCAGATACTGCATCTCCACCCATAGCTAATATTGGACCAAATTCAAAAGAAAGACCATTTTCTTCTACATCTTCGATAGTATATGCTGGTACTTCGATAGGTGTTTCTTCATCTGATTCTTCGGTTTGCTTTTCTTTCTTATCTAACCATCCATAAGGATTTGCATTTGTAAAACCTTGAGTTAAGGCAGCTGCAACTGCTACACCTAGAACGACTATACAAAGAACGATAGCAATCCATTTTACTGTGTCATTTTTTCTGTTCATATTTTTTCTCCTATAAAAAAGGGTACGACAATACTAGAAAGCCGTACCCGACCTTACTAAGCTCTAAGCAACATTTCAATTAGAGTTCTGTCTGATGGCTTTGCAGGGACAACTTTGCATTCATAGATTTCGCCTTCAGCATCTGTATTACGAACTGCATATGAGTTTCCTGAAATAACCTTTCCGTTTGCATCTTTGAATTCGAATGGTGATACGACAAACTCAGCATCTTCCTTTTCTCCAAATACTATGTCAAGAACTGTATATCCTTGAATATCTGGAGGGAGGAGTTGTACTCTGACATCTACACCACGAACCTTACCACGAAGACAATAGCAGTTATACTCTTTGCCTTGCTTGATATAATGTTCTTTCAAAACCTTCATGTCTCTCATTTCTTGCCTCCTTTAGCTTTTTCGGCTTCCTTCTTCTTTTTATAGTTGAAAATAGAAGCGTGGTCTGTTTGGCATTGAAGATATCCAGATCTCAATCCTGCTTCATAAGGAGTGAGTTCTTGACCTTCTTTTTTACCGTGCATGTGGACTCTATTTTTGCGTTCCTCAGCCCACTGTTTTGCTCTCTTATGAGGAACTTTCCATTTCATTTTAAATGGCATAAAATTTTCTCCTTTGTCCGTATAGTCTGCTAACACATCTGAATATTTAGTTATTTGTTTTGAGTCAATAAACATCTGATTCTGTTAAAACACTACGTTTCATGCGACCATCAATGAGAGGCGGCCACCTACTGAATTCATCTCACATGAGCTGTCGATATTTGCTAATCCTACTTGCTCATTGACTACAACCAAATATTAAAATGAAATGGCATAAATTAAGAAGAAACATTACCTACAATTAGGACATAAAATATTGATAAATTATTAAACTAAAAAATAAACATTATTATACTTTTATAAAAGATATGTTATAATATTATTCGATTAGAATATGGGAGGGTATCATTATGAAGAAAATTATTTTATTAGTATCCTGTTTAGCTATAATAATGTTAATTTTCTGTGCGTGTGATAGTGGAACTGCTAATATATCCGATAATCAAAACAATCAAAACAATTTGCAAGACACACAACAAAATAGAGAAATTATTCAATTAAATAAAACCAATTATCAAAAATATATTGCAATATATGTCAGAAGAGTTGACACGACATATTATTATGATTTTGTTGGATCAACGATTTGTAAATTCAATAATGTTGTGGTTAATTTTTATTTATCAGATAACGCTGATACGATACCAGAAAATGCCACACTATATTCTTGTGAATTAACAATTTCAGGGTGTGGACAAGCAAAGCAAACAGGGTATTCTTCAAAATATGGAAGCGCTTATATTATGATAATAGAAAGTGTTACTGGTACGGTTGAAATCCTATATTAAAACGATACTAGAAAAATAGGATTTTTAAGTTTCAAAATAATAACAAGGAACAATTAAAACTTAAAACGCACGAATCAAATCGTGCGCTTTTTTCTAATAGAAGAAATATTATTTAACATTTTGTTTTATAACTTCAGCCTTATATTTGTTGACACATTCTGGACATATATTTCTAAATCTAGTTCCCATTTTATCAACTATTTTAGCATAATAATTATTAACAGTATAAGAATCACACATATCGCATTTGAACATGTCTTCTTTTGGAACATCTTTTACATTGACTGGCTTTGGCTTTTGGGTACCACATTTAACGCAGAAGTTTGATGAACCATCATTATTAGTATTGCATTTTGGACAAATCCAATTTGCAGAAAGCAATTCTTTTACAGGTTTTTTTGTTCCACACTTAGGACAAAATTCATTATCTTCTTTATTTATTGTTTTACAATTGGGACATTCCCAACCATTATTTTTTGATTCCTTCTGTATTTTTTTATTGGAATTGTTATTGGTTCCATCGAGACATAAAACAATTAATACACCAATTAAACCAAAGAAAAATCCCAAAACTGCACCCAATCCAGGATTGATATTTCTTTGTTTCGCTAAAACAGCACTAATGATTGTAAAAATAATCGTATAGAAAAATACACCAAAAATAATACCTAAAATTGCACCAATACCCATATTTAAAAGTCTCCAAATTATTTATAGATAAATTATAAATATTGCACCTTATAAGTGTCAATATTTGGAATAGTAGCAATATTGACAAATTCACCAAGACGGAATTATACTTCTAACATACTTATATAATAATAGTAAGGTGGATAATATGAGAAAGATATTAATATCCTTTATTTTAATAATATTATGTATAACTTTATTCGCTTGTGATTCAAAAGAAGAACAGATCATTTTGGATGAAAGTATGACAAAATTTGAAGCAGTGGATGCCCTAAAACAAACTTCAAGTTTTACATATGAAATCTTTGAAGTATATCAAGGAAATGTATGTCGATTAAAATACTATGCTTTAACGAATGGATATGCTTATGAAGATTATGATGAAAATGATAACGTTGTAGACTATATGGCATTATTTTTAGAAGACGATAGATTGTATTATTTAGAATATGATTATGAAAATCATCAAATATATGCACAATATTCAACAGAAATAAGTGATGTGACAAATTATGTTAAATATTTTAGTGATTTGGTTTCAGAAGATATACGATCTGCTACAAGTTATAAAGTGACTAAAAATAAGTTATCTTTTGAAGTTGGGAGCGATACACATTTAGTTTCTGGGATTAATAGTACAAAAATAAAAATACCAAATGAACTAAGAGATTATAAAAATATTGCCACAGAAGCGAAAGATTAGTTATTTAATATGCACCTCAACTACGAGGTGCATACTTTTTACTCATAATACTTTCTTGTAAACATAGCTGTTTTAATTCTTTTTCCATTCATTAGAAAGAACTTTTCAAACAACATGTCACGACCTTTAGTTCTTCTATAATAAGAATCAACACTATATAAATACTTTATTCCTTTTGTATCTGTTTGGATTTTTATATGTTGTCTTACTATATACTTCTTTGTTCTATACACATTCCCATTATGTTCAGAAATGCCTTCCATAACATCACTACCAAAGTCCATATTACACCTCCTTATTAAATTCTTTTTCTAAAAACCTTACTAATTGACGATTTCTAACACTTATTGCTTGTACGGAATAACCCCATTTATTTGCTAAGGATACGATTGTGTGTCCTTCTACATATAAACTGCAATAAACTTCGTATAATTTTATTGGGGCAGTTTTTACTGCGTCATTGTATAGATTTACTAAATCATCAATATTGTTTTTGATTGCTTCTTTCTCGCCAATACATTTACCTTTAACATAGTTATAGTAGTAGCGAATTTGTCTTAGATCACTGCGAATTTCATTTTCATTTTTCATATTTTTCTCCTATTAAAACTTAATTTTTTTGAACTAAAAAGAGCGGCAGCATACAGATTAGTCCATTGACTTGCTCCGATAGCCACAGCTCTCCATTTATTTAATAGGATACTGTTTCCCTATATTTCAGCTCTATCGCTTATCCTAGTGACCTGACAAAAGATTTACTTGGTGCATTTTCTTCCAGACTTTAGTCGTCGTGTAGGACGTTTTGTTGATTCAGTTATTTCAATTACGGCATTTGAAAATCTATTTTCCCACTTTTGCCCTTAAGTGAACTTACCATAATCATTTTGCAACGAGGACAAACAAATTTAACTTTCCCTTCCGCATTTTTGTACCCCGTTAGTTTGGTTGCACAATTCAAACAACATATGTGAACTGGTTTCCAATCATTTTTCGCCATTGCCATTTTTGCCTCCTTTTCCCTGAGCCTAGACGTTTGGTATTTGTATTTGCCGTTTATACGATAGAGGGGGAAGTCCCTACGACAGCAATTACACACCTAGACCGCAATAGTGAAAACTTATTCAGTTTATCTTAACAACCTTCTATAATTTCAGAACTATATCGATTGTCTTCATTTTGTCTTTTCTTTATTACATACCATATTCCTTTATATTTATCGTAATATAATTTTTTAGTAGTTCCGCATATTAAACAAGGATATTCAAGCATAGAATAAAAACCAATAGGGGTAGTGGACTTAACACGATATACCTTATCTATAACATAGATATTATCGGCATACATTACCTTTAATGGTGTAATTGTACCTTGTTCATTGAACTTGACAATCACTTCAACTGGAATAGCCTCATTCTTTTCTTCTGCCATTTTACTTTATATCCTTTATTACTTTTTTTACGACACCTTGAATATCTACTTTATCAAAATATAGATCGCTCATAGCCTTATTTTCAGGGTGAAGTCTTATTTGTTTACGTTTATCATCACGATAGTATCTTTTCAATGTTGCTTCATCATCTATCAATGCAACAACGATTTGACCTTCTTCTGCAGTATTTTGTTTGTTTACTATAACAATATCACCATCATAAATACCTGCATCTATCATACTGTCACCTTTAGTTCTTAATGCAAAGAAATCACCATTTCCGAGTAAGTATTTAGAAATATACACATAATCTTCAATGTTTTCTTGTGCTAAGATAGGTGTACCACATGCAATTTCACCTACAATAGGAACATTAAATAATTCAGTTTCTATCTTGGATGAACGATTTGTAACTAAATCGAATCTTCCATTTAAGTTTTGACGTTTTAATAATCCCTTTGCTTCAAGTTCAGATATGTAAGAGTGTGCTGTACTTTTAGATATATCGAACTTGGTAGCTATTTCTTGCATTGTTGGACAATAATGTTCTTCGAAATGTTTGTTATCTATATATTCTAATATATTGTCCATTAATTCATTATTCTTACTTCTCATAATGATACTTCCTTTCTTTTAATCGAACGCTCGTTCGGTTTAGTTAAATTATATAACATTGAAATTGAAAGTCAAGAGAAAAATCAAAAAAAGTTTAAGAAATTTTTTAACACTATCGACAATGTCTTTTATATCTTTCGGGGCGTGTAGGTTAATTTGTCATCTGTCTATGTAAAGGGGAGAAATAATCTTCTTTATTTATTTAAGGTATAGCAATATTGATTTTTTCTCTACGCTTTGCTTTTCCCTTGACATATCCATCTGCCAAATTTCTTCGCCCTATGTCGAAAGATAAAAAAAATAAAAAAGGAGAAAAAGTGTGTTAAAAGTGTGTGATAAGTTTAATAGTTTATGCCTTCTTTATAGTTTTAGTACGAGTTTAGTTTCTTCAATGTTTAACGGAAATAAAGATATTATCCAATTCGGAAGATATCCAACGAAACAGGTTAGAAATAAAGTCTTCCAAATAAACAAAAAGGAGGAAACCAAAATGCTTAGAAGTATTCAAAAGGCATATGAAGAAATCAAAAAAGATGATCCAAATACCTCAATTACCCCATATACAATCAGAAGATGGTGTCAAAGCGGCAAAATAAGACATTTATTAACTGGAAACAAAATACTTGTCGATATGGAAAGTCTTACAGATTTTATAGAAGGAAATAATGAAAATTAGGAGGTAAACAATGGCATCAATTAAATACGAAAGAGATAGAAACGGTGTCTTAAAAGCAAAAATTCAGGCTTATAGCAAAGATCCCGACACTGGGAAAAGGAAGTTATATTCAAAGAGAGTATATAATAATCTTAATTTAACGGAACTGAAATTCAAAAAATATGTTGAAAAAGAAGCTATTGATTTTGAAAATAATGTTGAAAAAGCATATGAATATAATGAACCACTTATTGCAAGTAAAGTATTGACCGTTCCTGAGCTTATGAAAGAATGGAAAGATAATATCAAAACGAATCTATCTCTTTCATATTATCATCGAGTATGCGAAGTCGAAGAGAAGTTTTATGCATATCTTAAATCAAGAGGATTATATGAGAAACCTATATCAGAGATAACTGTTAGAGATATTCAACTTTTTTTCGACCTAGAAGCAACTAAAAAATATACAACATGTGGTTCTGAGATAGTTAAACTTATTAACCCATTACCTAAATGTGTAAACTTTAGACATTTAGAAAGAAAAAAAATAATTACTAGACCTGCTTCTTATAATATGAATAATCATGGGAAAGTTATAAAAATAGAAGCTGCTCAAAAAATATGTAATGAATATGGACTAAAATTAGAGCAATACTTTGAAAAAGTTGATAATACAAAGTATTATTCTCAGGAAACTTTGAAAGGCTACAGAAGAATGCTTAGAACATTATTCAATGAAGCTGTCAGATATGACTGGATTTCAAAGAATCCTGTTTGTAGAACTAAAATAGGTAGTGGCAATTTGAACATATCAATTAGAGAAGTTCCTGAAAAAGAAGTGTTTTCATTTAGTGAAGTATCAACTTTATTAAATGTTTTAGACAATTTGCCTGATTACAAAATTAACCAAAAAATATGTATTAAGATTATGCTTTTTACAGGAGTAAGAAGTGCTGAATTGTGTGGACTTCGTTGGAGTGACATAGATATGACAAATAGAATCATATACGTTAGAAGAAATAGATTATATAGCGACATCACAAAAGAAGTTTATGAGAAATGTCCTAAGACAAAAACTTCTACTAGAGAAATACCAATTCCAACTGATTTATATAATGATTTAATTAAATTTCAAGATTGGTTTAGAAAAATAGATTATAATTTTGATATAAAACAAGATCAATATTATGTGGCTGTGAATAGAGATAGGAAACCTTTATTCCCTCACACAATAGGACATTATTTAAGAGATATTGAACAAGCAAATGGACTTAAAAATGTTACTTGTCATGGATTAAGACATACATATTGTTCATTATTATTAGCTCAAAATGTTCCTATACAAACTGTATCTAAGTATATGGGGCATAGTGATTCGACAATAACTCTCCAAGTTTATGCTCACTTTATACCTGACACAAAAGAAAAAGTTATAAACGCTCTTGATAACATTTCCAAAAATAAATAAATTAAAAACCCGTTCTGATGATAAGTCAAAACGGATTTTTTTGGCGTTCCTGCGGGGAGTCGAATCCGAAATTTATCTTTAGGAGAGATTTGTATTTTTTTCATATTAGGTGTAACTAACCCTCTAGCACCATTATCTTTTTCAATAAGACCTTATTTTATAAAGATTCATTATAATCATAAAAAATGTCCCACATTGAAGGTGAGACATGATTAATAAATATGTTTAATGAAAATCTTATCATTGCATATATATTTCAAAATCCCCAAAATGTGATACTTTTTCCAATTTAATATCAGGGTTTGAATCAACAATTTGAATTCTTATTGTTGCTCTAGGGAAAGATTTGTCATTTGTTATCTTTACACAATAATCAGCATAATGATTTACAAATTGAACTTTCAAATCTGGATTGGATGAAACAACTTGAAATATAAATTTACATCCTCTTAGATTCTTAAAATAGTTTTTATCGTAACTCATATACTTCACCTATCTAACTACAAATCTAATATCTTCTCCACATGGGACCTCTTTAATTCTAATATCCTCTCCACATGGAACATATTTTACTCTAATATCTGAACCGCTTGCCCCACATGGGACCTTTTTCATTCTCAAATCTTCTCCGCAAGGAACTAATTTGATTCTAATGTCTTCACCAGCAGATACCTCTCTTACACTTATAGTTTTGCCTCTCATTGCCATAAAATCACTTTTCGAATATCTTGGCATATAATAATCCTCCTTAGCATAAATAGTTTCTAACAAAATTATAAAAAAATTAAAAAACATCTTCAAGAACCATTTTTAGTACAAACTTTAAATAATATTTTATCATGTACCAATGTTGGTGCATTGACTATGTTATGTTTAAAGAAGAAAAGACTGGAGGACGAAATAATGAAACAGTATTTAAATTTTTTTGAAAAAGTTATCGGTTATGATTATATTAAGGAAACTCTAATACCAATTTGTGATATGTTTAGGAATCCAGAAAAATATTACAAATTAGGCGTTATAATGCCTAGTGGAGCTGTCTTACATGGTGAACCAGGATTCGGTAAGACTTTAATGGCAAAATGTTTTATAGAGGCTTGTGGCGTCCCTTATTTTACTTGCAGAAAAGATAAATCAGATGGGGAATTTATTAACTATATGACAAAATGTTTTGATGATGCAGTAAATAGTGCACCAGCAATAGTATTTCTAGACGATATGGATAAATTTGCCAATGAAGATGAAGATCATAAAAATGCAGAGGAATATGTAGCAGTTCAAGCATGTATTGATAATGTTAAAGGGAAGAATATATTTGTAATAGCAACAACAAATAATTTGGAAAATTTACCAGATTCACTTCTTCGTGCTGGGAGGTTTGACATAAAACTTATAATGAATGGTCTTGAGAAAGATGACCAAATAAAATTAATTAAATATTATCTAAAGGATAAACCTGTTGAAAAAGATATTTCATATGATAGCCTTTGGCATATCTTAGGAGGTCATGCTTCGTGTGCAGAACTAGAAAAAATAATAAATGATGCAGCAATTACAGCGGCATTTAAAAATTTGGATATTATTACCTTTAATGATTTTGTTGATGCATGTCTTAAATATCATTTTGGAATTCTTAATAAAATTGATAAAGAATTAACAAAAAAGGATTATTCTGTGGCATATCATGAGGCAGGGCATACCATTGTATCTGAAATATTAGAACCGAATAGTGTAGGTTTGGTTTCAATTCGTGGAAGATCATGTACATGCGGAATTACAAAATATACTTTAGATGATTATGAACGCAGACAAACATATATGGAAGCAGAAAATAGAATTGTAGCTTGTTTGGCAGGTAGAGCCGCTACGGAAATAGTTTTAAATGAAAAAGATTTAGGAGTTGAAGAGGATATATTTAGAGCAAAAGAAATTATATATAGATTAAGAAATGATGCATATGTATATGGTTTAGATTGTAATTTATCTCCGGCAGTTTCAGAAGAAAAACGTGCAAGATCATGTAGAGTTATGGATTCGGAATTGAAGCGACTCTATGAAAAAGCTAAGGAAATCATTATAAACAATAGAGAATTTTTGGATGTCGTTGCGAAAGAATTATTAGAAAAGAAAACAATATTTGCAAGTGATATCAAAAATATAAAACAAAAATTAGGGTTGTAAAATGGCTATTGTTAGTATGTACCACGTTTGGTACAATATGATTGTGAATAATAGAAATCAAGGTGGGAAATTTATGTCTGATTTTGAACCAAAAAAACTTGCGTTATTACGAATTATGCAAATAATGTCAGATTATAGTGATATACAACATCCTTTAAAACAAGAAGAAATTGCAAACTATTTGGATAAAGTATATGGAGTATCGCTAGAAAGAAAAGCTATTTCACGCAACCTTTCTCTTTTGAAAGAATCTGGTGTAGATATCGAACAGACGCCAAATGGAAGTTATTTGGCATCTAGAACTTTTGAAGATTCAGAACTTAAATTGCTTATCGATAGTGTTCTTGCCAGTAAGCATATAGCACCAACACACTCTAAAGAACTAATCGAAAAATTATGTTCAATGTCTAATAAATATTTCAAACGTCATGTTAAGAATATTTATTCTATGGATGATTGGGATAAAACTGAAAATCAAGAATTATTCTTGAATATAGAAATAATAGATGAAGCTATTGATAATGGAAAGCAAGTTGAATTTGATTTTAATAGATATGGAACCAATCTAAAACTTCATAGAGAAAGCCATCAAATAGTTTCCCCATATCAATTCATTTTGCATAATCAAAAATACTATTTATTTTCTTGTAACGAAATACACAAACGAGTTTTTTGTTGTAGGGTAGACAGAATAACTAATGTAAAGATAGTGGATAAAAAAGCAACGGATATCCATACACTTCCAGGTTATAAAAATGGAATTGATTATAAAAGATTTTCAACAGCTATGCCTTATATGTATATGGATGAACCACAAAGTATACAATTACTTGCAGATAATAAAATAGTAGATCAAATTATAGATTGGTTTGGCAAAGATATTTTAATTCAAAAAAAAGAAGATGGGAAATGTTTAGTAAAGGTAATATCTAGTCCTAATGCGATGGAACTTTGGGCACTTCAATATTCAGCACATGTCGAAGTTTTATCTCCTCTAGATTTAAGAGAAAGAATAGCAAATAAATTAAAAGAAGCAGAAAAAAAATATAGTAGGTAAAATTAAAATGTTACAAATAGGAGGATTAAATTATGAAAATTGAAGAATTTAAGGGTTACATAATAAAAAAAGAAGATTTAAATTATCTAAAAAAAGCAACTGCTGAAATGGGTGAAATAAATACTGTAATTGGGAACGAAGTATATTCTTTGTTTGACAATTTAGTTATAGATAAGTTCGACAAATTAACATTCTTAAAATTACAGTTTGTTGCATATAGAGTACTAAGAAATTCAAAAGATAAAGAAGCATTCAAAAAAGCATTACATCTAATTTATTGGTTAATTGATAATGCAGAAAATGAAATAAAAACTATTGTTGACTACGAAATTGAAGAAGGACTCGCTAATTCATACTGTATTTTAGCTGAAATGCTTTACGACAGTAAAGAATTCAAAGTAATACCTTTTTATTTAAAAGCAGAACAATTTGGTTTTGAAAAAGATACTGAACTGGCAGTCAAATATTGGGAGAGAGCATATTTATTAAAGCCAAATGATGGCAATACTGCATATGATTTGGGAATACATTATTACCTTAATAAAAATTACTATAGAGCTTTTGATTATTTAATAAATGCATATGGAGATATAAGATATAATAATAATTATTTTACATTAAGCAAAGAAGATGCCTCTATTTTCTTGGAATTGGGGCAGTTCTATGAACAAGAAAACAATCAAAAAGCAGCTTTATTATTTGCAGATCAAAAAATGTTTTTATGTTTTGAAAAGGCATATTTAATATGTAAAAATAATCATTGGGAAGATAAAGAAATAATGCCTTATGTTTTATATAACATGGCATATACATATATCAAAGGAATAGGAACAAAACAAAACATAAACAAAGGAATATCTTTCCTCAAAGAACTAGATAAAAAACTCGCAAAGAATGGGGAAGATATATTCAAACAAGAAGACCCAGACAACATTATAAAAGAATATTATAAAAAATAAAGGAAACTTGATAATATTTCCAACAAAAAATAAATTAAAAACCCGTTCTGATGAAAATCAAAACGGATTTTTTTTGGCGTTCCTGCCGGGAGTCGAACCCGAAATTTATCTTTAGGAGAGATAGGTTATATCCATTTAACTACAGGAACATTTGTTCTATTTACACAAAACCAAAGTTAGAAAAATTACTGAAAAGTATGCCAGAAAGTATGCCAATTTTGATTTTGTATATTTATAACCACAATATATTGTATATTATGTTGCTCTCTATACTATATATTGAGTTTTAGCGTGGCTACAACAATAGCTTAGGAGGCGGGTCCTCTATCCTACTGAGGTACACGAACATTACACACATTTTATTATAGTTGTATTTTTTATTCAAGTTATTTTGGTTTGTAATAATTGATGTTTGGGGGTAAAATATTTTCAAGGTGAAATATGGAAAAGAAACTTACAATAGTAGCGTCAATAATTATTGCCTTAGGTGTTTTAGGAGCCGTTATAGGTATTGGCTATTATTATGGTATTGTTCAAAAAATAGAGCAATATACCGTATTTAAAGAGTATTATGACATGAAAGTTGCACAATTTGAAGAAGAGAACAAAACCATAGATTCCGTTGAAGTTGCTTTTCTAGGAGATAGCTTAACAGATGGCTGTGATATTAGTTTATATTATCCACAGTATGTTGCAGTTAATAGAGGTATTGGTGGAGATACTACATTTGGTCTTGAAAAAAGATTAAAAGTATCTGCATATGATGTTAATCCAAAAGTTATAGTTATGCTTATAGGTGCTAATAATTTCGGCACAATGATGAATAACTACGAGAGAATTGTAAAGGAATTAAAAAGCAATTTGCCAGATACAAAGATAATTTTATTATCTCTTTCCTGTATGGGAAAAGAATGGGGAAGAAATAATAGTAAAGCCGTTGAAAACAATACAAAGATTAAATCTATTGCTTCAAGACAGGGATGTTACTTTGTAGATATTTACGAGCCATTAAAAAATCCAGCAACCGGCCAAATTTATGATGAATATACCATAGATGGCGGTCACTGGACTGATTTAGGTTACAAGGTAGTTGTTTCTCAGGTAACTCCTGTATTAACCGAAATACTCGGTCATTAATTTTTTGCTTTATTTACCATAGTAAGTGGATGTTTGGTCGTTATGTTATCTGGAGCATAGTAGAGTGCTCTAGTCATTGAATATGGATCATTTACTGTCCAAATAGAAACTTTCAATCCGTTGTCATGGAAAACTTTTACAAGTTTCTTAGTTACAAACATATGGTGCATATTGATTCCAATTGCGCCTTTTTCTTTTACTGTAGCAACTAAGTCTTCTAAATAATCCTGACTGTTAGTCTTGAATGGATTTGGATAACAGTTATAGTAGTATGCAATACCAGGACATCCTGTTCTTACAGCATCTACAAATTCTTCTTTAACGCCAGTGAAGAATACTCTAAGATTTAATCCATAGCTAGTAATTAATGTTAATACTGCAGGCATATTTTCAGTGCTCTTAACATCTATATTGGCTCTTAGAGTAGGGTGTTCCACTAAGAACATGCAGGCATCTTCGAATGTTGCTTTTGCTTTATTTGGGTTGCCGTGAGATAGTACTGGTGTACCATCAGATTTAAACGTTAGGTCAAACTCAATTATATCTGCGCCTGCTTTATATCCTGCTTCCATGGCTTCAATGGTATTCATATCCGTTCCTTCACAGCCTGTATGAGCAGTAATTGTCATATTTGGGTTAGTATCATGTGGTGAATATTTAAACACGCAGAATGAAATAACCATACAAAGTGCAACAATAACGCCTATAAGCACTATTGATACTATCGCTTTAATAAGATTCTTCATAATTGTCTCCTATTACTTTTTTAAAGTTAACAGTAATTCTTTATCCTCTTTAGAGACTCTGTAACTGTCTCTACATTTAGATATGGCTTTATTTTGAGTAAATGCATTAAGTTTATTATTCTTTAAGAATAAAAGGGTTTCAGAACGTCTCTTAATAAAGCATTCACAAACCAACCATGCAATAGCCATATTTACATAGTATTCTTTTTCATCCTCAAGCTTATTTATCTCGGCAAAAATATCTTGTAGATAATCTGTTTCAATAAAGTACTTGAACATAATCATTATGGCACATCTTCTACACATTATATGTTTAGATTTTAAAAGGGATAGTGCATAGTCCCACCAAGCCTTTTCATTTTTCTTATTAATGGAATACTTAAGTGAGTCTGTGTGTGCCCAACTATCACATTGAGGGAGGTATAAATCCAAGTATTTTTGTTGTTTTTCCATATCTTTTATTTTGGAAATAATAAAGGCTTGGATTAAATATTCCTCATAGTATTTGCTAGGGTTTAAATCTAAAAAGGATATAAAGTCACCTTTATAAATCTCCCCAGCTATTTGTCTTAATTCTGGAATATGAATAGAGAGCATGTTTTGCTTGGTATTTATAATCTTGTTCTCTAGTTTAGCACGTTCTAAATTGCCTAAAGATTCAAGATATGTTTCAAGTTCAACAATATCTTCTTTATTCCAGTTTTGTTTTACTAGATTCATTTATTCAAAGTCAGATGTTTCTTCTTTATCTGGGTTGAAGTTATCTTCATATACTGGTGTGCTTGGCATAGCTATTAAAGAGAAGATACCGCATAGGATACAGAAAGTATTTCCGGCAAGTGCGCCACAAATAATTATCATTACATATGGCTTTACAGATGATGGATCTTCCTTAGCTAGTGAGGATGCTTTCTTTAAGATAATAGCCAAAACTATGTTTGCACAGGTAAGGTAGAAGAAAACGACTGTTAGATAGATTCCAACGCCCATTACATACATTGTATAAGCGTGAATTTCATCTGCGTAATCTTCACCATTATAGATAATACCTAATCCACCTAGTATGGCTAATACTACTCCAATAACTACCATTGCTGCGAAGACACCAATACAAATATAGGTTGTTATTTTACCTATGGTATACATAATGTCAGCAGTTTTTTTCATAAATGCCTCCTATAAAAATACCAGGAAACATAGTCGTCTCCTGGCATATTTAGTTTTTTATAAATTATTCTTCTGTTTTATCTTCTGTTGTTACGTCTTGAACAGGCTCTGTATCGACTGCATCGACTGTTTCAACATCAGCTTCAACGTTTCCTGCAGCTTCTGCTTTACGTCTATTAATTTCTGCAACAGCTTCTTGTTGTTCTTTTTCATTGAACTTATAGAAGAAGAATGGGATTGCAGATGCGATGAATGAGATTGCAGCAACGAGCATAAGCATAATCCACATTGTATCTTTACCTGCAGGACTTAATGCACCAGGGTTATTAGATGTAACACCTGCGAGTGAATAACCAAGAACACCGATGAATGCGCCAACAGCCATACCTATCTTACTAATGAATGTTTGCATTGCGAAACAGATACCTTCAGCTCTTTCACCTGTCTTTAATTCGAGGTATTCAACGGTATCACCGATCATTGCATATGAAAGAATGTTAGATAAACCTGATGGAATACCAGAAATAACGATTGCTAGTAATGCAATGATAAGAACCCAAGGTTTTGTATAGTAACCACGGTCGAATATTACACCGAGCAAGAATGCAAGGAGTAATACTGCGCCACCAGCAATGTGTGTCCAGATATATGAATGACGTTTACCTATCTTCTTTGTGAGGTATGGAACCATTAAGGATGCAACCAATCCGCCAGGAACAATTGCAAGAGTCATAATGGTATATAAACCTTCACCTTGCATACCGAGCATGGATACATCTGCTAAGACATATTTTGCAAAGTATAAACCACCAGTATATGTGAATGCCATACGCGCAGAACCTAAAATACCAGAGATAACGATTAACATCAATGGCTTGTTTTTAAATAATAATTTTAAGTTGTGCTTTAAAGATGGTGGAGTTTCCATTGATTGGTTTCTTTCCTTGGTGAAAGAGAAACCTACATAGAAAAGTGGAACAGCAACTACGCAGCAGATAATAGCAGCAACAAAGTAAATGTATTGCAACTGTGTTTGCATTGCCGATCTTGCTGTTTGAAGAGCTGACAATAAATCTGCACCAGATACAACGGAAGGATTTAATTCGCCAACTTTAGTTAAAGCATCTTTTAATGCTTGAAGATGTTCGTAGTTAAACAATGATTCGTCATTTATCCAAAGTGGGATATTTGAAATGGTTGTGTAGTCTATACCACCTTTACCATTAAGATAAATACCAGCATATTGGATTTGTGTGATTAAGTTTTGATAAATGCCAACATAGCCAGCATTTGTAGCTGTCATATTAGATGTGACTTGTGGAACAACGATTGTTACAATACCTGCACCGAGCGTACAAATAAGACGAGCAATTGTTAATAAGTTGCCACGTCTATATGTATCGTTGGACATTGCTGTGGATAATCCCCAATAAGGAACGTCGCAAATCGTATAAACAATGCTCCAAAGAACATAAATTGCACTTATAGCTGCAAATCCACCTGCTGATTCTGGACCTGCTTTAGCATACCATGGAAGGAAGCAAAGGATTGTCATAATCGCAATTGGTATTGGCATCCACTTTAAATATGGACGACATTTTCCCCATTTTGTTCTGGTTCTATCTACGATAGAGCCCATGATAGGGTCGTTCATTGCATCGAATATTCTTGCGAATAACATTAAGAATGCTACCCATAATGCAGGATATCCAATAGCGTCTGTCATGAAGACTGTTAGATAAGAACCAACAATTGTACAAATAAGGTTTTGACCAAATCCTGCTAGTGAGAAAGCTATACCTTCTTTTGGTTGAAGTTCACCATCGCCTGGAGTTGAACCGAATAACTTGTGCAGTATGTTTTTCTTTACTGCTGGTGTTGTTTCTTCTGCCATAAAAATTCCCCTTTATATAAGTTTATTTTTTCTTTTTTTCGTTTTTTGCGTTTTGTGCCATGATGATGGCATATGTTTCTTCTAAGTCAACACCATTAGAGATGTTGTCATAGATTTTCTTTTCTTTCTTAGCTTTAACCATTTGAGAAATGATAGGTATTATTGCTCTAATAATCATTGCTGCAATACCAACAACGAGTAATGCAGAGCCTAAATTCATGCCTACAACGGCAAGAATAATAGATAATACGATAACGATAACTCCTGGAATAGCTGCAAGTTTTAAGTTCTTTACAAGGTATTTACCACCAAGTGCTCCGAACAATGCATAAACAACAGATCCAAATGCGTTATTTAAGAATTTGTTTTGAGCGATCCATCCTTCGAGAGGAGATACTGCAAGTGCAATAACGATAACCATAACAATAAGAATGGTTACTAATGAACTTACTGCAACTGCAATAGTGGAAATAAGCTCTTGTTCTTCTGAACCTTGTTCTGTTTCATATATTTCATGTGCTTTAACAACACATGGTATTTTCATGTTTGCTAAGTTACCAGTGATGAATGCAAGGTACTCGCCGTTTGTTCCAAGCATTGGAGCATAAATAATTGGTTCCAATACTGCAGATGCAAAGTTGATAAATAACAATGTTATTACGCCAGCATTTGCAAATACTTGCCAATTCATTGTTCCTTTGTAGAAAATACTGATTACAACTGGTACTAAAATAATTAGTAATAATCCGGTTAATGTCCAAATACGTCCAAGAATATGGAGTTTAACGTTGTAATCTACTGTTGTTAGTCTTTTTTCTTTCTTACTCATACAACTTAACCTCCTATATTACTGAATGAACAGCATTTTCTGCTGTTTGAACTAATGTTGGATCCCAACCATTCTGTTGTGCATAATAACTAATAATAGCCACAACAGCCATAGCAACTAGCATTGAAATAGGTATGGATAAATCACTTAACCATTTCATTTTTGGATTTTTCATTAAGAATTCAAAGAATGCCATTAATATAGCTGCAACAACAATTGCAATAAGGTTGTAATAACCATAAATTGTGTTCATGTTTGCAATCTTTGTTCCATCTGAAAGAGTTGTTTTTCCAAAAATTGTGGATATAGCCATAGCCAAATATCCAAGAATTAAACCAATGAATACTACTGAGAAGATTAAATCACCAATATTGTTCTTTTTACCATCATCTAAAAGCATTTCGCCTTCAGACTTTAAATTCATAGATGCAATCTTAGCGAACTTTGGTTGTAACTTTTTGTAGAATAAGGAAATAAGTAAAGGTCCCCAAACAATACCAACTGTCATGATAACAGCGATTGTTAAGAATGAATTTGCATCCATATTTCCAATCAAGCCTGTTAAACTTCCGCCAATTGCAGTTGCAGCACCATCTGCCATTTGAACTTCATATTGAAGTGAACCAATAACTGATAATCTAATTGCTGGGAATGCTATACCTAGCGCACCGACTAACGTTACAACACCGATACCGATTCCAATTGCTGGAAGTATAGAGAAGGAAACAGAGGTTGTAATAACCTTCTTAATTTTTCCCATATCCATATTTAGTTTTTTTGCTCTTAAAATCGAACGAACTAAATAAAAAACCGATTCAAATGTAACAAAAGCAACGATTAGCCCATACATCAAATACATTGGCCATGCATTCATGTTAATACTATTTGCGGCTAAACTATTTATCATTTTAATCCTCTCTCAATAAAATACACGTATAGAGATATTTTACAAAAAAAATGCAAGTTTTTCAATACTGAAAAACAATTATCTTGTTAATTCTGGACATACAATAGTATAATTATCTTGATTTTGGAGGTCATTTATGCGAATTCACATGATTGAAAGAGAAGAAGCAAATAGCGAGCAAAAAGCTTGTTATGACGGACAAGTAAACGAGCATGGCCGTATTACAAACATGAAGAAAACGCTTTTAAACCATGTTCCTTCATTTAAAGTTTTAATGGAATGGTATCCACTAAAAGATGATGTAGTGAAAGTGGTTGGAGAATTTGCAACATATGTTTATGCACATGCTATTTCAACAGAGAACGATTGTTTAATTTGTTCAACATTCTTTAGAAGAATTTTAAAAGATGCTGGCAGAGATCCTGATAATTTAGTACTTGATGAAACCGAACAATTACTCGTTGATTACGGTAGAGCATGCGTTAATCATCCAGTAAAGGTTTCTGATGAATTATTTGCAAGAATGCAAGCAAGATTTAATGAATCTGAAATCGTTTTATTAACAGCATTCGCAGGAATGATGATAGCAACAAATTTAATTAATCAAGCATTGGAAGTTCCACTTGATGAATATTTAGATATTTACGTTAAAAAATAGGTATAAAAAATGAAAGATTTTGAAAACAAAGTTGTATTTATTACAGGTGCAGCAAAAGGACAAGGAAGAGCTGTTGCTTTAGCATTTGCTAAAGAAGGTGCAAATATTATAGCTTTTGACCTTGCAAAACCAATAACATATCCAAGCTATAATTCAACAACATCTGAAGACTTAGAGAAACTTAAAAAAGAGATAGAAGAAATAGGCTCAAAGTGTGTTGTCTACGGCGGAGATGTAAGAGTTGAAAAAGACTTATATGAGGCTGCAAAGAAAGGCTATGAGGCATTTGGAAAGATAGATGTATTGTTTTCAAATGCAGGCATATGTGCATATGCATTCGCTGATGAAATGACAGAGTCTGAATGGGATACAATGATAGACATAAACTTAAAGGGTGGATGGCTTTCAGCAAAGGCATGTATTCCATATATGAAAGAACAAAAGAGCGGTGTAATAATCTTTAATTCATCCGTTGGTGGAATGAGAGGTATGAGAAGATTAAGCCATTATGCAGCATCTAAATGGGGTCTTGTTGGTTTAACAAAATCTTTAGCTTTAGAATTAGCTCCATACAATGTAAGAGTAGTATCAATTCATCCAACTGGAGTAAATACTCCAATGAATGATGGTCTAGCTCAAATGGAAGGCAAAACACCTGAAGAAATTGCCGAGGCAAGTGCAGGAAATTTATTACCAGTTCCATGGATTGAACCAGAAGATGTTGCAAATTCTGTATTATTCATTGCTTCAGATAAAGCAAAATATATAGACGGAAGTCAATTCGTAATAGACGCTGGTCTTTTAACTGTTTAAATTACCATATACTAGAAAAGTCAGGGAAATCTAGAAATAATCTCCAGAAAGTATTGGAAAAGTCTAGGTTTTATATTATAATACTCTTGAAATTACTTCAAGAGAGGTATTGTTATGTTCGCTAGAAAGATAGAAAAAACACTTGTTAACTACTACCAAAACAAGTCAGACAAGATTTTATATATTTATGGCGCAAGACAAATAGGAAAGACCTATATTATTACTAATACTGCAAAAGATTATTTTGAGAATGTTGTTGAAATTAACTTTAGACAGGACATAAATTCAGCTCAAATTTATAAGACAGTGAAGAATACTGAAGATTTTTATCTTCAGTTGAGTGCATTATATGGTAATTTACTTGGTAATTACAATGATACTTTAATTGTTTTAGATGACATCCAAGTATACCCACATCTTTTACCTTTCTTGAGAGATCTTTGTATAGATAAAAAATACCGTTTCATAGTTTGTGGTTCAATTCCAAATATAGATATTAAACAAAATTACATACCTACAGACTGCATCATCGAATATAGAATGTTCCCAATGGATTTTGAGGAGTTCCTTGTAGCCAATAATGTTGGAAAGAACGTGTTAGAATACCTAAAAAAGTGTTATATGAGTCTTGAGAATGTTTCAGATGGTATTCACAAAGTTATGTTAGATTACTTCAAAAAATATCTAATTGTTGGCGGACTACCATATGCTGTAGATGCATTTGTCAATGAACAAAATGTTTTCAAGGTAAGAGAATATCAAGAATATGTAAAAAATCTTTATTTGGAAGATATTTATAGATACGAAAACAATAGAAAGAGATTTAAAATCTCTGCAATATATAATTCTTTACCAGAGCATATGGGAGAAAAAGTAAAGAGAATCCAAGCAAACAAGGTTAACAACAAGAAGGGTGTTATGCTTACAAATTACATGAAAGATTTAGACTATCTTCTTGCTTCAAATATTACTTTAGGTTCTCTTGCTGTATCAGATCCTTTCTTCCCATTATTATCCACATCTGCAAAGAATTTAATTAAGCTCTATTACAATGATGTTGGTATTTTATCCAGTATTTTATATTCAAAGAATATAATGGATATCTTAAATAAAGAAAAAGGTAATGGATTAGGTTCACTTTATGAAACAGCAGTTGCAACAGAATTAGCTGCACATGGACATAACTTATTCTACTATGACAGAAAAGGTGTTGGTTATGTAGACTTCATCTTAGATGATTACAACGAAAGATGTGTTATGCCAGTTGAGGTTAGATCTGGTAATACATTGAATCTTTTAAGAGCAATTCTAAAATTTGTTCAAGATCCAGAAACTGTAAAAAGAGGTGTAACCTTCACAAATAAGAATAAAGTTAGCAAGGATGGAAACTTATACACATATCCAATTTATATGATAATGTTTATATAGTTTCATATTGCATATGCAATAATCTCGTGCTAAAATAAATATACCCTAAAAAATCTATTCAATTTGGAAGTTGTAGAAAACTGTGCGTTAAGTGCCATTGGAACGGGGGGTGTCCAAGGACGAAGAGTTTAAAAACTTGCGGTGCAGATTTCGCTCCCGCTTCACTTGCGAGAAGTGCTTCCACGGAGGGGGTGCTTCGTTTTGTTATATAAAGAAGCTCTTTCTTACATTATGAATATTTCTAGGTATGGTTCAGACTACGGCCTGGAAAGAATGCAAATGGCTTGTGATTTCCTTAATAACCCTGAGGATTCTTTAAAATTTGTCCATGTTGCAGGAACGAATGGGAAGGGAAGTGTTACAGCATATATAACATCCATTCTAAAAGAAAATGGATATAAGGTTGGAACATATAATTCCCCATACATTTATAACTACAGAGAAAGATTCTTAATAAACAACGAAATGGCTAGTGAAGAACTAGTTGCAAAGTACCTTGAAATTGTTAAAAACACAATAGAAAAATTGAAAGAAAATAATACAAAGTATTATTTAACCGCCTTTGAAATTGAAACAGTTGCAGCATTTTTAATGTTCAAAGATGTTGGTTGTGACATAGTGGTTTTAGAGGTTGGTTTAGGTGGAAGATTAGATGCAACTAACGTAATTAAAAATAAAGAGCTTGCAATAATAACTGCAATAGGTTTAGATCATTGTGCACTACTTGGAAATACATATGCTGAAATAGCAAGAGAAAAGGCTGCAATTATCAAAGATAAAGCCATCACATTTGCCCAAAGTGAAGATGTAATGGCAGAAATAAGAAAAGTTGCCAAGGAAGTAGTAGTTGCACCAGAAGGAATAGTTATATCTAGAGATGTAGATGAAGGACAAGTTATTTGCATAGATGGTATCAATTACACAACTAGATTATTAGGTGATTATCAAGCCCAAAACTTATCTCTTGCAATAGCCGCAATAGAAGAACTTAAAAAGCAGGGATGGAACATAACTTTAAAGAACACCTTAAAAGGTGTCTTTAATGCCAAGTGGCCAGTTCGTTTTGAGGTTAAAAAAATAGATAATAAATACATCGTTTTAGATGGCTCACATAATCCTCAAGGTGCAAGTTCATTAGTTAGAACAGTTAAAGCATATTTTACTGGCAAGAAGATTGGATTTGTAATTGGAATGCTTGCAGATAAAGATATGGAAGGAGTGTTAAAACAATTGCTCCCATTGTCTTCAAGGACAACATTCATTCAATCCACATCACCACGTGCAGCAACAATGGATCAACTAATAAATTTAGCCAAAAAATTAGGCTTTGAATCTAACAAAATAGAAAATATTAATGATGCAATAAAAGATAATCTTAATAGCGATTTAGATGTAATAATAGTATGTGGCTCACTCACGCTATTTGAAAATATTCAATTTTAATTGAATAATACGAGGGAATAGTTATGCAAAAAGAAGTAGACAAAAAGAAAATTGAGCAAGCTGTAAGAATGATAATCGAAGCAGTAGGCGAAGACCCAAATAGAGAAGGTCTTAAAGAAACTCCAGAAAGAGTTGCGAGAATGTATGAAGAAATCACCGCTGGATATAACCAAGATCCAAAAGATTATTTATGCAGAACTTTTACACAAGATGGCAGAGAAATAGTTATTGAAAAGAATATAGACTTTGCATCCACTTGTGAACATCACCTCATGCCATTCTTTGGACATGTATTAATTGCATATATGCCTCAAGATAAAGTTGTTGGTCTAAGCAAGCTTGGAAGATTAGTAGATTGCTACGCAAAACGCTTCCAAATGCAAGAGAGAATGACAGAGCAAATAGCAGATGCTATTTATAAAGAATTGAATGCTGCAGGTGTATTAGTTATAATAGAAGGTGAGCATACTTGCATGACAGCTCGTGGAATTAAGAAAGTTGGTTCTAAGACACAAACCATGGCAACAAGGGGAGATATGTCTGAAGAAACAATAAAAAGAATACTTCAAATTGCAAGCTTAAAGTAGGAGAGATTTTATGATAATAGGGAATAGGGAATTTAAAGAAGGCACACATATCATGGGTATTCTTAATGTTACCGATGATTCTTTCTATGAGCCTAGTAGACTAAAGGGAGATCTCTTTGAAAGAGTTTATCAAATGATAAGAGATGGTGCTGAAATTATAGATGTTGGTGGACAATCTACAAGACCTGGTGCAGATATTGTTAAAGCTCCAGTAGAACTTGGTAGAGTACTTCCAGTTTTGAAAGAAATCAAGGCCCATTTTAATATACCTGTATCTATAGATACATATTATTCAAATGTAGCAGACGTTTGTTTAGATAATGGTGCAGACATGATTAATGATGTAACATGTTTAGGAGACCCTAGAATGGCTAAGGTTATTGCTAATCATGATGCAGCAGTTTGTATCTGCCATAACAGAAGAGAATCATCTAAAGATGTTAAGTTGATGCAAGACAAGATTGCAGGATTAACAGATGCTGTTGAAAGAGCAAGAGTTGCAGGAATAAAGAAAGAGAAGATTTTATTAGATGGTGGTATTGGTTTTAACCACAATGCCGGTGAAGACTGGGAGTTATTATTAAAATACCGTCAATTAATGAGTATAGGTTATCCACTATTATTAGGTACATCTAGAAAATCATTCTTTGGTGGAAATGTAGAAGATAGATTAATTCCAACTGTTAATACAACAGCACTTGCGGCACAAAAAGGTTATTTATTTGTAAGAGTACATGATATTGCAGAGAATAAAGCAGCAATAGATGCAGTTCTTCATGCAAAGGGTTCCAATATTCAACCAACAGAGGAAGAGGGAGAAGAAAAGAAAGAGAAACTTTCAGATGTTGTTGCTGACATTGATAAGAGCTTTGTTCCAGTACAAGTTGCTGAAGAAGCTCCAGTTGAGGAAGTTCTTGAAGAAGAGGCTCCAGCAGAAGAAGTTGTTGAAGAAACAAATATCGAAGACTTTGTTATCCAAGGTAAAGATGAAACTGAAGAGGCACAAGGTGAAGTCGCACCAGAAACAATGGAAGAGTTTAAGAAAGCAATTAATAAATACGTGGATTACAAGCCTGGCAGAGGCCTTCCAATGCGCGAGGATATAAAGATTAACCGCTTCGGCAGTGATGAAGATACAGATTACAGCACATTCTAATGAAAAAGTATTATCAAGAAGATTCGCATATAATAATTAACGGCCTTGAAATAATGGCCTGTCATGGAGTTAATCCAGAAGAAAAGGTCAACCCTCAAAAATGGGGTGTAGATGTGGATTTGGTTGTTGATATATCCAAGGCTGCAAAAGAGGATTTGTTAGATTTAACTATAAACTATGCAAAGGTTTCTAAGTTTATAGTTGCATTCTTTAAGGACAATTGTTTTGATTTAATAGAAACTCTAGTTTCTAGATTAGCAAAAGAGATACTTATAAACTACAAAATTGCAAAGAAAATCACACTTGAAGTTAAAAAGCCAAATGCTCCAATGAATCAGGTGTTTAATTATGTATCTGTAAAGACCACAAAAGAGTGGACAACTTGCTATATTGCTCTTGGTTCTAATTTGGGAGATAAAAATCAATATTTAGATAATGCTATTCAAAAACTTAAGGACACAAAAGAGATTGAGTTTGTAAAAGAGAGTAGGAGAATAGAAACAAAACCATATGGTGATGCTGCAACAGAGGACTTTGTTAATTCATGTGCTGAAATTAGAACAGTTTTAACTCCAAAGGAGTTATTAGAGAAATTAAATGAAATAGAGGCAAGTGAAAATAGAACAAGAGAAATACACTGGGGGAATAGAACCTTAGATTTAGATATTATTTATTATGGAGATTATATTGTTGATGAACCAAATCTAAAGATTCCTCATGTAGATATGACAAATCGTGTATTTGTTCTAGATCCGCTATGTCAATTGTGTCCTAAGAAACCTCATCCAGTTCTAGGACTTACAACAGAACAGTTACTAAACAAGTTATTAAAATTCTAATAAAAAAAGACTTCAAAGGATATCCAATGAAGTCTTAATTTTTTAGTTGATAAACTTTTAGTTTATTTTCTTTGGTTGTAATCTGATTTTTTCTTTGATGCCCCAGATAATTAATATTACAACTGCGAGGCCTAAGATTGCTGCTGTACAATAGATTAATACCCATGGTACATCTTTACCAGTCTTTGCATTTTCCCACATTGTAATAGCAGCTTCAGTTCTATCTCCAAAGTCTCTCATAACACCTAATTGAGATGTATCTCCAAGAGTTGGATATCTTCTTTCATCTTCGAAGTAACTGAAGTCATAATCATCGCCTTCCTCAGCATATTCATTATCTACTAAAATTTCATATACTGTTTCATTGATTACTTCGTAACCTTCTTCGCCTTCATGTCCTTCTTCGTAAACAATGTTGCCATTGTCATCGAATTCATACATCATTCTGTCGATAGAAACAGCAGAGGTATAACCAATGTAAATTGAATTATAAATTGCATTGTTTGGATCGTTCATGAAATCAATGAAGAGAAGTGCGGCCTTTTTGTTAGATGCTGTCTTTGGAATTACCCAACCATCAAACCAGATATTACCTGTTTGTTTACCATCTTCATCAGTTGGAACAAAGTAGTCTAAATAACATTCATCTGTTTCTTCGTCATAACTTTCTTCAATTGCCCATAATGCATCTCCAGACCAAGCTAAGTCTACATAAACGATTTCGTTTAACATATCATCCTTACCAAAGTCTACTTCATATCCTGCAATATGGTCTCTTTGTTCTGTTAAGACATCTTCTGCAGCTTTTAATAAAGCTGAGTCTGTACAGTTGATTAATTCTTGAACAGTTTTATTTTCATATCCTTCTGGAAGTAAACCTTCTTGTTTCATATACATAACTGCTGCAACATATGTATCTCTGACACTATCTTTTACTAAGATTTTGTTTTCTAAATCTGGGTTGTCAGCTTTATTCCATAAGATTCCCCAACCAGCAGCTAGGTCTTCCTCTGTAACATAGTTAACGTTGTAGAGAATACCTAATGTTCCCATCATGTAAGGAACCATGTAATCTTCCATAGAAACAATTTGTCCATTTATCTCAATCTCGCTGAATTCTGCTCTAATTGCATCTGAGAAAGCTTCTTCAGTGTTTTGAAGGGTAGTCTTAATGTTCTTGAGTTCTAATTCATCTTTGTATTGGTTGATTAAATCTGTTAAGGATTCTAATCTTCCATTAACCATTAACTTTTGGATTGCATAGTCACTTGGACAAATAAGGTCTACTGAGGATGCGTCATTGTTTAAAACTTTTGCAAGCATTGTTTCGTTTGTATCAAATGTTGAATAAACGATATCAATAGATCTTCCAGTTGTTTCCTTATAGTATTCTTTGAAAGCTTCAATTCTGCTTGTTTCGGCACTTTCATCGATGTAATCTTCCCAGTTGTAAACAACTAATGTGTCTATTGCATTACCTTCTGAGTCTGTCTTGTCGCAAGCAACAAAAACTGTAACCATTAGTACAAGTACTAATACTAAGCAAAGAGCCATTATAATTTTCTTCATTTTACAAGCCCTCCATTTAGTGTTTTAGCTTTCTTAGCTTTTGTTGCATTAACTAAGTTAACAATTAATACAATTGCAAGAACTACAACAATGATTATTGAGAATATTGCATACCAGAATGGTTCTAGACCTTGAACTCTTGCATCTGAGTAGATATATGTGGATAAGGTATCTATTCCAGTTCCTGCACCCTTGTTGATTTGTGTAATGATGAAGTCATCAAGAGAGATGGTGAATGCCATTGCAAAACCACTTATGATTCCAGGAGTAATCATTGGGATTATAACCTTAATCATTGCGTATGCAGGTGTTGCACCTAAGTCTAGAGCTGCCTCATATACATTTGGATCCATTGATTCTAATTTAGGAAGAACGGATAGAACAACATAAGGTGTGGTGAATGCGATATGTGCAATAATCAATCTTGTGTATCCTTCTGCAAAACGGCAAGTTACGAAGAAGATCATGAATGATACAGCCATAACAATTTCTGAGTTAATGATAGGGAATTGGTTAACTGTTTCAACAACACGTCTCATCTTTTTGCCTAAAGCATGAATACCAATTGCAGCACATGTGCCCATAATTGTTGCAATTACAGAACTAACTGCTGCGATAAAGAAGGTATTTCCTAATGCTTCTAATAATGTTGCAGATTTATCTGATGTAAATATTTGCTTATATGATTCTAGAGTGAAGCCATTGTCAAAATTAAAGTTTGAACTACCTGAGAAGGAGTAAACGATAATAAAGACTATTGGTGCATATAAAACCGCTAGGATTAAAAACAAATATGTTTTTTGAAATATTTTCTTTACCATAATGTCCTCCCAACGTTTTTATTTTTGTTATATCTATTCATAATGAATGAAGAGATAAGAACAAATGCTAACATAACCAAGCTCATTACAGAACCTACGCCGTACATATCTTGTGAGAATTTAAGTTCAATGGAATCACCGAACAAGAATATCTTTCCATTTGAGAGCAATTGTGAGATTGCGAATGTTGAGATAGTTGGAATGAAAACCATTGTTATACCGCTTAGAATACCGCTTACGGACATTGGAAGTACAACCTTGAAGAAAGTTGTCATGTCATCTGCACCTAAGTCTGTAGCTGCCTCTAAATAGCTCTTGTCTATTCCGGAGATTACGGTGTGAAGTGGTAAAATCATGAATGGCAAATAGTTATATACCATACCAAACAAAACTGTACCCATACCAAGTTCAACGTTTAATGCGATGAAAATTTCTTTTGTTGCTAAGGTTCTAATTAAGAAGTTAACCCACATAGGTAAGATGAATAATAGAACCATAACCTTACCACCATTCTTAGATTTAGATAAGAAATATGCGGCAGGATAGCCAATTATTAAGCAAATTGCTGTAGTAATTACGCCAACAAATAGAGAATTTCCAAGAACATATAGAGAACTTCTGGATGTGAAGAATGTTTGGAAGTTGCTCAAAGTGAATTGGTGACCATTATCCATGAAGGCATAGATAAGGATCATTACCAACGGCACAATGACAAAAAGAAGCATAAATAGTATGTAAGGATAACTAAACACCTTTTTTGTCATTTTAAATTTCTTTGAAAGTTTAGACATTTTTTACACCTACTTATTTCTTTTTTGTTGTTGGTTTATTTCTTGGTACTGCAGGATCTCTTACGAATTCTGTTTTTGTACTCTTTGTTGTTTTCTTTTCTGCTGGAGCCTTTGGCTCTTCTTTCTTTTCTTCAACCTTTTCTACTTTTGGTTCTGCCTCTTTTTTAGGAGCACTCTTTTTTGCAGCTGGTTTCTTTGCTGGCTTTGTCTCTTCAACTTTAACTTCTTCCTTTACAGGTTCTTCAACTGGAGCTTCGACAACAATTTCTTCCTCAACAACTATTTCTTCAACGATTGGTTCCTCAGTTGTTGTTTCTTCTTCAACAGCAGAGTATCTTTCCTCGTCCATGATTTGTGCTGCTTCTTCAAGAGATCTCTTTACTGGAGCTTCTTTTGCTTCCTCAGTTTCAATTGCTTGGTCTTCGACCAATGGTGCTTCTTCTAAGGTCTTTTCTTCAGGAGTTTTTTCTTCTTGTCTTTCTTCGATGATTATCTTATCTTTTGGTATTGTTAAACCAACTCTATCTCCTTTGAGATATTCATAATCTGTATCTACGAAGAAGTCATAGTAATCATCTGTCTTTACGATACATTGATAATAACTTCCTTTATAAATTGAACTTACAACTGTTCCTTCAATGATACCGTCTTCTGGGTCATCAGTGATTTCAACGTCATCAAAGTCAATTGTTGCTGTTACTAATGTTCCAGCATCTAATGTTGAGTTACAATCGAAATGTCCGCCACAAATATCAACTACGCCTTCGGAAACCATATATGCATCAACAGTGTTAATGAGTTTTGCCTTATGCATAATGTGGAAATCGAATGGTTTAATATATAAACCAATCTTTGAACCTGGCTCATAATATGTTGTATTGTGGATAATCAATTCGTTTTCACCGGATTGAACTGTAATTAAGTAGTGGTCACCTTTGAATATGCAGGAGAGAACAGTAGCTTTAAGTAAGTCATCAGAATCTTTCTTAATCTTGATATCTTCTGGTCTAATAATAACGTCAATTGGCTCATTTTTCTTAAAGCCTTTATCAACACATTCAAATACGTTGCCACAAATTTCAACCTTATAATCTTCAAGCATTGTGCCTGAGAGAATATTACTTTCACCAATGAAGTCTGCAACGAATGCGTTTGCTGGTTCATCATATATTGTCTTTGGTGTAGCAATTTGTTGGATAATACCATCTCTCATAACGATGATTTTATCTGACATTGTTAATGCTTCTTCTTGGTCGTGAGTTACATAAATAAATGTAATACCTAAGGTGTTATGCATATTCATTAATTCGATTTGCATATCCTTTCTCATCTTAAGGTCTAATGCTCCGAGTGGTTCGTCTAAGAGTAATACTTCTGGTTCATTAACAATTGCTCTAGCAATTGCAACTCTTTGTTGTTGTCCGCCAGAGAGTGAAGAAACACTTCTATGACCATAGTCCTCAAGGTCTACCATTTTTAAAGCTGCATTAACTTTTTCTTTAATCTCAGCCTTTGTGAATTTTCTATAAGTTTGGACCCTTTCGCCCTTCTTATTAAACTTCATGCTATCTGGAACAGCCTTTAATTTCAAACCGAATGCAATATTCTTAAATACATTAAGATGTGGGAATAATGCATACTTTTGGAAGACTGTATTAATTTTTCTTTGATATGGAGGTATAGCAGTAATATCTTTACCTTCAAAAAGAATAGTTCCAGATGTTGGATTTTCAAATCCAGCAATCATTCTTAATGTTGTAGTTTTTCCACAGCCAGAAGGCCCTAAGAAAGTAACAAATTCGCCGCGTTTAATATTAAATGAAGCGTTCTTTACAACATCTTTGCCATCATAAGTTTTTGTTACATTTTTTAATTCAATAATGTAATCTTTCTTGTCTTGCTCTCTCATTTTCTCTCCTAAATAAAAGATGAATTAAAATGTTGGTGGAGAAGAAACCCAAATGAATGTTGCCATTTCATCTGAATTGTTCTCAATGTTGTGAGGTTTATCTGAGATATAATAAAAAGCTTCTCCTTCCTTCACAGTGCTCTTGTTTTTGCCAATTATTAAATCTATAGTTCCTTTTAACACGTAACCAAACTCATCTCCGTCATGTGGAATGTCTTCTTCCATTGAGCAATGAGGTTTAAGGTCTACGCGTAAAGGTTCCATTTCGTTTTTTTGTGCATTTGGTATCAACCAGTTCATGATGTATTGATCTGTTTCCTTCTCAATAAATTCATTTTCACCAAACACAACTTTTTCTGCATCCTTATCTGAGAAGAATTCTGCAGGAGTAACGCCTAAGGCGTTAATGATATCTAGAAGTGAAGTAACAGACACTGAGTTGATATCATTTTCTACTTGAGAAATGAACCCCTTTGAGAGTTCACATCTGTTGGCTAATTCTTCTTGAGTTAAGCCTTTTTGTAATCTTAAGTTTCTTATTTTTTCACCTATTTCCATAATTTTCCTTAGGTTTTGTAATTGTAATTTTTTTGTTTAGTAAAAATAAACTTAAGAGCATTATATATATTGTATATATACATGTCAATGATATTTAATAAATATTTTAAAAATAAAAATAGGCCGATTTTCTCGACCTCTATTTGTGATAAATGAAAGAGTTAATAATCCCTTTCGTAATCATGAGATATTTCGTTTTGTTTTGCGTTATTCAAACATTTCCATTGAGCCATAGGATGTGCTTCAATTCTTTCTGTAATTTTTTTATCATCGAACAATAATCCTGGCTCATAAATGCCTTTTTGGAATTGATACAAGAATTCTTTATCACAAGGATCCAAAGTTTGCATTTCGGACATCAATATCTAAAGATAATCTTGGGCCATTTAATACAAATAAATTAATATTTGTTCCACCTTTTAAGGATAGTTTATCTGATAAATAATTATCATTATTAAAACGATCCAATAAATCAGCTAATCGCAACTGCTTTTCTAGAGTATCTCGTACATATCCATATTTATTAGACAATTCTTGTAAATATTTTTTATCCAATTGCATTCAAATCTATTCCTTTATCTGTATATTCAGTTATGTCGTTTGGAACATATAGTTTCCATTTTTTGTTATATTGTTTACACATATATTGCTCGTCAAAATATCTTTTTGAGTCCGATATATTATTTTTACATTTTTTAAAAAACACGCTAGAGAAGTGTAGGTGATAATTTAAGGACTCAAATATATAACCACATTTTTGATATAAAAAACCATTATGATATGTTTCAAGACAATTTAATATTTTATTTTCATCCAATGTATCTGTTAGTAATAAACACTTCAATATTTCTTCTAAATCGGATATTTTTTTATAATCTTTGATGCTATCTACAATCGAACGCTCTTTTGTGGTATATTTTGTTTTATTGTTGTTTTCTATTTGATTATAATTTTCGCTATCAACTCTATGATATGTAACTCCATCATAAGTAAAATCTTTAAAACGATGTTTTGTTGATACATAACACTCATAATATACCTGATTATATGAACCTATGATTTCAAGTGCACTATGATGAGATATAAAAGCATCTTCAAAAAGGTGGGAACCTATTTGATATCTATTTAATATTGGGCAATCATTTTCAAGACTTATTGTAACATAAAGGTTTCTTTTTACACGTTGTATATATCCTTTTTTTAAATAATCATATATTAATGATGTTGCGCCAGCATCAGTTCCAACTAGTTTTATTATATCTTCGCGTGTAAAACACCCAAGTTCTAATAACTTTTTATAGTACTTCATATAAACTCCACAAACATTTAATTTCATTTTAATTTTAGCATATAATATTTCTTTTTTCAATAATTACATGTTATTTTTAAAATATTACTTTTATGATTTTTTAACCAATTCTATTAAAGCAAAAAGAAGTATTAAAACAATTACCATCCTATTTTCTCCTGCATTGCATTAATTGGTTTTGTATATAGATGTTTGGTTGCCGTGTCATACTCTAATGAAACGCCTAGATTCTTTTCCATATACTTCATAATGCTCTTGATGCGAATCTTATATATTAGTGATTTGAACCAGCTTTTGGTTTCAACCAATCTATTAAAAAGGTCTGCTAAAATAATAAGCCAAAACTCTTCTTCTGTTATTGGTACTTTGGCCATAATTAATCCCTCCTTTGTAGGTTTTTCACTAACTATATTTTATCACTTACTGCCGGGAAAACGTGTACATAAACATGCACATAACAAAGAAATTTTTAAATTAATTAAAAAAGTCCCAAATCTTTCGAAATGGGACTTCAAATCTTTTAGTTTTTTGGGTATTAATACATATCCATTCCACCTTGTGGAGCTGGCATTGCTGGAGTTGGAGGAGTTGGAATATCTGTAACAAGAGCTTCTGTTGTTAATAATTGTGCTGCAACAGATGCTGCATTTTGTAATGCACTTCTTGTTACTTTTGTTGGATCCAAAATACCTGCTGCTATCATGTCAACATATTCATCTTTTGCTGCATCATAACCGAAGTATTTCTTCTTAGATTCAAGTATCTTTGCCTTTACTACGCCGCCATCAATTCCTGCGTTTTCTGCAATTTGTCTAATAGGTGCCTCTAAAGCTTTGATTACGATATATGCACCAGTCTTGACATCTCCTTCAAGTCCGTCACATGCTTTCTTAACAGCATCTATGATGCTGAGTAATGCAACGCCACCACCAGGAACAATACCTTCTTCAACAGCTGCACGTGTTGAGTTGAGAGCATCTTCCATACGTAATTTTCTGTCTTTCATTTCTACTTCTGTAGCTGCGCCAACACCAATAACTGCAACACCACCAGCTAATTTTGCAACTCTTTCCTTGAGTTTTTCTTTTTCATAATCAGATGTTGTTGTTTCAAGTTGTGCTCTGATTTCTGCAACTCTTGCTTCAACAGCTGCTTTATCTCCAGCACCATCAATAATTGTTGTTGCATCTTTAGATACTACTACAGACTTTGCATTTCCTAACATATCCATTGTTACATCTTTAAGTTCATAACCTAATTCAGAGGAAATGTATGTACCACCTGTTAAGATAGCAATATCTTCTAGATATGATTTACGTCTATCACCGAAACCTGGAGTCTTAACTGCACAGCAGTTAAATACACCTTTGAGTTTATTAACAATAATAGTTGTTAATGCTTCGCCTTCGATGTCATCTGAGATTATTAATAACTTAAGTCCATTCTTTACAACTTGTTCAAGGATTGGGAGAACTTCTTGGATGTTGCTGATTTTCTTATCTGTAATTAAGATTACTGGGTTTTCAAGTTCAGCTTCCATCTTTTCTGGGTTAGTTACAAGGTAAGGGGAGACATAACCTCTATCGAATTGCATACCTTTAACAACACTGAGTTCAGTTGTCATACCTTTGCCTTCTTTAAGAGTAATAACACCATCATTACCAACTTCTTCCATTGCATCTGCGATTAAGTTACCAATTTCTTCATCTCCAGATGAAATTGATGCAACTTGTGCAATAGATTTCTTATCTGTTACTGGTTGGCTTAATTTCTTTAATTCTTCAACTGCCTTATCTGTTGCAAATTGAATACCTTTCTTTAATACCATTGGGTTAGCACCAGCTGCTACATTTCTTAATCCATCTTTTACAATTGCTTGTGCAAGAACAGATGCTGTTGTTGTACCATCACCAGCTACATCGTTTGTCTTTGTGCTAACTTCTCTAATGATTTGTGCACCCATATTTTCAAATGGATCATCTAAAGTAATATCTTTAGCAATTGTTACACCATCATTAGTTACTAATGGACCACCATAAGATTTGTCTAAAACAACGTTACGTCCCTTTGGTCCAAGTGTGATTTTAACTGTATTTGCAAGTGTATCTACACCTTTTTCTAATGCTTTTCTAGCGTCTTCGCCATATAAAAATTGTTTTGCCATAATTTCTGCTCCTTATTTTTCAATAATTGCAAGGATGTCTGCTTGACGAACTATTGTTACTTCTTGTCCATCTACCTTAACATCTGTACCTGCATATTTTGCGCAGAGAACTATATCTCCGACTTTGACTTCCATTTTGAGTTCTTTGCCTTCTGCTGTTCCGCCAGGACCAACTGCTATAACTTCAGCCATGTCTGGTTTTTCCTTTGCTGCGTTTGTGAGGATGATTCCACCTTTGGTTGTTTCCTCAGCTTCGATTTTCTTTATGACAACTTTGTCGAATAAAGGATTAATCTTCATTTATATTGCCTCCTAATGAGTTTATTTCTTCATAAAACTAGCACTCAACGATTTAGTTTGCTAACAATTTAACAAAACATTTGCTAAAAGTCAACATTTTTGTATAAAAAATAATAATTTATTTTTGTTACAATTGCAAAATTAGTTATTGTTTTTGTGCTGCATATATTGTATGATATTATATACATAATTATTTACATTTAGGAAGTATTTTTATGAACAAATGGGATAAAAGATTTATGGAGATGGCAGATTTCGTTTCATCATGGTCTTCATGTTATAGAGCAGGAAGAAGTGTAGGTGCCATCATTGTACAAGACAGACGTATTATTGCAACAGGTTATAATGGTGCTCCAGCAGGATTAGTTAGCTGTAAAGAAAAGGGTGAATGTTTAAGAGATAAACTTGGCATTCCATCTGGAACAAGACAAGAAACATGTTATGCTGTTCATGCAGAACAAAATGCATTAATGCAAGCAGCAAAAATTGGTGTTTCTGTAGATGGAGGAACTCTATATTGTACACATCAACCTTGTACTATATGTACAAGATTAATCATAAATTCTGGCATCAAGAGAATTGTTTATAAGCTTCCATATCCAGATGAATTCGCACAACAATTACTTAAAGAATCTGGCATTGTTGTTCAAAAATACGAGGATTTAGAGAAGGAGTAAAAATGGCTTTTACCTCATTATACAGAAGATATCGTCCAACTACTTTTGCAAAGGTATTAGGGCAAGATCATATCATTAAGACATTGGTAAACCAAATTAACTCTAACAATGTTGGACATGCATATATCTTTACTGGAACAAGAGGAACAGGTAAGACATCTGTTGCAAAGATTTTTGCAAAGGCAGTTAACTGTTTGCACCCAGTAAATGGATCTCCTTGTGGTACTTGTGAAGTATGTTTAGGACTAGCTCTTGATGACAACTTTGATATCGTTGAATTAGATGCTGCATCCAACAATGGTGTAGAGCAAATCAGAGATATTATCAATCAGATGAGTTACACACCATCTATTGGTAAATACAAAGTATACATCATCGACGAAGTTCATATGCTTTCTAAGGCAGCATTCAATGCTCTTTTAAAGACATTAGAAGAACCACCTAAATATGCAATATTTATTCTTGCAACAACAGAGGTTAGTGCAGTTCCTGCAACTATTCTTTCTCGTTGTTTAAGATTTGACTTTAGATTAGTATCTAAAAAAGTATTAACAGAGCACATTTGTAATATCTTTGATGAACTCACAGTTAAGTATGAAGTTCCAGCAGTAGAGCTTATTGCACAAGCTGGTAATGGTAGTGTCAGAGATGCATTATCCATTGCAGATATGTGTATGAGTTATTGTATGGGAGATATCACATATAATGGCGTTCTAGAGGTATTAGGCGCAAACGATCCAGAGATAATTATTAATTATATTAAAGCAGCAAATGAGGGAGATTTAGAAGAAGTCTTACTTTTAACAGATGAAATCTGTGCAAAAGGTAAGTCTATTAGCATGCTTGCACAAGACTTGGCAGATGCTTATAGAAACATCATTTACATTAAGACATGTAAGGATGCAAGAAAGATAGTTAACCTTCCAAATGAGACATATGCTGCACTTGAGGCAATTTCTAAAGAAATTAGCAATGAAAAATGCTTAGACAACTTAAAGAAATTGAACTCACTATATTCAGCATTTAGATATACTACACAACATAGAATCATCTTTGAAGCAACAATGGTTGAAATAACAAAGGGCACATCTTCTGCAGATGTTGCAGCGCTTCAAAAGAAGGTAGCAGTACTTGAAAAGGCTGTAAAGAGTGGTGTAGTGGTTCAACCTCAACAGGGATCTTTTCCCTCCAAGAGCCAGGTAAAGCCTGGTGATTTGTGGAAGGTAGTAATAGACGAGTTAAAGACTAGAGGACAAGAAATGCTCGTCATGGCGGCTACTACTGCAGTATGTGAAGAGACAGAAACTGAATTCATAGCAAACTTTGCAGACAAGTCGCAATACAACATCATTGCAAACACCACAAAACCAATAGGTGTACCAAATGCTAAATCCAACAAGGAACTAATCACTGAAGTATTCAGTGGAGTTTGTTCTAAGGTTTTAGTATTAAGATGCAATGTTGTACAAGATAAAAATAATTCATTGCCATATCTTAAAGAGATGTTTGGCAACAGATTGAACATATTAAAGTAAGGAGATATATTATGGGACACGGTGGATATCCAGGCGGATTTGGCGGCGGAAATATGCAACAACTTATGAAGCAAGCCCAAGCAATGCAAAGAAAATTACAAGAGGCTCAAGAGCAACTTGCTGAAGAAGAAGTAGAAGGAACAGCAGGTGGTGGAATGGTTACAGTTACTTTAAAAGGTAACAAAACACCAGTTTCTATTGAAATTAAGCCAGAATGTGTAGACCCAGAAGATGTTGAAATGTTAGAAGATATGATTATGGCAGCTCTTGCAGATGCAATGAAGAATGCAGATGATCTATCTCAAGAATTATTAGGACCTCTCGGTGGGGCAGGATTAATGTAATATGCAATACATAGAACCATTAGCAAAACTTATAGCCGAATTTGGCAAACTTCCATCTGTTGGACAAAAGACAGCAGCAAGATATGCTTATGCTCTTTTAAATTGGTCTGACGAAGATATTGCTGCTTTTGCTGATGCTATTAAGGAGTTAAAGCAAAACGTACATTTCTGTTCTATATGTGGAAACTATACAGAGAATGATATTTGTGATATCTGTGCAGAAAGAAAAGCTGAAACTATTTGTGTAGTTACAGAACCAAAGGACATTAAGGCTCTAGAGAAGATAAAGGGATACACTGGAGTTTACCATGTATTAGGTGGTGTAATCTCTCCTATGGATGGTATTGGTCCAGATCAATTAAAGATTAAGGAACTACTTAAGAGATTAACTCCAGAGGTTAAGGAAGTTATCCTTGCAACCAATCCAGATGTAGAAGGTGAGGCTACTGCAATGTATCTTGCAAGACTAATTAAACCTATGGGAATAAAGGTTACTAGAATAGCAAGAGGTCTACCAGAAGGAAGCATTATAGAATACGCTGATGAGAATACTTTACAGAGAGCATTAACAAGCAGAATTGAACTTTAAAGTGCTGTTTTTGTTCGATAAACTCAATTTTTGATATTAAAAAACCTTCCCATTGCAGGAAGGCTTTTTTATTTTTATATACCTAATTAGTCTTGATTTTGGGTACCTACTACAGACTCGATGAACTTAGCAAAGTGGT
Source organism: Christensenellales bacterium (assembly GCA_045130665.1). Taxonomy (GTDB): domain Bacteria; phylum Bacillota; class Clostridia; order Christensenellales; family CAG-917; genus RGIG8124. Next base: position 322,215 of record JBGUQC010000004.1, on the reverse strand, counting down.
TTTGTCCAAGCTGTGTGTTCTTGAATACAGCAGTTGTATCTAAGATTTTTTCACATGTGTTGTTGATGTAATCTGTAATAGCTTTACTTGCCTTAGATTCTGAGATATTTGTACCTGCATCCATTGCAAGTTGTGCAATCATGCCGAGGTGTTTACAAAGTGGATGCTTTTCATCTGATAATGTCTTAAATGGAATTGGATCTGCAGATGTTAGTAAGTCTCTAATCATTGTCATTTCAGATGCTAATCTTCCTGGGAGAATGAATCTACCTGTTGCCTCAATAATACCAATACCTTCTTTCTTGATATTGTGCATATCTTCGGTTGGGTGATAAATACCATATGGATGTTTTTCATCTGTGCGGTTATTTCTTAGAATCATATCTAATCTATATTCGCCATCGTTCATACTCATAATTGGAGTAATTGTATTATGTCTTTCTCCGTTTGTGCTGGCAAGAATATCAACTTCTTCATCTGAATAGTTTTCCCATGCAATTCTGAACTTATCTGCAACCTCGAGAAGTTGAGCTTTATTCTTACTTTCTACTCTAACTACTGAGTTGTACCAGTCTACTATAGAAACGTTTACATCTGGGTAACCTAAGAAATAGAAGTTCTTTCTTGATTCTCTAAAGAAAATTGGAAGAACCTTTGCACCACCTTGATAATGGTCATGTGCAAGAATTGAACCACCAACGATAGGGAGGTCTGCATTAGATCCGATGAAGTAATCATTGAAGATATCCACGAAATCCGCCATTCTAACGAAGGTTTCTTTACTTATCTTCATTGGTCTATGCTCGTGTGCGAATGCAATTAAGTGTTCTTGGAAATAGCTATATGGTGAGAATTGTACATACCATACTTCATTACCAAGAGAAATAGGAATAACTCTTAATGTTTGTCTTGCAGGTTTTGCAGCATTACCAGCAAATCCAACGTTTTCAATACAAAGCATGCACTTTGGATGTCCGGACTTAACTAGTTTAGCCTTAGCAATTTGTTCTGGAGTCTTTTCTGGTTTTGAGAGGTTGATAGTGATATCAATCTTTCCTCTAGGTGCATCGAAAGACCACATAATGTTTTTATCTATATCTGGTTTACGGATATATGTTGTATTAAAACCAAATTCATAGAGCCATCTTGCTGCAGCCATTGCATCTTCTTTGTAAGCAACATTTTCGAACTCTTCAATTACTGAACTAGGTGGTGGAGTAATAGCTCCCATAACTCTTGTTTGGAAGTTAATAGCCTCATCCTCAGTTGTTAAGCCTTTTTCAATTGCATACTTGGTAATATTATCTAAAAGATAATAAATGTCCGTATTTGTCTCGATGTCTTCGCTTGGTTCATCTAGTTTTAAGATGTCTAATAATGCGTTCTTTGCGTAGACTAAATCTACATCTGGCATACCTAATTTATTGTATGCATAATCTACAAGTGCATTAACCGCGCTTTTTGCTTTTGCCTCATAATTAATTGTATTGGACATAATGCCTCCAAAATCTCATTGGGATTATATTTAATTGCATATTTGAAAATTAATGTGATATAATTTAAAAATCTTATTAAATTATAAACTACGGAAATGAAAATGGCAACAGATTATTTTAACAATTTAAAGCACAATGGTTCATTCCTTAACGACTGTGTTTCACTATATGGTATAACCACAGACGAAATTACAGCGAGATATGCAAACTTACTCAACACTTTTGAAATGCAATTTGGAGTGGAGGGTGAGTATCTTTTTTCTTCCCCTGGAAGAATTGAATTAGTTGGTAATCATACAGACCACAACGGTGGAAAAGTTATTGCAGCAGCAGTATCTATTGATATTGTTGCAGTAGTTAATCCAACAGATGATGGAATTATTACAATTTGGGAAGATGGCAAGAAAGTAGTTATTAACACAAACGAGCCACTTATTCCTTCAAGAGATATTGAGGGAGAGAGAGGACTTGTAATGGGTGTTTGTGATTATTATCTCAAACATGGTATGAAAGTTGGTGGTTTCGATGCGGTTATGCACACAACTATCCCACTTGGTGCTGGTGTTTCATCTTCATCTGCATATGAGCTCATGGCAGCAGAGATTTTAAATACATTCTATAATGACAGAAATTTGGGCGTTGTATTCAAGGCACTTGCTTCTCAATACAGCGAGAATAATTTCTTATTTAAACCTTGTGGTTTAATGGACCAATTAACAATATCTGCTGGTGGCGTTTCTTTGATGGACTTTGCTGACCTTAAGAATCCAACAATTGATTCACAAGAATGGAAGTTTGATGATTTAGATATTTTCGTAATTGCAACAGGTGGAGATCATAGTGATTTAACAGATGATTATGCTGCAATTAAGAAGGAAATGAACGATGTTGCCAAATACTTTGGGGCAAATATCTTAAGAGAAGTTAACCCAAGTGACTTCAATGCAAAGTTAGATGATCTTAAGGGCACTGTTTCCGAGAGAGCAATAGACAGAGCAGAGCATTTCTTTGAAGAGAATAAGAGAGTTGAGGATGCTTATTATGCCGTAAAGAAGAAAGATGAGAAAGCATTCTTAAAAGCAATAAATGATTCTGGTTACAGTTCAAGATATAAACTCAAGAACTGTTATTCAGAAAAAGCAGGAAATCACAACATAGAAAACGGATTGGATGCAGTATCCGAAGTAAAAGGTGTAGTTGCATCTAGAGTACATGGTGGCGGTTTTGCAGGCACTATTCTTGTGTTTGTAAAGAGAAAGAATTCATTTGCAGCACAAGCAGAGTTCAACAAAATATTTGGAGCGAAATCCGTAATGAAGGTTGCAATCAGACAAGCTGGTGCAACTTGCATTGCTAAATTATATTAATTTATGGAAACATTACTTGCAATTGATAGAATTGCCTTTAGAATAGGCGACATAGAAGTAGCGTGGTACGGCTTATTGATAACATTTGGCATGATTATTGCCTTATTTATCGTATGCTGGCACATGAAAAAAATAGGCATGCACACAGATGATGGTGTTGAAATCTTTTTATGGGTTGTACCACTCGGTGTAGTATGTGCAAGATTACTTTACGTAATTGTTAGACCATCTGAATATTTCTACCACTGGACATCTTTTGATGACTTTGTCAACATGATAGCCATTTGGGAAGGTGGATTAACCATCATTGGTGGAATTATAGGTGGTATTGGTGGAATTATCATATTCTGGTTTAGACATAGAAAACAATTATCCTTAGGAATGTGTTTAGACACAGCTGTTGTTCCAGTATTGCTTGCACAAGCAATAGGAAGAGTAGGTAACTTCATTAACCAAGAAGCATTTGGTATTGCTATTACAAAAGCATCCATGCAACATTTCCCAATTGCAATATATATTACAGATCCAAGTGGTGTAGCACCAGAGTACTATGACCAAGTTTGGGGATACATTAATGCAAACAATGGTGGATACTGGTTTGCAGCAACATTCTTCTATGAATTAGTATGGAACCTTATCGGCGCTGTTATGTTTACAATTGTTCTTAAAAAGAACAAAAAAGCAGCTGGTATACTTGCATTCTGTTATATTGCATGGGAGTGCATAATTAGAGCATTGAATGAATATATAAGAGTAGATGCTGTTCCAATTACACAAGTTCTTTGTTGGACAATGTTACCAATTACAATTGTTGTAGGTGCAATATTCTTGTTCTACAGATTAACAAAGGTAAGCTACAACAAGATGAAGTTTGCAACAGAGGCAGGAACTATTTCAAAGATTAAGGTTACCAAGTTTGATGTATGGAGTTATACATTTGTTGGTAAGTTAGTCAATTCAGATAAAGGATATGCAAAATTCTTTGAAAAGATTTACAAATTAAGTTCAGACAAAATTTATGATATGGAAGTTTACATGCCATATTCTAAAATTGATAAATAGAGGGAAATATGATTTACGAGGGAAGAAACTTAACAATGCTTACAGACCTATATCAATTAACCATGGCAAATGGTTATCACAAGTATGGTCTAGATAAGAGAGAAGCATCCTTTGATTTATTCTACAGGGGTTCTGGTGGTTATGGCTATGCCATAGTAGCAGGACTTGAGCAAGTTGTTGATTATATTCAAGACTTACATTTTGGCGAGGAAGACATTGCTTATTTAAAGTCTCAAAATATCTTTGATGAAGACTTCTTCAATGCTCTAAGAGAATTCAAATTTACGGGTTCTATCAAGGCGGTTCCAGAGGGAACAATGATTTTCCCATACGAACCAATCCTCACAGTTACAGCACCATTAATTCAAGCTCAATTAGTTGAGACAGCTATTTTGTGCATTGTTAATCATCAAACACTTATTGCTACAAAAGCAGCAAGACTTTGTGAGTGCACAAAGAATGCAATTTCTGAGTTTGGTTTAAGACGTGCTCAAGGTCCAGACGCAGGTATTTATGGTGCACGTGCTGCATATATAGGTGGTGTACATAGCACATCTAACGTACTTGCAGGCGAAATGTTTGGTATTCCAATCAAGGGAACACATTCTCACAGTTGGGTAATGACATTTGATAGTGAACTTGATGCATTTAGAAAGTATGCAGAGTTATATCCAGATTCATGTTTATTACTCGTAGATACATTTGACACTCTAAAGAGTGGTGTACCAAATGCAATTAAAGTTTTCGATGAACTTGTTGCAAAGGGACACAAACCTCTTGGTATTAGATTAGACAGCGGAGATTTAGCATATTTATCTAGAGAAGCAAGAAAGATGCTAGATGCTGCAGGCTATGACTATGTTAAGATCTTTGCATCCAATGATATAGATGAAGACATTTTACTCGCATTAAAAGCACAAGACTGCAAGATAGACGTTTATGGAATAGGAACAAAACTCATCACATCATTCAGTAATGCATCATTAGGTGGTGTTTACAAGATGTGTGCTATTGAAAATAGTGAAGGAGTTATGGAGCCAAAGATTAAGATGTCTAACTCAATTGAGAAGATAACCAATCCAGGCTTAAAGAAGATAGCTCGTATTTACAAGAGCAATGGCATGGCAGCTGCAGATTTAATTATGCTTCGTGATGAAGAAATAGACACAAGCAAGCCATTAACAGTATTCCATCCAACTCAAACATGGAAAAAGACCACATTTGAGAACTATTCCATTAAGGAATTAATGGTGGATATCTTTGTAGATGGCAAGTTAGTATACAAGCTTCCAACATTAAAAGAGATTGGTGAATATGAGCAAAAGAGCATATCTGAATTCTTCCCAGAGTACAGAAGAGTTATAAACACACAAGACTTTAAGGTAGACTTATCCGAGAAGTTATGGACTCTCAAGAATCAAATGCTTGGAGGCAGACATTAAAAAAAATAACCAGGGCGCAAACCCTGGTTTTTTATTCTACATAAGAATCCCCTTTTTCTTGATTACATCTTTTGCACAATGATTGCAAATTATCATAGGTGCTTTTCCCACCTTTAGCTATTGGTTTTATGTGATCTATCTCAAGTTTTTCGGCAGGTAAGCGTCTTCCGCATATTTGACATCTATAATTATCTCTTTCATAAATACTAAATCTCATCTTATTAGAAACTTTGCCGCGTTCTACTCTGCAGATGGCATCCCATATTGCTCTGTCATTAAAGAAACCACCAGTTCTATTATTAACTCGTTTAATTAAATCCAAAACAGTTTCTTCTGTAAAAATTGAATATTTTGAAGCATATGCACGGCCATACATCGTTGAACATCTTAATGTAACAGTAAGAGAAAATCCACAAACAGGTTTTGCTCTATATCGTTCAAACAATAATCTTTCGAGTTGTAGTGCTCTTTTTTTATTGGAATGGGATAACATAGGGAAATTGCCGAAAGAATCTATTTTTGCGACTTCCTTACAATAGTTCGAATACATGTTGAAATTTTTATCAATTAACTTAATTGTATCTTTGATAATTCTTTGTTTAAATTGTAGCTGATATATTAAATAGTCTTGGCAGGATATGTTGTCATAAAAAGTTTCATTATCATATGTGTGGCACTCGTCACAATCTTCAGTGGAATAGAATACATATTTTGAATTGACATCCTGTAAATCTTTTATTGCTTGGCTATTACGAATAATATAATCACTAAATCGATTTTTTTTCTTTTTTACTATTTTAATAATGAGAAAAACTAATCCAACAATGATTCCTGGAATAGCTGGAATACCGAACATTATTAAAAACACATATAGTAAATCATTCATTTTATAACTTCTCTAAAAACGTATATCAATATAGTATCACAAATTTATAAATATTATAAAGATAAAAAAAATTAGGCTAACGTGTAGCCTAATTCTGTTTTTATATTTAGTTAAGTTTAGATTTCAATTGCATAAGATTTAAGTGTATAAGTTACACTAGCTTCTTCAATCTTTGTTAATACGTGTTTGAGTGAGAAACCATCTATAACAACTGGATCCTTTGTATACCAGAATGTTTGAGAGATACCTTCAACTTTTGTGCTTCTAGATAATCTAACTGGGAAACATTCAAATGCTTTCTTTCCTTCGCCATCTGGAACGTTTGTAGCAATTACTGTTGTGGTTGCAGAGGAATTAGCTGAAACACTTACTGCTGTTTCTTCTGTTGCTGTTACAATTGGTACTGTCATAGCAAATGTGAATCCACCTTGGAAGATGGAATCTTTGATTCCTCTTAATACTTGGTGGAATTCGCTATTGTCATAAACTTTGGATGTTCCGACTTCAACAGAACCATCTTTTGTTGTACCATTAGCAATTAATGTGTAATTGTACTTTTTGCCTTCGTATGAACCATATGAAGTAAAGTCATTCTCAGAACCTGTAACTTTCTTTGAAGATGCAATTGGTTTTAAGAATTGAGATGTTGTACCGCTAACTTGTGCAATTGCAAAGAAACATGTTGCTTTGGATGTGTAACCATCTGACATTGTTAATTCATCTGTTACTAAATATCCAGCTGGGCAGTTTTCAACCTTGAAGTCTTCAATAATTGTAACTTCTTGATCTTTTTCTTTTGTTTCAATTGTAATAATGTAGGTACCTGTTGCACCATTTGAAGAATTTGCTACATCGTATGTGTAGATTTCTTTTCCTGTTCCTTGGTAATCAAAGAAAATATTCTCTAATTGTCCTTCAGTTGTTGCATTGTTACATGCACTTAGACCAAAGGCCATACCAAGAACGAGTACTATTGCGATTAATAATAAACTTAACTTTTTCATAATATATGGATTATATAACAAAATAAAATCTAAGGCAAATATCTTTTAATGATATATAATTATATAAATTTTATAAATACAAAAAAAAATTAGTATAATTTTATTTTGTACCGTCTATGGTATTGACACCCAGAAAAAAAGTGCTAATATTGGAGACATGAAAGCTATATTATCTAATTCCACACGTGGTGTTTACCGTGCAATGGTAAACGAAATCAAGAAAAGTCTCAACGAGCAAAAAATGGTAACAGTAATTGTGCCAGATTATTTCAGTATGTCCGTTGAAAGAGGACTACTTCAAGCATTGGATAAAGAGTGTACATTCCACTTAGAAGTTCAACCATTTAAGAACCTTGCAAGAAAGGCATTAGGCGAGAAAGAGAAGCGTTGCCTTACAAAAGAAGGCTCTGTTATGTTGATGGCTGATGTCATAGACAAAAATAAGGATGGAATGGAATATTACACTAAATCCGCGGGGAGAGATGGATTTTCTGAAGAATTTGCAGATGCTATTAATACCTTAAGGGTTAGCGGTTTATCCATAGATAGTCTTTATAATGCACAAGATGAATTGCCAACATCTACTGCTCATAAAATTCATGATTTAGCTTTCGTATATCAAAAATATTTAGCTGCATTAAAAGAGAAGTATAACGATGCATCCACAATGCTCGAGCTATATGCTGAATCTTTAATGAGGCAAGAGAAGGATTATAACCATGATTACTTCATTATGGACTTCTATTATTTCAGTGCTATTCAATACGCAATTATTAGAGGTTTAGAAAACGCTGGTAATAAGGTAGTTATAGGTCTTGCTTCTGGATCCGAAAAGGGATGCGAATATCCTAATGCAAAAATATATCCAGCAGATAAGATATTAGATAGATTGACAAATCTTGGATTAGATATTTCAAAGGCAGAGTATAGGGAACAATTACCTATTGCACAGGATATGATTTCCAAGTATTTATTCTCCCTTAAATCCGTAAAAAATAAGGTTGAAAATAATGGCACATATGCTTTCTACAAAGCTAATTCAGTTTATGATGAAATACTAAGAGTAGCTTTGGATATTAAGTATAAAGTTATGAAGGAAGGTAAGCGTTATCAGGACTTCGAGATAGTCTGTTGCCAACCAAATTCATACCTTAATAGTATCATTTCGATATTTAAACGCTTAAAAATCTCTTTCTATATTGATCAGAAGGCAAATCTTACAGAGCAAACTTTTGTAAGATACATTATCTCTTTACTCAATATTGTAACGGGTAATTATAAGAGAGCAGACGTCTTTGATATGGTTAAAAACCCATTATTTGTTTATCTTTATGGAGACTATAAAAATAAGGTTGTTGAAGAGTTGCCGGTAGATGAATTAGATGTTGTTGAAGTAGAGCCAAATAAAGACTATTTAGATGATATTCATAAGTTTGAAAACTATGTTCTTAAATACAATGTAAACTACACATTATTCAAGGATACCTTTGAAATAATGGGCAAGGGTGAAGAAGAATTGCTCCAAAAAGCAGAGGATATAAGAGCATTTATGTGTAGCATTGTTAAGCCATTAGATAATATAGGCAAAAAAGAAATAGCCACATCTAAAATCATTGGTGTTTTAAAGGATATTTGCAAGGCTACAGATTATGTGTGGACATGCCATATTACTTCAATTAAAAAGGTAAGCCAATATTATGAAAAATGTGCAAAACAAGTAAACAAGAAATTGGATATGATCTTTGATGAGATAAGCATAATCATGGGTAATACGCCAAAAACACTATTAAGCTTCTTAGATATGTTTAAGTCCATGATAGAAAATGTGGATATTTCCTCAGTCCCAGTATATAGAGATAGTGTATATGTTGGAGATACGAGAAGTAGATTCGTAGGAACGGGCAAAATCTATGTAATTGGCGCTGCACAAGGTTCATTCCCAGGCGTTGAGAAAAACGGCATCATTATTTCAGATAAAGATGAATTAAATATGGAGAATGCAGGCCTCCTTATTTCTCCAAATACTAGAGAAAAGAATTATATTCAATCTCTTGGCGCAATTGAAATACTAAAAAAGTCCGCTGAGACAACAGATATTTCCTATTCTACATCTGTAGTAGGTGGACATATTAAACCTTCTATTGTTTTCCAACAAATCAATAGCCTATTAACCGAGAAAGGCGGCGAAATACCAATGCAAGAAATAGATCTTGAAGACATTGGTTCAAAGGATAGTGCTGAAAAACAAAAGATTTACGAGACATTATTCTCAACACCTAAGTCTAGATACTATTCAGTATTAAAAACATTGGTACCACATAGAGTTGCAGGCGATGAAAACGAAAAAATCTACGGCACAGTTTATTCTATGCTAGATAGTGAAGATAAAGATAAAATCCAAGACTTATTTGTAGACCAAAATTATGTAAAAGATGGAAAACTATTATTAGGACCAAAGGAAGAAGATGGTTCAGTTAAATCTTCTGTATCTAAAATAGAGTCTTTCTATAGATGCCCATACGCATATTATCTTTCATATGGTTTAGGCTTAAGAGAAAGAGAAGATGCTCAAATGCAAAGATATGAGACGGGTACCATTATTCATAAGGTATTAGAGTTATTTGTTCAGTTATATCAAGAAGGAAAGGTTGAAGAAGACAATATTAAAGATATGACCAAACAATGCTTTGATGGCGCTATAGAGGAAATGCCAAGATATAAAAACATGGCAGCAAACGAGAAGAAAGGCCTATTCCAAAAGTTACTTAAAGAGTGTGAAGAGATATGCACCAATATCTATAAATCCATTCAAAATTCTAACTTTAAACCACTATATACGGAGAAGAAGTTCGCAAAATATGATAAAACCTTCAAACCTATATCTTTATATATAGACGGACAAGAGGTAGATATTGTTGGTCAAATAGATAGGGTAGATAAATGTGGAGACGAGGTATTCATCGTAGACTATAAGACTTATAAGAGCGCAGATATTGATCTCACAGAATTGTATTACGGAACACAAATCCAATTGATGCTTTACTTAAGAACTATTGAACAGAACACAAATTACCATCCAATAGGCGCTTTCTATCTTCCAATTTACGCATCCTACGATAAAAAGGAAGTTGCAAATAGATTCAAGTACACGGGAGTGGTTCTTAATGATGAAGATGTTCATAAGAATATAGATAAAAATTATACCTTAGAAAATGCAGAAGATAGTATGGTTCCTTTCAAATTAAAAAATAAAGGAATATCACCTGAGGTATATGCAAATAAAGAAGATTTAAATAACTGGGAAAAGTATGCTCAGCTTGTATCTGAAAAAGGATTGGAAACTATTGCAAGTGGATATGTAGAAGCAAAACCAAAAGACCAGCAATGCAGAGTATGTGGATATGCTGACGTTTGCAAATATAAAAACACTAACAATAGAAAGTTTTCTAAGGCAAAAATCGAGGACTTTGATGTAATTATCAATGGAGAAGATGGAGGGCGTGACAATGGATAAGACACTAAAAATATATAATCACGATTATGATTGGTCTAAACAGCAAGAAAATGCCATTATAACAGATGGCGAAGTTATAGTATCTGCCTCCGCTGGTAGTGGAAAAACATTAACGCTCATTCATAGAATTATCGCTGAAATTGGTAGAGGAACATCTCTTAAACGTATGATTGTTCTTGCATATAATAATGCTGCTGGAGAAGAGTTGAGAGATAGGTTATCTACAGAGCTTTATAACCAGCTTATGAAAGGCGGCGAAACCGAGGAATTATTTAGACAAGCAATAGAGGATTTACCTTTTGCAAATATAGGTACTACACATAGCTTCTGTTCCGCTATGATTAGACAAAATTTCGAGGCATTAGATATTTCTCCATCATTTGAAATATTAAGCGATGATGCAGCACAAATTTTGATTAATACTGCATTAGATAATGTCTTTGATAAATACATTGAAGAACAAGATGAAATATTCCTTGAATTCGGCGATATTTTCTCGTTTTCACGCGGTGATGATGAGCTTCGTGATATAGTTACAAGGCTATATTCAATCATTGATATTAGACCAGATAGAAAGTCCTTCTTTGATACAGTAAATGAATGCTATTCTGAGGATGTTTGGAACAGCCCATTTGCAAAGATTGTTAAGGATATCTATGTTGAAAATCTAAACAGGATAAAAGATGATATTTCAATTTGCCAAAATAGAATCCATTTCCTCGGTAAACAAGAGGAATACCAGGATATTTTAGATGTATACGGGGATATTTTAATCTATATAAATACCGTTGAACATTCTGATTTAAAGAACATTATTGATATATCTAAAACCCTAGATAAATTATCTACAAAAGCAAATAGAAATCATGATGATAATAGAGAAAGATTTAAACTTGTTGTAACCGAGTTTAGAGACCTTGTTAATAAGAAATTCTTGCCTGCAATGGAAGATTCGGATTACTTTGAGGTTGGCCATGAACAAGGCAAAGTATATATTGCAAAACTATTAGAAATAGTTTCTAGATTTGAAGCAGAATATACGCTTTTAAAAGAACAAAAAAATATGCTCACATATAATGATTTAGAGCATAAAATGATAGAACTATTAGACATTAAAGGCGAGGAAATTAGAAAAGACTTTGATGCTATCTTTGTGGATGAGTATCAAGACGTTAACCCAACACAAGAATACATATATTCTCATTTAATTAATGATGTGGCATTCTTCGTTGGAGATGTTAAGCAATCTATCTATGAATTTAGACTTGCAGATCCAAAGATATTCCTTGCAAGACAAGCAAAATATCCAAAAGAGAGGGCTATTCAATTTAGTGAAAACCATAGAAGCGTGGGAGAAATCTTAACATTCGTTAATGATATTTTCAGTTCTGTCATGACCAAGGAAACTGCTGATGTGGATTATACAAATGACAAACACGCCTTTATAACAAAGGTAAAAGACTTTGGTAAAAAGGTACAAATACACTTCTTTGTCGAGCCAAAAGAGGTTAATCCAACGGAAAAACTTAGTGTATATTCTATTGTTAATCACCAACAAAAAGAAAAATTCGCCTCTGCAGATGAATGTGAAGGAGAATATATAGCAGAAACAATAGATTCACTTTTAGGACAAAAGAAAGATGGTGGAGAAGGCGTATATAGATACGAGGACTTTGCAATCTTATTTAGAAAACGTAGCGCAGCAACCAAGATATTAAGTGTTTTAAGAAACCATAATATTCCTTTGGATATAGGCTCATTTAATGATTCAGAAAGCAAGCCTGAAACGGAACTTATTGCTATGTTATCCGTAATAGATAATCCAAGACAGGATGTAGCGCTAGTATCTTATATGCAATCTATATTAGGTGGCTATGATAAAAACGAATTACTCGAGATTGAAAAGTATAGAGATAACATTTATACAACCAACTACTATGATGCACTTTTAGCAATAAAAGATACTGGCACTGAGCTCGGTAAAAAGGTTAAGAATACCGTTGACATTATCGAGGAATTTAGATTAAGAGCAAGCTTTAAGACTGTTAGTGAATTACTAAGAGATATTATCTCAGAGTTTGCCTATGATGCATACCTAATGCAGAGAGGAGATAGTGATGTTGCTGAAATTGAAGCGTATATCACGGCAATAGAAGGCATTGAAGAGAATAATAGTCTTGCTAAGTTCATGTCAGTATATGGAAAGAGAAAGAACAGCGAGGATAAAGGCGGTACATTCGGTGGTAATAGAGTAAAGATATCAACATACCATGGATTCAAAGGCTTAGAAGTACCAATAGTATTCTTACCAACATTAAATAAAAAGAATTCTGATACTAGAACGCCTACAGTATCCTATTACGGCAATGGTTATCTCGCTATGGACTACTATGAAAAGGAAAATAAGAGAACATATAAGACACTCTCTAGATATGCTATAGATTTATTGAATAAACAAGCCGAAGAAAAGAGTGAAATGAGATTACTTTATGTTGCTCTAACTCGTGCAAAAGAGAGAATGTATCTACTTTCAAACGTGGGTGCTAACTATGATTTAGATTCATTTGGCAAAAATCCATCATTTGATTGGAAAACATCCATGATAGATTACATAGAAGAAGCAGTATACAATGGATCCCTAGAATTTGAAGAGGGTAAAAACTTATATAGGGAAGAAAAGTATTTAGAAAAGAATGCTAAAGAAGAGAACAAATACATTATTGAAAGGGATGACTTCCAAATAGAAGAGATTATTACACAGGCAGAAAAATATGTGTATCCATATGAAGAATCTACCAAACTATCTGCATCATATTCAGTATCTGCATTAAACACAGCGCTAGATAGTGAGGAAGAATTGCCTTCACTTTATCAATATGCAACAAAGGCTGGAACACTATATCACAAGGTAATGGAGAAGATTAACTTCAACGCTAGAACCATTGAAGAAATCAACAAAGAACTAGATTGGATGGAAATGCAAGGCATTATCGAAAGTGTCAATAGAGACATGATAGATGTTCAAGATTTATACAGGGTAATGAATAGCCAAATCATCAAAGAAGCAAGTAATGGTAGATGTATGAGAGAGTATAAATTCACAATGTATACTCCTGCAAACACTGTTATAGAAGAGGCTAAAACCGATGACAAAGTCCTTGTACAAGGCGTTATAGATATGGTTTATGAGGTTGATGGAAAGATAAATTTAATAGATTATAAATTGTCTCGCAAAACAGGTGAAGTGTTAAAAAATAGTTATAAAAAACAACTTTATCTGTACAAAAAGGCATTTGAAAGTGCGTTTAAGAAAAAAATTGACAACATGGGCATACTATCTTTAATTACTGGAGAGTTCACAAAAATAGACTAAAACCTCGCGCGAATACTATCCCGAAAAATTTTATTCTTGCAAATTTATGCGTATGTGATTATAATAAAAGTTAAGTTTATATATTAACTTAATTAGGGGTAATGATGGATTTTCTAAGAAAGATATTTGATGCTGTTGCTCGTGGCGCCGAAAAAGCCTCAGTAGTAGACTTTAAAATTTTTGCCATTATTGCCATTTCATTAATTGTAGCATTAGGTATTGGTATAGCAATTTCGTATGCATTCTCTGGAATTGCAAAACTTAGATTTGCAACAAAGAAAATCTCAAAACTTATCCAAAACAAGTATAAGATCATTGACGATGAGAACGTTGCTGCATTTACAAAGGAATGTTTCTCAGAACAGGCACCTAGAAGATTAAGAGAAGCATGGATTCAATACCTTGGTGTTAGATTTGGTTATCCAAGTGATATTATATCCCGTGAAAAAGTATTCGATAGAGAAGTAGGATCCAACAGAAACATTAGATCTGTTGTGTTTATTGCTATTTCCTTCCTCATTGTAGGTATATTGAGTTTCTTCTGCATGGGATCAGCGTATAAAGAAAAACTCGGCATTGTTGCTGGTGTTGCAATTATTTTGGTAGCAGTTATTCATTTATTGTTCGTGCTTGCTGCAAAAATAGAATACAAGCGCGCGCTTAAGGCATTCGAGACAATGCAGGATGATTTAGATGCTGCAACACAATTACAAATCGAAAAAGACTATGCAGCTGATTCATCACCACTTTCAGATATCGCATCTATTGTTGATGAAATTATTGCAAAGAATATATCCAAGGATGTTCAAGAGAGAGAGTATGCAGTTGAACCTGCAGCACCTATTGATATCCTTTTGAAGTTTAACCAAGAGTTGAATCAAGAACAAGCTCCAGCACCTGTTGAAAAGGTAGAAGAGGTCCAAGAAGAACCTCAAATTGAGGAAGTACAAGAAGAGCCAATTGTAGAAGAGACCCCATTAGAACAACTAAAAATTGAGGAAATTGTTGAAGAAAAGGAAGAAGAGAAGGTTGAAGAACCTGCACCTATAGAAGAACCTGTAATAGTTGAAGAAGTTGAAGAAAAAGTCGAGGAAGTTATAGAGGAACCTCAAGTTGTTGAACTTCAAATTGAAGAAGAACCTGTTGTAGAACAACAAGTTGAAGAAAATGAGGTAATGACAAATGAAGAACCAAGTGATATAATTTCTAATGTCGACGAAATCATATCTTCAGTTAATGAAGATGATAATTCAACTCTTAATGCGGTTTTAGCTAGTGCAGCACTAGCAATTAAGTCATTACCAGAAAGAGAAAGACAAGTCCCATCAATTAATAGTGAAGAAGATCTTTCTATAGAAAAGATCGGTAATGCATTTAGAGATGGCTACAAAGACGAGCAATATATTAAGCAATTAGATGAACAAATAATAAAAGAGGACGAAGATATGTTTGGATTTAAGAAAAAGAACAAGAAAGCAAAAGAAGAGATCGCACAAGAAGAAGTTGTTGAAGTTGAATCTACTAATGAATTCGACAATGATGAAAGAGTAGACCTAGACATTAATCCAGAGCAAGTTACAGATCCAAATTTAGGATTTGATTATGGCGAGGCTCAAGCACTTCAAGATGCAGAAGCAGGAAAAGCTCCAGTTGAGGAAGCTCCAGCAGAAGAAGCTCCAATTGATGAAGTTCCAACAGAGGAAGCACCAGCTGAAGAAACTCCAGTTGAAGAGGCACCTGTAGAGGAAAAACCAGCCGAGGAAGAAGTTATCGCTGCAGCAGAAGAACTTGCAGATGAGGATTTAGAAGAAATCCCAGAGCCATCTGAAGACGATGTAAAGGCAGTTGAAATGATGGAAGCAGAAGAAGCAGCAATCGATGATAGTGATGAATTTACACCACCACGTTTTGCTAAGTTACCACAACTTGTAAACTTCATGTGTTCATCCAGCAAAGTATCTAAGAATGTAAAGATTAAGATGTGTATCTTCTTACTCCAAGCATTTAAGAGCTTCAAGGATCAACCAGAAGAGAAAAATATCATCTTAACATGCTTGCTCAAAATCTTAGTTTCCATTAAGATGGCAAAATAATAAATTAAACCAAAATATATCGTTAGAATATCGAAAACCACAGGTTTCGGCTTGTGGTTTTTTGTATTTTAAAAGGCATAAAATTGCAAAGAATTAGCCAACAATATTTAAATTTTTTGTTATATTATTTATCTAAAAAATCTTGATTAATTTAATTATGGCGCGTATAATATTACGCAAATCATATATATGAGTTATAGACAGGAGGACTCTTTTTAATGAAAAAATATGTTTACATGTTTAAAGAAGCTGCAGACTATAGCACAGTAGAAGCAGAAAGACGTGCTATGTTCGGTGGCAAAGGCGCAAACCTTGCAGAAATGACAAAACTTGGAATGCCAGTCCCACGTGGATTCACAATTTCAACAGAAGCTTGTACACAATACTACAATGATGACAAGCAAATCAACGCAGAAATTCAAGAACAAATCACAGCTGCAATCGCAAAACTAGAAGAACAAACAGGAAAAGTTCTTGGTAGCTTAGAAAATCCACTCTTAGTATCAGTTCGTTCAGGTGCTCGTGCATCAATGCCTGGTATGATGGATACAATTCTTAACTTAGGTTTAAACGACGTAGTCGTTGAAGCATTTGCTAAGAAGACAAACAACCCACGTTTCGCATATGATAGCTATCGTCGTTTCATTCAAATGTATTCAGACGTTGTTATGGAAGTTTCAAAGAAAGACTTTGAAAGCTTAATTGACGAAATGAAAGAAAAGAAGGGTGTAAAGCAAGACACAGAATTAACAGCTGAAGATTTAAAAGCACTCGCAGAATTATTCAAAGCAAAATATAAAGCAGCTTTAGGCGCAGACTTCCCACAAGATCCAAGAGATCAATTAATGGGTGCTGTTAAAGCAGTTTTCCGTTCATGGGACAACCCACGTGCTATCTACTATCGTAGAATGAATGATATCCCAGGAGATTGGGGTACAGCAGTTAACGTACAAGAGATGGTATTCGGTAACACAGGTAATACATCAGGTACAGGTGTTGCATTCTCACGTAACCCAGCAACAGGTGAAAAGGGATTATTCGGTGAATATTTACTTAATGCACAAGGTGAAGACGTTGTTGCAGGTGTTCGTACACCATCACCTATCACAAAGTTACAAGAAGAAATGCCAGATGTTTACAATCAATTCTTAAAGATTGTTGACACACTCGAAAAGCACTACCATGACATGCAAGACATGGAATTCACAGTTGAAGATGGAAAGTTATTCATGCTTCAAACACGTAATGGTAAGAGAACAGCTACAGCAGCTATCAAAGTTGCATGTGACTTAGTAGATGAGGGTATGATTGATGAAAAGCAAGCTGTTTGCATGATCGATCCAAAACAACTTGATGCATTATTACACCCACAATTCGAAGCAAAAGCATTAAAGGCAGCAAAACCTATCGCAACAGCATTACCAGCATCACCAGGTGCAGCATGTGGACAAGTAGTATTCACAGCAGAAGATGCAGTAGATTGGGTTGTAAACAAAGGAATAAAGAGAGTTATCTTAGTTAGATTAGAAACATCCCCAGAAGATATCGAAGGTATGCACTATGCACAAGGTATCTTAACAGTTCGTGGCGGTATGACATCACACGCAGCAGTTGTTGCACGTGGTATGGGTACATGCTGTGTATCTGGTTGTGGTTCAGATCCAAACAAAGTTTCTATCGATGAAGATGGAAAAGTATTCGTAATCAATGGAATTACATTCCATGAAGGTGACATGATGTCATTAGATGGAAGCACAGGTGCTGTATATCAAGGCGAAATCGCAACAGTTCCAGCAGATGTAAATTCAGGTTACTTCGGAAGAATCATGGGATGGGCAGATAAATATCGTTCATTACAAGTTAGAACAAATGCTGATACACCAAAGGATGCAAAACAAGCAAGAGCATTCGGTGCACAAGGTATTGGTCTCTGCAGAACAGAACATATGTTCTTCGATCCAGATAGAATTCATGCAATGCGTGAAATGATCGTTTCTGATACAGTAGAACAAAGAGAAGCTGCACTCGCAAAATTATTACCAATGCAACAAAAAGACTTCGAAGGACTCTATGAAGCATTAGAAGGATGCCCAGTTGTTATCCGTTTCTTAGATCCACCTCTTCATGAATTCGTTCCAACAGCAGAAGAAGAAATCGAAGCACTTGCAAAAGATATGAAGATTTCCGTTAAGGAATTAAAAGACAAGATTGCATCATTACATGAATTCAACCCAATGATGGGTCACAGAGGATGCCGTCTCGCAGTTACATATCCAGAAATCGCAGTAATGCAAACAAAGGCAGTTATCCAAGCAGCTATTGCAGTTAAACATCGTCATCCAGACTGGGCAAATGTTCCAGAAATCATGATCCCATTAGTTGGTGAAGTTAAGGAATTAGCATATGTCAAGAAGATCGTATGTAAGACAGCAGATGAATGTATTGCAGCATCTGGTGAAGACCTCAAGTACAAAGTTGGTACAATGATCGAAATCCCAAGAGCAGCATTAACAGCAGACGAAATCGCAAAAGAAGCTGAATTCTTCTCATTTGGTACAAATGACTTAACACAAATGACATTCGGATTCTCACGTGATGATGCAGGTAAGTTCTTAGGTGCATACTATGACAAGAAGATTTACGAAAGTGATCCATTCCAAAGATTAGACCAAGTTGGTGTTGGTAAACTCGTTAAGATGGCAGCTGAATTAGGTCGTGCAACACGTCCAGACATTCACCTTGGAATCTGTGGCGAACATGGTGGAGATCCTTCAACAATCGAGTTCTGTCATAAAGTTGGCCTCAACTATGTATCATGCTCACCATTCAGAGTACCAATTGCTCGTTTGGCAGCAGCACAAGCTAACATTAAATATCCAAGATAATTAATTTAGCATTGTAAACATTAAAATATACATTGGCACCTTGCGAAAGTGGGGTGCCTTTTGTTATAAAACATTGATTTTTTTAGGGTTTTTATGTTAACATATCATAGGTATGAATAAGAAAATAAGTATATTATTAGTCATAGTGTTAATAATTTTGTGCGTGTGTGCACTTGCAGCATGTAACAAAACTAATAATGTTTCCATTAACCATGGATACTATTTTTATTCTACTTCAAATAATCCAGCAGATAATGCAAAAGTAAACCCAGCAGTTTGGGTACATTTAAATCCAGATTATACTTGGAATGCATCTGATAATACCGGTGGTGTATATGAAATTAAGGGAAGCACAGTAACCCTTAGAAAGAATACTCTAGCTACATACATGATTTGTAATTATGAGAATGGCATAATGACAATCTATAGTACAGATGGAAGTACAGATGGAGTTTATCTTGTTCAAAACGAGGTTGCTGAAAAGAAGAACAGTTCAGAAAGTAGCAACTTCGATTTGATCTCAACACCAGAGGAATTCTTAACAATAGATGCAAATGCATCTAATGCGACGCTTTCATATGCTCTTGCAAACGATATAGACTTTACAGATTTCACATTTACAACTTCAGCAGATCCAGATACTGGTGAAGAAATAACAACTATTTTAAGAACAGAGATTGCTCCTTTATTTGGAGATAAAAACTATTCATTCTCAGGTATCTTAGAAGGTAACGGACATAAGATCAAGGGACTATCTATTGTCACAGATACATCCACAAGTGCAAAGGGATTATTTGCGAAGACAGATGGTGCAATTATTAGAAACTTAGTTTTAGAAGATGTTGAACTTTGCCAAGAAGGTGGAGAAGCAATTCTTCCAGCTGGTGTTCTTGTTGGACAAGCAACAGATACAACAATTAGCCATGTAAGTGTATATGGCTCTGTTAACTATATTTCATATGGTACAGTATCAGATGATGCCAATATAGTTGGTGGAATATGTGGTGAAGCTATAAACTCAAAAATGACATATTGTAGTTTTACTACAACTGCAACTGGTGGAAGCAATAATACAACAGGACAAATGCGTATTTACAATACTCGTTCATACAATTTATATGTTGGCGGTATTTGTGGAAATGCAAAGGGCGAATGTTTATTCGACCAATGTTATCTAAATGGTAATGTTTCAGTAGAGCATGAAGCATTCGATAAGAGCAATTCAGACACTCAAGTTAACCAAGCAAGTTCTATCTTTGGTGGTATCTTAGGTGCACATGATGGAGATGGCAATTTAACAGTTATCAACTGCTTTGTTGAGGTAACAAGAATATCACATAAATTCAAGAGTGATAGTAACTCTAATATCCACAACAGAATCAATACAAATATCTGTGTTGGTGGTGTAGTTGGTTATGCAATGGGACCACAAACAATAGACATTGCAATTCATAACTGTGCATTAGTTGGAGCACTTAACGAAGATGCTGAATTGAACAGAGGTTCACTATTAGTGAATGTTGGTGGAATTTGTGGACAAGTAAACACAGATTTAATGTATTCATATAGAGATGGATCTATCTCAGTTATTGCAAAGACAAACTCACCATTTACTGATGATAAGATAGAGGTTAATATCGCTGGATTAAGCACCAATGCTGGATTAGATGGATGCTTTGTAACAGGTGGATTAATCACTGCAAGAATGGAAATTACAAAAGATTCAAAAGTTCCAAGAAATGCCGGAAAATTAAACATTGTAATTTTAACATTATCTGATGAAATTAAGAACAGTTTATATGACGAGTCATATTTAGATACAGAGGAAAGAAAAGTTGCAGCATATTACTATTACAAAGAAGAGATGGTTGGTTTCAGTGGACAACAATATGTTGAAATTAGAAACACAGCTATAGATAGTAATACATTGCAAACTTATGCAAACTCTCAATTGAAGTCATATAACATTAGTAATCTCAATGATAAGACAGCAACTGCAGTATTAAAGACATTGTATTTGATTGGATTCAAGCAATACAAAAATGTCGTAGACATAACCAAGAATCCAGAGAATGCATGGAACATTGTTGCCGGATTATTGCCAAGATTGTACTGGATTTAAGCAAAAATTTAATAATTTTTACAATAATTTAAAAATTTTAAAAAAATAAACGTATAATACTTATGCATAGGCAAAATTTTGCTTATTTATATTTTTTATAAATATAGAGGTTGCTCGTGGCAATTGATAAACAAAAAATAGAAGATTTTATAAAAGAACTTAGACTTAGAAGTAACATTAAAGATGTTATTAATTCCTATGTTGTTCTAAAAAAGTCCAGAGGTTCAGACTGGGTATGTTGTTGTCCTTTCCACAATGAAAAGACACCATCTTTCTATGTCCATGAAGATCAGGGATATTACCATTGTTTCGGCTGTGGAAAAGGTGGAGATGTAATTAAGTTCGTAATGGAAATCGAGCAAGTTAGTTATTGGGATGCAGTAAAGATACTTGCAGACAGAGCTAACATGACACTACCAGAACATGAATCTGATGATGAACACAAGAAAAAGAAGGATAGAAGGGAGCATCTACAACAATTAATGTTAGATGCAAACAGGCTATACTATTTAAACCTAACTTCCTCAGACAAAGGCAAAGAGGCTATGGAATATCTTGCTGGCAGAGGATTTGGTACAGATATTATAGAAAAATACAGACTTGGTGTTTCATTAGGTGAAGAACAATTACAAGGCTATTTAAGAAGAAAGGGATATTCTATTGCAGATATAGAGGCATGTGGACTTATATATGGAGATAAGCATATAGACTCATTTGCAAACAGATTAATCGTTCCTATTTATGATCCATTTGGAAAAGTAGTTGCTTTCGGCGGAAGAATATATAGAGAAGCAGATAAAGGTAATCCATCTAAGTATAAAAACTCAAATACCAACGAAGTCTTTGAAAAGAGCAGAATGGTATATGGTTTGAACTATATCAGAGATGCAAGAATTAAAGGTGAGAAATACGAGAGTCTCATTCTTGTTGAAGGATATATGGATGTCATTGCTTTAGGTGCTGCAGGCATTAATAATGCAATTGCAGGTATGGGCACTGCTTTAACAGATGGACAAATTGCAGAGATTAAGAAGAATACACAGAGTGTATATGTTTGTTATGACGGAGATGAAGCCGGAATTAAGGCAACAAATAAAAATGCTCCTATGCTAGAGAGTGCAGGATTAGAGATTAAGATTGTTTGTTTACCAAACGGCATGGATCCAGATGAAGTAATTAAGACAGAGGGAGCAGAAGGCTTCAAGAATTATCTAAGTCAAGGCATGTCTTTAATTGAATACAGACTAAAGCGCTGTTTAGACACAAACGATTTATCCACAAGTTCAGGCAGATCTAAATATTTAAGTGTGGCAAAGATTGCTCTTGCAACATTAAATAATGAAACAGACTTAGATATTTATGCTAATATGGTTGCCCAAATAGGTAGGGTAAGCAAGAACTCTGTTATAGCAGATACAAAGAAATACAAATTAAGTCACAATACCAACTCAGCCCCAGCTGAAGAACAAGAAACCAAGCCAAGCGTTGGAAGAACAAAGGCAGAACAGGCAAGCATTTCTAGAATGAGATTTGTAATTAGTAGAATGCTTTACAATGCAAAATATGTAAATAGAGAAATAATAAACGTTGACTGGTTTACTGAACCTACAGCAAAGGTTGTTGTTGAATGGATAAAATCAAAAGGCACCGAGGACATAATTATCGGAGATATGTTCGCTGCCATTCCTCAAACAGATGAGATGAACGCTTATTTAGATGAAAAGCGAGATTTTTCGAGCGAAATACTTGAAGAAAATTATTACAAGGATTGTTTAATACAATTAGCCAATGATTATATCAGAGCAACAATTCAAAATAAGAAAGCATCACTAAATGATGCAACCACAGAAGAAAAGAGGCAAATAATGCAAGATATAGGCGTGCTTAACCAAAAGTTATTAGCGCAAGATCTTGAGAGCAAGATTATTTAAGTAATCAATTTTATAAGGGAGTAATATGGATAGAAACGAATTACTACAACAACAAATAGACCAATTAATTAAAATCGGTCAAGAAAAAGGTGTATTAACAGACGAAGAACTTATGTCAAGACTTGAGCATCTAAATGCAGATGCAAGCGACATGGAAACTGTTTATGATGCACTTGCCAAAGCAAATGTTCAAATTAAGGATGTTGAACAAGAACCAGAAATCAAGTTAGACGGCATTACAGATGCAAACACTAACGACTCTGTAAAGATGTATTTACGTGATATTGGTAAATACCCACTTTTAACAAGAGAAGAAGAAATCGACCTTGCAAAGAGAATTGAGCAAGGAGACAAAGCTGCAAGAGATAAGCTTATTAACTGCAACTTAAGATTAGTTGTTTCTATTGCTAAGAAGTACATGAATCGTGGTTTACAATTCTTAGATTTAATCCAAGAAGGTAATGTAGGTTTAATGAAAGCTGTTGATAAGTTTGATTACAACAGAGAATTAAAGTTCTCAACATATGCTACATGGTGGATCCGTCAAGGTATTCAAAGAGCAATATCAGACCAAGGCAGACTTATTCGTATTCCTGTTCACATGGGAGACATTATTTCCAAACTTGCAAAGGTTACAAGACAATTAGTTCAAGAGAAAGGTAGAGAACCAACAACAGCAGAACTAGCTGAAAGACTAGATATGCCAGAGGAAAAGATTCTTTACATCCAAAGAATTTCTCAAGACCCAGTAAGTTTCGAAACACCAGTTGGACAAGAAGATGACTCTTATTTAGGAGACTTTTTAGAGGATACAAACTCATTATCTCCATCTGAAGTTGCTGAGAACAAGATGTTAAAAGAATTACTTTTAAAGGTTCTTTCAACACTTACACCAAGAGAGCAAAAAGTTATTCGTCTTAGATATGGTATAGACGATGGCAGACAAAGAACACTTGAAGAAGTTGGTAAAGAGTTCAATGTAACAAGAGAAAGAATTCGTCAAATTGAGACAAAAGCTTTATCTAAGTTACGTCAACCTAACAGAATCAAAATCTTAAGAGATTATTACGACTAATGAGAGTAATACTATCTAAGCGTCTAAAGGCAATTGCATCTCTAGTTGAGGGTGAATCTATTGCAGATATAGGCTGTGACCATGGAAAGTTAGGGGCATATTTATATGCTAATAACAAAATAAAGAAAGTTATAAACATGGACATATCCGCATCATCTCTAGAAAAAGCTGATGAATTAATGAAATCTTATAAAGGCTGTGAGACGATTTGTAGGGTTTCTGATGGTTGTGACGAGTTAGATAGTGAAGAAGTGTCTTGCGTTTGCTTAGCAGGGCTTGGAGGCACTGAAATAGCAAAAATACTCGAAAGAGCGTTTGGTGAAGGCAAAAAATACGAAAGATTTGTGCTTTCACCTAACAGACACCAAGAAAAAGTTAGGAAAACACTTGCAGATAATGGATATGGCATAGTTAACGATATCTGGATAAAAGAGGGACATCATTTCTATACATCATTCTCTGCAGAAAAAGGAGCAAAGATTCCTAGTGATAACGAGATTTATTACGGGATAAATTACAGGGTAGATCCAATCTTTAAAATCTTTTGCGAGGAAAGAATAGCACATTTAAACGAATTGCTAAAAACCAACAAAGATGCAAAGGGAGTTAAAGAGGAATTACAAAGACTTACCCAAACTCAAAAGGAGTTACAATGACAAAAATACAAGACGTTCTAAATGAATTAGAAAAAGTAGCGCCAGCATCTTTAAAAGAAGAGTATGACAATATTGGTCTAATGCTTGGTAATCCAGATGAGGAAGTTAAGAAGATAGTTGCTTGTTTAGATGTAACAAGCGCTGTTGTAGATTTTGCAATAAAGAAGGGTGCAAACCTTATCATTTCACATCACCCATTAATCTTTAGTCCATTATATGAAATAGACACAAGTGATGGAAAAGGCAAGATTATTGAAAAGTGCATAAAGAATGATATCGCTGTTATTTCAGAACATACAAATTTAGACAAAGCAGAAAAGGGTATGAACTACACACTAGCTCAAATACTAGATGGCAAGAATATTAAAGTTCAAACCGAGCGCTGTGGAGTCTTATTTGATGTTGATAAGATGGATATCAAAGATTTTGCAAAGTTAGTTTCAACGAAACTAAATGATGAAACAGTTACATATACAAATACTAAGAAAAAGGTTAAGAGAGTATTTGCATGTACTGGTGGTGGCGGATCAGATAAAGAAAACTATGATTTTGCAAAGAGTGAGGCAGATGTTTATTTATCCGGAGATTTCAAGCACCACAATTATGTAGATGCTAAAGAAGACAATTTCGCAGTAGTCTCATTTTCACATTATTCAAGTGAGATTATTGCTGAAGATATCATAAAAGGTCTAATAGAGAGTGCATTAGGTGTTACAGTTTTAACATCTAAGCAAGAGAGACCATTCAATACGATTATATAACATAAAGG
The DNA here is from genome assembly GCA_045130665.1 of Christensenellales bacterium. Taxonomy (GTDB): domain Bacteria; phylum Bacillota; class Clostridia; order Christensenellales; family CAG-917; genus RGIG8124. Next base: position 296,540 of record JBGUQC010000004.1, on the reverse strand, counting down.
AGTGAACTATGGATTTCACAGCTATACTTGATTACCAAAAAGTTGAAGGAACAATTGAACAATTAAATGAAAAGTTCAAGAAGAGTGCAGCATATAAAAACTATGCTCTTGCAATGAAGGTATACAATGATGTTGTTGCAGAATATAGGGATTTGCAAAAGAAGTTGGAAGAATACAGTAATGAATATCAAAAAACATTAACTGACTTCGATATTTTATCTAAAAATTTAGAGACTGCAATGGCTAAAGCGAAAGATGCAGATAATTTAGATGATGTTACTTCTTATTTAGAAAAACTAAATAATCTTTCCGAAAAACTTGAAAAATTAGATGTCACTTGTGAAAAATTATTAGAACAAACAACAAAGGTGCACAAGAAATTTGAAGAAGTTCGTAAAGATGGTGTTGTAAAACAAGAGACAAGAAAAACTGCAAAGGTAGAATTTGAAAAGGAAAAAGCAATTGTAGATGCTAATATTGCAAAGTGCAATGATTTTTTAAAACAAATTGCAGGTACTATTCCTCCAGAAGCAATGGGATTATATAACAAAGTTAAAGCAGCAAATGTTAAATTCCCATATATTGTAAAACAAACAAAAGATAGAGAATACTGTGAAGCATGTCTAAAATTCATTGGCACAGCAGTTTATTCTTTAGAAAAACCAGGAGATTACATAGAGTGCCCAGAATGTGGCAGAATTCTTTTCTTATAATAAAGGTAAAACATGAAAGATTGTTACAAAAATAAAGATATATATTATGTTGGTGTGCAAGATAAGCACAGTGCAGGGTTTCCTTATAAAGGTGATGAACCATACACTATGTCTTTAAATGGTACATGGAACTTTAAGTTCTATCCATCCGTACTACTTGCACAAGATGACATACAAAATTGGGATACTATAGAAGTCCCTTCTAACTGGCAATTAAAAGGTTTCGATACTCCTATATATACAAACACAAGATATCCATATGCATTATCTTCAAATCCTTTTGAGGTTCCAAAGATTAATGACGAGATTAATCCATGTGGTGTATATGAAAGAGAATTTGAACTTGGTGATATAAAGACAGAGGTTCATATTAACTTTGCAGCAAACTCTGGTGCAGAGTTGTATATTAACGGACAATTTGTTGGATATTCTGAGGACACCTTTAATTACGCCGAATACGACATTACAAGATTCGTAAAGAAGGGAACTAACAAAGTTAGAATTGTTGTAATTAGATATACAACAGGTTCATATTTAGAAGATCAAGATATGTGGAGACTTTCTGGATTATTTAGAAATATTAATCTAGTATTTGTCCCATACATTCATTTTGATGATATCTATGCTCGTTCAATGTTTAATGAGGACATGTCCGAGGCAACAATGAAGGTAGATTTATCTATCTCATGTTCAGGAGATGAGGAAATAGAGGATGGTGCTGTATGTTTAGACCTTATTGATATGGAAGGCAAAACAGCAGTTCATGAAGAGATTAAAATACTAGGCATTGGAGAAGGAGACAAGTTTAATTTTGACTTTGATAAAGTTCTAAAAGATTTTAAGCTTTGGTCTGCTGAAAATCCATACCTATACAAGCTCGTTCTAACAATCCAATCTCATGAAAAAGGTGCCGTTAGAATACTGGATAAGAGAGTTTTGAACTATGGTTTTAGACTCGTAGAAATCGTTCCAAGTTTAGACGGAAAAGAACCATATATTTTACTCAATAAGAAGAAGTTAAAGATACGTGGTGTTAATAGACATGAATTCCATCCAGAATATGGTCATGCAGTTCCTGCAGAGCTAACAGAGAAGGATATTATTCTCCTTAAAAATAACAATGTAGATAGCATAAGAACCAGCCATTATCCAAATTCAAGAGAGTTCTTTGATCTCTGTGATAAATACGGCATTATGGTTATGTGTGAAAACAACCTTGAAACACATGGTCTTGCAGTATTCATGCCAAGAGGCAGCAAACTCTGGACACCACAATGTGTATGGCGTATGCAAAACATGGTTAAGACATATAGAAACCATCCATGTATTTTATTCTGGTCTTTAGGAAACGAGAGTGGAAATGGTAAGGTATTCCCAGCAATGAAGAAAGCTGCTCTTGAAATAGATGCAACACGTCCAATTCATTACGAATGTGATGCACATGCAAAGACAACAGATATTCTATCTGAGATGTACACACCTGAGAATCAAATGGAAGAAGTGGCAAATAACAAATGCCATAAGCATTCACAAAATATCTTTGCTCCATTTGGACACTTATTAACACCAAAGCAATATAAAGACAAACCATTCATTGAATGTGAATATGCTCATTGTATGGGTAATTCTTTAGGTAACTTTGCAGATTACTGGGAGCATTTCAAGAATCATGACAGACTTTGTGGTGGTTATATTTGGGACTTTGCAGATCAATCTATAAAGAGAACCAAAGAAGATGGAACAGTAGAGTGGACATATGGTGGAGACTGGGGAGACCAACCAAATGATGGTAACTTTGCATTCAACGGAATTGTTAGAGCAGATAGAAGTCCAAACCCAGCTCTTTACGAAGTAAAGAAAGTTCATCAAACAATCCAATTTAAGCTTGTAGATAACAAAATTGAAATTAAGAATGAAAAGTTATTCACAAATCTAGATAAATATGATTTAGAAATGGAGCTTATCCTTAATGGCAAGAAAGAAGAATACAAGAAGTCTTCTATGCCATCTATTGCTCCAGGTGAAACAGAGATTATTCCTATTCCATTTACTATTCCAAAAGATGGAGAAGTTTCAATTATCTGTAAGGCAGTTCAAAAGGAAGATGAATTAGGAATACAAAAGGGTCATGTAGTTGCAGAAGAACAACTAGAAATAGTTAAATATAAATCTATGATTTATACATCTTCTCAAAACCAATCTGTATTCAAGGATGATAAGTTTATCACATTAGATTGTGGAAAACTCCAAGCTAAGGTCAATATTGATACTGGTTTCATTTCATCTATTATTAAAGATGGACAAGAAATGCTAGTTCATTCAATTAAACCAAACTTCTGGAGAGCAGTTACAGACAATGATGTATATCCATCATTAAGTAGATTCTTAAAGGCATTCTTAGGAGTTTATTATTTCAAGAAAGCACAAAGTTCATTATCTAGAGGAAAGATTAGTGTATTAAGCAATAGAGTAGAGATAGAGTGGTCTATGTCTCACATGGGCTTAGTAAAGACAATTTACGAGGCAAGTGATGATGGATTAAAGATTACTCTAAAGTGCAAGAACTACTTGTTTAGTCTTCCACGCTTTGGATTTAGGATGGAACTTAAGGGAGATATGGACAATATCAAGTTCTTTGGTAGAGGACCACATGAAAACTATTGTGATAGAAAGACATCTGCATTCATTAGAGAATATGAAGGTAAGGTAGATGACTTTACTCATGGATACCTTTATCCACAAGAAAATGGTAACCACTGTGATACAAGAAATCTAACGATTTCTGGTGGTGAAAAGGAGTTAACATTTGAATCATTAAATAAGCCATTTGAGTGGAGTTCACATCCATATACAATGGAAGCCTTAGAGGAGGCTAAACACTTACATGAACTCAAGAGAGGAGACACCATTTCAGTTTATATAGATGGTGCACAAAGAGGTGTTGGTGGAGATCTTCCTGCTATGGCATGTACAAAGAGCAGATACAAGATTAAACCAAATCAATTACATGAGTTTAGTTTTGTAATTAAGTAATTTACAAAAAATTAAAAAATATTTCGTGCAATTCTCAAAAAAGGGTTGCACGTTTTATTATAAGTATTATAATAGAAAGGCACTAAAAAAATTATTTAAGTACGTAAAGCCAATTGTATGGCTTACTGCGGGAGGTTTAAAATGATTATTACTTTAAAAGATGGCAAACAATTAACTTTTGATTCACCTCTTTCTGGATTGGAAATCACAAAGGCAATATCTGAAGGTTTAGCACGTGCTGCACTTATTTGCAGAGTAAATGGTGTTTTAAAATCTTTAAGCGAAATTATTTCAGAAGATAGTTCATTTGAAGTATTAACATGGGATGATGACGAGGGTAAAGCTGCTTATCGTCATACATGTTCACACATACTTGCTCAAGCTGTTCATAACATTTATCCAACAGCTGCTTTTGCAATTGGTCCAGCAATTAAAGATGGTTTTTACTATGACTTCGATTTCAAGACACCTATCAACCAAGGTGACTTTGACAAAATTGAAGCAGAGATGAGAGAAATCATCAAAGCAGACCTACCAATTGAAAAGAAAGTCTTATCTAGAAAAGATGCTGAAAAGCTCATTTCTAAGTGGAAACAACCTTATAAGGTTGAATTATTAAAAGATATTCCAGATGGTGAAGAGATTTCTTTCTATACACAAGGCGACTTTACAGATCTTTGTGCAGGTCCACACCTTACATCTACAGGCAAGATTAAGGCATTCAAGTTAATTTCTTTAACTGGTGCTTACTGGCGTGGAAATGAAAAGAACAAGATGTTAACTCGTATTTATGGAACAGCATTCACAAAGAAGTCTGATTTAGATGAATACATTCAAAAACTTGAAGAGGCAGAAGCAAGAGAGCACAACAAATTAGGTCGTGACTTACAACTATTCATGACAGATGAAACTATCGGTCAAGGCTTACCACTCTTAATGCCAAGAGGCGCAAAGATTATGCAATTACTTCAAAGATGGGTTGAAGACGAAGAAGAGAGAAGAGGCTATCTCTTAACAAAGACACCTATCATGTCAAAGAATGATTTATTCAAGATTTCCGGACACTGGGATCACTACAAAGACAAGATGTTCTACATGGGTGATGAAGACGAGGATGAAGAAGTTTTATGCTTAAGACCAATGACATGTCCATTCCAATTCACAATTTACAAGAATGGTCTTAAATCTTATAGAGATTTACCACTCCGTTATGCAGAGACATCTACATTATTCAGAAAAGAAGCATCTGGTGAAATGCATGGTTTAACAAGAGTTAGACAATTCACACTTGCAGATGGACACATTGTATGTACAAAGGACCAATTAGAACAAGAGTTTTTCGGTGCTTTAGACATTATTAAGTACATGGTAAAGACATTAGGATTAGAAGGAGATTTAACATATCGTTTCTCACGTTGGGATCCAAAGAACAGTGAAAAGTACATTGGTACAGCTGAAGACTGGGAAAAGACAGAAGGAATGATGGAACAAATCTTAATTGATGCTGGTGTTAAGTTCACAGAAGCATGGGGTGAAGCAGCATTCTACGGACCAAAGCTTGACGTTCAAGGATACAATGTACACGGAAAAGAGGATACATTATTCACAGTTCAAATAGACTTTGCTTTAGCAAAACGTTTCGATATGTTCTATATTGATGAAAATGGTGAGAAGGTCAACCCAATGATTATTCACCGTAGTTCAATTGGTTCATATGAAAGAACACTTGCTATGTTAATTGAAAAATACAATGGTGCATTCCCAGTATGGGTATCTCCAGAGCAAGTTGCAGTATTATCCTTAACAGATAGAACAATTGATGCAGCAAAAGAATTACAAGCCAAATTCCAAAGAGAAGGTATCCGTGCTGTATTAGATATCAGAAGTGAAAAGCTTGGAAAGAAGATCAGAGAAGCACAATTGCTCAAGATACCATACATTCTTATCATTGGTGATAAAGAAGTTGAAGATGGTGTTATCTCAGTTCGTTCCAGAACAGAGGGTGACATTGGCAAGATGACATTCGAAGAATTCTTAGCCAAGATTAAGGATGAAATTAACAACAAGGTTGTTAAATAATTAAGACAAACCAATTTATATATTAGCCCCGAAATGCAGAATTAGTTGCACCAGGGGCTTTTATAATATTTATTATTAAAATAAATTAATTTATTTAGTTGACAATCAAATAAACATATTGATAATATATAGCAGCAAAGCAAAGTAATCCACTTGCACCATAAGTCCTAGACAAAATGGTTTTGTAACTAAAATTGAATATTTTATTTACATAGGAATTGGGTTATTTTGCATAACTCAATTTTTTAATATTAGGAGGAGCACTACTATAAAAGAGCTACTAATTAACCAACAAATAAGAGACAAAGAAGTCAGACTAATTGGTGCTGACGGTTCTCAATATGGCATTGTTTCTATTCAAGAAGCAAGACGTATCGCTGAAGAGCAAGGTCTCGATTTAGCAAAAGTCTCACCAGATAACGCACCAGCTCCAGCAACATGCAAGTTAATGGACTATGGCAAATATCGTTATGAACAACAAAAGAGAGAGAAAGATGCTAAGAAGAATCAAACAACAGTTAAGATTAAGGAAATCAGATTATCTGCAGTTATTGATGTAGGTGATTTAAAGAGATTAGCTCAACAAACCATCGGATTCTTAGAAGGTGGGGATAAAGTTAGAGCATCTATCCTTTTAAAGAGAAGAGAGTTAGCACATCCAGAAGTTGGCATGAATATCATGAAAAACTATTTGGAAATCGTGGGAGAAAAGGGCGTTGTTGATAAACCTTTAAAGCAAGAAGGAAGAATGATTGCCGTTATCATCTCACCAGCAAACAAGAAATAATTAAAAATATTATATAAAGGAGGCAAAGATCCATTTAGTGGATTGAAAGAAGATTATGCCTAAAGTTAAGACACACAGTGGAGCAAAAAAACGCTTTAGTAAAACAGCTAACGGCCATTTTACAAGAAGACATTCAGCACATAGCCATCTTTTAACAAAGAAGACTAGAAAGAGAAAGAACAGACTCGCATCCGTAGACTATGTCGATAAGACAAGAGAGAAGGAAATGAGAAGAATTCTTCCTTACAAATAATAATGAGGTGAACTATGAGAATTAAAAGAGGCGTTAACGCAGTTAAGAAGCGTAGAAAAATAATGAGAGTAGCAAAAGGCTACTATGGTGCAAAACACAATCAATATCGTTTAGCTAAAGAACAAGTAATGCGTTCAAACACATACGCATACGTTGGAAGAAAGAACAAGAAGAGAGACTTCAGAGCTATGTGGATTGTTCGTATCAACGCAGCAGCAAGAATGAATGGTATTTCTTATTCAAGATTAATGCATGGTTTAAAGGTTGCAGGAATCGAATTAAACAGAAAAGTTTTATCTGAAATCGCAATCGCAGATCCAGCAGCATTCACAAGCCTTTGTGAACAAGCTAAAAAAGCAATAGCATAATAAATGGAAATAATAACCTCTAGCCAAAACCAGTTCGTAAAGTTAGCATCATCCCTTTTAGATAAAAAGGGAAGAGATGAAAACGGATTGTTTTTAGCGGAGGGTATTAATCTATTAAGAGATATGCCTGATTATGTGGAGGTTTTATATATCTTCACAAACAAAAACAGGCAAGACGAGTGTGCTTCTATTATTAATAAACATAAAGATTCCAAGGTATTTATAGTAGAAGATTATATCTTAAACAAGATATCAGACACTAAAACACCTTATGGTATTGTTGCTGTTTGCAAACAAATGAATAATGAGTTTGCTTATCCTTCAGGAAATGCGCTTTTACTAGATAATGTATCAGATGCAGGAAATGTAGGAACAATAATAAGAACAGCAGCAGCTGCAGGTTTTGAAGATATTTATCTTTACAATTCTGTAGATGTTTATTCACCTAAGGTAATTAGATCTACACTTGGCGGTATTTTCAAGGTAAGAATATACAATGTTTCTCTTGAGCAAGCACAATCTTTAATTACAAAGACTAATAGTGCAATGCTAGACATGAGTGGCAGTAATATTCTAGATGAAAAGCTAAGTGCACCAATTACATTAATTATGGGTAGTGAAGCACACGGTATCTCTAAAGAGATTAAAGAAAAGGTAGCAAAGACAATTTCCATTCCAATGAAAAACAATGTAGAATCACTAAACGTTTCAGTGGCAGCAGCTATTGCAATGTATAGTGTTAAAGGGGTATAAGATGAGCGGACATTCAAAATGGCATAATATTGCACAAAAGAAAGGTAAAGCAGACGCAGCACGTGCTAATGTTTTCACAAAGATTGGTCGTGAAATAGCAATTGCAGTTAAGAATGGCGGGCCAGATCCAGCATCTAACAGTGAACTTCGTAACGTTATTGCTAAAGCAAAGGCAGCAAACATGCCAAACGATAATATCAACAGAAGCATTAAGAAGGCATCTGGTGAATTAGGTTCAATTAACTACGAAGAAAACACATACGAAGGATATGGTGTAGGTGGAGTTGCATGTATTGTTGAAACACTAACAGATAACAAGAATCGTACTGCTGGTGATGTAAGACATGCATTCGATAAATTCGGTGGATCTTTAGGAAATACAGGTTGTGTTTCTTACATGTTCCATAAAAAAGGACAAATCATCGTTGCAAAATGTGATATAGATGAAGACGACTTAATGATGGCAGCTATGGATGTAGGCGCAGAAGACATTAATACAGATGATGACGAAGTATTTATTGTTTACACAGCTCCAGATGCTTTCTCAGATGTTAGAGAAGCATTCGAAAATGCAGGAATTAAGATGGTTGCAGCTGACATTACAATGATTGCAGATGTAACAGCAAAACCAGATGAACATCAACAAGAAACCTTATTAAAGATGATAGACTTACTCGAGGAAAATGATGATGTTCAAAATGTTTATCACAACGCTGAAATAACAATTTTAGACGACGAAGAAGACTAATTAGAAAATCAACTAAACTCCCGTGTGAATGCATGGGAGTTTTACTATTGAAGATAATTATAACTTAGGTTATAATCTATAAAAAGGTAGGTATATTATGATAGACGTTCAAGATATTTGCAAAAAGACCAAGAAGGCCTCATATGATTGGGCTGGTATGGACAATGCAAAGAAGAATGACATTCTTTTAGAGATAGTAAAGTTATTATCTAATGAAGAGTGCATTTCATCTTTAAAGGAAGCAAATAAGAAAGATTTAGCAATTGCTAAAGAAGCAGGAAGGGACGAAACATTCCTAGATCGTTTAACACTTACAGATGCCAGAATTGAACTCATGGCAGAAGGTGTACGTCAAATAATATCCCTACCAGACCCAGTGGGTGAAGTTGTTGAAGAAAGAGTACTTCCTAACGGATTAAACTTAAAGAGAGTAAGAGCACCACTTGGTGTTATTGGTATTATTTACGAGGCAAGACCAAATGTTACAGTAGACGCTGCAGCACTTTGTTTAAAGTCTGGCAATGGTGTTGTTCTTCGTGGAAGCAGAGAAGCACTCAATAGCAACAGAGAGTTATATTTAATAATGGCAAAGGCTATTGCTAACAAGGGTGAGAATCCAGATATTATTGGTTTCATTGATTCACCAGATAGAGAAGCAGGTGGTATCATGCTCCATCAAGAGAACTATATTGATGTAGTTATTCCAAGAGGTGGAGAAGGCTTAAAGAAGTATGTTTTAGAGAATGCTACTATGCCAGTTATTGCATCTGCAGGTGGAAATTGTCACGTTTATGTTGAAAGCAGTGCAGACTTTGATATGGCAATTAACATTGTTGTTAATGCTAAGGTTCAACGCCCTCATGTATGCAATGCAGCGGAGCACTTAATTGTTGATAAAAAGATAGCAAAAGAGTTCTTACCAAGGGTTTATGATGCATTAAAGGCATTTAAAGTCGAAGTTTTAGGTGATAAATCAGCATGCGCCATTATTAAAGACATTAAAGAAGCTAGTGATGAAGACTTTGATACAGAGTTTTTAGCATACAAGATTACATTTGCTGTTGTAGATGGAATTAAGGATGCAGTAGACATGATAAACAAGTACAGCACAAAGCATTCAGAAGCTATTATTACAAAGGATAATGAAAAGGCTGAGTACTTCACAAAATATGTAGATGCAGCAGCATTATATGTTAATGCTTCAACAAGATTTACAGATGGCTTTGAATTTGGACTTGGTGCAGAAATGGGAATTAGTACACAAAAGCTTCATGCAAGAGGTCCTGTGGCACTTAAAGAGCTCACAAGCGTAAAATATGTCATTCACGGGGAAGGACAAGTAAGAAAATAATGAAGGTATATCTAGATCACGCAGCAACCACTCCTATTAGAATGGAAGTGTACGATAAGATGATGGAAAACATGGCAAAGGATTTTGCCAATGCTGATTCTATACACTCTTTAGGAAGGGAGAGCGCGAATATAGTGTTATCTTGCAGAGATAATATTGCTAAGTTAATTGGTGCACAATCCAAAGAAATTTATTTTACATCTGGTGGCACCGAATCAGATAACTGGGCAATAAAAGGTGTGGCCTTTGCAAATAAAGAAAAAGGCAAACACATCATTACAACAAAGATTGAACATCCAGCAATATACAATTCTTGTGCATTCTTAGAGGAGAATGGTTTTGAAGTTACTTATTTAGATGTAGATAAGTATGGTTTTGTTAATCCAGAAGATCTAATTAAAGCAATACGTGAAGATACTATATTAATTAGTATTATGTTTGCTAATAATGAAATAGGTACTATACAAGATATAAAGACACTTTGTTCTATTGCAAAAGAAAGAGGAATAATATTCCACACAGATGCAGTTCAAGCAACAGGCACTATAAAGTATGATGTTAATGAATTAGGTGTAGATCTTCTTTCTATGTCTGGACATAAGTTCTATGGTCCAAAGGGAATTGGTGCTTTATATATTAAAGAAGGAACAAAGATTGCACCATTTGTTAATGGTGGTGAACAAGAAAGAGGAAGAAGAGGTGGTACAACACCAGTTTCCTTAATTGTTGGATTATCTGAGGCATTATCTATTGCTCTAAAAGAGTTGGATGATAATAATTCTAATGTATATTATTTAAAGCATAGACTTATAAACGAACTAAAAAAAGAAGATATATCTATTAACGGTTCAATTGAAAAAGACACATCTTTACCAGGAACTGTTTCAATTACATTTAATAAGACCAAGCCAGGAATTGTTTTAAACAATTTAGATATGGAAGGAATATGTGCATCAGCTGGTTCTGCATGTACAGCGGCTTCTGAAAAACCAAGTAGAACATTACTTGCAATTGGTCTTAGTGAAGAAGATTCAAGGAGAAGTGTAAGATTCAGTATTGGCAGGGATAATACAAAAGAAGAGATAGATTACACTATCTCTACCATTAAAGAAATTTTAGCTAGGGTTAGGGAAGATTAGTATTGTCTTGCTAGTCTAACAGAATCCATATCTCCGTAGAAAACAACTTTAGTATTTCCATTATTATATGAATAATACTTGTATCCAGTTTGTTCGGATAAATTTTTTGCGTTACCTTCTACCCATTTGAAAGCATCATCATTCATACAATATACAACCCATACTTCTTTTTGGAATGTAATATTACCTTCGTCATCTTCAACAGGATCGTTTGTACAATATAATTGAGTTCCTATTTTATATTTAGAGACATTGCTGCCTTCTTCAACTGGTTCATTCCAGCCATTTGTTATAGCGCAACTTGTAATATTCTTAACAGTATAACCCTCATCCTTAAGACGGGTTCTAACATTTTTTTCAATTAGAGTAGATGACATACATGATGTCATTACAACTGCTAAGAGCACTAATAAGCAAATGCTAACAATTAGAAGTGATTTTTTCTTCATATATTTATATTAAATTTTAAATTAACTTGTGTCAAGTTAAGTTAAAAACGCATTAAGTTTGACAAATACACCATATTCTATTATGATTTATACATAAATCATTTTTAAGGAGATTTTTATTATGGCAGTAATGTTTTGCGACACAGATTGCGAGTTATGGTACACAACTGTGAAAGATTTAAAATTAGGTGTAATTCAAATGCCATACACAATAGATGGTAAAGAGTATTTATATGATTTCGGTGAAACATACGATTTCAAGGCTTTCTTTACAAGAATGAGAGAGGGTGCAACACCAATTACATCCGCTCAAAATGAAGCATATTATCTTAAGGTTTTTGAACCATATTTTGAAAAGGGTGAAGATATCCTTTATGTTGCATTCTCAGAGAAGATGTCTTCAACATTTAAGAATCTTGATTCAGCACTTGAAAAGTTGACAGCAAAATATCCAAAAGTAAGATTTGAAAGATTCGATACAAAGAACATTTGTTTAGGTGCTGGTATTATTGTTGAAATGGGTGCAAGATTCTTCAACAAGAATGGTGGAGATATAGATGCAACATTAAAGTATCTAGAAAATGTTAGAGAGCACACATCCATTTACTTTGCAGTGGATAACTTAAAGTATCTTGCTCGTGGTGGAAGACTTTCAAAGAGTGCTGCAACATTTGGAAACTTAATGCAAGTTAAACCAGTTTTATCTGTAAGAGATGGTGAATTATATGTAGATTCAAAACAAAATGGATCTAAAAAAGCACAATCTTATTTAGTTTCTAAATTTGAATCCGAATACAAAGATTTAGATGATGCTCCAGTATATATTTTAGGTGGAGATTGTGATGACATAGTTGCATCCATCGCCGAGAGAGTAAAGGCAATTGCGCCAAAGGCAAACATTGTAAATTTACCAATTGGTCCAGTAATTGGTTGCCACTGTGGACCAGGAACATTTGGTATCATTTATACAAAAAAATAATTAATGAAAAAGTGTGTAGTTTTAGTTGCTTTAATACTACTACTTGCATGCTTGTTAGTTGGATGTAATACTACCAAGCAATATACAGTTTTTGGCACCTTTTTAGAAGTTAAAATTAGTGGTTCTAACGGTGCGAAAATGGCTAACGAAATTTATTCTACCCTTGATGATTATGAGGACATTTTATCTCCAGTCATTGAGGGTACTGATTTATATAAAATAAATCATGCTAGTGCAGAAGAGCCTATTAAATGTTCTGACATTACCATTGAATTAGCACTAATTTCCCTAGAGGTTTACAACCTTTCAAACCATGCTTATAATCCGGCAATTTATCCTATAGTTGAGCTATGGGGATTTGATGCAAACTCATTCATAGTTGCAGGTGTTACAAAAGCACCTCCAGCGGAAAGTGATATTGCTGCATTATTGCCATTTACAGACTATGCTACAATGTTCACAATTGATACTGAAAACAAGACAATTACAAAGCATAATGACAATGCAAAAATAGACTTTGGTGGTATTGCAAAGGGCTGGTCTATTGGAACATTTAAAGACAAGGTTGAAAAGAGAAAAGCGCTCATTGATTTAGGTGGAAATATTATTGCATACAACAGCACATATACAATAGGAATTACAAGCCCAAGAGAGAGTTCATCTTCTTTATATGGCAAGTTTACTCTTAATGATAATTACTCAGTATCCACATCTGGAGATTACCAAAGATATTTTGAATATGAAGGTAAGAGATATCACCACATTATAGATCCAAGCACGGGACATCCAACAGATAATGGTATTGTTGCAGTTACAGTTATAACAACTGCCAATGATAAGTTCACAAATTCTAATTTTGCGGCATATGGAGATGCATTATCCACAGCTGTTATGGTTCTTGGAAAAGAACAAGGCACAGCGCTTGTTAACCAATTAGGTGTTGGTGCAATTATTATTTATTCAGATTTAACATACGACAAGATTGGAAACATAGATTTTACTAAGGTTTAGTATGAACGAAAAGGCAAAACAAGTATTTAAAACAATGTTTAAAAAAGGGGATATAATTATCCTTGTTGTTATTCTTGTTGCCGTTGCTTTAACCATATATTTTGCCTTAGCCAGCCAAGCAAATAAGGTATCCATTTATATTGATGGACAAAAGATGTATTCATACTCATTAAATTCCAATTTAGAAATTGATTTAAACAAAGATGGCATAGACATGAAGATTGTAATAAAGGATAACAAGGTCTATGTAGATCATAGTAATTGTCCAGAACAACTTTGTGTTCATTCTGCACCTTTAACAAAAGAGGGCGGCATGATTGTTTGTTTACCAAACAAAGTGGTTATAAAGATAGAGAGTGACGAGGTAGATGCAGTAACATGAGAAAGGTAGATAAAAAGATTGCAATAAGAAAGATTACCTTCAGTGCATTGTTCTTAGCTTTAGCACTCATTGTATCTGTACTCGAAAATATGATACCTCCGCTTATTCCAATGCTTCCATATGCAAAGATAGGCTTATGTAACATTGTACTACTTATGTGCTTCTTACTCGTTGGGGTATGGGAAGGATACATAGTATTAGTTATTAAGTGTGTTCTTGCCGCTGTATTTGCTGGAAATATGGGAATGCTAATTTGGTCTTTACCAGCAGCACTTATTTCATACACAGTAATGGTAGCTTTATACTATGCCAAGATATTCTCAACAACAGGCATATCCGTTGCTGGTGGTTTAATACATAACATGGTTCAAATGTTTGTAGGTGCAATAGTTGTTGGCACATCTATTCTAACCTTTATGCCTTACATGATGCTTGCAGGAGGTATTGCAGGCTTAATAACAGGTATATTATGCCATATATTAGTTGAAACATTAAAAGATAAAATAAATCCTCCTATTCCAGTGGAACAAGAGGATGAAGTTCAAGAAAATATTGAATCTTAGTTTATGCGAATGTTGCGAAGTTTGGAAGTATCGCATAGAAGAATAAAGAAATTAACCAATATCCCAAACTAAATACGAATGCAATAAATCCAAATGCTAGGTCTAATCTTCCTAGTGGTTTAATCCCGTTTGCGCAGAATGCAGTAATTATAACTCCGCCAGCAAGTCCAGCAGTGGATGCCAAGAATATCCATCTAAGAAGGGAAATAGTTGATCCTGTTTTTGCAACCATTGAAGGAAGATATGCATATAATAGGCCAACTATGAATAAAGCAATTGCACCCCAAACGATAACTGTAGAAATAATCAAAACGATAGCCTGATTTTTTCTTCTTTTTTTGAGTTGTTCTTTCTCTTTCTTTTGCTTAGGTGTTAATTCTTTTTCTGAAGCTACTTTTGTTTTTGCCATAATTGTCTCCTAACTCAAAATTATACAAATTCGAATTAAAAAAATCAACTTTGGATAAGGTATTTACTATTAGTTGTATTTTTTGATATAATTATTGGCAGTAAAATAACTTTATTTTTGGGAGAAACATTATGAAAACTGAAAAATTTAAGAGTTTTGATGGATTAGAATTAACATGCTACCTATGGGATGACGTAAAAGATGCTAAAGGCGTTGTACAAATTTCACATGGTATGGCAGAACACGCACAAAGATACGATGCATTTGCACAATATTTAAATGCTAATGGATATATCGTATTCGCAGATGACCATAGAGCACATGGTGCAACAGCAGAGGACCATGTAGGTTATCAAGATGGAAATATTTTCGAAGATACAGCACAAGACTTACTTGAAATTTCCAAGATGTTAATTGCAAAATACAATTTACCACTTGTTCTCATTGGACACAGCTATGGTAGTTTCTTAAGCCAACGCTATATTGAATTAAATGGACCAGCATGTGGTGTTATTTTAAGTGGTTCTGCAAAGATGGCAGGATTATTACCAGCAGTTGGTAAGTTAGTTGCAAACATGATTTATTCTGAAAAGAACGCAAAAGAGCCAGGATCAACAATGGATAAACTCTCATTTGGTTCATACAATAAACCATTTGCAGCAGATGGAGATTTTGCATGGTTAAGCAGAGACATTGAAAGCAACAAGAAATATATTGCAGATCCATGGTGTGGTGTAGTTATGTCTAACGCATTCTTCAAGTTCTTCATGGATGGTCTTGGAAATATGTATCAAAAGGAAAATCTTGCACACATCTCAAAAGATGCAAAGATTCGTATCTTCTCAGGTGCAAAAGATCCAGTTGGTTCACAAGGCAAGAGCACAACAGCTCTTTACAACATGTATAAACAACTTGGTGTAGAGGATGTTGAAATCAAATTATATCCAGATGCAAGACATGAAATTCTTAATGAAACAAATAAAGAAGAAGTTTATGCAGATATGCTTTCAGCAGCAAATTATTTTGTAGAAAAAGCAGCAAAATAATTAAAAAGTAGCATTCTAAACCACTCTATTTGTAAAACCTACATTTAGGGTGGTTTTTTTATTTGCCTTAAAACTTCGCTAAATACTATATGTTGTGTTTTGGTTTATAAAAAAATACAACTTTTTGTGGTAAAAGTCTTTTAATTATATCAAAAATTATGCTATAATTTTATATAATTATTTAACACTTTAGGAAGTAAAAATGGCAAAAGATTTAAAAGACAATTACGATGCTGGGAAAATCCAGGTTTTAGAAGGATTAGATGCTGTTAGAAAGCGTCCAGGTATGTATATTGGTGGAACTGGAAGTAATGGTCTCCATCATATTCTTTGGGAAATCATAGACAACGGTGTAGATGAAGTATCTAATGGTTATGGTGATACTATACACATTGAATTGTTAGACGACAATGTTGCTCGTGTTACAGATAATGGAAGAGGAATTCCAGTAGACAAACATCCAAAGTTAAAGATCTCTGGTGTAGAAGTTGTATTCACAGTCCTCCATGCTGGTGGAAAATTTGATAATAGTGAATATGGATTCTCCGGTGGATTACACGGTGTAGGTGCATCTGTTACCAACGCATTATCCGAATGGTGTAATGTTGAAGTTGGTAGAGATGGCAATTTATATAGAGCAGAGTTCCATTCTTTTGCACTTGCAAGCGGTAAAATTAAATCCGGACAAGTTAAAACTCCTTTAACATTAGTAGGCAAGACAAAGGAAAGAGGAACAAAAGTAACTTTTAAACCAGATCCAAGAGTATTCAAGGATGAAAAATTTATATACCAAAAGATAGCAGATAGAGCTAGAAAGATAGCATATCTCAATCGTGGTGTCACGGTTATTTTAGATGATAATAGAATGCCATTAGATGGCGGTACAGATAGACATGATGTTTTCAAATACAGTGGCGGTATTGCAGACTATGTTCAATATCTTAATGATGGAAGACAAGTTTTATATGATAAGCCATTATATTTAGAATCCAAAGAAGACAAGTTTGAAGTTGCTGTTGCATTCCAACATACAACAGGTTATTCAGAGGAAATTTATTCTTATGTTAATAACATACCAACACCAGAAGGTGGCACTCATGAGGTTGGTTTCAAGAGTGCATTAACGAAGGTCTTTAATGACTATGCTAGAGACAATAAACTCTTAAAAGATAAACAAGACAATCTTTTAGGTGATGACTTTAGAGAAGGTTTGGTAGCCGTTATTACAGTTAAAATGCAAGATGTTCAATTTGAAGGACAAACAAAGCAAAAACTTGGTAACCCTGAAGTTAGACCAAAGGTAGACTCTATTGTAACAAGCAAATTATCTGAACTCGTTAATTCTAGAGGCTTTAAATCTACTGCAGAAAAAATAGTTCAAAAAGCACTTGGGGCTGCTAAGACAAGAGAAGCTGCAAAGAGAGCAAAAGCTTTATCTAGAAAACAGAATGATTTAAATTCATTAAACCTTGTTGGAAAACTTGCAGCATGTTCTGGAAGGAATGCAGAGATCAACGAATTATTCATAGTTGAAGGTAAGTCTGCAGGTGGTAGTGCAAAGCAAGCTAGAGATAGAGCATTCCAAGCAATATTACCTTTAAGAGGTAAACCATTAAATGTTGAAAAAACATCTTTAGATAAAATACTTGAAAACGAAGAAATTTCAACAATTATATCTGCATTAGGAACAGGCATTGATCCAAACTTCAATATTGAAAATCTTAAGTTCAATAAAGTTATTATTCTTGCAGATGCTGATGATGATGGAGCACATATTAGATCATTGCTCATGACATTCTTCTTTAGATATATGCGTCAGCTAGTTACAGATGGACACCTTTACATTGGTATGCCACCACTTTATAGACTTCAAAAGAATAACGAAATTAGATATTGCTTTGATGATGAAGCGCTTGAAATTGCACAAAAAGAAATGGGCAAGAACACAAAGCTTCAACGTTTCAAGGGATTAGGTGAAATGAACGCAGAGCAATTAGCGGAAACAGCAATGGATCCATATAAGAGAAATTTAACAAGAGTCACTGTTGAAGATGCAGCTGCAGCAGATAAGAGAATAACCATTTTAATGGGAGACGAAAGTAACATTAGAAAGGATTACATTTATCAATATGCAGATTTCAACAAGTTAGACACTTTCCAAATAGACGAGGAGAAGGGGGAATAATATATGGCTAAAAAACAAGAACAACCAATTCAACCTTTGAATAAGATAATTGATGTGGTATTTGAAGACGTTTTGCATAACAGCATGTTGCCTTATGCAGAAAGTGTTATTCTAGATAGAGCACTTCCTAGAGTAGAAGATGGTCTTAAGCCTGTACAAAGAAGAATTCTTTATGCAATGTATGAGGCAGGCTATACTTATGAGAAGCCACACAAGAAGTGTGCTGCAATTGTTGGTGATGTTTTAGGTAAGTTCCACCCACATGGTGATACATCTGTTTATGATGCATTAGTAAGAATGGCACAACCATTCTCATTGAGAATGCCTTTAATAGATGGACATGGTAACTTCGGTTCAATAGATGGAGACCCACCAGCGGCATATCGTTATACAGAAGCAAGAATGAATTTACTTGCTCAAGAGGTTCTTAGAGACATTGATAAAGATACTGTTGATTGGATTCCAAACTTCGATGATAGTAGAGAAGAACCAACAACACTTCCATGTAGATTCCCAAATCTTCTTGTTAATGGCACAACAGGTATTGCAGTTGGTATTTCAACAGATATTCCAACACACAATTTATCCGAGGCAATTAATGCAACTATTGCTTTAATAGACGAGCCAAAGATTACAACAGCAGAATTACTTAAATATATGCCAGGTCCAGACTTCCCAACAGGAGGATTCATTATTCCAGTAGATAGTTTAGAGTCTATTTATGAAACAGGAAGAGGCAAGATTATTATTCGTTCTCGTTATCATTTAGAAACAGAGAACAACGGTAAGAAGAATATTGTCATTACAGAAGTTCCTTACATGGTAAACAAGCAACAATTACTTGTTTCTATTGCAGACCTTAAGGAAAAGAACAAAGACATACTCAATGACATCATAGATGTCGTAGATGAATCAGATAAACAAGGCATTCGTGGTGTAATTAAGTGCAGAAAGGATGCAAACGTAGATAAGATTATTGCATTCCTTCTTAAGAAGACCAAGCTACAAGTTAATTACAATTACAATATGTATGCTATTGCAAATGGTAAACCAGAGTTATTGTCTTTAAAGGGTATTCTTTCTAATTACATTGAATACCAAAAGAAGATTATTGTTCGCAGAACAACATACAATCTCAAGGCAGCTAAGGCAAGAGCAAACATTTTAAGAGGATTAATCATTGCAATTCAAAATATTGACGAAGTAATCCAAATCATTAAAGCAAGTGAATCTACAACTAAAGCAAAGCAAGCATTAAGAGAAAGATATTCCTTAGATGATGACCAAGCTCAAGCAATCGTAGATATGAGATTGAAGTCTTTAACACATCTTGAGGTTGAGACAATTCAAAACGAACTTGCAGAATTAGAAAAGAAGATTGCATATTACGAGCAAGTATTAGGTTCAACAAGACGTCAATACAGTGTTGTTAAAGAAGAATTACTCGATATCAAGAAGAGAATGGCGGTTGGAAGAGCATCCACAATTATGGGTGTAGAAGAGGCACAAGATATGGCTTCAGTACCAACAGCTGAAGAAAGTATTGCATATAGAGATGGCGTGCTTGTATTAGATACTACAGGCGCAATCAAGCTTATTTCTCAAAAGAGTTATTCAACAGGTATTAAGAATACTGCTGGATTCAACAAGAAGAACGTTCCAGTTCAAGCAATTACTGTTAATAACAAGGGAACATTGTTTGCATTCACAGATCAAGGTAACTTCATTAGAGTTGATATTAATGATTTACCAGACAAGAAGTGGTCTGATAAAGGCGGAGTTGTTAACCAAATTAACAGAGAAGGAAAGCCTGGCGAGAAGTTTGTTAAGGTAATATTCTTCCCATCTACACCAGTTGGAAGATTTGTATTCTTTACAAGAAATGGTATGGCTAAGATGAGTGATATTAATGATTACATCTCAACCAATAGTTATGCACCAGCGCTTAACCTCGTTGAAAAAGATGAACTTATCAATGTTGAATTAGTTCAAGAAGATAGAAAGATATTACAAGTAACCGCACAAGGACAATGCTTAGTTTATGCTATAGATCAAATACCAGTACATGGTAGAAGAGCACAAGGTGTAAACGGTATTAAGCTCAATGATGGAGACTATGTAGTATTCGGTGGACAAATAGAAGAAGAGGGAGAAATCCTTGTTACAACATCAGCAGGACACGTTAAGAGAGTAATTGCTTGTACATTGGATGAAACAGGCAGATATCTTAAGGGTGTAAAGATTGTTGAAATCGCCGACTCAGTAGTTTCATGGATAGGATTTGTAAAGATGCCATATGATTTAGCATTTGTACTTCCTGATGAAAGTGTATCTGTTGTTAACACAGAGGATATCCCAATTGATACAAGAACAACAAAAGGCAAGAAATTATTTAAAGGTGGAATAGACACAGTTATTTCACTAGAACAAAAGGAAAATTAATTTTTGAGGGTATAGATTATGAAAAAAGGTTTCGATAGCAAAATGTACATGGAGAAGCAATCCGAGCATATTCTTGAAAGAATAAGCAAATTTGACAAACTCTATCTAGAATTCGGCGGCAAGTTATTTGATGACTTACATGCTGCAAGAGTTTTACCTGGTTTTGATAAGGCTGCAAAGATTAAGTTATTACAAAAACTTAAGGATAAAGCAGAGCTTATTATTTGCATCAATGCAAACGATATTGAAAAGAATAAGACCAGAGCAGACTTTGGTATTACATATGGTGCAGAAGTAGAAAGATTAATAGACAATATCTCTGCAACAGGCGTTTTAATTAACAGCGTATGTATTTCTTTATACCACGGCCAATCTGTTGTTGATGCATACTGCAGAAAGCTTGAAAACAGGGGAATTAAGGTACATATTCACACGGCAACAAAGGGTTATCCAAACGACTATGACACAATCTTAAGTGATGAAGGTTATGGCGCAAACGATTATATTGAAACCACAAGACCACTTGTTGTTGTTACAGCACCAGGCCCAGGAAGTGGAAAACTTGCACTATGTCTTAACCAACTATACCACGAGTTCAAAATGGGAAGAAAAGCAGGATATGCTAAATTCGAAACATTCCCAATTTGGAATTTGCCTTTAGATCACCCAGTAAACATTGCATATGAAGCTGCAACTGCAGACTTACAAGACGTTAACCAAATAGATAACTTCCACCTTGCAGCATATGGAATTCCTACTGTTAACTACAACAGAGACTTAGAGGTCTTCCCAGTAGTTAGAACGATACTCTCTAGAATTACAGGCAGTGACAAGGTTTACCAATCTCCAACAGATATGGGCGTAAACATGGCAGGATACTGCATAGTTGACGATGAAGCATGTAGAGAAGCTTCCAAAATGGAAACCATTAGACGTTATTACAAAGCATTATGCGATGTTAAGTTAGGTCAAACAAGTGAGGCAACAGTATCTAGACTTGAATACTTAATGTCTCGTATGGGAATTAATCCATCCAATAGAACAGTTATTGGTGCAGCATTGCAAAAGAGTGAAGATCATGATGGAGATGCAGCAATGGCTATTCAATTAGACAATGGCAAGATTGTAACAGGAAGACAAACGGAATTATTATCTGCTTCTGCAGCTTGTGTATTTAACGCTGTTAAAGAGCTAGCAGACATTCCAGATGATATGAAGTTAATCTCACCATATGTCATTGGGCCTATCTTAGATCTTAAGAACAAAGTTCTTCACCAAAAGTACAACACATTATCTTTAGAGGAAGCATTGCTTTCATTATCTATTTGTGCCGCAACAGATGTTAAGGCAGCAAGAGCAATGGACTGTCTAAAGAAGTTACAAGGATGTGAAGCCCATTCATCCAGAATGTTAGGTAAATCAGATGAGGCACCATTGAAACAAATGGGCGTAAATATAACAACTGAACCAGTATTCGCAGACAATAACTTATTCAGTTTCTAAGAGGTTAATATGCCAAAGAATCGTTCTCAAATAAATGCCAATTTTAAATGGCATCTTGAAGATATCTGCCCAAGTAATGAAAGATGGGAAGAGATATTTGAAGAGATTAAAGCATCCATTCCAGAGTTTTCTAAATACTCCGGCAAATTAAACGATGATGATATGCTCCTTGAGTGCTTACAAAAATGCACTAAGGTTGGTCATGATTTATCTCACATTTATCAATACGCGCACATGCGTAAAGATGAAGATACGAGAGTAAGCATGTATCAAGCAATGGATAACAGAGTAGACCAATTAGGTGTCATGTTATCTTCAGCACAAAGTTTCATTATGCCTGAGATTAACGAATTATCTGTGGAAAAGCTAGAAGCTTTAGCCAATGATAAGAAGTTTGAAGATTACTCATTGTTATTCAAGCACATTATAAGAGACAAGGCAAAGATATTATCTAAAGCAGAGGAAAGTATCTTAAGTGAGATAGGATCATTTGCTGGAACGCCTTCTAATGTCTTTGGTATGTTTGATAATGCAGACATTAAATTCAAACCAGTTATGGTGGATGGAAAGGAAGTTGAGATGTCTCATGGTATGTATTCAGTACTCATGATGAACGAGAATAGAGATGTTAGAAAAGCTGCCTTCGAATCTATGTTCAACGCTTTCAAGGACCACATAAATACGCTTGCTGCAGTATATGATGGCAATTGTAAGACAGACTGGTTCTATGCAAAAATAAGAAAATTCAATACTTGCATGGATGCATCTTTATATTATGAAGAAGTACCATCCGTTTGTTATGAGAACTTAATTAAGGCAGTGAATAGTGGCACTAAAGCATTGCATAAATACATAGATTACAAGTGCAAAGTATTGGGTGTAAAAGACCCTGAAATGTACGATATTTATGTACCTCTAATTCAATCACAGAACGTAAAATATTCATATAAAAATGCGGTTTATTTGGTCAAATCGGCACTTAAAGTTATGGGAAAGGAATATTCGGACATACTTGCAAGTGCTTTTGAGGAGGGCTGGATAGACGTATATGAGAACAAAGGAAAGAGGAGTGGTGCATACTCTTGGGGATGCTATGGTGTACACCCATTTGTATTGCTTAACTTCAACGGCACAACACATGATGTATTCACAATTGCTCATGAACTTGGCCACTCAATGCACTCATATTATTCAAACCTCAACCAATGTGAGGAAAAAGCAGACTATAAGATCTTTGTTGCTGAGATAGCATCTACTGTTAACGAAGTATTGTTACTTAAGCATTTACTAAAGAGTGCAAAGGGAGATATGAGAAAATATCTACTTTGCTATTATCTTGAAATGTTTAGGACAACTTTATTTAGACAAACACAATTTGCAGAGTTTGAATTGATTGCTCATACCGCTGTTGAAAAGGGAATACCACTAACAGCAGAGTATTTATCTGATGAATACTATAAACTCAACAAGAAATATTATGGTGCAAAGATAAGCTCAGACTTAATCAAGTATGAATGGGCAAGAATCCCACATTTCTATACGAGTTTCTATGTATACAAGTATGCAACAGGCATTACTGCCGCAGTATCTATTGCAACAAACCTATTAAAATACGGGGAAAAGTATTTTGAAAAGTACAAAAAATTCTTAAGTGCAGGATGTACACTTCCACCTCTTGAAATATTAAAACTTGCAGATGTTGATTTAACTTCTGAAGAACCATTCAAGAAGGCAATGAAGGAATTTGCAGATACACTCAATGAATTAATGAAAGATGAATAGAACCTTTAAGACAATTTGTTTAACTATAATCGCGGTAATGCTACTCAGCATTATCTTAGTGATAGCAGTTTCTTGTGATGAACCAGATGAAAGTTTATATGCTTATGTAAGTGGTTTTCAATATAACAAAGAAGCGAGTGAAGTAACTGCTGTTATTATGTTAACAAATGAGAACGATTCAAACATTAAAACATCGGCAAGTGTTGATAGTTTTAGTGCTTCTAACGGGGTCTTTTACAAGAAATCATATACAACATATACCTTTGATGGATCTTATTTTTATGAAAAGACGGATGAGATATTCACATCTGAGGTAAGAAATCATGACGAAATTTACTATGAAAACTTGAATTTCAAGTTTGAGTATGCTACACTTTACAAATCTACTCAAAGTGATGGAGTAGTAACCATGAGAGGTTCGTATTATATTCATACATACGAATTGAACGATGGCGAAATGGTAATTCACTTGAGCAGAGTATATCAAAATAGCGCAGCTTGGTATTCAATACTAATTGCCTGTGCAATAGTAGTATTAGTAATAGCCATAGCAATTGCGCTAATCATAAAGAGAAGAGGGAATTATGCCAAAAAAGAGTGAAAAAGAAAATGTAAGAAAGCTTCCTTATAATGTTGAAATCGAACAATATTTGCTCGGTGAAATACTTATAAATAATGATACAGCTTTAGATTGTGTTCCAAATTTAAAGAGCACAGATTTCTTCCAAGAAGAAAACAAGATAATCTTTGAAGCAATGGTAAGACTTCAAGCCAGCAACAAGCCTATTGATTTCTTAACATTAACAGATGAACTTCGTTTAATGGGTAAGTTAGATGAAGTTGGTGGTGAGGAATACATCACAAGTTTAACCACAGGTGTTGTTAGTGCAGTTAATGCAAAAGAACACTTAGAAATGGTTAAAAGAGATTCTGTTTTAAGACAGTTAGTAGAAGCTGGTAATGCTATTTGTGAAATAGGTTATTCTGGTGTAACAGGCGAGGAAGCAATTGTTTCAGCAGATGAAAAGTTAAAGATTATCTCTGAAGGATTAGAAATTTCAGACTTAGAGCAATGTGGTAAAATGGCGGCTGCAGCTCTTACAGAAGTTCAAGAAATCCAAGAGGGAACAGTTGTAAACAGAAACGTATACACTGGATACAAACTTCTAGATGCAAAGACAAAGGGTATGAAACCGGGTGCTGTTTATGTTATTGCTGCACGTCCTGGTATTGGTAAAACTGCATTCGCATTAAATATTGCAGGTAATGTTGCTCTAGATTACGGCAAGAGAGTTGCTATATTCTCACTCGAAATGGACTCTGTTTCTCTTTGTAAACGTATTTTATCTCAAAGATCCGGAATCCCACACGATTCAATGGATACAAGAGGTAAGATGACAAAATATGAAATCCAAAGATTAGTTGCAGCATATAAGCAATTATCCGAATCTCAATTATACATTGATGACTTTGCTCTTAACACACCAGCACAAATCTATAACAAATGTAAGAGATTGGCTAGAAACGATAAGGGTTTAGACTTAATTATCATCGACTACTTACAATTAATGAATCCAGAAAGTGGTGTTCTAAACAGACAAGAAATAGTTGCACAATTGAGCCGTTCCATTAAGTTATACGCAAAAGAATTAGGCGTACCAATTATTGTTTTGTCACAGCTTAGAAGAACTCCAACAACAGAAGAAGGAGTGGGCGGTGTAAAAGAAGATAGAAAGCCACAATTAAGCGATCTTCGTGAATCTGGTTCTATTGAGCAAGATGCTGATATGGTTATGTTCTTACATAAACCAAAGGGAGTAGATTCAACACAATCTGGATCACTTATTGAATTAATAATTCAAAAGAACAGAAGTGGTGCACAAGGTACTATTAATTTAGCATGGTATCCAGAGCGTACATCATTTGCAGAGCATCCAAATCAAGGACCAATTCTTGAACCAGAAAAGACAGTGGATGAAAAGGATCTTGAACCAGTTGCAAATGCACCAGTTAAACCACAAGAATTCGTACAAGAAGACGAAGTCGATGATTCTGATTTTGATGTTGAAAACGACAACTTAGACGGAGACATTCCATTCTAAAAATTAGGCAATTTAAGTAGAAAGCTGCTCGTAATTGGGCAGCTTTTTAAGTATTAACGAAATGTGAATACTTAAATCTTTGTTGATAATCTCATACAATAGTGTTAGAATAGATAAAAGCATAAGTTCACGCTATGCGCACGCAAGGAGAAAAATAGTGATTACAAAAGAGTTAAAATTCGACAATTATGAAGACATGGTCAATGTTTTTGGAACATGTGATAAGAACATTTCAATCATTTCCGAAAACTTCGATGTAAAGATTTTCACATCCAATTCTGTTTTAAAGATAACTGGTGAAGAAGAAAACGTACAAAACGCACTAGATGCACTTCAAGCACTTATAAGATTATCCAGCAAAACAGACATCACAACACAACAAGTAACAATTGTAGTTGAACTTGTAAAAAGTGGCAGACTAGATTCCATTAACAACCTATTAGGAACAGTTGCAATAACTCAAAAGGGTAAAATAATCCGTCCAAAATCTCCAGGGCAACATGCATATGTCGAGGCAATGAAGAATAAACCTGTAGTTTTTGCTGTAGGTCCAGCTGGAACAGGTAAAACATATCTTGCTGTTGCAATTGCTGCATACGAACTTAAAAACCACAACATAGAAAGAATCATTCTTACTCGTCCAGCAGTAGAAGCAGGCGAAAAGTTAGGATTCTTACCAGGGGATTTAACTGAAAAGGTAGATCCATATCTTAAACCATTATATGATGCACTTCTTGAAATGCTCGGTGAAACATACCTTAAGTACGTTGAAAAAGGCATTATAGAGATTGCACCACTCGCATATATGAGAGGTAGAACATTATCCAACGCATTCATTATCTTAGATGAGGCACAAAACACAACAAAAGAACAAATGAAGATGTTCTTAACTCGTATGGGTGAAGGAAGCAAAATGGTAATTACAGGTGACATTACTCAAATAGACCTTCCAAGACATGTTGATTCTGGTATGAAAGAAGCGCTCCAAGTCTTAGATGGTGTAGAGGGTGTAGATATTATTAATCTCGGAACAAAGGATATCGTACGTAATGAAATGGTTACTAGAATCGTTAAAGCATACGAAGACTTCGAGAAAAAAGAAGAGGGAGAAAAAACAGAGTAATTACTCTTTAGGTGATAAATATGATTGACGATATTAAAGATTTGAAAGTTATTCAAGAAGCGAAAGATGAAAGACGTCAATGGTTCACAAAGAACTTTTGGATTTCATTTATTCCAATGCTTGTTTCAGCAATAGGATGCTTCATCTTTGCATTATTTATTGGTAGCTTATCTAAAGCAAGCGAGAAATCATTCTTAAGTAACTTCACAATAGAATTTATTGGTGAAACGGTTTCAACATTTGTGTTGTTCCTAATCGTTGTTATAGTCTTATTCTTTGGACTCTATGCAGTTAACAGAGGCTCAAAATTATACAAGTTAGGAAGAAATTATTGTCTATGCATAATAATGATAACCATGAATTATCTTATTTCTGTTGCATTGTCCAGTTTATTACACATTGTTTACCTTATTCCAATGGCTTTAACAGCCCTTGTTATTATTGAGTTACTTGGAAGAAGAGAAGCTATTATTTCAACAGCAATACTTACAGTATTACTTGCATTCACATTCTCATTTACAGATGTATTTGCTGCATTTAACCAAATGGATGTTATTTCATCTGTTATTTGCAATATGGTTACTGCAATGTTTATGTTGTTCTTAGTTTCTCAACACTTCTCAAGATTAAGATTCATTATTTCAACATTATTTGGTGCAATATTAGGAACAGGTATTACAGCATTATCCACAGTTTCTGTTGGCGCATTATCTGCTGCTTCTTGGGAACCAATTGAAATTATGTGGAACTGTGTATACGGACTTGCAGGTAATGTTGGTTGTATCTTAGTATTCATGCCACTCGTTGCAATCTTCGAAGGTATATTCAATATTGCCGATGATTTCAAGTTGGATGAACTTAGCAATTTAAACCACCCATTATTAAAGAGATTATCTTCAGAAGCTCCAGGAACATTCAACCACTCATTAGTTGTTGGTAACCTTGCTGAAGCTTGTGCTCAAGCAATTGGTGAAAATCCACATTTAGCTAGATGTGCAGCATACTATCATGACGTTGGTAAATTAAAATCACCTGAGTATTTTGCAGAGAACCAATCTACATACAATCCTCACGATGAACTTATTCCTGAGGTTTCAGTTAGAATGATAACATCTCATACAATTTTCGGTGAGATCTTATTAAAGCAATATCATATGCCTAAAGAAATTAAAGACGTAGCACTTCAACACCATGGTACATCACCAGTTGGTTACTTCTACAGAAAGGCACTTTCTCTAACAGAGGGCGATATTGATATGAATGGATACACATATGCTGGACCAAAGCCACAAACAAAGATTGCAGCTATTATCATGATTGCAGATACTTGTGAAGCAGCTTTAAGAGCATATTTCCCAGATTCAAAGGAAGAGTTCGAAAACAGAATTAATTCCCTAGTAGATGAAAAGATAAAGCTTAACCAATTCGATGAATGTCCAATTTCCATGGGTGAAATTGCAACAGTTAAGAGAACGATTATGGAAGTTCTTCCATCTGTACACCATTCAAGAGTTGACTACGACAAAGATAAGAGATGATAAGAATATACGGCGCAAGTGCAGAGGAAAAGAAGATTATAAAGGATGTAGCAAAAGCTACATTTATGTACTTTAACCAAAAAGATATTTTTATAACCGAGGTTAACATTATTACTCCTGAGGAAATTCAAGCAATCAACAAAGCAGAGCGAGGAGTAGATAGTGTTACGGATGTATTAAGTTTTCCTGCCCAAGACATAGGCGGGAAATTGCCTGTTGAAGCGGATGATTTTGATTATGGTGAGAAAGAAAACGGGAAGGTTATCTTAGGCACTATATGCATTTGCAGAGACAGAGCAAAAGAGCAAGCTAATGAATATGGCCACTCAATTGAGAGGGAGATAGGCTTTTTAACAGTACATGGTCTACTTCATATTCTAGGCTTTGATCACATTGAAGAAAAAGACGAAATAATAATGAGAGGTCATCAAACAGCTATACTTAATAGCATTGGCCTCAGTGTAAAAGGTAAATAATGAAGACAGGTTTTGTTTGTATTGTTGGATTACCAAATGCAGGTAAGTCCACGCTAATTAACTCTTTAACTGGTGAAAAAGTTGCCATTGTTTCTTGGAGACCAAACACAACAAGAAACAGAATTTTAGGCATTGTCACCACTGAAGATAGACAAATTGTGTTTATAGATACTCCTGGTATTTTTACACCTAAAAATAAACTTGGAGATTATATGATGCAATCTGTTACTTATTCTATGAAAGACATAGAATGCATGCTCTATGTAATAGATGCTTCAAAAGGTGTACAAAAGGCAGATTACGAGTTCTTTGAAAAGTACGCTGCAAAGTATCCTATTATAGTTGCAGTTAACAAGACAGACTGTATTTCAAGAGAAACACTATTTGTTGTTCTAGAAAAACTTAACCATGTTGAAAACTTAAACGAGATAATTCCAATATGTGCAAAGAAGGGAGAAAACCTAGACACATTATTGAAGTTAATAGATCCATTCCTCCAAACAGGAATACAAATGTTCCCAGAGGATATGTACACAGATAACACTTTAAGATTCATGTCTTCCGAGATTATTAGAGAAAAGACATTGTATCTTTTAAACAAAGAAGTTCCATACGAACTTTCAGTCCAAGTTAATAAGTTTGAATTTAGAGAAGATTCAAAGGGGAAGAGAGAAGTTGGTGGAGATTCTAAGAGTATTTGCGAGATAGATGCAAACATTATCTGTGAAAAGCAATCTCACAAGGGAATTATCATTGGAAAAGGCGGGCAAATGCTCAAAAAGATAGCAACCGAGGCAAGACACGATATAGAGGATATGCTTCAATGCAAGGTTTATTTAACATTATTTGTTAAGGTTGACCCAGACTGGAGAGACAATGACTATCTTTTAAGAGAGTACGGCTACGACAAGAAGGAATTGAAATAATGGATCTTATAAAGGTTAGAGGAATAGTTGTTAAAACAAGCGACTATAAAGATAATGACAAGCTTATCAATATGGTTACTTTTGAACTAGGCCGTATAACCGTGCTAGCAAGAGGCGTTAAGAAGAATACTGCCAAGTTAAAGTATGCTGCAGAGGTTTTTAATTTTGGCGAATATATGCTAGCAAAGAAAAGCAATATGTACACCATGACAGAGTGTGTGCAAATAGATGCATTCTCATCTATAACGCAAGACATAGACACATATTATTGCGGCTGTATGATGATGGATGTATTAAACAGACTAATAAAGGATACGCCACAGGTAGGATTACTCACTGAGAGTATTAAATTGCTCGGTGAACTAGCCTATGATGGCGCAAAACCAAACGATATTTCAACCAAGTTTTTAAAACTATGTTTAAAATACTATGGTTATGAAATGGACTTTAAGTATTGTGCTAATTGTGGACAGTTATTAGGAAATAGTGCATATTTTTCAGAGAATAACGGGATTATTTGCGAGGAGTGTGCCAATAAAAATACTGATATAAAGATAAATACTATAGGATACCTTCAAAAGGGTGAAGGTGATGATAACATAGCAAAGCTATCTAATTCGTATTTAGCTTATATGTTGGAAGTGCTGTTAGGAGTAAAGTCCAACGCTATGTATTTTGAGAAGATAACATATGGAGATTAATATGAGAAAAAAATTAATTTCGATTTGCATAGTAATAGTAATTTCGCTGCTAGCGATATGTTCTCTAGTTGGCTGTAATAAGAAGAAAACAAAGGTTGTATACACAGACATCTATAAAAACTCTAGTAGCCAACAAGAATATACTGGTTTCCAAACATTAATGAGTTTACCAGCTGGTGTTTCTATTGTTACTGAATCCACAGGTGTATCTTATGGTGGAGACTATGGCTATATTCCAGAGATTGATGCCTTTGTTATTAAAGACAGCACAACAAAATTTATTAACCTTGTTAAAAGTGGTGAAAACAAAGCAATTATAAGAACTACAGACAACGAAGGAGACTATGGTTTCAATTTAGCAATTACTGCAGTTAAATATGCTCATGGAAGAATTGCAGTATTACGTGCAGATGGAAAAGCAGAAGTTTATAATTTAGAGGGAAGAATTGTTGTTGATCATACAAACTTCCATGACATTCCTACATCGGTAAAGATTGAGGAAGTATTAAACATCCTATCTTCCGAATTACTCGCTGTTAATTTCCAATATGATAGCAACTTCAATACATCAAGTTATGGTTCCATAGACTATGCTTCTATTTATAGAATGTCTAATGGTATCTTACATGGTTTAATTAGAAATGAGAGTGGCACAATTTCTGCAATTGAAGGTGCAGATGATTATGTTGTTACATTCCCAACAGATTCAAGCGAAAGCAAAACACAAAGAGTATATAAGATTGGACATGTATCCGCTAAAACAACAGAGTCTATTCCAATCTCAGAAAGAGCTATCTTTAGAGATGATGGAACAGGTAGTGATTACTATTCCGAAGTTGTTTATTTAGGACATGATACATTCTATGTATATCAAGACTGGGTAGTTGAATCTGCAAAGCCATATACATATTACTATGTATCCACCAATGATAATAACGAAGAAGTTAAGACATATTACAAGGTAAATCGTTATTTATATAACGCAAAAGAAGATTCTAGAACAGATATTGATACAGATATTATCTTCATGAGTTTAACAAACAAGTATCATTACAATGCAACTTATGGTGGTATCAGTGCTACAGAGTTCTTAAATGATGGTTACATGTATGCATCCTTCTGTATTGTTATAGACGAATACACAAAAGAGGGAACATATGACCAAATGATCTTAGACTCCAATTTAAGCATTATTATGTCTTTATCTGGCAGCTTCGGTATTACATTAAGAGAGCAAGATGTAACAGATGTTAGCTTCTACGACTTAGTAATTCAATATGTTGATGAAGTTGGTATTGTTTCCTTAATGCCAAGTGTAGTTAAAGCATATGATACATACGGCAATGTTTTATTCACTAATAGTGATTATAGTGGAATTCTTTCTTGCAACTTAAATAACGGCATGATTATTGCAAACACTACAATAGATAGTACAGTTTATTATGGTGCATTCAATCTTAAGGGCCAATTAGTTGTTCCATTCAAGTACTTATCATTAACATCCTACATGGGAGACTATGCAATAGGTAAGAGAAAGGCAGATGGAAGCAATGTATATGAGTTAATTGGTAAAGATGGTGTAGTAGTTACTGCTATGTCAGACCATTCAGCACCATTAAATGACTTTGCTTATGATTCATCTGGTAACCCAATTTATAGAGTTGGTGTTTATATGTACAGAATAGACAATCCAGACACATCCTCATCTATCAAGTATTTCTATGGTTTCAAGAACTTCAATACAGATGTTAATAAGAACAAGATTATTGATGCAAGCATAGTTAAGTTTGTATCTGGTACATCATTATACTCACCAAAGAATTATCCAAAATATGTATTTGTATTAGGCAAATACAAAGATGATAACAGAACATACATTTACAAAATTGTTTAATGGACACAAAGATTGTTAAAGGATTAGAGGGAATCCAAGAGGCTTCTCAAATTATTAAAGATGGCGGGATAGTTGTATTTCCAACCGAGACTGTTTATGGTCTTGGCGCTAATGCTTTTAATGAAGAAGCTGTTAAAAAGATTTTTATTGCAAAGGGAAGACCACAAGATAATCCTTTAATTGTTCACATATCATCTTTAGATGATGTTCCTAAAATTGCTGAGAGCGTTCCAGAGCTATTTTACAAGTTAGCCAAGGAATTTATGCCTGGACCTATTACAATCATTTTAAAGAAGAATAAGAGCATTCCAGACATAGTTACAGCAGGAGGTGAAACAGTTGGCATAAGAATGCCTAATAATGAGATAGCAAGAGAGCTTATAAAGAACTCATATCCACTTGCTGCGCCATCTGCAAATAAGTCCAAGCATATATCTCCAACAACAGCAGAGCATGTATATAATGATTTAAATGGTGAAGTCCCACTTATCCTAGATGGTGGGGAGTGCAAGTTCGGCATAGAGTCTACCGTTTTAGATTTAACAACAGACATTCCAACCATATTAAGACCAGGTGCTGTAACTCTTGAAATGTTACAAGAAATAATTGGAGATGTTGCCCTAAATGGGCAAGTTATAAAGATTGCCAAGTCTCCAGGAATGAAGTACACACATTATGCACCAAAGTGTGAATGTATTGTAGCCACAACTCCAGAGAAGGCAAGAGATGAATACGAGGCAAAAGAAAAGGAAGGATTAAAGCCTGTTTTAGTATATAGAGATATATACAGAAATGTTATTCATCCAGAGGATTACAATTTCATTTCTCTAGGCATTACATTAGAGCAATACGAACACAATATTTACTCAGCTTTAAGGGAAGCAGAAGAGAAATACAATTATATAATAATTGAAGGCTTAAAAGAAGAAGGTTTAGGTGCTTCAATTATGAACAGAGTTAACAAAGCTGCTTCTAACAAAAAGATTTAAAGATAAACTATTAAAGCACCAACTCCCATTAACCAAGCAAGGAAGGCGATTTCAGAAACAAGATACCAAAGAATGAATGTCTTGCGAGTTCCGTTATCTGGATAAATTGAAATAACCATTTGGTTTGCTGTTGTAGTGAGTGGTGTACCAAACTTAGAAATTGCAGATGCAATTAAGAATGTTGGTATATTTGAAGTGAATGGAGCAAGAAGAACAATAGCTGTTGTATTGTTAAGAACTTGGCTTGTTCCAATTACTACGAAGAATTCCCAAGACATAATCTTTTCTAAGAAGTTAGAAATTGCTGAGATGGATTGAAGATTTGCACCCAATACAAACATGGAAATGAATAAAACCAATACAGGGTATTTAACCTTGGCATAAGCCTTTTTATCTACTATTAAAATTGTTATTGCAACGATAGGTCCAATGATCCAATATAGTCTTGGCATTTTGACGAAATCAAATATAGCGATAACGGACAAAATGAATAGTGCAATATACAAGATGGTTTTACCTTTCGGGAGTATTCTTTTACCAGTATCTACAGGTACAATTTCAACTTTTTTCTCTATTAAACATGCAATTAAAATTGCGCCATATCCAGCGAGTGCAATAGGCCATGAACTCTTAATAAAAGCGAGTCCAGAAATGTGCAATTCTTCTAGCAAATAAACATTTTGTAAAGTACCAATTGGTGATATTGTTCCAGCTAGTGTACAAGCCAAAACTTCAAGGATTATTACCTTTGGTAATCTTTTTCTCATTCCAGCCATATCCATCATGACAATTGTGAATGGAATAAAGGTAATTAAAGCTACATCATGAGTGGTGAATAAAGCAACAAAAGCAGGTAAGAAAACTAGTATTAATTCTAGTACTCTAAGTGAGTGAACCTTCCTTAAAATTGCAGCCGAAATTGTCTTGAAAAATTTAATATTTGTTAGTGCACAAATTGTGAGCATTAAAACGAACAAACAGACTATTGTTTTAGGGTTAAATGCCTTAATATAATGATCTACAGTTTGCTGTTCTTGTGGAACGAAAAAGCATGATACAATTGCGGCAACTAGAAAAATAAGCATTAAGTAATTTTTCTTTACAAAATGCCAAATAAGATAGCCAACATATTGGCCTCTTTCTTGTGCGGACATTTCTATCCACATTTCTTTAGTCATGTGCAAATCTATAGCGTTCTTCATTACTTATAGAATTTTATTATAAAATTAAATATTATTCAAGTTATATAAAAATATACTTGTCTTTTAAATTATTGTGTGTTAAAATCTCACTTACGAAAAAAATGGAGGAGCAAAAGATGTTTAGCAAGTTTTTAACTTTATTAAACGCAGCTAACGATGTCGCAGGATCAATTCCATATGAGACTCGTCAAGCAGTACAAACAGCTTTTTTAGTTATGATGACATTAGCAGCAATTGCTATAATTGTCATCGTTTTGATGCAAAAAGGAACGAATGACAATGTTGGAGCTATTTCTGGACAATCAGATACATTCTATGGAAAGAACAAGGCAAAGACAAACGAGCAAAGACTAAAAATAGCAACATTTGTACTTTTTGCTTTCATCCTTGTTTGTGCAATCATCGTTTCAATAGTAATGTTGATTAAATAAGAAACAAATAAGATTATTTAGAACGGGCTCCTAATAAAGGGGTCCGTTTTTATTTGTTTAAACAATAAAATGTTTACACAAATAAGATATGTAAGGTATAATAAAATATTATGGAAAAAGAGAAGACTATTACCACGAATAAAAAGGCTTATCATGACTATTACGTTGATGATTCTTATGAATGTGGAATCCAATTGGTAGGCTCAGAGGTAAAAAGTCTTAGAAATAGCGAAGCTAATTTAAAAGATAGTTATGCACAAATTAAGAATAACGAGATCTTTCTAATTAATGCTTACATTGCACCATATTCAAAGGGCAGCTATTTCAACCAAAATCCAAGAAAGGACAGAAAGTTACTTTTACACAAAGCTGAAATTAAAAGACTTTATACAAAGGTAACTCAAAAGGGTATAACTCTTGTTCCATTAAGATTATATTTTAAAGGTTCTCTAGTTAAGGTTGAACTTGGCCTTTGTAGGGGTAAGAAAACTTATGATAAGAGAGAGTCTTTAAAGCAAAAAGACATACAAAGAACAATAGATAGACAATCTAGTGATTATTAAATCGAGGTAAAACATGAAAAAACAAAGAATCGAAACAGTTTGTATTCAAGGCGGTTACATCCCAAAGAATGGTGAACCAAGACAAATCCCAATCTATCAAAGTACTACATTCAAATATGATACTTCTGAAGATATGGCAAAACTCTTTGATTTAGAAGCATCTGGTTATTTCTATACCAGACTTCAAAATCCTACAAATGATTTAGTTGCAGCTAAACTTACACAATTAGAAGGTGGTACAGCTGGAATGTTAACATCTTCAGGCCAAGCAGCTAACTTCTTTGCAGTATTTAACCTTGCAAACGAAGGAGACCATGTCATTTCAACTTCAACAATTTACGGTGGAACATTCAATTTATTCGCTGTAACAATGAAGAAGATGGGTATTGAATTTACATTCGTAGATCCAATGATTACACCAGAAGAGTTAGATAAGGCTTTCAAGCCAAATACAAAGTGTGTATTCGGTGAAACAATAGCAAACCCAGCATTAGCTGTTTGTGATATAGAGAAATTTGCAAATGCAGCACACAAGCATGGTGTACCATTCATTATAGATAACACATTCGCAACACCAATTAATTGTAGACCAATTGAATGGGGTGCAGATATTGTTACACATTCAACAACCAAGTACTTAGATGGACATGGCGGTTGCGTTGGTGGAGCAATTATTGATGCAGGTAAGTTTGATTGGATGGCACATGCAGATAAATTCCCAGGATTATGTACTCCAGATGATAGTTATCATGGAATCACATATGCAAAGAAGTTTGGGAAAGAAGGTGCATTCATCACAAAGGCTACAGCACAATTAATGAGAGACTTTGGCGCAATTCAATCTCCACAACATGCATACTATCTAAACCTTGGTTTAGAGAGCTTACATGTAAGAATGGAAAGACATTGCTACAACGGACAAAAGATGGCTGAATACCTTGCAAACAATCCAAAGATTGCATGGGTTGTATATCCAAGCTTAAAGGGAGACAAATACTATGAGCTAGCTCAAAAGTATTTACCAAAGGGAAGTTGCGGTGTAGTAAGCTTTGGTCTCAAGGGCGGAAGAAAAGCATGTGAAGCATTCATGAAAGAACTTAAAGTTATTAACATTGAAACTCACGTAGCAGATGCAAAATCTTGTTGTTTACATCCAGCAAGTGCAACACATCGTCAATTAACAGACGAACAATTAAGAGAATGCGGAATCTCTCCAGAATTAATTAGATTATCATGTGGTATTGAAAACATAGAAGATTTAATTGAAGACGTAGAGCAAGCATTAAGTAAGATATAAACGGAGTAATATATGCCAATTATTATACCAAGAGAGTTACCAGCGTATGAAAGATTAAGATCTGAAAAGATCTTCGTAATGGATGAAAAGAGATCTATATCTCAAGATATTCGTCCAATTGAAGTATTAGTTCTTAATCTCATGCCTACTAAAGTAGAGACAGAAACCCAATTACTTAGATTATTGGGTAATTCTCCTTTACAAGTTAATGTTACATTCCTTCAAACGGCCACTTACAAGCCTACGCATGTATCTGATGACCATATGGAAAGATTTTACCAGACCTTTGATAAAATCAAAGACAGAAAGTTTGACGGCATGATAATAACAGGTGCTCCAGTTGAACAAATTGCATTTGAAGAAGTTCAATACTGGGACGAACTTGTAAAGATTATGGACTATGCTAACAATAATGTTACAAGTACTATCTACATTTGTTGGGGAGCACAAGCAGGCTTATACCATTTCTTCGGAATTGGTAAGAAATTACTAGACAAGAAATTGTTTGGTATTTTCCCTGTTGAAGCAGCACAACAAAATGATATGCTCTTAAAAGGAATGGATGATACGTTCTACATTCCTAATTCTAGACATACCGAAGCAGACCAAGAAGCAATTGAAAATTGCAGTGAATTAAAGATATTAGCAAGATCTAAAGAAGCAGGTATTGCTATTTGTAAGACTCATGACAATAAGTCTTTCTTCTTTACTGGTCATTCAGAGTATGATAGATACACATTAAGAAACGAGTATATTAGAGATTTAAACAAAGGCTTACCAATTGAGAAGCCAGTTAACTATTTCACACCAACATGTGGTGAAGATTTAGAAGATGTTGATATGAAGTGGAAGTCCACAGCAAATCTACTTTTCTACAACTGGTTGAACTATTACGTATACCAAGTAACTCCATACAAACTATAATAATTTTTTACTAATAAAAAAGGGCGGTAGTTAATTCTATCGCCCTTTTATTATGACTTTATAATTCTACGAATTATTCTTCGTCTTTCTTTTCTTCAGCTGCTTCTTCTGCTGGAGCGTCTTCGAAAACTTCTTCAGTCTTTTCTTCTTCAGCTTTTGCCTCAGCTGCTTCTTCATCTGCAACATCTCTTGCTGCAGCTGCATTTCCGCTTGCTGCGCTATCACCAACTGCATCTGGATCAGCTTGTTTGTCTTTCTTGTTTGAGAATGCAATATTTACGATGATACCGATGATTAATGCTGTTGCAATAGATGTGATTGTGATAATTGCTTGTCCCTTTGTTGCGAGACCGAATTGGAGAGATAATCCACCAATACCTGCGATTAAGATAGAAGAAACTGTGAATAAGTTCTTGCTTTCGCCGAGGTCTACGTTCTTGATCATGTTGAGACCTGATACTGCGATGAAGCCGTAGAGTGATAAGCAAACACCACCCATTACACAGCTTGGGATTGTATTAATGAATGCGATAACTGGTGAGATGAATGAAAGAACAATTGCCATACATGCAGCACCGAAGATTGATACTACAGAAGCGTTCTTTGTGATAGCTACACAACCAATTGATTCGCCGTATGTTGTATTTGGACATCCACCGAATACAGAACCTACAAATGAACCAATACCATCACCGAGTAATGTACGGTGTAAGCCTGGGTCTACTAATAAGTCTTTTTCGATAATAGATGAAATATTCTTATGGTCTGCGATATGTTCTGCGAAAACAACTAATGATACTGGGATATAGAGCAATGCAATATTTGCAGCACCTGAAGCTGTTAATGCCTTATCTGCATGTAAGAATGTGAAGTCTGGGTAATTTAAGAAACTTGTGATACCGATTGGTTTGAAGTTATTGACTAATGCAGAGAAGTCGATAATCTTGAGGTAATCAACTTTGCATGCATATCCGAAGATTGAGAAGAATCCTGCGAGTGCATAACCGCAAAGAATACCAATAACGAATGGGATTAACTTCATTGTCTTGTTGCCCTTTACAGAACAGAAGACGATTACGAAGAATGTGAATAAACCAATGAAGATTGCTACTAAGTTGTAAGATCCAGCAAGTGGGCCTCCTGAAATGGATTGTAAATCACCAACTGCATTTCCAGCGAGTGATAATCCGATAAGAGCAACTGTTGGTCCGATAACAACTGGTGGCATGAGCTTGTTAACCCATTTTGTACCTGCAAATTTGATGATGATTGCAAGAACAACATAAGCTGCTGCTGCAAAAGCTGCACCAAGTAAAACTCCAAAGTATCCAAATGCACATGCACCAATTAATGGTGAAATGAATGCAAATGAGCTTCCTAAGAATACTGGGCTCTTAAATTTAGTGAAGAGTAAGTATGTTAATGTACCGAAACCTGCACCTAATAATGCGGCAGCGGAGTCTAATACTTTTTCACCAATAGCGCCATTAACAATTACTGGAACAACGATTGTTGCTGTAATAATTGCTAATAATTGTTGCAATGAGAAAACCAACAATTTCCCAATAGGTGGTTTGTCACTGACTTGATAAATAAGTTTCATATAAATCCTCCTATGCGCGTTTTACGCACCTTTTGTTTTGTTCTATCTAAAAAAAATGAGTACTTCAATTGCGAATGCATTTGAGTACTCGTTAAGTTACATGTTTTTATGATCGAACAAGTCGATTTTTGTAATAATCTCTCTTTTCATAGTTAATTGCTTTTGCAATAAGTTTTCTTAATAACTATTTTATATACTGAAAGTATAATAACATAGATTTTTTTACTCGGCAATAGTTTTCCACATATTTTTTTGCAAAAAATACTAGATATTGTGGTTTTTGGAAAGGTCTAATTACACTATGTTGTATTATTTATTCGTGAATATTACTCAATTTTGTATAAAATAAGCCTTTTGAATAATTATTTTTTATAAATCAATAATTATTTATACATTTGAATTGTGGATAAAAATTTTTTACAAAAAATAAGACCACTACGGTATTTGCAGTGGTCTTGAGATCAAGTTGTTAACAATTTATTGCATTTGTTCTTTAATGAAAGCCAAGATTTCTTTGAATGCTGCTGTACTTTCTGGGAATATACCTGTATAGAGTGGGTAGATATGGAACATTAATTCATGAGATATAACCTTTGTCTTAATTCCATGGCTTTCCATATTCTTTGCAATAATACGTGTATCATCTAATAGTATTTCTGCCCCACCAACTGTAAAGAGAGTTGTTGGGAATCCTTCATAATCTCCGAGTACTGGAGATATATATGGATTCTTTCTATCTTTTCCAAGACAGAAGCTATACATTTCGCTTTCTAATAATTTTTCTTTTAATTCATCATCTAATTTTGCTTTCTTGTCTCCGAATAGTGGGTCAATATTGTAGTTGTCTATATAACTTTGGCCAACACCAACCATATCTGTCCATGGTGAGATTAAGAATAATGCTCTTGGTAGTGGTTTGCCTTCATCTCTGAGTTGTAACATACATGATAAAACAAGGTTACCACCAGCAGAATCTCCGCCTAGAATAATGTTTTCTGGCTTGAAACCTTCAACTTCGGTTACATATTTCCAAATAGCCATACCTTGATCATGTTGAACTGGATAAGTGTATTCTGGTGCTAAATCATAGTCTAATAATATAGCTTGAACACCAGGACCTGCAGCCTTACAATAGTCTGCATTCTTTACATAATAGTCTTTGGATAATCCAGCTGCATAACCGCCGCCATGGAAGTATAAAACTAATTTATCTGATGTACCTTCATTTGGTTTAACACGTACAAATCTAATTCCATCTGGAGTCGTTTCTTGAGTAAGAGAATAACCTTTTTTTGTTTGTAATTTGTTGTTAGATATCATGGAACATACTTGAACCATGTTCTTTTTGCCAGTTGCAGGATTCATGTTCATAACATTCCAAACTAAAAATCTGCCTATCTTTGCGCGAATAGATGCCATAAAAAACCCCTTAAATAATGTATTTTTGTATATTTGATTATATCAAAGCACATATATTCTTTCAAGATTAAAAAATAGGTATTGACAGTATTATATATATAATGTATTATTTTGATAGATGGACTATCATTTTGATAGATTAACTATCATAAAGAGGGAAATATGAGTATTAAACAAGCTAAAATTGATTATATTGTTTCAGTTGCATCTCAATTATTTTTATCTAAAGGAATTGAAAGCGTAACTTTAAAAGATATTGCTAAAGAAGTTGGTGTAGGTGAGGCTACAATTTATCGTCATTTCACAACAAAGCAAAATCTTGTTATGCTCGCAGCACAATCAATGGCCAATGATTTACAGAACAAGTATTTCGACTTAGATGATACAGCAAATGGAATTAGCATGATGGAAGCATTCTATAATAACTTCTTAAAGATTTACGAAGAACACCCAGAATATTACAGATTTATCTCTGATTTTGACACTATGGTTTATGAAGATAGTTCTTTAGAGGAATATGAATATTCATTACTTCCATATATGGAGGTTTATTTAGATGCTTATGAGCGTGGATTAATAGATAAAACCATTAACAAAATTGATAACATTCAACTTTTCTATTTAACAACTACTCATGCTTTAATGGGACTTTGCAAGAAATTAACAAAAGACAGTGTTGTATTAAAGCAAGACACATTTGGAAAGCAAGAAGTAGAAATG
Source organism: Christensenellales bacterium (assembly GCA_045130665.1). Lineage (GTDB taxonomy): Bacteria > Bacillota > Clostridia > Christensenellales > CAG-917 > RGIG8124. The sequence continues at coordinate 254,657 of JBGUQC010000004.1, read as the reverse complement.
CTTATAGATACTATTATATATAAATTAAAGAAAACAAAATAAAGATAAATATAAAGGGATAAAACTATGGATAAGACTTCAATGATTTTCAACAATCCAATGGACAGCAAGACAATTAAGGCAGCAGAAAAGTCCAAGCAAAAGTTCATCAAGAAATATGGTGATGATTCTGACAAAGATTACAAGATTGGTTTCAAGGATATTGACACCTTAGACTTTATCGGTGCAAGCAATATCGTATTCGGCGAGGAAAATGCTGAATTTGATCCAAAAGCATTAATCGTTGGTAATATCAGAATGGGCTTTGGTCACTACCGTATTTCTATTGCTATGGCATCCTGTGCTAGAGCATTAGGTTTCAAGCCATATTGGTTAGACTTAGCATCTTTTGATGCTACTGGTTCAAAAATGATTAGAGAACAAAATGATTTATATTCACTTGCATCTCGTATCAGTCAAAAGTCCAAGTTATTCAACAAGCTTGTTTGGGAACCATTAAATAGTGAAGGATTCAAGAAGATCAGCTACAATGCAAAAGACCAAAAGAATAGTGAATTATTAGTTCCTATTTTCAGAAACATTCCAAAGGATATTCCATATATTGCAACACATGTTTGGCCATCTCAAGGCGCAATTCATGCAGGAATGACCAATGTTGTTAATGCAATTCCAGACAACTGGCCAATGGGATTACATTTATCTGAAGGTGCTATCCATACAGTACAAACTCCATTCGCATACCTTGGATACAAGATGTTAAACGGATTTGACAAGAAGCCATTAAACGGTATTCCAGAGGACCAATTAAAGATGGTTGGTTGCTTTGTAGACCACGAGTTATTAGTAAATCTTGAAGAAGACAACAAACTTAGAAAAGACCGTATTGAAAATGGTAAGCCAATCCGTATCTTAATGACAGTTGGTGGTGCAGGTGCTGGATTTGATATGTATGTTGCTATGATTAAGCACTTAATCCCATATGTAAACGAAGGCAAAGTTGCTCTCTTTATTAACTTTGGTGATCATGAAGGTATCTACCATAAATTAAATGAAGCATTAGGTGGATTTGAAACAACTAATTTCTTCAACGAATATGACAAGTTAAAGGCATTTGCAAAAGATATTAGAGAAAAAGATGTTAAGGGTGTATACGCATTCTGTAACAACGATATCTTCCAAGCAGTTTATTCAACAAACTTATTCATGCCTGTAACAGATATATTAGTAACAAAACCAAGTGAGCTTGCATACTATCCAATTCCAAAGGTATTTATGAAGCACATTGGTGGACACGAAGTATATGGTGCAATCAACGGAAGAGAAAAAGGAGATTCAACATTTGAATGTCCAACAGCAGAGTCTATCAACGCAATGTTTGACAGATTATTATCTGACAAAGAAATTCTCGTTCACATGATTGACAGAATTGATGAACTCAAAAAGACTGGTTACTATGATGGCGCATACGAATGCGTAAAATTAGCAGCCGGCTTGAGAAAATAATTTCCCCCCTTATAAAAAGTGGCAGACTGAAAGGTCTGCCGCTTTTTTTTATTTATTTTATAAATAATTTTACAAAATAGTGGTAATATCTTTTACGTTATTTCTTATGAAATGTCTCTCGTTTGGTGTGCAAGTTTCATCTGCGTAACCAATAGGTAAGAAGAATATTGGTTTAATGTTCTCTGGAAGATCAAATAATGCCTTTGTTTTATCTGGATCAAAGAGAAGAACAAAACATGTTCCAAGTCCTTGTTCGGTTGCTGAAAGCATTAATTGAGAACCAACCAATGTTGCATCTATTGCATCACTAGATCTTTCACCATCTGGTGAATTCCAGCAAACGTTTTTATCTATGCAAATGATGATAACTGCTGGTGCACCATAAATACATGGTGAGCAATTCTTTGCCTTATCTAAGGCATCTTCAGATTTGCAGATAATTAATCTTACTGGATTTTGGTTTTTTGCAGAAGGGGCAGTGTTGCCAACTTCTAACACTTTATTAAGAAGATCATCTGGTATAGGTTTATTAGAAAACTTTCTAACAGAATATCTTTCTTTACAGAGAGTTTCAAAATTCATAATTTACCTCAATTATTTTGTATGTTCGCCAATGAGTCCGAAAATACCGCCTAAGAGATAGAAAATATCTCCGAAGATACCAACGATGATCATGATGATATGTGGTGCATTTTCTGTTTTACTGTTATTTAGTGCTTTTCTTGCATGTCCTGCGAGTGCGCAAATAATAACATAAACTACAAAGAGTACTGCGCCTGTAATAACCATTGTCATACCCATTGCCTTTAATTCTTCTGGTGTATCAAAATCTTGTGATGCTTCAGCAAGTTTTCCTGGTGCGACCATAGCAACAATACCGAAGATTAAAATAATGACACATGCGATGATGGCGAGAATATTAAATATTCTACCTATTGTATACATAACTTTTGATGCTGTTTTCATAGAATATATCTCCTTTTTTAATAATAAAATTATAAAAAACCGAGAGCGAGATAGTCAACGAATATAGTTAAACAAATTATAATTTGCATATTGACTTGCATACCTTAATAATTTATATTATTACCATGAAAGAATTAATTATGGATAAGCTCAAGGTATTTATGACCTTCATAAATAGGCATAAACTATGGATTATATCCTTAGTTTTAACGCTTGTCCCAATTATATTCTTTTTCAGTTTGTGGAAGACGTTATATTATCCAATGTATTATACGGCAGATTATATTCCACCATTGTTTGCAACATTAGTATTTATCCCATTTATAGTGTTCACAATTAACAGAATATTCTTTAGAAATACTATTGTTGAGATAGTAAGCGTTGTACTTAGTATTATTTTTGATGTTTTATTATTCTGTTTACTTGCAGCATATTTATCTAAGCTTGCTTACTTTACAATAGAGTCTTCTCCTTACATACTAGCATTCCTAACAATAATTGCTCTTATTGTATTTATAAGACGAGAGAAGTTTGACACAAAAACAAAATATACATTGCTTATAATAGTTGCCTTTGCAGTAAGTTCAATATTTGTATTTGGTGTATTTAATCTACAACCAGTTTTCTTTGATACAAAAGCATCTGTTTATATGGTAGAGGATGATTACCAAATTTGTTGGTCTACATCCACAACTACAGCTGGATATGTAGAGATAGGCGATTTAACATATCATGATTCATATGCAGGAGCACTGAATTGTTCCACATTGCATAAAGTAACGGTACCAAGAGATATATTAGACACATACAAAGAGTATAAGGTTGTATCTTATGGTGTATCTCATAACAGAGCATATTACCCAATTAGAACATCTACTATTTCTAAATCATATACTTTTAGACCTATTAATTTTGAAGATGGTTTCCAAATTTACAATCTAAGTGATAACCATCTATATAGAACTGGTCCGCAAAGAGCTGCATCTTACTATGGAGATAAGCTAGATTTGCTTATAGCAAATGGAGACCATGTTAACGATGTTTCTGAAGACTGGCAAATTAAGAATATGTATAGAATGGTTGGTAATATTACCAATGGTTCTATACCAGTAATCCTTAGCAGAGGAAATCATGAGGCAGGCGGTTCTGAAGTTGTTCAACTTCCAAAGTGGTATGCATCCAGAGATAATACATTCTATTACACAGTAAAGGTTGGAGAGTATGCATTCATTGTTTTAGACATGGGTAATCTTGAAAAAGATGCTAATAGTGTCCAAAAAGATGTTGGAGATTATGTAACATACAGAGAAGAACAAGCCAAATGGCTTAATGACTTATATTTAAGTGGAGAACTTAATGATCCAAGCATAAAACATAAGGTAGTTGTTTGTCATGTTGCATTCCCAGTTGCAGTTAAAAGATATGGTGGTGAGCCTGCAAGAAAAATGTTAGAAACATTAAACAAAATGGATATTGAGTTTATGATTTCAGGACATTCACACAAAACCATCTATTTTGAACCAAACACTAAAGCTCCAGAGGGAAGCGAAATGGTTGGAATGAATGAAGCTAATTTCCCAGTAATCTTGGGTTCATTAAGAAACGATATTAACAGTAAATACGAAACATTATTTGGATATGAGTTCACTGGAACTGCAATTGAGTTCGTAGGAGATACAACAACCATATCCTTTACAAATAGTTTACATCACGTTAACGAGACACATACGATTTAATAGAGGGGATTATGAAAGCTATTAAAATTACTTGTATTGTAGTTGGAGCAGTATTACTTTTAGGCATTATTCTTACTGTATTATATTGTTTTTATGCAGCACCTTATTCTACGAATAAAGATGTCTTTGATATTTCTAAAAAAGAGATAAAAGAAGATGTTACAGTTATGAGTTTTAATATTAGATATTTTGCCCATGATGATTTCTTTAAAAAGAGTTGGTTTTACAGAGCTCCATTAGTTGTTAACAATGTTAAGCAAGAGCAACCAGATGTTATAGGATTTCAAGAAGTTCAACCAATACATGAAAAGTATTTAAGAGAGCATTTAGATGGATATGAATTCATCGTTGCATACAGAACAAAGTTAGATCCAAAAGAGGGAATGTTGCTTGCTTACAGAAAAGACAGATTTACCGCTGAAAAAGAGGGTATGTTCTGGGTTTCTGAAACACCTGAAAAGATGAGCAAAGACTGGGGCAGTGCTTCATATAGAGTTGCAGCATATGCAAAACTTTTAGACAAGAAAACAAACAAGTATGTATCTATAATAGACACGCATTTAGACAACGCAAGTGACAAGGCAAGAGAAGAGGGCATCAGAGTCTTAATTAATCAAGTTAATTCTTTAGAATTAGTTAACCCAATTTTACTTGGAGACATGAATGACTGGGATGATTCTATCATGTACAAATATGCCGTTAACCACGGATATGTAGATTCATTTAAAGTAGCAGACACATTCTATATTGGAACAGGGGCAACATACCAAGCATATGGCAAGAAGTTAAATCATAGAAGAATAGACTATTTTTTCATTAATCCAAGCATACACGTTAATGATTATCATGTAGTGGATAAGTTATATGATGGAGTATATCCAAGTGACCATTTTCCAATAATTATCAACATTAACTTATAATAAAAAGTCCCCCGATTTGGGGGATTTTTTTATGCATGTATAGGTAAAGGAGTTATTGATACTGTTAATCCTAGAGGTTCTAGCATTTTTAAAAGTGTTGATAAACTTGGATCTGTTATTCCTTGCTCTGTACGAGCAATAGATGGTTGTGCAATACCAGTTAATATTTCTAATTGTTTTTGTGATACGCCATATTTTTTGCGTGCTTTTATGAGTTCTTCTAAAAATCTCTTTCTATAATCTTCAATACTATCAATTGGTTCGCATGGAACACCTTTTTCATATAAACCATCTGCAGATAGATCTAAATCATCATTCCAAATAACACCATATCCGCCTATATCAATCTTTGCATTTTCAAATAATCCTCTAGTATTTCTTAGAGCTTTAAATGGAGGATATTTTTCAATCAGAGGTGATACATCAAATTTTTTATATTCGCCAGTGGAAAAGCCAACCAAGAGAATATATCCTGGTAAAGTTGCTAGTGAAGTGATTTTAACAAACATAATATGCTCCTTACTATTTTTTAATATTATAGCATTTTTAGCATAATTAGTCAATAACAAATATGTTATATTACGCGGTAAAATATAAAAAAATCTCCCATGTTACTGGGAGAAATCTTATTGACTTGGTGCCGGCGGTCGGACTCGAACCGACACGGGTTTTGAGCCCACAGGATTTTGAGTCCAGCGCGTCTGCCAATTCCACCACGCCGGCATGTGAAATAATATTAGCAAAATATTATGATTTTAGCAAGAGTTTTGGCCCTAATTTTTGGTGGTCCACATTGACACTATTTATGCGCTATGATAAACTTTTATTTTAGATATAACTTAATTATGCGGAGTATTTTATGTTAGAAATTAATTTAAAAAAAGACGAGATGTTCTATGCTGAGCAATTCTCAAAAATGATTCAATGTCCAACTATTACAAGAAATGGAAGAGAGCCTTTTGCAAAACTAAGAGAAGTTATGAAGGCAAACTGCCCACTTTTCTGGGAAAAGTGCGAACTATTCCAATTAGAAGAAGATGCACTTTTATTTAGATTAAAAGGTAAATCATCTGACAAACCAGTTGTTTTAATGGCACACCAAGATGTAGTTCCAGTCGTTGAAGAAGACTGGGATGAGCCACCATTCAGTGGAAATATCCATGATGGAAAAATCTGGGGCCGTGGCAGTATGGATGATAAAAACTGCGTTTATATTACTATGAGAGCAGCAGAAGAACTACTTGAGGATGGTTTTGTTCCAGAACAAGATATCTATTTCTCTTATTCAGATAGTGAAGAAAGATTTGGATATGGTGTTGCAGCTGCAAAGAAGTGGTTTGAAGAACACAATGTTAAGCCAAATATGGTATTAGATGAAGGTGGTTCTTTAGTTGAGCCATTAATTCCAAAGTTCATGGATAGAAACTGTGCAATGATTGGTTGCCTTGAAAAGGGATATATGGATGTTAAGTTCGTAGCTAAATCCGACGGAGGACATTCATCTACACCTCCAAAGAATACTCCAATTGAAAGACTTAGCAAACTTGTTAATTACTGCATGTCTCATAAACTTTTCAAGGTAAAGGCACTACCACTTACAACAGTAATGCTAAAAGGTGCTGCATCTGCTATGAAGAACCCATATAAGGGACTATTAAACCAAACATGGTTATCTAAGTTCTTCTTAAAGCATTTTGCTGGCAAGATTAACTACAAGTTAGATGCAATGACAAGAACAACCATAGTATTTACTATGTCTCAAGGATCTGTTGCACCAAACGTTATTCCACAAGAAGCATATGTTCTTGCTAACTTAAGATTAATGCCTTATGACAGAATGGATGATGTTAAGGCAAAACTTGAAAAGATTGCAAAGAAGTTTGATTGTGAATGTGAATATACAATTGATTGCAGAAATGCATGTAATCCTATTGATACAACAACAGAAGAATTCAAGATGTTCACAGACTCACTTGAGGCAGTATTCCCAGGAATTGCAATTGTTCCATATATTATGACAGGTGGTACAGATTGTAGAGTAATGCAAGAGTTATGTGACAATGCATATAGATGTGCACCATGTTTCTTAACAATGGAGCAAATGAATACAATGCATGCAGCAAATGAGAATATTAACATTAGTTCAATACTTGGCGGTGTTAAGTTCTTTAAGTACTTCATGCAAATTTACAAATAGAAAGTTAAATTTAAGGAGATATAGATATGAGCGTTATTTGGCATCAAATTAACCCAGAAAGAGTAAAACCTAATGATTTCGTAGCAGTTATTGAAATTCCAAAGGGTAGCCAAAACAAATATGAATTAGACAAAGAGACAGGTCTTATTATTTTGGATAGAGTTTTATACACATCTACCCATTATCCAGCAAACTATGGATTTATTCCAAGAACATATGCTGATGATAAAGACCCACTAGACGTTTTAGTACTATGTACTATACCAATTGAGAGTATGGCACTTGTTCGTTGCTATCCAATTGGCGTTATGGTAATGCAAGATGGTGGAGATATGGACTATAAGATTATAGCTATACCATTCAATGACCCAACATGGAATATCTATAAGGATATTTCTGAATTACCACCACACATTGCAGATGAAATGTCTCACTTCTTCAGAGTTTATAAGCAATTAGAAGGCAAGCAAACAACAGTATTCAAGATCATGAATAGAGAGTTTGCAGAATTAATCATCAAGGACAATCTCGAAGAATACAAAAAGAGATTTGATGAGAATGGACAACCAAAAGAAGTAGTAAAAGAAGTAAAGTTTCCAAAGTCAAGTAAAAAATAATTATGGAATTATATGATTGCTTAGTTATTGGCGGAGGAGTTGTAGGCGCATTAGTTCTTGATGAACTAGCAAAAACATCTTTGAAGCCAATTTTACTAGAAAAAGAAAATGATGTAGCATCTGGTGCATCTCGTGCAAATAGCGGTATTGTTCATGCTGGCTATGACTGTGAACCAGGTACTAACAAAGCAAAATTCAATGTCAAGGGTAATGCCTTAATGTGGGGATTAGTTGAAGAATTACACGTTCCTGCAAAGAAATGTGGTTCAATTGTTGTCTCTCCAAAGGAAGGATATAACGGCATTAAAGTTCTATATGACAAAGGTATAGCAAATGGCGTTAAGGTTGAGATCTTAGATAGAGAGCAAACATTAAAGATAGAGCCAAACATTTCAAAAGACATTGAATATTCATTATATGCTCCAGAGGCAGGTATTGTTTCTCCATATAAGTTAACAATTGCCGCAACAGATAGAGCCATTATAAATGGCGCTAAGGTTGTGCTTGAGGCAGATGTTAAGTCTTTATCTTATAAAGATAATAAATGGACTGTAAAGACTGCTACAGGCACTTATGAAAGTAGATATGTTATTAATTGTGCTGGTGCAGGTGCAAGCATTATAAACGATTTAGCAGGCGCAGAGCACTACGAAACAACATTTAGACGTGGAGATTACTTCGTATTAGATAGTACCGAAGGCAAACAAGTACATACAGTTATATTCCCATTGCCAACAGAAAAAGGAAAAGGAATATTAGTTGCACCTACAGCAGATGGTAATGTTATTTATGGACCAACATCCATTGAAACAACCATGGGAGACACTGCAACAACATTAGATGGACTAAATGAAATTAGACGCAATGTTCCTTTAACATATGATTGTCCTAACTTTAGAAAGATTATTAGAACATACGCTGGAGTTAGAACGTTAGTTGGCCATGATTTCATCATTTCATTCTCTGAAAAAGTGCCTAATTACATTGGTATTCTAGGCATTTGCTCTCCAGGTTTGTCTTCAGCACCTGCAATTGCAAAGTATGTAATTGAACTTTTATTTCAAAAAGAAAAGGGTGAATACAAGAAAGAGATTAAGCAACTTCCAAAGAAAAAGAAATTGCTTACATTGAGCGAGGATGAGCTTAACAAGCTTATTAAGGAAAACGAAGCTTGGGGCAGAATCGTGTGTAGATGTGAAAAAATAACTGAAGCCGAGATAGTTGAGGCAATACATTCTCCATTACCAGCATTAACTGTAGACGCTATTAAGCGTAGAACAAGAGCTGGAATGGGAAGATGCCAAGGCGGATTCTGTGGCACAAGAGTTATTGAAATACTCGCAAGAGAAACAGGCAGAACCATACCTGAGATAAAGAAAGATATGGGAGAAAGCCAAATTGCACTAGCAAGAATAAAGGAGGACCTAAGATGAAATACGATGTAGTTGTTATTGGCGGCGGTCCTGCGGGAATGGCAAGTGCATTAAGCGCAAAAAAGCAAGGCGCAAGTGTTGTAATACTTGAAAGAGATGTAAGGCTTGGTGGTATTTTGAATCAATGTATCCACAATGGTTTCGGTTTACATTACTTCGGCGAAGAATTAACCGGTCCAGAATATGCAAATAGATTCAAAACTCAAGTTGAGCAAACAGATATAAAGGTAATGCTTGAATCTATGGTTTTATCCATAGGCGAAGACAAAACAGTTACAGTATTATCTCCAAAAGAAGGATTAGTACATATTGAAGCAAAGGCTATAGTGCTTGCAATGGGCTGTAGAGAGAGAACTGCAGGTGCAATTGCACTTCCTGGTTCACGTCCAGCTGGAATTTACACAGCAGGTGCAGCGCAAAAGATATGTAATATGAACGGATACCTCGTTGGAAAGAAGGTAGTTATACTTGGATCTGGTGATATTGGCTTAATTATGGCGCGTAGAATGACATTAGAAGGTGCTGAGGTTAAGCTTGTTTTGGAACTTCAACCATATTCAAGCGGATTAAAGAGAAATATTGTACAATGTCTAAATGACTTTAACATCCCACTACATTTCTCACATACAATAACAAAGGTTTGTGGCTTCCCAAGACTTACAGGCTTATATTACGCGCCTGTAGACGAGAAGATGAACCCAATCTTATCTGAAGAGAAGTATGTTGATTGTGATGCATTATTGCTCAGCGTTGGTCTTATTCCAGAGAATGACTTACTAAACGGAACATCCGTAAAGATGTCTAATATTACATCTGGTGCTATTGTAGATGAATACAGAATGACTTCAATGGATGGTTTGTTTAGTTGTGGTAACGTACTACACGTACACGATTTAGTAGACAATGTATCCGAAGAAGCTGAAATTGCCGGATCATCTGCTGCAAAATATGCAAAGGGTGAGTTAGATAATAAGGGAACAAGATACAATGTATCTACTTTTAATGGTGTAAGATATGCCTTACCACAAGTGGTATATGGTGGAAAAGGAATGGTTAGAATATACTTTAGAGTTGGTGCAGAGTACAAGAATGCAAAACTTGTAGTACGTTCTGGAAATGAAGTTGTTTTAACAAAGAAGTATATGATTGTAGCTCCTGGTGAGATGCAACACATAGAGTTAGATAAAGAAAAAATAAAGGGCGACATTACCCTAGGATTGGAGGCATAATATGAAAGGTAAGCTTGAAACAATATGTATTAATTGTCCTATGGGTTGTCCATTAACTATTGAGGAAATCAATGGTGAAGTTGTAGTTAAAGGATATACATGTCTAAGAGGCAAGAAATACGGTGAACAAGAGTATGTTAACCCTATGAGAGTAGTGACATCCGTAGTATTATCCGAGAACGGCACAGCACAACCAGTTAAGACATCTGGCCCAATACCAAAGGATAAGATCTTTGATGTAGTTAAGGCCATTAGCAATGTTACAGCATCTAATAATACAAAGATTGGCGATGTTATTGTTCCTAACATTTTAGGATTAGGTGTAGATGTAATAGCAACAAGAGACTCAATATAGACAATATTCAGTTAAAAATTTTTAGTAGAGTATTGGGTGTAAAAGCCCAATATTCTTTTTATATAATGTTTCAAAAATTATATGAAAAATGGACTTTAAGTATCATTTTTAATAGATAAAGTGTCGTTTCGTTTTGAAAATGACATATAAAACAGACATTATTATAGGCATATATGTGCTCGCATATTTTTATAAAAAACTTATAAAAATTTATTGAAAGTTAGTCGTGCGTGTGTTAAGATTTTATATAAGTGTGTATTATGTTTACACGCGTATGCATTTTTTACTTAAGAATGAGGGAATAAAAAATGGGAAACATCAGTGCAATTACATTATTAGGTTTCGAATTATCAATGCCAATGTTAATTGGTTTAGCAGCTGGAGCATTAGCTATTATTTTTGCTGTTATTATGATCTTTGTTGCTATTGGAAAGAGCAAGACAGACAAGCCAATTAAACCAATTTATGACAAACGTGATCCAAAGACTGGAAAGTTATTACCAGAGCCAGAAGAAGCAGAAACTGAAGACGAGATTATCTATGAAGCTGAAATTATTGACGATGATGAAATAGCTGAAGGTGTTGTTGTTGCAGAACACAATGACAACGAAGAATTCATTGAAGCAGAAGTAGATGAAGAACCAGTTCAAGAAGAATCACAAGAAGAAGCGGTTGCTGAAGAACAACCTGCTGAAGAGCCTGTTTCAGAAGAAGTCCCTCAAGAAGAAACAGTTGAAGAAGATAATAAACCTCAAGATGAAAATGCACCTGACGTTCCACCATCAGTAGTTGGTGAGGAAGAAGAAATTGATCCAAGCACAGTAGTATTCGTAGCAAACTGGGATAATTATTCTGGTGAATACGATGGATATTACTATGATGAAGTAGATGGCTGCTATTACGAAGGCGAAAGAAACGAAGAAGAAATGCAAGCCAAGATTAAAGAAGCCGAAGACGAAAAGAAGAGAGAGGCTGAAGAAATCAGAAAGAAGAATCAAATTGCAAGGGAAGCTGAGCAAAAGAGATTAGAAGAAGAAAGAAGAAAGGCTGAAGAGGAGGCAGAAAAGGCTGAACAAGAGAGACTTGCAGCAGAAGCTGCAGCAGCTGAAGCAAAAGCAGCAGAAGAAAAAGCAAAGCAAGAAGAAGCAGAAAGACAAGCAACTGAAGCTCAAAGATTAGCAGAAGAAGCAGCCGCAGCAGCTGAAGCAGGAAAATTAGCAGAACAAGAAAGAATAGCAGCAGAAAGAGAAGCTGCAGCTGCACAAGCCGCAGAAGCAGAAAGATTAAAAGCTGAACAAGAAGCAAAAGAAGCTGCAGAAAAAGCAGAGCAAGAAAGGATTGAGGCAGAAAGACTCGCTAAAGAGGCTGAGGAAGCAGAAAGAGCTGAAGCTGAAAGATTAGCTGCAGAAGCAGCAGAAAAAGAGCGTATCGCAGCTGAAGAAGCTGAAAAGGCCCGTTTAGAAGCTGAAAAAGCTGAACAAGAGAGATTAGAGGCTGAAAGACTTGCAAAGGAAGCTGAAGAGAAAGCAGAGCAAGAAAGAATTGCTGCAGAAGAAGCACAAAAAGCCGCAGAAGAAGCACAAAAAGCAGCTGAGGCAGAAAAGGCTGAGCAAGAGAGAATTGCTCTTGAACAAGCAAGAGCAGAAAGAGCTCAAAGAAATGCTACTATTAAAGAAAAGAATGAAATTGCTATTGCTAAGAAGCAAGATTTAGATAATAGAAAAGCAGCAGTTGAAGAAAAGAAAGCCGCAAGATTAGCATCAATGCCATTATCTGAAGATCCAAAGTCATTCAGAGCATCACCAAAACCATATGATGGCGATGGTATGGATGAATCCATGATTTATGGTAAATATGTAACAGAGAATTCTGCAGGTAAATATTACTTCACATTATATGATAGCAAGGGTAATTCATTATATGAAAGTTTCAACTATTCATCTGATGCAAGTGCAAAATCTGATATTAACAGATTTAAGAAAGCATCTGTATCTGGACAATCTTCAATTGAAGAAAGTGATGAAGGTGGATTCTTCTGGAGAATGAAAGTTGGTCCAAGAACTTTTGATGGTCCAATTTGTGAGACAAAAGCTGAGGCAACCAACGGATTAAGAAAGGTTAAAGACTTTGCTTTAACAGATATTTCAAGAGAACAATAATATTTTTGAGAGGATATTATATATGAAATTGGCGAGATTATTTTCTCGCCTTTTTTATTTATAATAAAAGATCCCGCAAATTCATGCGGGACCTAATATTAAACTTTTCGTTAAATTATTTATTTAATGCTACAGAAACTGCAACAGCACATGATACTGAAGCGCCAACCATTGGGTTATTTCCCATACCGATTAAGCCCATCATTTCTACGTGTGCTGGAACAGATGAGGAACCTGCAAATTGTGCATCTGAATGCATTCTTCCTAAAGTATCTGTGAAGCCATATGAAGCAGGACCTGCTGCCATATTATCTGGATGTAATGTTCTTCCTGTACCGCCACCAGATGCTACTGAGAAGTATTTCTTACCATTTTCTTCGCACCATTTCTTATATGTACCTGCAACTGGATGTTGGAATCTTGTTGGGTTTGTTGAGTTACCTGTGATAGAAACGTCAACATTTTCTTTTCTCATGATTGCAACACCTTCGTTTACATCGTATGCACCATAAACTCTAACTTTTGATCTTTCGCCAGTTGAGTATGGAGTTTCTTTTACGATAGTTAATTCATCTGTATATTGATTATATGATGTTTGTACATAAGTGAAGCCATTAATACGTGAAATGATGTAAGCTGCATCTTTTCCTAAACCGTTTAAGATAACTTGAAGTGGTACTTTACGAACTTTGTTTGCGTTCTTTGCAATACCAATTGCACCTTCAGCAGCTGCAAATGATTCATGTCCTGCTAAGAAACAGAAACATTTTGTATCTTCATTTAATAATTTTGCAGCGAGGTTACCATGTCCTAAACCAACTTTTCTGTTTTCTGCAACTGATCCTGGAATACAGAAGCTTTGTAAGCCGATACCGATCATTTCTGCAGCTTTATATGCTTCTTTGCTATTAGTTTTAATAGCAATAGCTGTTCCTACAGTGTATGCCCATACAGCGTTTTCAAAAGCAATTGGTTGAACACCTTTAACGATTTCTTCAACATTAATGCCTTTATCTAAGCAGATTTGTCTTGCTTCTTCAATATCCTTAATGCCATATTCAGCAAGGGTCTTATTGATCTTGTCTATTCTTCTTTCATATCCTTCAAATGTGACTGCCATAATTAAACCCTCCTAATTATTCATGTCTTGGGTTGATATACTTGACACCGTCTGCATATCTACCATATGTTCCAACGCATTTTTTGTATGCTTCTGCTGGATCCATGCCTTTGTTGATTAAATCCATCATGACACCGAGTTTGCAGAATTCGTAACCAATGATTTCATTATTTTCATCTAAGGCGAGCTTTTGAACATAACCTTCAGCTATATCTAAGTAACGTGGTCCTTTTTCTAATGTTGAATAAATAGTACCAATTTGGCTTCTTAATCCTTTACCAAGGTCTTCAAGGCCTGCGCCAACAACTAATCCATCATCTGAGAAAGCGGATTGTGAACGGCCGTAAGCGATTTGTAAGAACAATTCTCTCATAGCTGTATTGATAGCATCACAGACTAAGTCTGTGTTTAATGCCTCGAGAACTGTTTTGCCTGGTAAAATTTCTCCAGCCATAGCTGCAGATTGTGTCATACCTGAACAACCTATTGTTTCGACAAGTGCTTCAACTATTACACCATTCTTAATATTGAGTGATAATTTACATGCACCTTGTTGTGGAGCACACCAACCAACACCATGAGTGAAACCAGAAATATCCTTAATTTCACGTGCTTGTATCCATTTACCTTCTTCTGGAATTGGAGAAGGACCATGATTACAGCCTTGTGCAACACAACACATTTTTTGAACTTCGCTTGAATATTGCATAAAATTCCTCCATTTTTGTGATTAATTTTTAAAATGTTAGATATATTCTACCAAAACGCAGTTTAAAACTCAATAAAAAATTAAATTTTTAAGTTTAATTTTTGAAAAGATACGGTGTGAAACAATTTTTAGCAAAATTGAATAAATACTTGAAAAGTTAAGTGAAACATTAAAAATTTATTTGAAAAATCAAAAATATTGTGTGATTTAACATGATATGCAAATAGAATAATAATTCTATGATTTTTGGGATGTTTTTATAATTGTAATTTTTTCTAGACACTAAACAAAGTTAGTGCTAGAATTATGCTAAATTAATTTTTATACATACGAGGTAAAAAATGGCAGAAGTTAAAAAAGGGATTTTAGATGAGCTTAAAGAGCGTGGCATTGTAAAGCAAGTTGTATTTGAAGACGATTTAAAGGCAATGTTAGATTCTGGTCCACAATCCTTTTATATTGGTTTTGATCCAACAGCAGATTCACTTCATGTAGGACACTTCATGCAAATGATCGTTGCAAAGAGACTTCAAGATGCTGGTCATCGTCCAATTATCTTAATTGGTGGTGGTACTGCAATGATTGGAGATCCAAGTGGAAGAACCGATATGAGAACAATGATGACAAAAGAGACAATTGCACACAATGTTGAGTGTTTCAAAAAGCAAATGTCTAGATTCGTTAGATTTGATGGCGAGAATGCAGCAATCTTAGTAAATAATGCAGATTGGTTATTAGATTTGAACTATATAGACTTCCTTAGGGAAGTCGGTGCACATTTTAGTGTAAACAAGATGTTAACCGCAGAATGTTACAAGCAAAGATTAGAAAAGGGCTTAACATTCTTAGAATTCAACTACATGTTAATGCAATCTTATGACTTTTTAGTATTAAACAGAAAGTATGGTTGTGTTCTTCAATGTGGTGGTGATGACCAATGGTCTAACATGTTATCTGGTGCAGATTTAATTAGAAGAAAGGAGCAAAAGGCTGCTTTTGCAATTACATTTGCACTTCTTACAACATCTGAAGGCATTAAGATGGGTAAAACAGCAAAAGGTGCTGTATGGCTTGATCCAAACAAGACAGCTCCATATGATTTCTTCCAATACTGGAGAAACATTGATGATGCAGATGTAGAGAAAGTATTCAGATTCTTAACATTCTTACCTGTAGACGAGATTCTTGAGCTCACAAAATACAGAGACGAAAGAATGAATGCTGCAAAAGAAAGGTTAGCTTATGAGCTAACAGCTCTTGTACACGGCAAAGATGAGGCTGAAATCGCACTTAAGAAGGCACATGCTGCATTCGGTGGAGATTCAGAGAATATGCCAACAGCAACGATTAGTGCGGATATAAAGAGCGTTGTAGACGTTTTAGTGTACATTAAAGCAGCACCAAGTAAAGGTGAAGCAAGAAGACTTATCCAAGGTGGCGGTATTTCTGTAGATGGAGAAAAGATCAATGATATCAATGCTCAACTTACAGATTCACAACTAGCAAACGGATTTGTACTTCAAAAAGGAAAGAAGAATTTCTGGAAGATAACCTTATAATGAGTGATATTAACATAGTTAACGGAACATTTAGAAGCGAGATAACTGTAAAGAAATCCAGGTTCATTTGTTCTATTAAAGGAAATGTTAATAAAGATGAAGCAGAGGAATTTGTTTCAAAGATAAAGAAGGAATTTCCAGATGCAAGGCATAATTGTTATGCATACATAATTGACGATAATACCTTTAGGTATTCAGATGATGGTGAACCACAAGGCACAGCAGGAATACCAATATACGAGGTATTAAAGAACAAGGGTATAAAGCAAAGCGTATGTGTTGTTACAAGATACTTTGGCGGAATACTACTTGGGGCAAGTGGATTATTAACAGCATACAAAGATGCAGCAATTGAGGGATTAAGAGTTTCTGATATTGCACAAAAAGTTAAGAGACTTTTCTATGAAGTCACATGTTCTTATCCAGACAATGCTTTGGTTGAGAATATGGCACAAAAACTAGGTTATGTGAAGGTAGAGTCTAAATACGAAGATTTAGTAACATCTACATTTGCAATTAGCGAAAAAGATACAGACAGTTTTGTTAATAACATAACTGAATGCACAAAAGGAAAAGCAGAAATTAAAAAACAAAGTGAAGGTTATGTAATAATACCTTCAAAGGAGATATAAAATGAAAGTTACTTTAGTAAAAGAAAGAAAGCAAAAGCCAGATTTCAGCAAACTAGGATTTGGAAAATATTTCACAGATCATATGTTAGTTATGGAATATGACGCATCTAAAGGTGGCTGGGATGAACCAGAAATCATACCATTTGACGATTTCAAGATTTCTCCAGCATGTTGTTCTCTCCATTATGGACAAGGCATTTTCGAAGGCTTAAAAGCATACAAGAATGCAGATGGCAAGATCACAATGTTCCGTCCAAGAGACAATTTCATTAGAATGAACAGAAGTGCAGAAAGACTTTGCATGGCAAAAGTTGACATTGATGTAGTTCTTAAAGCATTATCTGAGCTTGTTGAATTAGAGAAAGACTGGATTCCAACAGCACCAGGCACATCATTATATATCCGTCCATTTATGTTCGGAAGCGAAGCTTTCTTAGGTGTTCACCCATCCAAGAAATTCTTATTTGCTATTATTCTTTCACCAGTTGGAAGTTATTATGAGCACGGTTTACAACCAACAAAGTTGATTGTTGAAGATGTTTACACAAGAGCATCCCAAGGTGGAACAGGTGAAGCAAAGTGTATGGGTAACTATGCATGTTCATTACTTGCTGGAGAAGTTGCACACGAGAAAGGATATGACCAAGTTTTATGGTTAGACGGTGAGACAAAGTCTAATGTTACAGAAGTTGGTTCAATGAACATGTTCTTTGTAATTGACGGTGTTGTTGTTACAGCAGAATTAGACGGTTCTATTTTAAGAGGAATTACAAGAGATTCAGCTATCCAAGTTCTCAAGAAGAAGGGAATCAAGGTTGAAGAGAGAGTTGTACCAATTGCAGAAATCGTTTCAGCATACAACAATGGCAAATTAGACGAGGCATTTGGAACAGGTACAGCAGCTGTTATTTCACCAGTTGGAACAATTACATATAAAAATGTAACAATGGAAATCAACGGTGGAAAGATGGGTAAGATAACAGAAATGTTATATGATGAGATTACCGGTATCCAAACACAACGTTTACCAGATCCATTTGGTTGGGTTTATCATGTCAATTAATGAAAGACATTGACGATATTTTAACAAACCAGACAAAATCTGAAATATTAGTAGACACAATTGAAGGTGAGGCGAAGGAATATCGCCTTGCCTTTGATACTGCCGCGAAATTTTTAAAATCTCCAAAGACCGAATATCAAGTAAGAGAGAAGTTATACGAAAAAGGATTCCACAAAACTGAGATAGAGCAAGTAATAGAGAAGATGAAGTACTATGGTTACATAGACGATTATGACTATTGCAGGCTATATATTGAGGTTAAGAGCAAGAAAGTGGGGAAGAAGAAAATAGAGTATAAGCTTATCAATGAAAAGAGGGTTAACGAGAAGTTGGTTTACAAGGCATTAAGTGAGTTTTTTGATAGCAATTTAGAGAAAGATAAGTGCAGAGAATACGCTGTAAAATATCTAGAGAAAAAGCACTTAGTTTTAGATGCAGAAGGAAAAGCAAAAGTAGGTCAACACTTATATCAAAAAGGGTATAATTGGGACACAATTACTGCAGTTTTAAGCACCATTCACAAGTAATAATTTTTATGGAAGAAATCACATTAAACACCATTAAATCACTATTCCCAAGAAGGAATATTAAGTCCAATAAAGGCACATTTGGACAGAGTGTAATTATAGGCGGAAGTAAGAATTATGTAGGTGCTCCAGAGTTCAGCAGTATGGCATCAAATAAGGTATTAGTATCGTTAGGTAAGGCTAGTATGAGAAGTGGTTGCGGAACGTCTGTACTTGCAGTTCCAGACACTTTAAGTGCCGATTTGTACGGATTAACTCAATTTTCCTCACTATTTTCTTTAACGTCTAAGGATGGACAAATTGTTTATAATGCATCTCAAATAGATAGTTTAATGGTTAGAGGCACAGCCTTTGCAATAGGTATGGGAATGGGCCAAGGTGATGCAGAAAGCATTGTTAAGCACATACTAGATTGTGGCAAACAAAACATAGTTATAGATGCAGATGGTTTATATGCTACAAAAGGCATAGAAAACTTTAACGGAAGATGCATTTTAACACCACACATAAAAGAGATGGAAAGGATCAGTGGTATTGATATAAAAACCATTCAAGAAAACAGTGCAGATATTGCTAAAGAATATGCCAAAAAAGTTAATGCAATTGTTGTAATTAAAGGAAGTCCTGTATCATACATTTCAGATGGTGAAAAAGTGTACAAAAATGTAACCGGAAATGTAAGGCTTGCAAAGGGTGGCAGTGGTGATGTGTTATCTGGAATCATTTGTGGACTACTAGCTTGGGGCATGAATATATTAGATGCTGCAAAAGCTGGATGCTATATCTTAGGTAGAGCAGCAGAGATTAGTGATATTAACGAATATTCATCTCTTCCAACAGATATTATTGATTTAATTCCAAAAGTTTTAGATGAGGTGATGGCATGAAATACAAAGTTGCCTTATTTGACTTAGATGGATGTTTACTTGCTAGTGCTCCTGGCATTATTAAGTCTATAAAGACAACATTAGACGAAAGTGGTGTGAAGTACAATCCAGAAGATCTAAACAAGATGATTGGTCCACCTTTTCGTGTTTCTATGCGCCTCTATTGTGGTTTAAGCGAAGAAGAAACAGAGCATTTTATACTAAGTTACAGAGAAAAATACAATGATTACGGCTGGAAGATGAGTGAACCATATGAAGGCATTATTGATTTGCTCAAAACATTGAAAGAAAACGGTGTAATTGTTGCATCTGCAACATCCAAACCAGAGAAATTTGCTAAATTAATGTTTGATTACCATGGAATATCTCCATATTTAGACTTTATTGGTGGTGCTGTTTCAGATAAGAGTAGAGAGAGCAAGAAGGATGTTATTAACTGGGTTTTAGATAATTTAGGAGTAACGGATAGATCTCAAGTTATTATGGTTGGGGATAGATGTTACGATATAGATGGTGCACGTGAGTGTGGACTTGATACAATAGCTGTATTATGGGGATACGGCAATTTAGAAGAATTTAAAGAACATGGTGCAAAATATATAGCTGAAAAGCCATGTGATGTTGCAAAAATCATTTTAAATTAAGAAAATCCTTTAAAATTTGAATTTTTACGAGAAGTTGTAGTATAATAACTACAATTAAATTTTTATTTTTGGAGAAAACATGAGTGATATTCAAGAATTAATCAAATTAGCAAATCAAGGTGATTTAGATGCTCAATGTAAAATGGGTATATGTTATTTTGAAGGAAAAGGTGTTGATGTTGACTACGACAAGTCATA
Organism: Christensenellales bacterium; assembly: GCA_045130665.1. Taxonomy (GTDB): domain Bacteria; phylum Bacillota; class Clostridia; order Christensenellales; family CAG-917; genus RGIG8124. The sequence continues at coordinate 234,203 of JBGUQC010000004.1, read as the reverse complement.
TAAATGTTTTACATGTGCTATAGAATCTAAGAGTATGCAAACACAAGGTTTAGCTCAATTGTATATTGGAAAATGTTTTTACGATGGAAAAGGCGTTAAACAAGACAGAGAAGAGGCATATAAGTGGTTTTTAGCTGCAGATGATAATGAAATTGCAATTGCAGAAAGTCATCTTGGAGATTGTTATTTCTATGGATATGGTGTTAAGAAAGATTTAAAAAAGGCCAGATGGTTATATTTTAGAGCCGCAGAAAATGAAGAATATCCAGAAGCAATGTATAAATATGGTTATTGTTTCGAAGGAGGATATGGCGGTGAAAAGAATTTAGACAATGCTATACAATTGTATAGACTTGCAGCACAAGGTGGTTATGAACCAGCAATAAAGAGATTGAAAGAAATTGATGCAAATAGATAAAGAGGAAAGTTATGAAAAAACTTATTAGCATTTTAGTTTTAATGTTAGTTGTTGTTTTATGTGTAGTTACAGTTACATCCTGTGATACTAATAAAAAGCAGCAGACAGCACCAAATGAATATACTATTGTTTACAATAGTAATGGAGGAAGTGGAACCATTGAAAGTGTAGTTATAAAAGAAGGTGAACAACTTACACTTCCTACATGTACATTTACTGCACCAGATGGCAAGGTCTTTAGAGGATGGTCTATTGGAACCAGAGATGATAAAGACTTAAAGATGGCAGGGGACAAAGTAACAGTAAATGGCAATGTTACAGTATATGCTATGTGGCAATATGCAACATATGATGTTTCCTTTGATGCTAATGGTGGAACAGGTACAATGAGCAATGTTCAAAAGTCTAGATCTTACACCTTACCAGCATGTACATTCACAGCTCCATCTGGAATGTCTTTCTTAGGCTGGGCAGTAGGAAACAAGAATTCTAACGCACTCAAATTACCTGGAGAGATAGTTTCTATTAGTGCTAATACAGTGATTTATGCTATTTGGGATTACAACTTCTTAATTAACTTTAATGCTAATGGTGGAACAGGTACTATGGCATCTCAAAAATATGCTGGAGAGTACACATTACCAGAGAATGGATTCACAGCACCAACAGGCAAGAGATTTGTTGGTTGGGCATTAACTGCAACAGGTAGTGTAATTACTACAACCACAATTAATATTACTGAAAGTTTACCTCTTTATGCAATTTGGGAAGACATTATTTATAATGTCTCATTTAATGCTAATGGTGGCAGCGGCACAATGCAAGCTGTACAAACCACATATAATTACGAATTACCAGCATGTACATTTACTAAACCTGAAAACAAGTTCTTCAAAGGTTGGGCATTAACAGCTACTGGAAATCCTATTTATGCAAGTAATTTAGAATTAACTCAAGATGTAGAGTTATTTGCTATTTGGGATATAGCTGCAAATGTATCTGAAGCTGCAATGGATAACTTCTTAGACTTGATTGAAGAGGGCAACTATGTAATTAGAGCAGATGGTTATTTAAGCATTAATGTAGTTTCTCAAGATTTAGTATGTGGAAGTTATGATAACAGTCCAAATGACAACTTCACAGTTATGTCTCTTGATAATGATGTATTCTATATTGATTACTACTACGGCCAAATAGACACACTTACATATGTAATGCAAGGCAATGCAATATATGCTTCATCCGAGAGATTACCAAATCAATTTAATGATGTAGACAATATTTGGGATGTATTTACCAACCAAGCAGAGGCACCTTTAACATTTATTAGTTCTAATGCAACTTTAAAGGAATTATTTAAATTCTATGCTGGAATTCACGGAATGGGTGCACCAGTTGTTACACAAGTTAGCATGGTATTAGACAATGTCTATCCAAGTGTTGTTCATTTAATTGCAACATTTGAAACAGATCCAGGAGATGGTTATATCCATGATGTAACGATTAGTTTTGGTGGTGCAGTAGGCGAAGAGCTTGCTATTGCATGGATGAATGATACAAACAGGGAATATCCAGAAGCACTAACAGATTGGGGCGGCTATACACAAACAATTAACCAAGTATTCCTTCCAGGATATGCAGATATTGCTATACCATTCCCAACATTTGCATCCTATGCACTTTCATTAGTCTATACAGGGGAAGAGAACACAGATAATGGTGATATTATAATTACAGATCCAAAGTATGGACCTTTAGCTGCACTTGCTTATGCATCTATATTAAATGATAATGGTTTTACACAAGATGAAAATGATAGCTATCATTTTACTAAGGTAATTAGAGCTGATACTACATGCACATCCAACATAGATATTTCATTTGATAATGGATTCACAATCACTGCATACAAGACATATGATTTCCCAGAGTATGATACATTAAATGACATTAACACAGTAATTACTGAAAAAGGATTTTTACAATTAACAAGTAATGAAAATCTTAATAACTGGTATGCTATTGACACACATTATTACAGTATTGAATCTTCCAATTACTTATTCAACTATGATTTAATGCTTGAAGTTAGATGTGGATTTGAGAGTGAAAGTGAAATGGATAGTTATTTAACTACATACACAAATGCATTAATTAGTGATGGATTTAAATTTGTTGATGATGAGCAAGATTACTGGGAGAGCAAAACACAAGCAGGAGTGAAGTCCTTTAGATATCGTTATTTAGATGGCAACACAATAACCATGTTATTCAAGTCTGAAGTATACATGTCTCCAGCAGCAACGAACACATTTATAGCAAGTATGGGATTCCCAACGCTAGATAATCTTAGCACCATTTTAAATGAATCCAAGGATTCCACAATGTACAACAATATACAACATGGAAAAGATTGGGAGAAGTCTTTAACAATATATCTAACATTTGAAAGTGCATCCGCATGTGAATCTTATCTTGCTACATATTTTCTTGCGTTAAGTGAGTTGCAATTTGGAGAATATTCCCAAGCAGCGACAGGCATTTCCAAGCAAATGGTATTTGCGCAATTTGATTTAAATCTTGGAATTGGCATTGATGCGTTTGAGGGTTCCAATGAAGCGAACATAATATTTGTTCAGTTTGCAGATGACTAAAATTTAATTTATAAATTAAGCAGGTCTCTTCAGCGAGGCCTGTTTTTTTATGGTTTTTTAGTATATCTCTTTGACAAGAATATATTCCAAGTAATATAATTCTTGTAAATTTTATATATAAAGAGGGAGTTTTATTTCTTATGGCTTACAAAGGAATGACTCAATTGAGTACAAAAGATTTGTGGACAATTCCAAACATCATTACTTATTTTAGAATGATTTGCGTACCAGTATTTATAGTCCTTATGGCACTTGGTGGTGTATGGTCTAACCTTTACTATTTCTATAGTGCACTAGGAGTATTTTTTATTGCATCCGCATCTGACTTAATAGACGGATGGATTGCACGTAAATTCAATATGTGCAGTGGTGTTGGTATGATTTTTGATCCACTTGCAGATAAATTAATGCATATATCAGTGTTAATGTGTTTAGCTTTCTGTACAGGTTGTGCAGCATTAGGTAAAAACACAAGCCATTTCCCAGAGATAGATGGTGGATGGTATGTACACTATGGTTTCGTTATTGCAATTATGTTAAAAGAAATCGTTTTAGTAATCAATGCACCAATTGCAATGAAGAAAAAAGCTAAAGTTGAGGCAAATATGCTTGGAAAGGTTGCTTCTTTCACAGTCTCAGTAGGGGTTATCTTGGGCTTCTTCCACCCATATTTATATTTCGCAGACTGGGGCATTCTAGCATGGGGTATTACACTCGGCTGGGCATCTGCTCTTTCATACTTAAAAGATGTTATTGTCCAAGCAAGATTAGTTTCCAAAGCAATTAAGGATGGAACTTATATTGAAGGCGAAACAGGAAGAGATATCCAAAACAGGATAGCAGCAGAGAAGGCAAAACAAAGAGAAGAAGAACTTAAAAAAGAAAACGAAGAAGCAGCAAAAGCACAAGAGGCTCAAGCTGAAGAAAAGACAGAAGATTAATTTAGAGGATATATATTATGAACGACATGGAAAAGACTTACAATCCTGAGTTTGAGCAAAGGATTTACGATTTTTGGGTAAAGGGCAAGTTCTTTGAGGCACACCCAAATCCAGATAAAGAACCATTTACCATTATGATGCCACCACCAAACATTACTGGCCAGCTTCATATGGGACATGCATTAGACCAAACACTACAAGACATAATCACCCGTTTCAAGAGAATGAGTGGTTATGAAACTTTATGGTTACCAGGCACAGACCACGCATCACTTGCAACCGAAGTCAAGATTGTTAACACACTTCGTGAGCAAGGAATTTCTAAAGAAGAGCTAGGACGTGAAGGTTTCTTAGAAAAAGCCTGGGAGTGGAAGGCAAAGTATGGCGGCAGAATTGTTGAGCAAATCAAGAGATTAGGCTCATCTTGTGACTGGTCTAAAGAAGCATTTACTATGGACCAAAACTGTTCTAACGCTGTTCAAGAAGCTTTCATTAGATATTATAGAAAGAAGCTCATTTACAGGGGAGATAGGATGATTAACTGGTGTCCTAACTGTAAGACAGCTTTATCTGATGCAGAGGTTGAATACGAAGAACAACAATCTAATTTATGGCATTATCATTATCCATTTGCAGATGGTTCTGGTTACATTACTATTGCAACAACAAGACCAGAAACAATGCTTGGTGATACTGCAGTTGCTGTAAACCCAAAGGATCCAAGATACATAGATAAGATTGGTAAGATGCTCAAGTTACCACTTACAGATAGAGAGATTCCACTCATTGCAGATAGCTATTGTGAGATGGACTTTGGTACTGGTGCAGTTAAGATTACTCCAGCACATGATCCAAATGACTTTGAGATTGGTTTAAGACACAATCTTCCACAAATTAGAGTTATTGCAGATGACGGCACAATGAATGAAAATGCAGGTATTTACGCAGGATTAGACAGACTTGAGTGCAGAAAGAGAGTAGTGGAAGATCTTGAAAAGCAAGGCTATTTAGAAAAGATTGAGCCATATGCACACAAGGTTGGCACATGTTATAGATGTCATGAGACAGTTGAAGCAATTGTATCTCGTCAATGGTTTGTTAAGATGAAACCACTTGCTGAGCCTGCAATTAAAGCTGTTAAGACAAGAAAGATTGAATTCGTTCCAAGACACTTTGAAAAGACTTATTTCAACTGGATGGAGAACATTAAAGACTGGTGTATTTCAAGACAATTATGGTGGGGACACAGAATTCCAGCATATTACTGCGACAAATGTGGAGAAATGTATGTAGCAAAGAGTATGCCAACACAATGTAAGTGTGGATGCACTACATTCCACCAAGACGAGGATGCTTTAGATACATGGTTCAGCTCAGCATTATGGCCATTTAGTACCCTTGGATATCCAAAGAAAAACAAGAATTTACAATACTTCTACCCAACATCTGTATTAGTTACAGGTTATGACATCATTTTCTTCTGGGTAGCAAGAATGATATTCAGTGGTTTAGAGTTCATGGAGGATGTACCATTTAGCGAGGTATTAATTCACGGTATTGTTAGAGATGAAAAGGGCAAGAAGATGTCCAAATCTGCTGGCAATGGTATTGATCCATTAGAGCTAATAGATAAGTATGGTGCAGATGCACTTCGTTTCTCACTTACAACTAATATTGCTCCAGGTAGTGATACAAGATTTAGCAGAGAAAAGCTCGAGGCATGCAGAAACTTCTGTAACAAGCTATGGAATGCAAGTAGATTCGTTTTAATGAACATTAAGAAGGGTGATGAAATTAACGTTATCCCAACAAGATTAAATGTTGCAGACAAGTGGATACTTACAAGATTAAATTCAGTTATTAAGGAAGTTACAATTAACCTCAACAAATACGAATTTGGTGTTGTTTCTGCAAGATTATATGACTTTACATGGTCTGAGTTCTGTGACTGGTACATTGAGGCATGCAAACCAATGCTATATTCAGATGATGAAAACAGCAGAAAGCACGCAATTTCAATGCTTACATATGTATTAACAAATATCTTGAAACTTTTACATCCAATTATCCCATTCATTACTGAAGAGATTTACTCTAAGTACAACAAGAAGGGACAATCTATAATGGTTCAAGACTGGCCAACATACAACAGAAAGTATGTATACCACAAGGAAGAGAAGGCTTTCGAGAACATGATTAACTTAATTACATCCATAAGAAACACAAGAGCTTCCATGAATGTTGTACCAAGCAAGAAGATACACATTATTGTTAAGGCAGAAGATCAAAAGACATTTGCTTTATTTGAGACATACTTAGACAAACTTGCTGGTGTTGAGTCTGTACATTATGCAGGAGAGGGTGAAGAGATAGACAAGAATGCAGTGGCCTTAGTTACAGACATTGCACAAGTCTTCATTCCTATGGGCGATTTAGTAGACCCAGCAAAAGAAAGAGAAAGACTTCAAAAAGAGTTAGAGCAAGCAGAGGGAGACATTGCACACTCTAAGGCATTATTAGAGAATCAGAACTTCGTTGCTCGTGCTCCACAAAAAGTTATAGATATGGAAAAAGCTAAACTAGATTTAGCACAAGATAAATACAACAAATTAAAGGAAAAGTTAGACTTACTAAAGTAAGGTAAAGAAGAGGTAATTATGGAATTTAAAAATTCAATGTCATTATTATTCTCGCACCCAATGTATATCTTAAAGATATTCGTATATCTTGTTATCTGTGTTTGCATAGTTGCGGGAATTAGTTGTGCAGTTGTTATTCCTGTATATAAGCATGCAATGACATATGCAGATGTAGATGCGGTTTTTGCACCAGTTTGGAATACAATTAGCAGATATATGGAAGGCAATGCCGGATTAAGAGCAGTATTCAACCAATTCATGACATTTATAGTGAAGTATTTTGAGATGGTATACACACACCCATTTGGTGTGCTTGCATCCGTTTTAATCCCAATTGGAATATACTTCCTTTATTCATTCTTAACAGGTTTAGTACATTATCCAGTGGCGTATATTGTTAACAACATTATGTCTTCAGACATGAAGATGCCACTTGCATCCTCAATAATTATGAACATTAAGGTCTCTGCAAAGTTTAGTGCAGCAAAAATGGTCTTACTCTTCCCATTAGATTTTGGTGCAGTTGTTCTTTTAGGAGTATTTGGTATTTTCCTTAACAAGGTAATTGGGTTATTCATATTCCCAATCCTCATTATCTTATTTGTTGTATACACATCCTGCAGATCCTTACTAGTTTCTGCATGGTTACCAAGAATGTTATTCCATCCAGAGGAGAGAGTATTTGTTGCATTCAAAAAGAGTTTCCCAATGCTTAAGAGAAACAGAGGAAGTGTTATGCAAGCATTCTTACTCTTATGTGCAATTAGTTTCTGTATTGCAACAGCTTTAGCACTTCCAACATACGGACTCATTTACTTAGCACTGCCATCTGTTTACTACTTTGTTTTAAGAGCAATTGAGTTAATTGGTTATTACAAAGTAAAGGGATACAAGTTCTACACAGATGCAATCACTGTTATAGACACAACAGAGTATGGATACAGACCAGAAACACAAACCGAAGATGAAGGTGAGAGTGAGGGAGAGATTAACGAATGAGCGATAATACAAAGAATTTTTATAGAATGAGTTTTGGAATGCTTAAAACAAGTTTCCTTATCCTTATTGCTGTTCTTTGCTTTGTAGGGATAATACTTGAAATATTATTCTTCTTACACATCATTGGCCCAGGCGGAAATATAACATTATATGCTGCTTCAACAGCGTGTTTAGTTGTTGTTTTCCTCGTAGACTTGTATGCACTTTTAGGTAGTTCATACATATTCAAGGACAAGTATATGTGGATAATCTTTCTTATTCCTGAGAAGGTGCCATATGAGAACGTTTTACAAGTTAAGTACAACCCAAACATTGGCGAGTACATAATTGTTGTAAAGCAAGAGTGGAAAGACACAGAGAAGTACACAGAGTATTTACTCAATGTATCTCCAAAAGAGTTTGATACATTCTATGCAAGATTAAAGGACAATTGTCCAGCATTAACATACGAGGTTAGAACAAACTCTAAAAAAGACAAGAAGAACAAAAAGAAATAAATGGAATTCAAAGCGTACGACAGTTTAGCTCACGAGTTTATATACAAGTGGATAAAAGATAAAAAATATGAAGGTAGTGAGCTAAGCGAACTAGCATTTCTAGATTACTTTTACGATATTAAGTACGCGATTGAGAATAATACGCTTTATCTTCAAGGAAGATATGAAGATGAGCACCTTTTCTGGAAACCTTTAACTTACGGGGATTTAGAAGAGGCAATAGAGAGACTAGATGCTACAATACCACTTCATTATTTCACAAAAGAGGAAATAGAGAAGTTAGACAAGGATAGGTATTATATCAAGGCATTTAGAGGAGAGTATGATTACATTTATGATACTCAAGACTTCATTCAGATGGCAGGAAAGAAGTGGCATAGTAAGCGTAATCATATATCTAAGTTTAAGTCTCTATATCCAGATGCAAAGCTTATTGCATACGAAGATAAGTACAAAGATGCCTGTTTAAAGTTTGCAATAGACTGGGTGAAGGACAGAGAGATAGATGAAGAGGACCTAGTTAACTCTTTACTCGAGAAAGAATACAAGCTCCTTAAGGGAATGTTGCTCAGCGCTGGAGATGAAAATTCTAAGATAAAGAGTGCTATATTAGTTAACCATGATGAAATCATAGGGTTAACGGTTGCAGAGGTGTTACCATCTGATGTGGCCATAGTTATGTATGAAAAAGCCAACACAGACTATGAGGGTAGTTACACATATTTGGCAAATACCTTTGCAAAGGAATTCTTGCAAGATACAAAGTATCTTAACAGGCAAGAGGATATGGAAGTAGAGGGGCTTAGAAAATCTAAGCTCAGTTACAATCCAGATCATTTTGTTGAGAGGTATTCTGTAATTAAGAAAGAGAATGCAAAGATACTAGATGACCTATTTGCAAGGAATTTAGGCGATATAAAGGATGAGTATATCCAGTTATTTGAAGAAGACTATGATGCTTTATGGGATTTCTATATTAGGGGCATAGAGTCTTTAGAGGATAAGAAGTTCTTTATGAACTACAAGCCAGATGAACTAATGTTTGTGCTCAAGCACGGATTCATGTGTGCGCATGTAAAGGACGGCAAGATAATTGCAACATGTGGAGTGGATTCAGACAGAGAATACGGAGATATGCTAAAGGATATCTGTGGTGGCGCTGAAGATGAAGGGCAATACTTTGAGTTTTCTGGAATAATGGTGCAAGAGGGCTTTAGGCACTTAGGAGAAGGCAGGAAGGTTTGCTCTAGAGTAATTGACTGGGCAAAGAGAAATGTTTCTCCATGCACGTTATGTGCGGTGGTGCAATACAACAATGTAGCATCTTTGAATAATCTAACAAAGTTAGGATTTAAAGAGAGAGCAGAAAAACAAATGGGCGAATACTTATTTAAGTATTTGACACTAAAAATATAATGGAGCAAGAAATGATTAACGGAATTACTCTAATTAACGAAAAAGCGTACTATGTAAATGGAAAGCTTGAAAAAAGTGCACCATTAGGTGCAAGCAATAAAAAGACTATTGCTTATTCCATTTTATCTAGCCACAACTCTGGGAATGATAGTGCATTAAAGATTAAGTTTGATGCTTTAGCATCCCATGACATTACATATGTAGGAATTATCCAAACTGCTAAAGCAAGTGGTCTTAAAGAATTCCCAATCCCATATGTACTTACAAACTGCCACAATTCACTTTGTGCTGTAGGCGGAACAATTAATGAAGACGACCATGTCTTTGGACTTAGTTGTGCCAAGAAGTTTGGTGGTATATATGTTCCAGCAAGTTTTGCTGTTATCCACACATTCATGAGAGAAATGTTTGCAGGTTGCGGCAAGATGATACTTGGATCTGATTCTCATACACGTTATGGTGCATTAGGAACAATGGCAATTGGTGAAGGTGGACCAGAGCTTGTAAAGCAATTGCTTAGCAGAACATATGACATTGCATATCCAAAGGTAATTGGTATTGAATTAAAGGGATGTCCTCGCAAAGGTGTTGGACCTATGGACGTTGCTTTATCTATTATTGGTTCTGTATATGAAAGTGGCTTTGTAAAGAACGCTGTATTAGAGTTCTTCGGTGAAGGAGTGAAGGTGCTTCCAATTGAGTATAGAAACGGTATTGATGTAATGACAACCGAGAGTGCATGTTTATCTTCTATTTGGGAGACAGATGAAAAGGTTGAGAGTTATTTAGATAAATACGGCAGAAAGGGTGATTACAAGAAGTTAGTTCCACAAGATGGTGCAGAGTATGACAAAGGTATTGTTGTGGACTTAGGTAAGGTAGAGCCAGTTATAGCACTTCCATTCCATCCAAGCAATGTATATTCACTTGCTGAGGTTATTGCTAACCCAGAAAAGATATTATCTGAGGTTGAAAAGAAGGGCACAGAACTTCTTAAGTTAAAGAAGGGTGAATTCAAGCTTACAGACAAGATTAAAGATGGCAAAGTTCAAGTACAGCAAGCTGTTATTGCTGGATGTGCCGGCGGAACATATGACAATATTGCAACGGCTGCAAATATCTTAAAGGGAAAGAACATAGGCAATGGTGCATTTACACTAACTGTTTATCCAGGATCTGAGCCAACATTATTATCTCTTGTTAAGGGCGGTTCTATTTCTTCATTAATAGAGAGTGGTGCAGTTATTAAGCCATGTTTCTGTGGTCCATGTTTTGGTGCAGGAGATGTTCCATGCAATAATGGATTATCTATTAGACATACAACTAGAAACTTCGAAAGAAGAGAAGGGTCTAAACCAGCAGATGGACAAATTGCTTCTGTTGCTTTAATGGATGCAAGATCTATTGCTGCAACAGCTTGTAATGGTGGTATTTTAACAAGTGCACTCGGTATGGACTTTGATGAGAACTTTGAAGAGTTCAATTTTGACAACAAGATATATGCTAGCCGTGTATACAACGGATACAAGAAGGCAAATGCTAAAGAAGAGCTTATCTACGGACCAAACATTACAGATATTCCAGCAATTGAGGAGCTTAAAGACAATCTACTTCTCAAGGTTTGTTCTGTAATTAAAGATCCAGTAACCACAACAGATGAATTAATTCCAAGTGGAGAGACAAGTTCATATAGATCTAATCCATTAAGACTAGCTGAGTTTGCTTTGTCTCGTAAAGATCCAGAGTATGTAAAGCGTTCCAAGGCTGTAAGAGATGGAAAAGCAGAGATTATAAACAGTGAAATGTTCAAGGCAACAGGATTAGATGAAAAGGATGTATCCATTGGTTCTGTTGTATTTGCAAATAAACCAGGCGATGGTTCTGCAAGAGAACAAGCAGCTTCATGTCAAAGATTCTTAGGCGCTGGCGCTAATATTGCAAGAGAATACGCAACAAAGAGATACAGAAGCAACTTAATTAACTGGGGTATGATTCCATTTATTAACGATAATGACGAGTTTGAGATAGGGGATTATATCTTAGTTGAAAACATTAGAGAAAAAATTGCAAGAGGAGATAGTGTCTTAGATGCAACCCTTATTAAGAAGGGACAAGAGAGTGAAGACACTGTTGCAATTAAAATGATTGAATTAAAAATAGATCCATTAACCAATGACGAAAAGCAAATCATTCTAGATGGATGTTTAATAAATTACTATAGTAACGGAAGATAGAAGGAGACAATATGTCTAAGAAATTAATGTTAGGAAACGAGGCTATAGCACGTGGTGCATATGAAGCTGGAGTTAAAGTTACAAGTGCTTATCCAGGAACACCAAGTACAGAAATCAGTGAGATTATAGCCAAGTACGATGAAGTTTATGCAGAGTGGGCACCAAACGAGAAAGTTGCAGTTGAAGTTGCAATTGGTTCAAGCTTTGCAGGCGCAAGATCCATGGCATGCATGAAGCATGTTGGAGTTAATGTTGCTGCAGACCCATTATTCACAGTTGCTTATACTGGAGTAAATGGCGGGTTAGTTATTGTTGCAGCAGATGATCCAGGAATGCACTCATCTCAAAATGAGCAAGATTCCAGATTCTATGCAAGAGCAGCACATATACCAATGTTAGAACCATCCGATTCACAAGAAGCTAAAGACTTTACTAAGCTTGCTTTTGAATTATCTGAGAAATATGATACACCTGTTTTTATTAGAACAACTACAAGACTTGCACACTCACAAAGCTTTGTAGAGTTGGAAGATAGAGTAGAGTTACCAAACAAAGAGTATGTTAAAGACATTACCAAATATACCATGATGCCAAGCAGTGCAATTGGTAGACACGTAAAGGTTGAGGATAGAGAAAACAGACTCAAAGCCGAGGTTAATGCTGGCGTTTCGTTCAATAAAGTTGAAATTAGAGATAAAAAATTAGGTGTTGTATGTTCTGGTATTGTTTACCAATACGTAAGAGAAGCACTACAAGATGCAAGTATATTTAAGCTTGGAATGGTATATCCAGTAGCCATTGAGCAAATAAGAGAATTTGCTAAGAAGGTAGATAAGCTTATTGTTATTGAAGAGCTTGAACCATTCTTTGAAAACCAACTTAAAGCTAATGGTATTGAATGTGAAGGAAAGAACCTATTCACACTTCAAGGTGAGTATTCTGTATCTTTAATCAAGGAAAAGATTTTAGGAATTAAGCCTGATGTTGAAAAGATAGACTTACCTATTCGTCCTCCAGTTATGTGTGCAGGATGCCCACATAGAGGAGTCTTCTATATTCTTTCTAAACTTAAGCTTACAGTATCTGCAGACATTGGTTGTTACACATTAGGTGCTGTTGCACCATTATCTGCTGTGGATTCTGTTGTTTGTATGGGTGCATCTATTGGAATTGCTCATGGTTTTGAAAAAGCAAGAGGCAGAGAACAAAGCAAGAAAACAGTTGCTGTTATTGGAGATAGTACATTCATTCACAGCGGTATTACAGGCTTAGTTAATGCTGTTTACAACAATTCCAACATTACTTTAATTATCTTAGACAACTCAACAACTGGTATGACAGGACATCAACAACATCCTGCAACTGGTTATACATTAAAGATGACAGAAACATCCATTCTTCCACTAGATGATTTAGTAAAGACTATTGGTGTTAAGGATTTACACATTGTTGATAGTTATGATTTAGCAGAAGTTGAAAAGGCTGTTAAAGAGGCAACAGCAACAGATGGTGTTTCAGTAGTTATTTGCAAGCATCCATGTGCACTCTTAAAGACGTACAAGGCAAAACCAGCACTTCATATAGATGGATGCAAGAAGTGTGGTATGTGCTTAAAGATAGGCTGTCCTGCAATTAACAAGCAAAAAGATGGTTCAGTAATTATTAATCCAGCACAATGTGTAGGATGTGGAGTTTGCAAGCAACTTTGCAAATTTAATGCTATCCAAGGAGGCGAACAATAATGAATAAGAATATATTAATTGTTGGCGTTGGAGGCCAAGGAACATTATTAGCATCTAGAATTTTAGGACAACTTGCAGTAGACAAGAATTTAGATTGTAAGTTAAGTGAAGTACATGGTATGTCTCAAAGAGGAGGATCTGTTGTAACCAATGTTAAGATTGCAGACAAGGTATTATCTCCTATCATTGGATTAAACGATGCAGACATTATATTAGCTTTCGAGCAATTAGAAGCTATTAGATACACAAACTATCTTAAAAAAGGTGGCGTAATTGTTGTTAACACACAAAAGATTATGCCTATGCCAGTTATTATTGGCGCAAGAGAGTATCCAAACAACATTATTGATGAACTAAAAGCAAGATGCAACGTAGTTGCAGTTGATGCATTAGACATTGCAAACGAGATTGGTTCAGTTAAGTGCGTAAACGTTATCATGATTGGCGCACTTGCAAAGCAATTAGGATTATCTTTCGAAGAGATAGACAGTGCACTTAAAAAGACAATAAAACCAGCCTTATACGAACTCAACAGAAAGGCATTAGAAAGAGGCTACAATTTATAAAGGAGCAAAAATGGAATATTTCAGAAAAGAAATTGAAACTATGTCTAGAGAAGACATGACCAAACTACAAAGTGAAAGACTTGTGGCCGAAATTAAATATGTTTACGAAAACCAAGCTTTGTACAGACAAAAGATGGATGAAGCAGGAGTGAAGCCAGAAGACATTAAGTCTATTGCTGACATCACAAAGTTACCATTCACAACAAAGCACGACTTAAGAGCAAGTTATCCATACGGATTCGTTGCATCTCCTATGTCTGATATTGTAAGAATTCATGCAAGTTCAGGCACAACAGGAAAGCTTACAGTTGTTGCTTTAACACAAAGAGACTTAGATGACTGGACAGAAGCATTTGCAAGATCTCTAGCAATTGCAGGCGTAACAAAGAATGACATCTTACACATTTCTTATGGTTACGGATTATTTACAGGTGGTCTTGGTGCACACTATGGTGGAGAGTTAATGGGTTGTGCTGTAATACCTTGTTCTACAGGTAATACAAACAGACAATTACAGTTAATGAGAGACCTTGGTGCAACAGTACTTTGCTGTACTCCATCTTATGCAATGTTCCTCGCAGAAGCTATAGAAAAGAGCGATGAATACAACATAGAAGACTTTAAACTAAGAGTTGGTGTATTTGGAGCAGAACCTTGGACACAAGGTATGAAAGAGCAAATCGAGGAAAAATTACACCTTAAGGCATATGATATTTATGGTCTTAGTGAGATTAGTGGTCCTGGTGTTTCTATGAACTGTGGTGGTGAGGATATGCACGTTGAAGAAGACTTATTCTACCCAGAAGTTTTAGATCCAGACACACTTGAGCCAGTACCAGATGGTGTTAAAGGTGAATTAGTATTTACAACACTTAGAAAGCAAGGCTTACCACTCATTAGATACAGAACAAGAGATCTTTGTTCCATTACACATGAGGTTTGTCCAATTTGTGGAAGAACACTTTGTAGAATGAGCAGAGTAACTGGAAGAACAGACGATATGCTTATTATCCGTGGTGTTAACGTATTCCCATCTCAAATTGAGAGTGCTTTAACAAAGATAGAAGAGTTAAATGGTTCACACTATTTATTAGTTGTAGATAGAGTTGGAATCTTAGACACACTTGAGATTAAAGTTGAGATGAATCCAGATTACTTCAGTGACCAAATTAAGGATGTTGAAAAGCTTAGAAAGAAGGTAGACCACGAAGTTACAAGTGCAATTGGTATTGCAGCAAAAATTACACTTTGTGCACCAGGTGAAGTTCCTTTATCCGAGGGCAAAACAAAGAGAACTATAGACAACAGAAAACTAGACTAAGGAGGGAGAGACAATGATTATTAATCAATTAGCAGTATATTCACAAAATGATGTAGGCAAATTATTACCAATTGTTAAGACATTAGGTGATGCAGGTATCAACATTGAAAGTTTAAATATTGCAGATACAACAGAGTATGGCATTGTAAGAATGCTCACTTCAGACAATGAAAAAGCTCAAAAGATTTTATCTTCAAAGGGTTTTCTTTCCACATTAACAAGTTTAGTTGGTGTTGAAGTTCAAAATGAAGCAGGGGATTTAGCAAAAGTATTAGACAAGCTTGCACAAAACAACATTGACATTGAGTACGTATATTCATACTCAAAGGATAGTGGCAAAGCACTAATACTTATAAAGACAGAAAAAATTAAAGAAGCAGAGGAATTACTTAAGTAATGAACAAAAGTGAGTGTAGGGCTAAAGCTTGGGAAGCTATAAGAAAGCTATCCCAATCTCAGAAAGAATGGGCATCGCAAGCAATAATAGACGAGTTAATATCTAGCAAGGTATTTAAGAGTGCAAAAACTATTTGCATTTACATGAATTTAGATTGTGAACCAAGCACATATGATTTAATTGGTCTATGTTTAGCACTTGAAAAGACCGTATGCGTCCCTAAAATCTACACAGACGGTTCTATGAAGCCAATAATAATTTCACCTTACACTGACTTTGGAAAGGATTCTTACGGCATTTTAACGCCTGCAAAAGGGCATGTAGCTCCATTTATAGACTTGTCTATAACGCCATTACTTGCTTTTGACAATGAATTGAACAGATTAGGCAAGGGAAAAGCGTTTTACGACAACTTCTTTGTGGACTATCCATGCAAGAAGATTGGTATAGCCTTTGATGTACAAGGGTTTGATAAGATACCAATTGAACCTCATGACGTTAAGATGGACATGATCATTACTGAAAAGAGAGTAATTTTCAACGATGGTGTAATAATTGACAATGATATGTTAGGAGACATGGAATGAGGGTTATTGCTGGAAAATACAGAGGAAGGGTTATAAACATTCCTAAGGATGACAGAATCCGTCCTACAATGGACAGAATTAAGGAAACTGTTTTCAACATAATCCAAGGATACCTAGAAGGTGCCAGGGTATTAGATTTATTTGCTGGTACTGGTAATTTAGGTATTGAAGCATTATCCAGAGGAGCAGATGAGGTAGTCTTTGTTGACAACCATCCAGATTCTATTGCGCTTATAAATAAGAATTTAAGCAAGATGGAGGGGAATATAAAGGTTGTTAAGGCAGACTATTCCTTATTCTTGCAATCTCAGAGAAATCCTTTTGATGTTATCTTTATAGATGCACCATATCATTGTGAGCTAGGGCCAAGAGCTGTTAGATATATTATAGAGAATGATTTACTAGAAGAAGACGGTGTTCTTTGCTTCGAGCATGATACAAAGGAGAAGTTAAATATTAACTTACCTGGCAATTATGTTAACAAAGAAAAAGAAATGGGGAACATTACATTCAACTTCATATACAAGGTAAGTGTGGGTATAATGACTGGTTCTTTTGACCCATTTACAAGAGGACATTTAGCGATATTAGAAGGCGCACTAGAGCACTATGACAAAGTATATGTTGCGTGTTTAATTAACCCAGAAAAGAAGTATTTATTTAGCCCAGATGAAAGGGTGCAAATAATTGAAAAGAGCCTATTAGAATTAGGGAAAAAGGCAAAAAGAGTACAAGTTATATTCTCTGAAAAAGATGCTGTAGAGGTATATAATGAGCTTAGAGCCAAAGCGCTTATTAGAGCCATTAGAAATGAAAAGGATGCATCATATGAGAAAGAGATGGAGAAGTACAATTTAGAGCATGGTGGTGCTAAGACTGTGTTTATAGATGTACCAGAGCCAATGAAGAAGTTTTCATCTACTGAATCCAGAGAAAATATACAAAAGGGAATTTATGATGGAATAGTTCCATCTGCAATAGAGACAATTAAGAACATAATGGAAAGGAAGTAATTATGGATACACTAGACATGTTATTAAACGAATTAGAAACTGAGGTACATAAAGCCAAGAAAGCAACATTCTCATCTGACATCATGATGGACAAGAACAGATTGCTTGAATTAATTTCTAGAATGAGAAATTCTTTACCTCAAGTTATTAACGAGGCAAGAGGCATTAAAGAGAATGAAGAGAAGATTTTATCTGATGCTAAAGGATATGCAGATGGTGTTATGGCAGATGCAAATGAAAAGGCAAGACTAGCCATATCTCAAACAGAGATAATTAAGCAAGCAACAGAAGATGCAAGAGCCATGAGAGAGGAAGCAGAGGAGAATTACAGAAGAAAGGATTATGAATCCCGTGCGCTTTCATACCAAATCTTAGAAAATGTAGAGAAAGTACTTGCAGACAGTATTAGCCTCATTAACGACAAAAAGAGAAAACTAATTGAGGATTAAGCGAAGGTATTATATTCTTCGTCCTCATCTTTTTTATCTTTTAAAGATAAAGTGTAGTAAGTTATACCTACATCTACATGATACATACAGAAGATAATGATTTGTGCTGGTGCAGATATAGTGCAATAAGATGCAGGATCATAAATACAAGTCAAGGAGAATACTCCTATAATTACAGTAAATGCAGCAAGCAGAGATAATATCAAAGCTTGCTTTTTATATTTAGTCCACAATGTACCCATTATTATTAAGATAGCTACAAAGAAACCAAAGAATCCAACACAAGAAATAGAAGTGTGGATAGTTCTAAGCATATTATAGTAATCCCCACGATCCCCATAGGATGGTATTGAAATACCAACAGTCATAAGGAATAGGGAAACGAGAGGAATAGCGATAAATGCTTTTCTCCATTTCTTGTTATAACCTGCGGACTTATTAATAAGAATAGTGACATATAAAAATATTGATGTGTTAATTAAACCCCAAATATAGATAAGCCATAACAAACCTTCTGGCCAAGCAAGTCTAGATAGGGAATTATAAAGAGCGCTTTCTTTACCAGAGTTTATAACTGCAATATTTACAACAGGAGCAAGAATAAAAGTCAATATTCCAACGAGGATATCATGGACTTTTTTATTAGATATTCTATCTGGTTTTTCAAAAATTGCTATTGTTTGCATTATTTGCTCCTTTTATATAGTAAGTATATGGGTTATTTTATTTGAAAGTCAAACAAGGGAGTGAAAATTTAGATTTGTTCTTGACTATTAATAAATTAAAGAATTATAATACACGGGCAAGCGGTCATGGCGGAACTGGCAAACGCGTACGTTTGAGGGGCGTATGTCCTAGACTTCCGGGTTCAAGTCCCGGTGACCGCACCAAAAAGATCCATCTAGAAATAGGTGGATTTTTTATTTCCTATCTTGCATTAAGATAATAAAAGAAAGTAGAATTATATTATAAAAATAATATTTTGAGGGAGTAATAAGTTATTATGAAAGATATTTTAATTAAATGTCCAACTTGTGGTGCAGATGTAGAAATTGGTTCTGGGAAGTGTCCAGTCTGTGGCAAAGAATGGTCTAAAGATACACTAAGTGATATTACAATATCCGGCAATGTTAAAACAGTTAAAAAATTTGCCTTACTTAATTGTGATGCAGTAAAGAATTTAAAAATTTCAGATGGATTAAAAGTAATAGGTAAAGAGGCTTTCCCTTGCTTAACAACTTTAGAGAGTGTTTCTATTCCAAATAGTGTAAAAACAATAGGACATTCAGCTTTTGCAGGTTGTTCATCTTTAGTAGATGTGGTTATTCCAGATAGTGTAAAGGTATTAGATAAATTTGCATTCCAAAATTGTTCATCTATAGAGAGTATTACAATTCCAGGTAGTGTTAAGGTCATAGGATTAGGTGCATTTAGTGGTTGTACATCTTTAACGAATGTAGTTATTGAAGATGGTGTTAAAAAGATTGCTGAAGGTGCATTTAGTGGCTGTACATTCTTAACAAGCATTACAATTCCAAATAGTGTTCTAAAAATAGGGTTCACATCTATAGATAAATCTTGTACTGTTCATACATCAAATAAGAATATTATTAAATTCTGTAATCTTATACAAATTCCAGTTGTTGAAGAATAAAAGCATTTAAAATAGTTAAAAAAAATCCATCTAGAAATAGGTGGTTTTTTTATTATTTATTGAAAATAAGGTTAGAAATATTTTATAATTATTTTATTAGAAGCTAGAAGGGTAGAAGATGGGTTATAATGTTGTTTTTAATATGTCTGTATGTACCATAGGAATTGTTATATTCTTGTTACATATCATTAACATTTTGATTAAAAAAGAGAGAAGAAAAGATGAAAGATTACTCTTAGATTTCCTAATTTTTACATCTATACACTTTGCCACATATTTAACATTTACAGCCATTAAGACAGTTTATACTAGCAATGCTTATGTCATTGCATTCTACACAATCTTCTACATTATGAACAATTTAGAAGTATTATTGTTGTTTAGATACATGCTTAATTATGTAGATTTAGAAACCAAAACAATTAAAGCATTATCTATTTTGAATATATCTTTATTCTTCAGTTTTATAATACTAGATATTGTAAATATCTTCACAGGAATTTTCTTTACTGCAAGTGATGGGGAATATATAAGAGCAAAGACAATGATTATCTCACAAGGATATCAACTTGTTATGTTTGTAATTGTATTTGTTGTGACGGTATTTAACAAGAAACTAAATTTGCGTGAAAAAACAGCATTTGCAACTTATTGTGTTTTACCACTAATTGCAATATTTTTACAAAATGCATTTAAAGGATACGCTATAGCGTATTTATCCATTATATTTGCTGTTGAGGTATTATTCTTATTCTTAAACGTACAAAAGAATATTGCTTTAACTAGAGAAGAAGAGAAGAACAAGGAAGCGCAGATTAAGTTAATGCTATCTCAAATTCAGCCACATTTTATCTACAATTCATTATCTGCAATTTCAACCCTTATTACTATAGATCCAGACAAGGCGCAAGAAGCCCTTGATAGATTTACCGAGTATTTAAGACACAATTTATCTTCACTTACAGCTACAAAGCTAATAGACTTTAAAGACGAGCTTAAGCACATTAAGACATATATTGCTTTAGAGCAAATGCGTTTCAAAGACAGAATTAATGTCATTTATGACATTCAAGTGGAAGATTTCTCTATACCACCACTTTGTATACAACCTATTGTTGAGAATGCAATTAAACATGGTATACTAAAGAAGATAGAGGGTGGTACATTAATCATTAAAACATATGAAAATAACAACTATTATGTTGTAGACATAAAGGATGACGGTGTAGGATTCAATATTGAAGATGTAGACTTCACCAACAACCAACACTTTGGATTAAACAATATTAAATACAGAATTGACACTATGTGTCATGGAGACATTTCTGTAAATAGTGTTATTAATGAAGGAACAGAGGTTATTGTAACTTTTGCAAAGTAGGTGCATATGAAAATTTTACTAGTTGATGATGAAGAGTTGCAGTTAATTCGTATAACAAATGCAGCAAAGAAAGCACTACCAGAGGATAGTGAATTTTACACATACACAAACCCTGTTCTTGCTTATGAAGAGAATTTAAACACCAAGTTTGATATAGCTTTTTTAGACATAGAAATGCCTCAAATTAACGGTATACAGCTTGCAAAAAAGATTAAAAAAGTTAATCCACTTGTTAATGTTATTTTTGTTACAGCGTATGACGATTATGCACTTGAAGCATACAGAATTCATGCATCTGGATACATAACAAAACCAGTTAATGAAAGTAAGATAAAAGATGAAATTGCAGGCCTTAGATATCAGGTTTCTTTACAACATACCCATAAAATCCAGGTAAAATGCTTTGGTAATTTTGAGGTATTTTATGATGGCCAACCTTTAAGATTCCAAAGAAGCAAATCCAAGGAATTATTTGCATATTTAGTAGACAGGGAAGGAGCTGCAATTAACATTAACGAATTAAACGCTGTACTTTGGGATGAAGATCACAAATCCCATTTAAGAAATTTAATTGCTGACATCCAAACAACCTTAGCTAGTGTTAATGCAAGTGACGTTTTTGTGAAGAGATACAACGAATGTTATGTTGATATAGACAAAATTGATTGTGATGCTTATGAATACAAGAGAGGTAATCCTGACGCGATAAGAATGTATCGTGGGGAGTACATGATTCAATATTCATGGGCAATATTTGAGAGCGATTTTAGATAATTTAAAATTTTTTTGAATAATTTATTATTCCTGTGGCACGATTGTTGCACTTTGTTTGTTATAGTGAAGATATAAAAGGAAAAATCTATTAAATTTTTAAAGGATTTATCTTTAGATTTCTAAAGATTTATCATAATCCCCCCTTAAGAGACAAAAGGCCTTGGAACAATCCGAGGCTTTTTGCTTTATTAAAGGTGTATTCAAGCGAAATATATTATAATATATAAATATTATTTCACATGGAGACAGGGGAAATGAGGCTAGTTGAATTACAAAAAGAGCATATTAAAGGATTTAAGTCATTAATGCAGGAAGCATTTCAATTTGGTTACGAGTCTTACACGAAGCAAAAAGAGGATTTAGTATTACCTGAAAAAGACATAGACAAGTCTTTAAACGACAAAAACGGGCACGGTTTTGAGATGGTTGATGATGTAATCAAATAAAGATAAAAGAGGTAAGATTATGTTACTAGTTAGCGATTTATTATATGAACTTGGGCTTGACTAAGATATAATTTAATTAAATAAAAAGGCTTTGAGAAATCAAGGCTTTTTTTATATTTATATAACACCTCATTTCAGTTGCTTACATTTTGTAGACAACTGAAGTAAAAGTGGATAGTAAATAATTCCACAAGTTGTGGAAAATGTTTTTTCTTCCGATTTATTCTTGATTTTTCTCCCCAAAATTTATATAATTGGTGAGAAAACAACATTGGTGGTGGAAAATGAAGGTATTTAATTATAATAAGTTAAAGAATGTAAAATGGGATAATACCATTGTAAATTATCTATCTATTATCCATGAAGAAAAAGGTAAACAACAATTATATTTAAAACAATTACCGGAAGAGTTAGAAAAATTAGTTGAAATTGCCAAAATTCAAAGTACTGAATCCTCGAATGAAATTGAGGGTATTAAAACAACTAATACTAGGTTAAGACAAATCGTAAATGAAAAAACCACTCCTAAGAATAGAGCAGAAGAAGAAATTGCAGGATATAGAGATGCATTGAACATAGTTCATGATAGTTTTGATGCTATCCCTGTAACATCTAATTTCATATTACAACTTCATGGTATTCTACTTTCACATGCTGCTTCTTCATATGGCGGTAAATTTAAAAACGTTCAAAATTATATTAGTGCTACAGATGCAAATGGTAAAAGTTATACCTTATTTACACCATTGTCACCGTTTGAAACGCCAATGGCTATGCAGGATTTATGTGAAGAATATAATAGAGCGATTGGAGAAGGGGTTATTGATCCACTTATTTTAATACCAATTTTTATTCATGACTTTTTGTGTATTCATCCATTTATTGATGGTAATGGGAGAATGTCAAGATTACTTACAACTCTTTTGTTATATAGATCTGGATTCTATGTTGGAAAATACATTTCATTAGAAGCGAAGATAGCTAAAAGTAAGGATTTATATTATAATGCATTATTTGAATCTCAAAAGAATTGGCATGATAATAAGGACGATCCTACTCCATTTGTAAAATATCTTTTAGGTACAATTGTAAGTGCATATAAAGATTTTGAAGAAAGAGTGGAACTAGTTAAAGAAAAGAAACCTGCCATTGAAGTTGTAAAACAAGCAATAAATAATAAAATTGGTAAATTTACAAAACGAGATATTATGGAACTTGCACCATCATTAAGTTCAACTAGCATTGAAAGAAGTTTGCTAGAATTATGCAATTTGGGTGAAGTTAAAAAAATGGGTAGCGGAAGAACAACATATTATATTAGGTTAAAATAAGTTTTAGTATATGTTTGTCCCCAATTGCTGGCAAAATGGGGAGAAAAATGTATATATGGGGAGAAAAAATATAAAATAGGAGATTATTATGCCTTATATTAATATAAAAGGATATCCAAAGGATATTGAAACAAAGAAAAAAGTAGCACAAGAGATTAATAACATTTTTATTAAAGAATGGGGATGTGCACCAGAGGCAATAACAATTGCAATTGAGGAAGTAGATCCAAAGAATTGGCAAAGTGATGTCGTGGATACATTAATTGAGAATAATAAAGATAATGCATTTATCCTTAATGGAGAGATTGTTAAATGAGTGAAGTTTTAAAGATAGAAAACTTAGTAAAGAGGTATCCAGCATTTTCCTTGAAAGATGTTTCTTTTACTGTTAATGCAGGGGAAATTATGGGATTTATAGGAAGAAATGGTGCTGGTAAGACTACAACATTGAAGAGCATCATGAACCTAATTCATTATGATAGTGGCTCCGTTACTGTATTTGGTACGGATATGTCTAAGAATGAATTAGAGAATAAGCAAAGAATAGGTTTTGCACTAAGTGAACTTAACTATTATCCAAATAGAACAATACGTCAGCTGATGAATGTTACAAAGAGATTTTATAAGAACTTTGATGAAAACAAATTCAATGATGTATGTAAGCTTTTTAATTTAGATATAGACAAGAAGCTAGAGGAACTCTCTAGCGGTATGAAGGTTAAGTACTCAGTGGCTATTGCATTATCCCATAAAGCAGAGTTACTTATCTTAGACGAGCCTACAAGCGGTCTAGATCCTGTTTCAAGAGATGAGATATTGGATATATTTAGAGAGATAGTGAAGAATAAGGATAGAGCGATATTATTTTCAACACACATTACAAGTGATTTAGATAAGTGTGCAAGTAATATAACATATATCCATGATGGTTCAATTCTTTATACTGGAACAAAGAAAGACTTTGTTAGTGGTTACTTATTTGTTACAGACAAGGGAAAGAACAAGGAATTAGAGAAGAGTTATATTGCATGTAAGGAATTAGATGATTATATAGAAGGATTAATTAGTGTAGAGAATAAGGATGTATTTATTAAGAATGGATTAGAGCCTAAAGAACCAGATTTAGAGCAAATCATGGTATATTTAGAAAGGAGTAAGAACAATGAAAGCTTTACTTTATAAAGAATTCAAATTAGCAATGCATCCTATTTGCTACATATTTATAGTCTTATTCCCATTAATGGTATTAATTCCTAGTTATCCTATTGCAGTTGGGTTCATATACATATTGAGTTGTTATCCAATATTATTCCTTGGTGCTAATAAAGGACAACAGAGTAATGACTTATTATATTCAACGCTATTGCCAGTTAGAAAGAAGGACATAGTTCTTGCAAGGATAATAACTGTAATTGTAATGCAAGTTGCATTTATGGCTATTATGTCTTGTCTAATTCCTGTTGCTATGATAATACAAAAGAATACTGGAACAAGTAATCCAGGACTTGGAATTAATGGTTATGTATCCATACTTGCAATTGCAATAATTGGGTATGCCTTAGCAGATCTTATATACATGCCTATATATTACAAGAAAGGGAAGTCTATAGTGGCTTCAACGCTTTTAACGATACTAGGCTTTGTTGTATATCTTGGTATATTCACGCTTGGTATTCCATTGGCACCAGGATGTGAGGGTTATGTTAAGTTCCTTTGTGATAGTTCCTTAGGTATACAGTTTGCTTTATTAGCTGGTGCTATAGTTATCTCAGGTGTATTACATTTTGTTGTATATAAGGTCTCTGCAGCAAGGTTAGAGAAGGTGGACTTTTAGGATGCAAACGGCACTTTAAGTGTTAATTTGCGTAGATAAAGTTAAAATAAGAGGTGAAAATATGTTAGATGATGATATTATGGGAACTCCAGAATTTGATGCATTATACTTTGATGATGATGTCGATATGAGCCAGAGAATGTCTGCGCCTAATCCAACCTTTTATGACAAGTATTATCCTAATCCATACATAAATAATGACAACACAGATACAGATAATTTAAACACTAATAAGTATCCTTGGGAAGATTAAATTTCTTAACCTAAATCACATCTAGATTTATTTGTACATATATGATAAACTTTTTATATCTTAATAAGTAACTGGTATTATTGCTAATGGCAAAAATATAATTATTTAAGATAAGATTTAAAATTAGTGGCATTATTTTTGGACAAAATAAATAGATAATTAGGGGAGCGTTTTTATGATTATTCACAAAAGTTTTGGTTTGGATTTGGGAACAACAAATAGTACAGCATCGGTTGTTTTAAATGGCAAAGTAGTTTTTGCTGAAGAAGATAAAATTAGAAAAAATAAAACGATACCTTCTTTCTTCGCAATTTCTAATAGAAAAAAAGGTGAGGAAATTATAGGTACACTTGCTAAGAACGAATTTTATAGTGGAAACCCTAATTCGAAAAAATCAGTAAAAAGGGATATGGGTAAAGACATATCTTATAAATATGGTGATGTAGATTATACGCCAGAAGTCATTTCGTCTAAGATTATATCATATTGTAAAGAGTGTTTAGAAAAAACAATAAAAAAAGATGAATCAGTCGTATATGATAAAGTTGTAATTACTGTTCCGGCATATTTTAGTTTGGCACAGAAAGATGCAACCAGAAAAGCTGGAGAATTATCTGGACTTGAGGTAACAATGTTATTAGAGGAACCTACATCTGCAGCTATTAATTATGCACTTCAAAACAATGTAGAGAATGGATTATTCTTTGTGTTTGATTTGGGTGGAGGAACATTTGATGTTTCTATTTTAGAAAAAACTGGTAATGTTCCTCAAGTATTAGCTACTGCAGGTAATAATTTTTTGGGTGGTGATAATTTTGATTTATTACTTGCAAGACATTTCCTTAAATATTTAAAGAATGCTGGATATGATGTATCTGATGTTAAAGCAGATGTTGCCAATTCAAAATTTAAATTGCTAATGCTTTTAGCTGAAAACACTAAAAAGAAATTATCTGATGAAGAGTCTATTGAAATTCATTACCAAGATATTTTTAAAGATTTATCATGTAGGGATCTTGATATTGAAAAATTCACTAGAAATGATTTTAACAAAATCATAAAAGCAAAAATAGATACTGATGTTCTTGTAGAATGTGATAAGGCACTTGAAATATTAAATGAGAAATATGGAAAATCACTAGAAGATATTACTCATATTATTATGGTTGGTGGCTCTTCAAAAATCCCATATGTTCAAGAAGTTATCAAAAAGAAATATTGTGTTACTGAAAAATTAAAAGATATTACCTGTTTTGAACCAGATTTATCAGTAAGTGCTGGTGCCGCATTGGTATCTAATGCACAAGGTTATACTATTGAAGATAAAAATATTGGTCTTTTAGTTGATGTGAATGCGCCTTTTGTTGTTGATGGACAAGTTTATATTTCAGGTAAAATGTCTAAAGGTATGTTAGATTCAATTGGAATTAAAACATCAAAAAGAGAAATTAAGACCAATATTGAAGATGATGGGACATTTATGGCCATTCTTAATGAAAAAGAATATAGCGATTCTACTTCATTTGTTTTCTACAACGAAGATAGCACAATCCAAAATATTGTAAATAATGAAGATAATTCCACTATTGATATTATTGCACCAACACCTGTACAAAATGAAACAATTGCAGTAGAAATTATAGATATTGAAAAAGGACAAATTGAAAAGTACCCTATTGTTGAATCTGGAGTTACATTGCCATGTGAATCAACTGAATATTTTAAGATTAATGAGTATAGTAGAGAACAAGTTATTCTTCCTATTTGGGAAGGACCAAGAAAAATTTTCGATTTAGTTATTGATTTGCCAAATAATGCAAAAATTGGAAGTAAACTAGCTGTTACTACTAGAGTTGATATGATTTCCAATATTGAATTAGAAGTTAAACTTGATGGACAAATTTTAAACGGAAAATATGAATATGTTGGTCAAAAAGAAAATGGTAGAGCTGAATTTGAAAAATTAGAGGATGCATTCTATGAAAGAATAGATTATGTTCAAGATCTCGAATTAAAGGAAGAATTGATAGAGAAGAAACAAAACATTGATCGTGAATTGGCGGAAGCTAGTGATAATAATGATAAGAATCATTTTACAACTGTGTCTGAAAAATTCGAGAAAATTGTAGCAGAAATGCCATCTGAACACGTATTTACAGAAGAAGAATTTGATAGTATTGGAGAAGAAATAAAAGCCAAGTTATCTCCAGACATAAATATTTCTGAATATGATGTGGATAATCTTGTTTTTTATGGCAAACGATTTGTTAATAAAGACAATCAAGTAGAAGCAAGAAAGTGTATGAATGAATTAAAACAAATGAGATCATCTGTTGAAATTTTTGATTCTCCAAGATTATTCTTTGATACTTCTAGATTAATTGTTGCAGAGATTATTTCTAAGGCTGTTAATTATACACAAAATAAAAATGCTAATCCAAGCATTGTTAAAGAAATAAATAATGAATTAGATGTTAATTTGAAAACAATAAATGAATTATTTGAAAAATATGGTGATAAAGATAAAGAAAGTGAAGAAATGAGACAAGATGCAATAAGATTAATTCATATTACTGTAAAACTTTATCAAATTATGGAAAAAGTTACACCTGCTGGTGACAAAACAATGAGTGCATTTAAAGGATTGGTAAGTAAAGGATAATGGACAATTTGAATTTATTTAAGAGTTTTCAAAGAAACACCATCAAAGATATTTGTTTCAGATGCCCTTCATGTGGGGCAAGATGTAGTATTGAAGATAAAAAATGCCATGATTGTTCTTATGATTTAACTGAATATAAATCTATTTTATTTACAGGTTATTTATATTTGGATTCTTCTTATCTATATTCATCTAATGGTAGATATCTTGAGGCTTTAATAGATGTTTCGAAATTTATTGCGTTATTTCCTAATGATGAAGAAGGCAATAAACTATACATTTTTTTACTTGTAAAAAACGGTATGGTTGATAAGGCAAAAAAGGAACTTGAATTATTTGAAAAGAAATTTCCTATGAATCCTTTTATTATGGAAATTGAGAAAGGTGGAATTGAGAATATTGCTCAACCTGGGTGTTCTCATAAATCTTTTTCTATTGAAAATCCAGTTGAATCTCTTAGATCGTTATGTGTAGAGTACAGTAATTATAGAATTAAAAACACTAATGATATAATTGATTTAGCAATTCATTTTTTTGATTTAATAGCAATACTTAAAGAGAAGCAAAGCAACAAATGTGATTATTCACAAGTTATGGATTTTTACGAGAAAAATTTCATATCTTTTCTTTCTAAAAAAGAAATTAGAGTTGAATCTTTTGATGGTAAAAATTACTCGGAATTATCTGATGATGAGTTAAAACTTGTTGATGTTATCGGGACCATATGTGATAAAAAGCTTAAAGATGGGCAAATTAAAACAATATATCCAGCTTTATTCCTTAGAGCAAAAATGATCTTTAAACAAAAGATTCAAGTAAATAAATTAACAAAATAGTGGGAGGAAACAATTTGAAGTATATAAGCACTTCATTTTTTAATAAATACAACATTAGTACTAGCACTCCTTCTGCTAAATTGATGGTTTTATTCCAAACTGATCCTTCAAAAAGGAAGGATCTTCCTTTAGTAATATCTATATTAAAAAGTCCAGATAAGTTATTTGAAGAAGAGCTTTTTTCAATTAATGAGACCAAAAATCCAAGAAATGAACTTTTAACAAATTTAAAAAAGGAAGATATCAGTGATTCATGGGTTGATGATTCTATAAATAGTTTTAAAATTTTATACAAAAAATTAGATAAAGAAAAGTTTTATCATTCTACTGGTTTGAGTGAAGAAAAAATCAGCACAATTTTGGAATCTTTTAAAGATTGTTTATTTGAAGAATTTGTTAAGCGTGTTTCCTCAGAACTAACAAATTTTTCATCAAATACGATTACCACGTTTTTCAATGAAGTATCTTTAATAAATGAAAAATATCTCGGAACATTAGAGGATATTTTATCTGAAAAGATAGAATTATCTTTTTCAAAAGCAGAGAATAAAGATGTCTTAAAAAGTAATATTGAATTTGTTTGTGGATTACCAAAGAGTTTTATTACTAGACCAAATGTATATCGTTCCTATTTATATTTTGTAAAAAAGGGCATTTTAGAAAACGATGACAATGAAATAAAAAATTTATATTTTAGACCTGTTTTTAAATTATTAGAGGATAAAGATTCCAAAGAACATTGCACTGTTTTGGTCGATTTGGTGCATGCTTTCTTAGATATTGACGGACAAAAAAATATTAAATTTGATATTGTCAAAAAAAATACCGAATTACTTGCTAATAATTATGTGTATTATTTTCAAAATATAAAAGATAAGAATAGTAAGTTAGACGAAGGTGAGTTTGAATTGTGTATAAAGATTTTGGGATTTTTCGCGTTTCAAAATTCCGAGTGGTATGCCTCGTATTTATCAACTATTAGGAGAATAAAAAACGATCCTAATTCTACAAATATATATAATTTTGTTAATCTTATTGTTTCTGCTGGACTGCCTAAAGAAGTGTATAAGGTATTTGGAAACATGCTTAATAGATTGACAAATTTTGAATTAGAAATTGCTCGTTGGTCTGGGAAGGTCGAAAAACTAAAAACCGCGATCAATCTTTTAAAGAGAACGCCATCAATAATTAGATATAATGATATAATGGGCATTCCTCAATTTGCTAATGTAATTAATTCGCCACGAGATGTAGATAACTTACTTTGCAAATATTATTATTTACATTATTTTGATCCTGAATTGTTCACAAATGACGCTATTGAAAATATTGAAGCCAGTGCTTTCGGATTGATTGGTTTCCTAGAATGTGGTGATTACATGATGGAAATGGGTTCAGGAGTTGGCAATCTCACATTTAAAGGTCTTTTCTTAAAAGATGTCATTTCAAAGTGTCCTGAAGATTGGTCTGTTGGTGGAAAAACTGTAAAATCTTTCTTACGAGATCTTGGTTACTATACAAGTTCATATGGAATTAGTAAATTTTCAAGTGTTAGGAATTCTTATGATAATTTGTTTAGAAATGCTTCTAACTATATAAAACCAATACCTACCGAAACAATAATACAAAATGGAAAGAAAGCTGCTACAAGTTATTCTACAGCTATCTCGCTTTATAAAGATAGAAAGTATAATGCTGCTTTGGATGTTTTTAAAGAAATACCTGATTACAAGGATTCTCAAGATTATATTAAAAGGTGTGAAGAGAGTATACAAAAAGAAGAATATAAAAAAGCTCAAACTTTGGCTGATAATCATAACTATAAAGAAGCCAGTGAAGCCTTTGCAAAACTAGCTAATTATAAAGATTCCGAAGAAAAAGCCAAAAAGTATAGAATTCTTTATTGTATTTCAGTTTATCAAAGTGCAAAACAGTATTATGACAATAAGCAATATAGGGAAGCAATTAATCTTCTGAATGAGATTAAAGGTGAATATCCTGATGCCGATATTCTTTATTCACAGTGTTTTGAGGAATATGGCAAAATTAAGTATAAAGAAGCCGTTGAATTATTTGAGAATAAAAAATATGATAAAGCATTAGAAATTTTTAAAGAGATATCATCTTATTTGGATTCCTCGGAATACATCTCCAAGTGTGAAAAAGAGATTCAATATGCAAAGGATATAAAGGTTTATAATGAGGCTGAAAAACTCAGTACTTCTTATAGTTTAAATGATTTGGAAAAAGCGTATGGATTATATGCGTCTTTAGCTAAAAAATCATTTAAAGATTCCAAAGAAAAGGCTGAATATATTCGTAGTATTATTGATGCCGTAAAGCAAAAGCAAAAAAATGCAAAGAAAAGAAAGAAAATAATTATTATTTCAATTATTCTATTTATTGTGATAGCTATTTCAGTTGTTGTCCCAGTTTCAATTCATGCACACAGACAAAAGTTATATAATAATTTGATTTATTATGTAGAACATACCAATGGCAATACTTATCATAATGATATCGAAAGTATTTTAAATGATCTTCCTAATAATTATGAAGATTCTGACAAATATGAAACTGAATACTATTATAAAAGAGTTCAATATCTTGTTAATAATTATAAGAGTTCTTATAGTTATGAAATTAATTTGCTTTTTAATAAAATACCATCGAACTATAATAATATTTCGTATATTAAAAATAGATATCAAGACATATGTTGTTCACCAATTTATGATTTGCTAATTTCAGAGATTAAGTCTTATGATGGCACCAAGTCAAAAAATGAATCTATATCGGAATATATAGAAGAACTACCTTCTGACTATAAAGATGTGTCCACAATTAAAACGCAGTTTAACAGTATTAAAAGTTATATATCCGATATTAATATTACATACTATTCTGATAGTAGAGGTAATAATGCTAGAAGTGCTTATAAGAAATTACTTGATATAGATTCTTCTACAATTTGGGACTGTTCTTCATATTTCGCATCAATGGATTTTAGATCAATAATTTATGGAGCAGAATTTTCCTATTCGAATTATTATTTTCAATGGCACGACAATTCCTCCGGTGGAGGACAATATTTAAGTTATAATATTCCAAATGATAAATCATATTCAAAGTCATACTATTTTAATACGAAATATGAAAATTCAAAATTGTATTTTTATGTGATAAATCAAAAAAATTCATCGGATATCTTGTACATTTTTAATGTTTATGGATTAGAAATGAGAAATGGAAAAATTGGTGCTTATGTTTATATCAATAAAACGTCTGAAACATTCTTTTTCACTATATATTAATTATTAAGTCATTATGTATAAAAGACTATTGATAGTAATATTATTAATATTATGCACATTTGTGTTTATATCTAGTGCTTTGACTATTAATTATGAGAGGCATGAAGATATGTGTGAATTTACACATAACCATGAAATTTGTAATGCACCATTAACAGCATATGAATACAACAATGTTTGTTGGAGATGTCATGCTTCTATAAGTAGTAAAAATAATTCTCGTTGTAGTAGATGTGGATGGTATATTTGTAATAATTGTGGAGCTTGTGAATCATCATGTTCTAGATGTCCATCTTGGAGTGGAAACAAATCAAGCGGGTCATCAAGTAAAAAAGATAATTCTTGGGTTTGGATTCTTGTTGTTAGTGGAGTAATAGTTGGTGGTGTAGTTTTATTTAGAGTATTAAAAAGGAGATAAATTAATAAAAAAAAATATTTACAAATGTTAAAATATAACGAGTCTATTTTATAGACTCTTTTTTATTTAAGATAAAAATATTATAAAATTTTTGAAAAAATATTGAAAAAAGTTAAGAAAAATACTTGACAACCCTAAAATATGGTGCTAATATCTAGCCAAGATAAACAAAAGTAAAGAAAAGCAAAAAGGAGCACTTATGAGACCTAAGACAAGACAGTTCATGCAAGATATAGTGGAGTACATAGATCAGTACTTCTGTGAAAATTGTAAAGTACCAACTATGCAAGATATCGCAGAACATTTTGGTGTTACTAAACAATGTATTTTCCAAAACTTAAAGACAATGGTTGACTTAGGCATGATTGAGCAAGAGAGTGGTGCTAGGGGCATAATTACTCCTAATATGAAGAAAATGCAGAAAGAAGTACTTAATGTTCCTTTAGTTGGCTCAGTTGCTTGCGGTACACCAGTACTTGCAGAAGAAAATATTGAATCTGTATTAACTCTTCCAAGAGAACTAACAGGAACCGGACAATTCTATCTATTAAGAGCTTATGGTGATTCTATGATAGATGCAGGTATAGAAGATGGAGATCTAGTTCTTGTACATAATACACATCAAGCACAAGATGGACAGATAATAGTTGCTCTTGTAGAAAACGAGACAACACTGAAGAGAATATTCATAGATGACAAACATAAGAAGATCATTCTTCATCCAGAGAATAAAAATATGAGAGACATGGTCTTTGATGAAGTATCTGTCCAGGGAGTAGCTGTTAGAGTTATCAAGAATATTTACTAATTATATATACTCCTCTCTAGTATGATAAGTAACATAGTTATTAATGCTTGATATTAACAAATATTACATTTGCTGAAAGCAAATAATTATTTAGAATAAATAATTCTATCTAACATTAGTCTGTATAATTACAGACGATATATAGAAAGATAAAGATAGTAAAAGATAAATAGAAAAGCTAAGAAAAGAAATTTAGAGAAACAGTAGTTTTCTGGATCAAAGATAAATAGAGAGAAAGATACATATATCTCTTCTAAGGTAAATAAAATAAATTGTCCTGTGACGTAGTCACTAAAATAATAAATAAACAATATATAAGGAGGATAAAAATGTTAAACATCTCTTGCCCAAATTGTAAGCACAATGGGGGAAGGGCATTAGGGATAACGAATGTATTAATAAGATGTTGTAAGTGTAAAAAGTATTATTTGTTTGTATCAGATGCCCAAGGGAAAAGTAGTACACAGATAATAAACAAGCAACAAGACATAATAGAAGACAAATACTAAAAAGATTTAATTTAATAAAAGGGATTAAACGTAAGCTTTAGTCTAACATTTACTAAAAAGAGTCATAATCACGTTAAGATAGAGACCTGGTAAATATAGAGCACATAGGTGCTTTGTAGATACTGGGTCTCTTTGTATTAAAAAAAGAAAAAGGAGGAAAAATGAAGAAAGTAAAGATAAAGATCAATGGTAGAATTCGTTCTTTCTATGTTGAAGATGGTCTAGCAGACTTAATAGAGAAGATAGACATGGAAGAAATAGAACAAGATAGAAAGATAAAAAAGCGTGAGATACCTATAAGAGATATCAGCAGACACAGATGGAATGAAATAGCTCTTCAAAGTTATCACGAACAAGAAAGTAAAAATTAAAGAATAAGGAGGTGTACAAATGTATTTTAACTTTAAGAAATTATACAAGTTTTGTAATGAGCAAAGATTATATTCTCTCAAAGAGAAGGCAAATGCTTTTAACATGGGTGTAGTTGGATATTGTTGTGCAGTTTGTACTCACCCTTGCAAGCTAGGAAGAGACATTATTCTCTATATAAAGGAAACATATGGAGCAGACATATTAAAGAGAATAGTTGAAAAAGAAGAAACAGAAACATGGCCAGATAATGAAAAGGCACCACAAATAGCATGAAGAAAGGAGGAAAAAAGGAATACATGCAAAATGTAAAAATCAAAATTAAATTTGATGAACTAAAAGAGTTTTTAAAACAAGAAAAAATTAGACTAGAACAAAATAGTTATTTAAAGAATGAAAAGTCATTCGAGACAAATGCAAATGGCATTATTTTTAGAGCAACATATGATAAAGAAACAGGAGAAATATTCCATGCAATTTCTGATTTGATGAGTTGGTGGACAGGTGCAACATTAAAAATAGCGAAACATCGTTGTACAGATTTAAAAAAACGTATAGAAATTTCAGGGATAGATCCAAATGAATTTATCTTCACAAAAGAATTAAGAGCTGGAGATAATAACTTCCATCCAACAGATAGTGTAGATTCAGAAGGAGCAGTGAGATTATACAATTATCTTTTCTACGGCATTAATGGGCCGCATTGTTCAATGAATCTTGATAATGGTGTAGTACATATTAAGAAAAACATTAAAGATTTACATCCAACATTATATGTTGATCTCGAAAAGAAGCCGGTTCAAAGCATAGAAAGTGTTAAATCAGTAAATGATTTATTTGAAAGAGTATTTAAAGATATTTGTGCATAAAAGTGAATAACAAAAAACTAGCCTTATTATTGACCTCCATAGCGGTTCTTTTAGTTATTGCCTACGTTGTCTCCGGAATACTCGTAGGCATAGCTAAGAGACAAGGAATAAACGAGGTTATTCAGGATAAAGATACGTACCTTGTAACACTTAGTACTATTGCACTTCTAATAGTATCCGCATTGGTGTTTATAAGGAAGTATAAGGGGAAAGGAACGAGAGATTTCTTAAGTACTAAAAACTTAGATGGAGTTAAGGCAAATTTAGAAAACGCTAGATTCCTAACAGATAATGAGGTGGATGAAATATTTACTAGTTCATCTTACAAGAATCTAGAGAAGGTTAAGAGTGTAGGAATACCAATTAAAGCAGAATATAAAGATGAAGATATACACATTAACTTTGCAAAACCCGCACACACCTTAATTCTAGGAACAACCGGTTCTGGTAAGACATCCTCGTTCATATCCCCAACAATAGAGATACTATCTCTAATAAAGGCAAAACCATCTCTCTTCATTGCAGATCCAAAGGGAGAATTGTTTAAAACTCATGCAGGAGCACTGAAAAAGAGAGGATATAAGATAAAGGTTATAGACCTAAGAAATCCATACTCATCTATTAGATGGAATCCTATGGTTAGAGCATGGGATATGAAACAAGAGATATTACATGTAAAGGATAAGGTGAAGATGGATGAAGAAAAGGGCATATATTCTTTCAATGATGTTAAATACCCAAGTAAAGAAGCAATGGAAGAGCAAGTACTTGCATATTGCCAAAGACTAGAAGATGAGATATACGAAACCCTTCATGACATAGTAATGGCAATATACCCAAGGAATTCTAGTATGGGAGATCCTATATGGGATAACGGAGCACAAAACATGATACTTGCAATTGCCCTAGCTATGCTAGAAGATGCCGAGGTAGAAGGACTTCATATAACAAGAGAAAAATATAACTTCTATAATCTTACAAAAATAGCAAACAGCACAGATAAGAATTGTGCAGAACTAAAAAAGTACTTTGAAAACAGAGATGCAACATCTAAAGCTTTCTCATTATCTAGACAAGTATTAGGTGCACCAGAAAAGATGATGGGATCCTTCACAAGTACAATGCAAAACGCACTTTCAATGTTTTCTGATTTATCTATCTGTGCACTAACATCTCAAGACGAGGCAGACTTCATTGGTATGGCAGATACGCCAACGGCATATTTTCTGCAAATACCGGATGAAAAAGCAACAAGACATCCACTTGCATCCTTAATTGTGTTGCAAGCATATAAAGACCTAGTATCTAGAGCAAATAAAGAAGCAAACCTGGCACTTCCAAGAGATGTATTCTTCTTACTAGATGAATTTGGGAATCTTCCAAAGATATCCAAGATAGAGCAAATGATTACTGTAGGCAGAAGCAGAAAGATATGGTTTTCAATGGTAATCCAAAGTTATGCCCAACTTAAGAATGTATACGGCATTACAAGTGCAGACATTATAAAGAGTAACTGTAATATACATGTCTTCATTGGTACTTCAGATCTAGACACAACAGAAGAATTCTCTAAAAAATGTGGAAATTACACGGTGACGTCTGTGAATGTATCTATGGACTCATCTAACGAGGATACGCCGTCTACTTCAACACATTTAACACAAAGACCTTTAATCTATCCAAGTGAGCTTAGAGAGCTCAACAAAGACGGAGACATGGGGCATGCAATAATTACAGTATTTGGCTTCCAGCCTATAAAGAGTACATTTACGCCTATATATCAATGTCCTTTGTACAGTATAGGGAATGCGAAGGTGAAGAATCATGAAATGCATCCGTTCAATGAACGAGAGATTATGTATAACTGGCCGAAAAGATATTTAGAAACACAAATTAAAAAAACAACCCGCGGGAGGAGAAAGAAC
This sequence comes from Christensenellales bacterium, assembly GCA_045130665.1. GTDB lineage: Bacteria > Bacillota > Clostridia > Christensenellales > CAG-917 > RGIG8124. The sequence goes on along the minus strand of JBGUQC010000004.1, from coordinate 196,947 downwards.
ATGTTCGATAAAAGAAGAGAAGATATTAAGTTTCATTTAACAGAGAATTTTAAGCACTTATGGGATGCAACAGCGCTATACAAGTACGAAAACGCAGAGCATATAGGCGAGGAGTACCAGGCTATAAAGTCACAAGCAAGATATTTTATAAAGGAGTATAACAAGCACACATTATTTGCAAGATATTTAGAGAGGGCAATTGAGATATACGAAAAAGAATTTGGCGTTTCAGATATAGGGATAACAATTAGAGATGGATTGCCAATACATTAAGACAACTTTTTAAAATTTAGTCGACTAGTAGACTTATTTTTAAAAAGATAAATAATTACTATCAAGTAGAAAATCAAATAAACCTATGTGCCAAATGCCATTATCATCTTGCCAAGGTAACATACGTGATTTAGTTACAATGATTTTTTTAAATGAATCTTTTGTAGCAAGTAAAGGACGAAGTTCGATTTTTTCTTTACTCTCATCATCTATGTTAAGTGCAGATTGTATATAAAATTTGTTGATACCATCACTTGCAATGAAATCAATTTCACATGTGGTTTGTTTCTTTTTGCCATTATCTGTTGGATATATTTCAACAATGCCTATATCAACCATGTATCCACGAGAAATAAGCTCATTAAAAATTATGTTTTCCATAATATGAGATTCTTCTTGTTGGCGGAAATTAATTCGAGCATTTCTAAGACCCATATCAACGCAATAATATTTAGATGGAAATGAAAAATACTTTTTGCCTTTCACATCATATCGTTTTGATTGAGTGAATAAAAATGATTCTTCTAAATAATCTAAGTATGTTGAAATGGTATTAGAAGGGACACTTACATTCTTTGTGGATTTAATTGTTCTAGATAATTTAGATGAGTTGGTTAAAGATCCAATAGATGAACATAAGTTATCCGTTAATAATGATAAAACTTCAGGAAGCTCAACAGTATAACGTTCTAGAATATCCTTAAAGTAGACCTCTTTAAATAAATCAGACAAATATTTTGCTTTAGCTCGAGGTGATTTTTTAGATAATACAAGAGGCAATCCACCATATCTTGCATATTCTTCGAAGACTTCTGACTTATCGCCCCCAATATGTTCATAGATTTCTTTAAAGGAAAGAGGATATATCTTAACTTCATCACCACGACCTCTAAATTCTGTCATGACATCCTTGGATAGAAGTTTAGAGTTGCTACCAGTAACGTAAATATCAACATTAGGCAATCTTAGAAGACCATTTAAAACTCCATAAAGAGGAATTGGTTTGTCGCTTTTAAGCTCGCTCTTTTTAATGGCATATTGGACTTCATCGATGAAAACATAGTATTTTTGATCTTTATTAATAATCTTACTTTTAATATATTTGGATAGATTTTTAGGATCACGATATTCTTCATAGTCATCATCATCTAAAGGTATTTTTATGATATTTTCATCATTAATACCTTGAGAAATTAAGTAATCATAGTAAAGATTGAAAAGCAAATAGCTTTTACCGCAACGTCTAACTCCAGTGATTACTTTAATAAGACCATTTTCTTTAGAAGAAATGAGTTTATTTAGATAGAAGTCTCTTTTTATGTCGTTCATGTTTAGTATCCTCTTTTTAAAATTTAGTCAACTAGCAGACTTATTTTTAAAAAGTATAACGTAAAACAACAAAAAAGTCAATAAAATTAACAATCAACACAAAAGATAATTATTAATTAAGGAGGAAATTATATAGAGTTAATGATAAATAAAGTTAGTAAGACACATGTAGGGTTATTAATTATATTAATAGCACTCATAATAGTCACGGCACTTGGCTGTTTCTTCCAAGAAGAAGCTGGTGAGATAGCATACGCCGCAAACGAGAGCACATCAACACTTTATTACACAAACGGAGACTGGACATACACATGGTCTTCAAATGGATATAACGGAGAAAACAGTGGTACAGGCCCATGTAAATATGCAGGCACAGAATTACTAGATGTAAGGATGTTTGCAGAATACCAAGACGGCACTGCAACAATGAATAAGGGAGATTATATTAACTGGGCTTTAGTTAACATATATGTAAAGGTTTCAGGGACAATTTCTTCGCATGTATCCTTTGAGTTATACAAAGACGGAACTATATACAGAAACGATTCCTTATCTGGATCTGCAAGCAAGGTATTATTATCTCAAGCACTTCCAGATGGAGCATACAATTTCATATACAAGTTCAATTATTATTCAGCATCCGTATTATATAGATACACATACACATTTAACTTCAATGTAGACAACTCATCCCCACAAGGAACATTCTTAGACCAAGATGGGAATACATTGTCTGGGTATACTAATAAAGCATTTAAATACACCATTGAAGGAGAGAGTAATTTAAAGAGCATTCAGTACAAAAAAGACAATGATTCTTGGACAAGTTATCTTAACGGAAGTTTCATTACAGAGCAAGGTAATTATTCCTTTAAAGCTGAGGATAATGTGGGTAATGTAACCCAAGCTAGTATTGTCTTAGACACCACAAAACCAACGCTTGTTTTCAAGGATAATAACAAAGTTAATGTTGTGGAAAACGCATATAATTCGGACTTTTATGTAGTACCAACAGACACTTTATCTGGAATAAATTCGTGTTTTTACAAGTATTATGCTGAAACATCATGGACACAATTTAACCCAAATAACATCCTTACAGGCTTATATGGTACATATAATTTTAAGGTTACAGATAATGCTGGTAATGAATCTATAGAGTATAGTCTTATTATAGATCCAACGCCTCCAACATTAAGGATATCCATAGGCGCAACAGAATATCCTAGCAATAGCTCAATTAAAGAGAAAAACGCAGAGATATCCTTTTCAGATATGGGTTCTGGAATTGCTGAAGCATACTATACATTAAATGGTGCAAGACAAGACATGACAGTCTCAGGCATTAAGGTGCAAACTGAAGGAATATACAATGTCTATGTTAGAGATATTGCTGGAAATGAAAGAGAGATTAGAAATGTTTTGGTAGACTACACAGCACCTACATATACATTTAATTGCTCATCCGGAAAGACAATGTCTAATGGCGGATACACCAATGGTACATTTACTGTTTCTTGTGAGGATAATTATTCAAATGTTGCTTACATGGGATATTACCTTTATACAGACAAGGATATGTATAACCAATACTATCCAGATGAGGGGGATTTTATATCCTTTACATCTTCAACCATCTTTAGCATTGAAGGACAATATTACTTCAAATTCAAAGATTCTTTAGGCAATACACGAGAATATATAACAGCGTATATAGATAAAACAGCACCTGAATTAAATATCTACAATGACTACGGCCTAGTGGAGAATGGGAGCATAGTTAATACAAATGTCTGGAACTATGATGTAATTGAAGATCTTTCTAATTATTACGTATATACCAAGTCTGGAGACGGAGATTATTACCTCGTTACAGGATACTGGGAGAGTCATAACGGATGGCATTATTGGTATGCAATGGACGAGGCTGGAAATACAACAGATGTTATTTCATATTATCTAGATACTACAAAGCCTACATTCAACCTATATTACAAAGGCAATTCTATATCTAAGGGAAGTTTAATAAACGATATAAGTAAGTTATCCTATGATGCAACAGATGATTACACCTCTATTGAAGGCATTTATTATTCCTTAGATGATTACAACTATACCGCCTTTACATCCTTTTGTGGGCTTAATTTCAGAGATGGTAGGGTATCTTTCAAAGTAAAGGATGAAGCTGGCAACTGGTCTTATGATACATATCTCATATTAGATACAACGCCACCTAACGTATATTGCATTACATCTAATGTTTATTCCTTAGTTACTAAATACACGGCCTCTGAAAGCATTTACATTAGGGCTTCGGATACATATAACTGCAAAGGTGCAACAATTAGAAGTTCATATGAAGACGAACCAATGATGTACACCTTTGGAACTGTTCTCACTTTAGAGGGAAGATATATAGTTGCAGTTGAGGATAATGCAGGGAATATAACGGAGTGTGTGTATTATATAGACAGAACAGTGCAGAAGCCTGTAATCCATAATGTGGAAAATAATGTAACTACTGGAGATGTATATATTACTTGGGAAGATATTGAAGGAGATGCACCTTTAGAACTCGTTACAGTTAACGGTATAGACTATGTGAAGGGAAATACCATTTACACGGTATATAACGGGTTGTATCAGGTATATTTCAGAGATGTTTGTGGAAATGAAGGATATTATAACTTCCAAAGCACAAAGAAGAACATCCTCACAGACACTGTTAATAAGCTTAGATATGAGACCACAGATCTAGATAATAACAGGTATTCTTTTGAGACATATGCACATGCTTTAGAGTATAAAACCGCATTAGAATGCAGTTTTTTAGAGACTCATACATGGATTGGCCCAGATTGGGATGAAGGAATCCAGATGGATTATGTAGATAGTATTAATGCAAAAGCAGGAACATACTATTTATATAAGAGTGCAGATAATCCAAATACTTATGTGGCGTACTTTACACAATCTAGAGTGCTAGAGGTAATGCAATACTATGCAAGTAAGGAAATAGAGGAGCTATGGTACTGGGAAGGGGAATTAGCAACACCATATGATGGAGAGAATCTTTTCTCATTTGCATCCTCAGGTACAGTAATGGCAAGTGAGATACGCCTAAATACAGGAATATTCTATATAGACGGGGAATTATACGAGGAAAGTACATATACAACACCTGGAACACACGAGGTACAGGTAATAGATGGATATACTAACACATTTAATTGCACTTTTGTAATATCAAGTGAAGCACCAGAGATAGGGTACTCTGTTAATGACAACCAATACTTATCTGTTTCAAGAGATACATACTACCTTACAGGGAATATATACTTAACACTTCTAGATCATGTGGATGCAGACTCAGTTCTTATAGTTATAAAGGATAATGTAAAGAGCATAGTATCCGTTCATGACAAATTCTTATTAACTAACGGCAAATATGATGTCTATGGTATTAACAGATGCTTCATTGGAGAGAGTAAAACCATATATGTTTCTAATAATCCAGCAGTTATTAATGTCAATGAAAACACTACAAGAAAGAGACTAGATGTAAGCATAGTTAAAAGTCCAGACTTAGAGGGTAAGATAAGCAATATATTTATCTATAAGGATGACGAGTTATTAACACAAGACGACTTTAAAACCTTAATTAGTGCAGATAAAGTCAATTTTTCTTTCGCAAAATCTGGTAATTACAAAATTGTTGTTGAGGATAAATTTAGATCTGGAACGGGTGCTGTAACAATAGAATATAGTTATATACAACCACAGCCTCAAGCCTATTTATATGGCGTTGAAAATGGTGGATATACCAACACTTCAGTTAATGTACAATATGCAGATACAGTTACTTGCAAATTATACAAAAACAATGTGTATATTAAGGATTTAATCTCTAGAGAAAGAATAGAAGATGAAGGAAGTTACCTTATTCACATAGAAGATATGGATAATAACGAGATTGTCTTTGAATTCGTTATAGACAAGACAGATCCAGTAATTGAAATAGAAGGTGTTACACAAGATGGAGTAACAAATAGTCCTGTAACGGTTAGTTGGAATGAAGGAAAGGGCTGGATAGTTATAGGAGATGAAATAACATTAATAGATTCAGGTACAACATTTACTGAGGATGGAGATTATTACATCGTTGTTGAGGACGAGGCAGGTAATAATACACAATTTGGTTTCAAGATAGACACAAAGGTAGACTTCACAATTAATGTTCTTAACGGGGCAATATCTAATTCAGATGTAATATTACACTCTAATGAAGATGTAGAAGTAGAAGTTATATATAACGGTGCCTTAATGGCTTATGCGCCAGAAGATAGCATAAAAGAGGAAGGAGAATACTCCCTAACAGTTAGAGATTCTAACGGAAATGTGGAAACATTATCCTTCAGGATTATTAAACATACCCAAAAGTCTTTCAATTACACACCAAAAGATGGTGTAACCATAGACAAGATTTTAAAATCTGGAGAACCAATTGATAGCGGAGATACTTTAAACCTTACGCAAGATGGCAACTATTCCATAACCATTTGGGATGGAGAGGTATATTACACATTCAACATAGTAATAGACACAACACCACCTGAGGTTACCTTAGAAGGCGTTACTAATGGAGGCCAAACCAAGGGAAAAGTTAAGGTTATAGCCGTATCTGAGGATTGCACCATTACTGCAAAGAGAAATGGAGAAGAATTTAAATACGCTATAGGCGAAAGTTTAGAAGAACTTGGCTCATACGAATTTATATTCGTAGACTCAGTTGGAAATACTACAACAATAACCTTTGATATAGTCTATTCCTTAAATGGTGCATCCATAGCTTTAATTGTACTTTCATGTTTAGTAGTTGTTGCTGGAGCTATATTGTTTGTTATGTACAGATTTAAAAAGATAGGAAAGAAGAAGAAAACAGAAGAAAAAGAGATAACTCAGCCTCAAGAGAAAGAGGAAGAAGAAATCGAGTTAGATTAAGGAGGAGAAAGATGATAGATTTTAACCCAGCCGTTAATCCTGTGCTGGATGTAATAAATGCCTTGCTTTGGCCAATTATTGCAATAGTTGGATCCGTAGGAACAATATACTGCGTATTTCTAGGCGTAAAGTATGCTAAAGCAGATACACCTCAAGAAAGAGAAGGAGCAAAGAAATCTTTAATAGGCGCTATTATAGGATTCTTAACCATATTCATTCTAATTGTTGCACTAAAGGTTACAATGCCGATTTTGCAAAGATGGGTGGAGTCTCAAACATAAATGGGAGAATTCTTTGATTGGTTTTATAAGCTCCTATATACAATCCAGATGGGTATTTGCGAGATTATAGACTTCATACAAAACATATTCTTTAAGGTAGGAGGGATAGATAAGCTAGATATAAATGGTGAGAAACAAGATATTTTAATATTTATATTAAAACAGAATGCAGTTTGGTATTCATTCTTGGGAATATCCTTAATAGGATTCATCTTACTCTTTGTCTTCACAGCTATCTCCACCTTGAAGAATAATGCAGGGTTTATAGAAAAACCAAAGTCTAAAGGCCAGATTCTTACTAGCACTATTAAAGGGTTTATACAAATATTACTTGTCCCAGTTTTGCTTTTTGCATTCATATACTTTGCAAGCTCTATTATCTCAGCTTTGTTAGAGATTGTAGGGATTGCAGTAGGCAGGGATTTATCTTCTATGAAGATTGGCGCAAGAATGCTTATATGTGTAAGTGAAAATGCCTGGAAAGGGGGAGAAAACAGAGAAATTATAGAGAAGATGTTTTTATCCGGCACGCTTTCATATACAGATGTGGATGTAGTAGGACAATACTTCAACTTTTCTAAAATGAACCTGCTAATTGGAATCTTTGGCCCGCTTATACTCGTTATATTCCTAGTTCGAGGAGTGCTAAATGTAATACGCCGTATCTTTGATACCACCTTCTTATATCTCTTTGCACCTATAGTTGGATCTACATATCCTTTAGATGACGGCTTCCGCTTTAATGTTTGGCGTGGTCTTGTTATATCTAAAACACTTAGTGCATTTAGCATTATCTTCATTGCAAATATAACCTTTTATATTCTTCCAATTATATGCAGTATTAACTTTGTTAATAACTCTATATTTAACGGCTTAATTGTTATCTTATTTTATATAGCCGGAGGCATGTTAATATCTGAGGGAGACAAGATGGTTATTCGCATGATGAACTCAGAAGGTGTACAGAATTCTAATTTAAGAGAACACATAGGTGCTTTTGCAGGGTATGCAATAACTTTAGCGCATGTAGGAAAGAGAGCATTTAGTATAGGCGCAAGCGTATTAGGTGGAAAGAATTTGTCTTATAGACTTAAATCCCAAGGATTGTCTGGAGTGTTTGTTAACTCACTTAAAAACAAGAATACAAGATTAAAGAAAGAGAGAGAGGAAGGATTGAAACAAGGCAAGAGATATGAATTTGCCCAAAAGACAAGAGAAGGGATTATAAACCTAATGGAGAGAGGGATTATAGGATCCATGAAAAAGAGAGGTAACCATGACATACATAATACCTAAAGATATAAACACAAAGATATACATATACAAAGGAATAACCGTTAAAGACGTTATTTTCGCCCTAATAGGCGTTTTTGCACTCGCCTTAATATTATCCTCGAATTTAAGCATAAAGCTGTATCTAGCGCTTTTAGTGCTTAGCATCTTTGCGCCTATGTATATAACCATTCATGGAGAAAGGATGTATATGTTTGTTTTGTACTGTCTAAAGCACCTTATATCTTTAAAAAGATATACATCCATATCTAAAAGAGCAAATATATCTTCCTTTAAAACATATGAGATAAAGGATAATTATATCCAAAACCTAGATGGATCTTTTTCATTAGTATTACACATTAATCCGCCATATTTAAGCCTTAAGGGAGAAATGGATATGGAAATGTTTTCTGTATCTTTAGCAAGAGTATTAAATAGGCTAGATGCATTAGATGAATTAAAGATTATAAAGCTAGAAACATATATAGATTTAAAATCTAATATGCAGGCAGAAAAAGAAAGAGTAAACGGTTTATTCAACGCAAAAGATAATGGATCCATAACAGAGACAGAACTAAATTCAAGATTAGATGTAATTGAGGCAAGATTTAATGAACTAATTAATACACAAGAAAGGGGAGAAAAGACTAAGTCTTTTTATATCTTGTTAACATCTAGTACAAAAGAGAGTGTTTTAGATTTAGCAACCTTTACCTTAGATTCCTTTTTAGATACTGGTGTTAGGGGAGAAATATTAAATAAAGAGAGCTTAGAAGAATTTGTTTCTTTATATAACGAAGATATGTTAGGAGATACTATACGCTTTAATTTAAGGTCTTATAAGGTAGGCGAGAAAGAAAGAACAATCCTTAATATTAAAGAATATCCAATTGAGGTTCAAGATGGATGGTGTAGAGATATCATGGATATTGAGAATAGTAAGGTTATATTATCCTTTAAAAAGGCAGATGTACAAGATGTATTAAAGAAGATAGATTCAACACTTTTAACATTAAACTCAGATACCTATTCAGAAAAGGCATCCAAAGTGGTGCAAAGAGAAAACCAAAAAGAAACCCTGGAGAATATGCTCTCATCCCTTTCTCAAGGGTTAGATGGTGCTATTAGCACCAATATATATGTGTTTGTAGACACAAAAAGTAGCAAAGCAATAAAAAGATACCTAAATAAAGATGGCTTTGTATTCCAAGAAAATATAGCAAAGGTTAAAGATAATTACCTTATTAACCTGTTAGGAAATATAGAGGGAAAGGAGAATAGACGTATAATGCCTTGTTCAGTTGCAGGAGCAAGCTATCCCTCAGATAATAACCTAATTCAAGATCCAAAAGGTATAGAGATAGGAGATAAGATATACAAAGACTTTTTTATTTTGGATGAAAACCACCTGAATTCAAATATGGTTATATTAGGCAAGTCTGGTGCTGGTAAGAGTTACTTTTCAAAATCTTTAATAACTAATTTTGCATCCCTAGATACAAAAATCTTTATTTTAGATCCAGAAGGGGAATATAAGACCATTACCAAAAACTTAGGGGGTGAGATTATAGACACATCCTATGGAGATAACGGCAGAATTAACCCATTTGAAACAATTCAAGACGAAGATATAACACACCACCTTAGATTTCTAGATGAAATGTATAAGACAGTGTTCATAGGATTATCTCAAGATGCACTTAATATCCTTAATGATGAAACGGCAAAGATGTATAAGGATATGAAGGATACACCATCGTTTCAAGATTTATTCAAAAGAATAAATAACAGATTAAATGAAGAAAAAGATATTAACCAAATTGGGATATTAAAAACCCTTTTAACCCATATGTCCGCAATGTTAAATGGACTTGCAGGAAAACTGTGGAATGGGGAGACAAATATAAACACCAAGGTGAAGGTGCTGGATATAGACTTTTCTAAATTGTTATTAGATAGAAACCACGAGATTACCAACGCAGAAATGTTAATAGTTTTGCACTATGTCATGGGACAACTTGCATTAAATACAACTCAAAAGAGCAAGGTAATTGTGGTTATAGACGAGGCACATATGTTTGTAGATGGGGTATATAGTGCGGCATTGGACTTTATGTACCAACTTGCAAAGAGAATAAGAAAGTATAACGGGATGCAGATAGTAATAACACAGAATATAAAAGACTTTACGGGATCCCAAGAAATTATAAAGAAGACTAGTGCAGTTATTAACGCATCCCAATACTCCGTATTATTCTCATTATCTCCGCAGGATATAACAGATGTCCTAAAACTATATGAGAATGCAGGTGGGTTTTCAGAGATTGAGAGAAACCTTTTAACCTATGAAGGTAGAGGTGAAGCACTCATGATACTTTCTAACAAAGAAAGAATATGCATTAAAGTAAATACTTTAAAGGAGATTAAAAATATTAGCGATTTATCATGACAGATACATTAACAATAGAAAAAGAAGTAGAGAATAAAGAGCAAAAAGAGAAGGAGACAAGAGTAAGTTTTAAGGATGTTAACGAGGCTATAAAGATTGCGGATGATAGATACATGTCCATGATGTTAAATAAGGAATATCAAAACGTATTAGATGAAGTATCCAAGTTTTCCAATTTATCTTTAAGAAATGTAATGCTAGTAAAACTACAAATGCCTGAGGCAACAATGGTTAGATCCTTAGATAGTTGGCATTTTTTAAATAGGCAAGTAAATGAGGGTGAAAAAGGTATAAAAATATTAATCCCGGTTTTTGAAGAAACACTAGTATCCAAGGAAAATGGGGACGTTAGAACACAGAAAACAGATAAAATTGCAGGATACAGATATGGTTATGTTTTTGATATTTCCCAAACAAAAGGAGAGCCTACATTAGATAGAGAAGTTAACAAGAAAAATGCGCAAGGCATTTATGATCACCTAAAGACCAGAATATCCGGTGAGCTTTTACACAATGTAGAAATTAGAGAAGAAGTTGGCAAGACAGAGTTTGGAGAACTTAGTTTAGTTAATAACCAAATAACTATTAATGATAACCTTACGCCAACTAACAAAGTTAAGGCATTAGTTGCAGAGACATCCCAAGCCTTACCACAGTTTGTACATAGTAGGCGAGCAGTAAAGCCAGGAACATTTTATAACTTAGAGCAATTAGAGGCGCAAGCCACAAGTTATATTGTTGCCCAGAAGATAGGACTTCCATATGTAACTATACCTAATCCTGTGGAGAAGATGCATTCACTTAAAGAAATCGAGGATTATAAGGGGAGTTTATTCAACATTAGAAACAACGTTAATAAGATTATGGTTTGTTATAACGAAGCATACAGAGATTACGAAAGAGAAAAAGAGGCCATGGAAAAGATTAAGGCCAAAGAAGAGAAAAAAGAAGAAGCCAAGAAAGAAGTTGTTTCAAAGAAACAAGCAAGTGCAAATGAAGAAGTGCCATGGGACAGACACTTTAAAAGAGTTACAAGAGATGTAGTTAAAGAGAATGATTACGAATGTGAAGGAGCATAAGAAATGACAGCAGAAATGGAAAGAGATAACAAAGATTTAATTAGAGCAGTTGTTAAATACCCAGGGAGAGCACCTGAGATTGTAGAGCAATCCAATACATTAAGAGGATATCAAAAGGTAGTGAACGGATACATAGAGTCCGTACCATTCCCAGGAAGAGAAGATGAGATGGACATTGTTATGAATGATAATGGCAAGATAGAGCAATTGGAACCAAACATATTCATTCCAGAATACAGAGATATATTTGTTGGACCATTAATAGCAGTTGGAGTTACTCCAGAATTAACATGGAGAGGACTAACGGACGAAGAGATTAGATATGCAGTTGGATATTTCAAAGAACATGAATGTATTAGGGAACAAGAGTATTATCCAGAAAGAGATAATGGTATCCAAAACACAATAGAATTATAAAAAGTTGTGTTATGTACATATATGTGCACACACTATCTCGTGAGGGTATGATAATATATAGGTAGAGCAGGACGATGCATATGGGAGTGTTTCAAAAAAAGTCCCTTCCCCCAAAAGTGATTAAGTAAACCGTATGCATCCAAAATGCGAAAAAAATGTTGCTTTTGTTGTTGTGCAATCATAGTTACCATCCTTTTAGTATAGAATCACCAGCCAAAAACTGGTGACTCTTACTATTATGTAATTTTTTTAAATATACATATAGTAATTTTCGAGTAAATGTGATAGAATTTTGTATATTAAGATATTTTTTTTGGAGCAGATATTTGATGGATAAAACAGTAATAGAATTGTTTGCTGGAGTTGGCGGTTTTAGAGTTGGGCTTAACAACATTGTTTCTATTGATGAAAACGGTAAAGCTATAGAAAATGGAGAGTATAAATTTGTTTGGGCTAATCAATGGGAACCATCAACAAAAATCCAACATGCATTTGATTGTTATAATATTCGTTTTCCTGAGGATTCGAACAGCAATTCGGATATTTCTTTAGTAGATAAAAAATCCATTCCAACTCATGCCTTGTTATGTGGAGGATTTCCGTGTCAGGATTATTCAGTAGCACATACATTATCAGGTGAGAAAGGAATTGAAGGAAAAAAGGGTGTTTTGTGGTGGCAGATAAGAGATATTATAGCTGCAAAAAAGACTCCATTTGTTTTTTTGGAAAATGTTGATAGATTGATTAAATCTCCTGCAAAACAAAGAGGTAGAGATTTTGGAATAATGCTTAAATGCTTGGATACCTTGGGATATGCTGTTCAATGGAGAGTCATTAATGCTGCAGATTATGGAATGCCTCAAAGACGTAGAAGAATATATATAGTAGCATGTTCTTCAAAAACAAAATACTTTAAGTATTTAAAAAAACTAACGCCTGAAGATGTATTGTTCAATAGTGGCATTTTCCCAAAGGCTTTTCCTGTATTAGATAATAAAGAAAAGATAAAACAATCAGACTTAAATGAATATGAGGATTTAGCTGATTTTTCTGACAATTATAATTTTCTATTTGAAAATTCAGGTTATATGATTAATGGAACAGCATATACTGTAAAAACATATCCTGTTTGTACAAATCCAATTACGTTGGGCGAAATTGCAGAGAGAGATGTTGATAAACACTATTATTTAAGTAAGGAAAGACAAAAGAAATTCGAGTATCTTAGAGGCAACAAAAAAATACCAAGGATTGATAAAAATGGTCATGAATATTTCTATGCTGAAGGCGCAATGTCACCTTATGATGATTTATCATTACCAGGAAGAACTATGCTCACAAGTGAAGGTACTACGAATAGAAGTACGCATATAATAAAAGATCCTGCAACAAATAAGCTCAGATTACTCACTCCAGTTGAATGTGAGAGATTAAATCAATTTCCTGACAATTGGACAGATACTAATATGCCGGAAAATAGACGTTATTTCATGATGGGTAATGCACTTGTTTGCGGAATTGTAAAAAAGATTGGTTCAGAAATAAGTTCAATTATTGACAAAGAATAGAGGTTAAGATTTATGAGTAATTCTGTTAGTTTATATAATTCCATAGATGAAGTTATGATTCAAGCTCGAAAAGCAGTTAATCATAGAGTATCAGATTTTAATGTAAACAACAGATCTCTATCAAAAAATAATAAAGGAGTAATAGGACAAATTGTCGAAGAAGGAGTCTTTAAATATCCAATCAATTCTAATCATGAAGCGGATTTTGCCAACTTGGGACTTGAATTGAAAGTTACAGGATTAAGAAAAAATAGTAAGAATAAATTGGTAATGAAAGAAAGATTGGTACTTAATATAATTAATTATATTAAAGAGGCCAATCTGGATTTTTATAATAGTTCTTTTTGGAAGAAAAATGAATTGTTACTATTACTATTTTATCTTTATGATTACTCTTTAAAAGATAATAATTTTCTGTTTCTAGAAGCATTTTTGCATTCTTTTAGTGAAAAAGATTTAATAATAATTCAACATGACTGGGGAATCATTCACGATAAAATACTAAATGGAGAAGCTCACAATATATCTGAAGCTGATACCATGTATTTGGGTGCATGTGTAAAGGGTGAAGGTGGTGTTGAACATTTAAGACAGCAACCATATTCAGAAGTACTGGCCAAACAAAGAGCATATTGTCTAAAAACTTCATACATGAACCGAATAGTGGATGTAATTTTCACAAAAGAAAAAACTGAAGAAATATTTAATATAGATGATTTGCAAAAACACAGTTTTGAACAAGCCATGACAAATGTACTATCAAAATTTTATGGGAAAAGTGAAGACGAATTGTTCTCTTTGTATAACATACCTCAATCAAATAAGGCAAAATATAATATACTTGTTGGCGCTATGCTTGGATTAAAGGGTGTTATTAATAAAACTGACGAGTTTAAAAAGGGAAATATAGAATTAAAGACTATTAGAGTTGAAGAAGATGGTCATATAGAACAAAATATGTCATTTCCATATTTTAAATATACTGAAATTGTTAATCAGAGTTGGTATGAATCCGATATTTTTGAAAGATTGTCAACAACAAAGTTCATGTTTGTTATTTTTAAAAAAAATAAAGGTAAATATTATTTTAATAATATTAAATTTTGGAATATGCCGTTTGTTGACATAGAAAAATATGTTAAACCAATCTTTGATATGACAGTAGATTGTATAAAAAATGGAAATATTATTAAAGAAGTGACAGAAAATAAATTCATTACAAATTTCCCGGGAAGTAAAGTAAATGGCATTTGTCACGTTCGTCCACATGATCAGAAATCGGTACGAAATATGGATAAAGGATTAGAACTTCCAGTCCAGGATAAAATATCAGGGTTAAAAGAGTATACCAAATATTGTTTTTGGTTAGACAGAAGATACATAAAAACAATAATAGAATCATAACTGTTTGAGGATTAATTGATGAATATTAAAGAAGCAATAGTAGGAAAGAGAGTTAACCATTCCAGATACGGAAATGGAGTAATTATTGATATAAATAATGAAAGTGGTGTAATCAGAGTTAAATTCGATTTAGAATTTGAGGGAAAGAAAGAGCGAAATATGTCGCCTTCTACTTTGACTGAAGCTAACGATACTATTGAAATTAAAGAACCAGAAGATTCCAAACAAGAATCGAATGATTTAAAGATTGGTGATAATGTTTACCATGAACAATATGGTAATGGCATAGTTTTACAAAGAAAAGGATTTTTTAAATCCTTGGTAAAATTCAAAGACAATGGACAAGAAATAATTGTTTTAAATAATTCGCTTTCTCTGATTTCGGTAAATTTATTTGATGATGATGAGATGGAGGATGAAAATATTGATAGTTCTTTCAAAATAATTCCTTCGAATTATTCTGAACAAAGTTGTTATTCTTCTGTTGTTAAGAGATTTTTAACACACTTAAGGAAAAATTATGATGAAGGTTTTGCTACTATTAAATCATATTCAGTTGATGATGGTTCAATTGGAGTTTTTGTAGTGCCAAATAAAGGTATTATTGTTTATAATTTGATCGATCGAGAATTAGATGTTTCTGCATTAACGAATCCATTATTTGAGGAGTTATACAAAAATAAATACTACAACTTCAGAAAATATTACTGTAATGCTTTTTTACAATCAAAAAATTTCTGCAATTTCATAAATAATGCAGACAAAACCTTAAAGTATCCAACAAAATTTGTATTTTTATTCCAAAATGTAGATATTTCAAAAATTTCCGTTTTAGATAGAAAGAAGATAGTATTAAAGAATAGAAATTTCTATTTCAAGAATTTTACTACCAATTTTGATAATAACGATATTTTTTCAAATTTTGAACAATATGATCAGGGGGCGTTCAGTTATATTGATTCATCATTATTTGGGTCAATTATTGAACGTGTAGTTCCAGAAAATGCTACTTTAGTATCTATTGTCCCTAACAAAAATGATGTTCCAATCTCTCAATATCATAATCCAACATTTTATCCTATAACTGGAAAAGAAATTGAGTTTTCGGCATTAGCTTTAGATGATTCAGAAATTAAAACAATTAATGATACTAAGCCAGGCCATTATTTGACTTTGGCGAATCCAGGAACAGGGAAAAGTGTATTATTAGTTTCAAAAGCATACAGAATACAATCTATAAAAAATGATAACCATGTTTTAATTACTTGCTACAACAATAATCTTGCAGAACGACATAATATTTTTGCCAAAACAAGTGGTATGAAAACCCGTAATTTGCATATTTGTACTTTTCACAAATTTGTAATAGATACACTAGAGAAAGTTAAACCAAATTTTGTAAAAAAACATCCATTGGATGAAGATGATAAAAATTTCGATGTTTACGTTAATCGATTTGAATCATATTTGGATGCGAATCCTAATGCCCTGAAATTGAACGCTATTTTTATCGATGAAATTCAATTATTTGAGTCAAAATGGATTGATATTTGTTATAAGATGCTGGATAAAGAAGGTGGAAAAAATTATTATTTTGAGATGTATGGAGATATTAATCAGGACGTAAAAAGTTTACGTTCCAAAGGAAAAGCATCTTGGCAAAATACTAAATGTCTACCATCATTACAGGGAAGAGTAAAAAATCTTGAGAAAAATTATAGAAACACTGACCTTATAGCTAATTATTTAACATGTTTAATTACTGATTTTAATGATGCTTTAAGCAAACATGGCATTTCTATTGATCCGGAAAGTGCATGTCTTTCTTCAGAGACCATGAGGAAGGGAAAGACGAAAACAAGAATATTGATTTCAGGTGTAAATGATGTGTCTAAAATATTAAAAACTATTAACGATTTAATAGAAAAATATAATGCCGATTATAACGATATAGCAATTATTTATCCGGCAAAAGGATATGGACAGTATTATAAGCCTTTATATTACTTACAAAATGAATTAGACAGCAAAGGTATTCCATATTCGAAAATTCATGGTGAGTTAAAAACAAAAATTTACGAGTGTGATGGAGTAGTATTATCAACCATAGATTCATGTCTGGGATTAGATTTTAAATATGTAATATTATGCGGCATTCATTATTGGGATTTTATTCATAATGAAGAAAACGAAAAAACGGAAATCTTGGATAAGAAAAAATTATTATTTGATAAAAATGCTAAATTGTATTGGTGTGAAATTGGAAAGAAAATATATTCCGCATGTTCTCGTGCTAGAGATGGATTAATTATAATTGATGATACAAAAAGCGATTCTTTAATAAAAAGTATTATAAGACCAGTAAGTGGTAGGAGTTATTTCAATGAATATTAATAAGAAAAATTACACTATAGTGGCCAAGTCATTAGCAAAAGAACTTATCGATGATATTACAGGTGATAATGAAGATTGGCTTTTCGGGAAAAAACCATCAGAAAGCGTAATGATAGGCAAGATAGATGGGGGTCAACAAGAATCTTCTGTGCTAAAAGGAGAAGATATTGATAATCAATGGTTAAATTCTATTCCATCAATTGGTTTAAGGTTTAAAGTTGAAAAAAATTGTAATAGTATTACTTTTTCTTTAAAAGGAAAATTGTTTTATAGAGTTGCGCCTACATATGATGATCAGTGTAGGTATTTAGTGGACAGATTTTCTAAAAAAGAAAATACCAAATTTAATTCAATAAATGAGATTGAAGATTTTTATGAAACAAAAAAAGCAGAGGGTGAATTCACAGAGCCAAAAGCAAGTATCGTATACATTTATAAAAGCATAAAATTGGCCGATTTAGGAGAATTCACATATGATTTATCTAACTGGGAAAATAGCATTGATAATATCAATCAAATCATTAATGATAAGCTTAAATCCATTATAAATAATATAAAAAACGATTCGGTTTTTATTAAAAAGGGTGAAAGGTCTATTAGTACATTTTACAAGAAACAATCATTTGAAGCATTTCTTAATTCATCTATGAATCATGCTGATGTCAATTATAATGCCCTTCCTAATTGGGAATTTCAAGTTTATTCAACATTAGATGAATATGATAATTATAAAGAAGTATTGGTACAATTTATTAACAACACTAATAAGATTGCAGTGGAAGGCTCATATGAAACTGCTGTTTTTAATGGAGGTATTATTGTAAAATCTAATCAGAAGTTTATCCCATATAATTTTGATGATTTTAAACACTATTATGCTGATAATCCAACATTACCAGCAATTGGAAATAATTGTACTGTAGTTGAGAATGGATTTGTATTAGAAACAGAGACAGTTCCTATTTATGAACAAAAGAGAGTTGTTACAATTGATAAATATAATAAATATGTTGAATTTGAAAAACTAATTAATGATCCAATTCCAAATCTTGAGACAATTTCTAAAGAAATGGAAACAAAACTGAACTTTTATAATAATGAGAAAAATAAAATTATAAGTTCACGTATGTTTGATGATGATTATATTACAGAATTTTCTAAGGAAATAGATTCTTTTAAATTTGAAATTAATAGATTTAAAGTAGGAATCGAGTTAATCAAAAATAAGCCAAACGATGTAAAAAAAGCATTTATTTTAATGAATAAAACGTTTGCTTTAAATAAAAAATATGTTGGTTGGAGATTGTTTCAAATAGTATTTATTGTTTCTGAAATAGCAGATATTATTTTTTCCGAATATAAAGGTACTCCTGGATTTGAGGATGTAAAAAATGATATCGATTCAGTGGATTTAATATATTTCCCAACTGGAGGTGGAAAGACAGAAACATTTTTAGGCTGTGTAATATTTGCAGCGTTTTTCGATAGATTAAAAGGGAAAGAGGATGGTGTAACATCTATTATTAAGTATCCGCTGAGATTATTAGCAGCTCAACAATTAGATAGAATTTTAAAGCTTACAATTAATGCTAACATAATTAAACAAGAAAATGATATTCCAGGAGATATTTTTACGGTTGGATTTTTTACCGGTTCAAATAATACACCAAATTATATTGAAGAAAAAGATAGACAACAGATAGATGGGTCGTCTCAGGAAGAAAGAAATAAATTATATCGTCAAATAGACTATTGTCCATTATGTGAATCTTTAAATAAGAGAAGTGAGATGAATGTTTACTTTGATGATGTCACATGGAGGTTAAAACATAAGTGCTCAAATACAGAATGTGGTTTTGAAGCCCCTATTTCCATCATAGATGATGAAATATATAGATTTGTTCCAACATTTATAATTTCAACAATTGATAAAATGGCCAATATAGGAACATCTAGTGGTTTTAAATCTATTTTAGGACAAGTAAAAGCCAAATGTCCTCAACACGGATATCTTTCATATTCAAATCGTTGCAAAATTAATCATTGTTCGTGTGAAATACAAAATGATATAAATAGATATGACCCAGTGCCTACTTTATTTATTCAAGATGAATTACATCTAGTTAACTCTAGCTTAGGTACTTTTGATTCCCACTATGAATCACTGATTACATATATATGTTCATCTTTGGTTTCTAGTACGGATAGAAAAACTATTAAATTCATAGGTGCAACTGCTACTATACAAAATTATATTAATCACATTAGAGGTTTATATAATAAAGATGCAAAGATGTTTCCTACTAGTGTTAGGAAGTCTAATTTTTATTCAACTATTGATGAGGATGATATATGTAGAATTATTATTGGGGCATCTTTATATGGTGGTTCAATAACATATAGTGTTCACCAAATTGTCACGCTAATGAGGATTATTATTGCTAATTGGTTAGACAATCCTGAGTCTAAGATAAATTATTTAAAATCTAAAGGATTCACTGGCGATGAAAACGATTTAAAAAATATACTGATGTATTATCTAATAACAATTATATATAATAATTCAAAAAATGATGCAGGAAATGTAAAGGCAACATTAGAGAATATAGGAAGTAATACTTTAAAGGGTGAAAATGTGCGAGATTTTGACATAGCAGAAATCTCTGGAGATGTTGACTTTAAAGAAATTAAAAACGTTATGCACAATGTTGAATCTAGCGACAATAAATATGAAACATATAATGTTATTGTTGCCACATCAGCAATTTCTCATGGCGTAGATGAAGATTGTTTTAACCAAATATATTTCTTTGGTATGCCTAATCAAACAGCTGAATATATTCAAGCATATTCGAGAGTGGGCCGTTCATATACTGGACTGGTATTTGATATTTTTAGAATAGTAAGGGATAGAGATAAATCTTACATAAAGAACTTTTATAATTTTCATGAGTATAAAGAGTTGCTCATTGATCCAGTGCCTATTAATAGGTATGCAAAAAACGCAATTTATAGTACGTTGCCAGGAATTATTTCAGCCCTATTATATCAACATTATGTACAGAGCAACAAAGCAATAGATGTTACAAAAAAAATCAATAGTAATACATTATCTTTAGATATTCTTCTAAATGATGTAAAAAAAATATATGATTGTGAATCACGAGATTCAAAATTATATGAAAAGATTATAGAGGACGTGGTGTCAAGGATCTTTAATGCTTTTAAGTCTAATACAAATGCTGAAATTAAAATACCTGACTTAATTAAAGCAAACAATCCATATCATAAAGGGCCAATGAGTAATCTTAGAGACGTAGATATTCCTTTAGAAATTAGTATGAAGGAGGATTAATATAATGAAAATAAATAAAAACCAAGCATTATATAGAGCTCTTCCAAATTGTTGGACAAATTATAGTGCCTCAGATAAGTTTGACTACAAATATGCCTGTGAAGTTACGGTTTGGAATACGAAAAGAGTATATGGTATTAATGAAAATATAATAAAAGATTCTATTCGAAGAAGAGTAAAATCTTTTGATGTTGCTGGAGGAGAGGTAAAAGAGGAATTTTCAGACAATGCAATTGACAATTTTGAATTTGTCGAAGCAGCTATGAATGATGGAGTTCCAGATATTCTCTGTAAAATTAATCCACAGACATATTATTGTCAAGATTGTGGTACAGTTGTATATAAACCAAAAGCAAAATCTGCTCCTTATTGTGAAGAATGCTCCAAAAAAACAGGTAAAAAAGTTAGAACTAACCAGTTGCAAATGGTTTATGTATGTGAATGTGGTTATGCTGATGGTGTAAAACCACCAAAAAATGATGGTTCTCTAAAATTTTATCCAAAAGATAGTAGCGATAAACATTCACAATTCCGTTTTCAAACAAAAAGTGGTGCAATTGTTCAAATGAGGACTCAATGTCCAGTATGTACTAAACAAATTTATCCTAGGAACGCCTTTGATACAACGCTTTTCTATTCTCAAAATGGAAGTATTGTTAATTTATACAATGTAAAATATGCTGAACTATTAAAAAAATATCAAGATGATGCTGAAATATTAATGTTTGCAAAATGGTTTAATTTAATAAGTAACGACAAGTTTTTACAAATTTTAGAAGATCCAAAGGATTTTTTCGAGCATAAGTCGAAAGAGCCTAATGATCCTCAAATAATTCAATTGGCTAAATCGTTAAATATTACACCTGAAGCATTAATAGCTGCTTTTGACCAAAGTGAGGTAGATGCAGATTGTATAAATAAAATAAAGAATGAAATTGATTCTATTATACCTTTATCAACATTTAGTTGTGATGAGTTAAAACTAATTACAGCGAACTTGATGGAGTTCGATACTTTAAAGTATCCTTTGGGCATAATTTCACTTGAAGAGGCAATTGAAAAAAATATTGAAATAGGCAACATAGTTGATGAGAATGATATTGATATTCTTATTAATAAGATGCATATCAACAAAATCCAAATTTCAGAACAAGTTGAAATGGTTAATTATGCTTATGGATATACTCGTCGTAAAAGCTGTCCAGATGGAAATGGAGAAGGAGAAATGATTAGATTAAGAGGCTTTAATAATAAAGTTTTTACTACTATTCTAAACACAGAAGGTATTCTTGTTGAATTTGATATGCTTGCTATTTATAAATGGCTTGTAGAAAATGATATTGTTGATGATAGCATAGTGATTAATACATTGGAAGAAGCAAAAAAATGGTTTATAGAAAACGTTAAATTATCTAAGATAACACATTATAATACTATTTCAGCTACAGAGAACATTGTTACTAAAGCAGTATACTCGCTTTTACATACAATGGCGCATATGATGATTATCAGTGCAGGTAAACATTCTGGAATTAGCAGAGATTCAATATCAGAAATCATTTTTGCTAATACATGTTCCATATTTATATATCCTACTTCCAGTGAAGGTGTTACATTGGGTTCTATATCTGGAATGTTTGAAACAGAATTACGATTATTCTTAGAAGATGCTTTAAAAGATAATGAAATATGTACGTTTGATCCAGTATGTATGAAAAATCAAAATGGTGCCTGTGTAGCATGTGCATATTTAAGTGAAGTTAACTGTACACATTTTAATAAAGATTTAAGTCGAGCATATTTATATGGCGGAAAAATCGCAAAGAATAGTGAAGAAATAATTATAAAAAAGGGATTTTGGAAATAATTATGGCAGTAATGTATCCTAAAAATATTGAGTTATACGAAGCAACTCTATCTGAAAAAAAGGTGTTTAAAGCATTACAAACACAATTACCGGATAATTACACAGTTTTTTATTCGGTACAGTGGGTTGATGAAATAAATGGTCAACAAAAAGAATCAGAATGTGATTTTTTAATCTTCAGTGAACAAGACGGCTTTTTAACATGTGAAGTTAAGGGCGGTAAAGGATTGAAAAAAGAAAATGGGAAGTTCATATTAGAAGAAAATGATGGGGAAAGGGAACTGAAACGTTCTCCAATGGAACAAGCTGAGGAAAGTAAACGATATTTTTATAAATTATATACTTCCGAATATAATGAATCATTTAATGGCATTTATGGTTCATTTGCACTTTTTCCATTTTACAAAGTAAATGACCCGGTTCTTATGGATCATAGACCAAAAGACATTGTCTTAGATATAGATGATATGGAGGATTTGGCAAAAAAAATTAAAAAGATTTTTTTGTTTTATAAAAATAAAGTTCATTCATATGGTTCATTAACAAAAACTCAGAGAAACAATTTTAAGAACATGATAAATAAGAAAATTGCATCAGAAGCTTCTGCTGGTTCCATAATAGAGGCAAAAGAATTTGAACTTAATATGGTTAATCGTGTTCAAGATAATTTGATATATTTTTTAAAGAATTATAATAGAACCTTTATATCAGGAGGTGCAGGAACAGGTAAAACTTGGATAGCATATAAATTTGCAAAAATTGCATCATTAAATAATAAAAAAACACTATTAACTACATTAAATAAACAATTAGTAAACACGTTTAGAGAATGGTTTATTGGCTATAATAATATTGATATTTTATCATTTGAAGAATTGTTAACAAAAGACAATGTTCCTATATCAACTAATACAGAAAAGTTGCTAAATGAATACGATAGTATTCACTTTGAAAAATACGATGCAATAATTGTCGATGAAGCACAAGATTTTGATGAGTTTCAAGCTATGATTATAAGTGAACATTTATATTCTGAAACGTCTGAATTGCGAGTATTTTATGACCTTACTCAAAATGTTCTTCATAAAGATTTTAAAGATGGTTTTGATATTCATTTGCCTCCATTCCATTTGCGTGAAAATTTAAGAAATACTGCAAGTATATATGATTGGTCTACTGATAAAACGAATTTAGGTAAAGATGTCGTCACAAACCAAATAATTGGTCCTTTACCAGTATCTTACTCTTTTTCAAAAATATATGAACTAAAAAAATATTTAGAAAGTACAATAGTTAAAATGATTGATAATGAACATGTTCCTTTATCATCGATAGTTCTATTGACTGATCATGATACTTTTGATTTATTTAATAATAGCTTCCTCGGAAGATGGATATGTAAAAAGGGAACTGAAAATGACTCAATAAAATTATCATTGGTAGAAGATTTTAAGGGCTTAGAATCAAATATTGTATTTTATATTCATGATTTAAATACCCCTGAAAATTATAATTATGTAGCATACACAAGAGCAAAATATTATTTATTTGAATTAATTATTAAACAATAGGAGACATATAATGATAAATAACGAAGGATTTCTTATTCAAGGTGAATATTTAGATCAAGTAGCAGTGACAAGAAAAAAAGAAGACATTGAACAAAAAATTGACACTGAGGAAATTGCTGGTTATGAAAATAATGACTGGACTGTAAAAAAAATATATAAAAATGGAACTGCGGTTGTTTCTAAAAAGAAAGATATTTTAAATTCTGTAATAGATCAACTATGGACGGTTTTTTATAAAATGGATTTCAAGATTCTTAATGAAAAACCTATATTGTTTTCGTATCAATTCAATAATAATAATTATGAAAAAAAGGTAGATATTGTTGCAATAGATGATGAAACATGTCTGTTTGTTGATTGTTTTGCTACTGAGGAAAAAGAAAATGGTAGGACTTTTGGAAATGAAATAAATAGTATTAGAGAATGTTATGGTTCTTTACTTAAAGATATTAAATTAAAATATGGTGAAAAGAAATTCAAATATATTCTTGTTACATATAATTATTGTTTAAATTCTATCGATTTGGAATCAATAAAAATAAACAATATTATGCAATTTGATGAAGAAAATATTAGTTATTATAATTCATTGGTAGAACATTTAGGAACAGCAGCTAGATATCAATTATTAGGAAATATTTTTTCAAAAATGACCATAAAGGGAATGGAGAATAGAATACCTGCTATTGAAGGTAAAATGGGAAATCTTACTTATTACTCATTTTTAATCGAACCAGAGAGATTGTTAAAAATCGGTTATGTTCTACACAAAACCAAAGCACATCTGGATCAAATGCCTACTTATCAAAGATTAATAAAAAAAGATAGACTTAAAAAAATACGAGAATATGTAAATAATGGGGGATTTTTTCCAAATTCTTTAATCATATCTATAGATTCTAGTGATAAGTTAAAGTTTGATAGAGCTCCTCAGAATTTTCAAACTGACCATGCAACTATAGGAACGCTTTACTTGCCTAGAGAATATCAAACAGCATATATCATAGATGGACAACATAGATTATATGGGTATTCTGAAAGTAAATTTGCTGGAACAGATACCGTGCCTGTTATAGCTTTTGTCAATTTAGATAAAGAAAAACAATTAAAAATGTTTATGGATATAAATGAAAATCAAAAACCGGTTTCCAAAACATTAAGAAATATTTTAAATATAGATTTATATTGGAATTCTCCTAACTATAACAAGAGAAAGGAAGCAGTTATTTTAAATATTTGTCAAAAATTAGGAGAAAGTGCAGATTCGCCATTGTTTGGAAGAGTAATTACTGGTGAAGATGCTGGTAATGAAAAAAGATGTATTACTATAGATTATCTAAAAACTGCATTATTAAAATCGAGCTTTTTTAATAAATACGCTAAGAATAATGAAATACAACATAGAGGGTTGCTAGATAAAATAGATTGTGAATCAACAGTTAATATTGTATATCCATACTTAAGAAATTGTTTACAAGTAATTGCTGATATGTGTGATGACGAATGGAATAAAGGCAGTCAAGGATATCTCACAATTAATAATACAATGGTAGGAGTCATAAGAGTTATAAGCGATATCTCAATTATTACTTATAATAATAATTTGCAATTTGACGATTATGATATCAATAACATTAATATTGATGCATTATATCAAGATTCAGCCGACTTGTTAATAAATTTGGCAGAAGCCATCAAGTCACTATCTATGGAAAAGAGAAATGAAATAAAATCAGAAAAAGGTGAAGCTGCTAAAGAAAAAGCTTGGAGAATTTTACAAGTAGCATTACATGAGCAAGATTCAACATTTACAAACAGTGATTTAGAAGAATATATAGACCAGTGCTGTACAAACTATAATGATGAAGGATTGGGCGAAATATTATATATTAAAGAAGACATAGTAAACACATTCAAAGAAATAATAACAAATCATATAGACTGGGAAAATATGTATTTCCCAGAAGATTTAGCTATAAAGTTAAATCAAAAAGTTACTGCTCAAAAGATTAAAAATAGCAGAGCAGGCATTGAAAAAGATATTGATATATGGAGTATAGCCGAATTTGATGATATGTGTAGAATTATAAATCATAAATCAAATTGGAGCACGATGCTTAAAGATTATTTTAATTATTCAACAAATGTTTCTTATACAAGATTACAAATTGTAAATATTATAAAATCTATTCAATCTGCCGAATCAAAAATTAATAGTGGAAAACAAATTACAAAATCTGAATATGAATTTATACATAGTTTCTATGTATATATTAAATCTAGGGGTATGCAAATTTAATGGAACCTGTATTAAAATGGGCTGGTGGAAAAAGACAGCTATTAAAGGAATTAAATAAATTTATTAATAAAGAATTAATAAATGGACATAGATATTACGAGCCTTTTGTTGGAGGAGGAGCTTTATTCTTAGCTCTTGAACATGACGATGTTGTTATAAATGATTCAAATGATGAATTAATAAATGTATATAATGTTATCAAAAATAATCCAAATGAGTTGATAAATGAGTTAAAAGCACATGCAAAAGCTCATTCCAATGAACATTATTATGAAGTTAGGGCTTGGGATCGTTCACCTTCATATAAAAAATATTCTCCTATAAAAAGAGCGGCAAGAATTATTTATTTAAATAAAACTTGTTTTAATGGATTGTATAGAGTTAATTCAAAAGGTTTTAATAATGTTCCTATAGGAAGGTCAGCAACTGAAAACCCGGATATAGTGATGGAATCAAGAATCCTAGCAATTAGCAATTACTTAAATAATAAAAATGTTCAAATTAGATGTGGCGATTTTAATGATGCAGTTAGGGATGCGAAGGAGGGAGATTATGTATTCTTTGACCCTCCATATGACTATGACAAGGATGGATTTAAATCATATGTTAAAACTGGATTTACTCATAATGATTTAATAAGACTAAGAAATACATGCAATTTACTGATTAAAAAGGGATGTATAGTAGTTATTTGTAATAATGACACAGATTATGTCAGAAAACGTTTTTCAAATAATTTTTATAAAATAAATAAGGTAATAACAAAAAGATATATTAATAATGCTTTAGAAAGTACAAAAGCGAATGAAGTTATAATTCTGGGGAAAAAATAATGGAAGTTAAGTTCGAAAATCTAAAGAATACAGATTTAGTAATAGATTGTATCTATAAGGGTGGAAAAACTGGCAATACTGGTGATGATCCATTATCTAAATTGTTTCCAAAATTAGGAAATATGAGTGGCTTTAGAAAAGCTAAAAGAAATGATGGAAGCGGGAAACTTGCATATGTTGTTCTTTATACTACAATGAGTGAATTGGAATGGCCAGATTATTTAGATGTTGAAACTGGTATTTTTAGATACTATGGAGATAATAGAAAACCTGGAAACGAATTAACAAATACTAAACAGGGTGGTAATAAACTATTAGAACTAGTGTATTCAATATTAAACTCAAACAATCATTATGATGAAATACCTCCTTTCTTTGTATTTAAAAAAGTAGGAACAGGTCGAGATGTGCAATTTTTAGGGTTAGCAGCTCCTGGAAATCCAACAATATCTCCAGACAAGGATTTAGTTGCATTCTGGCGAACAATAGATAATAAGAGATTCCAAAATTATGAGGCTTATTTTACGATTTTAGATACTAAAGAAACACCTATAAAAAGAGAATGGTTAGAAGCTTTGGTTAATAATCCTCAAGATAGTATGAAATACGCACCTAAAGTTTGGAAAGAATATATTCAAAAAGGAAGAAACGGTATTAAAGCATTGAAAGCTCCAAGAATAGAAAAGATTCCTTCAAAATATGAACAGTTACAATGTAATGAAGATGGTAAAGAATGCATTTCGTTAATACGAAATCATTATAAGGATAATCCTGCGGGTTTTGAAGCATGCGCTGTAAGAATAATGGAAATGATGGATAATCATTTTGAAAAGTTTGAATTAACTAGACCATGGAGAGATGGTGGGAGAGATGCAATTGGAAAATATGTAATAAGTTCTGGAAATTCTGTATCTAATAATAAACGCTTGGAAATAGATTGTGCTCTTGAAGCAAAATGTTATGACGAAAATAATAGTGTTGGTGTGAAAAATATGTCCAGACTTATTTCAAGAATTAGGTATAGACAATTTGGAATATTGGTTACAACTAGTTATGTAGATAAACAAGCATACAGCGAAGTAATTGAAGATGGACACCCAATTTTGATTTTAACATGTTCTGATATAGCATTTATTTTAGGAAGGAATATGGTGGACAAGTCAACGATAAATGAATGGCTTGCTAATATTGATTTGAATATTATAAGAACAGCTAGATAACAAATCACTTAAAAATATGGATTACGTTTATAGATATAATGAATATGGACAATTATTCAGGAAAAAACCTGATAGTGATCCGCAAGAATATAATTATAAGACGAAAGAATGGAGGTTTACTTCAGCAGCTGCGGATGTCTTTTTTGGTTATGATTACTCTAATACATGTTCGGCAGAATATGCGAATCAATTGATAGAACGAAATGGAGTGATTGACAAAAAATAATAAATAGGCCTCAAAATGGGGCCTTATTTATTTTTTAAGCTTTTTCAGAAATGAATTACATAATAAATGGCTTTATGTACATATATGTGTACATGAATTTTTATTCGTTCAGCGTATAATTAAAATGGGTAATATGCCTAAATAACTAATTTTTTGTAAAAAGGAGATAATATGATACCTAATTTTCGAGAAGTAAAATGTATTATGTGTGGTGAAGAATCAAGACAACATTGTGGCTATCTTAGTTTTAATAGTCACACTTTTTCCTATGATTTTTTTGGAAATCCTAATATAGATCCAGGTGTACAACATTGTCCTCATTGCGGATATGCGAATGAGAAGATAGATACTATAGTTCACACTGGAATGATGGAAAGATTGTATAATTTTAAATATCCAACAGATAAAGATATCGCCGAAAAAAACAAAGAACTATATCCAAAGATAAAAGAATTGATGGAAACTGAAAAATATATGACTTGTGATAATCATGAAGACCTATTAAAAGATGATTGGGAATATGTGATAAAGAACTATAGATCTTTTTTGATTCATGAGTATTTGGAAGATTATGATACCTGTGCATTCACACTAATGCATCTTATGTGGACCATTGATCATAGATACTTGGCTTTATATGCAAAAGATATAATTGGCAGTGAAGAATATGAAAAACTTCGAAAAAGAGATTTTAGACCATCGGAATGTGAATTAGCTGGTATTAAAAGACCAAGATTTGGTTTGTTTAGAGGTGATAATAGAAAAGATACAAAAGAAACAAAAGAGTATGTAAAGAAAATCTTATTATGGATGCTCGAACCATTCTTTAAGTATGTTAAACAATTCATAGATTCTTATGATGAAGAGACTACAACAAATTGCGGAATAGAGAGTTACGTAATTTTAATAATAAATTATATTTATTATCAAAGAAGATACGGGGATTTCAAGGAGGCTGAGAAATATTTAGATTTATTAAATGAAATTCCTAAAAAAAACAATGTTATGTATTATGTAACTAATAAAATCATGCTCTTTTATCAAATAGAAAAAGAGAATATAGCTTGTATTTATAAAAACAAAGCTGGACCGTTTATGATTAACAATGCATTTGGTGAATATGATAAGGCGGAACTGGATTATATAGATAGACTTGATTATGTAAGTAGAATGAAACTATATAATGATAAATAGATAATAATTAAAAGCGAGGTGCAAAAGCCTCGCTTTTTTATATAGCTTACTTATTGACTTATCTCTAAAAATACAACTATTATTATATTATAATAATCTTTTAAAAGGACACCAATATGGGATACTATGAAGATAATGCTAAAGAATATATAGCTAAAACAAAGGATGCAGACCTTAGTGAAGAAAGAGAAGAACTATTAAACTTTATGCCTCCTAAAGGAAAAATATTGGATGTCGGGTTCTGCTCTGGTAGGGATAGTTTGGCCTTTAAAAAACTCGGCTATGACGTCCTTTCTATAGATAATTGTATAGACTTCTATAACTATGGTGTATCCCTTGGTCTAAATGCAGAATTACTATCTATCCAGGATATCTCATATGTGGATGAGTTCGATGGTATCTGGGCAAGCGCATCTTTGCTACATTGTAAATATGAAGAACTATCAGATGTATTAAATAAAATATATAAGGCCATGAAAGAAGATGCCGCCTTTTATTGCTCTTTTAAATATGGAGACTTTGAAGGCATTAGAGATGAAAGATATTATACAGACATGACACTAGATAGGATGAACGAACTCCTTAAAGATACCTCTCTAATTATGAACAAGTGCTGGATAAAAGAAGATCTAATGCAAAGAGAAGGTAAGTGGATTAACTTCATTCTAACTAAAAAAGATAATAGATCCATAAGTTCTAAACTAACAGAAACCCTTATAAAAAATAGACCAATGATTTCTCGTACAGAGGAGGAATATAAAGAACATATCTTATCTCTTGGTGAGAATGATAAAATCTCTATGCCACTCTTCGCTTCAGAAATAGAGACAGATACATACCAGGGTATAAAGGTTCTTAAATGGAACCGCAATGATGAAGATCCAGACCAAACCATTATATTCTATGTACATGGTGGTGAATTCGTCTTTAACCCTATGCTCTCTCATTTTGATTCACTTCGTGAAATAGCGCGTAAAACGGATTCTTATGTAATTATGCCTATATATCATAAACTTCCAAATTATACATATAAGGATAATTACCAAATCCTTCTATCTTTATATGAATATGTAATATCCCTTCATCCAACTTCTAAGATTATTCTCATGGGAGATTCCGCTGGAGGCGGTATAGCATTTTCTTTAGCTCAAATGCTAAGAGATCAAGGAATAAGACAGCCAGATCAAATAATATTAATATCTCCTTGGGTAGACCTTGAAATAAATGAAGGTAAAATAGACGAAGTACATCAAGAAGATGATCCTCTCTTAGAGACATGGAAGCTTCAAATACTAGGCAAAATGTGGGCAGGCGATAAAGATATCAAGGATCCAGTAATAAGCCCTATATACGGGGATTTAGACAGCCTAGGACATATTACCTTATTCGTAGGTACAAGAGAAATCTTCTATCCAGATATAATAAGACTACATAATGCTTTAGCATCTAAGAGTATTGCCCATGATCTCTTCATAGGTGAAGGACAAAATCATGTATATGTATTATACCCAATTAAGGAAGGTAAGGAAGCTAGAGAAACTATAGCTAATATAATAGGAATAAAGGAACAAGAAGAACCTTTAGAAAAAATAGATAAAGTATTAAAAGAAGACAACTTTTCTAAAAGGTTAGAAAACTTCACAAAGGAAACTCTTGTATTAATCTCTAAATTAATGGGTAAAGACAAAGATAAGGTAGAAGAAATAACAGCCAATCCAGAATTGTCTGAAGAAGAGATAGTGAAGGAACTTGAAAAATTAGAGGAAGAATAATTAATAGTGAAGTATAAATTAAAGGCTGAGGTTAAATGCCTCAGTTTTTATTATTGTCACAAAATCACATAAAAATTGCAGAAAGTGTGATTTTTTTCACATAATCCTTAAAAAATATGTGATTTATTCTGAAAATTGATATCAAATGTATTGCATAATGATATACAAAATGATATAATGTAATTAATAAAACGGAGGAATATATCATGGCAAAAACAGAAAGTGTGTTGATAAGGGTAGAACCTCAAATAAAAAAAGAATCAGAAACCATTTTAAAACAACTTGGTTTATCTATGTCTAGTGCAGTTGGTTTGTTTTTACAACAGATTATTATGCAAAAAAGAATTCCTTTCGATGTAGCAATTTCTTATAAACGTCCATTATCCTATCAAGAATTAACTGATGAAGAATTTGATGCATTAATTGAAAGTGGATTAAAAGACTATCAAGAAGGACGTGTATATACAACTGAGGAAGTGTTTAAGGAACTAGATAATGTCTAATATGGATTGGAAAGTAATAATTACAGGTTTGGCTCGAGAGAATCTATTAGATATAAAAAAATATATTAAATATGAATTGCAATTGCCAAATGCTGCAGATAAATTAATACAAAGAATTAAAAATGGCATAGATAGTCTAAATATAATGCCAGAAAGAAATCCTTTATGCAATAAACCAAAATGGTATAAAAGAGGACTAAGAAAACTTATTATAGGAAAATATATTGTTTTTTATGTGGCAGTTGTTCGTACTCATGAAGTGTTAGTAATTACAGTTCTCAATGGTACTCAAGATATTAATCGAAAACTAAACAATCTAGATATTCCATTATTGCAAGACAAATAATAAATAGTGAAGTATATATAAAAAAGAACCAGGTTTTGAAGCCTGGCTCTTTTATTATTAAGCTATATAGACATTATAATGTCTTGATGTAAGCAGCAAGTTCGTTGAAAATTACATCCAAGCCGTGTGCACCTGCGTCTGGGAAACCAATGGATCTTTCACCAACTGTTCCAGCTCTTCCAAGTCTTGCAACTACTGTCTTTGTTGCTTCTGCACCTTCATGTGCAGCTTTAGCACCAAGATCTAAACCTTCTTGTAACTTCTTGCCTTCCTCAGCAGCCTTTGTTAATGCTAAAGCACATGGCTTTAATGCGTCTACTAAGGTCTTGTCACCAATGTCTGCACCTTTACCGAAACTCTTCTTACCAGTTTCGTATACACCACGGTTTGCTTCCATGAATAAGAATGCTACATCCTTTAGGTCTACTTCGCTCTTTCCAAGCATTGCTTTACCAGCATACTTGAATGCAGAACCCCAAATAGGACCAGATGCACCACCGCAGTATTCTTTAATGATGTCTGAACAAGATACTAAGAATTGTCCAATGTCACCTTTCTTTCTTGTTGCCCAGTCTGCCTTTAATTGCTTGAAACCTTTTGCAATGGACATACCAAAGTCTCCATCACCCATTTGGTCTGCTTCACAGAATGGAACTTCGTTCTCGATAATGACATCTGCCATCTTCTCAACAATCTTTACAAATGCAGGGAGGTTAATTGTCTCACCAACTTTTGGATCTCCAACTACTTCATATACTGCATTAGCATCATCTTCATCTGCACCAGCAACTGCTTTCTTTGCTTTTGCCTTTGGTGCTTCTGCTGCTGGAACAACTCCAAGTGCCTTTTGAATTGCTTTCATTGCTTCAACTGCAGCTTCTGCTTGTGAATCCATTGCTGCACCCCATGTTAATGCTGGTGTGTTTACTGGATAGTCTATTAATGCCTTTAATTCTGCGTCTACTCTAAGTACTGTAATTGAAGCACCTGCCATGTCAATAGATGTCATGAAGTTACCAACAATTGTTCTGTGGATTGCAACACCGTCTGCACTTAATGCTTTTGTTACTGAATTATTAAGAATATAAAGCTCTTGCATTGGTGTTCCGCCGAATCCGTTAATGAGTAAGACTACTTCTTCGCCTTTCTTTAGGCCTAAATCGCCCTCTAAGTCCGTTACAATACGTCTTGCAAGGTCATCTGAGAAAGTACCTTTGGAATAGTCAATCTTCTCTCTGAAACGTCCTGGTTCGCCGTGGATACCAACACCGAATTCCATTTCATCATCACCAATTTCAAAAGTTGGATGTCCAGCTGCTGGAACTGTACATGATGTGAATGCAAATCCGAAGGATCTTACGTTTTCAATAACTTTGTTTGCAACTGCTTTAACTTCTTCAAGTTCTTTGCCTTGTTCTGCTGCTGCACCAGCACATTTGTGTACTAATACTGTACCTGCAACACCTCTACGGCCAACAGTGTAAAGGGAATCTTTAACTGCAATGTCATCATTTACATAAACTGCATCTACCTTAATGCCGTCATCTTGTGCATCTGCCATTGCGTTGTTGAAGTTCATACAGTCTCCAGAATAGTTCTTAATAATAAGTAAGACACCTTTGTCTGTAGCACACTTCTTAATAGAATTGTAAACTTGAACTTGAGAAGGGGATGCAAATACATCACCACAAACTGCTGCATCAAGCATACCTTTTCCAACAAATCCTGCATGTGCTGGTTCGTGTCCTGAACCACCACCAGAAATTAAAGAAACTTTATCATCATTAATTTCTTTTTTCTTAACAATCTTAAATTTCTCAACGAATTCAAGATCTGGATGAGCTGCTGCAAGACCATGACACATATCGTATACGAAGGTCTCTGGAGTATTCATTATTTTCTTCATATGTTTTCTCTCCTTATCTTAAGTAAAATATGAATAGGGAACATACATAAGTATGTCCCCTAAAATTGCTAAATTATATTAGTCACCGTATGCGTATTCACGTCCGAGTTTATCTGCTGTCTTGATAGCTGCAATAACCATATCTGGTGTTACCTTGAATGGCATATTGTGGATAGATTCCTCTGGAATACATGTCTTTTCAGCAACTGCTTTGTATTCTTCTTCTGTTAATGAATCTCTGATAACTTTGCCTGTCTTCTTGTCTGTCATTAAGTCTTTTAAGCAAACTGGAAGACCAACTGTTGTACAGAAATCAAGAACTTCGTAGAATTCTTCTTCTGGTGAGTTTTCAAGTACTAATTGTGCGAGTGTACCGAATGCAACAATTTCACCATGGAAGCAGCATGCATGAATATCATGAACAACTGTTAAACCATCGTGCATTGCGTGTGCGCCTGCTAAACCGCCTGATTCAAATCCTAAACCAGAGAGTAAGATGTTTGTTTCAACGATCTTTTCAAATGCTGGTGTTACAACGTTGCAGTCACATGCAGCTTTTGCTTTAGCACCATCTGAAATTAAGTTTTCATAACATAATGATGCGAGTGCGAATGCTGTGTGTGTTCCATAACCTAATAATGTGCCTTTCTTACGATCTGCACCACATGGAAGACCTGCGTTTACGTTAGATACAGATTGAACGTTTGCTCTTGCTTCAAAATATGTGGAGAGTGCATCACCCATACCAGATACTAAGAAACGTGATGGAGCAGCTGCGATAACGTTAAGGTCAATTAAGACTACGCTTGGGCTTTGACGGAAATATGCATAATCATCGAACTCGTGATCATCAGTGTAGAGAACTGCTGAGTGGGATGTTGGTGCGTCTGTTGCTGCAATAGTTGGACAGATGATAAGTGGATTACCAGCTGCAACACATTTTGAAGTATCGATTGCTTTACCGCCACCTAAACCGATTGTACAAGCACATTTGTTTGCTTTAGCAAAATCTTGTAATTTCTTAACTACGTTTCTTGAACATTCACCTTTGAAGATATCACTTGTTACGAATTCAACACCATATTTTGCTTGTGTTGCTGCAAGTTTATCTTTTACTAAACCTAATGCGAATGGGTCTCCGATAAGTAATGCTTTCTTACCGAAAGTCTTTACGAAATAACCGAGGTTAAGAAGTTCATCTTCGCCTTGTACGTACTTTGTTGGACAAATAAATGCTTTTCTCATATTTTTCTCCTTTATCTTTCCCGTATGCGGGATTTATTTTTAATTTTAGTAATTACAATTATAGTTTATAAGGACATATAATTCAATATGCAATTTTGAAAAATTGTGTAAAAATTTCTAAAAAATGGCAAAATTTTAGTATTTTGGGATGAAAAACCTTAAAAAATGGCACTTTTTAGAGAAAAATCTTTAAAAAACCTAATTTTTGAAAAATTCTAAAAAAATGAAAATTAATAAAAAAAGACCCAACTTTTTGAGTTGAGCCTTATTGCTATTATGATAAAACTAGATTATCCAAGTTGGGAGAAGTAATATGTTTGAATTTAAAGCAGAGATGGTATCCTTCATACATATTATTGCTCCGTTCCCAAGATTTATAGAAGCTTTGGATAAAACATTAAAGCTTTTTGTCATGGAAACTGATGGGTTGGAAGACTTCTTAATTTCTATAGGATGTAGTTCATTATTTGTTTCTAAAATGAGGTCTATTTCTTTTTGTTCTTTGTCTCTATAATAGTACAAGAAATCTTCTTTTCCACAATTAATATAAGATTTTCTTATTTCAGCTACAACATAGTTTTCAAGAATTGCGCCATTAATAGATCCATTTTGTAATATATCTGCATCTGAATATTTTGTTAAATAGGCAACAAGTCCTGTGTCAAAGAAATATAACTTTGGTGATTTTACAACTCTTTTTAACAAATTATTAGAGTATGGGTGTAGATAGAATATAATTTGAGACTTTTCAAGAAGAGATAGCCATCTACTTGCTGTATCGTCTGATATATCAACATCTAATGCAATAGAATGAGTATTTAGTTCTTGTCCAACTCTACAAGCTGCAGCGCGAATAAAATCAACAAATTTTACATCGTCTTTGACGTCAACTTCATCTTTAATATCTCTAGAAAGGTATGTTTGCAAATAACTTGAATAGAAAACATCACGGTTTGTAAATTTTCCACTTACGAATCCTGGTAGTCCTCCCATCCAAATTCTTTTATAGATTTCATCTACATTTGCAGGTACATATGTTTTTGTTCTTTCTTGTATTTTTTCAAGAGAGAGATCAAAAGGAGTAAGTTGACCTGATGAATATAATTCGTGTTGAGATAGTGAAGTCAAGTTTAAAATTGCAGTTCTACCTGCCAAACTTTCTTTAGCCAATTTCATTAGTTTATAGCTTTGTGATCCAGTCAACCAGAAACTTCCAGGTTCTGCTCCTTTATCGATTGCTATTTTTATGTATGAAAATAATTCCGGAGCATATTGAACTTCATCTATAATAACAGGTGGTTTATGAATTCTTAAAAACATTTCAGGATCTTGAATGGCAAGTGCTCTATCTTGCAAGTCATCTAAAGTAACTCTTTCTCTTTTATTATCTAGATGTTCTAACATAGTAGTTTTACCCACTTGTCTAGGACCAGTGATCATGATGCAAGAGTATTCTTTTGTTAATTCCAAAACCAAGCTTTCAATATCTCTTCTAATATATGCCATATTATACCTCCATATTTTACGACCAAAATACGATACAATCTTATTTTAGTCGAAAATTTAGATTTTGTCAATTAAAATATATAATTTATTATATACAAATTATTTAAAAACGACCAAAATACGATACAATCTTATTTTAGTCAAATTTTTATTTTATATTAATACTGGTAAAAAATAATATATGGCGAAAAAATGAGCGAATATTGGCGTATTTTTGGCGAAAAAAGATAGATTCATCTCCAAAGGTTGAAGAACCAAAAGATGAAGAAAAACCTGAAGAACAAACTCCAGAAGATGAAAAGAGTGAAGAATAACTCTAAAATCAAATAATCAATGAGCCATCATTCGGGGTGGCTTCTATTTTTATATAAATATACTTTACAAAAAACCTTTAAAAATAATACAATTTAATCATTAAAATAATCGAGGTTTTTATGGATTGTAAGAAAACTGTAGAAGAAAGAGTAAATTGGCTTAAAGCTTTTCTTGTTGAAAAAGGTGCAAAAGGCTTTATTTATGGCAATAGCGGAGGTAAGGATTGTACTCTTGTTGGTGCACTCTGTAAACTAGCAACTCCTAACGTTTTGGGTGTCATTATGCCTTGCCAATCATCACGTAATTATGGCGAGGATAGAGAGGACGCTCTAGCTGCTGGAAAACGCTTCGGGATAGAGCAAATTGAGGTAGACTTAACAAGTACTAAAGAAGCTATATTGACCGCGTTAGAACCACGATTAGAAGGTAAAAAAGGGGATTGGGCATACGACCAATCACTTATAAATATTAACCCACGTTTGCGCATGACAACTCTATATGCTTTGGGCCAATCTAGAGGTTATTTGGTAGTGGGTACAGGTAACGCAGATGAAACAATTTTAGGATACTTTACAAAGTGGGGAGATGGCGCTTATGATCTTAACCCAATTTCAGATTTAACTGTCTCCGAAATCTATGAATTACTCGCATATTTGGGCGCACCTGAACATATTATAAAAAAGGCCCCATCTGCAGGTTTATTTGAAGGCCAAACAGATGAAAAAGAAATGGGAATTTTATACTCAGATGTTGATAAGTATCTTAAGGGCGAAGATATACCATCCGAGGTTAAAGAAAAGATAGAAAATATGGCTAAAAAATCAGAGCATAAACGCTGTATGCCATATAAATTCAAAAAATAAATAAAATTATTTTTACCCATTTAGAATAACGGAAAAACCTATATTGAAATAAAGCGGCTTGTTAGAACACCGCTTTTATTTTTTTAAATAAAAATTTGCTAAAAATTACCTCTTGATATTACCCCTTAATATTTGTTAATATTATTTTGCTAATTTTATAAATACTCAAACAAGTGTGGAGGAAATATGGGTAAAATTAATTTAACAACAGTTCAATTTAAAGGAACAGCAGAACAAGAAAAACAACTCCGTGAAATGCTTAATGAATTGAAGGGAATGCCAGGCTCAACAATGCCAGCTCTTCAAAAAGCACAAGAAATCTATGGATACCTTCCAATTGAAGTCCAAAAGATCATCTCAGAAGAACTCGGCGTATCTATGGAAGAAATCTTCGGAATCGCAACATTCTATTCATGGTTCTCACTCAACCCAGTTGGTGAACATCCAGTTTCAGTATGTTTAGGAACAGCTTGCTATGTTAAAGGTAGTGGAGATGTTTTTGCAAAATGTAAAGAAGTCTTAGGACTCCCAGATGGCGGTACAACTCCAGATGGTAAATTCTCACTTGCTGCAACACGTTGTATTGGTTGCTGCGGATTAGCACCAGTTATGGTCGTTGGTGGAGATACATATGGTAAATTAACACCAAAAGAGATTCCTGGAATTTTAGCTAAATATAAGGACTAATTTTTAATTAACTATGAATATTGGTGAAATCTCTAAAATTGTTAACGGCAAAGTTCTAACAAGTAATACAGATTTATCTGTAGAAGTTAAAACATGTTGTGCATCAGACATGATGTCAGACGTTTTGGCTTTCTATTCAGCTTCAAACGGTTTATTAATCACAGGATTATGTAACCCACAAGTAGTTAGAACAGCAATTATGGTTGATGCAGTATGCATCATCATTGCAAGAGGTAAACAATTGGATGCTGAGATCGTTAAACTTGCAGAAGAGAATAATATCGCTATAATCTCAACACCATATGTTATGTTTGAAACTTGCGGTCTTTTATATGACGCAGGTCTTAGAAAATCTAAAGAATAATGGCAGAAGACTCAATTCGCTTAGTATATGACGTAGATGGATCTAATTTTTCATCGGCTGGTGCAGCTTCTGAAGCTGTAAAGTCTAAATTGAAACAATTAGGTGTTAAATCTCAAGATATTAGACGAGTTGCTATCGCAATGTATGAAGGCGAAATCAATATGGTTATTCATGCAAGCGGTGGACAAGCAATCATAGATGTATTCTTAGATAGAATTCAAATTGTTCTTGCAGATCATGGTAAGGGCATAGAAGATATAGAACTTGCTATGCAACCAGGTTATTCCACAGCACCAGAAGACGTTAGAGCTTTAGGATTTGGGGCTGGTATGGGATTACCAAACATGAAAAAATATACGGATGAATTTAATATTGAAAGCACCGTTGGTGTTGGCACTACCGTAACTATGGTTATTAAATTCAGCTAAATTAGGTATCAAAGCTTAGATAATGGGGAAAATAGTAAATAAAGAAATAGGTTTAGTATTAGGCGATAAGGCTCTACACACTGTTATGTTAGATAAGGACAAGTGCGTAGGTTGTATCACTTGTATGCGTAGATGCCCAACTGAGGCTATACGTGTAAGAGATGGTAAGGCTTCTGTCGCTTATGAAAAGTGCGTTGGATGTGGAGAGTGCGTAAGACTTTGTCCGCAACATGCAAAGCTTCCAGCACATGATCCTTGGGATTGTATTAACGACTTTAAATATAAAATTGTTCTACCACCACCATCACTCTATGGTCAATTTAATAACCTTAACGATATCAATATCGTTCTTAATGGTTTGCTTGCCTTAGGTTTTGATGAAGTCTTTGAAGTTGGTAAGGGTGCAGATTATGTCTCATCTGTAACTAACATCATGATGAACAGAGATACAATTCCTAAACCAATTATCTCAACTGCTTGTCCTGCAATGTTAGACCTTATCATGATGAGTTATCACAATTTAACAGATCACCTTTTAAATACTTTAGCTCCAGTAGATGTTGCAGCAAAAATCGCAAAAGAGAATGCAATTAAGAAGGGAATTCCAGAAAAGGATATCGGAGTATACTTCATATCTCCATGTCCAGCTAAGGTTTTCGCTCTTAAGATGGGTCTTGGTGTAAATAGACCTTATGTAAATAGAGTATTATCCACATCAGATGCATATATGCATCTAATAGATGTAATGCCAAAACTAACCGAAATTAAACCACTATGTTCATTATCTTCATTCGGTTTAGGTTGGGGAATCTCTAGAGGCGAGGCAAATGCAACATATAAGGACAAAACAATTGCAGCAGATGGCATTGAAAACTGCAAACAAATTTTAGATGCCCTTGAGGACGGAGGACTTCAGGATATAGACTTCATCGAACTTAACGCATGTACATCAGGATGCGTAGGCGGTGTAATGAATATAGAAAATCCTTTTGTTGCTCGTTCTCGTTTACACACACTAATCAATAAATTACCAAGAAATATTAACAACGTAGCAGATGTGAATAAACCAACAGATTACTTCCTTTGGGAAGAAGCACCATCTAAAAAAGATGTGTTTAAACTGGATTCTAATAGGCTCGTTGCTATGAAGAAGCTTATGGAAATTGAAAGAATTCTAGAGGAATTACCAGGCGTAGATTGCGGTCTCTGTGGTGCACCAAGCTGTAGAGCTTTTGCAGAAGATATCGTAAATGGCGTTCTTCCTCCAGATGCAAAATGTCCAAGGCTTAAAGAATACAAAAAAGGTGAATAATGAAAGTTATTGATGTTATCAAGGCTATAAATGGAAGGGAGATAAATCTCCCAGATCCAGAGAGAGAAGTAACTTGCGGATACGCAGGGGATTTCTTATCTCATGTTATGGGTTCTGCTCCAGCAGATAGCGCTTGGTTCACAATAATGAATAATGTAAATGTCTGTGCAGTTGCAACACTTGCAGATATAGCACTTATAGTGCTATGCGAGGGTGTAATGCCAGATGAAAATCTATTAACAAGGGTTAAAAGTCAAGGGTTCAATATTGTGTCTACATCCTTAGATATATACACAGCAGCAGTGACCTTTGATAGAGCTCTAAATAAGTAATGAGTTTATATCGCTATGACTTGCATATACACTCGGCGCTGTCACCTTGTGCTGAGAAAGATATGACACCAGTGACCATTGTAGGTCTTGGAAAAATGAATGGATTAGACTTTATTGCTGTGTCTGATCACAATTCAATAAAAAATGTAGAAGTAGCTCTAAAAGCTGGCGAATTCTACGGAATCAAGGTTGTTCCAGCAATGGAACTACAAACAAACGAAGATATACATCTTCTTTGCCTCTTTAGAACATACAATGACCTTGAAGGCTTTTATAACAGCATAGATTTCTCTCAAAGAGAGAATAGGCCAGAAATATTTGGTGAACAACAAATCATGGACGAGGATGATAACATCATCGGATATGAAAAAACAATGCTTCTAGATAGCGCTAAGATATCAAGTTATCAGGTGTCGGAACTTGCAAAGAAATTTAGAGGAATTGCAATACCTGCACATATAGATAGAGAAGCAAATAGCATGCTCATGATACTAGGTTCAATTATGCCAGGCTTTACAACAGTTGAATTTAGTACAAAGGCAACAGAGCAAGATATGGAAGAATATAAG
Source organism: Christensenellales bacterium (assembly GCA_045130665.1). Taxonomy (GTDB): domain Bacteria; phylum Bacillota; class Clostridia; order Christensenellales; family CAG-917; genus RGIG8124. Next base: position 154,764 of record JBGUQC010000004.1, on the reverse strand, counting down.
GATAAGTACAATATCATTATTGATTCAGATTCACATGTTCTTCAAACAATATCTTTCAGTAGTGCCATAGAACTTGAGGAGTATTCAATAGATTGTCTAATTGATACTCTATCAAAGCCAAAGGAATAATATGAGAGAATTAGCCTTAAACATTCTAGACATAACTGAAAACTCTGTTAAAGCTGGAGCAACACTAGTTGAAATAGACATAATTGCCGATGGCAATGTGTTAACAATAAGGATAGCAGATGATGGCTGCGGAATGGATGAAGAGTTTTTATCAAAAGTCACAGATCCATTCACAACAACAAGAACAACAAGAAAGGTAGGAATGGGTGTACCACTCTTTAAAATGGCCGCAGAACAGGCAAATGGCACATTCTCAATAAAATCTACCAAAGGTAAAGGAACTGAGGTTGTAGCCACATTTGAGATCGATAATATAGACCGTGAACCTTTAGGGAATATCGCAGATACAATGACAACACTTCTATCTGATGAAATCCCAACAGATTATGTTTTAAAGGTTAGCGTTAATGGAAATCAATTTGATCTCGACACAAGAGAGCTTAAAGAACAACTAAATGGAATACCAGTTAGTGAACCGCAAGTTTTATTGTTCGTCAGGGACATGATTAATGAAAATATAAAGGAAATTGGAGGAGCAAATTTATGAAGAGTATCGCTGATATTATGAACATCAGAGATAAGATGCAATCTGAGATCATCTTAAGAGACAACAAAGATGATTCCAAAGAGATTCGTATTGTAGTTGGTATGGCAACATGTGGTATTTCCGCAGGTGCACGTCCTGTATACAATACACTTATTGATGAAGTTGCAAAGCGTCAATTGAAGGATGTTAAAGTCACACGTAGTGGCTGTTTGGGAATGTGCAAACTTGAACCAATCGTTGAAGTTTTTGTACCAGGCCAAGAAAAAATAACATACATTCATGTAGATGCAGACAAAGCAAAGAATATCGTTGCAAATCATATTGTTAATGGTAACGTTTGCACAGATTATTTAATTACAAACGAGTAGTATTTAGGAGGGAAATTTATGTTCAGAAGTACTGTCTTAGTCTGCGGAGGAACTGGTTGTACATCAAACAATTCACCAGCCGTTGCTGCAGAATTTGAAAAACTTTTAGAAGAGAAGGGCCTTAAGAATGAAGTTGCTCTCATCAAAACTGGTTGTTTTGGTTTGTGTGCAAATGGTCCTGTTTGCGTTGTCTATCCTGAAGGCGCTTTCTATACAGGCGTAAAAGTAGACGATGTCAAAGAAATCGTAGAAGAACACCTTATTAAAGGCCGTATTGTAAACAGATTGTTATATGTAGAAAAGAAAGAATCATCTCATGAAGCTATTAAAGCATTATCCGAGACAAACTTCTACAAGCAACAAACTCGTATTGCACTTCGTCTTTGCGGTGTTATCAACCCAGAAAATATCGATGAATATATCGCATATGACGGTTATCAAGCCTTAATTAAGGTATTAAAAGAGATGACCCCACAAGATGTTATCGATGTTATCAAGAACTCAGGTCTTCGTGGCCGTGGTGGCGCAGGATTCCCAACAGGTTTAAAGTGGCAATTCTGTAGAAATTCAGTTGGTGATCAAAAGTATGTTTGCTGTAACGCAGACGAAGGTGACCCAGGTGCATTCATGGATCGTTCCGTATTAGAAGGTGATCCACACTCAGTTATCGAAGCAATGGCAATTGCAGGTTATGCAATTGGTTCAAACCAAGGTTACATTTATGTAAGAGCTGAATATCCAATCGCAGTTCAAAGATTGAAGATTGCTTTAGCACAAGCTAGAGAATACGGCTTAATTGGTAAGAACATCTTAGATACAGGTTTTGACTTTGACCTTGAAATCAGATTAGGTTCAGGTGCATTCGTTTGTGGTGAGGAAACCGCTTTAATGACTTCAATCGAAGGAAAACGTGGTGAACCAAGACCAAGACCACCATTCCCAGCTGTTAAAGGTTTATTCGGCAAACCATCTATCTTAAACAACGTAGAAACATATGCAAATATCTGCCAAATCATCTTAAAGGGTGCAGATTGGTTCGCATCAATGGGAACTGAAAAGTCCAAAGGAACAAAGGTATTCGCATTAGGTGGAAAGATTGTTAACACAGGTTTAGTAGAAATCCCAATGGGAACTCCATTAAGAAAGATCATTTATGATATCGGTGGTGGATGTCCAAACGGAAAGAAACTCAAAGCTGTTCAAACAGGTGGACCATCAGGTGGATGTATCCCAGAAAGTTTAATCGACACTCCAGTAGATTATGAATCACTTGCAGCAATTGGTTCAATTGTTGGATCAGGTGGTATGATTGTTATGGACGAAGACAACTGTATGGTAGATATCGCTAAATTCTTCCTAGAATTTACAGTAGATGAATCCTGTGGTAAATGTACACCATGTAGAATTGGTACAAAGCGCTTACTTGAATACCTCAACAAGATTACATCAGGTAAAGCAACTCTCAAAGACTTAGATGAAATGGAAGATCTCTGTCACTACATCCAAAAGAATGCACTTTGTGCTCTTGGACAAACAGCTCCAAACCCAGTTCTTTCAACATTGAAGTTCTTCAGAGATGAATATATCGCTCACGTAGTAGATAAGAAGTGTCCAACACACGTATGTAAAGACTTAATTTCATACAAGATTACAGATGCATGTAAGGGTTGTACTCTCTGTGCAAGAAATTGTCCAGTTAATGCAATTAAGGGCGTTGTAAAAGAAAAGCATGAAATTGATCAAACAAAGTGTATTAAGTGCGGACTTTGTATGTCAAATTGTAAGTTCAATGCAATTATTAAGGATTAATGAGGTGTACTATGGCTAAAATTAAAGTAAGAATTGATGGAATAGATATTGAAGTTGAGGAAGGTACTACCGTTATTAACGCTGCTTATCAAGCAGGAGTTAAGATCCCAACATTATGTTATCTAAAAGGTTTAAATGAAATCGGAGCTTGTAGAATCTGTTTATGTGAAGTATCAGGCGCAAGAGGATTAGTTGCAGCTTGTGTATACCCATTAAATGCAGACCCAAGATTCGAAGTTATTGAAGTAAAGACAAACACTCCACAAATCAGAGAATATAGAAAGAGAACAATCGAATTAATTCTCTCAGATCACAAGAAAGAGTGTTTAAGCTGTATTCGTAATGGAAACTGCGAACTCGCAGAATTATCCAATGAATACAATTGTGACTTTGATGCATTCAAAGGTGGCGAAGTTATTGATTACCCAATTGATACAACTTCAGCAGCTATTGTCAGAGACAATAACAAGTGTGTTTTATGTCGTCGTTGCGTAGCAGCATGTAGAGAATATCAATCAGTATCAGTTATCGGACCAAATGCTAGAGGTTTCTACACACACATTGGTTGTACCTTCGAAAAAGACTTAGGAGATACAAACTGTGTAAACTGCGGACAATGTATCGTAGCATGTCCAACAGGCGCATTACATGAAAAGGATCAAGTTGAAGATGTTTTAAAGGCACTTGCAGATCCAAATAAGTATGTTGTTGTTGGTACAGCACCATCTGTAAGAGTTGGTTTAGGTGAAGAATTCGGACTTCCAATTGGTACAAACGTAGAAGGCAAGATGGCTTCTGCATTAAGAAGAATTGGATTCAAGAACGTATTCAATGTAAACTTCACAGCAGACCTTACAATTATGGAAGAAGGCACAGAGTTTATAGGACGTGTAAAGAACGGCGGTGTATTACCAATGTTAACATCTTGTTCTCCAGCATGGATTAAGTTCATGGAGCACAACTTCCCAGATCAATTAGATCACTTATCTTCATGTAAATCACCACAAGGTATGTTCGGTGCAATTTGTAAGACATATCTTGCAGAGAAGTTAGGTATTGATCCAAAGAATATGGTTGTTGTATCTATTATGCCATGTACAGCAAAGAAATTCGAAGCTGGCAGACCATATATGAACGCAGCAGGTGCAGAATGTCCAGATATTGACTATGCATTAACAACAAGAGAACTTGCAAGAATGATTAAGAAGATGAACATCGTATTCGAAGCACTTCCAGATGGAAAATTTGATACACCATTCGGAATTGGTTCAGGTGCAGGCTTAATTTTCGGTGCAACTGGTGGTGTTATGGAAGCAGCATTACGTTCAGTTTATGCAATCTTAGCAGGCGAAGAAGCTCCATCATTAGATTTCAAGGATGTTCGTGGAACACAAGGAATCAAGGAAGCAACATATGAAGTTCCAATTAAGGGTGGAAAGCCAATTAAGGTTAACATTGCAGTAGCAAGTGGTCTTGCAAATGCAAGAAAGTTAATGGACGAAGTTAAAGCAGGAACAAGCAAATATCACTTCATCGAAGTTATGTCTTGTCCAGGCGGCTGTGTAAATGGTGGTGGACAACCAATCAAACCAGCATATGTAAGAAATACAAAAGACATCAAAGAAATTCGTGCTAACACAATTTACAAGATGGATAAATCCTATGACTTACGTGTATCACACAAGAACCCAGAAGTTCTCGATCTTTACAAAGAGTACTTTGGAGAACCAAATTCTCACAAGGCACACGAAATTCTTCATACAAAGTATATCAAGAGAGATTTATACTAATTCAATTTCCTATTAACATAAAAAATAGGGGTTCCGTATTGGAGCCCCTTTTTTAATAGTTAAAAATATTATTCTGTAACTTCCTCGACTTTCTTTGGAGTTTTCTTTTTCTTTCTGTACTTATAATTTCTTATGTATCCTGGAGTAATTGGGAAGTGAATCTCATCACATCTGCGTTTATCTATTGCAACTAATAAAGCTGGCAATACAAATATTACCAATGCTCCAGCAATTATTGCACCACGAGCTATAACTGCACAAAGTTGTTGAACTATAAGGTTAGAAGTCACTAAAGACACGCTAAAGCACGCTGAGCCTAAAATCAAAGCAGATGTCGTGATAGCCATTGAAGACTTTGTAGTGGCTAAATAAGCGCTTTGTCTTGGCTCAAATCTCTTTCTGTATTCACGATATCTTGTTGCAACTAATATTGCATAGTCTACAGTTGAACCTAATTGTATAGCACTAATAATAATATAAGCCATAAAGTTAATGGTTCCCGCGTAGAATACCCATTGAAGTATTAAGTTAATCCAAATACCTAATTCAATAAGAGCAACAAGTACAACTGAGAACTTGAATGAACGCAATGTGAAGAGAAGAATAATAAAGATAGCAATAGCTGAAATAATTGAAACCCACATATTATCTGTTGGGGTAACTTTTGCAAAATCGTATGCACCTTGCACACAACCTGTCATATAAATTTGGCCATATTTTCCAAATATCTCTGTAGCATAACCATCTATTTCATCTAATACATCAAATGCTTCTTGAGACTCTATATCATATTTTGTGGAAACTGCAACAGTGTAGATAGAGTATCCGTTGGATATATAACTATTAAACATGGACTTATACTCATCTGGTACAATTTCTGGATATTGGATAACTAGCTTTAGAATATCTTCTAAGGCAAAACCCATTCCTTGATATTCAATAACTGTATCTTTATCTAAAATAGCAAATAGTCCAAGGCTAAATTTTACGTCACCTCGATCTATCATGCCATTTATCTTATCTAAGAATTCATATTGCTCATCATAATAGAGATTTACGCTTGTAATTTCGCCTTCTTCATTATATTCACAATCATATAGTGGTAGTGCCACCATTACTTGGTTGTTCATTTCAAGAGACATTCTTTGTGCATTCTTTAATTCATCAGATACAACCTTGTCTTTTGTGAAGTGAACATATGTGTATTTTAAAGACCATGGCATTGAATCTACATTTACAAGCAAAGCAATAATAAATACTGGTATAAATACCAAAGCAATTATATTCTTTCCTTTAATGGAGTGCTTAACAGGTGTTTTGTAATGGAAATCTAAGCATCTATGTGTTGTCTTAACCCTTGCTTTTTCAAACATCAACATTAAACATGGTTGCAAAAGAAGAACAGTGAATAGTGAAAGAACAATACCTTTTGCAACAGATATACCAATATCTGGTCCTATTCTAAACTTCATTACAAGAAGTGCAAGTAATCCACAAACTGTTGTTGCGGCAGACGCAATAATTGCCTTAGCGGATTTTGGTATTGCAGAAATCAAAGCTTCTTTTGGATTTAAATGAGTTTTCAGTTCTTCACGATACTGATGCAACATAAATATTGCATAGTCCATAGTAAGACCTAGCTGCAGAACTGCTGTTATTGCAAATGTTACAATAGATGTTGAACTAAATATTGCATTTGTTCCAAGGTTAATTAATATGGACAATAAAATTGTCAATATTAAAACAACTGGTTCAGATACTGAATTTGTTGTTAAAACTAAAATTACAATAACAAATGAAATAGCAATTAATGCATATTTCCAAAATTCGCCTAAGGTGTTAGTGAATAGGTCTGCACCTTGAGATGTCATACCTGTTGCAACATAACTATTTTTACCAACTTCTTGATCTATAATTGATGTAATCTGTGCATATCTATTTACTGCTTCTTTAGATGAAGAACCATATTTTAATGAAATTAAAACAAGATAATCATCGCCATCTTTAAATATTGCTTTGAGTTCATCAACTTTTTCAGGAGGTACAACACCTTCTAAACCGTCAAAATCTCCTTGCCATGCGCACATTGTAACGCCTTCAACATCGCTCTTTATTTTATCAACAGCATTTTTTACCTTTGCTTCATCTGTAGAGTGAATACCGAGCTCAATATCTCCATAAATATTGAAGTTATCGGATAAAAATTTAAATCCTTGTGTAGTTTTGTAATCTGAAGGAAGATAAGATGAAATATCGTAATTTACCTTCTTAAGCATAGTAGGTAAAAATACGCCAGCAAGGATAACTAGGACAACAAAAACTATAAGTATAAAGTATCTATACTTTACTATTTGTTCACTTAAAGATAAATTCTGAACCTTTTTCTCGTCTTTGTTGTCCATATGAATTATGCTTTCTTTTTCTTCTTAATGAATAATACTGCTCCTACTGCACAAGCAATTAATACAACACCAATTGGAACTGCGATACAAACTGCAAGTAGTGCAGTGTAGTTTCCAATTTCAAGTGTAACTGTGTCAATTCTTGCTTGGCCACCGTCTGTATCGATTAAATATACGTCTACTTGAACCTTTTCATTTCCTTTTACTTCAATATCTTTGAAGGATGAATATTCTTTATCACCAACTTTATATATAAATCCATATCCATCTGGTCCAATCATGTATTCATCTGTTGGTCTAGATTTTATACCGAACTTCAACTTGATAGTTGAATAAGTGGAACCATATTTATTTTTGATTTCTTTGTTAACACTATCACGGATTTCTGGACCTAAAATTCCTATATCAGAAATAACTGATAAAGAACCATCCTTTTTAACGTATTGGTAACCATTTATGCTAAGGATGTTTCCAGTAATCTTAATGAATGCAAATGTTTGGCTATCTAATGTAGCATTTATTGAATTTCTTGCATCTTGAACTGGTGTAGTGTTGTCGTTTTCTTTATGTGTGTAGAACTTTGTACCAGATGTACCTAAAGTCATGTAAATAACACCTGTTAAATCATTTGTTGGCTTACCATCTTTATCAAGTCTATATGTAGTTGCATATGTATGATCATGACCACCAAATACAATGTCTACATTGTATTGAGCGAAGATTGGAACAAGTTGTGCTCTCATTGCAACGATTTCAGCATCATTTGTATGAGATCCAGATGAGAACATAGATTTATGCATCATTACAAATGTATATTTGGAATTATTTGCAGCTAAGTCTGCTTTTAACCATTCTAATTGTTTTTCGCCTAAACCTTTGTCATTAGCATCGTTTGTATCTAATACAATAATGTGAGATGTAGCATAGTTGAATGAATAGTAATACCCAGTCTTTCCTGTTTGGTCTTCATAACCAGTTGGGAGAGTGTAGTCTGTGAATCTCTTCATCATGTATGAACCATTTTCATGGTTACCAGATGCTACAAATGTAGAAGTGTTAGTGAAGAGATAGGATGTTTTGTCATATGCCCATTGCATTTGTGCAAAGTTCTTACCATTGTCTCCAATATCACCAGCATTTAGAATGAATGCGTAATTGTTTGTTACACCATCTTTAGAGAAGGTTTTTCTAATAGATGCAAATACATCAGCTGTTTCGCCATACATACCTTCTGTCATACCTTGGATATCTGCAAGAGCAATGAAGTTATATTCTTCAATTGTTGCATCTGCACCAGTCTTGATTTGGAAGAATTGTTCTTCACCTAAAGCAGCTAATTTATCTTCAAGATAGAATTTCTTTGTTTCTCCTGTACTTGTTACATATGTTCCTGCAAGTTTTACATAGTAAAGTGTATTTGGTGCAAGGTTAGAAAGTGTAACAGTATGTCTGTTCCAGTAAGAAACACCATTTGTCTCATAATATAAGTCTCTATCATTAGCAGTGAGTGGAACTTCTTTGTTATCTCCAACTGTCTTGAAGACTTCTGTATGTGTAATACATAATAGTCCTAAGTCAATTAATGGTTGATATGTAGGAGTTGCAACACTCTTAATAGAAATCTTTGTAGATGCAGCATTTAATTGCCATAAATTATCTGAATTTAGAGCAACTCCAGGATTTGAAGCTGGATGAGCAGCTGTTGCATGCTTAAAGAAGTCAACTTGTTCAACTACTTCATCAATCTTTGTTTTTTCGTTGTCATATAATTCAACTGCTGTATAAACAGTTTCATTTGTATAGTAGGTGAGTGTGTAAGAAGTTGTGCCTTCAAAGTGTCCGTTTATAATTGATGGAAGTTCACCTTTATCTTGTGTTGGAACAAATGTGGATGCTGCACCTTCAAGATATGTGAATTGGTCATTGAATAAACCACTTCCAGATCTCATTATATAATCCTTAGATAAATCTCCTGGATTTTCTGCATCTTTGTAATCATCTGTTGCAAATGCAACGAGGATGTTATCAACAATTCCGCCAATTCCAACATAGAAGCTGTCTACTAAATAACTATCTAAGAATTCCTCAGCCATAACTACTAAGTCATCACCAACAAGGTTGAATCCTAATAAGTTATTAAGAATTGGTAAAATAACGTCGAGTAGTGGGTTAACAATTTCGCCAACTACAAAACGGTTAATATTTATATTAAGTGTAATTTCTTCTCCTGCAAGGTTTTCTACGAATTCCTTTACAACTCCAATTAAAGTTTCAACGTCCTCAAGTTGTTCTTCAGTGAAGTTTGCCTTTGTTAAATCAAATGGATAACTTAACAATTGCTTAATTAATGAATCATCATTTAAAAGTAGTGGATTGAGAAGAGCTTTTAAGAATTTCTCAACGAACTTTCCAGAGATACATTGATTATGTAAATCTCTACATGCAAGGATGAATTTTTGTCTATATGCTGGATCTGTAGGTGTATCTTTTACATAATCTGGAGAAGTTGTTAAAAATACATAGTCTGGACCTGTTCCATATAATGCAGCAGATGGAATTTCAATACCTGCAGCATGAGATGAAGAAATGAATCCAGCTAAATCTTTAACGTTCATCTTGTTTCCTTCTTCGCCAAATTCCCAAGATACTATGTCATCTACGATGGCATAGAGGTATTTAACAAGGTCTGTTTGTGAACCATAGTTCATATCATGTAAGATTTGGTCTATTAATGTATCAACAATCTTGCCTAAAACTTCATGGTATGAACCAATGATAAGTACATCTGCAATAGGACCATCATCTGCAAATAATGCACGAACAGTATCAAGGAGTGAATCAACCATTCTGTCTGCAACAAAGTGTGTTAAAACTCTATCGATTAATTGTCCATAGACAACGTCCCAAGCATATTTATTGTAGTTAATGTCAATTTCATCTGCGTCAAGTACACCATTACCATTTACATCATATGCAAATGTATAAAGGTTTCTATTTTTTATAGTGAATTTTTCGGCCAATTTATTATCAACCTTATATCTTTCAATTGTGTAGTAATGTTGTGGGGAAGCATAGCTTTGAAGTGAGCCTGTTTCAATATCATAGAATGTTCTTCCTTCAGCATCTGTATAGTACATTACGTCATCAGCATGCATATGTCCTGTGTAACCATAACGGATACCAGCATTGAGTAAGAACTTAACAATATATTCATATCCATAGAGAGTGAAATCTTTTAAGATTTCGCCTTCTTGTTCCCAGTGCTCTAAGAAGTTTTGGTGAGCAGTGATTGAGTATGTTGGTTCAGAACATCCATCTGTTGGTGGAACTAATGCTTTGTGCGCTTCAAAGTTTGTCTTTACCCAGTAAAGAACGTCTTCTGTAACCTTACCACCAGTTTCATGATTGAGACCTGAATCTACATAAACAATATTACCAGCATCTTTCCAACTTTGTGCTTCAGAATAAGAAAGTGCTACATATCCATATTTTTCACCATCTGGTAATGCCTCATCTGGATCATTATATCTATAGTATTTTTCACTTGCAGTTAGTGCACCAATTTTTGCGACTCTACAATTTCCTGCGCTTCTAAATGTCGCATCTAATGCATAAATACCAGAGTTGCCATCTTTGGAGTGAAGAACATATGAAAGTTGACACAATTGCATATTTGCATATGTCGCATTTAAAGCGGCATAAGAAGCAATTCTGTCTATAGAAGTATTATCGTAGATTGCTTGAAGATTCTCGTTATAATACTCGTAATCAAATGCATCGGAAAGATTGGATTGAACATATTGTCCATAGAATGGAGAACTGTTTTCGTTAGATAATGATGAAACATTAAATCCATGACTTTTTGCGGCAGCAACTGGATCTGCTGGAGCAACATCTGCTTTATATGTAGACCAATAAGATTTTGGTAATATTGCTTGCAAATCTGAAAGTGTGTTGTTAGGGAAGCCTAAGCCACTGAATATTAAAGCAAACTCTGCAAGGTTTACACCATCTGACTTAACAGATGAACCATTGTCATGGGTATAATATGCACCCGAATCATTGAATAAATCGTGGTTACCAGGTATTGCTACTACTTGGAACTTTGAATAATCTATTCCGCTAACAGTACCTAATGCTCTAATGTCATTTTGTAATAGACGTAGTCTATTAGCAACATCAAGAAGTGCATCTCTTTCGCCATTTTTAGATAAGTCACCAGATGCAACTAACATTAAAGGTGCTTTACCTTCTTTAGCATCTTGGTATATGTTATCCATGGATTGATCGAATACGGATGCGGACTCTTCAACAAGTTTTGTATCACCAGTCATTGAATAGTAGAAATCACTATCTAAATAGCTTTGTCTATTTGTGCCATAATCGGTAGGTGTATAACCTCTACTATATGGGAAGTAGTGAATATCGCTTGTGTGTCCAATTGTAATTGTGGTTACTGGATCATCTGTTGCAAATGCAGTTCCTTCCATCATTGTGAATGAAAAAGCAAAGACAAATGCGAGTAACAAAACAACAACTAAAATAAATGAAGTGTTTTTAAAACTGAAACTTCTCATTGTATAATTCCCCTTATAATTATTAATATACATTGTTGATTTTATTATAAAAAAAGTCAAAAATCAATACTTTAGTATAAATACTATTGCAAAAACGACACCAATTTTATACAATATTAACATTAAGAAAATGGGGAAGTCTTATGAGTAAAAAAGATAAAATTAAACCAATCTATGTTAACAATAAATTAGCATATTGCTATGACAAAAAAGTTACCGGTTTAGGAATTGTTATTTTCGCATTATTTATTGTAGCTGTAGTATTTATGCCAGTTGCTATTCAAAGTGCACACTTAGTTCCAGGTTTTGATGCTTTGGAAATTAAGCCTGGTTCAACACAAATAGATGAAGGTCAATGGGATTCTTCAACTGCAGAAAGAACCATTTTTGTAGATCCATCTGCCTATGCTAATGAAGATGATATTAAAGAATTAGCCTATGCTTTATATCAAATGGGTAACATTGGTATGATGGTTTCCCCAGTAAGCGCATATTATTCAACAGGAAAATCTGATGCCACAACAATTGGAAATATTATTCCTTTATTATTCCAAATTATAGATATTCGTAATAACATTACTGGTGAATCTTATAGACTAAGATATCAAACCGTTGATTCTAACGCAGAATTAGATGATGCGACTGCTCTATTTGCAAGAGCAGGTGGTGTTGTGCAAGCTGAACGTAGATATTATATTGCAGGCAAAACTAGTGAACCATTAATAATCTATGAACAAACTAAAGGTGATTTAGAAGACCCTAACTTTTATTGGGATAAAAAAATGGATAATAGTGAGTTGCTAGATAGATATGATAGAACTGTAAATCCTATACCTTATGTATCTGCAGCCACAAAGGATTCATCTGTTATTGGAAAAAAATATGGTATTAGAGAAATGGAATATACCTATCTTAAAGATTTTGAATCTTTAACAAGCTTAAGAGTAGGTACACAATCTTATATAGATATCTTTGGTGCAGATGCAGGTAATACAATTATTCCTATTTATAAAGACTGTGCAGACTTTAGAGGAGATGGCGCTATATATGAGGGCGCAACAATGGGTAGATATATCAGCTATGAAAAAACTGATCAACATATTTTCTTTAGCAAGGATCCAAATATGTGGATGTATAGTAACATCGATTCAGCGACTGTTACATATAATGCCGAAGGTGGATTTTATACGGTTCATATAGTAGTAAATTGTGAACAAGATGAAAAAACAAAGAATAACTATACTTGTGCAGATACATGTTGGGCAATTAGAGATTCGCAAGCATCCAATAATAATGATGCAAACTTTACAAAAGTTGAAGTTGAATTTGAACTCTGGGATAACGGCTATTTTAAGACTTGGAAAATGTTTGAAAACTGGTATGTAAGTGATCTATATAAAATGGGATTTTCACTAGGAGAAATGGGTGCTATCCAAGACTATATGGAGTATTTCACATACTATGAAGGAGACTGTGGCCTAACAGGAACAGACAGAGACTTCTGGACAAAATAATAAAAAGAACCAATTAGAATATCGAAAACAGTAGCTTTTAACCGAGCTATTGTTTTTTTATTATATGGGTGATAAAATATAAATAATCCTGCGGTGTTCGTGATGGTGTTGTAGTTGGAACCTCACGAATATATTAGGGATTGATTGTACATTAACTTAATGTCAAGCTACGTTACATTGTGGAGTAGTAGACAGCGAGCAGTGTCTTCATTTACCCACCTGTTGATAAGCAGGTTATAAAACCTCATCACACGGCATTTGCGGGAACAATTTTTAATATGTGGCTAACGGCTGCATATTATTTTTTAAAATTAAGTTGCAAATAGTAATGTAATATGTTATATTTTCTTTGCTAAATCAAGCCCTCATGGTCAAGCGGTTAAGACGTCGCCCTCTCACGGCGGAATCTAGGGTTCGATTCCCTATGGGGGTACCAAAAATTTTGCTTTGATACATTGTATCAGAGCATTTTTTATTTTAATTAGAAAAATATTGTGATATAATATCGCTAAATAAATTAGAGGTGTAAATTATGGATTTAATCGAGAGCTTTTCAATAGATCATAGATATATTGTTCCAGGAATATTCTTAAGCAGACAAGATACCATTGAAAATGGTAAGGCTACAACTTATGATATTAGATTAAAAAGACCAAATGTTGAACCAGGAATAGATGTTATGGGAATGCATTCCTTAGAACATATCATTGCAACTTATTTAAGAAATAACCCAGAGTGGAAAGATGATATCATTTATTGGGGACCAATGGGATGTTTAACAGGTTTCTATTTAATCTTAAAGGGAGATAGAAAATCACAAGATATTTATGATTTAATCCTAAATGCTTTCAAAGAAGTAGATAAATATAACGATGTTCCAGGTGCAAGTGAAGAAAATTGTGGTAATTATTTATTACATAACCTTACAATGGCAAAGTGGTATGCAAATGAATTTGTTGAATATCTAGAAAAGAATAAAGATAATCCATTAATATTTGAGTATCCAAAAACTAAGAGATTAATAACTGATGATGGAAACAATTTCTTCGATTCATAAAAAAATAAGTGCTGGCGATAAACCAGCACTTTTATTTTATTTATAAAATAATATTATTCATCCATATTGCGAAGCTTTGCAAATCTTGGTGATCTGTTTTCTAAATCTGCAAGGTCTGCATCTGTGATTAATTCGTTCTTTCCAGCTTCCATATAGTTACGTAAAACACCTGTTAAGATAAATGGTCTTACTAATACTGAATGGAGGATAGACCAAATTACAAAGCCACCAATACCAGCTATAATAAGCATTAATTTGCTTGGATCTGTAAGTACACTTAAATCACTATCTGTTTGAGCAAATTCTTCAGCTAATCTGACGAATGTTCCAGGAATTTGTTTGAATATTACATATAAGATTCCGAAGAAAGCACCACCAATAAGAATAAGTGAACCAATACCCATTAAGAAGATTCTTCCAACATTCTTTAATAATGTCTTACCTTTCTTGAAGAAAATAACTGTTCCTTCACAAGCTGCTTTTGCAACACCTTTTTGCTTGTTGTACATAACCCAACCTAAGCAGCAATCACAAAGATATCCAATTAATGTTTGAATAGCAGAGTCAATAACAGATGTAATACCTCCGCCAATATCTCCTCCAACAGCTTCACCAAAACGTGTCATAGCTCTACCTAATCTTCTAAAAATATTTTTAATAGCATTTGTTACAACAAAGAATAGGGTAATCTTATGGAATCTGCCATGAACTTCAGCAAAACCTTGCTTAAATACATGTTCTGGTAATTGATCATCTGTTACACCAATTGTCATCATTCCAACTTGAGCTGCTTTAATTCTATTAGAAACTAAATATTTAATTGCAGCTGCAGCAATTAGTCCAAGAATAAATCCAATTAATAGACCAATTAAACCATGATCATTTGCTTTATCTGCTATAAAGAATCCTGCGGTACAAAGACCAACAAAAATTATTATAGAACAAATATCTACTGCTAAATTTAAGAATGAAAAAGATAATGTTTTTCTATAAACTTGAAAATTTGTCATATTTTTGCTCCTTTTAACTAGTGAAAATACTATAACATAATTATCTTGAAAATATAAAGATATTTTTTGTATTTTTTATAAAAATAAGGTAAAATTAAGCAAATTATATTAGAGGTATTTATGAAAACATCTAAAAAAGTTATTGCAATATGCGTTTTATTAATATTATGCGTTAGTTTATTCTTTGCATGTAATAAAGAAAGAAAACCAAGTATAGTACAAGATGCACATATTTCACACGAAACAGAATTCGGTGGTGTATATATTTTAAAGACCATAGAAGAGTTTAATGCTAGAGGATATGAGTACGGAGATAGTGTAGATATTACATTTAGTAATGGTTATGAAATAAAAGATATCCCATATTACAATGGATATTACACTCTAAAGGGAGAAAAATTACTCGTTGCATATCCAGGATATCCATATATCAAGGTTTGTATTAATAATGGTGATGATTTATATTCTGTTGCAAATCTTAGCCCAACAGATACTGCAACTATTAAAATTAACAAACTCGGTAAGTATTTAGATGTCCAACAAGCAATGGATATTCATTACTCTGATGATAGATCTAAATTTACATCAGATGAACAGTTTGCAAATTTTAGATGGGTAAAAGCTGGTGATATAAAAGATTGTACATTGTTTAGATCAGCATCTCCATGTGATAACCAACACAAACGTGCATCAACTGTAGATGGTTTAATCTCATTTGCTCAAATTAATTATATCTGCGATTTAGCAGATACTTATGCAAAAATTGAAGGTTACCTAAAACAATCAGACTTTAATTCACCATATTTTAAACTTTTATATCAAAATGCACTCGTTGCTCCAATGGGATTAAATATGAATTATGAAAGTGATAGTTTCAAGAGAACAGTTGTTGGTGGATTAGATGCAATGATAACAAGTGGTGGTCCATATCTTATTCATTGTACAGAAGGTAAGGATAGAACAGGATTTGTTTGTATGCTTTTAGAAGCTCTATGTAACGCTACATACCAAGAAATAGTAGATGATTATATGATTACCTATGACAACTATTACGGAATTAAGAAGGGCGATGCAAAGTATCAAATAATTGTAGATAAACTTCTTGATCCTATGATTAAGAGTGTTGTTAACGATGATACTGTAGATTATAAGAGTGTAAATTTATCACAATATGCAAAGAATTGGTTAGTTGCAGGTGAAATGTCTGAACACAATATAAATACCTTAATAGATAGATTAACCGAAGCAATTATTGTGTAAAATTCAATAAAATTTGCCTCGCAAAAGCGGGGCATTTTTTTATAGTATCTTGAATAAAATAACATTATATGTTAACATATTAATGATATTTTTTGAGGGAGATTAATTATGATTCAAAAAGGATTATCTTTAAAAGTTAAGACAATTATTGCAATCTGTTTATTCGTTGTCATCTTTGTCGCATTGGTAGTTGTGGTATCTGTTAATAGTGGTGCTTTAGACCTCGCTGTTTCAGATAAACTTGTTAATTTAGGAGATACGCCATATACACATGATGCATATATAACACATAATGTATTTGCTTTCTTCTTTGAAGCATGCGGTGAAACCGCAATCTACATTTTTGCTGCTATTTCAATGGGTATTTTGCTTTGGTACTGTGTAAAATGTATAAAAATTAAGCCATTGAATATCATTATGGCTGTAGTTTGTGGAATTCTTACAGTTGTTGCATTCTGGTTCTATTTCAAGACATTTGTTGGATATGTTTTAGATCATATCATTGGATTCAAATGGGATGCAGCAGACGGTTTCTATCCACAAATTACTAAATCAGATGTTCTAACTATAAAAATGTTAGAAGTTGCAGCAGCTATTATTTGCGGAACAGGTATGAGCTTCTTATTTAAGGGATTAAAGGAAGAAACTTTAAAGAAACTCGCAAAATGGGTCATTTGCTTCATTATCGCAGCTGCGGTTCAAACAATCTTAATTGAATTAATAAAGAAACCAGTTGGTAGAATGAGATATAGAGCAATGAATTTCTTCGGAGATTATGATCATAATGGATTTACAGCATGGTATGTTGCAAACGGTAAGAGATACGGACCAGATGATAACTGGATTTATAGTCACTTAGCAGATACACATGATATGTATAAATCATTCCCATCTGGACACACATGTGCAGCAGGAACAACATACTGTTTATTCATGTTGCCATTCGCACTTGGCGTTAAAAAGAAGGGAATTAAGGCTCTTTGCTGGATTGCACCAATATGCTATACAGGTTTAGTTGCTGTATCAAGAATTGTTGCTGGTGCACACTATTTCTCAGATGTATTATTCGGTGGAACAATCGCATTTGTATGCCAAATCGTAGTTGCTGAATTCTTACTCTGCAAAGGCGTTCACGTAAAATCTTTATTCAAAAAAGAAGAAGCAATTGTAGATAGTGAAGCAATTGCTGAAATTCCAGAACAAGACGCAGATAATATGTAAAAATAAATACTATGTATTTAATTAATAAAAAAGGGATGTCTTAAACGGCATCCTTTTTCTTTATTTTCTGATTTGAATGAAAAACTACTTCTTGAGTAAAGCTTTTAATTTATTTTTGCTTTTTGATAAATCACCAGTTAGTAATGGAATTAGTTTTTTAATTTCTTCAATGTCTTTGTCCCACCACTTAAGTTCTAAAAGAAGATCAATCGTTTCTTTATCAAATCTATATTTCTTAATAACAGCAGGGTTGCCAACGACGACAGAATAAGGTGGTACATCTTTGGATACGACTGCATTAGCGCCGATTATTGCACCATCACCAATATGGACACCTGGCAATATCGTAGCTTTTTGACCAATCCAGACATCATTTCCTACTACTGTATCACCACGATTTCCTCTGTCTCCAAATGGTCTAGATAGGCCTTTGAATTCATCAATGATTTCAAAAGGATAAGTGGTTAAACAATCAAGCATGTGATTAGCGCCATTCATCACAAATTCCACGCCTCTTGCTATAGCAACAAACTTGCCAATGATTAATTTATCACCCATGAATTCATAATGATGAGTAACGTGTTTTTCAAATGATTCAGGTCCATCCTCAGAATCATCATAGTAAGAATAATCACCAGCTATAATATTTGGCCTAGTGATAACGCTGTTGATATAGCAAAATGACTTAAACTGAGAGTTTGGATATATTGGATTAAAATTATTGTCCATATTTTTCTTCCTTTAAAAGGATTGACAAAAGTCAATCCTATTTCAAACTTTTGGAGCTGGTGAGCGGATTTGAACCGCTGACCTACGCATTACGAGTGCGTTGCTCTACCGACTGAGCCACACCAGCATTTAGCAAAAATCATTATAGCAAAGCACTATTTTGTTGTAAAGCAACTTATTTTATAAAATATTTATATTTTTTTTGAAAATTTTGTTGACTTTTGGCACTTGTAGATATATCATATTAGCAAACAAACAATAAGAGTGCTAACAAATTGGAAATTAAATTGCTAGCAACCAAAGGAAAAATATGAGCAAAGAATTAAGCGAAAGAAAAAAGAGAATATTAAATGCCTTGGTTGAAATATACATTCAAACAGGTAATCCAGTTTCTAGTGGAGACATCCAAGCTAAATACTTACCAGATGTTTCTCCAGCTACAATTAGATCCGAATTGAGTACACTTGAATCAATGGGATTTATTGAACAACCTCATACATCTGCAGGTAGAATTCCACTCCCAGCTGCATATAAGGTTTATGTTTCAAATATAGATAAGGCTCCAATGGCTTTAACAACAGTTGAAACACAAATGCTTAAAAATGAGTTCGAGTCCAGAATTAACCAAGTAGAGGACATATCTAAAGAAGCTGCAAAAGTTATTTCAGATATGACAAACTATACATCTATTTTCGTTTCTAAGTCTTTACCAGAAGTTTTAATCGAAGAAATTAAGCTCGTAAAGCTCATGGGAAATAAAGTTGTTGTCATAATTGCTACAGATGGTGGAGTTATTGCAGATAAGACCATTACAGTTCATGATTCAACAAAAGATACATATGTAGAAACTGCATCTCAATTACTAAATAGAGTATTTGCTAATAAACATTTATATGAAATAGAAAACATCTATAAAGATATATCAGATGAAATTGCTGAATTTAAGGACTTATTTGATGCAGTTTTAGTCATAATTCAAAACTATCTTGCAACTCAACAAGACAAAGTTGTCGTTGAAGGTGCTTTAAAGATGTTGGATTATCCAGATTATGATGTATCTTCCGCAAAAGATGTATTATCTGTTTTAACAGATACAGAGAAGGTTCAAGAATTAGTTTCAGTAGACAATGATATTGAATCAGATCTTTCTGTTAAGGTAGGTAGAGAAGAAAGTGGTATGGATAACTGCTCAGTTGTATCCGCATCTTACAAAGTAAATGGTAAGGTTGTAGGACAAGCAAGTGTAGTTGGTCCAAATAGAATGGATTACAAAAAGGTATTCGATGTTCTTGAATATATGAAACACGCTTTAACAAGTATGCTTTCAAACAACAATGGAGGAAAAGATGAGTAAAGATACAAAAAACAATAAATCTAAAGTTTCTCCAAAAGAAGAGACAAAAAAACAAGAAGCTGTAGATGAAGGCGTAGACAAAGATGAAATGTCTCCTGAGGAATATGTTAATTTCTTGGAAGAATCATTAGGAAAGGCCCTTGCAGAAGCTAGAGATAATAAAAACCAAGCTCAAAGGCTTCAAGCTGAATTCGAAAACTATAGGAAGAGAACAGAATCCTACGGCGCAGATATGAAAAAGATTGGTATCGTTGCCGTTGTCGAAAAGATGATTGAAGTTTTGGATAACTGTGATAGAGCAAGACAATATATCAAAGATCCAAATGCTTTAATGGGATTCAACATGATGGAACAACAAATAATAATTGGATTAAAAACATTTGGCTTGGAAGAGTGCGATGTCAAAGTCGGAGATGAGTTAGATGTCAAATGCATGGAAGCTATCGAAAGAGAAGTAAATCCAGAATTAGACGGAAAAGTTACCTTCGTTATATCCAAAGGATATAAGATAAATGATATGGTAGTTAGACCAGCCAAAGTCAAAGTAGGTTATGTCGAAAAGACAGATGCCGAAAATAAATAAGTTTAATAAAAAGGAGATATATTACTATGGGAAAAATAATTGGAATCGATTTAGGAACAACAAACTCATGTGTAGCAGTAATGGAAGGAGGTAAGCCAGTTGTTATACCTAATGACAAAGGCTTCAGAACAACTCCATCTGTTGTAGGTTTCAAAAAAGACGGAGAAAGATTAGTTGGATTAGATGCAAAGCGTCAAGCAGTTGCAAATCCAGAACATACAGTATCATCCATTAAACGTCATATGGGTGAAGATTACAAAGTAACAATTGATGGAAAATCATATACACCACCAGAAATTTCAGCAATGATTTTAACAAAGTTAAAAAATGATGCAGAAAAGTATCTTGGTGAAAAAGTTACAGAAGCTGTTATTACAGTTCCAGCATACTTTAGTGATTCTCAACGTCAAGCAACAAAAGATGCAGGAAAAATTGCAGGATTAGACGTAAAACGTATTATTAATGAACCAACTGCAGCATCTCTTGCATATGGTGTAGATAAAGAAGAAAACAAGAACCAAAAGATATTAGTTTATGACCTTGGTGGTGGTACATTCGATGTATCTATTCTTGAATTAGGTGATGGTGTATTCGAAGTTTTAGCAACATCTGGTAATGTACACCTTGGTGGTGATGACTTCGATAACAAGATTGCAGATTACATTGTAGAAGAATTCAAGAAACAAGAAGGGATTGATCTTAGCAAAGATAAGATGGCAATGCAACGTATTAAAGAAGCTGCAGAGCAAGCAAAGATTGACTTATCTGGTGTAACAAAGACAACAATTAACCTTCCATTCATTACAATGAATGAAACTGGTCCAAAGCACATCGCAATGGATTTAACACGTGCTAAATTTGATGACTTAACAGCAGACTTAGTACAAAAGACAGTTGGTCCAGTTAACCAAGCAATGTCAGATGCAGGCTTAAAGTTCAGTGATATCGCAAAAGTTGTATTCGTTGGTGGTTCAACTCGTATCCCAGCAGTTTATGACACTGTAAAGAAATTAACAGGTAAGGAACCATATACAGGAATCAACCCAGATGAATGTGTTGCAATAGGTGCATCAATTCAAGCTGGAGTATTGGGCGGAGAAGTAAAAGACATGTTATTACTTGATGTAACACCATTATCATTAGGTATTGAAACATTAGGTGGAATTTGTACAGTATTAATCGAAAGAAATACAACAATTCCTACATCAAAATCACAAATCTTCTCAACAGCAGCAGATAACCAACCAGCAGTTGATATTCACATCTTACAAGGTGAAAGAAAGTTTGCAAAAGATAACAAGACATTAGGTCGTTTCGAACTTACAGATATACCACCTGCGCCAAGAGGAGTACCACAAATTGAAGTTACCTTCGATATTGATGCTAATGGTATTGTTTCTGTTAAGGCAATGGATAAGAAAACAAATAAGTCTCAATCTATAACAATTTCTGCATCATCTAACCTATCAAAAGAAGATATTGATAAAGCAGTAAAAGATGCTGAACAATATGCAGAAGAAGATCAAAAGAGAAAAGACTTAGTAGATTCAAAGAATGGCTGTGAAAACGTAATTCTCGCAATGGAGAAGTTCTTATCCGAAAACGGAGAAAAGATTGAAGAAGCAGACCAAAATGCAATGAAAGATGCTATTAAGGATGCAAAGGAAAAACTTGAAAAAGCTGAATCTAAGGATGATGTAGATAATATCGCAAAAGATTTATCTAAGGTTACAGACCCAATCATGACAAAGTTCTATCAAGCAAATCCAGATGAACTTAAAAAAGCAGCAGAACAAGCAGGAATCAATCCAGATGATATGAATCCTGGACAAGGACCAACAGATAACGGAACAAATCCAGACGAAGGTTGGAACTAATAACTAATTTAATTTAATTAAATTAATTCGGCTCAGGCTTAACGGCCTGGGCCATCAACAATATTATGGCAGACAAAGATTTATATCAGATTTTGGGATTACAAAAAGGTGCATCAGATGCAGAAATAAAATCTGCATATCGTAGCCTTGCTAAAAAGTATCACCCAGATTTATATTCAGGAAAGCCTGAAAGCGAGAAAAAGGCTGCAGAAGAAAAATTTAAAGAGATAAATCACGCTTATTCAGTACTTTCAGATCCAGAAAAGAAGAAAGTATATGATACATATGGTTCAGAAGATGGCCCACAATTTGATCCAAATGCAGGTGGATTTGGCGGATTTAGTGGCGGAATGAACTTTGATGATATCATTTCTAATATTTTCGGAGGATTTGGTGGTTTTGGAGGCGGTTCTCGTTCATCAAATAGAAATGCTCCTCAATCCGGTTCAGATATTGAAGTTAAACTCACAATTACTTTTGAGGAAGCAGCTTTTGGATGTAAAAAGACTATAAGAATAAAAAGAGTTGAAAACTGTCCAGACTGTAATGGTACAGGTGCAAAGAATGGAACAAGTCTAAAGACTTGCTCATCTTGTAATGGTGCAGGATATGTAAATCGTATTCAAAGAACTCCTTTCGGACAAATCCAAACTCAAGGTGTATGTCCTAACTGTAAAGGAAAAGGTAAAGTTGTCTTAGAACAATGTCCAAAATGTCATGGTCAAGGCAGAGTTGAACAATTAAGAGATATTGAAGTTCAAATTCCAGCAGGTGTAGATAACGGACAACACAAAATCATGAGAAATGAGGGACATCATGGTATAAATGGTGGTGGAAAGGGAGATTTAATTGTTTATCTCAATGTTCAACCACATAAATATTTCAAGAGAAGAAATGCAGATATCATGATTGAATTGCCAATCAATCCAGTTGAGGCAGCTTTAGGCACAACGATTAATGTACCAACTTTATCTGGTACAACACCAGTTAAGATTCCAGAAGGTACACAAAGTGGTGAAATCTTAACAGTAAAAGGAAAGGGAATTAGAAAACTTAATTCTAATGGATATGGAGATTTATATGTAAAGGTTATAGTTGAAACTCCAAAGTCACTCTCTCGTGAACAAAAAGAACTATTAAATAAACTCAAAGTTTCATTTGATAGTAAACAATTCCCAATGAAGAAAAAGTATGATGATGTAACGAAATGAAATATAGAAAGATAAGTGTAATTAGTAACAGATTTTCTGCAGATATTATCTCACAAATTATGTTTGATTTAGGAGCCGACGGGGTATCAATTGAAGACCCTGCCGACTTTTATGATTTAGTACAGTCTGAAAATGTCTGGGACTACGTAGAACAAAAGGATTTATTAAACCGTGAGGATGTAGTTGTTATCTCTATGTATGATAACGAAGATCCACATCTTTTAGATAATCTTAAAGAAAAATTAGAAGAAATAAAACCCTATGGTTTTACATACTCAGAAATTGTAAAAGGTGAGGTAGATTCAAACACTTGGGAAAACGAGTGGAAGAAGTATTATAAACCAATATCTTTCAATGGATTTACAGTTACACCAATATGGATAGACTACAAGCCAAAAGATGGAGAAAAGGTCATAAAATTAGACCCAGGTTTAGCTTTTGGAACAGGTTCTCATCCAACTACAAAATTAGTATTAGTTTATTTTAAAGATTTTACAGGAAAAGATGTTATAGATATCGGTTGTGGAAGTGGTATTTTAGGTATTGCCGCCTCATATTTAGGCGCAAAATCTGTTTATATGTGTGATATAGACCCACAAGCTGTTCAATCCACAAATGCAAACTTACTTCTAAATGATGTAGATTTATCTACAATTGAAGTTGAGGAGGCAGATTTATTAAAGACTAATAGAAAAGCAGACGTTATTGTTTCTAACATGACAGCAGAAATTCTAAATAGACTAGCGCCATTTATAATGGATCATCTTAATCCACATGGTGAGGTTATTATTTCTGGAATTTTAGAAGATAGAGTAGACGAAGTAATTAAGAATTATGAAGCAATTGGATTAACTTTAGATGAAGTACAATCTGAAGGTGAATGGAAAGGACTTAAGTTTATATGGAAATAAAGAGATTTTTTGTAACTCCAGATGCATTAGTAGATAATAAAATATACCTAACTGGTATGGCATATATTCATCTTGGCTTAGTATTAAGAGCAAAGGTTGGATATAAAGTAATTATCTGCTTAAATGATGGTAAAGAATACAATTGTACTATTGAAAAAATAGATTCTAACACTATAGTGTTAAATGTAGATTCCTTTAAGGTTGCAGATAAGAGAAAACACGAAGTTACATTATTTGCAGCAATACTTAAAAACAGCAAATTAGACTATGTAATTCAAAAAGCAGTTGAACTTGGTGTTGCTAATTTTTATCCTTTCATTTCACAAAGATGTGCAGAGACAAAATTTAATCTAGAAAGAGTTAGAACAATTGCACTAGAATCTGCTCAACAATGCGGTTCATCTTTTTTAACAAACATATATGAACCAATTACATTTGAAGAAGTAATAGATAAACAAAAAGAATTTGATACATCTTTAATTGCATACGAGTGTGAAAACAAAGATTCAATTGAAGATATTAACATAAAGGGAGAGAATATTTCCTTAGTTGTAGGACCTGAAGGTGGATTTGAAAAGAGTGAGGTAGATGCAATCGTTAAAGGCGGTGCAAAATCTGTAACTTTAGGTAAACGTATTTTACGTGCAGACACAGCAGGAATTGTATTCCCAGCTCTAGTATTAAATAAAATTGGTGAATTAGATTATGACGACTAGCAAAAAGATATGCGTATTATCCTTAGGTTGTAAGGTTAATCAATATGATTCTGAAGGCATTATGGCTCGTTTTTCAAAGCTTGGCTATGATGTAACAGATTCTTTATCTTTTGCAGATATTTATATAATAAATACTTGTGCTGTAACTAACGAGGCGGAACATAAATCAAGACAAATGATTACTCGTGTTAAAAAATATAATAAAGATGCCAAGATTTATATATGTGGATGCTCAACACAAAATAACCCAGAACCATTTAAACAAGATGGTGTTGTTTGTGTTTTAGGTACAACAGGTAAAACAACAACTTTAGTAGATAGAGTATTACAAGATATAGAAAACGAAGATTTTGAACAAAAGAATTTCATCCTTTCTCAAGATTTAGCAATTTCTAAAGAATATGAGAATATAGATAGAACCTTATCATATATGACTAGACATTACATAAAAGTCCAGGATGGTTGTGATAACTACTGTTCGTATTGCTTAATACCATACGTCAGGGGACACTGTAGAAGTCAGTTAATAGAAAATGTCGTGGATGAGTGCAGAAGAGCCTCAAAGCTCTCTAAAGAGCTCATAATTATAGGTATTAACCTATCTGCATATGGCATAGACATAAATTCATCCTTAAAAGACCTAGTTTTAGCTCTAAAAGATATAGATGCAAGAATAAGATTAGGATCTCTTGAGGTTAATGTAATTAATAGAGAATTTTTAGAGGCCACAAAGAGGTTAAAAGATTTCTGCCCACATTTCCATTTGTCTTTACAGAGTGGAGATGATGAAGTTCTCAAAAAGATGAATAGACATTATAAAACATCAGATTATCTAAATGCTGTTAAATTAATTAGAGAATATTATCCTAATGCGGCTATAACTACAGATATAATTGTTGGTTTCCCAACAGAAACAGATGAACAATTTATCAATACAATGAATTTTGCAAGAGAAGTTGCTTTTGCAGATATCCATGTTTTCACATATTCAAAGAGAGATGGAACAATAGCTGCAAAGTATAAACAAATAAGTGGTATTATCAAAGATAATAGACAAAAAGAATTGTCTAAGATTAAAGAGGAATTAATTAATAAATATCTAGACAAACAAATCGGCAAAACATTATCATTTATACCAGAAACAAAAGACGGAAATTACTGGGTTGGACACACAGAAAACTATGTAAAGATATACTGTGAAGATGGCACCAGAGGAGAAATAATAAAGGTTAAACCAATTGAAAAATACAAAGATGGTTTAATCGCAAAAATTGAAAAATAATTAATAGGAGATAAATTTATGGACAACTGCATTTTCTGTAAGATCATTAAAGGTGAAATTCCTTCAACAAAGGTATATGAAGACGAAGATATGGTAATTATCAAGGATATCAATCCTCAAGCACCAATTCATCTTTTATTATTGCCAAAACAACACTTTGCAAACATCATCGAAATGACAGATGAACAAGCTAAAATAGTTGCAAAATGCATAAAGAAATTATCTACTATGGTAGATGATTTAGGACTTAAAAATGGATTCAGATTAATTTCTAATAAAGGACCAGATGCATGTCAAAGTGTAGAGCATCTACATATCCATATTTTAGGTGGCGATCAATTAGCAGATAAAATGGGTTAATTTTATAAAATTATTTGACAATTTAACTTATTTATTATAATTTATTACTACATTACGCAAGTAAGGAGGTGAAAAAGAGATGTCAACAGTTAAAGTTAATGAAAACGAGTCATTAGAAAACGCTATTCGTAGATTCAAGAGAAAATGCGCACGTGATGGCATCATTGGTGACCTCCGTAAAAAGGAAGCTTATGAAAAACCAAGCGTAAAGCGTAAGAAGAAAGCAGAAGCTGCAAGAAAGAGAGCTTACAAGAATCAATAATGAAAACTAAAAGGCCATGTAGTAATTTACATGGCTTTTTATCATGGGGGCATAGCTCAGTCGGTTAGAGCGCATGTTTCACATACATGAGGTCACCGGTTCGAATCCAGTTGTCCCCACCAAAATATATTCTTGAAAGACAATTTTGTTTATTTTATAATTAATTATAATCATATTTTTTTGAAAGAGTTTTAGAATAATGAAAAAGTCGATAAAAGTATTATTGATTATATTACTTTGCGTAATTCTATCTGCGGGCATCTTTTTTTCTGGATATGCCTTATTTGGCTTGGCAGGTGGATTAAGACTTACTGTGAATACTTCAAAATCATTTCAAACAATAGAAGGTTTTGGTGCTTCTGCAGCCTGGTGGTATCAAATAATGGGTGCCTATGATGGTATAAATGCAGATGAATTTAGAAATAATGTTATTAATCTTGTTTATGGCGATGATGGTCTTGGAATAAACTATTTTAGATATAATATTGGTGGTGGTTCGTGGGAGCTTTTTAGAAATAATGTTGGAGACTATACAAGTTATAATAATGGTAAGGGTAGACGAAGAGATGCTTTAACAGAATCATTTTTTAAATCTGAATGTTTTACTGGAGACTATTCCGTTTTTTCTGATCCTAATAACTATACAATAGTTGAAGATGAGAATTGTAATCACGATAAATATACGCAACTTATGCTTAAATTAGCATTAAATACTGGCAATATTAATAAATTAGTTGCTTTTTGTAACTCGCCACATTATCTGCTAACTAAAAGTGGTTATTGTATTGGCTCAGAAGAATATCAAAATAATTTAAAAGAAGAATGTTTTTTGGCTTTTTCTGATTATGCTATTATTTCAACTTATAAATTATATGAAGGTATAATCAAAGATTATAATATTTCAACTGATCAAATACAAATAAGTCCTGTTAATGAACCACAATATAGTTGGTCTATATATTCAACCGATCAGGAGGGATGTCATTATTCTCCACAATATTTAGCAAAATTCTATCAAGTATTCTATGAAAGGTTAAAACATTGGAATTCTTTATGGAACACATCATTTAAAATGGATATTTTTGAGTCTGGAAATTATGAAAATCATATAAATGAAGAAGACTATCAAAACATATGGAGATATCTAAAGGAATTTAAAAATTATGAATTTTGGAATTCCATCGATGAAGTATCTCTTCATTCATATGGTGTAGATTATAAAAATGCAAAAAAACGATATTTTAATACAAAACTCAAAGCAAAAGGATATAATAATTTCCCAAAAATTGCTATTAGTGAATATTGTGATATGATTTGGGGTAGGGATTTGTCCATTGATATGGCATTACGAGATAGTCGTGTTATAAATGGAGATTTGTCTATAATGAATGCTGTATCGTGGTCGTGGTGGTTATCAATATCAGCAGAAGATTATAATAGTTCTTTGGTTTATTATGATGTAATAGAAAATAATCAAGAAACTACCGTTGATGATGAGTATGTTATAACTATTCCTAAACGATATTATGCTTTTAAACATTATTCTGCATTTATAAAGCCAGGTGATACTAGAGTAAAAATCAGTTCAAGTGATCCATTTAATTTACTTAATATATATTCTTCTGCATATTTAAAGAAAGATGGTAGTCTTGTAGTTGTTATTACTAATGGAGGGAAATCTCGAGACATAAATATTAATGGATTAAAATATAATAGTATGACAACATATACAACTACTGCAGATGAAGATTGGTCTGTTAAAACAGAATCATTTAAAAATAAAATTACTTTACCTGGATATTCTATTATTACAATTATATTGAAATAATAGAAAAATATTGTGTATTTTATTTTTAAGTATAGTCTTTTCTTGATATAATTATTTTTATAAAGAAAAACTGAAAATATTAATAGAGGCAAATATGGCAACAGTTAAAAGTGTAATTAAGAATGTTCATCAACCAAAAAATGGATTACTTCCTATTGAGGTTTTTGAAAAAGTTCAACTAAAAGATGCATCTCAAATGACATCTGTAAATTCTAATATTAAATCTTTAATAGATTTAGCTGTTGAATATTTAACAAGATTCTTATTAAAAAAGGATATTGAATCTGCTTTTGAAACTTCATTTAAAGGCGCAATGCTTGTTGGAGAAGAAAAGAAGGCAAGAGAATTATCTAGAAAGATAACTGGATTAGATGATCAAACTATCATTGCAGCTCTAGATTTAGTTGCATATAACGTTGCTGTCACAGACTCAATTGTTAATTACCATCCAATTAATAGTGCAGACATAGATTACAATACTTTAAGAGCAATTAAAGTTATGGTAACAAGAGCATATACATTCTTAACAAGGTATGGTTCAAAAGTTATGTACAATCACTCATTAGAAGGTGGATATTCAGATACAATTACAGATGGTAATGTTCCATTTGTAACAGTTGAATCTATCTTAATGTTATCCTTTGGTGAACATGATCCAACTATTGAGGAAACATTAGAATTATTAACATATTATGTAATGGCAACTAAGTCCATTTATCCAAATTTACATACTTTAAAGTATGTATCTTTCTTTAATCCTTTAACAAACACATTCTATAAATGCAATACTCCATTGATTTCATCCACAGCAATTGAAATCGTAGATACAAAGATTTTAGCATATGGTGTTGGAGATTATAATGTAAAGACTGAAATCCCAGATTATCTTTCATTTACAGAAACAATGGAATATTTAAATATCTCCGAAGACAAACTTGCAAAACTAATAAAGAATAGACAACTTGTTTCAACTTTATATCATGGGGATGAAAAGATAGCTAAAATTACAGTGGAGAATTACATAAAAAATAAGAGACTAATCAACAGATTAATCTGGATTTTGTCTCTTTCAACAGTAGCTGCTGTAGTTATTTTAGTTGTAGTTTTACTCGTTTTAAAATAATTAATCTACGTAAATTTTAAAGAAATTGATTAATTCCTCAGTTGTTTTCTTAGAAACATCTAAATCTGGCGTTAAAATTGTGTATACATGTCCAACGCCTACATCATTTTCTTTCTTTTCTTCATAATAATATAATTCCGCAGTTAATCCTTTATCCTTAATTAGGTTATACATCTTAATATTTTCGTTGTGGAAAGGATCTCCTTTACAAGAATTAATAAAGATAGGTGGTAATTCATCTGGAATTACATTATTAAAGTTGCAAGCTTTGAATAGTGGAGATTTCTTGTATTCTTTTCCATATAAAGGCTTCATGTAAATTCTTAAATACTTGCCAGGATTTGGAACACCACATGTTATTGCTGCTGCTTTAATTGACACCTTTGGTGTCACTTCGAACAATTCTTGTAATTCTTTGCGTGCATTTGTTGCAAGTATTAAGTCTGTAATTGTTCCGCCAGCACTATCTCCAGTAATGAATACATTGTCTAAATCAAATTTATATTCATCTGCATTTTTAACTATCCAATCTAATTCAGCATATAAATCTTGTATAATATCTTTAAATGTATGTGCAGGTGCTAGTCTGTAGTTTCCAGATACAACCTTGAATCCATATTGAGAAAGGGTATAGTTGTATAATTTATTGATTTCTTTATATCCGTAATAATAACCACCACCATGAATATCTATAATAAGTGGTAATTTTTCATCTTTTTTATCAGATGGTGTGTATACATCTAATAAATGATATTTATCTCCATCATCAATATATGGTATATCACAAAATGCGGTAATATCTTCTGGATAATGAGTATTATTAATTCTTTCAGTATCCATCTTTAAAATCATGTTCCAAAACTTGCTAATTAACTTTTGCCAGCACATAATTGCCATCCTAAAATTTATTAATTTTATTATTATTTTTTTAATTAATGTTGTCAATATTCAAATCTCAATATATACTAAAAATATGATATTAAAAGTGCATCACAATTCACAGATTTACTTCTTTGAAGTAGAAAAAGGAAATTTATTTGACATCTTGCTAAGAAAAGGTGTCTTTTTAGCCTCTGATTGCTCAGGTAAGGGCACTTGTGGTAAATGTAAAGTCAAAATCTTAGATGGAACTCTTAATTGCTCAGAGGAAATTGTAGACGGTTTTGCAAAAGCATGTAAGAGTGAAGTTATAAAAGATGTTGAAATTGAAATCTATGATGCAGTTATCTTTTTGAAGAATTCAGATCTAAATGCAAAAATAAATGTGCCAGTATGTTCCGGCACATGTTCAACTTGTTCTTTACATTGTAAAAAGAATTAGAATCTCTTCCAAGCCTTTGGCATAAATAGTAATAAGATTGGGAATAATTCCAAACGTCCTGCTAGCATATCAAATGCTAGTATTAATTTTGTTACCCAATGCATATTGGCAAATACACCTGGTCCGTTGTTGTTGAAGCAACTTGCAACAGAAATAGATAAATCTAAGAAATCTTCTCCTGGTGTTAATAAAACAACAAGGGCAAGAGAGAATACGTAGATAAGTACATATGTTAAGAAGTAGTTTCTAATTGAGTGAGATAAATCTGTTTCAACTGGTTTACCGCTCATTCTAATAGAGATTACTCTATTAGGGAAAGCAGTTGTCTTAATTCCTCTAAATCCGCTCTTCATTAAAATAATGAAACGAGACATCTTTAAACCACCAGATGTTGAACCAGCAGATCCACCTATGAACATCATGCCGAGTAGTAGTACCTTTGCAAATGCTGGCCAATCTAACAAGTTCTTTGTAGCATAACCAGTTGTAGACATAGTAGATATTACTTGGAATGAACCATATCTTAATGCTTCAGCAAATGTTGGATAGAAGTTCTCGTAGAATAAGACACCACTAATAGCAAAGATATTTACAACCATAAGTAAGAACATTGTTCTTAATTCTTCGTCTCGAATAATGTTCTTTATACCACCTTTTAGGATGATGAAGTATAAGTTGAAGTTTGCCATACATAAGAACATGAATACACAAATTACTATTTCATAGTATAGTGAACCAAATGCTCCTATACTTGCTTGTTTTGTAGAGAATCCACCAGTTGCTGTTGTGGTTAATGAATGGAATACACAGTCGAATGCTGTCATTTCTTCTGTTGCACCAGTTCCAATTAAAGAACCAATGTATAATGCTAAGAATTCACCAACTGTAAGTGCAATATAGATTAAGTATAAAATTCTTGCATTAACTCTGGATTTAGAAACGAGCTTACCTTTAGATGGTCCTGGCATTTCTGCATTGAAGATTGGTGAAGACATTGATTCATCTTTACCAAGAAGTGCAGTGATAAGAACAACAATTCCCATACCACCTAACCATTGTGAAATACCTCTGAATATTTGTAAGCTTTGTGGGATTGCATCTGCATTAAGAGCAAGGGAAGCACCAGTACCAGAGAAAGCGGATGCAGATTCAAAGAATGCATCTGCGAAGTTCTCAATACCTGGAATGTTGTAGAACATGAATGGAATTGCACCAACAATGGATGCAAATATCCATGACAAACCTAATGTAACGAATCCAGTTTTAGCATTCAACTTTGTTGTATCTATCTTTTTGGATACATATCTAGCAATAAGATTAGAAATACCTATAACTGCAAGAACGAAAATCATTCCGCCCCACATATAGATAATTGTGTTACTTTCATGTTGTATAATAGCAAAGCTCAAAGAAATAAAACATGCTATTGCAAGCAAGTCCGAAATAACACCTAAAATTCTAACCGTTAGCTTATAATTCATACTAGTTCAAGATATCGTTTAAATCGTCAAAGAATTTTATTGTTGTAACAACAATAACAGTGTCACCAGCTTTAATTACATCGTTACCAGATGGAAGAATGAATTCTTCATCTCTAATGATACCTGAAATTAAAACATTGTTCTTAAATGATATGTCTTTAATTGGTTTATTTAATGCGCCAAATGTTTCACCAGCGGTGAATTCAAGAGCTTCAGCCTTGTCATCATAAATCTTATATAATGTCTTAACGATGTTGTCTTGCTCACCAGTGAAGGATCTAACATATCTAACAATTTGTTGTGCTGTTGATGATTTAGGTGAAATGATGGAATCAAGTGCACCTAATTTATTTGTTTCAGACATTTTTACATAACTTTCATTATCAACCTTTGTGATAACCTTCTTAACACCATTGGATGCGGCGTTAACAGATAACATGATGTTTGTTTCATCATTATTTGTAAGTGAAATGAAAGCATCTGCATTGTAATATCCTTCAGAATTAAGCATAGCTTGGTCTGTTGGATCTGCGTTGATTACATCAACTCTTTGTAAATTGTCTGATAAGAATTTGCAATCTTCTTTATTAGATGAAACAACTTTTACGTTGTAACCCATCTTATCTAAGCCTTTTGCGAGGTAATATGTAATTTTTGAACCACCAGCAATGAATATGTTTCTGGTTTTCTTATTTAATTTAAGGCTCTTGAATAAGTCACGAATATCTTTTTCTGTTGCAGTGAAGTAAATAATATCATTTTCATGAAGTTTGAAATTACCATCTGGGATGATAACTTTGCCA
This sequence comes from Christensenellales bacterium, assembly GCA_045130665.1. Taxonomy (GTDB): domain Bacteria; phylum Bacillota; class Clostridia; order Christensenellales; family CAG-917; genus RGIG8124. Next base: position 121,239 of record JBGUQC010000004.1, on the reverse strand, counting down.
TCTCTTAATACTGCACAAACAAGAATTCTTTGTTTTATATATAAATGTAAATCTTTAAGCATTACACCATTAAGAACGCTGTCTCTGGTAATTCTTGTTTCAACTAAGTCTGCAATACCTTCTGAGAATGTATGAATATTAATAGCGGATGGAAGTTGTAATAAAGATAAAATCTCTTCAGATACTTGGTATTCTGGGTTAACCATAAGTGAAATACCAATGTTATTCTTTTCATTAGCCATTGAAGAGAACTCAGGATTACGAACTCTTGCTACTGTATGTTGAATTCCAATACTCTTTGCAACCATACAAGCAAGAACGTTAATTTCGTCCTTTTCAGATACTGCTATGAATAGATCAGCTTTTGAAATGCCAGCTTCGAGTAATGTGTCTAAACTACCACCATTTCCTACAAAACCTTTTACATCAAACATATTAACTGCTCTTTGAACGTTATCTTGTTCAGTATCGATGACAGTTATACTATGTCCCTCTAAGATAAGTTGTTCGACAAGCTCTAATCCAACACTGCCTACTCCAACTACAACTATATTCATAAAAATAATACCTCGTAACTATTTACTAGTTAGGCAATATTATACCACAATAATATAAAAAAGCAAACTAATTGACTATTCCCAAAAATAAGCAAGATTTGCCATATTCAGTATTGATTTTCGGCATAAAATTATGCTAATATTGAAGGTGATATATAATTTATTATATAAAAAACATTTTTAAAACGAGGTTATTTACATGTACGACATTCTTTTTACACCTTTCAAAATAGGTAAACTCGAGATTAAAAACAGAATAGTTATGTCCCCAATGTTAATGGGATTTGGTCAATTTGATGGTACTCCAACAGAAGAATTAATGGATTACTATGAAGAAAGAGCAAAGGGCGGCACAGGCCTTATCATCACTGAAATTACCAGAGTAAATGATGTTCATGGTGCAGCAGCTTTTGCACAACTTGCAATGTCTCATGATTATCACATTGCACCTATGGCAGAATTCGCAGAAAGAATCCACAAACATGGCGCCAAATTATGTGTTCAATTACACCATCCAGGCCGTCAGAATGTCGGTTTAGCGGTTCATACCGTACCACTTTCAATCAAAATGCAAAGGGTATGGAAAGGCTATAGAAAGGCCATTTATAACCTAGTTCCAAAGGTAAAAGACTTCTTAATGGATCATAATATTGTTCCACATTCTGTATCTGCAAGCGCATGTGAACCAAGTTTCTTTGCAGGCGGAAAAGTAAGAGCACTTTCACATAAAGAAGTTAAAGAATTAATACAACAATTCATAGATGCAGCAGTTCGCTGTAAGAAAGCTGGTGTAGACTGTGTAGAATTACACGGAACACACGGATATTTAATTCAACAATTCTTATCTCCAAATACAAACCATAGAACAGATGAATATGGTGGATCATTTGAAAACAGACTTCGTTTCATAAAAGAAATCATTGAAGGAATCAAAAAAGAATGTGGTGAGGATTATCCAATTATTGTTAGATTAACAATAGATGAGTTCTATGACAAGATTGGCCAACCTGGAAAAGGATACACAGTTAAAGAAGGTGTAGAGTATGCAAAAGCTATTGAATCATATGGTGCAGATGCAATTGACGTATCTTCAGCTGCATATGATACATTCAACTGGTGGCTAGAACCAACATCCTTTGATTGTGGTTGGAGAAGATATTTATCTGAAGCAGTTAGAAAAGAAGTTAAAATACCACTTCTTGCTGCAGACTTAATTAGATCTCCAGAACTTGCAGAACAATTAATTAAAGAAAATGTACAAGACTTCGTATCTTTAGGAAGACCTCATATTGCAGATCCACACTGGGCAGAAAAAGTCCAATCTGGACATCCAGAAGATGTTAAGAGATGTATTTGTTGCTTGTATTGCATACAAAGTATGCAAGATAATGCATTCTTAGGTTCACATGGATTCTGTTCTGTAAACCCAACAGTTGGTAGTGAAAAAGAATATTTCACAGAAGGTTTAAAGAAAGATGGCAATGATAGAGTAGTTGTTATTGTTGGAGCAGGAGCAGGTGGATTAACAGCTGGAGAAATTCTTGCAAAACGTGGATTTAAGCCAGTTATCTTAGAAAAAGAAGCAGATGTAGGTGGACAATTAACACTTGCTGCAATGCCACCACACAAAGAAAAGATTGCATGGTGCTGTGAAGACTTAAAGACAGCATGTCTAAAGAATGGCGTAGAAATCAAATTTAATACTGAGGCAACACCAGAAATAATTTCTTCATATAATCCATATGCAGTTATTATTGCAACAGGTGGAACAGCTATTAAACCAAGAGCAATTAAAGGTGTTGAAAAAGAGAATGTTTATACAACAACAGACATCTTAACAGGTAAAGTTACCCTAAAGGGTAAAAAGATAGCATTAATTGGTTCTGGTATGACAGGATTAGAGACAGCAGAATTACTTGCTGAAGACAATGAATTAACAATTGTTGAAATGGCATCTTCTGTTGCTCCAACAACTTGGTTCCAACACAAGATGGATTGTCTACCAAAACTTGAGGCAAACGGCACAAAATTTGTATGTTCTCATAAACTTGAAGAAATTGATGATACAGGTATTGTTGTATCTCCAGTTGAAATCAAGAAGGGTAAGATTAAAGTTACTGGAGCATCTGAACATATAGATGCAGATGCAATCATCCTTTCACTTGGATCAAGACCAGTTAATAACTTAATGAAAGAATTAGAAGGAAAATACGAGAAGTTATATTGCATAGGAGATGCAACTAAGATTGGACGTATTGCTGATGCAACATCAGCTGCATATAAGCTCTGTAAAGATTTAGATTAATGAGCATAATAGACACAAAATTAAATGAACTTAAAGCACTAATTGAGGGTGGTTTAGACCATCCTTCAATGCTAAAAGCATTGGATATCATTGGTATCCATGATATGAACGAAGAAATGCTGGATAATTTCAAACTCTGGGGAGATTATCTTCCTATGGGTTATGAGATTAGTCCATACACAAAAGAACAAAGAAATTTACACATTTTATGGGATAGTATAGATAGAGTTACATTAGGTAGTAATGTAGATTTTGCTATTCCTTTAAGACAATTCATTGCAAAGAAACTATTTAAAAAATGTGGTAAAGGATTCATTGCAAATGAGGGTTGTAGATTTAATTATGGTCATTTAATCGAAGTTGGAGATAATGTTTCTTGGAACCATTGTTGTTATATAGATAGTAAAGGTGGAGTAAAATTTGAAGATTTCTCCATAATTACTGAATATACAAAGATATTTACACATGGTCATTCGGAACAAAATCACGAAGACAGAACATATAAGAGTGTAGTAATTGGTAAATACGCAAAGGTTTATACAAATAGTACTGTTTTACCTGGAGTTACAATTGGTGAAGGAGCTATTGTTGCAACAGGTGCAATTGTTACAAAAGATGTTGAACCATATACACTTGTTGGTGGTATTCCTGCAAAAGAGATTAGAAAAAGAAAAGCAGATCAAATAGGTGATGAGGAATTCAACCAATATATGTTTGTTGAAGGTAAGTTCCAAAAATAAAAACATTTTAACTAAATAAAAAAGGCATATAGAAATTAATCTGTATGCCTTTTATTTAATTAAATTAAATAATTATTTTCTTTCGTTTAAGAATTCTTCGATTAAATCTAAAGCTTTCTTAATTGCTTCAATTGAATATGCATAAGAAATTCTGATGAAGTCTTTTCCGCTTTCACCGAATGCTCCGCCAGGAACAACTGCAACATTCTTTGCATCTAATAAAGCATATGCGAATGCTTCGCCATCTAATCCTGTAGATTTAACACATGGGAATGCATAGAATGCACCACGTGGTTCAAAGCATGTAAGACCCATAGCATTTAATCTAGATACAAGATATTGTCTTCTTTCATTGTATTTGTCTCTCATGTATTTAACTTCAGCAAATCCATTTTCGAATCCTGTATTTAAAGCGGCTAAAGCTGCATATTGTGCAGCAGTTGGAGCACACATAATTCCATATTGGTGAATTTTATATACAACTGAGATGATTTCCTTTGGTGCTAAGATGTAACCAAGTCTCCATCCTGTCATTGCAAATGCCTTAGAAAAACCTGATAAAACGATGGTTCTTTCTCTCATATTTCCAAGAGATGAAATAGAAGTGAATTTAATGTTATTATATGTTAATTCTCCATAGATTTCATCTGAGAACACGATTAAATCGTGTTTTTCAATAATTGGAACGAGTTTTTCAAGGTCTGCTTTTTCCATGATTCCACCAGTTGGATTGTTAGGATATGCAATTAAGATACCTTTTGTCTTTGGTGTTATAGCAGCCTCAACAGCATCTGGCATGAGTTTGAACTCATTTTCGATTGTACACTTGACAGATACTGGTTTTGCGCCTGTAAGAGAAACTAGTGGGGAATAGCATACAAAACATGGTTCTGGAATAAGTATTTCATCGCCTGGAGCACAAATTGCTCTAAATGCAGCATCAATTCCTTCGGATGCACCAACTGTTAAGATAATCTCACTTGCTGGATCATAATCGACACCAATAAAATCTTTGGTGTATTTTGCTATAGCTTTTCTTAAATCCATTAAACCAGCATTAGCTGTATATTGAGTTTTTCCATTTAGAATGGAATCAATACCTGCTTGGCTGAATGATTTTGGTGTAATGAAGTCTGGTTCGCCAACACCTAAAGATATACAATCTTTTCTTGTTGCAGCGATTTCAAAGAATTTTCTGATGCCACTTGGCTTCATATCTCTTGCTACTGGATTTAATTTTTCTGAATAATTAATCATAATTTTCCCCTTATAAAAATTTATGTCCTTTTTATTTTAATTCTTAAAATGCCAATAATCATCTATTTCTTCAAAATATTTTGAAAATTTTGGCAAAATAAATTTCAAAGTGTAGTATAAGCCCAATTTAGCTGTTGGTAATTGGGTAATAATTGCCCATGCATGGTTTGCAATTTCTTTATTTGCTTCAAACTGAGCATATTCAACATTATTCTCATCAAATTCTTTCATGATATCAAAGCTATCATATCTTAATTTGTCATTTGAAGCCCATACAAGGAATGTTGGAGGGAAGGATGGAGTAATTTGTGGAGATGCATCTATCGCATTGTCTGAGGCAATCCACTCTTTGAACTCTTTTCCAGATTTTCCAACAAAAGCCTGTGTAAATATTTTCATATCTGGGAATTTGGATTGTTGCTTGGTTTTATCTACCATACGTTTCAAATCAAAAGCACCACATACAGATACTAATCCTTTAATATTAATTTTATTAATATATTTGGATGAAACGCCAATCCTTTCCATTTTTTCTGGATTATTTTTTAGATCTGCAAGCATTGCAATAAAGTATCCACCAGCAGATTCGCCTGCAACTAAAACATTATCCAAATCAATATTATATGTATCTCTATTTTCGTATAACCAATCCAATGCATTGAAAATTTCTTGTATAGGTGTAGGGTAAATTGCTTGAGGTGCAACTGTATAATCTACGCTATATGAAAAGAAACCCAACTTTGCATATTCTTGGATATATTGATTTCTTAAATCTAATTTGCCTGAAATCCAGCCACCACCATGAATATAGAAGAATACTGGTTTTTTAACATTTTCCAAATCTCTTCTATACATAATGTTTGCAACATTTGTTTTAGCGGAGCCGTAACTAATTTTTGGAATATATTCTATGTTTTTCTCGATTTTCTTGTTTACAAGAAGGTAGGCCAAATTTTCAGTGAATTGGTACCAACCTTGTGAAATTAATGCTCTGTTTTTAAGTGAGTTTTTCATATTAATTATTTTTGTTTTTCTTACGTGTAATATTTGTTGTTACAAAGATGGCGCCGCCAGCTAATACAGATAATACAGCTAAGATAATTCCAATTTTTTGTGCTGAAGTTAAACCTGTAAGATTTACATCTTCAACTCTTGTATAACCAGCTTGTCCATTATAATTTACATAGTAATATCCAGAAATTTCGTCATAAATTTCAAGATTTTGTCCATCTGATATCTTCATAATTACATCACTTGAATCACTTGGGGTAGCATATAAATTAATTTGACCACCAATACGTTTTGCTTGAGCTTTACCAGTTCTTGGTGTTTCTGTTGGTTCTTCACGGTCAGATTCAGTAACACTTTCTCTTAAGATATAGAAGACTTGATCATTTGTCTTAATTTTAAACCATCTTGCATTATCAAAATCAGAAACATTGTTCAAATATTGAACAACATAGTTTTGTCCAACTTGGATAGATTGAGATGTTTCAATAGGGAATTTATAGATACGAACATTAAATGCAATAGTTACCAAGTATTGGTCTGTTGCATCTGTTTCATCTAATTTTGTTAAGAAGGATACATTGAAATATCCATATTTTCCATCGTAATAACCATATAACAAGTTATTAACTTGAGATGCATTATCAAATACTGGTATTAAGATATTTTCTTCAACAATAATTGCATCTTCAAGTGAATTTGGTTCAGTGAAAAATAATGTTGTACTATTTGTCGTATATATAGATACGCTTGTATTAGAAATATCTGGTGCTGGTGTTGGAGTGAATTGATCTACATGTTCCATATCAGCTATACCAATAAATGAATCATTATTTGAGAAAATAACTTTGTTATTTGGAGCTAGAGAGAAGCTATTTATATTTATAGAATAAATATCATTTGTGAAATTAAGTTCTTCTTTCTTGTCATAAGATACAGCTCTTCTAACATAAGAAATGATGTGATAATTTTCTGTTAAAACATACAAATTACCAACTGTATCTACCTTTACTTGTTTTGCAGATACATCATTAAGATTTAATTCTACTAATGATTTAGTCCCTTTTTCATCGTAGCATGCAACATATTGGTTTCCTGCTGTTCCGCATAATACATAAATAAATGAACCATCTGCGGTTGAAGTAATATCTGTAGCATTATTTACAGTGAATAGCTTATAGAATTCACCAGCATATAGAACATAAACGGATGTAGACGTTCCATCTGAGGCTAAAACATAAAGTTTTCCCATCCATGTAATGGATTTAATAGTGAAGCCTGCTCCGAGAGAATGTTCAGCTTTTTGTGATGTCTTTTCGTATTCAATAATTTTGTTGTTAGATAAAACAAACCATTTTTTGTTAGATACATAAACGATATCTTCAGGTTTTGAACAAGTGATTTGAGTTACATATGCATCATTGGTGATATCATATATTAAGATTCTGTTATTGTTTGTATCTGCAACATATAAATAATCGCCATTTATAACAGATGCTTTTGGAGCATTTAAGTGTTCAACATCATTACCAACTTTTGCATAATATGAATTCAATGTTAGTGCAGTTGTATCATTATTTACATTATAAATGTAAATTTTATCTTGATAAATAACATAAATATCATTGCCGAATACTATAAATGAATCTAAAACAATGTTGTAATCAAACAATTTTGTTTGGTTGGCAGCATTATATACTGAAATCTTATGAATATCGTTCTCGTCATCTTTATAATATGCAAATACATATGTTCCGTTATAACCAATAGATGCAGGAGATATAGCACTTGCAGCTTTATTTGCATTAACTTTTGTATCAAGAACTGTAACATTCAAATCTAATCCAGATCCATTAAATGAGAATGAAGCAACCTTATCATTAAATCCAGCAAATGGGATTTTTCCGAGTAAAACATCAATCTCGTAATTGTCTATGCCATTGTGAATTGCAAATGTTGAATCATAGACAGATATTTGTCCAAATTTGGATTTGGCATATAAAAGTGTTCCATCTGAAGATAATGAATCAATATTTTGAGGTGAGGTTAGAGTAACTGCCTCAAAAGCAGTGGATGTTTCAATATTATATTTTGCATACGTTGTTGTATTGTTAACGGTATATTCAATTAAAACGACATTATTTAAAATAAATAAGTTTTTTAGTGGGTAATAATTGCTTACATCAATAATTTTCTGGTTGTTTTGTGTATCTATAGTGAGGATAACCTTTGCGGTTTCGTCATAAATTGCCAAATAATTATTGCTTTTAGCAATGAATGTTGGATCACTCAACTGAATATAATGATGTGCTGGGAATAAAATGTCGAAATTAATTTGGTTAACTTGGGCAAAAGTTGTATCGGTATTTGAGGATAATAATATAGTCAATGCCGTAGCAAAGATAAGAACAAATATTATTATCAATAATAGTGAATTTATTTTAGAACTTTTTGCCATAGGTTTATTATACATTTATGAGTATAATAAGTCAATGAATGAAATTATTGTAAGAAGCAAAAAAAAGTGATAAAATATTTCCATAAGGAAAATATAAAATGGGCAATAAAAATACATATAAAAACAAAAATAAAGGTGGTTATAACAAGAATAAGCAAAAGTTTTATTCAAAGAATAAACCACAGAATAATAAACAAGAAGAACCTTTATATTTTGAAGCTAGTCTTTTACAAATAAAAATTGAAGATTTATCTTTAAGAGTTGAAACAATTGCGCTTCTTAAAAATAACAGAATAAATGTTACAGCCGATTTATGTCGCAGAACTGAACATGATATGTATAAAATTCAGACCTTAAATAAACGTATTCTTACTGAGATTAAGGCTGCTTTAGATGAACATGGTTTATATTTTAAACCAATTGAAGAAAAGATTATTGTAAAGACTAATACTCCAAAAGAAGAGAAAGTTTTACCTGTTGAAAAGAAATCCAAGTTTGCAACTGGTGCAGCTAAGGATATTATCATAGATGTAGAAGAAGTTCAAAAAGAAGAGAAAAAAGATAACAAAATCACAGAACCATTACTATCTGATCAATGGAGAAAAATCCAAAAAGGTGGGAAGTGGGGATTCTATGATGGTTTCAAAACAGTTATTCCATGTATGTATGACGAAGTATATGGTTTCTCAGAAGGACTTTGTTCAGTTGAATTAGATGACAAATGTGGATACATAGATGAAAACAATAACATAGTTATTGATTTAAAGTATGAACTTGCTATGAGCTTTTATGAAGGTCTTGCAGTTGTTAGTCTAAATGGAAAGGTTGGATTTATAGATCATAAAGGTAAAGAAGTGATCCCATTTATTTATGATGCAGCTACACATTTTGAAGATGGTGAGGCAAAAGTCAAAAAAGATGGTAAATGGGGAACAATAGATAAAGAAAACAACGTAGTGTGGATTAAGTAATGAAGAAAATGAATTGCAAACTTAATACAAAATTACTGGTTTTATCACTTGTGATAATGCTTATGTTTAGTTTTGCAATTTGTTCTATTTCAAGTGCAGATATTGCATACGCACAATTACCAGATACATATTTAGATGCAAATCAAGATAGTGGTTCAACAGATTATGACTGGTATTTCTCTGAAAATTATGAGAATTTATTCACATTGAAAGAACTAATTAAAGATTGTGTTGGAATTAACTGGACATATCTTGAAGCACATCCTGTAGTTATTGCTGTTATTGATACTGGAATAGATGTAAATCATAGATTATTTACTGGTGCATACAACGAGAATGGTGCATCAATTTCATTAGATCCAGAAGAGATTAGTCCATACGATGTTTTGTATAGAGATGAGAACGGTGAAGTCATTGGAAAGAACGTTGCATCATCTCAAAATCATCATGAAACTTACGATTTGTCAGACACAGCTGCAGATTCTCATGGAACACACGTTTCCGGTATTCTAGCCGTGTTAATTCATTTCTTAGAGCTTGAAAAATATATCAAAATTATGCCTGTAAAAGCATCATATCCAGATGCTGGAAAGAACTATTATTCAGCCACAACAATCTTTGATAATTCAACAGGCGCACTTGCATATGCAACATATAATAAAGCAGATGTAATTAATATGTCATTTGCATCAGATAAGTCTGCATCTTTTAATCCTAATTCATTGGCAACTTATGCATCCAGTGCAGTATTAGTTGCTTCAGCAAGTAATAATGGAGATAAAAAGAATTATTATCCAGCAGCAAATTCCAATGTTATTGGTGTAATGAATTCTACATATGTAGATGGTCATCAAACTATATATTCTGGTTCAACAAGAGGAGAACAATATGATATTGCAGCACCTGGTTATAAAATCATGTCTTCTGTAACTAGTGATTTCAACCAAACAAAATACACAGAAGATGGTGATTTATATGGTGAGTTAACTGGAACAAGTATGTCTACACCTATGGTTTCATTCGCAGCAGCATTATTAACATTGAAATATCGTGGACTCGCTGCTAACGAAGAGAATGAACCAACGCCTACAGCAATTAGAGAATTTACAAAGTATTCAACCTATTCAAATACAGTTGATGATATAAAAATATCATATCTTGAAATGGATAAGTTATTTGAGATAGATTTCTTGGATGATTCATCAGGTGAATATGTTATACCTCCTGAGGCCATCACAATCTCTGGAACTGATCTTAGACAATCTCTTGAAAGTAGACACGAAATAACACTTAGCGCATCAATACAGCCAGTAGAATATCAATATGCACCAAACCTTAAATGGTATGCATATGATCCAGAAGATACAAATAGAACTGCTGATACTTTAATCGGTAGTGGCAAAACTATTAAATATATGCCAGATAATCGTCATGGATATACTCACATCTATGCCGTTTTATCATATAACAATGGTGCAAATACTGTTCCATCGAATGAAATTACTTTCACAATGGAATATTATTATCCAGCCCCATCTAAGATTAAAATCTTATCTGATGGTGAAATTCCAACAGCCAATATCGATTTATCTGCTGGAGATGAAATAAATCTCTCAATTAAAGATTATGAGTATACAGATGGCACTCCAAAAATCCTTTGGTATGTAAATGATAAATTGGTAAGTGAAGGTTCAACTCTTAATTATAAGCCACAAAGTGCTGGAAAATATGATATCTATGTTACAGTTAATTCAGCAAAATCAGACTTTTCTGTAACTCTTAATGTGTCCGAGGCTCCACAAACTGAAAAAATGCCAATGTGGCAGATTTGGTTAATATCCACTTCAATAGTTATTGCTCTTGCAGGTGGTGCTATTTTAGTAGTTTATTTAGTTAGAAAATCCAAAAAAATAGTATAAAAATAAGCCCGATTTTTATAAATCGAGCTCAAGTTTATATATAATATAAAAATTATTTGCTAAGGTTTGTTAAAGAACGACCACAAGTTGCTTTCTTTCTGTTTGCAGAATTCTTTGTTAATACACCTTTTGTTACACCTTCATCAATTGCAGAATAAACTGTTGGAAGGAATGCAGCAGCACCGTCTTTGTCACCAGCTGCGATTAAATCGTTGTACTTACGTACTGTGTTCTTGATGTATGATTTTACTGCAACATTTTCTTTATGTTGCCTTTCTGATACTTTAACTCTTTTCTTTGCAGATTTAATGTTTGGCATAAATCTTTCTCCTGTGTGTTTTCAAAATTGCTTGATTATAATAACACATGTCAAAGCCTATTGCAACCAAAAAAACGGGATTTTTTGTTATTTTTACTATTAAAATAGTTAAAATCTTATATAAAAAGTGTTTGCTAATAGTTTTTAAATATTATATCATATTAAACGCTAACTAATTTTAGACTAGTTATTATGTAAAATTTTTATAGAGGTGCAAAATGAAAGATTATTCATACGAATTTATTAGAAACGTTGCTCTCATCGGTCACTCTGGTGAAGGCAAAACTTCAGTCGCAGAAGCTATGATGTTCGAAGCTAAGACAACAACACGTCTTGGTAAAGTAGATGATGGAACATCAACGATGGACTATGATGATGAAGAAATTAGACGTAAAATATCTATTTCTATGGCTTTTGGATATGCTATCCATAAGAACAACAAGATCAACATCATGGACGTTCCAGGATTCTTTGATTTCGAAGGTGATATGATTGCTGCATTATCTGCAACAGATTCAGCAATTATCGTTACACAAGCTTCAGGATCATTAACAGTTGGTACAGAAAGAGCTATTGATGTTTGCTCAGAAATGAAAGTTCCAGCATTATTATTCGTTAATGGTGTAGAAAAAGAAAACGCAGATTTCTTCGCAACAATTGATGCAATTTCAGCAAATTATCCATCAGTTATACCAATTGAAGCTCCAATCATGAAGGGCGGAAAGATGGTAGGTTATGTAGATATCTTATCTGCAACAGCATATGACTTAACAAAGAAAAAGATCGATATGCCAGCTGATTTAGAAGGCAAAGTATCTCAAATCAAAGATAAGTTAATGGAAATGGTAGCTGAATCAGACGAAGAACTTACACTTAAGTTCTTTGATGGTGAAGAATTTACACCAGAAGAAATCAGACGTGGTTTCTTAGTAGCTATTGATAATGGTGCATTTATCCCAGCAATCGCAGGAAATGCAACTCCACCAGTAGGAATTGTTAACTTATTAGACAGAATCGTAGACTTATTACCAAACCCAGAACAAATCCACGAATATAAGGGAACAAAAGATGGCGCAGCAGTCGAACTTAAAGTAGATCCAAGCAAACCATTTGTTGCTCAAGTATTCAAGTCAGTAGTAGACCCATATGCAGGAAAGATGAATATCTTTAAGGTTATCCAAGGTAAAGTTTCATCTGGTGATACAGTATGGAATGCAACACAAGGCAAACCAGAAAGAATTGGTACAATCTACGTAGTATGTGGTAAGAAACAAGAATCAGTTGCATCATTAAGTGCAGGTGATATCGGTGCTTTCTCAAAACTTGCAAATACATTCACAAATGATACACTTTGTGATCAATCTGCAAAGATTACAGTAGACCCAATTAAGTTCCCATCTCCAGTTATCTCATTAGCAGTAACAGCTCCAAAGGATGAGGAAAAGGTTATTCAACAATTAATTAAGATGCAAGACGAAGACCCAACCTTTAAGGTTGAAAAGAATATTGAAACAGGTGACGTTCTTGTTTCAGGTCTCGGTGAAGCTCAATTAGACATCATGTGCAGAAAGGTTAAGAATAAGATTGGTTTAGACTCAGCAACTAGAGCACCACGTATTCCATATCATGAAACAATCAATGGTGTTGCATCAGCTGAAGGTAAACATAAGAAACAAAACGGTGGTGCAGGACAATTCGGTGATGTATTTATTAAATTCGAACCAGGCGCAGCAGATGGATACTATGAATTCGTAGATGCTATCGTTGGTGGTGCAGTTCCAAACAACTTCATCCCAGCAGTAGATAAGGGATTAAGAGAAGCTATTCAACATGGTGTATTAGCTGGATATCCAGTATACAACTTAAAGTGTACACTTTATGATGGAAAATATCACCCAGTAGATAGTAAAGAAATCGCATTCGTAACAGCTGCAAGATTATCTTTCCAAGAAGCTCTTCCAAAGGCAAATCCTTGCTTCTTAGAGCCAATCTACAAAGTAGCTATCACAGTTCCAACTGAATTCCAAGGAACAATTCTCGCAGATGTAACATCTCAAAGAAGAGGACAAATCATGGATTCATTAACAACTGGCAAGAAGACAACTATTACAGTTGAAGCTCCATATGCAGAATTATATCGTTATGCAACAGACTTACGTTCAATGACACAAGGTAAGGGACGTTTCACAATGGAATTCGTTCGTTACGATGTAGTACCACAAATGTACAACAAGGGAATCATTGAAGATGCTAAGAAGAGAGCAGAAGAAGATGCTGCAAGAAAAGCAAATCAATAATATGAATAATCTATAAAAATAATAAGAAAGGAGAGGTTAATTCCTCTCCTTTTTAAATACAAAGTATTTAAATTATTTATAAAGTAGTGGTAAACATTGCTCAATAAACATTCCGTATCTAGGATCTGCTTTACCAGCAATAGATGTCTTAATTACTTCATAACAGAAGTTAACTGCAGCTTGTGCTGCCTTTTCTTTTGACATGCCAGATGCAATCTTTCCCATAAATACTGAAGATAAAATATCTCCTGCACCATGTATATATTGATCTACCTTTTTGTTGTATTGGAATGAAATTCTTCCAGATGGATCTAAAAGGGCAGTACCAATTGTATCATCATTAGGTGAAATTCCGGATAAAAGCACTGTTTTATAACCATTATGATGTAATATCCTTAAAATCATTCTAGCATTTGCCTCATTTGGCTCTAAATCTAGAGATAATCCAGCAAGCATCTTACTTTCAGTAAAGTTTGGCATAAGTATATCTGATAATTTACATAATTCAATCATTTTGTCTTTATATGCCTCATCAAAAATAGCATATAATTTACCATCCTCGGCCATAGCTGGATCTACAGCAATAACAGTTCCTTTCTTTTTTAAGGATTTTGCAATTGTTATGGCATTTTCTACAGTTGGTATGGATCCTAAGAATCCAGAGTAAAAATAATCAAAATGATAATCCAATTTTTCCCAGTGCTTATATGCTGGCATCATATTATCTGCAAGGTCTATAAAGGTAAAACCTTTAATTCCTGCAGTTTGCGTAGATAAAAGTGAAGTAGGAAGGCCTACAATCTCTTGTCCGCATGCATTAATAATAGGAATAGCTGCTGTTAATGAGCAACGGCCAATTGATGAATAATCTTGAATAGATAATATAACCTTATGTGCCATTTATTTTCTCCTTTATTTCATATTAAATAGATTATATTATAAATAATATTTTAATTCAATATTGTATGCAGTATCTTAATATTTGTTTGCTTATAAATCTTTTTAGTGTTATAATGTCAGCACTGTGCTAGACGGGGAGTTAGCGGTGCCCTGTAAACTGCAATCCGCTATAGCAGTGTTGAACGCTATCCTAGGCTTATTTTATGGCTGGTTGCACATGGCAAGGAATGTTGATAACAAGGTCCCGTGCAATATCATGCTGTGAACCGTGTCAGGGCTTGACCGCAGCAGCACTAAGCAGATTTTGGTGTGTGCCATGGGGAAGCTTTGAGGGAGTCACCTACCATGTTTCCACAGCGGTAAAGTATGTCGAAGATAGTGCACAGCAATAAAAAACACGTCCTTTGAATTGGGCGTGTTTTCTATATTCTAACCATGTCTTTTTATTATTTTACGTCTCTTGCTTTGAATGTTAGAGCAGAGATTACTGAGCATGCTGTAATAACGAAAATTGGTACTACAATTATCTCAACTAAGATGGTTGTGTCGTATGAATCAAGGTTTCCTGCAAGAGAAATTAAGTTTGCTGGAAGTCCGTACATAGCATACTTTAATGGATGATTTCCTTCAATAAATGCAGCAATAGAAACAAGCAATGATTCTGTTAAAACAACACCAATATTTATTGCTATTGATCCGCCTAAATTTCTAATTAAATAAGCAATCATTATACCTAGAGCAACGTTAGCTACATTTACTAAACAAGATAGTGCAACAGATCTAAATATATTCGCAATTTCTGTAGCTGTCCAACTTTGTACTCCAAAGAAACATAAGTTCAAAATTGCAGATAAAACATATAATCCTATTGTATATACAATAGTTACACTTGCTAGAACTACTAATTTAGATAAATATAACTCTGTTTTGTTATTACCTCTAGAAATTCTAAGTTTTGTAATACCGCTCTTGAATTCTTTACAAATAAATATTGTTGTAACAATTACGAATCCTAAGACAAAATTACTGCTATTTGGTGATGTAATAAGTGAATCTTTTGCAGAAACAGATATAAATTCTTCTGCCATTGGATCATCTATATCCATACCTATCTTTAAAATGTAGAATATTAATCCATATGAGATTAACATTAATGCAAAATAAACAATTGGTAAAATCCAGGTCCACTTTGAATATTTGAGCTTATATAAATCAGCTTTTAATATGTTAGAAAATGTCTTCATGTTCTTTTACACCTCCTAACATTTGAATTAATTGTTCTTCAAGGTTATCTTCGCACTTAGATACTTCCTTAATTGTTACGCCACCTTCAAGAAGAATATTTTCAATATTAGATATTGTTTCGTCTTCTTTATAAATATGTATTGTATTGTTAGGGAGGATATCAAAGTGGCTGCCATTTGGATATGTTTGAGCAATAATAGGAACTGCCTTCTTAATATCGCTTACAACAACCTTTATAAATGGTCTAGACATACCTTGCAATTCTTCACCTCGTATTTCTTTAACGAGTCTACCGTTTGCCATAACGCCATAACATGTTGCCATCTTACTTAATTCAGCAAGTAAATGAGAAGAAATTATGATGGTTACACCACATTTCATATTGAGGTCTAAAAGTAACTCACGAATCTCAAAAATACCTGTTGGATCCATACCATTTACAGGTTCATCTAAAATTAAAATTTTAGGAGATGCAATTAATGCAATAGCAATGGCTAATCTTTGCTTCATTCCTAAAGAGAACTTTTTAGCTGGTTTTTTGTCTTCTGGATCTAGTCCAACACATTGAAGTAATTTCTTTAATTTTTCATCATTATTGTATCCAATAGATGTTGCCATGTACTTCATATTTTGGAATGCAGACATGTCTCCGTCATATGATGGATAATCAAGAAGTGAACCAATACGCTTTAAAGCCTCATATTGAGGAATTTCAAGTTCATCATCATAGATTGAGATAGAACCAGATGTTGGTTTTGTAACTCCACAGATCATTCTAAGAAGTGTAGTCTTACCAGCACCGTTTCTACCAATTAAACCATAAATATCACCTTTATGAATTGTCATAGACACTTCATCTACAACATTTAAAGCATCATATTTTTTGGTTAATTTGTTTGTTGTTAAAATCTTCATTAAGGATACTCCTTAAAAGTTTATATTTGCTGGAGCGGATGACGGGAATCGAACCCGCCTCACAAGCTTGGGAAGCTCGTGTACTACCGATGTACTACATCCGCGCTTTTTTGCTAAAAAATATTCTATATTATTGCCTTTTAAAAGTCAAACAAAGCAGAAAAATCAAAATTAAATAATATTTAATTGACTTTAATGTGGACCATAACTATAATTTTTTAGACTAAAATAATTATTTCATAAAAGGAAAAGCAAAAAAATGTACAAACCAGTTGACTCAAATTTAAATTTCGTAGAGAGGGAAAAAGAAGTTTTAGAGTTTTGGAAAGAGAACAAAATTTTTGAAAAAAGTGTAGAAATGAATGAAGGTCATGAAGACTTCTCATTCTATGATGGACCTCCAACAGCTAATGGTAAACCACACATTGGTCATATCTTAACCAGAGTTATGAAGGATATTATTCCACGTTATAAGACAATGAAGGGATACCATGTTCTTAGAAAAGCTGGTTGGGATACACACGGATTACCAGTTGAAATTGAAGTTGAAAAATTACTTGGAATAGATGGAAAACCACAAATCGAGAAATACGGTATCGAACCTTTCATTAAAAAATGTAAGGAATCTGTATGGAAATATAAGGGTGAATGGGAAAAGATGTCCGAAAGAATTGGTTATTGGGCAGATATGGAAAACCCATATATTACATATGACGACAAATATATCGAATCTGTTTGGTGGGCATTAAAAACTATCGCAGATAAAGGATTAATCTATAAAGGACATAAAATCGTTCCATATTGTCCACGTTGTGGAACAGCACTATCTTCACACGAAGTCGCACAAGGATATAAGGATGTAGAAGAAGTATCAATATTCGTTAACTTTAAGTTAAAAGACGAAGATAATACTTATT
This sequence comes from Christensenellales bacterium, assembly GCA_045130665.1. GTDB lineage: Bacteria > Bacillota > Clostridia > Christensenellales > CAG-917 > RGIG8124. The sequence goes on along the minus strand of JBGUQC010000004.1, from coordinate 103,431 downwards.
TCATCGTATGGACAACAACTCCATGGACATTACCAAGCAATATCGCTCTCTGTGTAAATCCAACATCAGATTACACAAAGATTAAAGCAGAAGATGGTAAATACTACATCTTAGCAGATGCGTTAATTTCTTCATTATTTGAAGAAGGAACATATGAAAAGGTTGCTTCCTATAAAGGAACAGATTTAGAAAGAATTAAATACGAGCCATTATTTGACTTCGTAGACGATGCTACAAAAGCAAAAGGTTACTATGTAACCTGTGATAACTATGTAACACTTACAGATGGTTCTGGTGTTGTACATATTGCACCAGCATTTGGTGAAGATGACTACAATGTTGGTAAGAAATATGGTATACCTGTAGTTCAATTAATTGATGAAACAGGACATTTCGTAGAAAATTGTGGAAGATACACTGGATTATTTGCAAAAGCTGCAGATAAGCTCATTATCGAAGATCTAAAAGCTGAAGGTAAGTTATTCAAGGCAATGCCATTCACACACTCATATCCATTCTGTTGGAGATGTGATACACCATTGCTTTATTATGCACGTTCGAGCTGGTTCATTAAAGTTACAGCACTTAAAGAAGAATTATTAAAGTCCAATGCATCTGTAAACTGGATGCCAAACACAATTGGAACAGGAAGAATGGGTAACTTCTTAGAGAACGTTATAGACTGGGGTATCTCACGTAATAGATATTGGGGAACACCATTACCATTCTGGGTATGTAAAAAGTGCGGAAAAGTTCACGTAATTGGTTCTAAAGAAGAATTAAAAGCACGTGGCGGATTAAAAGAAGATATCGAGTTACACCGTCCATATATTGATTCAGTTAAATTAGTATGTGAAGATTGTGGTGGAGAGATGGAAAGAACACCAGAAGTTTTAGACTGTTGGTTTGATAGTGGTTCAATGCCATTTGCACAATTCCATTATCCATTTGAAAATAAGGAATTATTCGAGAAACAATTCCCAGCAGACTTCATTTCTGAAGCTATAGACCAAACAAGAGGTTGGTTCTATACATTACTCGCTGTTTCTACATTATTATTCGACAAATCTCCATTTAAGAACTGTATAGTTCTTGGACACGTCAATGATAAGAACGGAAAGAAGATGAGTAAACACTTAGGAAACGTTGTAGATCCATGGACAGTCTTAGATAAACAAGGTGCAGATGCAACAAGATGGTATTTCTATACATCTTCAGCACCATGGTTACCATCCAGATTTTATGCAGAAGCAGTATCCGAAGCACAACGTAAGTTTATGGGAACATTATGGAATACATACGCATTCTTCGTATTATATGCAGAAATAGATAAATTCAATCCAATGGAGCATAAACTTGAGGATCAAAAGCTCAATGTTATGGATAAGTGGATTTTATCTGAATTAAATTCTTTAATTAAGTTCGTAGATGATGGCTTAAATGAATATAAGATCACAGAAACATCCAGAAAGATTGAAGAATTCACAGATATGTTATCTAACTGGTATGTAAGACGTTCAAGAGAAAGATTCTGGGGTTCATCTATGACTCCTTCTAAAGAAGCAGCATATACAACCTTATATACAGTCTTAGTAACTCTTGCAAAGATTTCAGCTCCATTTGTTCCATTTATGTCTGAAACTTTATATCAAAACTTAGTTGTTAACTTTGATAAATCTGCTCCAGAATCAGTACATCTTTGCTCATTCCCAGTAGCAGATGATAAGTACATCAACAAAGTATTAGAAGCAGGTATGGAAGATGTATTACAAGTTGTTGTATTAGGTAGAGCAGCACGTTCTAAGATGAATTTAAAGAATCGTCAACCATTACCAAGACTTTTATACAATGGACACAAGCAATTAAGTGAAGAACTTAAAGAATTAGTTGAAGATGAACTAAATGTTAAAGAAGTTGATATTTCAGGCGATGAAGATTACATCGATTACGAAGTAAAACCACAACTTAAGACATTAGGACCAAAATATGGTGCTCTTTTAGGTGCAATTAGACAAGAATTAGCATCAAAAGCTAAAGATATTGTTAACACAGTAAAACAAAAGGGTGCTTACATATTCAAGGCAAATGATAAAGATGTTGAATTAACTGAGGAAGATTTACTTGTTTCTATCAAGAATAAAGAAGGATTCTCCGCAGAATCAGATGGAAATATGACAGTTGTATTAGACATCTCATTAACACCAGAACTTATCAAAGAAGGTTTTGAAAGAGAAATTGTATCTAAGATACAATCAATGAGAAAAGAAGCTGGATTTGAAGTTGTAGACCACATCATCGTTGGTTACAAAGCAGATGGTTCAGCAAAAGAAATCTTCGAGAGCAAATCATTCTTAAATGATGTTCTTGCAGATGATATCGTAGATACATTAGATGGTTATACAAAAGAGTGTAACATCAATGGTGAAAACGTAACAATTTCTGTAAAGAAGGTGTAATAAATGAAAATAGCTGAGGACTGGAAAGACTACGAAGTTATAGCCACAGGTGATGGCGAAAAACTAGAGCGTTGGGGCGATTATACATTAATCCGTCCAGATCCTCAAATTATTTGGCATGCTCAAAAACCTTTAAGAGATTATAAAGGCATAGACGCTATTTATAATAGATCCAAAGAAGGCGGTGGAGCATGGACATATATTAATCCAATTCCAGAAGATTTTATAATTTCATGGAACGATTTAAAATTCAAACTTAAATTAATGGGCTTTAAGCATACAGGTCTTTTCCCAGAACAAGCAGTTAACTGGAAGAGAATGCAAAAACTCATTAAAGAAGCAGGAAGAGAAATTTCTGTTTTGAATTTATTTGGATATACAGGTGCCGCATCTGTTGCTTGTTTACAAGCAGGAGCTTCTGTTACACACGTAGACGGCGCTAAAGCCATGGTAGAAAGAGCTGGAGATAATGTTAGGTTATCTGGCCTAGAACATGCTAAGATGCGTTATATCATTGATGATTGCTTCAAATTCTGTACTAGAGAATTAAAGAGAGGTCATAAATATGATGCAATTATCTTAGATCCACCAAGTTTTGGCCGTGGTCCAAATGGAGAAAAATGGAAATTAGAAGAAGGAATATCTGAATTATTAGAGCTAGTTGCATCTTTACTTTCAGATAAACCTTTATTCCTATGCTTAAATTCATATACAACAGGAATACAACCTGGAGTTATGGCAAACTTGCTATCAATTGCCTTGAAAGGCAAAGCCGATATAGATTCGGATGAAATAGGTATCAAAACAAAAGAGAATAACATCATTCTACCAGAAGGATGTACTGCATTTGCAACATTCAAATAATGAGGAAACTATGAATATTACTTATCAAGATTTAAACATACTTTTTGAAGATAATCATATCTTGGTTGTTATGAAGCCAGCGAATGTCCCATGCCAAGCAGATGAAAGCAAGGATCCGGACATGCTCACTTTGTTAAAGCAATATTTAATTGAAAAGTACAACAAACCAGGAGATGCATACTTAGGACTGGTCCATCGACTAGATAGACCAACAGGCGGTGTTATGGTTTTTGCTAAGACATCAAAGGCGGCATCTCGATTATCGGAGCAGATAAGAGCTGGTGAAGTAGATAAGAAATATATGTGCATTGTTGAAGGAGAACCTAAGGAACAATCTGGAAAACTGATTAATTACCTAAAGAAGTATGCTTCACAAAACATGATAAAAGTAGTTCCAATGGCTGAAGAAGGTGCAAAGTATGCTGAACTGGATTACAAAGTCCTGGAAACAAAGAAAGGTTGTAGTTTACTACAAATCAAGTTGGTAACAGGTAGGGCACATCAAATTAGAGTTCAAATGGCTACAGCAGGATATCCACTGGTTGGTGATTATAGATACGGAAACGCTGGAAAATATAAGACACAAGTACCTCTATGCTTATGGTCAACTGAAATTAGATTCAATCATCCAATTTCTGGAAATTCAATGGTATTTAGAGTATATCCACCAGAAGAAGAACCATGGACACTGTTTAACGTTAATGCATTCTTGAGTATTAACATGAAAAATTACGATTATTAGAGGTTAAAGATAAATAAAATGGAATTTATAAATAAAACATTGGGCCAAATCATTAATGATAATGGCAAAATATACGCAGATAGGACTGCAATAAAATATACAACAAATAGTTACGAGAGAACTTGGAAAGAGTTAGACGAAGAAACCGATAGAATTGCTAAAGGTTTCATGGCTCTCGGCGTACAAAAAGATGATAAGATTGCTATTTGGGCAACAAACGTTCCTGAATGGTTCTTAACATTATTTGCTTCAGCAAAAATTGGAGCAGTTTTAGTTACAGTTAATACAAACTACAAAGTTTTCGAAGCAGAGTATCTATTATCTCAATCTGATACAAGAGTATTAGTCATGATAGATGGCTTTAAGGGAAACAGTTATGTAGACACAATTTATACATTAGTTCCAGAACTAAAAGATGCAAAAGATGGTGCAGTATCTTCTAAGAGATTACCATTCTTAAAGCATGTAGTATTTGCAGGAGATAACGAACCACAAGGTTTCTTGAACTTTAAGAAGCTTGAAAAGCTTGGTGAATCCATTTCAGATGAAGAATTCAAAGCAAGACAAGCAACACTTGATCCTCAAGATGTTATCAATATGCAATATACATCAGGAACAACAGGTTTCCCAAAAGGTGTAATGTTAACACATTACAATATTATCAATAATGGTTTAACAATCGGCGATGGTATGGCATTTACACCAGATGATAAACTCTGTATTGTTGTACCACTTTTCCATTGCTTCGGTCTTGTTCTTGCAACAATGGCATCTATTACACACGGAACAGAAATGGTTCCAGTTGAGGCATATTCACCAGTACCTGTTATGAATGCTCTATCTTCAGAGCACTGTACCGCGGTTCACGGTGTTCCAACAATGTTCATTGCTATGCTTGAACATCCATTATTTGATCAATTCGATTTCTCAACAATGAGAACAGGTATTATGGCCGGTTCTCCATGTCCAATTGAGGTCATGAAACAAGTTGTAGAGAAGATGAATATGAGAGATATAGTAATTGTTTTCGGACAAACAGAGGCAAGCCCTGGATGTACTATGACAACTACAACAGATACATTAGAGAGAAGAGTTGCAACAGTTGGCAGACAATTCCCAGGAGTTGAATGTAAGATTGTTGACCCAGAAACACATAAAGATCTTCCTCCTAATACACCAGGTGAATTCGTTGCACGTGGATATAATATCATGAAAGGATATTACAAAATGCCAGAAGCAACAGCTCAAGCTATTGATAAAGATGGTTGGTTACACTCAGGTGATTTGTGTACATGTGATGAGGAAGGCTACTACAAAGTAGTAGGAAGAATCAAAGACATGATTATTCGTGGTGGTGAAAACATCTATCCAAAGGAAATTGAAGAATTCCTTTATACATGTCCAAAGATTAGTGATGTACAAGTCATTGGTGTTCCAAGCAAAGCTTATGGCGAGGAAGTTATGGCATGTATTATCTTAAAGAAAGGCGAAACCATGACCGAAGACGAGGTCAAGGAATTAGTTAAAGCAAATATGGCAAGACATAAAGTTCCAAAGTATGTTTGGTTTATGGATGCATTCCCAGTAACAGCTAGTGGAAAGATCCAAAAGTTCAAACTTCGTGAACAAGCAATCGAAATGTTCAAATTGCAAGAAGCAGCTAATATTGAAACAGCATAAGGAGGGGAGATTATGAAATTATGTTTTTCAACTATAGGATGTCCAGATTGGGGATTTAAAGAAATATTCTCAGTTGCAAAAGATTTAGGATATGATGCAGTTGAAGTTAGAGGTATAGCTAACGAATTAAATGCACCATCCATGAAAGAATTCTCAGATGACCTTGAAAAAACAAAGGTATATTTAAAAAATATAAACATTACAATTCCTATCTTTGTTTCAGGTGCATGTCTTGCAGATAATGCTAAAAAAGATACAGCTGTATTAGAGGCAAAATCATATATTGATTTAGCTCAAAAATTTGGTGCTAAATATATTAGAGTTATGCCAACAGATAGACCATTTGATACAGGTAATGCAGATATTAAACTTTGCGAAAAGCAATATAAAGAAGTTGTAGACTATGCAAAGGGTAAAGGTGTTACTCCTTTAATGGAAACAAATGGTATATTTGCAGACACTAAACTCTTAAAAGAGTTTTTAGATAATATCGGTGAAGGTGGAGGTGCTCTTTGGGATATTCATCATCCATACAGATATAACGATGAATCTATCTCAGAATCTATCAATAATCTTGGAAGTTATATCAAACATGTACACTTAAAAGACAGTGTAATGGAAAAGGGTAAGGCAAAATACAAGATGATGGGTTATGGTGATATTCCAGTTGAGGATGCAATTAATGCATTATTAGACAACAATTATCCAGGATATTACTCACTTGAATGGGTAAAGAGATGGAACCATGATCTAGAGGATCCAGGAATTGTTTTCTCTAACTTTGTAAACTTCATGAGAAGATTTAATTAAAAATATTCCCATCCATTTGGATGGGATTTATTTTATTTAAGTAGTTTTTCTAATTCTTCAATTTTTGTTTCGTAGGTATTTAATTCTTTTAAGATATCTGAACTTTCAATGTTTTCTACAAAACCTTTTCCTTTAATGAATCGTTTCTTATTATTCTTTATGGCTAATACTTCAGCCTTATCTAATTTCATTATGTAATCTATTATCTTTTCTTTTGTTAAATCAAACTTGAGGAGTAGGGAGATTGCTATCTTTTTTGCTACTTCTTCATCGTTTTCTCCATTAGATATAAATTCAAGATTTTTCTTGATGGTTTCCGGATTAGCAGTCGCTAAAATGTTTTTGGATAATAAATTATATTTATTCTTGTCAATAAATGGCTCTGTTTCGTCTCTAAAATATCTTTTCAATACTGGTATCAATTCTATGTCTAAATTGGATTTTAAACCATTAAGATAAGTCTCAATGAATATTTCATTAGAAATACCAGTGAGCATATTGGTTAAATCTGCAGATTCTTGTGTTTCTGTCTTGTTAACAACATTGATATCTGTGCTACCTAAGAAGCCATCATTACCCTCAGATGTTATCATCTCAGATGTAATAATAATGTATTCCAAACTTTCCTCATCAATAGGACATGCTAAGAAATACTTATTATCTTTGCCAAATAATCTTAAAATCTTTAAAAGTGCAAAGGAATATATTTCTTTATTGGATAAAGTGAATACAGATGGGATTCCTAATACTAAATCTGCGCCATTTTCAATTGCCAAATTTGCATAATTGACTGGGTTAGAATTAAGAAAATCACCGTTGTTCGCAATATATTTATTTAAGATGACACACATTAAATCAGGCTTAACTTGTTTCTTTGTTTGCTTGATTTCTTTAATGGTTGTTTCATCAAAGTAGTTATACTCACCAAAAATTACACAAATATTCATGGACTTTCCTTTTAATTGTTGCTTTTACTTTTTTAAGTAATTATAATTATAAACAATTATAACAATTTACGCAAATAATTCATATTTTAGAAGGAGAAAATATATGTCTTTCGTTGATAGTTTATTAAGCAGAGCAGCAAAATATGGTAAAACAATTATGTTAGCTGAAGGTGATGACAAAAGAGTCGCTAAAGCAGCAGAAATTTTAACAGAAAAGAAAGTATGTAAAGTTGTATTAGTTGGTAATGAAGATGCAATCAAAGCTAAGTTCCCAGAAATCAATTTAACAGGTGTAGCTTTCGATGATCCAGAAACTAGTGCAAATACAGCAAAATATGCAAACCTTTTATACGAACTTCGTAAAGCAAAAGGTATGACAGAAGAAGCTGCATTAAGTATGGTAAAAACAAACAAAATGTTCTATGCAGCATGTGCTCTTAAGAGCGGAGATGTAGATGGTGTTGTTGGTGGTGCAGTTTATTCATCAGCAGATGTATCAAGAGCAGCTTTTATGGTTGTAAAACCAGCTCCAGGTATCTCATCAGTATCTAGTTGTTTCATTATGGTTCCACCAGAAGGATTCAAATATGGTGATCATCCATTCATTTTCTCAGACTGTGCAGTTATTCCATATCCAACAGCAGAACAACTTGCAGATATCGTTGTAGCAGCAGCAGATTCTTGTAAGAAAATTCTTGAAATCGAACCAAAAGTTGCAATGCTTTCATTCTCAACAAAGGGTAGTGCAAAACACGAATCTACAGAAAAGGTTATTGCTGGATACAATATCGTAAAAGAAACACATCCAGAAATCGATGTAGATGGTGAATTACAATTAGACGCATCTATCGTTGAAGTAGTTGGAAAACAAAAGGCTCCAGAAAGCAAGGTTGCAGGTAATGCAAATACATTAGTTTTCCCTAACTTAGATGCAGGTAATATCGGATACAAACTTGCTCAAAGATTTGGTAATTGTATGGCAATTGGACCAATCATGCAAGGTTTAGCTCTTCCTCTTAATGACTTATCTAGAGGTTGCGTTGCAGAAGATATCGTTTGTGTTGCAGCTATCGCAGTTTTACAAGGAATTAAATAAGATATTATACAAAGTATAATAAATAAGGAGTAACAATGAAGATTTTCGTTATTAATGCAGGAAGTTCATCACTTAAATATCAAGTTATTGATATGACAAATGAGACATTATTAGTTAAGGGTAATGTTGAAAGAATTGGAATAGACGGAACATTTATTAAACAAAAGAGAGCAGATGGTAAAACATACGAAATTCAAAAGAATTTAGAAAACCATTCAGAAGCTTTAAAATTAGTATTTGATGCAATCACAGATAAAGATGCAGGTGTTATTAAATCACTAGATGAAATCGGTGCGGTTGGACATAGAGTTCTCCATGGCGCAGAAGATTTCTCAGAATCAGTTATTGTAGATGATGAAGTATTAAGACTTTGTGACAAAAACACAGAATTTGGACCACTCCATATGCCAGCAAATGTAGGTTGTATTAGATCTTGTATGGCATTAATGCCAGGTGTTCCTCAAGTTGCAGTTTTTGATACAACATTCCATGCAACAATGGAGAAGAAAGCATATTTATATGCTATCCCATATGAACTTTACACAAATTACAAGATTAGAAAGTATGGTTTCCATGGCACATCTCACAACTATATTTCACACGAAGCATTAAAATATTTAGGAAATCCAAAGGCAAAGATTATCACATGTCACTTAGGCAATGGTTCATCTATTGCAGCAGTTGATGGTGGAAAGTGTATTGATACATCTATGGGATTCACACCTCTTGAAGGTTTAATCATGGGAACACGTTCTGGTAACATTGATCCAGCTGCAGTTGAATTTGCAAGAAAGAAGATGGATATGAAGGCAGAAGACGTTGTTAATTTCCTTAACAAAAAGTGTGGTGTTTTAGGTATCACAGGAAAGACATCAGACTTCAGAGATTTAATCCAAATGATCAATGATGGCGATGAACAAGCAAAGCTTGCACTAGATATGTTTGCACTTAGAATTAGAGAATATATCGGAGCATATTCTGTCGCTTTAGGCGGAGTAGATGCAATCGTATTTGCTGGTGGTATCGGTGAAAACAACTCATACGTAAGAGAATTAGTTCTTGAAGGAACTGAAGTATTCGGTGCAAAAATCGATAAAGAAAAGAACAAAGTTGCATCCACAGGAAATATTGAAGAAATTTCCGCAAAAGATAGCAAAGTAAAGATTATAATTATCCCAACAAATGAGGAATTAATGATAGCAAGAGATACACTAAGATTGGTTTCACAAAAATAATTAATAGTGTTTGACTTAGTTATTATTATTTATTATAATCTCACTCGCATATAAAGTAAGTTATTCGGAGGATATAGATATGGCAGTCCCAAAGAGAAAAACATCAAAGTCAAGAACAAATTCACGTTTCGCAAATTGGAAATGTAAGAAAGTTCAACTCGTTGAGTGTCCACAATGTCATGCATTAATTAAGCCACATACAGCTTGCCCAAAATGTGGATATTACAATGGTGAACAAGCTTTCGTACCAAAGTCAAAAGAAGAAAAAGAAGACTAATAAAAACATGAGGGACTTTAACAAAAGTTCCTCTTTTAATAATTATGACAAAGATAATAGTTGATGCTTTCGGTGGAGATTACGCTCCAAAAGAAATAATAGATGGTTCTATTCAAGCTCTAAAAGAAGAGCAAGATTTATCCATAGTATTAGTTGGTAAAGAAAAAGAGATTAATGACATTATTTCATCATATAATGATGAATCTTTAAGCAGTAAAATTGAAGTTTTAGATGCTCAAGACATTATCACTAACGATGATGTTCCAACAGAAGCAATAAGACATAAAACAGAGAGTTCTATTGTTAAAGCAATGAAGAGATTAAAAGAGGATGATGAGTGTCAAGGATTTGTTTCTGCAGGATCTACAGGTGCAGTTTTAGTTGGTGCAACATTAATTGCTGGAAGAATTCAAGGAATCAATAGACCAGCACTTGCTCCATTCTTACCAACAGTAACTGGCGGACAAGTCATTTTATGTGACTGTGGTGCAAATATTGAGTGTAAAGATATAAATATCTTACAATTTGCTCACATGGGAACAGCTTATGCAAAAGCAAATGGTATTGAAAATCCAAAAGTTGGACTCCTTAATAATGGTGCAGAAGAACATAAAGGCACACAACTTAATAGAGATGCATATGCTTTACTGAAAGAAGATAAGAAACTCAACTTTGTAGGAAATTGCGAAGCAAGAGATATTTTATCTGGAGATTATGATGTAGTTGTTGCAGATGGTTTCAATGGCAATATTGCACTTAAATCCTGCGAAGGCACAGCTAATGCTATCTTTGCTCTATTAAAAGATGGAATTATGAAGTGTGGATTAAGAGCAAAACTCGGATATTTACTCTTAAAACCAACATTTAAAGCTTTAAAGAAGAGAGTAGACTACAACGATAACGGAGGAGCATGCTTCTTAGGCGTTAATAAGGTCATTGTAAAGTCGCACGGTGCATCCAAAGCAAAATCTATTAAGGCATCAATACTTCAATGCTCAGGGCTTATAAAGGCCGATGTAGTGGGTAAGATTAAAGAAGGAATAGCAAAAGAATAATGGATTACAAAGTAATTGAGGAAAAAATCGGATATAAATTTATAAATAAAGACTTATTAGATAGAGCCTTTACTCATAAATCATATAATACAAATCCAGAATCACACTATGAAACACTCGAATTTTTAGGAGATGCAATAGTGGAAATGGTTGTATCCGAAGAATTATTCAAACAAAATCCATGTTTCACAGAAGGAAAATTAACATCCGCAAGAGCGGCTTTTGTTATGAAATCCTCACTTGCAAAAATTACAGACAAATTAGACCTTGTAAAATACATGAAATTAGGCAAGGGAGAAAGCAAAGATAAGATTAATAATGATGACAAAAGAAAGTGCGATTTATTTGAGTCTTTAGTTGCTGCAATTTACCTTGATTCTAACTCATTTGAAACAGTTAAAAAATTCATTTTAAATAACATTAATTTTGACTTAACTAATCTCAAAGAGATTGAACACTCAAATCCAACAGATTATAAGAGTGAAATTAATAGAGTATATCCAGGCCCAAAACATGTGGTTGAATATAGACTAGATTCAGATACTTTACTAGATAATAATACACATCAATTTGAGGTGTCTTTATTAGTAGACGGTAAGGTAGTTGGAAAGGGTATTGCTTCTACCATAAAAAATGCTGAAGGAAAGGCTGCAAAAGAGGCATTAAATAAGTAATATTGTTTCATGAAACATTGAAATTTTTATTGTAAAATGAGAATTCTTATGTTATAATTTTGTAAAATTATGATATAAGGATTTTTTATTTATGATTCTTGAAAAGGTTGAATTCCACGGTTTTAAATCGTTTGCAGACAAAATCGAATTAACATTCAATAATGGTGTTACTGCAATTATTGGACCAAACGGATGTGGTAAATCTAATTTCGCTGATGCTATTAGATGGACATTAGGTGAGCAAAGTTCCAAACAATTGCGTGGTACATCAATGCAAGATGTCATTTTCGCTGGTACTGAACACAGAAAGAGCTTATCTTATTGTGATGTATCTATTTACTTTAATAATGAAGATCATAAAGTTTTCCCAAATCTTTCTTATGATCAAGTAATCATTACTAGAAAGTTAGATAGAAGTGGAAACAGTGAATATTTACTCAACAATAGTAATGTTAGATTAAAAGACATCATTTCTTTATTACACGACACTGGTATCGGTAAAGAAGGTTATTCCATCATTGGACAAGGAAGAATTAGTGCAATTGTTTCCAAAAAACCAGATGAAAGAAGACAAATCTTCGAAGAAGCCGCAGGAATTTCCAAATTTAGAGCACAAAAGAACGAAGCAGAAAGAAACCTTGAAAGAACAAAATTAAATTTAGATTCTCAAATTGAATTAATTAATGAAATAGAAAAGACTTTAAAACCATTGAGAAAACAAGCAGAAGATGCAATGGTTTACTTTGATTTAAAGGAACAATTAAAGTCTGAAGAAATTAATGCATACATTTATATGTATGAAAACAATAAATCAATGAAAGATAGAATCAAAGATAGATTATCCAAGATTCTTGAAGATTTAGATAATACTGAAGAAGCCTATAAGAAAGTATTAGCAGAAAGTTCTGAAGCATTTACTGAAAACTCCGGTATGGACCAAGCAATTAATGCATATAATGCAGAACTTACAACATTAAAAGTAGATGCTGCACATTTAGCAGGAGATTTGAAACTTGTTCAAGAAAAGATAATGCATCTTCAAGAAGATAAACAAAGATGTTTAGAAGAAATTGCGGAAATTGAAGAAGATATAAATAGTCATGATACAGATATTATAGCAGCAAATGATAAAAAGGCTGATTTAGAAAAAGAACATAAAGAATTATCTGAAGAATATGAGGCTGTAAACAAATTATATAAAGAAGTTTCAAAAACAGCAGAGGATTCAAACATTCAATATGTTAAATCACTTGAAGAATTAAGATCACTTCAATCTAATTTAGTTGTATATAAATCTGATAGAGCAAGTAATGAAACAAGAAAAGAATCATTAGAAAAAATGGTTGATGAAAAGGCCAAAGAACTTGCATCCATTGCTACAGATTATGCAATTAACTACACAAATTTACAAAAGGCTATTGAAAGAAAGAACGAACTTTTATCTAATAAATTAGATATGGTTGATGAATTAGAAGATGCTAAAGCTTCTTTAGATGAAATCGGAGAATCTTTAAATACATTTAACCTTAACTTGCAAAACTATAAAGATAGATTGGAATTATATGAAAGCACAAAAAGTGAATATACACGTTATAGTGAGTCTATTAAGAAATTAATGACCTTTGCTAAAGCAGATATTTCCATCTCAGACAAAGTATTAGGCGTTTTAGGCGAAGTTATGGATGTTCCTAAGGATTATATCGCCGCAATTGAATACGCTTTAGGTGGAGCTTTACAAACAGTTTTAGTAAGAAATACAAATGATGCTAATGACTTAATTGCTTTTTTAAAGCAAAAACAATTAGGAAGAATAACATTTAGACCATTAACAAGCTGTAAAGAAAGAATGTTACTTGGCCAAGATAGAAATGTATTAAATGAAACAGGCGTTATTGGTGTTGCTGCAGATTTAGTAAAATGCAAAGACATGTATCGTCCATTCATTAATTCATTCTTAGGAGCAACAGTTGTTGTAGATACAGGTTATACAGCTGCTACGATCCAAAGAAAATATAACTTCAATTTCAAGATTGTCACATTAGATGGTGATATCTATGAAAAATCTGGTGATATTACTGGTGGTTCCAGAAGAAATGAAACATCTGGTATTTTATCTCAAGAAAAAACAATAGAAGAAACAAGACAAAATATTGAAAGAGCTCAAAAGAATATTAAGCAATACGAACAGTTAAGAGACGCCAAGTCCAAGGAAGTCAAAGAATTAACTGAATCTTTACGTAATATTGAAGAAGAAGTAAGCTCTTTAGCAATTAATATTTCTGTTTTCTCTGAAAAAGTTGAATCATTCAATACTAGAAAGAATGCAATTGCACCAGAATTAGATAAGAATAAAGAAGATTTAAAAGAAATTAACTCAACTCTTGCTGATTTAGATCAAAAAATTGCTCAAATTGAAAAGATTCAAGCAGATGTAAACAAAAACAAAGAAAAATACGATAAACTTTTCTCTGAAAACCAAGAACAAGGTGATGATAAAAAGAAAGAAATCGACGAATTAATGGAAAAAGTCTTGGATTTAAGCAAGAGAACAGCTGAAAAGAAAGTTGAAATCGATAATACATCTAATGATATCTTCAGATTAAAGAATGAAAAAGAGCAATTAATCTCAGATAAATTGGGAGTAGAGGCAGAATTAAAAGAAGTTGAATCTCAATTAGATGCAATTAATGCAACAGAAAAGAAGAATATCTCACCAAAAGATCAAGCAAGAATTGATGAACTTGAAACATTGATTGGTCAAATTCAAGAAAGAAGAGAAGCTTTATCCAAAAAACTTAGAGAATGTGAAGTTCAAAAAGAAACTTTAAATAATCAAAAACTTGAGTTATTTGATAAAAAAGCAAAAGAAGAATCTTTATTAACTAAGTGTGAAGAAGATTTAATCAATATGCAACAAAATATCTTAGATGAATATAACCTTACCTATGGTAACTGCTTAGATTATAGAGTAGAAAACTACGAATATAACGGATCTAAGACAAGAATTTCAGATATTAAGAGAAATATATCTAAACTCGGTGATGTTAACCCACTTGCAGTTGAAACATTAAAAGAAACTGAGGAAAGATATAACGAATATGTAAAATCTCGTGATGATATCCAAAAAGCTTATGATGACATCATCAATATCATTAACACTTTAATGACAGAAATGAGAACTAAGTTCATGGATGCATTCACAAAGATTAATGAAAACTTCCAAAGAATATTCGTTTTATTATTCGGTGGCGGTAAAGGTGAACTTAAACTCAACTACGATGATAGTCCAGAAAAAGACGTCTTAGAGGCTGGTATTGATATTCTTGCAACTCCAGCAGGTAAGAGATTACAAAACATTTCACTATTATCAGGTGGTGAGCAGGCTCTTACAGCTATTGCAATCTTGTTTGCGATAATTTCCTTGAACCCAATGCCATTCTGCGTCCTAGACGAAATAGACGCTGCATTGGACGATACAAACGCAAACTTATTTGCTGAATTCTTACAAAAGTATTCATCAAAGACACAATTCATTGTTATTACACATAAAAAGCCAACAATGGTTAAGGCAGACTCAATTTATGGTGTAACACAAGAAGAACCAGGTGTAACTAAATTCGTTTCAGTATCTCTTGAATCTGCTGAACAATTTATTAAAGAACACGAAAAAGAAGCTAGAGGTTAAATATGAATATATTTAAAAAGATAGCAGAAGGTATAAGAAAAACAAAAGATAACTTTTCTAAAAAGTTGTTTTATGCTTTTTCTGCAAAAGAATTAAATGATGAATTCTATGATGATTTATTAGACGCACTACTTGCCGCAGATGTTGGCGTTGAAGCAGGCGAAAATGTCATTGAAGAATTAAAAGATAGAACATTTAGACAAAAGATCAAAGAACCAGAAAAATGTAAGTGTTTATTAAAAGAAATCTTACTTGAAGAAATTGATTTCGAAATACCTGAATATGAATATTCTCCATTAGTAATCCTTTTATCTGGAGTAAATGGTGTAGGAAAGACAACAACAATTGGAAAACTTGCACATAACTTTATGGATGAAGGAAAAACTGTTATTGTTGCTGCAGCAGATACATTTAGAGCAGCAGCTTCAGAACAATTAGAAGTTTGGGGCAAAAGAGCAGGTGTAAGAGTCATTAAACATGGTGAAGGTTCAGATCCAGCAGCAGTTGTTTTTGATACAATTTCCGCAGCAAAAGCACACAATATAGATGTAATCTTAATAGACACAGCAGGAAGACTTCATAACAAAGTTAACCTTATGAATGAGCTAAAAAAGATTTGTAGAGTTGTAGATAGAGAGCTACCAGATGCAGACTTTAGAAAGTTCTTGGTATTAGATGCAACAACAGGTCAAAATGCAGTTGCACAAGCTGAAATTTTCTCTGAAACAATAGATACAGATGGAATAATTCTAACAAAGTTAGATGGTACTGCAAAAGGTGGTGTAATCATCGCAATTTCAAATACTTTAGAATTACCAGTTGTATACATTGGTGTAGGCGAAAAAATAGATGATTTAATACCATTTAATGCTGAAGATTTCATAACAGCACTATTTGAATAATTTATTTGACTTTTAAATATATTTAAAGTAATATATGGCAAGTAAAGATGCTTTGTAAAGCAAAAATACTTGTCATTTATTATGGAAAGAAACAGATTTAGGTATTGTCAATTAAACGCATATTATGGCGGTTTACTCACAGCTAGACAAGCTGAGATTTTTCTTTTACATTACGAAGATGACTTTTCTCTCGCAGAAATAGCAGAAAAATTAAATATTACAAGACAAGCAGTACTAGATAATTTAAGACATGCTGAATCTACATTAGACAAAGCTGAGTCCAAATTAGGATTAGTAGCAAGAGATTTAATGATTAAAAAGCATTTAGAGAATATCCAAGATGCACTTAATCAAAAAGACTTAACCAAAGCTACAGAATTGGTTGAGGTAGCAATTAAAGATATGGAGGATTAATTTATGGCATTATTCGCAAATTTGTCAGAAAGAATGAATCACATATTCTCCAAGATGAGAAATAAAGGCAAGTTAACAGAACTTGAAATTAAGGAAGCAATGAGAGAAATCAGAATTGCACTCCTTGAAGCTGATGTAAATTATAACGTTGTAAAGAAGTTTGTTAACGATGTTAGTGCTAAAGCACTAGGTGAAGATATTTTAAAATCTTTAACACCAAGCCAAGAAGTTGTAAAGATTGTTAATGAAGAACTTATTGAATTAATGGGTTCTCAAAACCAAAAGTTACTTGTATCAGATAGAGCACCAACAATTTATATGATGTGTGGTCTTCAAGGTGCAGGTAAAACAACAATGTGTGGTAAACTTGCTGGATATTTACAAAGATCTGGTAAGAAAGTTTTATTAGTTGCTGGAGATATTTATAGACCAGCTGCAATTAATCAATTACAAGTTGTTGGAAAGAAAGTAAAGACCGAAGTATTTGAGATGGGTCAAATCAATCCAGTTAAGATTGCACAAGAAGGTATTGCTTATGCATTAAAGAATGGATATGACACAGTTATCATAGATACAGCAGGTAGATTACATATAGATGAAAAGCTAATGAATGAGTTGGTTGAGATCAAACAAGCAGTGAAACCAACTGAAATTTTATTAGTTGTAGATAGCATGACAGGTCAAGATGCAGTTAGAGTTGCTCAAGATTTCAATGAAAAACTCGATATAACCGGTGTAATTATGACCAAATTAGATGGTGATACACGTGGTGGTGCTGCACTTTCTATCAAAGCAGAGACAGGAAAACCAATTAAATTTAGTGGAACTGGCGAAAAGATGGAAGATATTGAACCTTTCCATCCGGATAGAATGGCAAGTCGTATTCTTGGAATGGGAGATGTATTAACTCTCATTGAAAAAGCACAAGATGCATTTAATCAAGAAGAAGCAGAAAAACTAGCAAAGAAGATTAAGCAAAACTCATTTACACTCGAAGATTATATGAATCAATTAGATTCAATTAAGAAAATGGGTAATTTAAATGACATGCTTCAAATGATTCCAGGCTTTGCAGGAAAGATTAAGGGTGATGCTCAAATAGATGAAAAGCAAATGTCTCATACCAAGGCTATCATTCAATCTATGACTCCTAGAGAGAGAAGAAACCCAGATTTGATCAAATCTTCACAAAAGAAGAGAATCGCAGATGGTTCTGGTACATCTATTCAAGAAATCAATCAACTCTTAAAGCAATTCCAAGCAAGTAAAGAGATGATGCACAGAATGTCCAAAGGTAAGGGTATGAAAGGCTTACCACCTGGATTTAAATTTTAATTAAACAATAACAATTTGCTATAAGCAAAAGGAGAATAAAATTATGGTAAAAATCAGATTAACAAGAATTGGCGCAAAGAAACAACCACGTTATCGTATCGTTGCAATCGATGAAAGAAAAGCAAGAGATGCAGAATATCTCGAACAAATCGGATACTATGATCCAACAAAGGATCCAATTATCTGCAATATCGATAAAGAAGTTGCACAAAAATGGTTAAACAATGGTGCACAACCAACTGATACAGTACGTCGTTTATTCAAGAACAGCGGTATTCTATAATTATGACAGAATTAGTTGAATATATCGTTGAGCATCTCATCCCAGATGGTGAGTATGTAATTGAGAATAGAGATGGAGAAAAAGGTCCAGAAATTGTCATAATCGTTGCAAAGCATGACATTGGTAAGATTATCGGAAAGAAAGGCAGAATTGCAAAGTCAATCCGTACATTAGTCAAGGCAGCAAACGGAGACAATCCTGTTCATTATAATATAATTATAGAAGAACAACCTGAAGCTCCAGAAATCAATGGTTAATTAAATGAAAGAATACTTTACAATTGGTAAGATAGTTCGTCCTCATGGTATCAAAGGTGCTGTGAGAGCAGAAACATATACATCTAATCCACAAAGATTTAAAAAGCTTAAAGAAGTTATTATAGATTCAAATACAATTGCTGTTGAAAGTGTTTCTATAGATCCTTCCAATTTTATGCTTATTAAATTAGTAGGAATAGATACTATGGATGATGCTGAAAAACTTAGAAACAAAAATGTTGTTATAAAGAGAAGTCAGCTTCCAGAACCAGAAAACGGAACATATTATATCGATGATTTAATTGGTTCAGATGTTTTGGTAGATGGAGATAAGATTGGTATCTTAACAAAAATCGAACAATTTGGTTCAGCAGATGTATATGAAGTTACCTTAGAACAAGGAACAGTGAACTTCCCAGCAATTAAAGATGTTTTTTCTTACGTTGATGTTAAAAAAGGCGTAATTAACCTCAAAGGATACATCTTCTCACGTATATGTGTTTATAACTAAAAACTATGATTTTCGATATTCTAACCATATTTCCTGAATATTTTGATGTCCTTAAAAGTGGATTAATTGGTAAAGCAATTGAAAGCCACAAATTTTCAGTTAATGTAGTTAATATTAGAGATTTTTCACAAGATAAACACTTAAAAACAGACGATTATCCATATGGCGGTGGTGCAGGAATGGTTATGACACCAGACCCACTTGTTAGAGCAATTGAAAACACAGATCCAGAGCATAAAGCAAAGAGAATTTATCTATCTCCAAAAGGTAAAACATTAAATCAAGATATGGTAGAAACTCTCGCAAAAGAAGAAAGATTATTATTTGTTTGCGGAAGTTATGAGGGAATAGATGAAAGAGTAATTGAACTTGCAATAGATGAAGAGATTTCAATTGGAGATTATGTCTTAACTGGTGGTGAATTACCTGCATTAGTTGTATTAAATACAGTTGCAAGGTATGTAGATGGAGTTTTAGGTTCTTCTGAAAGCACATCTGAGGAGTCTTTTTCTAATAAATTATTAGAATATCCTCAATATACTAGACCAGCTGAATATAGAGGTTTGAAAGTTCCAGATGTTTTACTCAACGGTAACCATGCAGAGATTAATAAGTGGAGAAAGGAACAATCCTTAAAAATCACTAAAGAAAGAAGACCGGATTTATTATGAACATTAATTGGTTTCCAGGACATATGATGAAAGCAGTTAGAGAGATGGAAGAAAAGCTGTCTCTTGTTGATGCTGTTGTCTATGTAACAGATTCTAGAGCTATAAATAGTTCATCCAACCCAGTTTTTAATGAACTAGTTGGAAATAAACCTGTTTTATACATTTTTAATAAATGTGATTTAGTAGATAGAAACGATTTAAACAGATGGATTAATAAGTTTAAAAGCGAAGGTAAGGAAGTAATCCCACTTGTTGGTACATCATTAAAAGCAGATGTTGTTATTAAGGCATTAAAGAAGGCTTGTTTGAATAAAATTCAAAAGTTTGAAAATAAAGGTGCAAAAATCTCAATAAGAGCAATGGTTATTGGTATACCAAATACAGGTAAATCTACAATTATTAATTCTCTAATTGGTAAGGGAAAAGCTATTACTGGAAACAGACCTGGCGTTACAAGAAGTCAAGTATGGTATTCAATCAATGTAGTAGACCTTCTAGACACTCCAGGAACTCTTTGGGGTAAGTTTACAGACCAAAGCACAGCTCTTCATTTAGCCTATATAGGATCGATTAAGGACGATGTTTTGGATAAACAAGAACTATCTAAAGAATTCATTAAGGAAGCTAGAGAAAAATATCCAGAATTGATTAAAGCTAGATATAAATTAGACGATATTCCATCCAATATGGATGAAGCACTAGAAAAGATTGCAAAATCACGTGGATTTATTGTAAAAGGCGGAGAATACGATTTAGAGAGAACAGCATCTACTATTTTAGATGACTTTAGATCCGGAAAACTCGGCAAAATGATGTTAGAAAAGGCATAATTATGGTAAGAGCAGAAGATTTAATGACATATGAAAACCAACTACTTGCACAAGGATACAAGTATATTTGTGGTGTAGATGAAGTTGGACGTGGACCACTTGCAGGTCCAGTTTGTGTTGCTGCAGTTATCATGCCAATGGACAATTTAATCCAAGGAATCAATGATTCAAAGAAAGTTGCAAAAGCCAAAAGAGAGAAGTTATACGAGCAAATTAAAGAGAATGCTATTGCTTACTCAATTCAAATGGTAGACAACTTCAAAATTGATGAAATCAATATTCTAAACGCCACAAAACAAGCAATGCATGATGCAATCTGCTCTTTGAAAGTCAATCCAGATATCGTTTTAATCGATGCAGTAAAACTAGATATACCATTCAAATCCATGAGCATAATTCATGGTGATGCTCTATCTTATTCAATTGGAGCAGCGTCAATTTTAGCAAAAGTAACAAGAGATACTTTTATGGAAGAAATGGCTGTTAAATATCCAGGTTATGATTTCGAACATAATATGGGATATGGCACAGCAAAACATATTCAAGCTTTAAAAGAGCTTGGACCTACTGAGATACATAGGCAAACATTTATAAAGAATTTTATTAATAAATAACTTATTTTTGCTTGTCTATAATAATTATCTTATGATATTATAACTAAACATAATAAAGACCGAGGTGGTCCGCTACATCGAAAAGCCTTGTATGAACACCTAATATTGAGTCTGAGGAGAATAAAAATGGATAACATTATCAACACAATCGAACAAGAAGGTTTAAGAACAGACCTACCAAAATTAGAAATTGGTGACCACGTAAAAGTTTACTTCAAGATTATCGAAGGTAACAAAGAACGTTTACAAGCTTACGAGGGAATCGTTATTGCTATGAAGAATGGCGGAATCCGTGAGACAGTTACAGTAAGAAGAGTTTCTTATGGTATCGGCGTAGAGAAGACATTCCCAATCAATTCACCAAAAGTTGGTTCAATCGAAGTTATTGGACATGGTGCAAATCGTAGAGCAAAACTTTACTATCTAAGATCTAGAACAGGTAAGGCTGCAAAATTAAAAGAGTCAAAGAAATAATTATCAAGAGGATAACTCATGAAAAAGAAATATGTATTACTTCTTGTTTTAACGCTAGTAGTTGTACTGGCGTTATTTGCTTTTACAGCATGTAATAATAACAAGACTGAAGTTGGTACAGATTTGTTGGCTAAATTGAATGGTGATTTCGAGACATCTGATAGCGATAATACCATTGCAGATTGGCATAGTTCTCTAGCAAGTGGATCCATTGCATTAAAGGAACCAAGTGCTGGTGAAAAGAATTTAGAAGGTTTCGATTTCGGAACTCAATACTTAGTATTGAAGTCAACCGGAAGTGTTAATTACATTTATCAAACAATAGAAGTTGATAAGAAAGCAGTATATAAAATCACAGTTGATATGAAGATTTCTTCATCTATTTCAACAGATGATGGTGCATACATTACTTTCAAAGAGAATATGGACTATAAGTTCATTAAAGCATCTAATGCAACAACATTTGGTAAGTGGACACATCAAACATTCTATATTAGACCAACAAATATCAACTCTTTAACTGTTTGTCTTGCAATTGATACAGGTTCAGCTAGTGGCGAAACAACTGTATATTATGACAACATTTCAGTTACAAGAGTAGATGAGAGTACTGTTACACAAACAATTTACGATATAAAGCAAACAAAAGATTCAGCAACATATTCTAATACAACAACAGGTATCATATTCATCGTATTATTATCTGTTGCATCATTAGCAATTCTTTATGCTGCATATATCTTAATTAAGCGTTTATATTCAAAACAAAATTGTTTTGTTGATTTTGATAAATCAAATCCAGATAAGGGTGGTTCAAAAGCTTCATTTATGAAGAACCCAATTGCTATTGGATGTTTCTTAATGCTTGGAACATTCTTGGTAAGATTCATTCTATTATTAACAACATATGGAATGGGTTCAAATATGACAGCTCTTGCAAACCTTGGATATGCAGTAAGACATACAGCAGATTTAACAAATGCTTATGGCGGTATCATTCCAAATTCAACAGAAGCAGGTGTGGTAGCAACTTCATCACTTTCAAATATTGCTCCAGGATCATTATATATCCTTGCAATTCTCGCAAATATTATAGACCCAACTGTAAATTTATTTGGAACATCAGTTTTAATTAGATTAGTTGAAGTATTTGCAGATATGGCAATCGTTGGTATGATTTACTTCTTCGGTAAGAAGTATGTTGGAAATAAGCTCTCAACAGTTTACGCTGCATTATATGCAGTATTACCTGTAACATTCATGATGTCAGGTTATGTTGGATCATTTGAGTGCTTAGTAATTGCATTAACAGTTGCATCAGTTCTTCTTATGATTGAAAAGAAATATATTCCAATGTTCATACTTATCACAGCTGCAGCTATCGTAAATATTGAAGCTTTAGCAGTTGCTCCAATTATGGTTGCATATCTTGGATATCAATGGTACAGAGAAGACAAGAACTTAAAGAAAGTTACTAAGACAAGAATATTACTCCCAATTGGATTAATTTGCTCATTCATTTTAGCATACGTAATCTTATTACCAATTTCAGTTAACTTCATTAAAGCTGCACCATTTGGTGGATTTAATGTATTAATCAACGAAATTTCTGGAAATAATATCTTTGTAAATAATGCATTCAACCTTTATTCAATGGTTGGTATGAATATGACAACTTCAAATAACACAGCATCTATCTTGAACTTAGTATTCTTACTCGTTCTTGAAATTTACGTTGTATCCTTATACATCCATAACAAGAACAAGATGGAAGTTTTATTACTTTGCTCATTCATCTTTGCTGTTATTGCAGTATTCACATTAAAGATTACATTCACATATTTAATCCTTGCTATTGCATTCGCTCTTATTTATACAATGGTATCTGGAGACAGAAGAATGTACTTCATTACAGGTGCATATGCAATCTTGTTATTCTTGAACATTGCACAATTAACAAACCTTTCAGGTTTATTTGTACAAAATCAATCAATCACAGGTAAGGTTAGCGAAGTTGCTTCAATCAAAGTATCTAACTACTATGAATTGGATGCATTCTTAATCGTATTCTCAATCTTTGCAGTATTAATCACACTTTATTACTTCTATGTTTCATACAACATTACAAACAGTGAAAGAATTAAAGACATTAAGCCAATGGTTGAGACATACCCACAATATTTGAAACGTTCCTTCAAGACAATGGGAACATCAATCAAATCTTTCTTCAAAGGTAAGAAGAAGACTGAGGAATAAGACTTAAAGCGCAGCGAAACCTCGTTGCGCTTTTTTCTCTAAGTATTTATGGATCAAAAACACATTAGAAATTTCTCAATAATTGCTCATATTGATCATGGTAAGTCTACTCTAGCAGATAGGCTTATTGAATCAACTGGTACTGTTTCTGAAAGAGATATGCAGGACCAATTGTTAGATAATATGGACATTGAAAGAGAAAGAGGAATTACAATTAAACTCCAAACATGTAGAATGTTCTATAAATACAAAGGGGAGGAATATCTATTTAATTTAATAGATACTCCGGGACATGTAGACTTCACATACGAAGTATCTAGGTCCTTAGCCGCTTGTGAAGGCGCAGTTTTAGTTGTAGATGCTTCTCAAGGCGTTGAAGCGCAAACATTATCAAATGTTTACCTAGCGCTTAATAATAACTTAGAAATACTACCAGTTTTAAATAAAATTGACCTACCATCCGCAGATATTGAAAAAACAAAGAGAGAAATTGAGGATCAAATTGGTATAGATACCACAGGATGTCCAGAAATTTCTGCAAAAGTTGGATTAAATATCGAAGATGTATTAGAACAAATTGTAGAAAAGATTCCAGCTCCTAATGGAGATCCTAATAAACCATTAAAATGTTTAATTTTTGATAGTTATTATGATAACTATTTAGGAACTATTTCTATGATTAGAGTTTTTGATGGAACAGTTAAGGCTGGAGACACAATTAAGATGATGGCAACTGGTAGAACTTTTGAAGTTGTTGAAGTCGGAGTATTCTCACCAGGACCAACACCAACAAAACAATTAACTGCAGGCGATGTAGGATATATTTCAGCATCTGTTAAAGATGTATCTGAGTGTGCGGTTGGTGATACCATTACAAGCGCTACAAATCCAACAAAAGAGCCATTGCCAGGATATAAGAAAGTATTACCAATGGTTTATACAGGTGTATATCCAGCAGATGGTGCAAGATATAATGATTTAAAAGAAGCTTTATTAAAGCTTAGATTAAATGATGCATCCTTATCATTTGAACCAGAAACATCTGTTGCTTTAGGATTTGGATTTAGATGCGGCTTCTTAGGCTTATTACATATGGAAGTTATAGAGGAGAGATTAGAGCGAGAATTCAATCTAGACCTCATTACAACGACTCCAAGCGTTAAATATAATGTTACCTTAACAAATGGTGAGACAATAGTTATAGAGAATCCTACAGCGCTTCCAGGGCCTACAGAGATAGCATTTATAGAAGAACCAGTTGTTAAATGTAGTATTTTTACTCCAAAGGAGTACATTGGTTCAATTATGCAACTTTGCCAAAACAAGAGAGGCGAGTATATTAACCTAATTTATGTAGATGCAAATAGATGCGAACTATTATATAGAATGCCATTAAACGAAATCGTTTATGACTTCTTTGATAAGCTTAAATCTAAATCTAGAGGATATGCAAGCTTAGATTATGAGATGGATGGATATCAAAAGAGTAGCCTTATAAGATTAGATATGCTTATTAACGGCGAACAATGTGATGCTTTATCCATAATTGTTCATAAAGACTTTGCATACCAAAGAGGTAGAGCACTTGCAGAAAGATTAAAAGAGGTCATACCACGTCAAATGTTTGAAATTCCAATTCAAGCTGCAGTTGGTGGCAAGGTTATTGCAAGAGAAACTGTCAAAGCATTTAGAAAAGACGTTCTTGCTAAATGTTATGGTGGAGATATAACCAGAAAGAAGAAGTTGCTTGAAAAGCAAAAAGAAGGAAAGAAGAGAATGAGAAAGGTTGGATCTGTTGAAATTCCATCCGAAGCATTCGTACAAATTCTTAAAGTAGATAACGATTCAGACTAAGGAGTAATAATGGAATTATATATTCATATACCATTCTGTAAAAAGAAATGTGACTATTGTGACTTTTATTCCATTATGCCTTGTGAAAAATATAATTTAGAAAAGTTTATTCCATCTTTAGTTAAAGAAATTCAACTTGCAGGAAATAAATATAAAGATAGACAAATTACTACCATTTTTATTGGTGGTGGAACTCCATCTTTACTTACAAATTCTAACTTAGATTTAATCTTTAAAACACTACATGAATCGTTTAATTTATCTAGTGTAGAAGAGATAACAATTGAGTCAAATCCAGAAAGTATTACTGAAAATTTTTTAAAGCATTGTAAAGAGCTTGGTGTTAATAGAATTAGCATTGGAATTCAATCTTTATTAGATGATAATTTGAAAGCAGTTGGACGTATTCATGACAAAAAGACCGCATTAGAATCACTAAAACTTGCAAATAAGTACTTTGACAAGATTTCTGCAGATCTAATTATTGGTCTTCCATATGATACAGCAGATATCGTAAAAGATGAGATAAATGAATTGGCAAAATATGTTAATCATATGTCTTGTTATGAGCTTATGTTGAACCCTGAAACAAAACTATGTAAAAACATAGAAGAAAAGAAAATATCTGTTCCAAATGATGATGAAGTTGCATCTCTTTTTGATGTAGCAGTTGAAACGTTAAAACAAAACGAATTTACAAGATATGAAGTGTCCAATTTTTCCAAAACGCACATATCTAAACATAATATGGGATATTGGATGAGAGAAGAATATTTAGGATTTGGTCCAAGTGCTCATTCATTTGTAAAAGAGGATAAAGAGTTTAGATTTGCAAATCCTGAGGATATTGAGTCATATATCAATATAATTAATAAGACAAATAATTATCCATTTATGGATATTGAGATTTTATCTCAAAAAGATATAAATGAAGAGAAGATTTTCTTATCTTTAAGAACAAACAAGGGAATAGCAAAGAGCTATTTTAGTAAAGATCAACTGGAAAAATTTAAGGATTTTATTATTGTAGATGGAGATAATGTACGCCTTAATGATAAAGGCTTTGCAGTAATGGATTCTATAACAATAGATTTATTCCCATAATTTTTCTAAAAAACGGCGTTATTTATTGAATAATAAAAATGCTAGTGCTATACTAATTATAACATTTTTCGGAGGATACTTTTTTAATGGCCCCATTCAGTGAATTAAATTTACAAGGTCAACCAGTAGCACCACTTGCAATTATTGCAACTCCAGGAGCAGACGATTTCGCAAAATTAATTGATAAAAGATTAGTAGAAATGTTCAAAGGAACAGATCATGCTCCACAAGATGGAAAAGACACATATATTATTGAGACTCTTTACCCAAGATTTACATCAGGTGATGGAAAAGCTTTAATTACAGAAACTGTAAGAGGTAAGGACTTATATATCATCACAGATGTCGGCAATCATGGTGTTACATATGATTTATTTGGACAAAAAGTTCCAATGACACCAGATGAGCATTATGCTGATTTAAAGAGAGTTATATGTGCTTGCACATGTAAACCTGCAAGAATCACAGTCATTATGCCAATGCTTTATGGTGGAAGACAACATAGAAGAAACGCAAGAGAATCCTTAGACTGCGCTATGATGCTCCAAGAATTACATGGATTAGGAATCAATGACATTATCACATTCGATGCACACGATCCAAGAGTATGTAATGCAGTTCCATATATGGGATTTGATAACTATTTCCCACATTATCAAGTATTGAAGCTCATGAAAAAGAACTTCCCAGATATTAAACTTGAGAAAAATAGCTTTATGTGTATCTCACCAGACGAAGGTGCAATGGCAAGAAACATTTACTATGCATCAGTTTTAGGTGTAGACCTTGGTATGTTCTACAAGAGAAGAGACTACACACAAGTTGTAAATGGTAGAAATCCTATTATCGCACACGAATATTTAGGTGCTCCAGTTATGGGAATGAACGTATTCGTAGCAGATGATATCATTGCAACAGGTGATTCAATTATCAAACTTGCAAAAGAAATTAAAGAAAAGGGAGCAAATAAGGTATTCTTAACAGCTACATTTGCTATCTTCTCAGAAGGTGTTGAAAAATTCAACAAAGCATATGAAGAAGGCATCTTTGATGCAGTATTTAGCACAAACTTAACATATGCATTACCAGAATTAAAAGATTGTCCATGGTATCATGTAGCAGATATGTCAAAATATACAACATATATTATTGCTGCATCCAACTTCAATCAAAGTATTTCAAAATTAATAGATCCATCTGAAAAGATTAGAAATTTATTAGGAAAAGACTAAAAAATGAAAGTAACGTGGTTAGGCCATTCTTGTTTTAAAATTATAAACGATAATGGTTTAACCATTATTACTGATCCATATAACAATTATATTGGATATAATTTACCAGCTCAAAAAGCAGATATTGTAACAGTTTCTCATTCTCACAAAGACCATTCAGCTATAGAAAACATCGTTAATAATCCTATTATTATAAATAGATTGGGAAACTATGATATAAATGGCGTTAAAATTGAATCAACTCATTCATATCATGACAATAAAAAGGGTTTACTCCGTGGTGAAAACATCATATTTAAATATATTACAAGTGGAGTAACCATTGTACATTTAGGTGATATTGGCCAAGATTTCGATCCAGCTATAATAAAAGATATTATAAATCCAGACATTTTATTAATACCAGTTGGTGGAGTATACACAATTGATTATAAGATGGCAAAAAAATATGTAGATGAAATTAAGCCAAAGGTTGTAATCCCTATGCATTATAAAATGGATAAATTGACATTTGATTTAGATAAAGTTGACAAATTCCTCAATTTATTTTATAAACAAAATATAATTTATCTAAGCACAGATACATTTGTATACAATAGTGCAGATTTTAAAGAAGGTATTAGCATAGTAGTCCCAACATTAAAAAACAAATAATTAACTCTAAGTTATTTTTTGATTATATTTTTATTTTATTACTCACAAGGAGATTTTAGTTTATGTGTAATTACACAGAAAAAGATTTAAAAGGTAAGAGCGTTACTGATTTAAAGAATTTATGCAAAGAATTAGAGATTGAAGTTCCTGCAAAAGCATTAAAAAATGATATTATAAATATCATTATTGCTAATAATAAGGAGGAAGAAAAGGTCATCACAAAAGAAGATGAAATAGCACAAGAAGCTGCAAAAGAGGAAAAAGTTGAAGCACAACCTGTAGCAGAACAAAGCAAAAAGAGTGGATTCATTGTTCCTAAAAAAGCAGCAGGTTTTAAACCAATTGAAATAGGTGAAGACAAAAAAGATATTAAAGAGGAAGCACCTAAAAAAGACAATAAAGATAATAAGCCAGAAATCATTAGAGAAGGTTTCTTAGAAATAAACTCACAAGAAGGTTATGGATTTATTAGAGCAACATATGATGGATTCTCAGATAAGGATGCATATGTTCATCAATCCAAAATTAAGCAATATCAATTAAGAAAAGGTGACTATGTAGTTGCAAAATGTAAGACATTGCAAGAAGGTAAATCTGTTTCTGTAACAGAAGTAGTTACCATAAATGGTAAAAATGCAAACGAAGTTGGTAAACGACCAATGTTTGATGACTTAATTCCAATCTATCCAGATGAAAGATTAAGATTAGAATTACCAAACAAACCAAGAGAATTTGCAATTAGATTAATAGATTTAGTATCACCAATTGGTAAAGGACAAAGAGGTATTATTGTTTCTCCTCCAAAAGCAGGTAAAACAACACTCTTAAAGTTAATTGCAAACTCAATTACAATCAATTATCCAAAGGTAAAGTTATTCGTATTATTAATTGATGAACGTCCTGAAGAAGTTACAGACATGCAAAGATCTATTAACGGAGAAGTTGTTTACTCAACATTCGACGAGCTTCCTGAGCACCATACAAGAGTCGCAGATGTACTTTTAGAGAGAGCAAAGAGACTTGTTGAGATGGGTGAAGACGTAGTTATACTATTAGATAGTATCACAAGACTTGCAAGAGCATACAATACAGTAGTTCCAACATCAGGTAGAACATTATCCGGTGGTGTAGATCCAACCGCATTACACCCACCAAAGAGATTCTTCGGATCTGCTAGAAATATTGAAAATGGTGGATCTTTAACAATCATTGCAACAGCATTAATTGAAACTGGTAGTAGAATGGATGATGTTATCTTCGAAGAATTCAAAGGAACAGGTAACATGGAAATCCATCTAGATAGAAGACTTTCTGAAAGAAGAATCTTCCCAGCTATAGATATTGCTAAATCTGGCACAAGAAAAGAAGAATTATTAATGACTTCAAGTGAATTAAGTGCAGTTTGGGGTATGAGAAAGATGTTAACATCTGGAGATACAGCAGAAAGCACCGAAACATTAATAAATATGGTAACAAAGACACAAACTAACAAGGATTTCATAGACAATTTGAATAAAAACCTAGACACCTTTGTAAAAGACGGGTTTACATTTAGAAAATCTAATGGTAATATTTAATTAAATTAAATAACTTATGAAAGAGGGGATAAATTATGGCAGAAGTTAAAAAAACTTATGTTGGTTGGCAAGAGTTAGGTCACAAACGTAATCAAGTTGAGTATCAAACAAAGACACCATTACTTGCAGAAGATGGCACACTTTTAGTTAAAGGTGGCTGGGCAAGACATGATGTATTTGAATATAACAGAGATTATTCAACACCTAACAAACGTAAAAAAGAATGGGATTTCTATCAAATTTCCAATGGAAAATATATGTTACAAATTTCATTTGCTAACATTTCTATTGGTGGATACGGCTCAGTCTGTTTAGTAGACATTGAAAATGGCAAGACAGTTCTTGCTCCAATGGCTTTATTCTTAGGAAAGAGTGATGAATATATCCTTCCATCTGTATCAGATCAACCAAGTGTTGTAGATTTCACAGTTGGAACAGGCCACTTTAAGTTCGTTACAGAGAAGACAAAAAGATATCTTACTGTTGAAATGATGAACAAAAAAGAGCCAGTAAAGGCAGAATTTGAAATGGATATGTTCGAAAATCAAGAAAGTATCACAACAGTTTTACCATTTGATGATTATCCAACAAGATATTTCATGACAACAAAATTAAATTGTATGCCATGTTCTGGAACATTAACAGTTGGCGAAACAAAATATGAATTTTCTAAGGATGATACATTCTGTTGTTTAGACTGGGGCCGCGTAAACACTCCATACAAGCTCGTTTGGTACTGGGGCAATGGTTCAGGCTATGTTACAGACAAAGACGGAAAGAAGCACATTGTAGGCTTTGAAATCACATGGGGAATCGGTAATGAAGATAATGCAACAGAAACATGTATCTTCTATGATGGAAAAGCACATAAATTTGGATCTGTAGACGTAGAAACATTCCCAAAACCAGACAAATATATGGAACCATGGGTATTTGTATCTGAAGATAAGAGATTCAATTTAACAATGACTCCAACATATGACCATCATTCAGATCTTAATATAATTAACTTACTTAGAATGCATTCACACCAAGTACATGGAAAGTGGAACGGAAATGTTGTTCTTGATGACGGCACAGTTATTGAAATCAAAGATATGTACGCATTCTGCGAATACGTAGAGAATAAGTGGTAATACTATGAACGAAGACTTTAAAGACATTTTACAAAAGGATGAAAATATATTATTTTCAGCCAAAGGTTGTGCAAAAACTAGGGCTATCATTGCAGGACTTCCATTCTATGTAATTGGAACAATCTTTTTAGTAGTCTTTATAATCATATTAACAACAGTTTTAGGAAATGATCCTGTTGAATTCTGTATGTTAATATTCCCAGGTATTTTATACCTAATTGGTGTTATTTTCACACTTTGTGCTTTTGCAGATGGCAAACATTATGAAGTCGTGTTAACAGAAAAGAGAGTAATTGTTAAACATGGTATTTTAACCACAAACTTTAGAACTTTCTCAATTGAAAGAGTTACAGGTAATATTACAATGAACTGTAATCAATCTGTATTTAATAGACATGATAATGCTGTTTCATTAAATATTAGAATTGAGCTTTATCCTGTAGGTCATAACAATGTTTATATTTACTGTCCACCAGTATATGATGGAAGAGAAATGGCAAACAAAATTGAAGAAGTTGTAAAAGAGAATGCATCTAAGTTAAAGATAGATGTTATTAAAGAATAAATACATAGTATTTAAATAAAAGAAAAGCAGCTAATTAAAGCTGCTTTTTTTATTATTCAAAGATATATTCATCTTTCTTAGATTTATATTTGTTCCATTCAGGATATCCATCAACATTAGGATTACAAGTTCTACAGAATTGTGAGAATCTATCTACCATCTCATTGGACAAATCATAATCATGTTGTTCAAATGGTCTCCAAGAAAGTCCAAGGCTTCCTAAAGCATACCAAACATCACATGTGTGGAAAGATGCATTATCTGGAGGAAGTAATCTATTTAATTCAAAGATATAAGCATCTTTTCCTTTTCTTCCTTGTTTTCTTGCATAGTCTCTAGCCATATGTCTTAATAGTGGTGGGAATAAATCCTTCTTACAAATACCAAAAATTACTGGAACATCAGTAATGTATTTCTTGTTTTTAACAAGATCACCATCTACAACAATTTTAGTTTCAGCTGCTTTACCTAAATAGTGAGAAGTTCTCCATGGAGTCCAAATTGTTTCTGAATCCATATTATAGAATTCTTCATATGATTTTGCGCCAGTTTCCTTGATTAAACGCTTCCAATATCCTGAATTTGGCTTTGTAATAGGGAGTAGAGCGCGTCTAATGCCTCCACCAGACAACATAATAGCTCCTTTGATTTTTCCCTTGAGATCATCTGTACAAATCAATGTCTGAATACTCATGGCGCCAGCGCTTTGTCCCATAAGTGTAATAGAGGATGGATCTCCGCCAAAAGCTTCTATATTATGGATAATCCAATTAATTGCTGCACATTGATCCATGATATGGAGATTACCTTTACTATGTTCCATATCTGCAAAAGAACCAAATATGTTAAGTCTATAGTTAATTGTTACACAAATCACGCCACGTTTAGTATAAGCGGAACCATCAAAGTGTGTTTCATTAATACTACCGCCAGTAAATGAACCACCATGAATATAAATAAGAACAGGGCAGTTTTTTGCATCTTTTGGTTGGAATATATTTAATATTTGGCAATCTTCAGAATAAGTGAAGGTTTGGCCAACTCTAAACTCTTTATAATAGAAACGATGTTCTTCGTTCCAATATGCTCTCATTTGAGGACAGCAAACGCCTTGTTTTGTTGCGTCTACATCTCCATCAAATTGAGTGATTTCTGTTGGTTTTGCAAATCTTTTAGCTTTTGCGTAAGGAATACCTTGAAATTTTGCACCGTAATCGGTTACTTCGCCAATAACTTTGCCACAAGGTGTAATAACTGTAGTTGTCTCCATATTTTCCCCTAAAAATCAATATTATATAATTAATTATATAAGTTATTTCAAAATAAATCTATATTTGAATTATTAATAACAAAGTATTATTATAAAAAAAGAGAGGAAACTTCTTACATAAAAAAAGAGGGGGATAAAATTATGCTTTTTGGTGACGGAAGTGAAGCCGCGAAAGCCGCGGTCAAAGCGATCAAAGTTTGGAGTCTAGACAATTTTAACTGGACATTCATATTTATCTTAGCAGTAGTTTTCTACGTATATTGGTCTGAATGGAGAAAAGGAAACTATAAAGCACTCTTAGCAGGTGCTGCTTTGTATTGTGTACACTGGTTCTATGAAATCATCAATGCATTTATCGCATATGGTTCAGGATATCCATTATGGGCAGTTTCAAATGAAAGTACTTCATTTATCCTATTAATTGGTGTATCTTGGGAACTTTCAATGATGTTCACACTTGCAGGTATCATTTCTTGGAAGATGCTTCCAGAAGACAGAAATAAGAGATATCTATCAATTGGTAACTTCAAAGGTTTCTCATGTAAACTAGTTACAACAATTGGTATGGCACTATTGTTCTCAATAGTGGAAATCTTCTTAGCAGCAACACCAGCATTTATTTGGGTTTATAAATGGTGGGGTGCAATTCCAGTATTTATCACAACATATATACCATTCTTCATTGCTGCAAACTATGTACCAGATACTTCTAAGAAATTTAAGATCATATTCTTTAGTGCAATTAGTGCAGTAAATATCATCTTATTATGTGTATTAATTCCACTTGCAATAGTCCCACAATTATAAGGAGGTAAAACATGGCAGCAAAAGTATATCATGTCTCAAAAAGAGCATCAGATAACAAATGGCAAGTCTTTATTCAAGGTAGCGATAAAGTTATCAAATTATTTGATACAAAAGTTGAGGCTGAAGCATATTGCGAACAAATGGCTAAAAACCAAGGAGCAACACTTTTGGTTCATAAATCAAAAGGTGATAACAAGGGTAAAGCTACAAAAGCAAAAGTCGTAAAAGGTAAAAAATAATTATTAAAATAATTATATAAAAGAAAATGGCAATACTTTTTAGGTATTGCCTTTTTTCTTGGCGGAGAGAAAGGGATTCGAACCCTTGATACATTACCTGTATACACGATTTCCAGTCGTGCGTCTTAGACCAACTCGGCCATCTCTCCAAGGTTTATATAAAGGGTATGTGAATGATATTTTAAATACGAAATAAACTTATCATCCACATTGCAATATTTAAATTGCTACCCGACGAAAGTTATTATATAAGAAGTTATTTATTATATCAAGAAAAAACCCAAACTTTTTTGGGCTTTTATAAAATAAAAAGAGGAGCTTGCGCTCCTCAATTTGTTTTAGTATGCTTTTGGATCGTCGTTTCTTACGATATCGCAGTCAATACATGCACGTGAAATTGCATCAATACCTGCTTTTGCTGCTGGTTTTCCAGTGTATCCATCGTTTGTTGATGCTACTAATTCGCCATTAGATGCATATAAACGAAGTCTGAACTCGTCTTTCTTATCTTTCCAAATTTCCCACTTTGGGAACTTGAGTTCAACAACTTTTTGAAGTGTAGAGTCTTGAATTGGAGCTTTTGCTGCATTCTTGATAACACTTTGAATTCCACCTTTTACACCAGGAAGTCCAGAATATGCTTGAGCACCTATTGCAACAACTCTCTTATTAGAAGAAATAAGTTTGAATACAAAGTTGCCATTATCTGTCTTTCTAATTACGAATTTGCCATGTGGTGTTGTTGCGCCACTTGCTTGTACCATTTTCTCTGGTTCATATTTTGCCATAGTCGTTTTCTCCTTATCTATATCTTTTTTAGTTGTTTTCTTTGGTTCTGCTTTTGGAGCTGGAGCTGGTTTTGGTTCAGCTTTCTTTGTCTCTTTCTTTGTAGGTTCTGCCTTAGGTGCAGCTTCTTTCTTAGCAGGAGCTTTCTTTACTGGTTCTTCCTTCTTAACAGGCTCAGCTTTCTTTGAAGGCTCTGCTTTTGCTTTAGTTTCTTTCTTTGGAGCAGTGGAGACTGGCTCTTGTTTCTTAGCTGCCTTTGGTTTTTCTTCCTTTACAGGCTCTTTCTTAGGTTCTTCTTTCTTTTCAAATACAACTTTGCCCCAAATCTCATAATCTTCGAGTTTCTTTGGTGGTTCTTTCTTCTTTCTTGGTTGTTTTGTTGCATTTTCTTCAGCAATTTGTTGATTTTGTAAATCTACAGCTTCTTGATAGTCGTAATTTACTTCTTCTGTAGGTTTCTTTTCTTCAAATGCAGAATTACCATATGTCTTGATTTCTGGTTCTTCTTCAACAGCTTTTCCGCCATTAAATACGAAGCAGTCATCTAATACTTTGCAAACTTGTTTCTTGTTGAATGAATCATCCAAAATTACAGAGAACCATTCATCTTTGCTCTTTGGGAATGCACTACGTGTAACAAGTTTATGTTCTTTCTTGAGTTCTTTCTCATATTTGCTATTGTTATTAATTAAGAGAAGTACTGTTCCATCTGTTTCATAAACATAAACGAAACACTTCTTTTTCTTACCAGCAACATAGTGTGTGTCTGCAAGTGGTAAACCAGTTGAAGTGAAGTTTTCTCTTGTATTGATTTCAACATCATCACCATACTTATTCTTGAGGTATTCACAGATGAATTTCTTATCAAATGTATCAACTTCTACAGAGTGTGTAATATGAGCAGCTGCAGCTAAACTCTCTTTGAGAGTTACTTCTTGCTCTGGCTCTTCCTCAACTACAGGCTCTTCTACTACTGGTTCTTCGACGACTTCTTCAACAATTGGTTCTTCTTGAACAGGTTCTGCTGCCTTTGCTAATTCTTCAGCTTCTTCTTTTGCTTCTTCTTCTGCAACTCTATATGCATGAGCAAAACTATCATCTAAAATCTTCTTAACTTGATCTTCTGTATATGTTCCATCCATTACAAGGTTAAACCATGTTTCTTTTGCATTGTTTGGAACTTTACTTTCTTTAATTTGTGGATGGTCTGCTTTTAATTCTTCAGCATACTCTGGTGTATTGAATAT
This sequence comes from Christensenellales bacterium, assembly GCA_045130665.1. Classification (GTDB taxonomy): domain Bacteria; phylum Bacillota; class Clostridia; order Christensenellales; family CAG-917; genus RGIG8124. The sequence continues at coordinate 66,892 of JBGUQC010000004.1, read as the reverse complement.
GAGTAATACTGTAGGTTTCTTTGTTTCGTAAACATAAACAAAACATTTCTTCTTGTCTCCACAAGCAAAGTGTGTATCTGGAATAGGGAAGTTTGCAGAGTTGTAATTTTCTCTCTTATTAATTTCAACTTTATCTGCATACTCGCATGACTCTAAATATTCATATACGAATTGTTTTGTGATAATCTTTTCGGCTGTCTCGTCTTCTACAACGCCACCAAATACATCTTCAGCTTCTTCCTCGGTGATTTCCTCAACTGGTTCTTCAGAAACAATTGGGACAATAACTGGTGTTGGAGCTGGTTCTTCTTCAGCGACAGGTTCTTCAACTGGTGATTCATCAACAACAGGTTCTTCCTCTTGTACAGGTTCCTCTTCTGGAGCAGGCTCTTCTACAGGAGTTTCTTCCTCAACTGGAGCTTCCTCTTGAACTTCTTCAGGTTCTTCAGTTGGTTGTTCTTCTTCAACGACTTCTTCTTGTGTTTCTTCTACTGGTTCCTCAATAGGTTCTTCAGCTTTTTCATCTTCGATTGGTTCTTCTTTAACTTCCTCTTGTACTGGCTCCTCAGCTGGAGTTTCTTCAACAGGTTGAGTATCCTCTTGAGGCTCTTCTTCCTCTTTAATTACATATGCATATGCGAAACAATCATCTATAATCTTCTTGACTTGGTCCTCAGTATAGGTATCATCCATAATGAGTTTGAACCATGGATCATTACTTCTTGGAACTTTACTTTCAGTAACTAGTGGGTGATCTTTCTTTAATTCAGCTGCATATTCTGGAGTATTGTATATTAAAAGAACCGTTGGATTCTTTGTCTCATATACATAAATGAAGCATTGTTTATCTGTACCAAGAGCATAGTGAGTATCTGCAACTGGCCAGTTAGCAGAGTTGTAATTTTCTCTCTTGTTTAACTCAACTTTGTCTGCATATTCAGCTGATTCAATATATTCATAAACAAATTGTTTTGTAATAATCTTTTCAGCAACTTCAACATTCTCAGTATCTGCGAATACTTCGTTTGCATCTTCTTCAGATAATTCTTCTGGCATTTTAACCAATGTTCCCATTGGAGCAGTGTCATCATCATCTGTAACTTCTGCTTCAAATGGCTCATCCTGTGCTGGTTCTTCAGCAGGTTGATCATCTTGTGGTGCATCTTCTGGCATCTTTACAAGAGTACCCATAGGTGCAGATTCATCATCATCCGTGATTTCACATTCTAAAATGTCATCTTCAGAATAAGAAGTAGCATCGTTTTGTTCTTCTAAATCTAAATTCTTTTCTTCTTCAGACATACTAAAAAACCCCCAAAAAAACTTCAAGTAATTTATTCAAGTTTACCACATCATTTTTTGTAATTCAATATAGGTATTTTCAAAAAATTAATATTTTTATGAAAGAATTTGCAAAAAATAGGGCAATTCTATTCAAAAAAGAGCCGATTTGTGGTATAATATTTTAGAATTAGAAAAGGGCAAAATTTTATGAATTTTAAGTTAAATGACGAACAAGTAAAAGCTGTGTTGGATATAAATGGTCATATCCTTGTTATAGCTGGTGCTGGAAGTGGAAAGACGAGAGTTTTAACCGCTAGAATTTGTTATTTACTTGAATTAGGTGTAAACCCAGATGACATCCTTGCAATAACCTTTACAAACAAGGCCGCACAAGAGATGAAAGATAGGATTTGCCAATCCACACCTTTAGGTGAGTATATCTGGGCATCCACATTCCATAGTATGTGTGCAAAGATTTTAAGAGTATATGCAACATGCCTTGGATATGATAATAACTTCACAATTTACGACGAGGAAGACAAGAAGAAAACTATAAAGAGAGTTTTGGAAAGAATTCCTGATGCAGATACAAAAGCCATAAAGAATTATATTGATCATATTTCTAAAGCAAAAACTTATGGTATGACACCACAAGAATATTATGAAGAAATTGAGCCTGATATAAGAAACGCAAAAGTTATAAAAGAGATTTTTGAAGAATATGAAAAAGAATTAAAGATTTCTAATGCTTTTGACTTTGATGATTTACTAATTAAATGCTATGAATTACTTTCTAAATTCCCAGATGTTTTATCTGTATACCAAGAAAGATTTAAGTACATTTCTGTAGACGAATTCCAAGATACAAACATGATACAATTTAACATAGTTAAATTATTATCTGAAAAATACAATAATTTGTTTGTTGTTGGAGATGAAGATCAAAGTATTTATGGATGGCGTGGTTCGGATATTAAAAATATTGTGGACTTTAAAAAAACATTCCCAGATGCAAAGGTATATAAGTTAGAACAAAATTATAGAAGCACTCCAAAAATTTTAACTGTTGCAAACAATGTAATTTCTAACAATAAATATCGTAATGAAAAGTCTTTATGGACAGAAAATACGGATGATTATAAGTCCGTAACATACAAGATTAATCAAGGCGATAAAGAAGAAGCCGAATATGTTGCATCTCAAATAGTCCAATTACATGATAAAGGATTGCCATATAATGAGATTGCTGTTTTAGTTAGAGCAACAAGACTTACAAGATTATTCGAAGAAAGATTTACGCTTTATAGAATTCCATACAAAGTATTTGGTGGATATCGTTTCTATGAAAGAAAAGAAATTAAGGATACGCTTGCATATGCAAAAGTTGCAATAAATACAGCAGATACTGAGAGTTTAATTAGAATTATTAACTATCCAAAGAGAAACATTGGACCAAAGACAGTTGAAGATTTATTAGAAATTGCTTCAGAGTATCATGTATCTTTGTTTACAGTTTTAAATGAGATAGATTACTATGCTCCAGGTCTTGCTAAGAAGGTAAAGCCATTTGTAGATATCATATACAATTTAAGAAACGCATTATTAACTAAAACTCCAAAGGAGTTTACTGAGTATTTAATAGTAGAAAGTGGTATTGAAAATGATTTATTAACATCTGATGATCCAGATGATTCATCAAGACTTGAAAACGTTAGAGAATTAGTTGGTGCAGTTGAAGAATTCGTTGGAGATAACAAAGAAGCAGAATTCATAGATTATCTACAATCTGCAACATTAATTTCTGCAGCTGATGATACGGTAGATGCAAACTATGTATCTATTGCAACAATTCATGCAGTAAAGGGACTTGAATTTGATACAGTCTTTATAGTTGCCTTAGAGGAAAATGTATTCCCAAGTATTCAAGCTCAAGCTGATCCAGCAGAATTAGAAGAAGAAAGAAGGTTAATGTATGTTGCGATTACTCGTGCAAAACATAGATTAATTTGCACTTGTGCAAATACAAGATTTAACTTTAATTCTCATGACAGAATGAACAGAAGTAGATTTATTAATGAAATGAAACCAGCTTTTGATGAATTAAGAGATCCAAATGCATATGGTTCATTTAGAAATAATTACTATTCATTCGACAATTCTGGTTATTATTCAGATGATGTTATCTATTCCAAGAAAAATCATGGTTATTCAAGACAATCTACATCTCAAGTATATGCAGAACCTGTTAAACCATTACCAAAACCAGAATTAAAGACTGCAGCACCTAAAAATGATGTAGATTTATCTAAATTCCAGGAAGGAATCATTGTTGAACATATAAAATTTGGCAAAGGATTCATAATGAAAGTAGAAGGTGAAGGCGAGGATGCAATTTTATCTATTGCATTTAATGGATTAGGTGTAAAGAAATTCGCCTTGAATATTGTAGCTCCAATGCTTACAATTGTTGATAAGTAGAGGTATTAAATGGATATATTATTTGAAATGTCTGAAATAATAGAAAAACTCAATTACTGGGCCAAAATGTACTATGAACAAGATGCCCCAGTTGTTTCCGATGCCGAGTACGATAAGCTTTATTATAAGCTTAAAGCTATGGAAGAAGAAGTTGGTTTTTCTCTTCCAGACTCTCCAACAAAGAGAGTTGGTGGTGCTCCTCAAAAGAAATTTGAGCAAAGCAAACATTTACAAAGATTATATTCCTTAGATAAAGCTCAAAATGAAGATGAATTAAAGGATTGGCTACAAAGATTGATTAAAGCTGAGGGTTATATTCCAACTTTAACAGCAGAATTTAAATTTGATGGTCTTACTTTAAATATTTTATATGAAAATGGCCACTTAATTAAGGCTACAACAAGAGGAAATGGTGAAGTCGGGGAAATTATCACGGAACAAGTTAAAACCATTAAGAAATTACCACAAACCATCTCATATAAAGGAAAAATAGAGATACAAGGTGAAGGCATTATGAGAATTAGTGCTTTCAATGAATATAATAAAACCGCAAGCGAACCATTAAAGAATCCAAGAAATGGTGCAGCTGGTGCATTTAGAAATCTAGATCCAAATGTTACAAAGTCTAGAAATTTATCTTTCTTTGCATATAATATCGGATACACAGAAAAGACTTTTGAAACTCAAACTGATGTTAGAAAATTCTTGATTGAAGAAGGATTTGAAACAGAAGGTTTATTCGAAACTATATCTAATGATATAGAAGCAATGGATTATGCAAAAAAAGTTGAAGAAATTAGAGAAACATTAGACTATCCAATAGATGGTATTGTCTTTAAGGTAAACGATCTAAAACTTAGAGATGAAATCGGCTTTACTGAAAAGTTCCCAAAGTGGGCACTTGCATATAAATTTAAGCCAGATGAAATCAGTACAAAACTTTTAGATGTTGTATGGCAAGTATCTAGATCTTCAAAACTTAACCCAATTGCAATACTAGAACCTGCAGATTTCGGTGGAGTAGTTGTACAACGTGCAACACTTAATAACTACGGAGATATTTTAAAGAAGAAAATCCGTATAAAAGATAGAGTCTTCTTAAGAAGAAGTAATGATGTTATTCCTGAAATTACTGGTGTTGCTGAAGCAGATAAGGACTCAAAAGAAATAGTAAAACCAACCATTTGTCCAGCATGTGGAAGTGAAGTTATTGAAAAAGGAGCTTTCTTGTATTGTACAAATAAAACAGATTGCGCTCCTCAAATTATTTCGACTCTAACACACTTTGCATCTAAAGAAGCAATGGATATTGTTGGATTAAGTGAAAAGACTTTAGAACTACTTTATAATGAGTGTGGTATCAAAACTGTAGCAGATATCTATAAGATAACCTATGACGAATTAAAGACATTAGAAGGTTTCCAAGATAAGAAAATTAATAACACTCTAGTCTCAATTCAAAAGAGTAAAAATACAACTTTAGATAGACTTGTTTACTCTTTAGGAATTGGTGGTATTGGTAGAAAAACAGCTAAGGATTTAGTTAAGAAATTTAAGACTTTAGACTCACTTTATTCAGCCAGTGTAGAAGACTTTTTAACCATCAATGGAATAGGTGAAATTCTAGCAGTCAGTTTATATGAATTTTTCCAAAAAGACACGAATAGAATGCTGATTTCAGAACTTTTTGAGGAAGGTTTAACAATTCAAGAAATTGAAGAAAAACAAGGTATTTTTAGCGGCGAAACTGTTGTATTTACAGGCTCACTTGAATCATTCAAAAGATCTCAAGCACAAAAGATTGTTGAAGAAAATGGTGGCGAAATTGCAGAGTCTATTTCAAAGGGCGTAACATTAGTTGTTGCAGGTGAATCTGCAGGTTCAAAATTAGATAAAGCAAGAAAATTAGACATCAAAATTATTGACGAAAATACCTTTAAGGAAATGCTTCAAAAATAATTTTCACAAAAAATAAAATTTCAATTATATTTTTTCCTTGTCACAGGGCGTTTTTGCGTATATAATAATAAAAAAATTATATACGAGGTTTTCTATGTATAGCATGACAGGATATGGAAAAGGAATAGCCGAGAACAATGGTAGTAAACTAACCATTGAACTTCGTTCTGTCAATCATAGATCTTTAGATCTAAATATTAAGATTCCAAGAATCTTGTTATTCCTTGAAGATATCGTTAGAAAACAAATCTCATCTCAAATATCTCGTGGACATCTAGATGTTTACATAAATTATGAACAATCTGAACTCGAAAAGGGATTATATCAACCAAATATTGCTTTAGCTCAAAGTTGGTTAGATTCAGTTGCAAAAATTCATAATGCATTCCCAAATGTTCAAAATGATATCACACTCGAAAATTTAGTAAAGGTTTCAGATGTTATTTCAAGAGAGGAAGTTGAGGAAGATAATGACGACTTAATTAAGTTATGTAATGTCGCATTAAAAGATGCAATTTCATCATTGCTTGAAATGAGAGAAAGAGAAGGTTTGGCACTTAAGAAAGATTTGGAGAGTAAACTTGATGAAATCGAAGAAAATAGACTTGAAATTGAGAAACTTGCTCCAACTGTAGTAGAACAATATAGAACAAAACTCAATGCACGAATTGAAGAAGCAGTTAAACCAGATGTTGTAGATCAATCATTACTTGCAACAGAAATTGCACTTTATGCAGATCATGTAGCAATAGATGAAGAATTAACAAGGTTAAAAATTCATGTAGAGCATATGAGAGAATATCTAAAAGAAACAAAACCAATTGGTAGAGATGTTGAATTTTTAGTTCAAGAACTAAATAGAGAAACAAATACCATTGGATCTAAGGCACAATGTATAGAAATTACAAACCTTGTTCTCAAAATCAAGAACGCAATCGAAAAGATTAGAGAGCAAGCTGCAAATATAGAATAAAAATGGAGGAATTTGGCTTATGATGGTAGATCCACCTATTGATCAATTAATCAAGAAAGCAAACGAACCACGTTATGCTTTAACATGCGCAGTAGCAAAAAGAGCAAGAGAATTATTGACCAGTGATTCAAATTATCTTGCTTCAACAGGTTTAAAACCAATCTCATTAGCATGTAAAGAAATTTACGAAGGTAAAATTGTCATTACAAAGGAATAATTGAACAATGTTAAAAGGAAAAACAATAGTTCTTGGTATTACAGGATGTATCGCAGCATATAAATCTTGTGAATTAGTTTCAAGATTAAGAAAAGATGGTGCAACAGTTAAGGTCATTATGACCCAACATGCTATGCAATTTGTCCAACCTTTATCTTTTGAAACATTATCTGGCAACAGAGTTATCACAGATTTATTCGACAGAGACTTCGAATATGATGTCAAACATGTTTCTTTAGCAAAAGAAGCAGATTTATTTGTTATTGCTCCAGCAACAGCAAATGTTATTGGAAAATTAGCAAATGGACTTGCAGATGATATGTTAACAACAACATATATGGCATGTAAGGCACCAAAACTCATTTGCCCAGCAATGAATACAAACATGTACGAGGATGATCACCTTGAAGAGAATCTCAATGATTTAAAGAAGAAAGGTGCAATCATTATCGAACCAGTTGAGGGCAGATTAGCATGTGGAGATGTCGGTAAAGGCAAGATGGCAGAACCTGTAGATATTTACGAAGAAATATTGGATATTTTAATGCCAAAAACAGACTATGAAAACCTAAAGGTTTTAGTAACTGCTGGATCAACAGAAGAAAACGTAGATGGTGTAAGGTTTATTTCCAACCATTCTAGCGGTAAAATGGGTGTTGCTTTAGCAGCTGCAGCCGCAGATAGAGGTGCAGATGTCAATGTTATTTATGGCAGAATTAAAGTATCACTTCCAGACAATATTCAAGGAAGCACTAAAGTAAAGACAACAGAAGATATGTATGATGCTGTTATGGAACAATACAAAGATGCAGACATTATAATTATGGCTGCAGCACCAGCAGATTACAGAATGAAACGTACTTTTGCTAATAAAGTTAAATCCAAAGAACTAGTTCTTGAACTAGAAAAGACACCAGATATTTCTTTGGCTTTAGGAAAAGTAAAAGGTAATAGAAAAATGGTTATATTCTCAGCTGAAACAGAGAACTTAATCCAAAACGCACAAGGAAAACTCGAAAAGAAGAATGCAGATTTAGTTGTTGCAAATGATGTAACAAAAGAAGGCGCAGGATTCGGAGTAGATACAAATATTGCAACTATTATTGCAAAAGATGGCCAACGTTGGGATTATGAATTGATGCTTAAGCGTGAATTAGCCGATAAAATTTTGGATATAGTTTTAACTCTATGATTTTAAAGGTTATTGTTGACATTTCAACAAACGCCATAGATAGAACTTTTGATTATATTGGAGAAAACATTCCAGTAGGTAGTAGAGTATCAGTGCCGTTTGGCCCAAAAAGATTAATTGGTTTTGTTGTTGATAAGAGCGAAACTACAGATTTTGAATTATCTAAATTAAAACAAGCCAAGTATCTTGATACACCTATAGATGATAGTCAGTTAAGTTTACTTAAATTTATGGTGAAAAGATATAATCTCAGGATGATTGATGTCCTGCGTTTATTTATACCTTCAAAATTAAGAAAAGAAACGGCTCCACAGTCCACTAGAATCTATTTAAGCCCAGTTTATTCATCTTATGATGAATCTGCCAAGTATGTTGGTACTCGCTCTCAAAAACAATTAGACGCGATAAAATACATACATGAACACAATGGCGAATTCAAAACAACCATATGTGAACTATTTGGGCAAGCAACTCCAGATGCATTATTAAAAAAAGGAGTTGTAACAAGACAAGATGTTCATTCAAGAGTAGTCCCACTTAAAAATTTACAAGTAGATGACAAAACTGTAACTCTTACAGATGAACAAAATGCTGCATTAAATACAATTTTAACTAAAGATGGTCCATTCTTAATTCATGGCGTTACTGGTTCTGGCAAAACAGAAGTTTATATGCACGTCATAGATAAAATGCTTGAACAAGATAAGGGAACAATTATGCTAGTTCCAGAAATATCTTTAACTCCTCAAGTATTAGGTCTATTTAGAGCAAGATTTGGAGATAATGTATCAATTCTTCATTCAGCTTTAAATGAATCCGAAAGATATGACGAATGGGCAAGACTTAAAAACAATGAATCCAAGATTGTAATAGGTCCAAGATCTGCAATCTTTGCACCAATTCATAATTTAGGATTGGTAATTATCGATGAAGAACATGATGGTAGTTATATCTCAGAAAATAATCCACGATATGACACCAAAGAAGTTGCTGAATTTAGAGCAGACTTTGCTAAAGCAAAGTTAGTTCTTGGAAGTGCAACACCAAATATAGAAACATTTATTAAAACTCAAGAGGGAAAATACGAACTCATTAGTCTACCTAATAGAGTTTCAAAATATAAATTAGATGACATTGAAATCGTAGATATGCTCTATGAATTCAGATCTGGAAATAAATCACCATTCTCACAAAGATTATTAGATGCAATTGGTGAAACTCTTAATAAAGGTGAACAAGCTATGATTTTCTTGAATCGTAGAGGTTTTTCATCTTATTTAAGATGCCCATCCTGTGGTTGGATAGGCAAATGTAAAAACTGTGATATTTCGCTATCATATCACAAGGAAGATAACAGATTAAAATGTCACTATTGTGGACAACAATATACTGTTCCAAGTAAGTGCCCAAATTGTGGTAATGAAAATATTAAACAAGGTAGGGTTGGAACAGAAAAAATCGTTTCAGAATTACAATCCGTTTTTCCTAATGCAAAGATAGGAAGATTGGATATGGATTCAAAGACAAGTAAGGATTCATATTTCAAAATTCTAGATGATTTTAGAAACCAAAAAACAAACATATTAGTTGGTACACAAATGATAGCAAAAGGTCATGATTTTCCTAATGTTACATTGGTCGGAATATTAGAAGGAGATGCTGCTTTGTACTTCTCAGAATACAAGGCATCTGAAACGACTTTCCAACTAATTACACAGGTTGCAGGAAGATCTGGTAGATCCGAAAAACAAGGGCATGTAATAATGCAAACATATCTACCTAATCACTATGTGATTAATTATGCAAAAAGATATGATTATACAGGATTTTATGCCCATGAAATAAACCTAAGAAAAGCAACAAAATTCCCACCATTTACAAAGTTGGTTCGTATCCTAATTCAAAGCGCTGAAGACAACGAGGCAGCAACAGTTACTCGTGAAGTATATAAGAAAATTAAGGATATAGAAAAACAAGCTGGAGAATTTGTTTATTGTGGTGCAAATAAATCTCCATTCAAGAGATTAAACAATCTTTTTAGATACCAAATTCTATTAAGATTAACACCAGAAAGCTTTGAGCAAAATATAGATAAAATCTATCAAGTAATAAACGATAACAAAAACAAAAAAGTTTCAACTTTTGTTGAACTAAATCCATTAGATTTAAGGTGATAATATGGCAAAAAGAATAATAATCCAATATCCAAATCCAATCTTATTAAAACCATGCAGAGTCGTTACAGAATTTGATAACTCTCTTGCAGTTTTATTAGATGATATGAAAGAAACTTTAAAATCCGCAAATGGCGCTGGATTAGCAGCTCCTCAAGTTTCAGTTTTAAAGAGAGTATGTATTGTTGAAACAGATGATGGTTTCTATGAGTTAATTAACCCAGAAATTATTGAAGCATCTGGAACACAAACAGGCTATGAAGGTTGTTTATCTGTAAAGGGTAAATATGGCACAGTAACAAGAGCACAAGATGTCACAGCTAAGGCTCAAGATAGATATGGAAAGGAACATATTTATAAGGTTAGTGGATTTACAGCAAGAGCTTTCCAACATGAAATAGATCACCTTAATGGAAAGATGTATGTGGATTTAGTAGAAGGAGAATTATGCAAGGGCTAAAAATTATATTTTTAGGAGCAGGAGATTTTTCCACAAAAGTGTTTGAAAAATTCATTGAAAAATATGAATTAGTTTCTGTTATTACACCATTAGATAAAGAGTGTGGACGTGGACAACAATTTAAGCCATGCCTACTTAAACAAGCAGCTCTAAATAAAGGTGTTGAGGTTCAACAATTTAATAAAGTATCCAAAGAAGGAATTGAGTATTTAAAGTCTGTTAATCCAGATTTATTAATTACTGCTGCTTTTGGACAAATACTTTCAGATGAATTACTTTCAATACCTAAATATGGTGTTTTCAATGTTCATGCATCTTTGCTTCCAAAATATAGAGGAGCATCTCCAATTCAAGCAGCTATTGTTCATGGAGAAACTGAAACTGGTATCACAATTATGAAAACAGTTAAAGAATTAGATGCAGGTGACATAATACTCCAAGATAAAGTTGCAATTACAAAAGATACAACTTCTGAAAAATTATTCGACGAATTAGCAGATCTAGGATCTAATCTTTTGATTAAAGCTGTGGATAAACTTATAGATGGAACAATCACATATACTAAACAAGAAGGTTGGGATGGAACATATTGCACCATGATTAAAAAGTCAGATGGAATAATGAATTTCAACACAACATATTCTCAATTAGATTGCTTTGTTAGAGGTATGTATGGTTGGCCATTTGCACAAACTCAAATCAAAGATAAAAAGTTCAAAGTTTACAAGATTTCTAAAGTAAATGATTCAACAGATTATGAGGTTGGAACAATAGTTGTTGCAGATAATAAATACGGCATTTTAATTCAATGTAAAGATGCTGTTATATCTTTTGATATAATTCAAGCAGAAAATTCAAAGATGATGGAATCTAAATCATTTATGAATGGATGCAGAGAAAACCTAGTTGGAGTTAAGTTATAATGGTAGAACATATTTCAGATTCATATAATGCATTACTAAAGGTTTTCAAAGAAAAAACCTACTCATCTCAAGCATTATTTTCTGAAAAAATCTCACCATTATCATCTCGTATTATTTTAGGTGTTCTTGAAAAGAATATTTACCTAGACTTCATTATAAAATCACTTTGCGACAAAGAACCAAAAGATAATATCACACTAATATTAAAGATTGGTTCTTATATGTTGCTATTTTTAGATAATATCCCAGATTATGCTATCGTTAATGAATGTGTTAACTTTGCAAAATCTAAAGGCAAGTCAGGTGTTTCTGGCTTTATAAATGCAGTACTAAAAAAGGTTGCTGCAAAACAATTTAAATTACCATCTCAAAATGATCCAAATTATTTATCTATAACATATTCCAAACCAAAATGGTTTGTAGATAGATTAATTAAAGAATATGGATTAAAAGCAACAGAGGATATGCTCAAAAATTCTGAAAATGTTTATGACAATGAACATGTAAGAATATCTAATGCAAAAAATAAGAGTGAAGTAATTAAAGATTTAAAAGCAAATGATGCATATATTAGAGATAGCTTAGTTGGTGGTGTCATTGTTAATAACAATGAATATGTCAAAAAATTATTCAAATATGGTGTATTAACATATCAATCTCCATCATCTATGGTTGCAGTACAAGGCCTTAATCCAAAGGATGGTGCAACTATTTTGGATTTATGTTCAGCACCAGGTGGAAAGAGTGTATATATTGCTGAGCTTTGTCCTAACTCAAAAGTTGTATCTTGTGATATCTACGAACATAGAATTAAACTCATTCAATCCTATGCAAAACGTATGAAGGTAAACAATATAGAAACTACCATCCAAGATGCCACTATTTTAAACAAAGAATTTATAAATAAATTCGATTATGTTCTCGTGGATGCTCCATGTACATGCTTCGGTACCTTTATTAAGCATCCAGATGTATTCCTAATGCACGATGAAAAGGCTATCGATAACTTATCTATAACTCAAGCTAAAATCCTTCAAAACGCATTACAATACTTGAGTGAAAATGGAAGATTAGTATATTCAACATGTACTTTATTCAAAAAAGAAAATGAGGACATAGTAAAAGAAGCAATAAAAGATAAATTTGAATTGGAAACAATGGACATTCCAATTAAGAATAATGGACAAGTAAGAATACTTCCTATGAATGAATGGGATGGATTCTTTGTAGCAAGAATAAAGAGGAAATAATGATAGATATTGCATCACTAAACGAACAAGAAATTTTATCCATTTTACCAGAGGGAACACCTAAGTATAATGCCTCTCAAATTTTTGCATTTATTCAGAATGGAAAATCCTTTGATGAAATGACTTCTATTAAGAAAGAAATTAGAGCATATCTATCTCAAAATTATGTAGATATTCCAGTAAAAATTAAGGAAGTTTTCACATCTAAAGATGGTAGTAAAAAACTTTTATATGAACTTACAGATGGCAACTTAATTGAAGGTGTCTTCATGCCACATAACTATGGAGATACACTTTGTGTATCAACTCAAGTTGGATGTCCAATGGGATGTGTTTTCTGTGCTTCTGGATTAAACGGTTTAGTACGTAATTTAACACCAGGAGAAATCCTTTCACAAGTCATTTTAATCAACAAATTAGAAGGTGGAAATATATCAGATAGAAAAGTTACAAATGTTGTATTAATGGGTAGTGGTGAACCACTTGCAAATTATGAAAATGTATGTAAATTTTTCGAGCTTGTAAATGATAAAAAGGGACTAAATATTTCACTAAGAAACATATCACTTTCAACATGTGGTTTGGCAGAAAAAATTAAGGATCTTGCTGATTCAAATTTCCATCCAACTTTGTCCATATCACTCCATGCACCAAATGATGATTTAAGAAAAACTTTAATGCCAATTGCAAACAAGGTTTCACTTAAAGAATTAATAGATGCAACAAAATATTATTTTGAAAAGACTGGAAGACGAATTATCTTTGAATATTCCATGATAAAAGGAGTGAACGATTCAATAGATTGTGCTAAACAATTAGCAAAACTTGTATCTGGATATCCAACACATATTAATCTTATTAGATTAAATGATGTAAAAGAGAAGGATTTGAAAGGCTCTGGCAAGGACACAATCAACAAATTTATTGAGACTTTAGAAAAGAATAAAGCATCTGTTACATTACGTCGTAGTTTTGGTAATGACATCGAGGGTGCATGTGGCCAATTGCGAGCAAGATTTATAAATGATAAAATAGAGAATAATGGGTAAAGATAATAATAAAACACTTGTCGGAAAAGTCATAAAACACGTTGCAGCTAGGTTTGTTGTTCTATCGGATAACAAGCGTTATAAATGCATTGCAAGAAAGAAGATAAGAGGTACCCAATATTATCAAGATGCAGTAGATGAAATTTTGGTTGGAGATATCGTTGAATTTGTAAAGGATAGAGATGTTTATATCATTGAAAAAGTTCAAAAGAGAAAGAACCAATTAATTAGACCTTATGTATCTAATATAGATACATGTTTGATAGTAATTTCAAGAATTCCAGAGCCAGATTTCTTACTTGTAGATAAGATTATTGTTAACTGTTTACACCAAAATATTGAACCAATTTTAGTCTTAAATAAGATTGATTTGGGCAAGATAGATGTATCAGATTATGATGGTCTTTTTGATGTTATTTATACATCTGCAGAAACAAAAGAAGGTATTACAAATTTACTTGAAATTATTAAAGGAAAAACAACTTGTTTGGCTGGTCAATCTGCTGTTGGAAAGTCATCAATTATTAATGCAATCCTTCAAAAAAATGTTCAAGAAATTGGTGATATTTCTGAAGGAACTCAAAAGGGAAAGAATACAACAAGAATTACTGAAATTATTCCAATTGATGAAGATACATATATTGTAGATACATGTGGATTCTCAATGCTTGATACTATAGATATTCAACCAGAAGAGTTAAGATTATATTATGATGAATTCATAGAATTCAGTTCAGATTGTAAATACAATTCTTGTACACATATTAATGAACCAGATTGTGAGGTTAGAAAACATGTGGGCAAGGAAATCTCTACAAAGAGATATAATAGATATGTAGTTATTTTTAACGAATTAATGGAAAGGAGAAAAGAAAAATATGAGTAAGGTTTTAATTGCACCATCAATCTTATCAGGCGACTTCGCAAATATGGGTAAAACCGTAGAGTTAGTTAAGGAATGGGGAGCAGATTGGGTCCATGTAGATGTTATGGACGGAGTTTATGTTCCAAATATCACATTTGGTATGCCAATGGTAAAGGCTTTAAGAAAGCATACAGACCTAGTTTTAGATGTACATCTAATGATTACAGAACCAGAAAAATATGTTGGTGAATTCTGTGACAGTGGTGCAGATATGGTAACATTCCATCCAGATGCATCAAAAAATGTTCAAGGTGCTATAGATATTGTTAAATCAAAAGGCAAAAAAGTAGGTTTAGTTGTTAATGCAGATCAACCTTTCTCAATCGTTGAAAATTATTTAGATCAAATTGATATGCTTCTTATCATGACAGTTCAAGCTGGATTTGGTGGACAAAGTTTCATCGAAGAGTGCTTAGATAAAGTCAAAAAAGGATATGAATTAAAGATCAAAAATGGCTATAAATATGATATCGAAGTAGATGGTGGAGTATCTCCTAAGAATTCAACAAGAGTTATTGAAGCAGGTGGAAATGTATTGGTTGCAGGATCAGCTGTATTCAAAGCAGAGAACCCATCGCAAGCAGTAATTGATTTAAGAAAATAAGAGGTCTAAAGACCTCTTTTTTTATATTGATGAATTATAAATAATTCGTACAGTAGATGGAATTGTACTAGAAGATTCTATTGCTTCCCACTCAGTTTGGGTACCTGCAAAATAAATCTCTCTTAATGAACTCATGTTGCTAAAATTACCGAAATAAATACGTTTTAAAGTTTTTGGTAAATAAATTTTTACAACAGCATTATTATTATATAATCCATAATTTGACAAATAAACATTTTGCCCAGTGTAATCTGTATTTATACGGATTATTCCTGTTGCTGGAACGTGATTTATTCCATTAATCCATTTTTCTCCTTGATCAACATTATATTTTATATTTGATTGTTTTACTCCATATAAAGTTAAATTCTCATATATTTCTGTACTTAACGAAAATTTTTGTGTTCTATCTCTATCTGTATACCAACTTGAACAGTAATAATCACTATCTTCATAAACATAAAGTGAAGAAAGCTTCCTTCCATATTTTACTGTTTCCGTTTTAACACTATTTATAGGAGCACCGATAGCATTATAAGCACTCAAAACATAATTAACGGTTAAATCAATTCTTGATTCATCAGGTGTTTCATATAATTTAATAATATATATATTATTATTTAACTTAAATTGAAATCGATAATTTTCTATTTTATATGATGTTGGAATTATAGCTGAATAATAATATGAATTCTTAATTTGATATTGTATTTTACTTGAAGAATATGATTCATCATTAATATCATAGTTAACATTTGATTTTTCATTAGTTAATTTAAGATCTGATATAACAAAATATGCATCTTGTTTATTATTATTTGTAACGTCTAAATTAATTGTTAACTTTATATTTGAATAGCTTGATTCGGAACATTTAAAGTCAATTTTTAACCCCTCAATTGATATATCTTTATTATCAAAATAATAAGTGATGGTTTTACTAGAATTGTTGTTATTTGAATTATTAGTATTATCGGAATCTGATGAAGAATCATTAATCAAACCAGAATCACATGCAACCAATGTCATGCTCAAAATTAATACAAAAACCAATAATAAAACAAACAACAATTTTTTCATAATTTTACCTCAAAGAATATTATACAATATTTTTACAAAAAGAAAAACCCCTCTAAATTGAGGGGTTATTTTTATATTAATAAAAATATTATGCTCTTTCTACCTTACCGCTTCTTAAGCAACGTGTGCAAACATATTCATATTTGAATCCACCTGTTGGTGTCTTAACTTTAACTTTTTGAACGTTAGCACTCCAGCTACGGCATGTTTTACGATGTGAGTGTGAGATTTGATTTCCACTCATTTGACCTTTTCCACAAACACTACATACTTTAGACATGGTTTTTACCTCCATTTAGGAATTTAGCGCTATTATATTAACAAATAATTAAACTGCAAGCAAGCATTTATTACATAAATTTTCAATTCGGTTGCCAAAACTATTTATATTATATAAAATAGTCAAGAATTATATAGTTAGGAATTATATATGTCACTGACAACATTTAATAAATACGGAAAAATATCTATATCTGAAGTTGTCGTTGCTACAATTACTAGCAAGACAGTTTCAGAGTGCTATGGTGTGGTAGATTTAGTGTCACGCCGTTTTTCCGATAATTTCTCACGTTTAATTAGTCAAAATCCATATGCAAAAGGTGTAAAAGTCATCACTGACAATAATTACATATATGTTGATATATATGTTGTTTTGAAAGTTGGTGTAAAGATTGAAGCAGTAAAACAATCTATTGCTGAAGCTGTAAAATACAACCTTGAAAAACTAACTGGAATGAGAGTTAAACACATAACAGTAAATGTTGTTGGTATAAGAGTATAGATGAGGATGAATTACAAAGTAATTCAATTATATAGATAATGAACAGTGTAAATGGTATTAACTTAAGAAAAATGTTTGAAGGTGGGTTTGAGGCTCTCGGCATTAATAGACAAGCCGTAGATGAACTCAATGTATTCCCAGTTCCAGATGGTGATACAGGTACAAATATGTATCTCACCATTTCTTCAGCAATTAATTTTATAAATGAAGTAGAGTCAGATGATGTATCAGAATTAGCTACAGCATACTCCAAAGGAGCATTTGAAGGAGCAAGAGGAAACTCAGGTGTTATCACATCTCAGATCATGAAGGGTTTTGCAGTCGCACTTAATGCAAAAGAAGAAATGACTGTAAAAGATCTTGCTAATGCAATGAAGTCTGGTACTGAAATCGCATATGACGCAATTAAGAAACCACAAGAAGGTACAATCCTTACAGTTATTAGAGTTATGGCTGAAACAGCCCAAACTCAAGCTAAAAAGAGAAATACATCCATAGAACTATTACTTGAAAAAGTAATAGAAGCTGGAAAAGAGATCTTAGCTAAGACTCCAGAAATGCTTCCAGTTCTTGCAAAAGCAGGTGTTGTAGATGCTGGTGGTACAGGTATTTTATCTGTGTTCGAAGGATTCTATGCTGCATTAACAGGAACAGAAATTAGAAGAATCCCATGCAAATCTGAAACTGTAAGCGAAATTCCACAAACTCAAAAGAGTAATGTTTCTCAAAACTTATCATTAGATAATGATTATGAGAATATTACTTTCCAATATTGTACAGAATTCTTTGTAACTCATCTAAATAGAACAACAACAGCAACTGAAGTTGATAAATTTAGAGATTATCTAATGACAATCGGTGATTGTGTTCTCGTAATCTATGATACAGATAGAATTAAAGTTCACGTACATACAAATAAACCAAACCTTGCATTAGGCAAAGGTTTAACATTAGGTGAACTTGATAAACTCAAGATTGAGAACATGATGGAACAACATAGAAAAATCTATGGTGATAAGGTTGTTGAAGAAGAAAAAGGTGAACCAAAAGAATTCGCAATGGTTGCAATTGCAGCTGGTGATGGCATAACTCAAATCTTTAAAGATTTGCTTGTTGACCAAATCGTTGAAGGCGGTCAAACAATGAACCCAAGCGTTTACGATATCTTGAATGCTATCAATAAGACAAACGCAAAGCATATTTTCGTTTTCCCAAACAACTCAAACATCATTCTTGCAGCAAATCAAGCTAAAGAATTAACAGATTCAGATGTAAGAGTTATCCCAACAACATGTATTCCTGAAGGAATTTCTGCTGCATTAGTTATGAATCCAGAACTTTCTGCAGATGAAAACGAATTAAATATGTTAAAGACCGCTAAAAACGTTAAGAGCGCAGAAGTTACACATGCTGTAAGAAATACCAAGATGAACGGATTTAACGTCAAAGAAGGCGATATAATCGGTATTTCTAATAAGAAAATCGTTGCAAAGAGCGGTTCTGTAGCTGAAGCAGCTATTCAAACTGCATCCAAAATCATTGCAAGATGTGAAATTTTAACTCTTTATTATGGAAATGGTATCACAGAAGATGAAGCTATGGCTCTTTGTGAAAGATTACAAATTAAGTTCCCAGATATCGAAGTCACAGCTTACTATGGTGGCCAACAACATTATTATTACGTTTTATCAGCTGAATAATAGATGAAATTACAAGCAATTAAAGGAATTGGAGCTTCTTTAGAGAAAAAATTAAACAATCTTGGAATTTATACTCCAATTGATCTTGTAAATTTCTTACCATCTCAATATATAAACCTAGAAAAACCTCAATCTGTAGATAAATTACAGGATGGGGCTTTTGTTTTAGTTAAGGCAAAAATACTAAATATTAAAAAATCCGAGAATCCACATAAGGATTTCTTCAAATTAGAGCTCGAAGATTTGTCCTCAGAGCGTTTTACGAGACTTTATGCATTGTATTTTAACCAAGGCTATTACCTTAATAAATTTAAAATAGGCGATGTTTATCGTTTTTTAGGCAAAATTCGTTATAACTACTTTAAAGTGGAACTAACTAATCCATTGGTAGAAAATGAAGAAAACATCAAAAATTTGCATGATGGCATTTTTACGGTTTATCCATTAAAAGGTGAAATTGGTCAAAATGTTTTCAAAAATATTCTAAAAAGTACAATCGTAAAATTTGAGGAAGTGGATGAAAGTGAATATACTTGCTTTGATTCAGATACTTCAAAATCTTTAGGTTTACCACCAATTTTAGATGCAATTAAGGATGCACATTTCCCAGAAAACTACGAAAAATGCGCATTAGGAACAAAAAGATTAGCAATTGAAGATACAGCCAATACAATAGGCATTTACCGCATAATTAATAGCAAAACAGCCCAAAATAGGCGAAAAGTATTTTATAAAATCGATAAATCTATAATACTTGACTATAAAAACGCTATCTCGTTTGTTCCAACACAATCTCAAGAAAATGCTTTTGAAGATATCTATAACGATTTAACATCATTCAAGAATATGAAACGAATTATTAATGGAGATGTTGGATCTGGAAAGACATTAGTTTCATTCTTTGCTCTATACTGTGCAGCAAAATCCAATCATCAGGGCGCAATGATGGCTCCAACAGAGATTTTAGCAAAGCAACATGCCATCAATTTTGATCCAATTGCCAAGAAATTAGGTATAAATTACGCACTTTTAACATCTTCAACCAAAGCATCTGAGGCAAAATACATAAAAAATATGCTTCAATTAGGTGAAATTGATGTAATATTTGGCACACAATCCATTTTAAACGAAGAAATTATCTTTAATGATTTATCATTAGTTATCATAGATGAACAACATAAGTTCGGCGTTTCAGATAGAAAGAGATTGGAAGATAAGTGTAAAAATGCAGATGTTATATCAATGTCTGCAACACCAATTCCAAGAACTTTATTCTTAACAATGTATAAAGGCATAGATATTTCTCACATTGATAATAGGAATTCTTCATCTAATATTACAACACGTATTGTCTATGACAATAAATGTGAAGATATGCTCAAATATGTATCGAAAGAATGTCTTTTAGGTAAGCAAGCATTTATTGTATGTCCAAGCATTAAAGATAGTGAAGGTTTGGAAATATATTCAGCAGAGACTTTATATAAAGAAACTAAGGATTCATTTTTTGCAAATAATAGAGTCGGAATTCTTCATGGCAAGATGAAGGCAGATGAGAAAAATAAGGTCATGGAAGACTTTATAAATCACAATTTAGATATTTTAATATCTACAACTGTAATTGAAGTCGGAATAGATACAGATGCATCACTCTTAGTTGTTATGGATTCAGAACGATTTGGTCTTGCATCTTTGCATCAATTAAGAGGAAGAATTGGAAGAAGAAATCAAGCATCATTCTGTTTCTTACATACAAAGCTCAACCCAAGTACAGTATCTGAAAGATTAATAGCTATGGAAGAAACCACAGATGGACTTGCACTTGCCGAAAAAGATTTTGAAATGAGAGGATCTGGAGATTATATCGGATTATCTCAAAGTGGATTCAGAAAAACAGGTAAATATCCATACGCAATATCTATTCAAATTATCAAAAAAGCATCTCAATTATTAGATTTAGCAATACAAAAAAATCCACAAAAAACCGACATATTACTCGAAAACAAACAGGTCGAATACGCGGATTTCTTAGATGTAATGTTTAATACTACATTGAATAGTTAAAAAATATTTATTTTTTAAAAATACTCTATAATACATTAAAACTCCTTGACAATATTTATATATTTAGTATAATTATTTCTACAAAATGGTGGCGCAGTATTCTAGTCAGAAGTTGCCGACTCAAAGACGGGGGTAAAATATCGTCACAGGGCACATCGTTGAAACCTTTTGTAACTGCTTAAGTTGCCCAAACTCGGGCGGTTGCTGAAGGGATAGGATTTTGGGCTTTTTATAATGGCATATAGAACCAGACCCAACTTCCGGGAGACCCATTTTGGTAGAATAACTTGATTATTTTACTGATTGGGATAGAAACCTGCTATGCGGTATGTTTTAATGCTGTGTACAGTGTAGCCTGCTTTGAGTGAATACTTAGGGATCTACGGAACAACGGATTTGATGTTTGGCCAAATGGATAATCCGATCGCCTAGTGAAATAGTACTTGCAAAACAAGATAAGAGCGAATAACTTCTGCCAAGGAAAACTTCTAGACTGTTCTAAAAAGAGACAGCTTGGGGATTATAGTGTGCACTAAGTGGCAATTCGGTCATGTTGAGGTAACTCGCAGTTTACAATGTAATTGGAAACATCATGTACGGCGACGACATGTTATTGTAAAGAGAAATTCAACCGAACCTAAAGGCGCAAGGTTTACCCTCGTTGTTGCCACCATTAAAAAATATTTTATTTTTTATATACTATGGAAGATATTGAAAAAGATGATTTAAACGAACAAGATTCTCCTTTGGAAAAAGAGGAATCTTCTTCTATTGAACCGAAAGAAGAACCTAAAAAATCCAAGAAATTATCCAAGGATCAAATAAGAAAAAGGAAGGCTATTTGGTATAGCATCCGTATTACTTTATTGGCTTTAGTACTTGGTGCTTTATTTGCATTTATAAGTGAAATCACAGCAGAAAGAAGTAACATGATTGGTTCAATTATTTTGCTAGTCTTATTAATTGTAATAAGCATTTTCTTTGATGGTATCGGTATTGCCGTTACAGCATGTGATTTGGCTCCATTAACATCTATGGCATCCAGAAAAGTGTATGGATCTAAAACAGCAATAAAGATGGTCAAAAATGCATCTAAAGTATCTTCAATATGTTCAGACTTAATCGGTGATACCTTTGGTATCATTTCTGGTGCATGTGCCACAGTTATCGTAATTGAATGGATGATAAAAATGGGCACAGAAAACCAAAACATAGAACTTTGGATTACAGTTGCAATATCAAGTGTGGTTGCTGCTTTAACAATTGGTGGCAAATCATTTATTAAAAATATTGCAGTAGATAAATCTAAAGAGTTTACAATGTTCATTGCAAAGATTGTTGCAATATTTAGCAAATCAGAAAGAGCTATTTTAAAAAATAATCGTAAGAAAAAGAATGAGGACGAAGAATGAGATTAGATTTATTTATTTATAATAAATATAACCTAAAATCTAGAACATATGCTGCCGAGCTTATCAAAAAAGGCCAAGTTAAAGTAAACGGAGAAGTTGTATATAAGTCCTCAATCGATGTAGATGATACATTTGATATTTCTATTGATGACGAAGATAACTTTGCCTCACAAGGCGCATACAAGCTGAAAAAAGCAATAGATGAGTTCAAAATAAATGTCAAAGGCAAGGTTTGTGCCGATTTTGGGTGTTCTAATGGGGGATTTACAGACGTTTTGCTAAGAAATGGCGCGGATTTCGTATACGCATATGACGTTGGAGATTGCGTCTTGGATCCAAAACTATTAGAAACTAATAAGGTCGATTTTAGTAAATGCAACCTAAGATATTTAGATGAAATCTCAAAAGTGGATTTTGTATGCTGCGATGTAAGCTTTATTTCTGTAAAATTAATTATTCCAGCAATATTCAAAATATTAAAAGCTAATGGTGAAGGCGTTATTTTAATAAAACCTCAATTTGAGGCAGGGCGTTCTTATTTAAATAAGAATGGAATAGTTACAGATAAATCTATACATGAAAAAGTAATAGAGGATGTAATCTCATGCTTAAAAGATTACAATTTAGAGCCTATAAATAAAACAATATCCCCAATTTATTATGAGGATAAGAACATTGAGTATTTAGTTTATTTCAAGAAAAATTAATCTTCTTTATTCTTTTTAACAAGAAGAATAACCAATAGGGTAAGGAAAAGTGCGATTGATATCAATCCACCGACTAAAC
Organism: Christensenellales bacterium; assembly: GCA_045130665.1. Classification (GTDB taxonomy): domain Bacteria; phylum Bacillota; class Clostridia; order Christensenellales; family CAG-917; genus RGIG8124. The sequence continues at coordinate 43,581 of JBGUQC010000004.1, read as the reverse complement.
TTACTGTAACTTTTGTAGATAATCCTAAGAGTGCTTCCATCATGAAATAAATTATATATTCAATCATTTTTTAAGTCAAACGATTATTGTTTATACATGTATTCATTTTTCAATATACAACATATAGTGGAGCTATAGTTAAGAATTAACTAGATATATTTTTATGCAATAATTTTTAAAATTGATATTGAATGAAATGCATAAAATATGTATAATATACAAAAATTCTTATACAGGAGCGCATACATGGTAATTGCTTTATATGCTAAAGACCCAATAAACAGTAAAAGCATTAGAGATAAAATCATAGCCATTTTAGAAGAAATGGGCCACTCTTGTATAGTTTTAAATGAACTCGAAACAGATGAGAAAATAGATAGAGTTTTGGCATTTGGCGGAGATGGCACGATGCTTAAGACTGCATCATTTGCTGTTTCAAAAAATGTACCATTTTTGGGTGTAAACTTTGGAAATGTTGGATTCCTTGCATATGTAAATTGCACAGATGAACCAAAAAAGATTGTAGAAACCTTACTTTCAAATAATTTTGAAAAGAGAATGATGATTTCTGTCGAATTAGATGGAAAGGTTTATACAGCACTTAACGATATCTTCATTGGAAAGAGTGAACCTCAACCAATTTATACAGTTGTTTCTATCAACGATGAACCAATAGATAGATATCATTCAGATGGAATTATCATTGCAACACCTACAGGATCAACAGGATATTCATTATCTGCAGGTGGTCCAGTTGTAGATCCATCTTTAGATGGAATTATTATAAATCCAGTATGTCCACATTCATTGCATTCAAGACCATTTGTAGTATCTGCAGATAGCACAATTTGTCTTTATGACAAAGATTTCAAGGTAAATGTTACTGTAGATGGAAAAATTGTTGGTACAACAACAAAGAAAATTACAATTAAAAAATATGAGAGAGATGTGGTGTTAATCAAACCTAACGATACATCTTTTTATAGTAGATTATTAAATAAAATGAATAGATGGGGTGTAACCCACGTAGAGGAGACTTTATGGCAAGAGCAACAAGACAATTAAAAATCTTAGAGATCATTGCAAAGTATGATATCGATACTCAAGAAGAGTTAGTATCAAAGCTACAAGCCGAAGGCTTTAATGTAACACAAGCTACAGTATCTAGAGATGTTAAAGATATGAACATCATCAAGGTTCTTGCACCAGATGGAAGACATTATAAGTATGTCGCACAACAAGTACAAGATGCCAACAGCTCAGATAAATATCACAAGATGTTCAAGAGTGTAGTTTTAAGCATTTCATCCGGTGAAAACTTAATTGTTATTAAGACTGAAATCGGTTCAGCAAATATGGCAGCAGCTCTCTTAGACAAAATCTCATTTGATAATATTTTAGGTATTATCGCAGGTGATGATACAATTTTTGTTGCAGTAGATAGCGTTTCAAATACTGCATCAGTTATGTCAAAAATCAATCAATTACTATTATAATAGTAAAACAATATGTTAAAAACCTTATCTATTAAGAATATAGCACTCATTTCACAATTAAGCCTGGAACTACAAAACGGGCTTAATATTTTAACTGGTGAGACTGGTGCAGGTAAATCTATCATCATAGATTCATTAAATTTTGTTCTTGGAGATAGATCAGATAAATCCTTAATTAGATATGGAACAGATGAAGCATCTGTTGAGGCTGTTTTCGAAAATTATTCAAATCCTGAAGTATCCGAATATCTTTCAGACATGGGAATAGATGAAGAAGAAATTCTAATCATCACAAGAAAAATGAAAGATACAAAGAATGAGTGTAGAATCAATGGTAAGATGGTAACACTTTCAATGCTTAGAGGTTTAACATCATTATTAGTAGATATTCACGGACAACATGAGCACCAAAAATTATTAAATGTCTCCTCACATATAAAATTAATAGATGCTCTTGGCGATGAAGAACTATTTGCACTCAAAAATAAGGTTAAATATTCATACAATGAATATATGTCTATCCTTGATGAGCTAGATAAATACGGAGATGAAGACGAAAGAATGAGAAGATTGGACATTCTTGCATTCCAAATCGACGATATTACACAAGCAGATATTAAGGAAAATGAAGAAGATACCTTAATTGAATTAAGACATAGACTAAGAAATACTGAAAAAATTATTAACGCACTTAAAGGTGCATATGATTGTATAGATGGTTCAGATAAAAATGTTGTTTCATTAATTAAACAATCTGAATCTCAATTAAATTCAATATCTAACTTTGGTGATGATATTATTAATATCATAGACCGCCTAGATTCTTCTAAATTAGAATTAAAAGATATTGCCGATACATTAGATGAAATGATCTCTAAATTTGATCATAGCGAAGCTGAGGCAGACAAAATAGATGAAAGAATCTCTTTACTTCGTGCTTTAAAGAGAAAATATGGTGCAACAGAGGAAGCAATCCTTGAATATCTTAAAAAAGCAGAAGAAGAATTTGATATGTTAGATAATGCAAAAGAAAAAGTTGAAGAACTTCAAAATGAAAAAGTGAAGAAAGAAAAGGAACTTTTATCTCTTGCAAATGAATTAACCAAAAAGAGAAAACAAATTGCTGCAAAATTCGAAAAAGATATCATTTTAAATCTAAAAGATTTAGGTATGGGCGGAACAACATTCAAAGTTGAGTTTAAAGATGTTAAAAATGCTCCAGAATATGTGACATCAAATGGTATAGATGATATCGAATTCTTAATCTCACCAAACATCGGTGAACCATTAAAACCATTATCTAAGATAATCTCAGGTGGTGAAATGTCTAGATTCATGCTTGCAATTAAGAACATTATTGCAGATAAAGATAGTATATCCACAATGGTATTCGATGAAATTGATACGGGTATCTCTGGAAATATCATGACACAAGTTGCTATGAAGATGTGTTCCATTTCTAGAAACCATCAAGTTATCGCAGTAACACATATGCCATCACTTTGTTCAATGGCAGATACTCATTTCTTAATTGAAAAACAAGTAGAAAATGATAAGACAATCACACATGTTTATCCTTTGGATAAAGATGGCGATATAAACGAAATTGCAAGATTAATTGGTGGCGCAAGTTATTCAGATTACGCAATCCCACATGCAAAAGAAATGAAGAAGTGGGCTAATGATTATAAAGCATCACTAAAATAACCTATAAAACGATATATAATAAAAAGATCCACCTAAAATTGGTGGATTTTTTAAATTAAGATAGTCTATAAGCCGAGTTCTGTATTTGATGGCCATCTATCTAGACCTAATGTCTCCACTAGGTTCAAGCGTTATAGGGAAGCGGACGGACAGCCCATAGCTTCCACAACTTGCACTAGGTGGGGTTTACACCGCATATTTGTTACCAAATAGCTTGTGAGCTCTTGCCTCACATTTTCACCCTTGCCAAAACGGCGGTTTTTTTCTGTTGCACTTTCCTTAACGTTACCGTCACCAGCAGTTAACTGGCACCTTTGTCCTATAGTGCTCGGACTTTCCTCATATCTTACGACATGCGACCATCTGGCTATCTCGACGTCATTATATAACAAAAATTTTGTCTTATCAAATGATTTTTTATTAATATTTTTTGCTATATATTTCTAAAAAACGTCATTTTTTAAAATACTTTCAATATTTTTTAATCCAAAATAAAAGCCATTTTACTTGATATTAAAGCGAATTTAGTATATAATACTACACATGGATTTATTTGATTATGCAGCCGATAATACCCAATCTAAGCCACTTGCAGAACGTATGAGACCATCAACTTTGGATGATTTCATCGGTCAAGAGAAAATAATTGGGAAAAATTCGTTACTAAGAAGAGCTATAACTGCTGATAAACTTGGCAGTTGTATTTTTTATGGTCCTCCAGGATGTGGTAAGACAACTTTAGCTAATATTATTGCTTCGCAGACAGACGCAGTGTGCGTAAAGCTTAATGCTGTAACATCAGGTGTTTCAGATGCAAAGCAAGTAATAGAGGAGGCAAAGAACACTTTAAAGATGTATGGAAAGAAAACATACCTTCTTTTAGATGAATGCCACAGATGGAATAAAGCACAATCAGATTCAGTTCTACAAGGTATTGAAAATGGAGATATCCTATTTATAGGATCTACCACAGAAAATCCTTTTACTTCCATGACTAAAGCTATCATCTCAAGATGTAGAGTATTTGAATTTTCTAGATTAAAAGACACAGATATCATCTACGGACTTAAAAAAGCAGTTGCAGATAAAGAAAAAGGATTAGGAAGATTTAATCTTAAAGTAGATGATGATGCATATACCTTATGGGGTTGGGCAGCAAATGGTGATTTAAGAACGGCACTTAATGCTTTAGAACTTGCTGCATTAACCACAACGCCAGATAAAGATGGATTGATACATATCACTAAAGAGGATGCGGGACAGTCTATACAACGCAAAGCGTTGAGTTATGACGAATCTATGTATTATGACATGATTTCTGCATTCATTAAGTCAATGAGAGGCTCAGATTCTAATGCAGCTTTATATTGGGCTACAAGATTATTAGATGGTGGATGTGATCCATTATTGATTTGTAGAAGAGTTATGATTCATGCTGCAGAAGATGTGGGCCTTGCAGATCCAAGAGCATTGGTTGTTGCAACATCTGCTATGCAGGCTTTTGAAAGAATTGGTTTACCAGAAGGCAAAATACCACTTTTTGAGGCAATCATTTATGTTGCAGAAGCTCCAAAGTCTAATTCTGTAGTCTGTGCTATAGATGAAGCAGAAGATGCAGTCAAAAACTGCAAGAAAGAATCTGTTCCAATCTATTTAAGAGATCCAAATTACAAGTCAGAAAAGATATCTGGATATAAATATCCACATGCATTTGGCGGTTGGGTTGAACAACAATACCTTCCAGATGATGTAAAAGATAGAAAAATATACAATCCATCAGACCATGGATTTGAAAAAACAATTCAAGAAAGACAAGCAAAGAGAGCAAAAGGCGAAAACTTTTGTATAGAGGAAGATAAAAACAAATGAGAATTATTGCTTTAGATATCGGAGATGTTAGAATTGGCGTTGCTGTCTCAGATTTCATGAGAATTATTGCAAATCCAAGAGAAACATATATAAGAAAGAATGAAGATGCAGACATTGAATATTTTATTCAACTTGCCAAAAAAGAAGAAGCAGATACATTCGTTGTAGGTCTTCCAATTAATATGGATGGAACAGAAGGTCCAAGAGTTGAATTATGTCGTGCTTTCGGAGAAAAACTCAAAGAAAAATCTGGCTTAAAAGTTGAATATCAAGATGAAAGATTGACAACTGTAACAGCAGAAAGAATGCTAATTGAGGCAGATGTTAGAAGAGATAAAAGAAAGCAAGTTATAGATAAAGTTGCAGCAACAATTATTCTAGAATCCTATTTAAATAGGATGTCATTCAAAATTAATTAAAAATCGGAGTATATTATGGCAGACGAAAACAAAAAAGATTTATTCGAAGACAACACAGGTGTTGATGAAAATGATGTAGATATCATCACATTACGCAATATCGAAAAAGATAAAGATGAAGATTTCTACCATTTAGCCACATACGATCTAAACAATCAATGGTATATCGCACTTTTACCAGTTAAACCAGAAAAAGGTGAGGAAGATGATGTTTACATTTTCAAAGTAGAAGAACAAAAAGGTGAAAACTTCATTATTCCAATTGAAGACGAAGCAGAATTAGATGCAGCATTTGAAGAATTCCAAAAATTCATGGATGAAAATGCTGGAGATGAGGAAAAATAATTTTCAAATTAGTGCAAAAAAGTAATTGCATTATTATAAGTAATAATATATAATCACGTTAATCGCGCACTCTAGATGAGTTATAGGCGTTCCCGATTCGGGTCCTATAATGCTGAGTCTAGGGGAGGTGAAAATAAAAAAAACAAACAGGAGGACCATAGAATGGCCGTTACAACAATGAAAGCCTTGCTAGAAGCAGGCGTACACTTTGGACATCAAACAAAAAGATGGAATCCAAAAATGTCTAAGTACATTTATTCCACAAGAAACGACATTCATATCATTGACTTAGCAATTTCAGTTCAAAAAGTCGAAGAAGCATATGAATTTGTCAAATCAGTAGCATCCACAGGAAAATCAGTATTATTCGTTGGAACAAAGAAGCAAGCTCAAGACGCTATTAAAGAAGAAGCAGAGCGTTGCGATATGTTCTATATTAACCAAAGATGGTTAGGTGGTACTTTAACAAACTTTAAGACCATCAGAACAAGAGTACAACGTTTAACAAAGATTAACGAAATGGAAAAAACTGGTGAATTCAATTATTTAACAAAGAAAGAAGTTGCTTCCTTAGTTAAAGAAAGAGACACTCTCGAGAAGAACCTTGGTGGTATTAAGAACATGACATCCTTACCTGGATGCTTATTCATCGTAGACCTCAAGAAAGAAGAGAATGCAGTTAAAGAAGCACAAAGATTGAATATACCAATCGTAGCAGTAGTTGATACAAACTGTGACCCAGATTTAGTTGATTATGTAATCCCAGGAAACGACGATGCAATTAGAGCAATCCAATTATTCGCATCAATTATCGCAGACGCAGTTATCGAAGCACGTCAAGGCGAAACAGGATTAAATCAATCTAAAGCAAAAGCAGAAGCTCCAGTTGAAGAAGTTGCTCCAGTAGTTGAAGAAACTCCAGTTGAAGAGAAGAAAGAAGAAGCAGCTCCAGTAAACGATGCACTTGCTAAAGCAATTGCAGAAGCTGAAAACAATAAATAAAAAGGAGAATATAGATATGGCATTCACAAGTAAAGATGTTATGGCACTTCGTCAAAATACTGGTGTTGGAATGTTAGATTGCAAAAAGGCATTAGAAGCAACAGACGGCGATATGGAAAAAGCTATTGATTTCTTACGTGAAAAGGGATTATCCTCAGCAGCTAAGAAAGAATCAAGAATTGCAGCAGAAGGTGTTATCGCTACAGCAACAAACGGAACAAAGACAGTTTTACTAGAAGTAAACTGTGAAACAGACTTCGTTGCAAAATCAGATGCATTCAAGAACTTTGTAAGCATCGTTGCAAATTATATTCTCGATAATGATACAGTTAAGGTTGAAGATATCCCAACAATCTTAGCAAAAGATTTCGGTGAAGTAACAATCAAAGTTGGTGAAAAGATTTCAGTCAGACGTTATACAGTTTACACAACAACAGATGACACAATCGATACATACATCCACTTTGACCAAACAATCGGTGTTATGGTTGAAATGTCAGCTGGCACACCAAAGACAGTTGCACATGATGTTGCATTACAAATTGCAACAATGGATGCAAAATACATCGACAGAAACGAAGTTCCAGCAGATGTAGTAGAACATGAAAAAGAAATCATCAAAGCTCAAATCGAAAACGAAGACAGCTCTAAACCAGCAGCAATCATCGAAAAGATGGTTCTCGGTAAGATCAATAAGTTCTACAAAGAAGTTTGCTTAGTAGACCAAGACTTCATCAAGGATAACTCATTAACAATCGGTAAATACATCGCAGCAAATGGCGGCGGAAAGATCGTTCGTTTCCAAGCTTACAAGATGGGCGAAGGTATTGAAAAGAGAAATGACAACCTCGCAGATGAAATCGCAAAGATGACAGGAAATAAATAATTAAAACGGGAGTGCTTTTGCATTCCCTTTTTTATAAAAAGGAGAGTACCATGGCAGACCTTAAGTACAAAAGAGTTATAATCAAAATATCTGGCGAAGCATTAGCTAAAGAAAGTGGTTTTGGTGTAGATGAAAAGAAAATGGCACAAGTTGCCGAAGAAATCATCAATGCACAAAAACTTGGCGCAGAAATCGGTATCGTAGTTGGTGGCGGAAACTTCTGGAGAGGACGTCAAGCTAACCCAGAAATGAATAGGGCTACAGCAGATCATATCGGAATGCTCGCAACAATCATGAACGCATTAGCACTTCAAGATGAATTAGAAAGAAAAGGTGCTGAAACTAGAGTCCAAACTGCATTAACAGTAACAAAAGTTGCAGAACCATATATTTTAAGAAAAGCAGTTCGCCATCTTTCAAAGGGAAGAATCGTTATCTTCGCTTGCGGAACTGGTAACCCATATTTCTCAACAGATTCTGGTGCATCATTAAGAGCATGCGAAATTCAAGCAGATGCATTATTGCTTGCAAAGAATGTTGACGGTGTATATGACTCAGATCCAAAGACAAATCCAAACGCAGTGAAGTATGACTCCATAACATATATGGATGTTATCTCAAAAGGATTAAAGGCAATGGATACAACAGCTATCACAATGTGTATGGAAAATAACATCGCAATTATTGCCTTCTCACTCACAGAACAAGATGGAATTATTAAAGCTCTTAAGGGCGAAAAAATTGGTACTTATATCGGAAAATAATTGATTAATTTTCACATAAAATTAGGAGGTCTTGCAAAAGACTTCCTTTTTTATTTTATGCGGTTAGAATATCGGTTTTTGCTAAAATTTATATTTATTTTGAGGCAAAATTAAGTTGTATTATAAAATAAAACTTAACGTTTGCTATTGCATAGAAAAATACATTTTGGTAAAATGTATAATCATTAAAAATATTTTTTGGAGGAAATTTAATATGGCATATGGCATTGATTCTGTTGATTTAATCTTCGAAGATATGGAAGAAAAATCACAAAAAGCTATAAACAATTTAGATTCTGAATTAAAGACAATTCGTGCAGGTAGAGCAAATGCACACATCTTAGACAAAGTATTAGTAAACTACTATGGAACACCAACTCCATTAAACCAAATGTCTAACATCACAGTCGCTGAAGCAAGATTATTGGTTATCAAACCATATGATAGAAGCGTTCTTAAAGATGTTGAAAAAGCTATCATCGCAGCAAATACAGGTATTAACCCAGTAAACGATGGTAACGTTATTAGACTTGCTTTCCCACAATTAACAGAGGAAAGAAGAAGAGAACTCTGCAAACAAATCAAAAAATTAGCAGAAGAAACAGTAGTTGTCTTAAGAAATGCAAGAAGAAGTGCAAATGATGAATTAAAGACACTTGAAAAAGATAGCGAAATCACAGAAGACGATTTAAAGGATTTCTTAAAAGACGTGGATAAAGTTCTTGAAAAGAAAATCACAATAGTCGAAGACTTACAAAAGGCAAAAGAAGCCGAGGTAATGGAAGTATAATACATTGAATTATCCAAACCACGTAGCTTTTATAATGGATGGAAACAGACGTTGGGGAAAACTCAACCGCGTTTCTACCTTTGATGCTTATAAGCGAGGAAGAGCAGTTCTTGCAAGTATTCTAGATGCATGTGAAGAAAAGGGCATAAAGTGTGTAAGTTGCTATACTTTTTCTAAAGAAAACGCATCTAGAAATGCAGACGATATTAAGGATGTTCTAAAAGTTGTATATGATTACTTTGATTCAATCTTAAAATACGGCACAAATAGAAAGTTCATGTTCTCAGGAGATTTAGATATTCTAAAGAATGATGAATTAAAAGACTTACTTGAAAAAGTCCAAGATGCCACAAAAGATAATCCTGGTTTAATCGTTAATATTGCAATTGGTTATTCAGCTCAAGATGAAATTATTCGTGCAGCAAAAAATGCATCAAAAAACGGAGAAATAACCAAAGAACTCTTTGAAAAAGAGTTATACACATCCTCGCTACCACAATTAGATATGATAATTCGAACAGGCGGTGAAGTTAGATTAAGCAACTTTATGCTTTATCAATCTGCATACGCAGAACTATTTTTTGTAGATAAACTTTGGTGTGACTTTACAAAAGAAAACTTCAATGCCTTATTAGATCAATACACACAAATAATAAGAAATTACGGTAAATAAAATGAAAAGACTAATCACAGGTTTATCCTTAATAGCATTTATGCTAGGAATAATGATTTTGGACTATTATTTCATTTATGGTTCAATGTCCATTTATTCTGCAACACAACCACATATACCAATTTTCAGTGATATATTTGTTTGGCTATTAGCAGCAATATCAATTTTTGAATTGTATAAATGTTATTCACAAAGTGGATACAACTTATTTAAAGCACCTCTAATTTTATTAGCAGTTGCTATTTATCCAGTATATTTCCTAATGCAATACTTCTTAGGATTAGGCGTATACGGATTATTAATTGTATTTGCAGCAGTTATTACACTTGAATTAATTCTTTTCACTTTCTCTAATAAAGAGAAATATACCTCCAAAGACTTATTTGCCGAATTTTCAATCTTAATTTATCCAACATTACTTGTATCCTTAGCATTTATCTTAAGTTACTGGTTCTCAGGAATTTACATAGTAATGTTTGCAACATTCCTTGCAGTAGCAGGAGATACATTCGCATATTGGTTCGGATCTTCCTTACATAAGAAGTTCCCAAAACAAATGTGTCCAACAATTTCTCCAAAGAAAACAGTTGTTGGTGCAATTGGTGGAATAATTGGAAGTATTTTTGCTGCAATGGTATTCTGGGCATTCTTTGAAGTAGGTGGAGTATCATCTGGTGCAAATATGTCCATAGTAGTTGCAGGATGTGGATACAAATTATTCTTTGCAGCAAATTCTGTAAGCGATTTATGGAAGAGCGGACTTGTATATGCTGCAATAGGTATATTAGGCGCAGCACTTTCTGAAGTAGGTGATTTAGCTGCATCTAGAATCAAGAGATCAATAGGAATTAAAGACTTTGGGAATATATTCCCAGGACACGGCGGTGTAATAGATAGATTAGACAGTATTATGTTCGCAATCGTATTACTCGCTATAGTATTGCCAATCGTATATTTTGCATAAACTATGAAAAACAAAACTACCGTAACAATATTAGGAAGTACTGGTTCCGTAGGACAACAAGCTCTGGAAGTTATAAGAAAATTCCCAGATAAGTTTAAAGTTGTTGGTTTATCTGCTTTTAATAACACAGACTTATTAAGAGAACAAATCGAAGAATTTAAACCGGATTATTATTTCTGCAAAGAGGGAACCATAAATATTCAACGTTCTTTATTCGACTTCTTTATAGATGAAGAACCTGAAGATAAGAAATGTCTTGGCTCATTAGAAGAACTTGCAGCTGTTAATAGTGACATCGTTATTTTATGTGTTGGCGGTATTGCTGGATTACTTCCAGCTATGGCAACAATAAAAAGAGGCGGAGTATTAGCTATTGCTAATAAAGAAGCTATTGTTGCAGGTGGAAGACATCTAAAAGCAGCAGAAAAGAAGTTTGGCGGAAAAATTATTCCAGTAGATTCAGAACATTCTGCAATTTTTAATTGCATAGGTGAAGATAGCAAAAAAGTTAAAAATGTCATATTAACATGTTCTGGTGGTCCTTTTAGAGATTATGACCTTGCAAAATTAAAGAAGATAACCCCTGAGGACGCTCTAAACCATCCAAATTGGAAGATGGGTAAGAAGATTACAGTAGATTGCGCAACTCTATTTAACAAAGGCCTAGAGGTCATTGAGGCAATGCATCTTTTCTCTTTAAGAGAAGAAAACATAAAAGTTGTACAACATAATGAAAGTATTGTTCATTCTTTAGTTGAATTCAAAGATAATTCAATGAAAGCTTTACTTTCTGTTCCAGATATGAAGATGGCAATAGAGAGTGCTTTATTCTATCCAGAAATGGGAGATGCTTTAATCCCAGAGTTAGATTTGGCAAAAATTGGCAAACTATCATTTAAGGAACCAAATCTCGAATTATTCCCATGCTTATCTATAGCAAGAGAAGCAGCAAAATCTGGTGAGGGTGCATGTATTGCAATTTCAGCAGCAGATGAAATTATTGTTGATTCATTCTTAAAAGGAAAAATTTCTTTTACAGATATTCCAACAAAACTCGAAAAAGTTTTGTATAAGTTTGAGAGCATCAAAGAAGTTTCATTCGATGAAATATTGTCTTTAGACAATGATGCAAGAAAATATACATATACTTTAGGAGTGTAACATGTTTATAAATCTATTAGCGACAACTGCAAAAGATGTGTTTACATATATTGGCTATATTATTATAGCTATTTTGGCGCTAATGGTAATGATAGTTGTCCACGAATCTGGACATTACCTCGCAGGTAAGATATTCAAATTTGATATAGACGAATTCTCAGTTGGATTTGGACCTGCAATTTTCAAACACAGAAATAAGAAGAATGGTGAATTGTTTGCTATAAGATGCATACCACTTGGTGGATATTGTGCATTCCATGGAGAAGATTCAGAAGATGAAGAAGCAACTATTGAAACTGAAAACTTCTCACTATATAGCGAAGTAGATCAAATGAATATGAAAAAGAAGGTTTACTTCAATTCACAAAAACCATGGAAGAGATTAATTGTTCTATTTTCTGGTGCTTTCTTTAATTTCTTGTTTGCAATATTGCTTATAGCAATATATTTCAGCGCATACGGCCAATTCTTGCCAAAAATCACAGCAGTATCTAGCCTAGAACATCAAACAGCTGTATTCCAAGAAGGGGACGTAATTCTAAATGTAAACGGAAAACAAGTTAATATCTTACTTCAAGATGATATTAATAAAACTTTCTCTGGTTTGGGAGATAGTGCAACATTCAAAGTCTTAAGAAATGGAAAGACAACTAAGATTACAGCAACAAAAGATTATCATATTCCATTTGGTAAAGATGACATCGTCACATACATAGATGGTGAAGAACAAACTGTTGAGTTTACCTTTAAAGACTTAGGCACATATCTAACAGATCATGAAAACTATCATACCATAATTTGTAAAGATGCAGATGGCTATCAACTTTCTGCACAAGTTAAATATCAAGATGCAAGTTCTGGAAATGTATCCACAAGTGGATACTATTCATACGGATTTGGCATTACAAGAGGCCTAACGCTCCAGAAATTGAGTTTTGGGCTTGCTCTTGGTAGATCCTTCGGATTCTCATTCTTCGTTGTATTTAAGATACTTGCAACGCTTGGTGCATTAATAACAGGAAAACTTGGTGCATCAGCTGTTGGTGGAACAATTACAACAGTTAAAATCATTGCCGAAGGAACAAAACTTGGTGGATTCGGTTATCTAATGTACATAATGGCAATTGTTTCTGCAAACCTTGCAGTATTCAACCTTTTACCAATTCCAGCATTAGATGGATCCAGAATGGTATTTACAACAATAGAGTGGGTGGCAAGAAAACCAGTACCAAGGAAGATAGAAGCAATAATCCATACAGTAGGTTTAGTCGTACTTGTATTAATGGCTGTATTCTTTGATGTATTCCACTTGATAACTGGAACATAAAGGAGATTAAATGAGAAGGATTACACAGAGTGTAAAAGTAGGGAATGTTGGTATAGGAAGTGATTATCCTATATCTATTCAATCTATGCTCAAATGCAAAACTACAAATATTGAAGAGTGTACAAAACAAATTAAAGAATTAGAAAAAGTGCACTGTGATTTATTAAGAGTTAGCGTTCCAGATAAAGAAAGTGTAGAAGCATTTTCTAAATTACTTCAAATTAGCAATATCCCACTTATTGCAGATATTCATTATAGCTATGACTTAGCAACAGATGTTTTAAATGCTGGAGCTAAAAAAATTAGAATGAACCCTGGCAATATGTCAGATTTTTCTAAGATAGATAAATTGGTATCAGAACTTAAAAATCATCATGCTTGTATAAGAATTGGTGTCAATGCAGGATCTACAAATAAACAATACGAAAACCTTTCAAAAGTAGATAGAATTGTTCAGTCTACAATAGATTGTATTTCAGTATTTGAAAACCTAGGTTTTCATGACATAGTTTTAGGACTAAAATCATCAGACATAGATACAATGGTTGAGAGCAACATTCAAATTGCTCAAAAGTATGATTATCCAATGCATATTGGTGTAACCGAGTCTGGTCCATTAACATCTGGTCTCATCAAATCATCAATAGGTATATCAAGACTTCTTGAAAAGGGCATAGGAGACACAGTAAGGGTATCATTGTCATCTTGTCCAGTAGATGAAGTAATTGCAGCCAAAATGATTTTAAAGACCTTAGGTCTTAAAAAAGATGTTCCAGAAATTATCTCATGTCCAACATGTGCAAGAACAAGCATAAATGTTTTTGATTTATCCCAAAAGGTAGAAAAAATTGTTATGGGATATAACAAGGACATCAAAGTTGCGATAATGGGTTGCCCTTTAAATGGGGTTGAGGAAGGAAAGAATGCAGACTTAGGTATTGCAGGTGGAGAAAAAGAATCCTTGCTATTTATAAAAGGGCAAGTTGTAAAAAAGATATCTAATGACAAACTTTTAGATGAATTTATTAACTTAGTTAATAATTATATTGGAGAGATGGATAATGACTAAATTTTATGAGGAGTTTTTAAAACTGTCTAAGAATGAATTTCCTATGTTGAAATTCCATTCTGCAGATTACTCATTTAATCAACAAATTCAACAAGAAACCTTACAAGTAAGATTTCTAATTTCTGCATTTGAAATGAAGAATTTAACAGATAGTAAAAAGGAACAAGTTTCTAACATTGTTGCTTCTATGTTCCCAGATTTATTAACATCTGTTACATACATTAAAGCTTATGCAGACGAGGGTGTTGTTAAAAATAGACTCCTTGAATTCCTAAACTCCAAAAACCAAATCTTATTCAATAGTATCACTGATGACAACTTAGAAATTAAAGTGGATGATGATTTAATTTTAATCAAGTTCATCTTTGATCCAGCTATGTGTACCTTTGTAAAAAACAAGGACTTCATAGATTCTTTGCAAGAGTTTTTAGACATTAATTTTGTACAAGAAAATGAGATAAAAGTTGTCGAATCTAATGACATTCCAACAAGTGAACCAATTACCTTTAATTTACAAAATACCACTTTAGAATTAGGATTAGTGAAGATAAATCCATATGAAAAGGTTTATTCTAAACGTCGTGCAGCAGGTATTACTGAGATGCCAATGTATATCTCAAAATTAACAGAACCAGCCGAATCAACAGTTATTTGTGGAAAGGTTTCAGATTTCTTGGTTCGTGAATACAAAAATAAGAAATATGATCCATCTAATCCAGACTCAAAAGAACCAGAAACAAAGAAATTTGTAACATTCTCATTATTTGATACAACTGGCAAAGCACATTGTGTCGTATTCCCAGATGAGAAAGATATCCCGGCAATTCAACTCGTACAAAATGGTGATGAGGTTGTAGTTAAGGGTAAGGCTCAAAGAAATAGTATGAATCCAAGCAAAATAGATGTTTCCGTAGATACAATTTGTAAATGCGAAATATTCTATGACTCAATAAAATATTCGGAAACTAAGGAACTTCCAACAGATTATTTATATGTGCATCCAGAAAAATATAACGACACAACTGTAGATGTTTCAAATAGTTTATTTGAAGATCCAAATCTTAACCAAGAACTACCATCCAATTTAAAGGATAAAACATATATTGTATTTGACTTAGAAACAACTGGTTTAAGCCATGAAAAAGATGAAATAGTTGAAATTGGTGCATGTAAGATAGAGAATGGTAAAATCACAGAAACATTCCAATCTTTAGTTAAACCAACTATTCCAATTCCATATGGTGCAAGTGAAGTAAATCACATTACAGATGATATGGTAAAATATGCTCCAACTATTGAAAAAGTTCTTCCAGATTTCTTACTTTTCTGTGGGGATTATCCAGTAATTGGTCACAATACAGACTTTGACTGTACATTTATTAGCAAGTTTGCAAAGAAACTTAAATATGCATTTAGAAACGAATCTATTGATACTTTGACTATGTCAAAAGATTTACTTCCAAATAGAAAAGCATATGATTTAGAGAGATTATCAAAAGATTTTATGATCTCACATTTAGATGCACATAGAGCATTATCTGATGTTCTTGCAACAGCTGAATTATTTAAGATTCTATCTAAAATTAAAGATTCAAAGAAAAAATAGTTGATATATATAATTAATTATATTATAATACGCATAATCTGAATAAAAACATTCATGAGTGAGCCGGAAACGACTCACTCTTGTTTTGAAGGAAACATAAACTATGAAAGAAAATTATTCAAATCAATTTCCAATAAGAGCAGATGTAAGAGAATCTGTAAATCAAGTTATCTGCAGAGCTGCTCAAGAGAATGGATATGAAGTAGTTGAAATAAAGTATTTCAAAGAATACAAACATCCATCCTTAACAGTCTTTGTTTGGAAGAAAGGTGGAATTGAAATAGATGATTTAGAAACTGTTCATAACGCAATATCTTCAGAGTTAGATATGTATGAATCAGACTTCCCAGATCAATATACATTAAATATTTCATCACCAGGCTTAGACAGAGAAATAGTAGATGAAGATGATTATAGAAGAAACTTAGATGAAGTCATCGAAATCTATTATCAAGATGGAGAGAAAAAGTGCAAAACTCATGGTACACTTAAGGACTATGCAGGAGATGTTGTAACAATTGTTACAAAAAACAATAAAGAAGAAAAAATAAATAAAAATAAAATAAATAAAGTACTTCCGTACATAGAATTTTAGAGGAGAACAAAATGGCAAAGAAAAAGAAAGTTGAAACAATTGAAGAACCAACATTAGACGTTCAAGCTTTGTTCGAAGCAGTATCAGAACTTGAAAAAGAGTCTAAGATTTCAAGAGACGTAATCATTGAAGCTTTAAAAGCAGGTATGGCTTCAGCTTACAAGAAAGAAACTGGTGAACAAAGACCAGTAACAGTTGTTATGAATGAAGAGAAACAAACATTCTCAGTTTATTCATATAGAACAGTTGTAGACGAAGTTTATGACCCAGATTACGAAATTTCTGTTGAAGATGCAAAACAAATCAAAGATTCATACAACGTAGGTGACGTAGTTGTTGAACCAATTCAACCAGAAAAATTCTCACGTATTGCTGCTCAAACTGCAAAGCAAGTAATCTTACAAAGATTAACAGATGCAAAGAATGAGTACATCATGAACGAAATGAGCGCAAGAACAGGTCAAATCATGAACGCTATCATCAGAAGAATCGAAAATCACAACGTTTTCGTAGAAATCGCTGATTTACAACTCGAAGGTATCATGATGCCATCAGACCAAATCCGTACAGAAAAATACAGAGTTGGCGATGTAATCAAGGTATATATCAAGAAAGTAAGAGACACACAATATGGTGCACAAGTTATCGTATCACGTGGATGCGCAGGCTTCATTAGATCATTATTTATCTCAGAAGTTCCAGAAATCAAAGTTGGTATCGTAAAAATCCAAAATATCGTAAGAGAAGCAGGATTCAGAACAAAGATTGCAGTTTACTCAGATGATCCAAACGTAGATCCAAAGACAGCATGTATTGGAACAAAGGGTGTTCGTATCAATGAAATCATCTCCGAATTAGGTGGATATGAAAAGATTGATATCGTTGAATATACAGCAGACCCAATCGAATATATTGCACAAGCTCTTCAACCAGCTACAGTTATGGTTATTTCTACAAACGAAGATGAAAAATCTGCAAAGGTTATCGTTCCAGATGAGAAGTTATCTCTCGCAATTGGTAGAAACGGACAAAATGCACGTCTTGCAGCTAAATTAACAGGTTACAAGATTGATGTTAAACCATATTCAAGTACTTTAGAAGGTAACGAATAATTAATGAGACAAAAGGCTTTTACTAGACAATGTGCATCATGTAGATGCCATAAAAATAAGGATGAGATGATTCGTTTTGTTATCAAAGATAACAATGTTGTAATCGATGAAAATCACACATTATCTGGTAGAGGTATATATCTTTGTTTAGATGAAGATTGCATTGCTAATGCAAAAAAGAAAAATTTAATTAATAAAGGTCTAAAAGTTTCAGGAAGCTTAGACATATATGACGAAGCTTTAAAGAGAGTGAAAGATGAACACTAAAAAGATAGAAACATTTATAGGCTTTGCAATTAAATCAAGAAAGATTGCATTTGGTGAAGACAATATAAAGTTAGCTAAAAAACAAGCACTAGTTATTGTAGATGCTGATTCATCAGATAAATACAAAGAAAGAATTAGTAGATTTGCTAAATCTGAAGTAGTTGAAATACCTGATTTATCAAGTCTTACACACAGAGAAAATGTTCACTCTATAGCAATACTAGATGAAAATCTAGCAAACGGAATTAAACAAAGCATAGAAGAAAAATAATATTAAGAGGTATAAATGGCTGATAATAATATTTTAGAAAATATCGATGAAATTATAACTAAGATTCCATCTTTGAGAACTAACATTGTTTCTAAAAGAAATGAAGCAGAAGCATTAGTAAATGCTTTATCTCAAAAGAAAGAGGAATTATTAGCTATAGAAAAAGCAAGAATTGAAGCAGAAAAGGCTGCTGCTGCATTACTTGCATCACAAAAAGCGGAAGAAGAAAAGAAAGCCCAAGAGGAAATCAAGGTTGAGGAAGAACCAGTAGTTGAGGAAGTTAAGGAAGAACCAACTCCTGTAGCTGAACCTGTAGTTGAAGAAACTCCAGTTGAAGAAGTTAAGGAAGAAGAAAAAGTTGAGGATATTAAAGTCGAAGAAAAGAAACCTGAACCAATCATTTCCGCAGATGGTAAAACCATGACAACAGGTGACATTCTTTATACAGGAGAAACAAGAAGAGTATTCATTCCTCCAAAGAAAGAGCCTAAAATCACTACAAAGGTTTTCTCAACAGATCCAAATAAGACGCCAAAACAAAAGCGTCCAACTCAACCAACCGCTCCACAAAAAACAGATAAGCCTAAAGAAGGAGGAAAGCCAATTTCTGCACCTCCAACAAACTTCCCACCACAAAAACAAAATACAAATACAAGTGGTAAGAAGAATAAGAGCGTTCATGAAGAAAAGACTCGTAAGTCTGAACGTGATTTAATTAAAGGACATTACATAACCGATACAAAACATGGATTCAACTATGATGACGATGATGAAGGATATGTAAGAACAAAGAAGATTAAGAAATCTTCAGATAATGCACAAGCAAAAGAAAACAAGATTCAAAGCTGCGTAATTTCAACTGAAATCGTTGCAATTAAGACACTCTGTTCTAAGACAGGTATCGCAGCAACAGAAATCATTAAGAAGTTATTCATGCTTGGTATGATGAAGACTATTAACGATAGTATTGATATTGAAACAGCACAATTAATTGCAGATGAATTCAATATTACTATTGAATATAAGCCAGAAGCAACATCTGAATCCACATTAAGTGAACAACAAGAAAACACTGAAATCGAAGATTTAGATAAACTTCAACCAAGACCACCAATCATCACAATCATGGGTCACGTAGACCATGGTAAGACTTCATTATTAGACTACATCAGAAAGTCTAGAGTTGCATTAGGTGAAGCAGGTGGTATTACACAAGCAATTGGTGCTTATACAATCACATTAAACGGTAGAACAATTACATTCATTGATACTCCAGGACACGAAGCATTCACAGCTATGCGTGCAAGAGGAAGCCAAGTTACAGATATCGCAATCTTAGTTGTTGCTGCAGATGATGGTATTATGCCTCAAACAATTGAGTCTATTAACCACGCAAAGACAGCTGGTGTTCCAATTATCGTTGCTATCAACAAGATAGATAAGAATGGTGCAAATCCAGATAGAGTCTTACAACAATTAACAGAATACGAATTAATCCCAGAAGAATGGGGTGGAAGCACACAAGTTTGTAAAGTTTCTGCAAAGACTGGTGAAGGTATCCAAAACTTATTGGAAAACATTCTCCTTCAAGCAGATATTCTTGAACTCAAAGCAAACCCAGATAGAGCTGCTGCAGGTTCAGTTATTGAATCTCGCTTAGACAAAGGTAAAGGCCCACTTGCAACAATCTTAGTACAAAAAGGTACCTTAAAAGTTGGAGACTACGTAGTAGCAGGTACATGTTATGGTAAGATAAGAGGAATGGTAGATGATAAAGGTAAGGCAGTTAAGTCTGCTGGTCCATCTATCCCAGTATCTGTATCAGGATTTACCGAAGTTCCAGTTGCAGGAGATAACTTAATCGTTGTTCAAAATGAAAAGTTTGCAAAAGACTTAGTAACAGAAAGAAAGAACAAACTCAATCAAAATATTCAATCTTCTGGTGCAACATCACTTGCAGATATTTATGCAAAGGTTAAAGCTGGCGAATTAAAGAGCTTAAAGATCATCTTAAAAGCAGATGTTCAAGGTTCTGTTGAAGCTGTAGCTTCATCACTATCACAATTAGGTAATGACGAGGTTAGAATTGAAATCATCCACAAGGCAGTTGGTAATATCACAGAAAATGATATCAACCTCGCTGTTACAGCTGGAGCAATCATTATTGGATTCAATTTACCTCTAACCGCTCAAATGAAGACATTAGCCGAAAAAGCTAAGGTTGATATAAGAACTTATGCGATCATTTACGAAGCAATAGACGAGGTTAAGAAGGCTGTAAAGGGTATGCTTGCACCAAAGTTCGAAGAAGTAACTTGCGGACAAGCCGAAGTTCGTGCATTATTCAACATTACTGGTGCTGGTGTAATTGCAGGTTCTTACGTAATTTCAGGATTAATCAAGAAAGGTTCATATGCAAGATTAATTAGAAATAAGGAAGTAGTAGTTACAACAACTATTGCATCTTTAAAGCACAATAAAGATGATGTAAAAGAAATCAAGGAAGGATGGGAGTGTGGTATTCAATTACAAAACTTCCAAGAAATCCAAGTTGGAGACATCATTGAATCATTCACTAAGGAAGAGATTGTAGACTAATGAACGTAAAGATAGACAGAATTAATCACGAATTACAAAGACAAATCTCTGAGATAATCTCTCAAGAGATTAAAGATCCTAGAATTGGGAACGCTGTTGTTGGTATCACAAAAGTTTCAACAACTCCAGATCTTAAATACTCAAAAATCTTTGTTTCTATTTATTCAAAAGATACAGTAGAGCAAAAAGAAGCTTTTGATACAATCGTAAGATCCTCCCAATTTATTAGGAACGCTTTAAAAAATAAAGTAAAAATGAGAGTTATTCCTGAACTTCATTTCATTCAAGATAAAACTGAAGAACATGGTTCAAGAATAGACGAAATATTACGTGGATTAAATATCCCAAATGATGAGGAAGAAAAATAATGGAAAATATCTTTTCTAGCAAAGAAAACTATATACATCAAAGACTTACTCTAATAAAGAAAGAATTAGAGAAAGCTGAGACTATATCCATTTTCGTACACATCAACCCAGATGGAGATTGCATTGGTGCAGGAGTTGCTCTTTGTAGAGCATTAAATAAGATGGGAAAGAAAGCATTTGTTTATTCAGATGATCCAATACCAGAAAAGTATTTATTCTTGCCATATGTAACCGAATACATGAAACTCACAAAAGATCATGTAGGAAAAGTGGATGTAGCAATATGTGTAGATGTTCCAGCATTAGATAGAATAGGTAATGCAATCCCACAATTCTTATCTGCAAGAAAGCAACTAGCAATAGATCATCATGTATCTCGTGCTAAGTTTGCAGATATATCTGCAATAGATGCAGATGCTGCAGCTGCAGGTGAGTTAGTATTTGAATTAATCAAGATGTTAAAGCAAATGGATGATGAAATTGCAGAATTATTATTCGCATCTATTATTTCAGATACAGGTTGCTTCCAATTCTCTAATACAACAGACAAAACCTTAAGAATGGCTGGAGAACTTAGAAAATATAAGATTGATGCACAAGATATTATCTACAAGGCATATTCAAGTATTTCCAAAGAAGTATTCGACTTAAAACAAAGAGTTTTGAATAAGTGTAAATTCTATGAAAACAACAAGATTGGAATCATTACATTTACAAAAGAAGACTTTGAAAAGACCAATACAAATCCAGCACATACCGAAGGTATAATCTCATCTGTTAGAAATATTAACTGTGTAAAAATTGCTATTTCTATCGCAGAAGTTGCAAAGAACAGTTATAAGGTATCTATAAGAACAAATGACAACTATGATGCAACATATATTGCAGGAGTATTTGGTGGTGGCGGACATAAAGCTGCTGCTGGATGCAGAATCAATGGAATATATGAAGACATCATTGAAAGACTATTAAAGGCATCAACTGATTTATTAGGATGATAGAAATTAACGGCTTTATCAATGTTTATAAACCATGTGGCATGACATCTAACAATGCTGTAGTAAAGGTTAGAGGTTTGCTTAAAGCTTACACAGGTAATAAAAAAATAACGGTAGGGCACGTTGGAACACTAGATCCAGGAGTAGATGGCGTATTATTAATAGCAGTCGGAAAAGCAGCAAGACTTTTCCAAATATTAGACAAAAAAAAGAAGGTATATATTGCTCAATTCACCTTTGGTGAAACAACTGAAACATTGGACACAGAAGGTGAAGTAATAAACAAAGGAAATAAAGTCCCAACTGAAGATGAAATTAAATCAGTTTTGGATAAATTCACAGGATACATTGAGCAAGTACCACCTCCATTATCTGCAATAAACATTAATGGAGTAAAAGCATATAAACTTGTAAGACATGGAATCATTCCAGAAATGAAGAGCAGACAAGTTTATATAGAGTACATTAAACTCTTATCTAAAAATGAAGATGGTAAATCCTTTACATTTGAAATCAAGTGTGGAGGAGGAACATATATCCGTTCTTTATCTAGAGATATAGCAAAAGAACTTGAAACTGTTGGATATATGAGTTCATTAAAGAGAACTAAAGTTGGAGAATTCTCAATTGAAGATTCGGCAACTTTTGATGAACTTAACGCAAATCCAAGTAAATATATCTTATCTGTAGATGAAGCAGTAACAAAATTTGACATACCAATTGTTGATATGCCTGAAGAAATATCCATTCATTGTATGAATGGAATACCAGAAAAATGTGACAATTTGCCAGATGGAATGTTCTTAGTAAGATACCAAGGAAGCATTCTATCTTTAGGATACAGATCTGAAGATGGCAAGTTAGTATTAAAAGAGAGACTAAGATGAAAGTAATTAAGTTTGAAGAACGTTATGAAAAACCACTAGTTCTAGCACTAGGTTTCTTTGATTGTCTTCATTTAGGCCACAAAGCCTTAGTAGATGAGGCAAAATCTATTGCAAAGAGTAATGGTTATGAGACAGCTATATTTACTTTTGAAAATGATATCAATATCACATTTGGAACAAAAGAAAGGCAAATATACACAATTAATGAAAGAAAAGTTGCTTTTGAAGACTATGGTGTAGACAACATGATTGTTGCAACTATGGATCCTTTATTTGCATCATTATCTGGAAATATTTTCTTAGATAGATTAGTTAAAAACTTCAACATTAAATGTGTGATAATTGGTAAGGATTACAGATGTGGAAGAAACGCTGAATTCGGTGTAAATGAACTTAAAAGAGCATTCATGGAAAGACACGTAACACTTAAAGTGTTACCTTTCGTAACAAAGAATGGTTCTAAGGTTGCATCTACAAAGATTAAGTCATTCATCAAGAAAGGTGAAATAGAGATGGTTAATAATCTTTTAACAGAGAACTATTTCATTTGTGGAAAAGTTGAACATGCTGAAGGTAGAGGAAGATACTTAGGATTCCCAACAGCAAACATTCCATTTGAAAATGATAGAATAAGACTTGCAGAAGGTGTTTATCTAACATCTGTAATTGTCAACAACCACAATTTCTATTCTTTAACTAATATAGGCAAGAAGCCAACTTTTGGTAATAGTGATTATTCTGTTGAAACATTCATTCTAAATTACAATGGTGATTTATATGATAAGAATATCAAATTAATCTTTTATAAAAAGATTAGAGATATTATAAAGTTTAAGAATGTTCCAGATTTACAAGCACAAATTGCAAAAGATATATTAGATGCTAAAACATATTTCAATATTCAATAAGGATTAACTATGATTAAATTCGGGCCATCTGGAAATTCACAATCATTTTTTGATGAAGGACATGAACATACTTTAGAAATGCCAGCTTGGCTATCTAAAAGAAACTTGGATATTTTCGAGTATTCATTTGGAAGAGGAGTTATGGTTCCTTCTGAAACAGCTAAAAAGATTGGCCAAGAAGCTAGTAAATACAATATTGAAATAACCGCACACGCACCATATTTTATTAATTACGCAGGAACAGATCCAGAAAAAATGGAGAAATCCTACGATTATTTAATCAATTCTGTAAGAGTTGAAACATTATTCGGCGGAAACAGAGTAGTATTCCATTCAGGATCAGAAACTGGTCAAGATAGAGACACCGCCTTTAACAAAGTTAAAGAAAATGTACAAATTGTCATGGAAAAGATTGTTAATCTCGGATATACAGACGTGATGATTTGTCCAGAAACTATGGGAAAATACGCACAAATTGGTACAGTTGAAGAGATTATTGAACTTTGTAAATTACATCCACAACTTTATCCATGCGTAGACTTCGGTCATGTAAATTGTTTATTACAAGGTGCACTTAAAACCACAGATGATTATAAAAAATACATTTTAGATCCAATGCTAAATGAGTTAGGATTCGAAAAAGTGAAGAAAATGCATGTTCATTTTTCAAAAATTGAATTTGGTCCAAAAGGTGAAAAGAGACATTTAACTTTTGATGATGAAAAATATGGTCCAAACTTCGAACCATTAGCAAAAGCATTATTTGAATATAAATTAGAGCCATACATTTTATCAGAATCTGCAGGAACTCAAGCAGAAGATGCATGGACAATGAAACAAATTTATAATTCCATTAAATAATCCAACACAAATTTTTCAAAATTTTTGCGAGTGTAGAGACATAAATATCGTTTTACAATTATTCGCAAAATACTTCTTTTACGAAAAGAAATAATTAAAAAGCCCATTTTTTAGAGGATTTTTACCTTTTTTAAAATTTCGATAATTTTTCGGGATTTCTAATTATTTGATTATTTTATTTATTGAATATTCGACCGCAATCTTAACATGTTCGTATGTTAATCCGCCTTGAACATACGCAATATATGGTTCTTTAATTGGCGAATCTGCGCTTAATTCAATCGATGCGCCGCCGATAAATGTACCAGCAGCCATAATAACTTGATCTTGATATCCAGGCATATCCCAAGGTTCTAATGTAACATTGCTGTCAATTGGAGAAATTTCCTGAATACTGCGACAAAATGCGATTAATTGGTCAGCTGAATCGAATTTTATGCTTGTAACGATGTCATAAGGCTCATAGCCAACTTTTGGAAGAGCGTCAAATCCAAGTTTAGAATAAGCTCTTGCAAATAAGAGCGAACCTTTTAATGCGTTTTTAACTGTGACTGGTGCTAAGAACAAACCTTGATAAAATGGTAAATAGCCGTTTACATATGATCCAATTTCTGCACCAACGCCCGGACAAGTTAATCTTTGTGCAGCTTTTTCGACTAAAAATGCGTTTCCGACTATATAACCGCCCGTTGGTGCTATTCCACCACCTGGGTTTTTAATTAAACTACCAGCACATAAAGTTGCGCCTACTTCGATTGGTTCTTGCTTTTCAACAAACTCGCCATAGCAATTATCGACTAAAATGATGATTTTATCGTCGATTTTGTGAATAAATTCACAAATTGATTTAATATTTTCAATTGTTAAAGGCTGTTTCCAGTTATAACCACGACTTCTTTGAATAAATACTGCTTTAATCTTTTCGCTAAATAATTTATTTTTTATTTCATCAAGTTTAAAAATTGGATTGCCGTTTTCATCAATATTTAAATCAATTGATTCAAAATTAACGCCGAAATCCTTTAAAGATCCGCAATTTTCGCCGAAAATAACATCATTTAATGTGTCATAAGGCATTCCTGTAATAGATAAAATTGTGTCTCCTTTAGATACTGAAGCAAATAACATGACTGTTAAAGCGTGTGTTCCAGATGAAATTAATGGCGAAACTAAGGCTGATTCCGCTTTAAATATGTCTGCAAACACCTTTCCAAGTGCATCTCTACCATCATCACCATATCCATATCCGGTTGATCCATACATGTGTCTGGCTTGAATATTGTTATTTTTGAATGCATCTAAAACTTTTTTCTCATTAAATAAAGCTATGTCATCAATTCTTGCATAACTTTTCTCTAATTCTTTTTCGCTTTCTAAAATTATGTTTTTTGCCTTATTTTCAGTCATTTTTGCTCCTTACTATTCTAAAAATTGCTAATTTTTATAGTTATTCGCTTATTTTAAGCCTTTCTTTGATATATTTAAGTGCGCCATCATAATCGCCAATTTCAAACCAAGAAACGAATGGATATTTTCTAAACCAGGTCAATTGGCGCTTGGCATAATTTCTTGTATCTTGTTTAACTTTGTCTACAATTTGCTCTAGGTTAGTGCCATCAAAGTCTGCAAATTCACGATATCCAATAGCTTTCATGGAATTATATGTGAAATTATCTACCTTTTTAATCTCATCAAGAAGGCCTTTTTCCATCATGATATCAACTCTTTTGTTGATTCTTTCGTATAAAACAGCTCTTTCAGTATTAAAACAGACCATAATTGGATTAATATCTGGTTTTTCATCCTTAATTTCAGACCATTTCTTGCCTGTTTCAATCATTATCTCGATTGCACGTATAATTCTCTTTGTATCATTAAGATGAAGAATCTCTGCAGCTTCTGGATCCATATCTTTGAGTTTGTTAAAAAGATATTCTTGGCCATTTTCTTTTAATTCATTCTCCAACGATGCTCTAATTTCTTCATTTTTGGATGTTCCTGCAAAATTCATATCATATAACAATGATTCAAAATATAGTCCAGTTCCGCCAACTATAATTGGTAACTTTCCTTGATTAATTGCTTCATTAATATGGCCTTTGGCCATATCTGCATATTCAGCAACAGAAAAATCATAATCATATGGTACAATATCTACCATCTTAACATCATACTTTTTAAGTTTCTCTTTAGGATCTTTTGCAGTTCCTACATCTAATCCAATATAGATTTGCATGGAATCTGCTGAAATAATCGTAGAATTAAATTTATCCGCCAAATAATAAGCGAAATCAGATTTGCCAGATGCTGTTGGACCAGCTATGTATATTGGCTGTAATCTTTCTTTATCTACGTTTATCATAAAATCCTTTTGAACATCTTTTCTATGTCTTTTTTAGAAAATGCTATAACTGTTGGTCTTCCATGTGGACATTTTGCTGGTAAATTTCCATTTTCGTCTAATAATGCTGTAATAACTTGTTGCATTTGCTCATTTGAAAAAACATATCCAGCTTTTATTGCAGCTTTACATGCTTGCTGACTAATCTTATCTTTAACAAGCACTTCCATGGATAAATCTTCATCTGAAATCATATCTTCAAATATTCCACCCATGAATTTCTTGATATCTATTGATGCTAAAATATCTGGAACCGCATAGAATGTTACTTTGTTAGAACCATCTTTTTGAACATCGAAGCCCATAGAATTGAGTTTAGGCATTATTCTTGTAAAATAATCTGCTTCTTCTCCACTGAGATACATTGTATATGGCACAAGCAATAACTGTTGATTTACATTGTCAAGGTTTTTCTTGATTTTTTCATACAAAATACGCTCATGAGCTGCATGTTGATCAATTAAATATGCCATATCGTCTTTTTCAACTAAAATATATGTAGAAAATACTTGACCAATAATTTTGCCATCAAATACAGGTTGGTTTTCTAAATTTGTCGAATAATTATAAATCGTTTTTTTTAGAATACTTTCATTTTCTTCATTTTTATTTGTAGTATTTAGCGAAAAGTTTGAATCAAACTTTTCTAAATCAGATTCCATTGGTTTAAATTCATTTGAATTTAATCTTGGCAAAATATCTGGTTTTTGACGAACCTGCGGCATGTAAAATTTCGATGTATTAATTTTGATTTGTTCGAAATTTTCTTTTTCTGGTTTTGGCTCAGAATTTGTATTTGTTAAATTGACCAAAGTTTCTTGCGTGGATTCATTTATGCGATTATTTACTACATGATAAACTGCACTGAAAACCATTTGTTGATTTGCAAATCTAACCTCAGCTTTTCTTGGATGCACGTTAACATCTAATTGGTCAAATGGCATAACTATGTTTAAAACATAAATTGGATAACATCTCTTCATCAAGAATCCAGAATATGCTTGTTCAACTGCAGTTTGTACAATTTGGCTAGATACATATCTGCCATTAATAATTATCGTTTGATAAGTTCTATTTGGTTTTGTTAAATCTACACGAGATATATAACCATAAATTCTAATGCCATTATATTCAGCATTAACCTCCATTAAACCCTTAATTGTCTTTGTATCATATACAGAGTATATGGAGTCTAATAATGAACCGCCTTCTTGCTTTAATTCTGCTTTGCCATCTATTGTTAAAGAGAAAGCAATTTCAGGATTTGAAAGCATTAACTTTTCAACAGTATCCTTCACTATCCCAGCCTCTGATGCAGCCTTTTTTAAAAACTTTAATCTTGCTGGAGTATTAAAGAATAAGTTTTGAACTTCGATTGTGGTTCCTTGAGATCTTGAACTAAATCCTTGAGAAATAACTTCACCAGCCTTTACTTGCATGGTTGCTGGAGATCCGTCCTTTGGACATGTTGTTAAAGTAACCTCAGCAACAGATGCGATACTTGCAAGAGCTTCACCTCTAAATCCTAAAGTAGATAAATAATCTATATCTTCAAAATCTTTGATTTTGCTTGTGGCATGTGGAGTAAATGCTAAAACCATATCATCTGGAAGAATACCTGTTCCATCATCTGATACGACTATTTTCTTTATTCCACCTTCTACAATGCTTATATCTATGCTCTTTGCACCAGCATCTATAGAGTTTTCAACTAATTCCTTAACAATTGATGCAGGTCTTTCTACGACCTCACCAGCTGCTATCATGTTAAAAACTTCAGGCTGTAGTTTGTTAATTTTTCCCATTATAGTTCTCTCTTTAAGTCTTGTAATATTGTAAGAGCTTGTACAGGCGTAATATTATTTACGTCTATATCCTTTAGGATATCTCTAATTTTGTCTGCCTCAGGATTGTCAAATAAACTGGTTTGTTCATGTTTTGAATCCTTTCCAGAAATCATGAATAAGAATGAGTTTGTATCTCTTTCTTTTGACTCACTTTCTAATTGAGCCATAATTGCTTTTGCATTATCTACAACTTCTTTCTTTACACCAGCAAGTGATGCAACTTCTATACCAAAACTCTTAGATGCGCCACCTCTTACAATCTTGTGTAAGAAAATAATTGTATCTGATGTTTCTCTGACAAGAACTCTGTAGTTCTTAACGCCGTCTAATCCCTCTAATTCGGTTAATTCATGGAAATGTGTAGCAAATAACGTCTTGGCTCTTAAATTCTTTGTGATGTACTCTAGAACGGCCCAGGCTATGGATAAGCCATCAAATGTAGACGTTCCTCTACCTATCTCATCTAAGATGAGCAGACTTGATGGTGTTGCATAGTTTAAAATAGTTGCAACTTCAATCATTTCAACCATGAATGTAGATTGACCACCAGATAAGTCATCGGATGCTCCAATTCTTGTAAAAATTCTATCTGTTAAAGCAATTTCAGCAGATTCAGCTGGAACAAAGCTTCCAATGTGTGCCATTAATGTAATTAAGGCAACTTGTCTCATGTATGTACTCTTACCAGCCATATTTGGACCAGTAATAACCATTGTTCTGTTTTCTTCAGAATCTAAGGTTGTATCATTTGGAACATAAGATCCTTTGTCTAGGATTTGTTCAACAACTGGATGTCTTCCTGCTTTAATGTTTATTCCCTTAATCTTCTTGTTCATTATTGGACGAGAATAATTGTTTTGAGATGCAACTGTTGCAAGAGATAATATTGAGTCTAATATACCAATTGCTCTTGCTGTTGTTTGAAGCGAATCTATTACGTTAAATAACATATCCTTTAGTTTACTAAAGATTTCTTCTTCAATACGGATAGCATTGTCATCTGCAGATAAAATCTTATCCTCAATTTCCTTAAGTTCTGGAGTAATAAATCTTTCTCCTCCAACTAAGGTTTGTTTTCTTATGTATTCCATAGGAACTTTGTCTTTGAATGAATTGGAAACTTCAATGTAATAACCGAATACCTTGTTGAATCCAACTTTCAAAGTCTTAATTCCTGTCTTTTCTTTTTCGGAATTTTCAAGATTTGTTAACCATTCTCTTCCATATGAACGGATATTCCTAAGTTCATCTAACTCTTTGTTATATCCAGCTTTGATATATCCGCCAGCTTTGAAATTGTTTGGCATATCTCTATCTAATGCCTTATTTAATACCTTACATTCCTCTTTTAGAGGAATAAGTGCAGCATTTATTCTCTTAATAAGTTGAATAGATGCTCCCTTTAATATCTCTTTTATGTCTGGGATAATTGTTAAAGTATCTAGAATAGATAACAAATCTTTTGGTGTTGCTGAACCAAATGCAAGTCTTCCTGCAAGTCTTTCCAAATCTCTTGCATTGGATAATATCTCGAGCAATTGCTCTCTTGCTGGTTTTGAATTTACAAATAATTCAACTGCATCTAATCTTGCATTTATTTCATTTAAATCTTGAAGTGGTTGTTCAATCCATCTCTTTATAGTTCTTGCACCAATGGATGTAACTGTCTTGTCTATTACAGAAATTAAAGAACCTGTTCTCTTTCCATCTTTTGCTCTTTGGGTTAATTCAAGATTTCTTCTAGTTGCTGCATCTAGGATCATGAAAGAGTTGTCTTTAATGTATGTGAACTTATTAATTTGAGACATTGCTCTCTTTTGTGTTTGAGCTAAATACTCTAATAATCCACCAGTTGCAGATATAGCCCACTTCTTGTCTGTACACTCGAAAGCATCTAAAGAACCAACTTTTAATAGTGCAAGAATTTGCTTATATGCATATTCATAAGAATATGCAAAGTCATGATAACATCTGCACTTTCTTTCATTATTGTTAAAATATGGAAGAGAAAAATACTTTCTTGCAAAGTTGTCATTTGAGATAACTTCTTGTGGTCTAATGGTTCCTAAAATATCTGATAATCTTTCTAAATAATTTGGTCCGTCATATTCATATAAATTGAACTCACCTGTGGATATGTCTGTCCATGCAATACCAAAAGCATTGTCATTAGTAAATACAGATGCAAGATAATTTGCTTCTCTTTCATCCAAGATGTCTTCCTCCATGACTGTTCCTGGAGTTACAACTCTTATAACATCTCTTTCTACTAATCCTTTTGCAAGAGCTGGATCTTCAACTTGCTCACAAATAGCAACTCTAAATCCTTGCTCTAAGAGTTTTCTTATGTATGTGTCTACAGCATGATATGGAACACCACACATAGGTGCTCTTTCATTTAAGCCACAATCTTTTCCAGTTAGAACTAAATCTAAAGCTTTAGATGCAGTTTCTGCATCCTCAAAAAACATCTCATAAAAGTCTCCAACTCTGAAAAACATAATGGAATCTGGATATTGTTCCTTCATCTCAAAATATTTTTGCATCATTGGTGATAACTTGGCTTTGTCTATTATCATGTTTACTCCTTATCTCCAAACAAAGAAGCAGACTTGGATTGCTTAATTCTTATATTAAAGAATTCGCCTACATCTTCTTTGTTACCTTTAAAGGTAACAAGTCTACCACTCTCTGTTCTTCCACATACCATGCCTTCCATCTTTGGTGCTATATCTTCACAAAGAACTCTATACACACCATTTACATATTCATTGGATAATTCTTTTGTAATTGTGTTTTGCACCTTTATGAGCTCTGTGATTCTATTCTTTTTTATTTCATATGGTATTTGTACCATATCTGCTGCAGGTGTTCCCTTTCTTGGTGAATAAATGAATGTGAAAGCATTGGAATATCTAACTTGTTTTACCAAATCTAAAGTATCCTTAAAGTCTTCCTCTGTTTCAGTTGGGAAACCTACCATTATATCTGAGGTAATACCAATATCTGGCATTGCCTTTCTAAGCATTTCGATTAAAGAGAAATATTTTTCTCTGGTGTAATGCCTATTCATGTCTTTTAATACCTTGTTAGATCCAGATTGAACTGGAAGATGAATGTTGTTACATATCTTCTTTGAAGATACCATAGCCTCAACTACATCTTCTGTTAAGTCTTTTGGATGAGATGTCATGAAACGAACTCTAAAATCTCCTGGCAATGCTCCAACTTCTCTTAATAGATTTGCAAAGTTTGTGTTGCCATCTTTTAAATCATTTCCGTATGAGTTAACATTTTGACCTAAAAGTGTAATTTCTTTGTATCCAGCATCTAAACATCTTCTAACTTCATCTACAACCTTATCCATTGGTCTAGATAATTCTCTACCTCTTACATATGGGACTATGCAGTATGTACAGAAATTGTTGCATCCGTAAATTATGTTTACCCATGCATTTGGGAAAGATGTTCTTGTTACTGGTATTGCATCATCTGATTCTAGATAATTAGATATCATCTCTTGAGATGAATATCTATATTTCTTCTCACCCTTCTTTTGTTCTGCTCTAGATATCTTTAATTCTTCTATTGCAGTCTTTAGATCTTCAAGGTTTCTTGTTCCTAAAATAATATCTACAAAAGCATATTTCTCTCTTAAGAGAGTGTCATAGTTTTCTTGTTGAGTCATGCAACCAACAACAGCAACTATCATGTTTGGATTCTTTTTCTTTTGTGCTTTAACAACACCTAAATTTCCAAAGATATGCTTTTCAGCAGTGTCTCTAATACAACATGTATTAAATACTATTACATCAGGCTCGTTGTCTTGTGCTTCAACATAGCCTAAATCTTCTAGTATTCCAGCAATTTTCTCGCTCTCATGGACGTTCATTTGACATCCATAAGTCATAATCTTGTATAACTCTTTGCCCATTATAAAATTTCCATGTTATCTATTGCGCTTTGAATTAATTCATCCGCATTTTCTATATTCTTCTCCATACTTGCAACGAAATCCAACTTTGGATGGATTGCTGGTTGCTTTGGAAGGAATATTGTACAACAATCTTCGAATGGTAAGATGGATGTTTCGTATGTGCCAATTTTCTTTGCAATTGCCATAATTTCTTCCTTATCCATACCGATTAATGGTCTGAATACTGGGATAGTTGTTACAGCATTTGTGCATGTAATACTTTGTACTGTTTGAGATGCAACTTGGCCTAAGGATTCACCTGTAATGATTGCACCACACTTTTCTTTTTGTGCAACAATAGTTGCAATTCTCATCATGAATCTACGCATGATTGTAATCATGAGTTCAGCTGGACATTTTTCGTGAATGGCAAGTTGAATATCTGTGAAGTTTACAACATACATCTTAACTGGAGTTGCATATTTAGAAACTATGTTTCTAAGTTGAACAACTTTTTCCTTTGCTTTTTCAGATGTATATGGAGGAGATGCGAAATGAATTGCTGTTAATTTCATTCCTCTCTTTGCCATCATGTATGTTGCAACTGGAGAATCTATTCCACCAGAGATTAGAACTAATCCCTTATCTGAACAACCTACTGGAAGTCCGCCTGGTCCTGGAATAACTTGGCCATAAACATATGACAATCCGTTCTCTCTAATATCTACAAAGAACTCGTAGTCATGATTTGTTAAGTCAACCTTGAAAGATGGCAATGCACGAAGAATATCTCCACCAACTGATGCTGCAATTTCAGAAGATGTGAGCTTTAATCTCTTATCTGCTCTTTTTACTGTTACTCTGAAAGTTGCATTTTCAATAGCCGTGTCTTCAACCATTTCAATTGCAAGTCTAACTAAAGCTTGTCTTATGTTCTTATAGTTATCTTGCTCATCTGTTTGGACTTTTTCAGCAATGGATAATGAATAAATACCAAATACCTTCTTGAGTCTATCTATAATCTCAAATTCCATATCTTGGTCATAACCTTCAATGAAATATCTGCCTTGAGATTTTGTAAATGTATATTCGATAGGTTTTAAAGAATCTTTGATATTATGTATCAAAAGACTTTCAAAATAATCTCTATTTTTTCCTTTTAGGAAAATTTCACCAAATCTAATAACGACTACTCTTTCCATTTTATTTTATATCCTTCCTATATCTGCAAGAGTCTTCCACTCTGTATAAACAGCGTCTACGACTTTATCTATTTCGTTTATATCGTTGAATTCAGAAACACTGAATCTAATAATTCCATCTCTATGGTCATCATCAAGAGCTAATAGCTTTTTAAATCTAGATTCATGGTGAGATGAACATGCAGATCCAATACCACATAAAATGCCATATTTTTCCACAGCATGAAGTAATACTTCACCTCTAACTTTTGGGAAAGCAAGAGTTAAAATATTTCCGCATCCGTTTTCAGGTGTAATGAACTTTACATCAGGAATTGTGGATTCTAACTGGGTCTTTAGTGTTGAAATGTATCTGGATGTGAATTCTTTATTCTCACTAAATCTTGCATTATTTATCTCAACTGCCTTCTTTAATGCCATAATTAAAGCTGTGGATTCTGTGCCAGATCTATATCCACCTTCTTGTCCACCACCATAGATTAATGGCTTAATGGATACACCTTTCTTTATAAATAAAGCACCGATACCTTTTGGTCCGTGTATCTTATGTCCTGAGATAGAATATAAATCTACACCAAGTGCTCTTAAATTAACATTTATCTTTTCAAATGCTTGAACACCATCTGAATGGAATAATGCCTTTGGTGCAACTCTCTTTAATATTTTCACCATTCTTGCAATATCATTTATTGCACCCGTTTCGTTAGAAACATGCATTATAGAGACAAGCTCTGTTTGTGGTGTTACAAGTTTTGTATATTCCTCAATGTTTACAGATCCATCTGGATTAATTGGAGCAAATACTACATCATAACCTTGTGCAAGTAATTGGTTTGCACTGTTATTAATTGCATCATGTTCTCCACCACCAACAATAATTCTGCATCCTTTCTTTTTCTTGGTACAGAAAAGTGCTGTATTATCTGCCTCTGAACCACCAGATAAGAAAATCAAGTCTCCATCTGGAGCATATAAGCTTTGCTTAATATATTCTCTTGCACTATTGATTTCTACAAAAACATCTACAGATGGTTTGTATAATGCAGATGGATTAAAGTACAAATTTTGATTAAAATTTGAGATTACTTCATCTATTTCTTTATATGCCTTTGTTGTGGCAGCATTGTCTAAATATATCAAGTCCATTATTGCTCCTTCTCTTTTAGCTGCATTCTTATTAAAGAATCTAGATATGTATCTGGTGTGAATAACAATCTCTTTGTTTCGCCCATTTCTTTAAATACGATTTGCTTAACATTCATTGCATGAATATTAGGCGCAGCAACTATATCTTTCTTTCCAATGAAATCTTGGAATGCTGAATAATCTTCAATATCTTCAAAAGCAATCTGTACGATTCTGCTTTGTTTCTTCACCATATCTTGTTTGCTAATTACCAATACAGATGAATCTATTGCATACATAAATGAAGATGGTTTCCTATTAAATAGGAAAATTAATGTAAAACCAATGGCTACAAGTATGCCAAAACCTATAAACATAAAGTATGAGACATAGAATGCACATACTAAGAAAGCAAGAGATGCAATCTCACAAAGAGTGCCTGCAATCTTTAAAGCACTTGAATTACGAGATGGATCCACTCTTTCAACTTGAATATAGTTTTCGTTATACATTATTTTTTACCCTTTACTTTGTAAAAGTCTCCCTTCTTAACATTTGTATGTATCTTTCCTAAGGTGACTTCAGCATCTCCTTTAGATGTTAACTTAACTAACACTCCAACCTTATCTAATGTCTTTATATAGACATTATCTCCTGGTTTTAGTGGAGATTTGTCTTCTTCTATCTTTTCAATTGGCTCTTTGTCATACTCTGCAGCCATATTGTTTAACTTAGATTTCAAAGCTCTTGCTTCAAATAGATCTTTGTCTTGAATTACTGGCTTATTTAGAATTTCTTTTAATTGTTCAATGATATCATCCGCCTCATCCACAGACTTCTCTATTAACTTCTTGGTTTCTTTTCTAACTTTTTCATCTAATTTATCTTGCTTTGCTTTTAAGAGCATCTTTTCTTTTTCAGCATTTTCTCTCTCTTGAGCTGCAGCTTGTCTATCTCCAATTGCATCTTGAACTAATTGCTCTGCTTTCTTTCTTGTAGCCTCGGCTGCACTTAGAACAGAATCAAATTGTTTCTTCTCTGAAGATAGTCTCCCCCTTGCATCCTCAATAATGTCTGGATTGAGTCCAAGTTTAGATGCAATATCTAAAGCATTTGATGAACCAATGGCATTCATAACCAACTTAAAAGTTGGAGATAATGTTACGATATCAAATTCCATTGATGCAGTTGCAACTCCTGGAGTAACAAGAGCAAACTCCTTAAGGTCGTTAAAATGCGATGTAACAAGAGCCACGACATCTTGTTTAAGAATGTAATTAACTATTGCCACAGCAAGCACAGCGCCCTCAGATGGATCTGTTCCAGATCCAAGTTCATCAAACAATACTAAAGAATTTGATGTAATCTTCTTAAAGATGTCACATGTGTTCTTCATATGTGATGAGAATGTGGATAAGGATTGCTCTATGCTTTGCTCATCTCCAATGTCTGAATAAACGCCATCAAAGATTGAGATGTTTGCATATTTTGCAGGAATAAATAAACCAGATGATGCCATCAAAACAAATAGGCCAACCATCTTTAATGTTACTGTCTTACCACCAGTATTTGGACCAGTAATTAAGAGCATCTTATTACCCTTTCCAACTTCAAGTGATACAGGAACAACTTTCTTTGCATCTATTAAAGGATGTCTTCCTGCGTTTATGGATATAATTCCTTTTTCGTTTATATCTGGCTTTAAGGCCTTATATAATCTTGCAAGTTGAGCCTTTGCAAATATCAAATCTAATTCAACCATGTGTTCATAGCTCCACTCGATTTGATCTGAATAAACTCTAATTCTATCTGTTAAAGTTCTTAAGATTCTGTCTATCTCTTTTTGTTCTTCGAATTGTGCCTGACGCAAATCATTATTAAGTTCAACAATTGCAGTTGGCTCAATATAAATTGTTTGTCCAGATGCAGATTGGTCATGAACTAAACCATTGATTTGTCCTCTATATTCGTTCTTTACAGGTATAACATACCTGTCTCCTCTAACTGTGACAATACTATCTGATAGCATCTTGGAATAATTGCTAGAACTAATGAAACTTTGAAGTTTTGTCTTAATGTTGTCATTTATGTGTCTAATTCTTATTCTAATTGCTCTCAATTCTGAGGATGCATTGTCTGCAACTTCACTCTCAGATAGGAATGAATCTGCAATTACTTTTTCAATATCTTTGTTTTGATAAAGATATGAAACCTTATCTAAAAGCAATGGTGCATCTGGAACTTTTGTTATAGATTCTATAACACGTCTTCCAATTCTTAAACATCTACCAATTTCTAATAACTCTGGAATTGAAAGAGTTGCTCCCTTCTTTGCTCTACCAACTGCTTCGTGAATGTCTATTACATCAAAGGATGGAGATATGGATAAATCAAATAGAATATGATCAGCTTCAGCAGTACAATCTAACATAAATTGCGCTTGCGCAATATCATAGACAGGTCTTAGCTCAAGAGCTAACGCCTTTCCTCCTGGAGATTGTGCTAGAGTTGCTAGCTTTGCTAGAATAACATCATACTCTAGTGTTTTCAATGATTTATCATCAAACATAATTAACCACGAATCTTTGCTTTGAACTTTCTACTTAAGATTGATAATACCTTATCCATAGACTCTTGGATTTCTTCATCCTTTAAAGTCTTGTCGTTTGAACCGAATGTGAAAGATAAAGCGATTGATTTCTTATCTTTTCCTAATTGGTTTGAAATATAAACATCAAAGATGTTTGCACTTGTCATATAAGGTATTTTTGCTCCTTTAATTGCATCAACCATATCACCTGCAACTACTGATTTATCAACAACAACTGCAAGGTCTCTATCAATTGGTGGATATTTGCTGAATGCCTTAAACTTAATGGACTTGTTAACAAGTTTGAATAACTTATCTAAAGATAATTCGGCAACATATAATCTTTGTTCATCGATTCCATATTTTTCTGCAACATCTGGATGCACTTCACCTAATACACCAATTACTTCTCCATTTACAGATACACTAGCAGATCTGCCAATGTGTAAATATGAAACAAGTTCTTTCTTGTATGTTCCTTCAACACCGAAAGCTGTTAATAATGCATCTACATATCCTTTTAAGTCATAGAAGTCACCTTCACCATATGTACCAATGATTAATCTTTCTTCTTCAATTGGTAATTCAGTTAATGGTAATTGCTTTGGAAGATATACATTTGCAACCTCAAAAAGCTTTGCTTTTTTGTTGAAACGTGTGATGTTGAAAGCAAGTGTATTTAACATGGAATCTACTAAAGTAGTTCTCATTACAGATAAATCTTCACCAAGTGGGTTAATAATCTTAATGTTGTCTACTTTTCCTAATCCAAGTTTTTCAACATATTTTGGAGATGTGAATGAATATGTTACACATTCACTTAATCCCATTGAAACTAATGTCTTTTTTACTGTATCTACATTTAGGAATCTGTCTGGTTTTCCACCTTTTGTTAATGCAGCGAATTCGAAGAGAGTTGGTTTAACATGTTTATATCCATATACTCTGATGAATTCTTCTGCAATATCATTTACTCCGTAAATGTCTTCTCTATCTTCTTTTACATGAGCAATAATTTCATTCTTGTTTTCTGTTGTTTCAATTCCAAGTTTATTTAAGATGTTAATAATAACTTTCTTTGGAACGTTGCAACCTAAGATATCCTTAATCTTCTTTGTTGTGAATGGAATATCTCTAACTTTTTGATAATCTACCTTTACATCTATAATGCCTGATGTGATTTCACCAGCATTACTCTCATAAATGAGAGTTAAAGCTCTCTTTAAACCTAATTCTTGAGATGCGAAGTCTATGCCCTTTTCAAATCTAGCTGATGAATCTGAACGAAGATTTAATGCACGTGATGTCTTTCTTACTGAATCTCTTGCAAATTTTGCAGATTCAAATACGACTGCTTTAGTATCATCATGGATACCACTTTGTTCTCCACCCATGATTCCTGCAACAGCAACTGGTTTTTCTGCATCACATATAACAAGCATGTCTTTTGTTAATGCATTATCTTTTCCATCTAATGAAATGATATGCTCGCCTTCTTTTGCTTGTCTTACAACAATCTTTTTTCCACCGAGTTCTCTTTCATCAAATGAGTGCATTGGTTGTCCAATTTCCATTAAAATATAGTTTGTAATATCTACGATATTATTTATTGGACGAATACCAACTGCTCTTAATCTGTGTTTGATAACTGGATCAGATTCAAATATCTTTACATTCTTAACTCCAGCTGCCATATATCTTGGACATAAGTCTTGATTTAAGACATCTACTGAAACTAAGGATGAAATATCTCCAGCTCCTTTAGATACTTCGTAATTGATATGTGGTTCTCTACATGTTGTATTCAAACAAACAGCAACTTCTTTTGCGAGTTTATAAATACTGTTGCAGTCTGGTCTATTAGCTGTAATAGCAACATCTAGGATAACATCATCCATACCTAATGCCTTTAAGGCATTCTCTCCAAGTTTTGTGCCTTCTGGGAATCTTAAGATGTCTCCCATCTTTTGATTTTGGACATCATCTTCTGTGACACCAACTTCTTCTAATCCACAAAGCATACCTTCTGAAAGAACTCCTCTAAGTTCTCCTTTCTTGATATCAATTCCATTTGCAAGATGTGCTCCTTCTAATGAAACAGCAATAACTTCTCCACCAACAACTGGAACGTTTGTGATTACTTGGATTGGTTTGTCTTTACCAATATCAATTTGTGTAATTCTAAGTTTGTCTGCATTTGGATGTTGCTCAACCTTAACAATCTTACCAACAACTACGTTGTTAACTGCTTTATCTTGGTAGATAATGTCTTCTACTTCGAATCCAATTGAGACTAATTTTTTAACTAATTGATCAACTGAACAATCTATGTCTACATATTCTTTTAACCATGAAATAGGTGCTAACATCTTTCTATCCTCCTATTTATCAAATTGTTTAAGGAAACGAACATCATTCTCATAGAAAAGCTTGATGTTAGGAATACCATATTTAATCATTGCAATTCTTTCTACACCGAGTCCAAATGCAAAACCGCTATATACTTTGCTATCTATACCGCACATATCTAAAACGACTGGATTGACAACGCCTGCGCCAAGTATTTCTACCCAACCAGTATGTTTACATACTGAACAGCCTTTGCCATGACAAACTGAACATGTTACATCTACTTCAACAGATGGCTCTGTGAACGGGAAATATGATGGACGTAAACGAACTTTTGTATCCTTTGAGAACATCTTTTCTGCGAATGTTTGTAAACAACCTTGTAAGTCTCCCATTGTGATGTGTTTATCCACTGCTAAACCTTCAATTTGATGGAAGATTGGGCTGTGTGATACGTCATCGTCACTTCTGAATACTTTTCCTGGAACAACAACTCTGATTGGTGGTTGTTGTGTTGTCATGATTCTTGCTTGCATTGCAGATGTTTGTGTACGTAAAACCATATCATCAGATACATAAAATGTATCTTGCATGTCTCTTGCTGGGTGATCTTTTGGAACATTTAAGAGTTGGAAATTAAACATATCTGTTTCAATTTCTGGACCTTCATCTACTGTAAAGCCCATTTCTAAGAATGTTTCAATAATTTCTTCTTTAATCTTTGTTAATGGATGATATGTACCAAATCCATCGAATTTTGATGGTAATGTAACATCAATATCTTCAGCTTTTAGTCTTTCTTGCTTCTCTTTTTCAACAATTGCTGTTGTTTTTTCAGATAAAGCAGCCTCGATTTCATCCCTAACATCGTTAATTAACTTACCAACGATAGGTCTTTCCTCTTTGGAAACTGATCCTAATGTTCTCATTAATAACGAAATTTCGCCTGTTTTTCCTAAATAAGCAATTCTTACGTCATTAAGAGCCTTGGAATCATTTGCACTTTCAATGGCTTTTAGCGCATTGGTTTTGATTACTTCAAGTTTTTCTTTCATTTTTGTCTCCGTGCGTATATATGCGTGAATTTTTATATTTTTATAAAAATAGTGCTAAAACTTTAACACTTACCACCGATT
This sequence comes from Christensenellales bacterium, assembly GCA_045130665.1. Lineage (GTDB taxonomy): Bacteria > Bacillota > Clostridia > Christensenellales > CAG-917 > RGIG8124. Next base: position 2,072 of record JBGUQC010000004.1, on the reverse strand, counting down.
TAGTCAACAAAACACAAGATGTTTTGTAAATGCCAAAAACATGTCAAATATGGCCAAAAACAGCCTAAAATGGCCGATTTTGACCTATTTTATTCTAATTTTTTGCATTTTTTAGAATAGTTTTGACACTTTGAGACAATAAAAACGTGGCAACTTGATAAAAATTGCCACAATTTTGATGTTAAATTATTTCTTTAAAATTTTGTCTAATTAAACCATATGACAGCCTTCGCAACCAATATTATCTGGCAAAATTGACTTATCGTATGGAATATTATTCTTATCGTAATAATCCTTAATTGCTGATTTTACAGCTTCTTCGGCTAGAACTGAGCAATGCAACTTATGTACTGGAAGACCACCTAATGCGTCTACAACCATTTTATTAGTAACTTTTAATGCATCTTCGATTGACTTGCCTTTAATCATTTCTGTAGCCATAGAAGACGATGCAATAGCACTTCCGCATCCAAAAGTCTCAAATTTAATATCTGTAATGATATTATTATCAATTTTTAGATATATTTTCATTATATCGCCACATTTTGCATTACCAACTTCGCCAATTCCATCAGCGTCTTCAATTGATCCTACGTTTCTTGGATTCAAAAAATGGTCCATAACTGTTTCTGTATATAATGCCATAATTTACCTCTTTATATTATAATATAAACTTTCTATCCCCAGATAATAATTCCTTCCAAACTGGAGACATTTTTCTTAAATAACAAACAACTTGCTCTACTTTTTCGATGATATAATCAACTTCTTCTTCGGTATTATATTCACATAAGCTTATTCTTAATGAGCCGTGAGCAACTTCGTGTGGTCTGCCGATAGCTAATAATACATGAGATGGATCTAATGAACCAGATGTACATGCGCTACCAGAACTTGCACAAATTCCATATGAATCTAATAGTAATAAGATACTTTCACCTTCAATACCTTCAAAACAGAAATTTACATTGTTTGGAAGACGATTTGTCTTTGGTCCATTCAATGCGGAATGATCTATTTTTGATAGGCCTTCAATTAATTTATCTCTTAATATAGTCATTTTATGACTATTTTCCTCTAAATGATTACATGCATCTTCAATTGCAATGCTTAATCCAACAATGCCTGGAATGTTTTCTGTACCAGCTCTTCTATTCTTTTCTTGAGCTCCACCTTCAATTAATGAACTTAAATAAATGCCCTTCTTAACAAATAAAGCTCCAACGCCTTTCGGACCATGGAACTTATGAGCTGATAATGATAACATATCAATATTTTGATCTTTTACATCTATATTTAGATGACCAACTGCTTGAACTGCATCTGTATGGAATGTTACATTCTTCTTTCTACAGATTTCGCCAATCTCTTTTATAGGCATTATTGTGCCTATTTCATTATTGGCATACATTATTGTAACTAAACAAGTATCATCTCTAATTGCTTTTTCAACCTGTTCTGGAGTTACTAATCCTTCGTTACTTACATCTAATAATTCTACATCAAAACCTTTCTTTTTTAGTTTGTTTAATGTATGTAAAACTGCATGATGTTCTACTTTAGTAGAAATGATATGAGTTTTGCCGGATTTTATGCCTTTTTCAGCAGCACTTAAAATGGCTTGATTGTCAGATTCTGAACCACCAGATGTAAAGTAAATTTCACTAGGATCTGCGTTTAAACATTTTGCTACTTTTGCTCTCGCATTTTCTAATGCTTCTTTTGCAACTTGCCCCACAGAATGCAAACTAGATGGGTTACCATATATTTCATTCATATATGGTATCATCCCATCTATAACAATTTTACTAGTTTGCGTAGTTGCGGCGTTATCTACATAAACCGTTCTCATAATTAATCAGCGAATAATGGTGTTGATAAATATCTATCTCCTGTATCTGGTAATAATACTACAATATTTTTACCTGCATTTTCTGGTCTTTGTGCTAATTTGATTCCTGCATTTAAAGCTGCTCCTGAAGAAATACCAACTAATACACCTTCAGTTTTTCCAAGCTCTTTTCCTGTTGCAAATGCTTCGTCATTTTCAATTGTTATGATTTCATCATAAA
>JBGUQC010000003.1:0-347496 GCA_045130665.1 Christensenellales bacterium | reverse complement strand
TCGAATTAAACCACATGCTCCGCTGCTTGTGCGGGCCCCCGTCAATTCCTTTGAGTTTCAACCTTGCGGCCGTACTCCCCAGGCGGGATACTTAACGCATTTGCTACGACACAGAAGGAGTGATACCCCCTGCGTCTAGTATCCATCGTTTACAGCGTGGACTACCAGGGTATCTAATCCTGTTTGCTCCCCACGCTTTCGTGCCTCAGCGTCAGTTATAGTCCAGATAGCCGCCTTCGCCACTGATGTTCCTCCGTATATCTACGCATTCCACCGCTACACACGGAATTCCGCTATCCCCTCCTACACTCAAGTTCGGTAGTTTTAGAAGCAGCACCTGAGTTAAGCTCTAGGTATTACACTTCTAACTTGCCAAACCGCCTACACACCCTTTATGCCCAGTCATTCCGGACAACGCTCGCCCCCTACGTATTACCGCGGCTGCTGGCACGTAGTTAGCCGGGGCTTATCCTTAGATACCGTCATTATCGTCTCTAAGTTTAGAGCTTTACAATCGTAAGATTTTCATCACTCACGCGGCATTGCTGGTTCAGAGTTGCCTCCATTGACCAATATTCCCCACTGCTGCCTTCCGTAGAAGTCTGGGCCGTGTTTCAGTCCCAATGTGGCCGATCAGCCTCTCAGCTCGGCTACCCATCGCTGTCTTGGTGGGCTGTTATCTCACCAACTAACTAATAGGATATGAGCTCATCCTTGTCCGCCGGAGCTTTCACCGCAGTACCATGCGATACCGTGGTCATATTCGGTATTAGCATAAGTTTCCCTATGTTATCCCGATGACAAGGGCAGATTGCTCATACATTACTCACCCGTCCGCCACTAATCTTTCATCCCGAAGGAATCAGATCCGTTCGACTTGCATGTGTTAAGCATGCCGCCAGCGTTCGTCCTGAGCCAGGATCAAACTCTTGAGTTTAATCTTGACTAATGCAATCAAAGGTTTTGACGCATTTGAATTTCAGATTTAATTCACATTAAAATCGCTTTCCAAATTGTTCAATTTTCAAGGTACATGCTGCCCCAATTTTTTGGTGCAGCTCTCACATAATACTATAAGCCAAAATTTTTGTCAAATAGAATTTGAGCTTTTTTAACATTATTTTTAGCTTATAATATGTGCGTTTTTCAGGCCGATTTTTTTTATCAACCAGCGGCAATTATATCAACTTGTTTTTTTTGTGTAAAGCGTTTAAATAAACTTTTTTTAAAAATTTGTATCTTGTGCCTTTTTTAGACAAAAATACACATTATATTGTATATATTTTATTGTATATGCGCGCACGCATGCGTATGTGTATGCCTGTCACGAATTTTTCATTAAAAATAAAAAATTTTTGGTAATTTTAGCTTTTATGGGTTTTTTATTGGAAAAATAGCTGTTTTTAAGAATTGAGAACTTTGGAGATTACGCCACCGCCAAGACAGTATCTATCCTTGTACAAAACACAGTATTGACCTTCCACAATTGCCCTCTGCTTTTCGTCGAAAACAACCCTCACATTGTCTCCTTCTACATAGGCTGTTGCTTCTTGTAATGGTTGACGATGTCTAATCCTTGCAAGGCATCTAAATTCGGTCTCTGCTGGTTTAGATGGAATGAAGTTAAATCCTTCAGTTATTAAAGTATTTTTGTATAAAATTTCTTCCTCTCCTTGAGATACTATAAGGAGATTCTTTTCAACATCTTTTTGAAGAACAAACCATCTTTCATCATTACCATTTTTAACACCGCCAATGCCTAGGCCACGTCTTTGTCCAATGGTATAGAAATAAACACCATTGTGCTTGCCTATAATGGTTCCATCTTCTGTAATTATGTTACCTTGTTTCATTGGGATATATTTAGATAAAAAGCCTCTAAAATCTCTTTCTCCAATGAAGCAAATACCTGTGCTGTCTTTCTTCTTTGCAACAGGAATATTACGCTCTACTGCCATCTTTCTAACATCATTTTTTATGATGTTAGCTAATGGGAAAATTACATTACTTAATTGTTCGTTTGTGACTTGGTTTAGAAAGTATGTTTGATCCTTATTTTCATCTAAGCATCTCATTAAATAATGGTTGTTACCATCATGCTTAATATCGCAATAATGACCAGTTGCAACATAGTCTGCTCCTAAGTCCATTGCATACTTTTTAAATGGTCCAAATTTAATCTCTCTATTACATAGAACATCTGGATTTGGAGTTCTTCCCTTTTTATATTCATCTACAAAATGAGCAAAAACTGATTCCCAATATTCTTGTGAGAAATCTACTGAATAATATGGTATATCTAGAATGGTGCATATTCTCTTTACATCTGCCCAGTCTTCTTCGCCTGTGCATGCACCATTTTCATCTGTTTCTTTCCAATTAGACATATATAAGGCTATTACATCATAACCCTGTTCTTTAAGAAGAGATGCTGCAACTGCGCTATCTACTCCACCAGACATACCTATAACAACTTTCTTTGCCATACGCTAATTATAATAGATAAATATTCTTTTGAAAAGAAAAAAGCACCAGTATTTAAACTGGTGCTAATAAACAAAAGGTATTTTAGAGAGGATTATTTATGAAAGAGAGAGAGGTTATTTAATTAATCTGAATACCTTTTTTATTTTTCATTGCGTTTTCCTTAGGAACATCTAGTGTTAGTACACCGTCCTTATAGGATGCTTTGATTTGCTCTGGATCTATATATCCGACATAGTAGCTTCTTGCACAGTTGACGGATCTTTCTCTTACTACGTAATTATCTGATTTTTCTTTCTCTTCCTTGGAAGCTTTAACTGTTACATAGCCTCCGTTGTAGTCTATAGAAAGGTTCTCTTTGCCAAAACCAGGAAGTTCTATATCCATAATATATTGATCTTCTGTTTCCTTTATATCCGTTCTCATTTGAGATTTGTTGTCTTCATAGAACAAAGGTGAGAAAAATGAATCATAGAAGTTTTGAAATAATGATTCCGGATTATTGTTAGAATTTCTAATAATCATGTTTTTCATAGTTACTATCTCCTGTTTTTTTATTTGCAAAACATTAGCACTCTTTATTTTATTTTGTTAGCACTCTTGCTTTGCTTCTGCTAACATTATAGCACTAAGTTTGCTAAAGTCAAGTATTTTTTAAAAAAATTTTCAAAATATTTTTTTTATGATAAACTATGTTTATGCACATGTAGTTCAATGGATAGAATTTCAGATTCCGATTCTGAAGGTTGGAGGTCCGACTCCTCCCGTGTGCGCCATATTTATTAAGGAGATATACTATGAAAAAGGTATTTATATACTATTCTTATACTGGTAATGGAAATATTGTTGCAGACAAAATTAAGGAAAAAGATATTGATTTAAGACCTATTACACCTAAAAAACCTCTTCCAAAATCATTTCTTGGTGGAATGTTAACTGGTGGTTTCCTTGCTGGAATTAAAGCAAAAACTCCACTACTCGATTTTGATAGTGATATCTCAGCTTTTGATGAAGTAATTATTGGTTCCCCTATTTGGAATGCTAGAGTTGCATCTCCAATTAATACAGTTCTTGATACATTAAAAGGAACAGATAAAAAGATTTCATTTATATTCTATGCAGGATCTGGTACAGGCAAAAAGGCTGCAAAAAGAATTAATAAAGAATTCCCTGATGCAAAGGTATTATTCTTACAAGAACCAAAGAAATATCCTGACGAATTAAATAAAATAGAAGAATTTATACAAGATTAATCTCTTGCAAATTTAATAAACTCAATTAATTTAGCTAAAATTTCACCTGGTTTCATTCCTTTAGTATTAAATACTAAAGCTGGTGGTATTGTTGTATTTAATACAACACTATCCTTATACTCTGAAACTGCATTCATGAGTGATTCATTTTTGAATATAGAGGTATCATAGAAAGTCCAATATGTACCAGATTTGTTAATAACAACAGTCTTAACATTGAATGGTTCAAGCATATTCTTAATTAATGCAACATCTATTAAATTATGAAGAGCTTGATCTACTGGACCAAAGTTACCTGTTAAGTCTTGGATTAATTCATCCCTTTCGTCTATTGTTGTTACAGATGCAATTCTCTTATACACTCTAATCTTATCTCTTTCTGCAACATAACCATCTCTAATTAAGATTGGTATATCTACCTTCATTTCAATTGGCTTAACTTCTTTCTTAACAACACCAGTTCTAATTTCTTCTATAGCCTCATTAAGCATTTCAATATACATTTCATAACCAACAGATGAAATATGTCCACTTTGTTCTGCACCTAATAGTGTTCCAGCGCCTCTAATTGAAAGATCTGTCATGGCAACTCTAAATCCACTACCAATTTCAGTGTTATCCATAAGAGTTTGTAATCTCTTACCTGCATCTGGTGTCATGATATATGTAGATGGAATGGTTAGATATGCATATGCAAGTTTTCCTCTACGTCCTACTCTTCCTCTAATTTGATATAGTTGAGAAAGACCAAATTTTTCTGCATCTAATACTATTAAGGTATTAGCATCTGGAACATCTATTCCATTTTCTATAATTGTTGTACATACAAGAACATCTGCTTTCTTCTCATAGAATTGAGACATTCTATCCTCAATTTCCTTTGAACCCATCTGACCATTGGCGGTTATGACAACAACATCATCTCCAAGCATATCTCTTAATTCTTGTGCATATGGTTCTAACATAGAAACATTATTCAAAAGAATAAATGTTTGTCCACCACGAGCACATTCAGAAAGAATTGCCTCTTTAACAATGGCATCTGAATACTCCACAATATATGTTTGAATTGGCAATCTACCAAGAGGTGGTGTTTCAAGCATGCTTATATCTCTTAAGCCAGATAATGCCATGTTTAATGTTCTTGGAATTGGTGTTGCGGATAGTGTGAGGATGTTGATATTTGGATACTTCTCCTTCAATGTTTCTTTATGTCCTACACCAAATCTTTGTTCTTCATCTAAAACTAATAATCCGACATCCTTAAAGTTTATCTTATTAGATAAACCTTTATGGGTACAAACTAGCATATGAATACTGCCATTATTTAACCCTTGAATAGCCTCATTATTTTCTTTAGTGGATTGTAATCTTGAAAGGAGCGCTAATTTGACACCAAATGGTTCTACTCTCTTTTTAAGATTTTCATAATGTTGTCTAGCTAAAATAGTTGTTGGAGCCATTAAAACTGCTTGTTTTCCATCCATGATGGTTTTAAACATAGCTCTAAATGCAACTTCAGTTTTGCCAAAACCAACATCTCCGACAATTACTCTATCCATGAGTTTGCCAGTTTCCATATCCTTTTTTATATCTGCTATGGCCTTTAATTGATCTTCTGTCTCTTCATATTCAAAAGAATCCTCAAATTCTTCTTGCCAAACAGTATCTGTTTGATATGTGTATCCCTTTGTACTTTCTCTTACTGCATAAAGCTTTAAAAGGTCTATTGCAAGTTTATGAATAGATGCTCTAACTCTTTCTTTTTCACGAGCAAATTCTGTGCCACCAAGTCTATTTAATTTAGGCGTTTCTTCACCAACAAATCTTTGCAAATTATCTGTTTGATCTGTGGCTACATATAATGTATCTCCGCCCTTATATTTAATAACAATATATTCTCTTTCGTACAAACCAGTTTTCATTCTGGTTGTGCCTTCACAAATACCAACACCATGCTCTCTATGAACGACATAATCTCCTGGTTTTGGATCCGAGAACATAGTCTTTCTTTGTGATGCTTTTATCTCATGTTTCTTTCCAATACACTCTGTATAACCAATTAAAGCAATCTTCAAATCTGGATAAATTACACCTTGTGAAATACCAAAAGGAGTGCTTAGAATATTGAAATCTCCCTCTCCATTGGCTGAATAGCAGGATGGTATCTCGCTTTGTTCTAGACCTTTAACCATGGAGTGTGCACCCTCTTCTTTTCCACAACAAAGAATAACTTTGAACTTGTTTTCAATGAAGATATTTAAATCCGATCTAAACTTCTTTGCATCTAGATAATATTTAGTTACTGGTCTGCAGTTTGGAGAAATAATTTGTGTTGGTTTTACAATATTAAAGTTGTAATTTAAAGATGTGAAAGCAAGAACTCTATACATATTTAAATATGCAGCAAATTCTGTTTCTTTTAGTATGGATTTATCATGCTCTGGTGTTGCATCTCCATCTTCTATAAATGCAGATAATCTATTATTAAATTCCTTTCTGGAAATCTCTACCTTATCCTCTATTAATTTTGGCTCATCTAATACAACAACTGGATAGTTAGCAAATGTGAAGATATCCACCATATCATCTAGGACAAATGGTATAGCCCATTGTGTGGATATATCACAGACTCCTTCGTGCATTTGATTCATTGTTCTAGATGCATTAGAACATGATGAATACTTCTCTCTTAAAGCCTTTATGGCTTTATCTGATGTATTTTTGGATAAAATAATATCTGATGTTGGACAAATATGAAGCGATTCTACACTATTTAGTGCCTTCATATTTTCTATATCTATTTTAGTTATAGTTTCAATGAGTTCATCAAAGAAATTAACTCTATATGCATCTCCAGATGGAAGAACAATATCTAATATATCTCCACGTAATGAAATCTCAGCTGGTTCTGTTGCTATATCTTCTCTTACAAAACCACATTTAACTAGTTTATCTACCAAGTCTAAAGGTGCGATGAAATCATCCTTTTTAATATCTACACTATATTTCTTGATTAACTCTGGTTTTGGGAATCTATTTAAAGCACTTTCTGCAGATAATACTACAACATCTAATTCATTATGAATTATCTTATCTAGAGTATCTATTCTCTCTAATGTACTTTCCTCTACATAGTTCTTCTTATTAATTAAGACATCTCCTCTTTCAGGAATATATCCAACTCTTAATCCCCAAGACTTAAGCTTTTCAACAGTACTACGTGCTGCTAACTTATCTGGAGATACGAAAATCTTAAAACAATCCAGACCTGCAACAATATGAATTTTAGCGCCATCTGTAACCTTATTAACTAAAACACATTTTAGATCTTTAGTAAAAAAAGATTTATCTGCTATTTTGCTTAGCAGATAATACTTTTCACCTAATTTATTTAGTTTTAAGGAATCTATAATCATTATTTTGTGCCGTCGAATGTATTAACCTCGGCCATGATTCTTTCAAATGTTTCGCCAGAAATAAAATCATTTATGATTTTTGCACCCTCTTGAATACATTTTTCAAAGATTGGTTTATCCTCATATGCTATTGGAGATAACACCTTTTCAAGTATTGGAGTCTTCTTATTTTTTAGATCCTCATCTTGGAATCCTATTCTAAGCCTCTTGAAGTCCTCTACATTATTTTCATCTATAATATTGCGCATTCCGTTGTGCGTACCTGCACTTCCGCCCATACGCGCTCTCATGTGTCCAACAGGTATATCTGCATCATCATAAACAACTAAGATATCTTCTAAGGAAACATTGTACTTCTTAACTAGCTTTTTAAATGCTGTACCTGAAAGGTTCATAAAGGTTTGTGGCTTTGCTAGAATAAACTCTTCTCCATTTATCTTACCTTTGGTAGTTAGAGCATCACACTCTCTTTTTAAGAAGATTTCTCTCTTTTTCTTAGCAAAAGCATCTACAACCATAAAACCTAAATTATGGTATGTATTTCTATATTTTGAACCTGGATTTCCTAAACCTATTATTAGTTTCATATCTATGTTTCCTTATATGCAAACTCGCACGCGGAATACCCGGTGCGTTTTTAACGATTTCATTATATTGAAAAAATGAATATTTTTCAATTGTATTATTTGCATTTATTGATAAAATAATAATTATGAAAGAATCCGAAAAGTACATGCTAAGAGCAATAGAACTTGCAAAGCAATCCTTACTCACAGACGATGTGCCTGTGGGCTGTGTTATTGTTAAAGATGGCAAGATTATTGCAGAAAGTTGCAATATGAAGGAAAAATTCAATGATGCAACAAAGCATGCAGAAATGATTGCATTATCTGAAGCTACAAAAGTTCTTAATAACTGGTGGCTTGAAGATTGTGATGTTTATGTAACATTAGAACCTTGTTCTATGTGTGCTGGTGCAATGATTCAATCTAGAATTAGAAGTCTAACATTTGGTGCCCATGATCCTAAAACTGGAGCAGCTGGATCTAAGGTAAACCTATTTGAAAATGATCTATTTAACCACAATATAAAAGTTGAAGGCGGTGTAATGCAAGATATCTGCGGGGACTTGCTTACATCTTTCTTTAAAAAGAAACGCCTCAAGTAGAACTTGAGACGCTCCTATATTTATCCCCTTACCCTTTTTTACTCAATATCTTTTTCTTCAACATCCTCATATCCGATTTCTTCATCTTCATCTGAGTCTTTTGAAGTATACTTTGCAATTAGGTCTGCATTACGTGGGTCTTGTAACATTGCTTCGATCTTTTCTTCTTCCCAAATCTTCTTTACCTTTGGTAAATAGCTATAAACAAGAAGTAATACCATTAAGAATGCAGATACGATACCTACGATACCAATGCCTAATCTAATTGGTTTTTTAATGTAATAGAAATAAAATACACACTCGCAAATAACACATGCTATTGCAACTACGAGCATGACTGCTACTAAAATATCCCAAACTTTTTTTGGCATTTTATAAAATGAACTTACATTTTCTTCCATAATTCCCCTTCCTCGTAAGAATAATTATACACTAATTTATATTAATCTTCAAGTTTAGTTTGTGGACCTCTATAGCCTTTCTCTTCTTGGAACTTCTCAATCTTTTCGATAACAGATAAGATAACATCGAATCCTGTACCAACTGTTTCAGCATCGAAACGGTCTGCTGTATCTCTCCATGTATGATAGTAATATGTCAATGTTGGATTTTGTGCAGCAAATGTTACAGACTTGATTCCAGCTCTTGTCATTGGAGTTGAATCTGCTCCACCTACTGGATTATGTATGCAACCGCCAGACTTGGATTCAATACCCATTTCTTGGAATGTATCTTTGAACATCTTTTCAAGGTCTGTATCAAAACGGCAGAATTGCCAATCATCTTTGATAACAACTTCGAAATAATCCTTATCTGCAACTGAGTCGATGTTAATATTCCATGCGTTCTTTAAGATGTCTTCACCTTTGTGTTCTCTACCAAATGCTGAAGAACCTTTTAGACCTGCTTCTTCTGAACCAACATTTAAGTCGATGATTCTGCATCTCTTTGGCATCTTATCTGGATTATCATGGAAATACTTTGTTACTGCATAGCTTAATGCAATACCAGATGCATTATCCATAGCACCACGTGATGCATTGTCTGGATCTTTATCTGCCCACATAATGAGGAAGAATTGTAAGAATGCAATAACTGGTGTTAAGAAATACATAACGAATTGGAACATTTCCATAGATTCACCAAACTCACCGAATGCAATTTCAGAACCTGCATATAATGCTGATGCATAAACCATAAATACAAATGCAAAGATTGAAAGGAGTGCAAATGCAACTGCGCCTGCGCCTACCTTACCAAATGTAATGATTAAACCAAGAATTGGTTTATCTTTATATTTATAAGCGTTTTCTGAATGTTTCCAGTTCCAGCTTGTATCTAAGTGACCTGATAAGAAGATTGTGTAATCATATTCTCCATCTTTTGGTAATAATTCTCCATAAACATTTTGTGAAATCTTTTGTTTGAAGAACATATCAAACCATGGTTTGTAGAAGAATACGGATGAAACAATCCAGAACCATGTTACTAATGTAATACATGAAATTGCAATCCAGAATGCTGGAATAGCACCTGCAAAATAAACAAGTGCGCAACAAATTAAACCGATAACACCGATATATGGGATACCACCGATTGAAGCACGTGGTGAAACGGCAAACTCTTCCTTCTTTGGTTCAATTCCGATTTCCTTTAATTTATCGCCCATATAGTTAGCAAAATTTCTTTCGCCTTCTGAGCCTGGAAGTCTTGAACCATTGTCTGACGCATGTTTAATAATGTCATACGCCAAATCTGCATATTTTTTGTTCTCTTCTTTCATAAATCTATCCCCTTTAATAAATTATTTTTCAATTTTGTCAAAGCCAGTCCACTTACGTAGTACTTCTGGTATTGTGATAGAACCATCTGCATTTTGGAATTGTTCAACGATTGCTGGTATCAAACGAGATGTTGCAAGTCCGCTACCATTTAATGTATGAACAAATTGTGGCTTACCTGTAGCTGAATCACGGTAACGTGTATTGTTTCTACGTGCTTGATAATCATTTGCGTTAGAAACTGAGCTACATTCTTTATAGATTTCCATTGATGGAATCCAAAGTTCTATATCTGTTGTACGTGCCATAGAAGCTGAACAGTCTCCTGCAGCAAGTTTTGAAACTCTATAATGGAGTCCAAGTTTTTCAACTAATCTACTTGCTTTTTCAACCAATTCATTGAATGCTTCCATGCTATGATCTGGATGTGCATATTGAACCATTTCAATTTTATTAAATTGATGGCCTCTAATCATACCTCTTTCTTCTGTGCCATGTGCACCTGCTTCTTTTCTAAAGCATGGTGAATATGCAAAGAACTTCATAGGTAATTTTTCCTCTGGAATAATTTCTCCAGCGTACATATTAACAAGAGCTGTTTCTGCTGTTGGGAGCATGAAACGATTCTTTGTTCTATCTTCGTCTACATCTAACCAATATACTTCGTCTGCAAATTTTGGGAATTGACCTGCACCAAAACCACAGTTATATCCGAGTTGATATGGTGGTAAGATAAATTCATAACCATCTTTAAGATGTTCCTCTACGAAGTAGTTTAAGAGTGCCCATTCAAGGATTGCGCCTTTGCCTCTATAAATCCAGAAACCTGTACCTGAAAGTTTTGCACCTCTTTCATAGTCAATTAATCCTAAATCTGTGCATAAATCAACGTGATTTTTGATTTTGAAATCAAAAGTTGGTTTTTCACCGCCCATCTTTACTACTTGGTTATTTTCTTTTTCACCTGGTAATAAATCATCATCTGGGATATTTGGAAGACCTGCGAGGAAATCAAAGATTTGTGCCTTAACATCTTCAAGTTTAGCATCCAATTCAGTGATTTTGTCTCCAATATCTCTCATCTCTTGGAAGATAGGTTCTACATCTTTGCCTTCTTTCTTAAGTTGTGGTATGGACTTAGATACTGCATTACGTTTTGCTTTAAGTGCCTCAACTTCGTTGATAATATCTTTTCTTGCATCATCCAATTTGATAACCTCAGCAAAGTCTACGATACAGCCTTTCTTTGAAAGTGCTGCAGCAACTTCTTGTGGGTTATTTCTAATACGTATTAAATCTAACATTTTTATGTCTCCAATTACATGATTACGTTTACTAATCTTCCTGGAACAACGATAATCTTCTTTGTTGCTCCTCTATCTATTCCAAGAACCTCTAAAGCCTTGTTTTCAATTTCTTCTTTAGAAGCATCTTTTGAAATATCTAATCTACCTTTAATCTTGCTGTTAATTTGAATTGCATACTCAATCTCATCTAAGACTAATGCGGATGGATCAAACTCTGGATATTTTTGGTTAAATACAGAGTATGGCATCTTTAACATTTCCCAAAGTTCCTCACCAAAGTGTGGAGCAAATGGAGCAAGAAGTTTAACTAAGTCTATGATACAGTCTTTGAAGAGTTCGTTCTTCTCTTTTACAGCTTGGTCATAAGCCATCATTGCATTAACTAATTCCATAAGGTGTGCAACTGCTGTATTGAATGAGAATGCCTCTAAATCTCTTGTTACAGACTTAATTGTGCTATTTCTAACAAAGTTAAGTTCTTTTTCTTCTTTTCCGTATGGGTTCTTATGATAAGATACTTCGTATGTCTTTGTTACGAGTCTTTCAACTCTATCAAAGAATCTTTGAACCGATTCTAGTCCGTTTTCATTCCATGGACCACCTTCAATATAGCTGAAGCAGAATTCAAGATATACTCTGAAGATATCTGCGCCATATTTTTGGATTGAATCATCTGGTGAAACTACGTTTCCACGGGATTTAGACATCTTGAATCCATCTGGTCCTAAAATTGTTCCTTGGTGTACCAATGATAAGAATGGTTCATCAAAGTTGAGATATCCCATATCTCTTAAAGCCTTTGTGAAGAAACGTGCGTATAATAAGTGCATACATGCGTGTTCTGCACCGCCGATGTACTTATCTACTGGCAACATCTTGTTAATCCATTCACTATTGAATGGTTCTTTATCATTATGTGCATCTGGGTATCTTAAGAAATACCAACTTGAACATACGAATGTATCCAATGTGTCTGGGTCTCTATGTGCTGGACCACCACAAACTGGACATGTTGTGTTCATAAACTCATCACATTTCTTTAATGGACTTTCGCCTGTTGGCTTGAATTCTACATCATATGGAAGTCTTACTGGTAAATCCTTCTCTGGTACTGGAACCATACCGCATTTATCACAATATACCATAGGTATAGGTGCGCCCCAGTAACGTTGACGAGATACTAACCAGTCTCTTAATCTATAGTTTGTCTTAAATCCGCCCTTACCCATCTTTTGAAGTTTAGTAAGGATACCATCTCTTGCTTGAGCAGATGTCATACCATCAAATTCTCCAGAGTTAACTAAGATACCATCATCTGTGAATGGAAGATCATCATTGCTTCCATCTGCGCTCTTAATAACTCTTTCAATTGGCATATAATTCTTTTGCGCGAAGATATAGTCTCTTTCATCATGAGCAGCAACACCCATAACAACACCAGTTCCATATGTTGCGAGAACATAGTCTGCTACGTAAATTGGAACTTCTCTTCCGTTAACTGGGTTTGTTGCATAAGAACCTGTGAAGCAACCTGTCTTTTCACGTGCTGTGGATAATCTCTCAATTTCTTCCATCTTTGCAGCATCTTCGATATATTTCTTTACTGCTGCCTTTCTATCTGGAGTTGTGAGTTTATCTACGAGTGGATGCTCTGGAGCAATAACAACATAAGTTACACCAAAGAGTGTGTCTGCTCTTGTTGTGAATACTCTAAATGATTCACCAATAGATGTATCAAATTCGATTTCTCCACCAACAGATTTACCAATCCAGTTTCTTTGCATCATCTTGGTCTTTTCTGGCCAATCTAATTTATCTAAATCTTGTAATAATTCCTCTGCATATTCTGTGATTTTGAAGAACCATTGAGTCATATCTCTACGAATAACTGTAGATCCACATCTTTCACATTTTCCATCTACAACTTGTTCATTAGCAAGAACAGTTTCGCAAGATGGACACCAGTTTACTGGTGCATTCTTTCTATATGCTAATCCGTGTTTATATAATTGAAGAAACATCCATTGTGTCCACTTATAATATTCTGGTAAACATGTTTTTACTTCGTAATCCCAGTCATAAGTTGCACCAATTCTCTTTAATTGGGCTTCCATTGTAGCTATATTTTTAAGTGTACTATCTTGTGGATGAATACCTGTTTTAATTGCATAGTTTTCTGCTGGTAAACCAAAAGCGTCGAATCCCATTGGTTGGAAAACCTCAAAACCTTGCATTCTCTTAAATCTTGCATATGTATCAGATGGTCCGTAGTTGTACCAATGTCCAGCATGTAATCTAGCACCTGATGGATATGAGAACATTTCTAAAACGTATTCTTTTTTGTCTACGTTGTCTTTATTGAACTTATAAAGTCCAGTCTCTTCCCATTTCTTTTGCCATTTTGCTTCAATTTCTTTCATGTTCATATGAAAAACTCTCCCGCGTATGCGATAAAATAACGCTAAATATTTTACGATAGATATATAATGATAGTCAAGAAAAGGCGCAAATTTTACACATATTTTGTTATTAAGTTGAAATAACAAAGCGATTCATTTACAATATTGGAAGGACAAAAATGACAAAATCACTCAAAGAAGAACTCGAAAAATACATCGAATCTAATGCTGTTAGATTCCATATGCCAGGACATAGCGGAGAGAATATCTCCCCTGTGTATGCATCTGCAAAATATGATGTTACCGAACTGGATTTTAATGATAATTTGAATTGTCCAACAGATGTATTATTAGATTTAGAAAAAAGAATTGCTACCTTTTGTAAGGTAGATAGATCATTGATTTCCACAACTGGAACGACAACATCTATCTTAATTGGACTAGGCGCACTTAGAGCTTTTGGCAAAGTTATTGCAATAGATCAATTCTCCCATAAATCTGTTTTTGAAGCAGCTAGACGTTGGGGATACAAAATTAAAATTATACCTAGAACATTTGACAAAGAAGGTATTGCCGAACCACTAACTGAGGACTCTATTAAATCTTTTATAGATTTAAATCCAGATATTAATGTCATTTCTTTTACAAATCCAGGATATTTAGGTGAGCAACTTAATAGCGATATTCCTTACAGCTACATTAGAGAAAAAAATATAAAAATATTTGTTGATGCAGCACATAGTTCACACTTTAGAATGCATTTCCTATATCGCAATAGAGCATGTAACTGGATAGATGTTTTTGTTGAAAGTTGGCATAAAACATTACCTGTCTATACTGGAGGATCTATTCTTCACATTAATGATAAAAATGGAGATATTATAGATAGGGCTTTGCTCATTAGAGCAAAAGTTCACACCTCTTCACCATCATATCTAACTATGGTATCCATAGAGGAAGCATTAGATATTCAACAAAAATGGGCAGAATCTTGCATATATGAAGAAATCTTTAAACGTCTTTTAAAACTAATAGATGACCATCCTAATTTCAAAGTATTATCTAACCCATATGCTTCAGCCAAACTTACAATTAATGCGGATTATAATGAATTTATAAAGCATGGTATTCAACCAGAAACACACTGGGGTAGATGGACCAATTTTATTATTACTCCATTCAATATACCTCAAGTTGAAAAAATAGATGAACTCTTATATAAACTCAAGCCAATTACAAAAATTAACCCACTTAGAATACCAAAATGCCCTAAGATTTTACCAAAGCCAATTTCTCCAGATGCCAAGATAAAATATATAGATTTAGATGATGCTGTAGGACAAATTGCAGCTGCGGATGTTGGAGCTTACCCTCCTGGTGTCCCTATTCTTTATGAAGGACAAAAAATAACAAAAGCACATATTGCTTTTCTTAAAAAAACTATTGATCATTCCTTTAATTTGAATCAAGGTAAAATTGCAATATTAGATTTTTAATACTATCTATTCTATTTTTGCATCTTCATCGGAGTTGACGCTTATTTCAACAATTTCATCTTCACTTGAAACTTCTTGTTGATTCTCTACTGGTTCTTCAACTGTTAACTCTTCCACAACAACTGGTTCTTCTTGCTTTGTTTTTTCTGCTAATTGTTGAGTCTCTGCAACTCCCTTTTTCTTTTGCTTGTAAGCATATGCCCCAAATGCAATGTTTCCAGCAATGAGAAGTATTGAAATAACTATTAATGCAATAATTGAACCCGGCATTCCGATGATTGAAATAAACATATCTGATTCTCCTAATTCTTGTTACATATCAATTCTACACTAAATTGGTGGTAAATACCAATTCTTTTGGGGAATTACCTATTTACTAGATAATCCAGTGCTTCTATGTATCCTTTGAAACCTTTGCCAATTATCTGTTTTTCTGCGTATAAACCTATGTATGAGAACTTTCTAAATTCTTCTCTTTCATTGATGTCTGAAATGTGTACCTCAACTGTTGGAATTTGAACAGATTTGAGTGCATCTAAAATAGCTATGGATGTATGTGTATATGCGCCAGCATTGATGATTATTCCATCATAAACTTTGTATGCTTTTTGGATCTCATCTACTATGGCTCCTTCATGGTTAGATTGATAACAATCTACTTTCAAGCCTTTTCTACTCGCTTCAACCTTAATATAGTTAATTAAAGAGTTATAATCCTCTTTGCCATAAATCTCTTTTTCTCTTATACCAAGCATATTAAGATTTGGTCCGTTAATAACTAAAATTTTCTTCATAATACTTCCCTTATTCTCCTTAGCGTATTTTCGATGTTTCCATCACAGAATATTTGAGCATCTTTTGCCTTATTGTATATTGGCATTCTTCTTTCTAGCATTTCCTTTAAATCCATTGAAATGGATAATGGTCTGCCATCTGTTTCTAAAGACTCAACTGCTCTGTCTACTAAAATGACAAAACCATTGTGTCTTAGGTTAATTCTATTATCTTTGTTGAGAGGAGATCCACCACCTGTTGAAATAACTTGATTGAATTTAGAAGATACCTCTGCAACAACTTGCATTTCAACGTTTCTAAAGTATTCCTCACCTTTTTCTTCAAAGATTGCTGGGATTGTCATGCCTTCTCTATTTACTATTTCATTGTCTATGTCTACAAAGTCCTTACCAAGTTCTTCAGCAAGTAATCTACCAAAGGTAGTCTTACCACTTCCAGGCATACCAATGAAGACAATATTTCTCTTCTTTTTGTATAAAACTTCTAGAACAAAATCTGATAGTTTTTCATTGGATTCATCTCCAACGAATAAGTCTCTTGCAACTCTTGCTTGCTCAACTAACATTCCAAGGCCATTGGCTGTCTTCATACCAAGAGATTCTGCTTGTAACAACAAAGTTGTTCTTAGTGGGTTATAGATGGCATCAAAGACACCTGTTACGGATGGTAATTGTTCTAAATCAATTGGAGATGGATCTGAGTTTGGATACATTCCAACTGGAGTTGTGTTGATAATTACATCTATATCTTTAATATCATAGATATTATTGTAGTTAATGTCTCCTGTTCTGCTTACAACAATTACCTCTTTTGCCATATCTTTTACAGCATATTTTGCAGTATGTGCTGTACCGCCAGAACCAAGAACGACAACTTTCTTATTTGTGACATCTATATCTGCGTGTTTTAGTGCGTATCTAATACCATCTACATCTGTGTTATATCCGTATAATTCACCATCTTTTTTGACAACAGTATTAACTGCGCCTATTTCAAAAGCGTCTTGAGAAATATGATCTAGCATAGGCATAATATCCCTTTTATAAGGGATAGTTACGTTGAAACCATCATATGGATTAGATTTTACAAACTTCTCTAAATCCTCTACTTCTGGCAATTCAACTACACCATAATCCAAACCAAACATCCCGTGAATTTCAGGCGAGAATGTATGAGGTAATGACTTTCCTATAACGCAAAATTTCTTGTCCATTAAATCTCCTGATATGCTCCTAAGAACACAAATTTGCCACATGTGTTATCTAACTCTGCAATTAGATTTTTTACATCTTCTCTTTGTATATCTGCATCAAAGTCAAAATAGAATAAGAACTCAAATGCATTTGAACCATATGGTCTAGACTCTAACTTTGTTAGATTTAGTCCTAATGTTGAGAATTTGTTTAACATCTTATTTAAACTACCTGGTTCATGTTCAAGAGTAACCATAATGCTTATCTTGTTTGCTTTTTCAAAGATTTCTAATTTCTTTGAAATTACTATGAATCTTGTATAGTTGTTTTCATTGTTTTGAATATTGTTTTTCTTAATTTCTAATCCGTATATATCTGCACACTCTGGAGAAGAAATACAAGCTAAATCATTTCTATCTGATTCTGAAACCATTCTTGCTGCCACTGCTGTATTAGTAGATGCACTAATTGTTGCCTTTGGGAATTTTTCTAAGAATACAGAACATTGATGTAGGGCTTGTTCATGAGATATAATCTCATTTACATCCATTATGTTTACACCTGGTTTTGTTAAGAAACTATGTTGAATCTTAAATTTTGTACTGCGTACAATATAACAATTGTGCTTATTGATTAAATCATAAACAGCATTAACAGATCCAACAGAACTGTTTTCAATTGGAAGAACACCATATCTACAAAGCCCCATCTCTACTGCATTGAATACTGCATTCCAGTCTCTTACATATGTAATCTCTGGATTTGTAATCATTTTTTCACATGCAAGGTTTGAATATGAACCTGAGATTCCTTGACAGCAAACTGTTACATTCTCAGGGAATTTTGGCATTCCTTCTTGTAGACTCTCTTCTATTAAAGACTTTGTATTAGATTTTAAATCTAATAATCTAGATTGATATGCCTTAGATGTTCTGAAAAGTGTGTCATAAACTTGAGTAGCATATAATCTAATGTCTTCTGGCATTTCATTTGTAACTCTGTCTAAGATTTCCTTTTCTCTTCCCTTGTTTTCTAGTTGGATGTTGTTCTCTTTTTTAGTGATTGCAACATTCTTAGAAACTTCCATACGCTCTGCATATAGCTTTGCTATTTGGTCATCTATGACATCAATTTGTTTTCTTAATTCTTGTAAATCCATAATTAGTTATCCAACTTTGCGTCTAATATTGCAAGTGCAACTGCAGCTTCAACAACTGGGATTGCTCTTGGAACAATACAAGCATCATGTCTTCCTTGTATTTCAATTGTGGTTTCTTGTTTTGTTACAACATCTACACTCTTTTGTTCTTTTCCAATACTTGGTGTTGGTCTAAAAGCTACTCTAAGTACAATTGGCATACCATTAGAAATACCACCATTTATACCGCCAGCATTATTAGTTTCTGTTTTGATCTTTCCATCTTTTACAATGAATGAATCATTTGCCTCACTGCCAAGCATATTTGCTAAAGCAAATCCAGCACCAAATTCAACACCTTTAACAGCAGGAATTGCATATACGGATTGAGCAATTCTTCCCTCTAATCCATCATAGAGTGCATCTCCTATACCTGGTGTCATGTTTAATACTACACATTCAATAACTCCACCCACACTATCTTGGTTTGCTCTTGCATCTAAAATAGCATTTGTCATTTTGTCTGCAACAGTTTGTCCTTCTAGATTTGGAATTGTGCTAGCATAAATATTATCAACATTTATATTTTCAACATCCACATCCATATAGCCTTTTGCACTTACATTTGCAATAGACTTTACGTATGCAAATATTTTAATGTTTTCTTTTTCTAAAATTTGTTTTGCAATACCACCTGCAATACACATTGGAGCTGTCATTCTACCAGAGAATTTACCGCCTCCTGGAATAGGTATTTGAGCACCAGTTTTTAAATATACTGCATAGTCAACATGAGATGGTCTTGGCTTGTTTGAAATAGATGAATAATCCTTGGATTTTACATCCTTATTTTCTATTCTTGCTTTGAGTTCCGAATCGGTGGTTTTTCCACATTCTAACCCACTCAATATCTCGATTTTGTCTTCTTCATTTCTAGGTGTAGACCATACATTTTTACCGGATTTTCTTCTGTCTAAAAAGGCTTGTAACTCGTCTAAATTTATCTCTTTATTTTGAGGTAAATTCTTAACAATTACACCTATCTCAGATGCATGTGATTCACCATATATTTCTACATCTATATTTCTATATGTTGAGCTCATTTACTTGACCTCCTACATGTTTCAAATCTTCAAAGAAACTTGGGTATGATTTGGATACACACTCAGCTCTATTAATTGTTGTTTCGCCATTTGCAATTGTTGCTGCAATTGCTGACATCATGGCCATTCTATGATCATCTGGCAAATCTATATTGGCACTCTTAATATCACCAGAATATATCTTTAATGTTTTACCATCTGTTTCTGCTTTTATATTAAACTCGTTTAATATATTTATTGTTTCAGCCAATCTATCTGATTCTTTAACCTTTAGTCTTTCTACACCTGAAATGGTTGAAACACCTTTTGCTTGAGACAATAATATGGCAAGTACTGGTACTAAGTCTGGAATGTTAGTAGCATCTACATCTATTGCTTTTAAGCTAGATTTTGATATTACATATCCATCTTTCTCATTTTTAACATTACCGCCTGCCTTTTTGATAATGTCTATTATCTCTTTATCTCCTTGAGAAGATTTGGTATCTAATCCGGATAATTTAACTTCTCCATTTATAGCACCAAGAACTGCAAATGCTGCAGCACCAGACCAATCTCCACCAATATTTATCTTTTCTACTAATTCCTTATGTGGATAAATAGTCCAAGTTTGATTATTGTTTTCAACCTTTATTCCAAAGCTATTTAACATCCTTGATGTTAATTCTATATAACTTCTGGATGCAATATCCCCTACAACATTAATACTTATTTCTTCATTAAGTGCCACTGCACCAAGCATTAATCCTGTTACATATTGAGAACTTACACTTGCACTGATGCTTATATTTTTTGTATTAAGTTTTCCAGACATTGTGAATGGTAATGTTTTGCTTGAAAAAGTGATTCCATTCTTAGAAAAGACTTCAACTAAATCATCTAATGGTCTTTCTCTTAATCTGTTAATACCATCCATATGAACTGTTATGCCAAGCATAGCGCAAAGACATAACATAAATCTTAATGTAGATCCACTTGCACTTGCATACATAGTTGCAACTTTTATGCTTCTATCTATTGGTTTAACTTCTATGAAGTTATCTCCTCTTGTAAACTCAGCACCGAGTTGTGTAAGACAGCTAATAGTTGCATCTACATCATCTCCACAAATATTACCATAAATAGTTGTTTTCTTATTGGATAAAGCAGCACAGATTAATGCTCTATGTGCTTCAGACTTTGAGGCTGGTGGTACAACAATGCCTTTAACTATAGATGGTAATATCTTTACTATCATGAGATATATTCTCCCAATCCTTTAATTGTTGTCTTTTTTATTTTGCATAATCCTAATGCTTCAATATCTATGAAAGAAATTGAACCATCTGCATGCATTTTCTTATCTGATATAATTTCATCTACTATGTCTTTGACATCTGTATCTAAAACATAGTCTAGTTTATACATCTTGCAAATCTCAATTATTGTGTTCAATGCTTCTTTTTGTAATGTACCATTTTTTACAGCACCCTTAGCTATATAAAGGATTCCCTTTATAACAGCAAGTCCGTGTGGAATTGTATAATTGGATTTCTTTTCAATAGCATGGCCAATAGTGTGTCCAAGATTTAAAAGTTTTCTTTGTCCACCCTCTTTTTCATCTGCCATTACTATATCTGCTTTATATTTTGCACAAAGTGCAACAAATTCTTCAATGTTGTCTTCGTTTAATCCTTCAAGTAATAATTCGAGTGGTCTTCCGCCCATTAAAATTGCGTACTTGATTCCCTCTCCGAGTCCATTCTTAAACTCTTCTGCAGGAAGTGTTTCTAATGTATTGAGATCATAAAGAACAATACTTGGTTGATGGAATGCACCAACTAAGTTTTTGCCTTGAACAATATCTATGCCAGTTTTCCCACCAATAGATGAATCAATACCAGCAAGCAAAGTTGTTGGTAATTGAACAACCTTTATTCCTCTCATATATGTTGCAGCTGCAAATCCTGCAATATCTCCAGTAACTCCACCACCTAAAGCAACAACTACATCTTCACGTGTGAGGTGCTCACCAATACATGCATCTATAATAGATTCGTATGTTGCAAAGTTCTTACTTTCTTCTCCTGCTTGGAATTGGAAACCTGCTGTTTCTAATCCTACTTTTTCAAGAGACTTTTTAACTTTGTCGTAGTACAAAGGATATACATTAGAATCTGCAACAACTAAAGCCTTTTTTGCTTGTGGAATACATTTTATAATGTATTCACCTGCATTATCTAATAAACCTCTGTCTATTATGATGTCATAACTGCTATTAAGTTTTACGCTACACTTATACATTTTTCTTCCTCGCTGTTAACAATGCATCTGCCTCGGCTTTCATCTTTGCACCATCTGCAAGAAGTGCATGCAATTGTTCTTCGTCTGAATTTGCTATAGCTTCTCTATATTCACTTAAGTGTTTTTGCAATTCGTCTATAGAACGCAAAATATTATCTTTGTTTTCAATGAACAATTCTGTCCACATATCTGGGTTTAATTTAGCAACCCTTGTTAAATCTCTAAATGAACCTGCAGAATAACCAGCATATACTTTGGAGAGTGGGTCTTTTACATATGAACTAGATACAACGTGTGCAAGCTGAGATGTATATGAAATAATTGCATCATGTTCCTCTGCACTAGATACCTGAACGTCTTCTGCACCAAGAGATAAAAAGTATGATTTTAATTTAGATAGTGCAAGAATGTTTTGTGTTACTGGTACCATAATGAAGAATGCATGTTCGAATAAACCTACGATAGCATGGTCTATACCACTGAATTCTCTACCTGCCATTGGGTGAACTCCAACAAAGTTTATATCTGGATATTGCTCTTGCAATTCTTTCATTTTATCTACGATAACTCTCTTTGTACCACAGCAGTCCATTAAGATAGCATCTTTTTTTAACTTTGGAAGAATCTCTTCCATTTTTTCAATGGTTAATTGTGGTGTTAAAGCTATAATAACTAAATCTGATTCAGCAAGAGTCTTATCATCACCCTTTTGATGAATTGCATTCATCATTAATGCTTTTGTTACTACTAATTCATCTATATCATATCCGAATACGGTATGATCTGTTTTTGCTAGTGTTGCTCTACCAATTGAGCCACCTATTAAACCTAATCCTATAATTGAAATTTTCATATTAGTCTAAATTCTTATTTACTATTGGGAACAAAACGCTGAGAGATTTAACTACATCATCGAATTGTTCAGGTCTTAAAGATTGTGCGCCATCACATAATGCATGTGGTGGATCGTTGTGTACTTCTATCATTAAACCATCTGCTCCTGCACCAGTTGCAGCAATAGACATTGGCTTAACTAATCTTGCGATACCAGATGCGTGAGAAGGATCTACTATAATTGGTAGGTGTGTCTTCTCTTTCATAAGAGGTATTGCAGATAAATCTAAAGTATTTCTTGTATATGTTTCATATGTTCTAATTCCTCTTTCACAAAGAATAACTTTGCTATTGCCATTAGACATAATGTATTCTGCACTCATTAACCATTCTTCCATAGTTGCGGCAAGGCCTCTCTTTAAAAGAATAGGTTTATCTACCTTACCTACTGCTTTAAGAAGATCAAAGTTTTGCATATTTCTTGCACCAATTTGAATGATGTCTACATCTGCGAATTCATCAATGTATTTTTCATTCATTAATTCGGTACAAATTGGCATACCAGTTTCTTCTTTTGCTTTTAGCAAAATCTTCAATCCATCTAGGCCCATACCTTGGAATGCATATGGAGATGTACGTGGCTTGAAAGCACCACCTCTAAGGATTGTTGCTCCAGATTCTTTTACTGCTTTTGCGATACCAATTACTTGCGCCTCGCTTTCTACAGAACAAGGACCTGCAATAATTTGGAAATGTTTACCACCAAACTTATGTCCAGCAACATCCACGATTGTATCTTCTGGATGGAACTTTCTATTAGCTTTTTTGTATGGTTCTTGAATTCTGGTTACGTTTTCAACAATTTCTAAAGATCTAACTAAATCAATATCAATTCTTGATGTGTCTCCAATTAAACCAACGATAGTGCTGGTCTCGCCTTTTACTACATTTGCTTGTAGTCCAGAATCTTCAATCCATTTCAACAAATTATCAATTTGTTTGTTGTCTTTCTGATTTCTAACTGTAATAATCATCTTTTTATCTCCTTAGCATCTTCCTATACCCGATGTAACAAAAATCGCACCGGTTTATTCCGATGCGGTTTTAATTTCAATAAATCAAAGGTTCATGATTTTATTATTTTATTTTGTAGCACCGGAAAATTGCTTCTCGTTAAAGAAGTAATAAAAATATCCGCCAAAATAAAACTTATTTGCTAAAATCATGGTTTTGCTCTCCTTTGTAACATATATTTTATTCTTGATTTGACATTTAGTCAATTATTTTATTTTAAAACAAGAAAAAACCCCGATTTAACGAGGTTTTTCCAAGGAGAGTTTCGATGAAATAATAAAAATCAAAATCGAAACAATAAAGAATTATACTTGACAAAGAGTTGTTATCCTACATCAATAATGTTTTGGAAAGGGGTTTGATGTTAGGATAATGGGTGTAGTTTTACAACTCCTGTCTACCTATATTGTAAACCCATTAATAAAAAAAGTATGTACACATATGTGCACATTACTCAAAAACTTTTAAAAAAGTGAAAAATTTTTAGTCCATGATATGTTTTAAACTATCCATAAAAGCAGACATGGCAACATCTTCCAAAGAATCAGTCTCAGATGTTTCCTTAACTTCTTCCTTCTTTTCAGGTTCATCAGAAAGCATCTGTGTTAAAATCTTGGTTAAATCATCCACGCTGGAATCATTTAAGTCATTATTCAATAATGATCCAAAGATGTCATTAATATCCATAATCTACCCCTTTTTTGGTATTATATCACTATTTTTTTCTTTTTTGAATACCCTTAAACTTTTTGAACTTTTAGCCAAATATTACAATTAACCACTTTATAACATAGAACTTTTATGTTATAATATTTGCAATTGTTTTAGGTGGAGGCACAAATGTTTATTACTTTAGAGGGTGTTGAAGGCGTAGGAAAATCTGCTCAAACCAGATTATTAAAGGAGTACTTGGAAAAAACGAATCAAGAAGCTATCTTCATTCGTGAACCAGGTAGCACAAGTATTTCTGAACAAATTAGAGATATTATCTCTAATCCTAAGAATACAGAAATGTCTTCTATCACTGAGGCATTATTATTTGCATCCGCTAGAGCACAATTAGTTCAAGAAGTAATTAAACCAGCCCAAAAACAAGGAAAATTAATTATCTGTGATAGATTCGTAGATAGCAATGTTGCATATCAAGGATATGGTCGTGGTCTCACACCAGAGTTTATTTGGGAAATTAATAAACCCGCATTAGATGGATGCATGCCAGACTACACTATCTTTATAGACCTTCATCCAAAGGATTCCTTCCGTAAAAAAGCCGTTGAAGGAGACAGAATGGAACAACAGCAACAAGAATTCTACGAAAAGGTATATAACGGATTTGTTGACATAGCAAGCAAGGATCCAAACAGATACATAAAGATTAAACCTTGCCAAGATAAAATAGAAACACACTTAAAACTCATCGAGACACTCAGAAGTAAGGGTATTATTAAATGAGCGAAGAATTGTTATTTGCAAATGCTTTAAAGGCATCCAAGGCTTTTAAACTTATAAGAAATGACTTCTCCCTTGGATTGGGGAATGCTTATTTAATTATTTCTGAAGATGATGAAGCCGTTCAATCTTTCTTTAGATTAATTGGCAGTGCCGTATTCTGTGAACAAAAAACTGCATGTCTAGAGTGCCCTACTTGTTTACAAGTACTTCACTACAATCATCCAGATATTAGATTCTTCAACCAAGAAAAAGTATCTATTAATGCAGCAACAATGCGTTCATATATTGAAGAATCTTATACTAAGCCAAATTCAGACCACTTATTAGTCTTTATAGAGAGATTTGACCTTACTCAAGATAAAGTTATGAACATGATTCTTAAAACTCTTGAGGAGCCACCAGAAGGCGTATCCTTCTTCCTTGGAGCTGCTAACGAATCAAAGATTCTTAACACAATTAAATCTAGATGCAGAAAAGTATATCTAGATATCTTTGATGATGAAATCATCATGGAAGAATTACAAGCACTTAATGTATCTCAAGAAGATGCAGCTATTGCAACAACTTGCGCCGAAGGACAACTTGGCAAAGCAAGAAGAATGGCTCAATCCGATACATACAAAGAAATATACAACGATGTTTCTTCTCTTCTTACCAAACTTTTAAGAAGCACAGACATCATGTATTATTCTGGCATATTAGATAAATATAAGAACAATAAAATGGAAGTTTTGAACATCATGAGTATATTACTCAGAGATGTCATGGTATATAGAACGGATGAATCTTTAATAAAAGATGGTCCAATCAAAGATAATATAAAGGAGATAGCAACCACATTCTCAGATTTGGCGGCAAAACAATGTATTGTTTTAATTAATAATGCAAAGGCAAAGATTAGTAGCCCTGGTGCAAATCCTATTGCAATTGCAGATGATCTTCTTTATTCAATTTTGGAGGCAAAACACAAATGGCAACTATAATAGGTGTTAAGTTTAGAACTGCACAGAAAATATATTATTTTGATCCAGATGGTATTCAATTTGAAGAACATGATGGTGTTATTGTTGAAACCATTCACGGATTAGAATTTGGAGATGTTGTTTTAAATAACAGAGAGGTAGACGAGAGCGAGCTTGTTGCTCCTCTTAAGAAAGTTATTAGAAAAGCAACCAATTCAGATAGAAATAAAAACGAGCAAAATATAAAGGACAAGGATTACGCAATTGAAGTAATGCGTGAAAAGAATGATGAAATGGGATTAGGCATGAAGATTGTAGATGCCCAATTCACTTTTGACCATCATAAACTTCTCTATTTCTTCACTGCAGACCACAGAGTAGACTTTAGAGAACTTGTTAAAGTTCTAGCAAGCATATTCAAATGTAGAATTGAATTAAAACAAATCTACGAAAGAGATGATGTTAAACTTCGTGGTTCATTTGGTCCTTGTGGAAGAGAATGCTGTTGTGCATCCTTCCTCCCAGATTTTGCAAAAGTATCAATCAAAATGGCAAAAATACAAGGTCTTTCTTTAAACCCTCAAAAGATTAGTGGTGTTTGTGGAAGATTAATGTGCTGTTTAAAATACGAAAACGAATATTACAGCACAATATTCAAACTTCTTCCAAAAGTTGGAAGCACAGTACAAACTCCAGATGGCGAAGGAACTGTTGTATCTAATGATATTCTAAAGCAAATCAGCTCTGTAAAAGTTGCAGATGGTAATGATTACGTAGTAAAGGAATATAATTTAGAACAACTTGGTATTAAAGAAAAGCAAACAGTAGTAGAAGATGAAAATGACGATTCAGATGTCTTACAAGACAACGGATCAGATGAATATAACAACTAGAGGTTAAACATGGCAGACAAAGCAAAAGATAACCAATTCGTAAAAGAAATTGCAGATATCAATAAAGATTTCCCACAATGGTACACAGACGTTGTACTTAAAACAGAACTCGTAGACTATGGTCCAGTAAAAGGAACTATGGTTATTCGTCCATATGGATATGAAATTTGGGAGAATCTTCAACACGAAATAGACACACGTTTCAAGAAGACAGGACACAAGAATGCATACTTCCCTTTATTCATTCCTTCAAGTTTTTTAGAAAAAGAAAAAGAGCACGTTGAAGGATTTGCTCCAGAAGTAGCAGTTGTAACACATGGTGGTGGCAAAAAATTAGCTGAACCATTAATTGTTCGTCCTACATCTGAAACAATTATTTGTTACATGTATCAACAATGGGTAAAGACATATAAAGACTTACCAGTCTTAATTAACCAATGGGCAAACGTTGTTAGATGGGAAAAGACAACACGTCCATTCTTAAGAACATCTGAGTTCTTATGGCAAGAAGGTCATACACTACATAGAACCGAAGAAGAAGCAAGAGCAGAAGCAATGAAAATGCTTGGTGTTTATGTAGATGTTATGAACAATGTCCTTGCAATAGATGTTTTATCTGGTATTAAGACAGATAAAGAAAGATTTGCTGGTGCAGTTGAAACATATTCTATCGAAGCAATGATGTTAGATGGTAAAGCACTTCAATCTGGAACATCTCACTATCTTGGACAAAACTTCTCTCACTCATTCGAGATTACTTATGTTGATAGTGATGGACAAATCAAGACTCCATTCCAAACAAGCTGGGGTGTATCTACAAGATTAATTGGTGCACTTATCATGGCACATGGTGATGAACGTGGATTAAGATTACCACCAAAGGTAGCACCTATCCAAGTTGTTATTGTTCCTATTGCAGCACATAAAGGTGGCGTAAATGAAAAGTGTGAAGAAATCAAGAAGACACTTGAAGATGCTGGTGTAAGAGTTCACATCGATGATAGAGACCAAACAGCAGGATACAAATTCAATGACTGGGAAATGAAAGGTGTTCCATGCAGAATGGAAGTTGGACCAAGAGATATTGAGAACAATCAAGTAATGATTGTTAGACGTGACACACACGAGAAGTTTGCAATGCCTATTTCAGAGCTTACAACAGGCATTCCAGCACTCTTAGACAACATCACAAAGACAATGTTTGAACAATCCTCAAAACACTTATACGAGAATATAGTTCGTTGCGAAACTTTAGATGAATTAAAGGCAGCAGTAGACAATGGCAAGTTCGTAGAAACAATGTGGTGTGGAAACGAAGCCTGTGAAGATGAAATCAAATCAAAGACTTCTGCAACATCAAGAGTTATGCCATTTGATCAAACTCCATGTGGAGACAAGTGTGTATGCTGTGGCAAGAAAGGTATTAAACGTATTTACTTCGCAAAAGCATATTAATATTTATATTAAAAAAATAAGGGAGCCGTTTGAGCTCCCTTTTTTTATAGTTATTATAATTATTAAGCGGCTGTATCTGCTCCAACAAGAACTGCTGCAGCATCTACATTTGTGTTTGTAGGTGTTATTGTAATTGCACCATCCTTATCTATTACACAAACTATTGCTCCGTGCAAGTCTGTTCTATATATTGCAATATTATGAGCATGAAGTCTATCTAATGCTGCTTGTCTAGGATGATTGTAAGAATTGCCTACTCCACAGCTAATCATAGCATACTCACAAGTTACTTCATTTAGATATGCATTACTTGAGCCCTCGTGAGAACCATGATGTGCAACTTTTAATACATCGCAATCAACTACACCACCATAGTATGCACTTAATCTTGAAACCATATCTGGTTCATTCTCTTCATTCGCATCTCCGGTTAAAACAATTCTTCGGCCATTATATTCAATAATCATTGTAGGAGAAATACCATTGATTTGATGGCTATCTCCAGAGAATTTTTTATTGTTATAGAATGCTAGGCTTTCGAAGAAGAACTTTATTGAATATGTATTATCTGAAGCAGTAATAACACTATGTTCATCTAATGTTGCTGGATTGTTATCTGTATCTAATTCTATGTTAAGGAAAATATTACAGTTTGGTTCATTAAATGCGGCAATAAAGAACTTTGCATATGTTGCTGTTTCTATACTACACTTTGTCTTATTTACTCCACTATCATCTAAAATTTGTGTTTTTGATGTAGGGATTGCAGCGACTTGTTCGGATAACGATGCATTACTTGGTGTTGAATATAATGCTGGCATATAAAGATTAGATACTTGATAGTCATTAAACAATTCATCCATATATTCTACATGGTCTTGATCTGAGTGTGTTAAAACAACATAATCAATTTGACCATCTGTGATATATGTATCCATGTATGTTTTAGCATTATTATATATAGTTGTTGAACCTGGTTTACTACCAGCATCTACTACCATTTCCTTTCCATCTGGTAATATTATTAACAACCAATCCCCTTGTCCAACATCTAGCATATGGAATGCTAAATCTCCATCTCCTGTTACTAAAGGATTTGGATTAGGATTTGGGTTCGGTTTTGGATTAGGGTCTGGTGTATTATCATCCGTTGTCGCACTATTCTCTGTTTGTTTATTTCTGCCTAATAATGGTTCGGTTATTTTATTCCAAACGCTAGGTGCTGCAAAGTAAATTACAACCAACGTAATTGCAATAATAAGAACAATTACAAGAATTGTAACTATAACGGCAACTGGTGGTTTCTTTGCGCTTTTTCTTCCTTGTGTGGCCATTTATACCTCTTAATAATTGTATGCGTACGCTTGTGTACGTACGCATATTTTTGTTAATTAATCTGCTGAATCCATTGAATCCAACATTACTTGTTTCTTTTCTTCTTTTGTTAACTTTTTGCCTTTGCCTAGTGGCTTACTGTCACCATACTTAACAAAGACCATTAATACGATTGCTATTACAATACATATTGCTGAATATAAGAAGATGTATCTGTCTGCAACATAGTCCATAACTAAACCACCAAGCATTGGAGTAATAGCTTGTGCGGACATTGTTGCTGTGTAATAGTAACCTGTGTATTGTCCAACTGTTTCTGCAGTTGAAAGCTCTGTAACCATTGGGAATGTATTAACGTTTGCAATAATTAATCCAAATCCTGCAATTAAGTAGAAGAGTGCAAACAATACTGCTTTAATCATTGTTTCTTGTCCTTGGTTAATAGCAAAGCAAATAAGAATGAATGAAATAACTGCTAGACCATAACCAATCATAATGGATTTTCTTCTACCAATCTTTACAGCTAAGAATCCGACAGGAATAAATGCAATAGCACTAACGCCCATTGATACACCTGAAATAATAGATGCAACACCTGCACTTAAGTTCAAGGCCTTTGTTGTATAAACGGAAAGGTTGCTTGAAATAGCATTGTATCCCATGAACCACATGAAGATGGATGCAAGAATGAGCCAGAATGAAATGAGCTTTCCTTTCTCTAATTGAGACTTGCCAGTCCACCATTCTTTAACATTAAACATCTTCTTCTTTGGCTTCTCTTCTTTCTTTTCCTCTTCAAACGCATCTTTGCCTTCGCCTTCTTCAATTAGTTCTTCAGCAAATTTGTGTGTTTCTGTATTTTCCTCTTCGTCAAAGTCATCAATGCCGTATTCTTTACAGATTTCTTGGCAACGTGCAACCAACTTCTTTTCTTTTACCAATGCTAAGAATGCTGCGAGTAATATCAACATACCTGCTGCAACTGAAGCAAAGATAATTACATAGTTGGATAATCTTTCACCGAAGAGAACTACTGTGTAAATAATGAATGCAAGGGCACCGCCCATACCTCCCATTAGGTTAATAATAGCATTTGCTTGTGAACGTAATGGTTTTGGTGTGACGTCTGGCATAAGAGCAACGGCTGGACTTCTGAATGTTGCCATTGCGATAAGAACAAGCAAGAGAATAACCATATAAACAGCAATACTCTTAACACCCGCCATACCACTTACATCCTTAGAAGTTGTAACTTGTGTATAAATCAAATGACTTTCGTATGTATTAATACCTGGTTGAACAAATTTCTTGAATGTATCATTGGTATCTAATATCTCTTGATATGTTCTCGTTTGTCCCTCTGGTTTTAATGTTAAGTCTGTAACTTCAACACCATCATAATAGTAAGTTACTGCACCTAGCATTCCTAAGATTGCTTTCTTAGATTTCATCTTTGAATCATAACGGAGCTTAATAAATTCATCTTTACCAATGTTATTCATCTTAAGATATTGTAAATCTACATAGTTTGCTGCACCTTCACCGTTGATTTGCTCGCCTTTTTCTGCAGATTCATACCAACTATTTAATGTTGTTCTAAGCCATGGCCATGTGGATGCATCTGTATCAACGATTGTGGATTCATCAACGTCTTCATAATTCAACTTACACTCGACTTGTGTTTTTACTAAGTCGTTTGCAATTTCTTGTTGATGCAATGTAACAACTGGAACGAAAACCATAAGTGCTACTGAAGCTATTGTACCAGCAACAATGAATGGTGTTCTACGTCCAAACTTGTGAACAATCTTGCCTTTTGCATTATCTGATAACTTACCAAATAAAGGAAGCATGAATAATGACAAGATGTTGTCTAGTCCCATGATCAATCCTCTTGCCCAGTTTGGTAGACCGTATGCATTTTCTAATAAAAGTGGAACAACAAAATCATATGCTGTCCAGAAAATCATTACGATAGCAAAAGCAAAACCAACCCTAAATGTTATTGGATAATTAAGTTTCAATGGTTTTCTGCCATTTTCATCCAACATTTCTGGTGCTACTTCTTTAGATTTCTTTGACATAATTTCCCTCTCTAAATAAAAAAATAAAATAGCTTACAACTATTTTACACCACTTTTTAAATATAGTAAAGATGCACCCTAAAAATAAGTTTTATTCAAAGGTTGGCGTCTCTAATTTTTCTGTTGCTTTATAGAACAATTCGACACTTAAAGGTGCGATTTCGACAAATGAACCCACTTTTTTATTATCTTTTATGCTACACCATGTTCCATCTATTGGTCTAGTTACTGTATTATTTCCTGAGTTTGCAACTACTAATAATTCGCCTGAAGCGCTGCGTCTAACAAACTCAACAATGTTGTTTTCTGCAAACGTAAAGGATGTCTCACCATTAAGATACTTTTCAAACTTCTTTCTAAATGCACCCAATTCTTTATAGTGCTTTACTAAATCCATATCTTCTTTTCCCCATGGATATGTGGTTCTATTTAATGGATCTTCAAAGCCTTGAACTCCTGCCTCATCTCCATAGAAAATACATGGGATGCCAGGTAGTGTAAATTGAAGTGTGGATGCGAACATCAATCTCTTCTTAGCTAATTGATATAATTCTGGATACAACTTGTAGTTCAATCTCTCGCCTTTTGTCTCTGGTGCCTCTACCCCAGATAATGCTGTTAAAATACGAACTGTGTCATGGGTTCCTATATTGTTGTAACAAGCATTAAGCATTTCCTTAGGATAGTTATTGCAAATTGTGTATACTGCAGCCTCGAAAGCTTTAGGCTCGCCTCCTAAGGTATAATCTATGATGGCACGTCTAAATGGATAGTTCATTGTTCCATCTAATTCTTCACCCATGCAATATGGTCTCCAGGTACCATAACTTACCTTAGTTGAAGCATCTTCCCAAACCTCACCAATTACAAGTGAATCTATGTCTGCTTTCTTGATGGTTTCATATACGGACTTAACAAAGCTTGTCGGAAGTTCATCTACAACATCTAGTCTCCATCCTTTAATACCAAACTTTTGCCATTTATTAAGAATACCCTTCTCGCCTAGGATTAAATCTCTCCAACCCTTTGCAGCTTTATTTACTGTTGGGACAACTGTACATCCCCACCAACAATCATACACATCTGGATATGAACTGAAGTTATACCAATCATAATACTTGGAATATCTAGATTGATATGCGCCAATTACATCGTATCTTCCCTTCTTATTGAAATAGATTGAATCTGAACCTGTATGATTAAAAACCCCGTCTAAAATAGTGTTTATGCCGGCATTTTTTAGTTTAGACACCATTTCTTTAAACTCTTCTTCAGTGCCAAATAAAGCATCTATTTTTGAATAGTCTGCTGTATCATATCTGTGGTTTGAATGTGCTTCAAAAATTGGTGATATATAAACTTGTGTTACACCTAAAGATTGAAGGTATGGTATTTTATCTATAATGCCTTTAGCATTACCACCAAAGTAATCATCTGCTTGGTATTCCTTACCCTCTACTTCAATTTCAACGTTGTCATTCCAGTTCTTGTGGAAAGTACCATCTTTCTTTGCAACCTTCCATTTCTTTTCTCTATCTACACCATTGAATCTATCTGCGAATATGTGGTATACGACTCCTTTTTGAGCCCAAAGAGGTGGTTTTACAAGTTTCTTGGCAACTGTTAATTGCCACTCTGGCAACCACTCACCTCTAATTGCATTACCTCTGTCATCTGAACCGAAGTATGCTATAGTGCCATCCATATTCAAACCTTCAAATCTGTAATACCAAATGCCTGCCTCATCTAAAATGAAGGATGCTGTAAATACTAAATTATTATCTATGAGTTTCCTTTCGCTGAACTCATATCTTTCAATTCTCTCCCCTTTTCGTAGTATAACGAACATACTCTTAATGCCCGTTTGAGCACTAAGAGTAAATGTCATTGTGTTTTTTATCCCTAAAGCTGTTGCGCCATAAGG
Source organism: Christensenellales bacterium (assembly GCA_045130665.1). Lineage (GTDB taxonomy): Bacteria > Bacillota > Clostridia > Christensenellales > CAG-917 > RGIG8124. The sequence goes on along the minus strand of JBGUQC010000003.1, from coordinate 313,664 downwards.
ATATTTGTCTACTAAAGGATTATACATTATTTCTTTAACTTGATTGGCTTTAATCCCCAAATTCTATCTGCATATTCTTTTACAGATCTATCTGCGGCAAAGAATCCGGATGCAGCAATGTTATTTAAAGACATTCTGTTCCAACGTTCTTTGTCTAGATATGTATCGTTAACCTTTTGTTGCATATCTGCATATGAACCAAAGTCTGCGAGTACTAGATATCCATCTGGTGTTCCATGATAACCAAAGGTTAATGAATCTGCAAGTTCTGGGAATGTTACTCCACCGATACCATTACGTAATGCATCTATAATACGTCTAATTCTGCCATCATTGTTGTAGAACCATGTTGGGTTGTAACCATTTCTCCATGTTTGTTCTACTTCGTTTGCTCTTAAACCGAAGATGAATATGTTTTCATCTCCAACTCTTTGAGACATTTCAACGTTAGCACCATCTAATGTACCAATTGTTAAAGCACCATTAATCATGAACTTCATGTTACCTGTACCACTAGCTTCTTTACCTGCTGTTGAGATTTGTTCACTAACCTCTGCTGCTGGCATAATCATTTCTGCAAGTGTTACTCTGTAGTTTTCCATGAATACAACTTTGAGTTTGCCTTTAATGGATGCATCATTGTTAATAACATTGCCTAATGCATAGATTAAACGAATTACTTGTTTTGCCATGAAGTATGCACTTGCTGCCTTACCACCAATAATGAATACTCTTGGAACAATGTCTAAATCTGGATTATCCTTTAAGCGGAAGTATAAATCCATGATGTGAAGAACATTGAGTAATTGACGTTTATATTCATGTATTCTCTTAACTTGGCAATCAAACATTGAATGAGGATCAACAATGATCTTTGTTGTATCCGCAATGTATTTTGCAAGTTTTTCTTTGTTTTCAAATTTAATTTCTGCAAGCTTCTTTAAAACTTCTTTGTTGCCTTGGAACTTTCTTAATTCTTCAAGTTTTTCTGGTTGCTTTAACCACTTGTCTCCAATACAGTCTGTAATAAGTTCACCGAGCTTTGGATTTGCTTGGTTAACCCATCTTCTATGGGTTATACCATTTGTAACGTTGGTAAACTTGTCTGGATGTAAAGCATAATACTCTCTGAAACAATCGTTCTTAAGAATATCGCTGTGAAGTTCAGAAACACCATTAATTGTATGAGATGTTGCAAGACAGAGATTTGCCATCTTGACTTCACCACAACTAATAATTGCATTTCTTTGAACTGCATCCCAATTGTTTGGATATCCTTCCCAAAGTTCTACACAGAAACGTCTGTTGATTTCAGCAACGATTTGGTAAATTCTTGGAAGTTGTGTCTTAAATAAATCTTCTGGCCAACGCTCTAATGCTTCAGACATAACAGTGTGATTTGTATAAGAGATAGTCTCTTTTACAATGTCCCATGCCTTTTCCCAACTCATTCCATAAACGTCTAAGAAAATTCTCATTAATTCTGGGATACAAAGTGTTGGGTGTGTATCATTAATATGGATTGCAACCTTTTCTGCAAAGTTGTCTAATGTGTTGTATCTCTTTAAGTGAGATCTAATGATACTTTGAATAGATGCTGAAACGAAGAAGTATTGTTGCTTTAATCTTAATGACTTACCTTCAATATGGTTATCTGCTGGATATAGAACCTTTGAAATACTTTCTGCCATTGCTTTTGCTGTCATAGCCTTAACATATTCTCCTCTGGAGAATGCAGCCATATCAAAATCTACAGGAGCTTTAGATGCCCATAATCTAATATGGTTAACAGCTTTTGTATCATAACCAGAAATTTCCATATCATATGGAACAGCGAGAACTGTCATGTAGTCATGTTGCTCAACAGTAAGTTTTCCATCAATCCATTTTTCTTCTACTCTTCCACCAAACTTTACTTCGTAAGTTTCTTCTGTTCTTGGTAAACACCAAACATTACCAAGCTTAAGCCATTCATCTGGTTGTTCTAATTGCCAACCATCTACAACAACTTGTTTGAAGATACCATAGTCATAAAGAATTGAGAATCCAGATACTGCATAGTTTTCAGATGTTAGTGCATCCATATAAGCTGCAGCTAATCTTCCTAAACCACCATTACCTAATCCTGCATCTGGTTCGAAAGCATAAATGTCATCGATATCAACTTTTAACTTTTTAAGAGCACCAACAACTGAATCAGTTATACCCATGTTGTAAAGGTGATTTCTAAGTGAACGACCAAGCAAGAACTCCATTGACATGTAATATACTTGCTTTGCTTTTTGTTCAACTATTTGGTGCTTAAATTCTACTCTGGTCTCAGTTAAGATATCTCTTACTGTGAAGCATATGGCTTTGTATAAATTCTCTTTGCTTGCATCCTGTGGCTTTACTCCGAAATAACGTTGTAAAGACTTGGACATACGTTCATAAAATTCTTCTGTTGTAATATTGTAACTCATATGTATAATCTTCCTTTTTTTCTTACGCTTCCCCCGTACGAAAGAAAGAAATTTTTATTTTATAATTTTTATCATATTTGGTGCACAATTAGTGCCTAATGGCACTAACTGCGCTAATTTATTTTATAGGTTCTTGTAAATTTCAAGATATTTTTCAGCTGACTTCTTCCAGCCGTAGTCTTTCTTTAGACCATTTGTTTGGACCTTCTTCCAATCATCTTTATAGTTCATATATGTGCCATATGCTCTCCAAATAGCATCTAACATATCATATGAATTGTATGTCTTGAATGTGAATCCAACACCTGTGCCCTTTTCTGGATTGTATGGTTCAACTGTGTCTTTAAGACCACCAGTCTCACGAACAATTGGAACTGAACCATATCTCATTGCGATGATTTGGCTTAATCCACATGGTTCGAATTTGCTTGGCATTAAGAACATATCTGATCCTGCATATAATTTAGATGCAATATCCATGCTGAATGCACGAATAAGTCTAAACTTAGTTGGATATCTTTGTTCAAATGCTTGTAGAGCATTTTCGTATTTCCAGTCTCCAGTACCAAGAATAACAATTTGGATATCTGCAGCAAGTATTTCATCTAATACTGCAAGAACTAAATCCAAACCTTTTTGTTCTGTTAATCTTGTAATCATAGCCATCAATGGTGTGTTTTCTGAATATGGTAGATTTACCATTTCACAAATACCCTTCTTGTTCTCTACTCTGTTCTTTAGAGTCTTAACTGAGAAGTTCTTGAATAAAGCCTTGTCTGTTTCTGGATTGTAAACTGTATTATCTATTCCGTTTACTACACCGAAAATCTTGTAACTTCTTTGTGAGAGAATGCTTTGTAATCCATAGCTATAGAATGGATCCATAATTTCTTTTGCATATGTCTCTGAAACAGTTGTTACAGCTTCTGCGCTTTCGATACCACCCTTCATGAAGTTAACACAGTCTTGATACATAACCAATGATTGTGCCCACTCTGGAAGTGCTAAGATGTCTCCCATGATTTCCTTACCGTATTTGCCTTGGAATTCAATGTTATGAATTGTGAACATTGTACGAATATTTTGGTATTCTTTTCCCCAACGGTAGAATACATCTAAAAATACTGGTGTAAGAGCTGTGTGCCAGTCATTACAATGTAAGATGTCAGGATAGAATTCAATAAGTGGCATGACCTCTAAAACTGCCTTTGAGAAGAATGCAAATCTTTCTGCATCATCAAAGTGTCCATAGAGACCACGGCGTTTGAAGTAGTACTCATTATCTATTAAATAATAGATAACACCATCTACAACTGCTGTGAATACACCAGCGTATTGTCTTCTCCATCCTAAATCTACATATGTTGAACCAATATATTTTAGAGTGTTACGATAAGCCTCTTTAATCTCTTCTTTATAGAATGGTATGATTACTCTTGTATCATTACCTAAAGCATTGAGATCTTTTGGGAGTGCTCCTGCTACGTCACCAAGACCGCCTGTTCTAATGAATGGACCAGCCTCAGATGCAACATATAGTATTTTCATATTCACCTCTTTAAAATATTGTTTTTTAATTAAATGATTTTGCCTTTTACTACAACTAATGGATATGTCTCTGCACCAGATAAGTTTCTGTTAGCTTGTACGATAACGTCTTTATCTGTGATACAGTAATCCAATGTTGAATTTTCCATGATGATGTTATTTTCCATAACGATTGAGTTTCTAATTACAGCACCCTTTTGTACGTTTACAGAACGGAATAAAATTGAGTTTTCAACTGTTCCATCTATAACACAACCATCTGCAATTATTGAATTCTTAACATTAGCATTCTCTAAATACTTGGTTGGTACTGAGTCTTTAACTTTAGTTAAAACTGTGGTGTTCTTATAGAATAACTCGTTTCTGATTTCTGGATTTAATACTTCCATTGAGTGTGAGAAGTATGTTTGAACTTTGTCTATTACTGCTACGTAATCTTTGACAACATAATTAAGGACATTTAATTCTGCGAGTTTAACTGCCATAATATCTTTCTCAAAGTCATAGCTGCCATGTGCATAAGCTTCATCAATCAAGGAAATTAATAAATCTTTCTTTACAAAGTAAATTTGTAGGTTGACGTTCTTTTCACCAACGTCTGCAGCAATAGGAGCTCTCATATCAATAACTCTTCCTTCTGCATTTGTTGTGATAACTTCACGTTGTGCATTTACTTGCTCTGTGTTATATGTGAGCATTGTAATATCTGCATTTGCTGCAAGATGTGCTTCTTCTACATCATCAAAGTTAATATTGAGAGCAATATTAGTATTTGATAAGATGACATAGTTTTCGCTACCATCCATCATGAAGCCACGAACTGTCTTTAATGCTTCGATTTTGCCTTTGTATGCATCTCTAGATGCATTTAATACGAATGGTGGGTAAATTGAAATACCACTATTCTTTCTATTTAAGTCCCAGTCACGACCATTTCTAAGGTGGTCCATAAGTGAGTTATAGTTGCTTCTTGTAACAATACCTACATTAGAAACTCCAGCTTCTACTAAGTTAGAAAGAATGAAGTCTATTAAACGATATCTTCCTGCAAATGGAAGAGATGCTGCTGTACGATGTATTGTTAAATCATTGAGTTGGCATCCACTATTGGAGGCAAACAAAATAGCCATAGTCTTATTTTTCATTTTCCTGCCCTCCTTAACCTATCATTTCGCCTTTTTTGACGATTCCTTTTTCTGCAATCTTGACATCTGGTCCAACGACTGCAATTTCCCATTCACCCGGATTTGATGGTGGTAGTGTTTCACCAACATTTGCTCCCTTACCGATAACTGCATCCCAGCCTACGATTGAATAGCGAACATCTGCGCCTTCTTCAATTACTGCGCCTGGCATAATAATTGAACCTTCAACATTTGCTCCCTTACCAATCTTACAGCTATGAGAAACAATACTGTTTTTAACAGTACCTTCAATAACAGTACCTTCAGAAACTAATGAATCTTTAACAATTCCACTTGGTGATACAAACTGTGGTGGTTCTGCTTGGTTTCTTGCATAAATCTTCCATGTTGCATCTTCAAGGTTAAGACCTTCGGTCTCATGAAGAATATCCATGTTTGCTTCCCATAATGATGAAATTGTTCCAACGTCTTTCCAATATCCGCTGAAATCATAACCATACATCATGTTGCCATCTTTTAACATGTTTGGAATGATATTCTTACCAAAGTCATTTTCTGAATTTGGATCTGCTTCGTCATCTAATAAGTATTTTCTCAATGTCTTCCATGTAAATACATAGATACCCATTGAAGCATTATTTGATTTTGGTTGCTTTGGTTTTTCTTCGAACTCGTAAATTGTTCCATCATCTTTCATGTTCATAATACCAAAACGATGTGCTTCGTTCATTGGAACTTTACGAACAGCGATTGTACAAGCAGCTTTGTGTTCTTTGTGTGCTTCTACCATCTTTGCATAATCCATCTTATAGATGTGGTCACCAGAAAGTATTACTACATATTCTGGGCTGTATCTATCTATGAAGTCTATGTTTTGGCAGATAGCATTTGCTGTACCCTTGTACCATTCACCTGATTTAGCACCCATATATGGAGGCAATACGAATATACCACCGTTTAGTCTGTCTAAATCCCAAGGTTGTCCGTTTCCAATGTATTGGTGTAATTCAAATGGACGGTATTGTGTTAAAACACCTATTGTGTCAATTCCACTATTTACGCAGTTTGATAGTGTGAAGTCAATGATGCGATATTTTGCTCCAAATGGAACGGCAGGTTTTGCAACGTTGGTGGTTAAAACACCAAGACGTGTACCTTGTCCTCCAGCTAGAAGCATTGCAATGCATTCTTTTTTGCTATTCCCCATTATTTTTCCTCCTTATATTCTGGTTTCAAGAACATAACTGTATTTTTCGGTATGTTAATTTTTATAGAACATGGTTGTCCATGTGCTGGTTTTGCTGTTGCTCTAAATGATGGACGTCTTTCTTCGTCTCCACCATATTTCTTTAAAGAAGAAATTAATTCTGTCTTATATGTAACGTTCTCTGGAACGCCCATAACATATTTAAGTCTCTCAACTGGTGAGAAGTTAATTACACAAATAACATATTCACCATCTGCAGCTCTTCTTAAGAAGGAAACGATATTTTGTGAATTGTCATCTACAACAATCCATTTGAATCCTTCCATTGAACAATCTAATTGCCATAATGCCTTATTCTCTAAGTAATAATGGTTAAGATCCTTCATGAACTTTTGGAAAGCCTTATGTCTTGGATAGTCTAATAAGAACCAATCTAGTGCTTGCTTTTCATTCCATTCAATGAATTGTGCAAATTCTTGTCCCATGAATGTTAATTTCTTTCCTGGGTGCGCGAACATATAACCAAAGAAAGCCTTAAGACCTTCGAACTTGTCATTGTATTCTCCAGGAACTTTATTAATCATTGAACACTTGCCGTGAACAACTTCGTCATGAGATATTGGTAAGATATAGTTTTCTGAATAAGCGTAAGTAATTGAGAATGTTAAATCGTTGTGGTTATCTTTTCTAAAGAAAGGATCTAATGATAAATAATGAAGTGCATCATTCATCCAACCCATATTCCACTTGAAGTTAAATCCTAATCCACCTGCATATGCTGGTTTTGTAATGAGTGGGAAAGCTGTGCTTTCTTCTGCAATTGTTAGAGCACCTTGATATCTTGTAAGAATTGCCGTATTCATTTGCTTTAAGAAATCTTGTGCTTCTAAGTTATAGTTTCCACCATATTGGTTTGGAATCCACTCACCGCTCTTTCTGTTGTAGTCAAGATAAAGCATAGATGCAACTGCATCACAACGAATACCATCAATATGGTATTCTTCAAACCAGAACATTGCTGCAGAAATTAAGTAACTTCTAACCTCGTTCTTACCGAAGTCATAAATTAATGTACCCCACTCTTTATGCTCGCCCTTTCTTGGATCTGCATACTCATATAATGGTGTACCATCAAATCTTGCCAAACCATGTTCGTCTTTTGGGAAGTGTGCAAGAACCCAGTCTAAAATAATACCTATTCCTGCTCTATGGCATCTATCGATGAATTCCATGAATCCCTTTGGTGTTCCATATCTTGATGTTGGAGCAAATAAACCTGTTACTTGGTATCCCCAACTTCCTTCAAATGGGAATTCTGTCATAGGTAATAATTCAATGTGTGTATATCCCATTTTCTTTACATATGGAATTAATTCATCTGCCATTGCTTCATAATTGAGGAAGTTACCATCTTTGTATCTTCTCCAACTACCGAAGTGTAACTCGTAGATATTCATTGGTTCACCATATGGAACATAATTTTGACGATCTTGCATCCATTTTTTATCTTTCCATCTGTAACCAGAAATATCGTAGAGTTTTGAAGCATTAGCTGGTGCTGTTTCAAAGTGATAACCATATGGATCGCACTTTAGAACTGTTTTCCCATCTGCACCTTCAACAGCATATTTATAGGTGTCGTATTGTTTTAATCCTGGAATAAAGCAAGTCCAAATACCTTCATTGCTTGAATTCATTGGATTTGCACCTATTTGCCATTGGTTAAAATCGCCAACTACTGAAACTCTTTTTGCATTAGGAGCCCAAACCTTAAAAGACCATCCCTCAACGCCATTTTCAAAAGCCTTAGATGGTGCTAATAATTTATATGCTTGATAATTGGTTCCTTCATGAAATAGATAAGTCGCGTAACTGTCTAAATTGGACATTCTTTTGCCTCTCTAAAAATATTATCGTTTTATTATTATATCATTGATATAAATAATACACAATATGTAATTTTTTAAAACTTGCAAAAACCGCAATTTAATCAAGGCTAAAATTAATATTTTTGTGTGTTTTTTACATAATTTTTCACAAAAACTAAAAATAAAAATAAAAAAATCGTTGTTCTAAATATATTGTTTCAAACCGGGATGCATATTTAAATATTTTTCATGCATCCCAGTTTTTTAGTTATTTAAGCTGTCAACAACACTGATGAATAGACCAAAGTTCTCGAATAAGCATATTTATTTGTAAATGTATATGCAGTTCCATCTATTGTAACTGAATGGCTTCCAGATGAATTGAGAGATAAACTATATGTGGATACTTCACTTCCTTTTGTAATACCTCTTTCACCCAAAGATCCCAAGATGATTAATGTTCCACCAGTTATAGATGCTGTGCCTTCTGTATCTAATGCTGCAGCCATTGTACTATTTGGACCTCTTGTGATAACGATACCGCCACTTTGAGTATATGTTCCATTAGAATCTATTCCATCTGTATCTCCGTTGCTAGATACTGTTACGTCTAAGTATCCACCAGTAATATTGATTTGTGGTGTTGCTATTCCTGCTTTTGCATTGACTCCATCATCATTTGCAGCAACTATTGATGTGCCCCCTGAAATATTTATAATATTTGCTTCCAACCCTTCATATGAACTATCTATGGTAATTGTTCCACCTGAAATACTTAAGATATAGTCTGCATGAATGCCATCTGCACCAGTTACTGTTTGTTGATTATCCCAACCACGTGGACCACCTCTTCCAGATGGAGTAGACACTGTTGTGGAATAAACTGTCATATTAATGACACCACCAGTAATGTTTATTGTTCCTACACCTGTGCCGCCTGCTTCAAAGGTTGTACCATAGTTTGCATGAAGACCATCATCAAAACTCTTGATATCTATTGTTCCGCCAGAGATTGTTAGGATGTTTTCAACCTTTACACCTTTATATGAATCTGTAGTTGCATTTTTTGACGTGTATCCGCTATATGATCCTGTATAAATTGTTACATATGGAGAGTTTCCATCACTATCTTCAGACATTGTAAAGTTGTGCGCTGCTTGAATTCCATCTCCTGCTGCATAGATAGTTACAGAAGCTGTTCCATTAATAGTGATATCACCTCTAACAACGCCCTTTTTATTTGCATCTGTATTTTCTGTTTTGATACCATCTCCAGCTGTTGAAATTACTACAATATTTCCACTATTTATAGTTACTGAATCGTTGCCTTTAATAGCATTATTTACAGCTGTTACTTTCAAAGAAAGATTTTTAATCTTTAAGTCTTTGGTTGTGTGGATACCATTGTTATAATTTGCAATAATAACTAGTGTTCCGTTTCCTTTTAATTGAAGATCTGTTTTTGCATATATTGCGCCTTCACCCAAAGTATCTGTATCTACTGTTTTTGCACTTCTTGTATCCTTAATAACATTATCTGTATTTTTCTTTGAAGAAATTTCAACTTTGCTTGCATTAACAATCTTAATTGGAGCATCTAAATTATACTCAATTGTTACGCCACTTAGTTCAATTACGATTTCATCGTCATCGCCTGCATCAACCAATATTTCACCATTAAGATAACCACTTAATGTATATGTGCCTGCAGATGTTATTGTATATATTGAACCATCTAAAGAATATGTGCCATCTGATGTGGTTATTTGAAATTCCTCAGTTGTTTCTTCTGCAGTAATAGAATCATCCGTAACTGCTGATTCTGTAGATCCAGTATTTCCAGATGGAGTTGTATCTATTTCTGTATCTGTTGTTACATCTTTGGCATTATTTGTTGTTCCTAAATTCATGTCTGTACATGCAAATAATGTACACATGGCTACAACTAAAATAACTGCCACTAAAACTAGTAATATTTTCTTATTCATTTTTAGCTCCTTGTTTGTGAAAAACCACATCAAAAACTCACGCTCTTTTTCTTCATTGTATAGGGCGATTATTAAAAAAAGATTAAAGTAAAAAATATTTTTTGGAGCCTAAATTTTATTGCTGCAGCAAACTGCCCAATAATTATAATTATGTAATAATTTCAATATTCTATCCACTTCTTTTTCATCATTGAATACTGCAAATACTGCACTTCCACTGCCTGTCATTGAACAGATTTCACCACTTGCAGCTATCATTTTTTTAAGGACTAAAATATCATTATTTAATTTGCAAGATGCCTTTTCTAAATCATTATGGAAAACAATAAATTCATCCTCAATCATTTCATCTATAGAAACTTGTTTAGATGGGGCAAATTTATCATATAAATCATAGCTTTCTTTCGTATCTATACCACTATTAGGTTTAGTTATAACAAAAGTCATATTTGGAATATCTACATCAGAAATAACTTCTCCGAAGTTAGACACTCTCTTATTGCCACCATTCCACATATAAGGAACATCACTTCCATAGATAAGTAATTCATCCGTTGCTGGATCTTTATTTATATGAGCATACAATGCCTTTAAAATACCAACTATTGGAGCACTACCACCACCAAGACCTGCACCTAAAGGAATATTCTTTTTGATAGCAATATCTAAACCAATTTTCCCATATTTTTGGAAGAATTTATTTAAGGCTATATTAACAATGTTAATATATTTATCTTTATTAAAGGTATCATCATATGGAACAATATCAAAAGATACTACATCATCTTCTCTAAATGAAACATCTATTTCATCATATAGAGAAATGCTAGTATTTAGCATATCCAATGTATGCATATCTTTGTCTTTTCCTAGTATATTTAAAACTAGGTTTAACTTTCCATATACCTTTACCATCATGAGAATATAATATCACAAAAACATAAAAAAAGAACCTCTTTTTGAGAGGTTCCTTTCTAAGTTTAATTATTAATAATTTTTTGCTTCGATTTCGAAGAATGCTTGTGGATGATTACATACTGGGCATACATCTGGAGCTTTTGTTCCAACTACGATATGTCCACAGTTTCTGCATTCCCAAACTTTAACTTCACTCTTTGCAAATACAGCTTTTGCTTCAATGTTGCTTAAAAGAGCACGATATCTTTCTTCGTGGTTCTTTTCAATTGCTGCAACACCTCTAAACTTTTCAGCAAGTTCTGGGAAACCTTCTTCATCTGCAGTCTTTGCAAATTCTGCATACATATCTGTCCATTCGAAGTTTTCTCCATCTGCAGCTGCGTTTAAGTTAGCTACTGTATCACCAATGCCACCTAATTCCTTGAACCAGAGTTTTGCATGTTCTTTTTCATTCTCTGCGGTCTTAAGGAATAGTGCTGAAATTTGCTCATATCCTTCTTTCTTTGCAGCAGATGCGAAATAAGTATACTTATTTCTTGCTTGTGATTCGCCTGCAAATGCTGTTAAAAGATTTTTCTCTGTTTGTGTTCCTGCGTATTTATTAGCCATAATTTACTCCTTATGCTGGTTGTACATCGTCTCCGCTTGCACCACATACTGGGCAGATTGCGTCTTCGATACTATCTGCATCAAATTCTACACCACAAATATTACAAATAAATGTCATAATTATTTCTCCTTTTTGTTTTGTTATAACCTATTATACCTAATCCTAATTATTAATTAAAGAGTGATTATGCAAATATAGGTATAATTGTCAATCCAACAAATGATACCCATTGTTGACTTGGAGATAATTCTATCACTTTTGCAAGTGTAAAATCTTCTAAAGAATACATTCCATATTCATCACAGTAAGCAATTTTCCAGCCAACAATACCATCTTCTGTATACCCTTCGTTTAATGCTAAGCATGCCTTATATTCTTCAAGAGCATTAGTTAAAGATTCTTCTGTGAGTAAATCTCTTCTAATCTGTTGATATTGATAATCTCTATGGTTTTCATAATCGAAATATACAGAACAATCATCTAAATATGAATAATTTATTAATTGATGATTCTCATCAATATAGCATAAAGAAAAACCTAATTGAACATCTGGAATCTTATACCAAACTGCATCAATTAAGAGTTGTCCATTTTTAGCATCTAATTCTGCGAGTTTATTTGCTATTTCATTTTCTGAACTTTGCCAACCTTTGAACTCATAACCTTCTCTTGATTGCATGCTTGTTTCAGTTGGTGCACTAGCAAGTAAATCAGCTGCCGTTATTGAATGAGAAACATTAACAGTCTTTGTTACCCAATTTGTATCTTTGAAACATGCATCAGTTGTTGTTGTATTATAAACAACATCTAATGTGCCAGCATCAATCCACTTTGCATTTACATGGAAATTCTTCTCTGGGTTTTCTTCCCTATACTTTTCCATATTGATCTTTGTCCATGGACGATTGAAATTCTCATCTAAATCAAGATACCATCCTGCAAAGATCTTGTTTTCTGAAGGTGGTGTTAAGTCTGTATATTTTAACAAACTATTTGTTGCACCCTCATAATACTTTTCATTAATTACTGTTATATAAATTGATTTTTCTTGCAAATCGTGTGCTTGTCTAAACTCTTGAGAGATAGCACCACCATTGTAATTGTAAGTTACTGAATTTAATTTGAAGTTATCTTCATTGCATGCCACGAAAATTGTACACATAGCTGCTATTAAGCAAACACAAATAATTATGGAAATAATTGTTTTCTTCATTTTTTATGCCTCCTTTGTTTTTGCTAAGTATTTAATATTATACTCCAAAGTATAATAAAAGACAAACGATATTCGTTCACAAGTAAACTATTATCATCTGTCTAATACTATTTTAATTATTATTTTTTGTGGCCTAGAATCACGAAGGAATGATCATCTTCTTTAGCAGTATCTATTATAAATAGATCCTTGAAGAATTCTGCTTCTTTCGAAACCTCAACTAAATCACGAGATATATCCTTTGTTAAAGGTGAATGATGTTTATTTAGTTCTTCTCTAGATAATGAATGACAAATTATAAATTTGCCGTCATTTTTAAGATTTCTGTATACAGCCATCTTAAAAGCATCTAGGTCTATAAAATGTGGGAAAGCATTATATATTATGATTATATCATAACCATCGCTAGAATAGTCATAGAAGCTCTCATTGATATATTCAACATCTACTCCCTCATTATTAATTTCGGCCTTTTTCAACATCTCATCCGAAATATCTATGCCTACAACATGGCATTGAGATCTTTCATAGATACCCTTACTGAGAACCCCAGTACCACAAGCTACATCAAGAACTTTATCCCCCTTATGGATAAGTAAATTATCAAATAATACTGATGTGCTTGCAGTATTGGTAGAATCCCATGTTTTAGATAGTTCGTTAAAGAACTCTCTATTTTTTATCTCAGTTATTTTGTTGGCCATGTATCTGGTAAGTTAAGTTTTTGATATCCACCGTACATCTTAACATCATCATATGATACTTTGCCTGTGCCATAGAATATGTCAAGGATTTCATTTGCCTTTGAGGCTATATCTATTTCTGCGCCGTATGCAATTTTTGCTGCATAGTATGCATTAATGTAATACATTTCAACGTTTGCATCATATGCATTATTTGGCATCATTAAATAAACCTCTTTACCTGTCCAAGCTGTCATTTGAGCTAAATTTCCTGGATATGTGCTTTCTGGCTCATCATATTCACCTTTAAATATATCTAAGCCACCTGCATCAATGAATATCTTATCAATGTCTGCATTAATAATATTTTCCCATGTTGTATATCCATCTTGACCAATAGTTTTTCCAGTTTCATCCATAACATTCTTGATTCCAGATGCTGTAAATATAGGATAACTTTTTGAAGTAGATAAGAATCCTTTCTTTCCCCAGTTAGAGTTGCATGCTAAATAAACAGTAGGACTTGTTTTATCTGTACCATAAGCACTTAATTCTTTTTTCATTCCTTCCATAGCTGCAACTATTTCAATAACTCTATCTTCAGTACAACATACTGCACCAATTATTGCTAAAGATTCTTTAATTTCACTAGAGAATGCTTTTGATTGCCCATATTTCAATGTAACAATTGGGCAGCCAATTGCTTTTTCAGCATCTTCTATGGCGCTTGTTTCAAGTGTTAAGCATGAGAAAATAAGGTCTGGCTCTAAAGCGGCAAGTATTTCAGTTTGAAGAACTTGGGCTTTTGGACCACCTGCACCTGCTGTTTTTCCTTCTTTAATTAGGTTTTTGAATAAATCTTCATATGCAATTTGATAAGGTCTTACAGAAACGAATCCTGTTCTACTTCCCTCAATTTCTTCAACAGCACAAAGTTTATCCATAGTTCCTACATATGAATAAAGTCTTAAAGCGCCTGCACCTACGCAAACAATTTTATTAATCTTGCTTGGATTAACGGTAATTTCTCTTCCTTGCAAATCTGTAAATGTGATGTCTACATCAAGTACATCACCATTACATGCTGCAAATATTGAAAGACATGCTACTAAAAGTACTACTACTAAAATAGTAATTGTCAGTTTTTTTACTAAACTATTAGTCATTGTGTTCCTCTCCTTTTATGTGAAAGTGTTTTTTATTTCCATGTTCAACCATTTCAAAATCCATTCCATAAACTTCATGCAATAGATCTTCTGTCATGATTTCTTCATTTCCCGTACATAAAACTTTTTTATCTTTAAGAACTATGAAGTTGTCTCCAACATCAAGTGCATGATTAATATCATGCATACTAATTAGGATGCTAACTCCTTTCTCTTTTAAAGATCTTATTAGCGACATGGTCTCGTATTGTCCCTTTAAATCAAGATTTGCTGTTGGTTCATCGAACAGCATAAGTTTAGCTTCACCTGCAAGTGCTCTTGCAATTGCTATCTTTTGTTTTTCACCGCCAGATAACTTTTGAACATTCTCCATTGCTAAATGCTCAATATGCAATTGCTCTATAACCTCATATACTTTTTCATAGTCTTCTTTTGAAGGTGTATAGAACATAGGTATTCTTCCAATTAGAATTGTGTCTATAACAGTTGCACTTTCATAGTTAATAATTTGTGGAACATATGCTATCTTTGATGCATATTCGTTAGGCTTATAATCATTTTTATTCTTGCCATCTAAAATTATTTCACCTTGTTTTGTTTTAACTATGTTTGCAATGTTCTTTAAGATAGTTGTTTTTCCAGCACCATTAAGACCAACAAGTACCCCAACCTCACCCTCATTTAAGGAGAAAGAAACATTATCTAAGATAATTTTCTTTTCATAAGCAAATGTTAAATTCTTTATATCTAGAATAATACCCATATTACTTTTCTCTCCTTAATAAGATGTAAACAAATACTGGTGTTCCAATAATTGCAGTAATTGCACCAACAGGAAGATCCATACCTGGAACAATTACACGTGCAATAGTATCTGAAACAATTAATAAGCAAGCGCCCATTAATCCAGATGCTGGCAATAGGAATCTACTATCTGAGCCCATGAATCTCTTTAAAAACTGCGGACAAATAATTCCAACGAATCCAATAATACCAACAAAGGATACGCAAACCGCAGTAATTAAAGATGCTAGAAGCATTGATACAACTCTAACTACACTAATTCTAATACCTAAAGATTTAGCTAGTTCATCTCCACCACCAATTGCATTATATTTCCAACGAAGGATATAAAAAACAATAAAGGATGGGACTACACATCCAAGCATAATGTATATCTTAAGATATGTTGCTCTAGATAAATCACCAAAACTCCAATAAACCATTGCAGATAATACTTGGTCATTTGCAAGATATTGAACTAGGGTTGTAAGTGCAGCAAATAAACTTGTTGCAGCAACACCTAAAAGAATTACTGTTGTTGGAGAAAAGTGTCTAAATTTAGATAGCCCTACTATAAGTAGAACAACGCCAAATGCAAAAATGAATGCAGCCACTGCAATAACATATGGATTGTTAATATTTAATCTACCACCTGCTCCGGCAAAAGATCCAGCACCACATAAAATCGCTATGTTGGCGCCAAAAACTGCTGCGTTAGAAACGCCTAAAGATGTTGGAGATGCAAGTGGATTTTGAAGAGTTGTTTGCATAATATGACCAGAAATAGCTAAGCCAAAACCTACAATAATTGCAGCTATTATCCTTGGCATTCTAATATACCAAACAATTCTTACATTAACTGCTCTACCACTTCCAAAAAATGCTTTTAAAGTTTCAACAAATGATAATTTAGCTTGTCCAATGAATGCAGATATAATTGCAAAAATAAAAACTGCAACAAGCAAAGAGATTATAATAATCCAATTTCTTGTCACAAGTTTTTTATATCCGTCTATCTTATTTTGCAATTGTTCTGTCATTTTTGAATAAAACTAGTAATTTATTATGTTTTTGAACAATTTTATTATTTTTGTTCGGTTTATTATAGATATATTTATATCTACGTGTCAACACCAATTTTTCAAGTCTTGAAATTGATGTACAATTGTGTATAATTAGTTCGGAAACATATAATTTGTTTGGAGCAGACTATGGATAGAAGAAAAGCAAAAACGGTAAAAGCAATAAAAGGTGCATTCGAAGAATTAATTAAAGAGAAAAAATACTCAGATATATCCGTACAGGATATAATTGATACCGCCGATGTTGGAAGAGCAACATTCTATGATCATTTCAAGAGCAAAGAAGAAGTTCTAGATTCTATATCTAGCGGTATATTTGCGCACATCACAGATGAAGATTTACATGCAGAGCGTCATCATGACTTTTCTAAGATGCAAGACTTCACTCACCGCATTGTTCACATGCTATATCATCTTAGCGAAGATAAAGAAGTTATTTTTGGTATTCTTTCATCCGAATCTCACGATATATTCCTAGAAGATTTAAGAGATCACTTGGACAAATTATTTGAAGCAAACATAAAAGTTGAAGATATGAGTATAAGTATTCCAAAAGAGATATATTTGAACCATCTAGTTACATCATTGATGGAACTAGTTCAATGGTGGATTAAGGAAAACAATTGCGTAGAAACGCCAGAAAATATTGCGTCTTACTACTTCAAATTAGTTAACTT
Source organism: Christensenellales bacterium (assembly GCA_045130665.1). Classification (GTDB taxonomy): domain Bacteria; phylum Bacillota; class Clostridia; order Christensenellales; family CAG-917; genus RGIG8124. Next base: position 296,314 of record JBGUQC010000003.1, on the reverse strand, counting down.
ACAATAATAAAAAAGGTGCCTCGCTTGAGACACCTTAATTTTTATTTTTTCTTTTTGTCTATCTTTCTATAAAGAATAAGCATTGAGTTGAGGATTAAGAGTACTGTTAATCCCGTATCTGCAATAACTGCTCCCCACATTGGCAGCAATTCTCCATGTCCTAATAAACTTGAGATAATTGCATATAGCTCAATTGTGAATTTTACAACGAGGGCAAATACAACATTGAATATTGCGGTATGTCTTGCGATTTTCGCAATTCTATACGTGTCAAATATCTTCTTTGGTTTGTCTGTCATGATGACCACATCAGCACTATCTACTGCGACATCACTACCAACACCACCCATAGCAAATCCTACATCAGCATTCTTAATAGAAGCTGCATCGTTCATTCCATCGCCAACAAAAGCAACGGTATATCCCTTACCTTTTTCTTTATTAAGATATTCTATCTTTTGTTCTGGCAATAATTCGCTATAATATTTGTTAATTCCAAGGTTATCACAGAGTTCTTTAGCATTTTCTTCTTTATCACCAGTTAATAGAACAACATCTATATCCTTTGACTTTAAATCAGAGATAAGCTCTGCTGCATCTTCTTTTACTTGGTCTGAAAGGATTACAAATCCTTTATATTCACTATCTACTGCGCAATGAACAACAGTTCCTTTAACATCTTCTAACTCATATTTAACATTATTCTTATCTAAGAATTTTGTATTACCAGCAATTATGTGTTTACCTTCACTATCGCATTCAACACCATATCCAGGAATTTCGTTGAAATTCTCTACTGTTACATGCTTACAATCTATTTCCGCATTACTACAAATAGCTTTTCCAATTGGATGTTTAGAAAGCATCTCGGCTTTAAATAATGAATGCAATAATTCTTCTTCAGAGCAGTTATTTGTATGAACTTCAACTATTTGGAAGTTGCCATGAGTTAATGTTCCAGTTTTGTCGGTTACAACTTTTTTAAGTTTATTTAGCTCATCTAAATAATTGCTGCTCTTTATTACAATTCCGTTCTTACTTGCAAGACCTATTGAGCAGTAATATGCCATAGGAGCAGAAATAACAATTGCACATGGACAAGCAACTAATAACATCTTAAGTCCTAAGATCATCCAGGTATACCAATCTGATGTTACAGCGGATGCAATTATTCCCGTTAAAATAGATACAACGAATACAATTGGCGTATACCATCTAGCAAACTTAGTTACGAACTCATCTGCCTTAGATTTTTTAGCTCCAGCTTCTGAGATAAGATTTACAATCTTAGAAGTTGTGGATTCTGAGTATTCTTTTGTTACTTTTACATTGATTGAACCACTCTTAATTAAGCAACCACTAAATACTTCATCTCCAACCTTTCCTTCAATTGGTACAAATTCTCCTGTTAATGAAGAAGTATCTATTAAACAGTCTCCACTATCTACAACACCATCTATTGGTATGAGCTCTCCTGCAGTAACAACGATGATATCTCCAATCTTTAAATCTTTTGGTTGAACTATTTGGATTCCCTTCTCAGTTACCAAGCTTGCATTGTTTACTCTAAGATCTAGAGCACCTTGAACTGCTTCCTTACTCTTATTAGTTGCAACATGCTTAATAATTGCACCAACTTGGAATAAAAGAGCAACCATTGTAGACTCCATGAATTCCATAGAATGTCTTTGGAGTGTTCCAACCAGGAATGCTCCTATGGATGCCAACATAATGAGTAGATACTCATCAATTGGATTTTGTCTATATCTGATATTTTTAATAATTCTCCATAAAATGTCATAGGAAATAATAATCATTCCAGCAAGGTACATACCAAACACATACCAGAAATATTTATCATCCATTAAAGCTGTATGAGCAATAATCATTATTGCAATAGTTATTGCTATTCTTATGAACAGCATAATGACATTTTTATCTATGATTTTAACCTTTGGTCTTGGTACATCGTTGCTTAAAATGGTTACTTCGTCATCCTCAACTTCTGCAATAACCTTTAAAAGTTCATCTATAGACATCTCTTCATTCTCATAAACAATGAATAACTTATCTGATGAAAAGTCTATCGTTGCCATTTGAATATTTGGATGCTTATTTAAATGTGCCTCAGTTTTTGCTGCGCAGTGAGCACAACCAAATCCAGTAATAATATAAGTCTTCTTAATCATTTTCTTCGGCCCTCTCTAATACATGCTCGTATGTGATTTTTATTATTTCTCTAACGTGTTCATCTTTAAGAGAATAATAGATTTTTGTTCCATCTTTATTACACTTAACAAAGTCCCCATCTTTTAAAACCTTTAATTGGTGGCTAACTAAAGATTGAGAAGCTCCTATTTGAAGTGCAATGTCATTAACACTCTTTTCAATTAAGTGAGATGCTCCATCATGAGAATCAAACTCATCAAGTAAACAAGATAAGATTTTAATTCTTGTTGCGTCCCCTGCTATCTTTAGGGTGTCTTGCATTTGAATAACTACTTTTTCATTTATATACATTGTTTTTTCTCCTATCGCTTATATTATATGAATATCCGTTCATATTTGTAAAGTAAAAAATGAATAGTTGTTCATATTTATTTAAAAAAATTAAGCACCCTTATGCAGAGTGCTTAGTTAAAAACTTTGTTTTTATTTTCTACCTAGTAAATTTTGCTACTGCTATGTAAGATAAGATTAAAAGTACAACACCAACACCAAGTAATGGGAATCCCACATAATAAATGTTAATTGAAACGTATGGAACTGCACCTTTAACAAGGAGTCCAACTCCTAACCATAGAAGTGCAAATCCGATTGCACCAAGAATAACTAAGAAAGTTAATTTGGCATTTGATTTCTTTGAATGTGATCTTTCTAATGAAGATTGATTATTCTTATTAGCCATAATTTACCTCCTTAAGCAAAGAATGCAAGCACAATAAGTACTGCGAGAACGATTATTTCAGATAGTAAACTTGCAATAATTGTAAGTGAGAAATAACCCTTATTGGTTTTATGATGTGCAACCAATCTACCTATAAATCCACCAAATGCTCCACCGAATACACATGTTGCAAGGAGTGTCTTTTCTTTGATTCTTACTGGACCACCGCCAGATGTTGCCATTTTCTTATCCTTAAGAAAAAGTGCGAATGCTACTATAGACATTATAAATAGGAATGCCACGTACGCGATTAATAAAATAACATTGTTTGTCATATTCAACTCCTAATTTGCATATAATTATATCAAAAACAAACAAATAAGTCACTATCTAATAAAAAATCTCTGATATAATCAGAGATCATACTTTTGGTGGAGGCGAGGAGAGTCTAACTCCTGTCTACCATGTCATCCACAAAAACTTCTACATGTTTAGTTGGTGTCTTAAGTTCTCTCACACCGGTTCGCCTACAAGCCTGTGATTGAAAAGTTCGTAATAACAACAATTCTACCGAACACTCAAATTGCGTTGTCTGTTTTTATGACACCGCTTGCTAAGGGAACAGAAAACCCTAGGGCGATGAGGCTGTCAATTATGCAGCCATTGCGAGTCTTTGAGAACTCAATGTTTTTGTTTCTTTGTCAATTCAAAGTTTAATTTTGTTTTTTACGTAGCCTCTCTACGACATGCTTAATCTGATTCAAACACAATATCGAATACGGAACGCCCCCAGTAATGGGTAAACACTATTATACAATGCTTACCCATAAAATCAAGAGTTTATTTGTGCTTATTTAACACTTAGGACAAGTTTGCCCTCTTTTTCATCCACAACAATGGTGCTGCCTTCACCTAAGTCTCCGCCAACTATAATTCTAGCAACAGGAGTTTCAATATTGCTTTCAATATATCTCTTAAGAGGTCTTGCACCAAATGTTACATCATAACCACCTTCAATAACTAGATCCTTTGCTGCATCTGTTACTTCTAGTTTAAGGTTTTGACTCTCTAGTCTTGCTCTAAGCTTATCTAACATTAAGTCTACAATCTTACTAATGTTGTTATGAGATAATGGCGTGAACATTACTATATCGTCTAATCTGTTAAGGAACTCTGGTCTAAACGTTCCTTTAAGGATTTGGTCTATACTATCTCTTGTGCCTTCTTTGAAGTTCCCATTCTCATCTATATTATCTAATATAATATTGCTTCCAATATTGGATGTCATAATGATAATAGTATTCTTGAAGTTTACAGTTCTTCCTTGACTATCTGTTATACGTCCATCATCCAAAACTTGGAGTAGGATATTGAAAACATCTGGGTGTGCTTTTTCTATCTCGTCAAACAAAACCACGGAGTATGGGTGTCTTCTAACGGCTTCTGTAAGTTGCCCACCTTCATCATATCCAACATATCCTGGAGGCGCACCGACCAAACGAGATACACTAAATTTTTCCATATATTCTGTCATATCTATACGTACAATATTCTTCTCATCATCAAAGAGATATTGTGCAAGAGTTTTTGCAAGTTCAGTCTTACCTACACCAGTTGGTCCAATAAACATAAAGGATCCAATAGGTCTGTTTTCATCAGATATTCCGGCTCTTGAACGAAGTATAGCCTCAGATACTTTCTTTACAGCTTCGTCTTGTCCAATTACTCTCTTATGGAGTTCATCGCCAAGATGCAATACCTTTTGTTTTTCACTTTCCATAAGTTTAGTTACTGGAATAGAAGTCCATTTTGCAACAATCTTTGCAATCTCTTCTGCTGTAACTTCATCTCTTAAAAGAGTATTGCCTTTCTCTTCTTTACCCTTTAATTTCTCTAAAGCATCTTGAAGTTGAGGAAGTTTACCATATTGAAGTTCTGCTGCTTTTCCAAAGTCTCCATGTCTCTTGGCATTCTCTATTTCTAGATTTACCTTATCTATTTCGGCTTTGGTCATTTTCTCTTCATTAATACCTTTCTTCTCTGCTTCAAGTCTTACTTTCATTTCGTTGAATTGAGATTGAAGATTTGCAAGTTCCTTTCTTAAAGCTTCAAGTCTATCTTTAGATAGTTTGTCTTCTTCCTTAGAAAGAGCTAATTCCTCTATTTGCAATTGCATAATCTTTCTAGAGATGACATCCATTTCAATTGGCATACTATCTATCTCTGTTCTTATCATTGCACATGCTTCATCTACAAGGTCTATAGCCTTATCTGGCAAGAATCTATCTGTAATATATCTGTTAGATAATATTGCTGCTGCAATTAATGCTTGGTCATGAATTCTAACACCATGGAAGATTTCATATCTCTCTTTTAATCCTCTTAGAATTGCAATAGTATCTTCTACACTTGGTTCTTCAACCATAACTGGTTGGAAACGTCTTTCAAGTGCTGCATCTTTTTCAATATACTTTCTATATTCATCTAGTGTAGTACCACCAATACAGTGTAGTTCACCTCTTGCAAGCATAGGCTTTAAAAGGTTTCCTGCATCCATAGCTCCATCACTCTTTCCTGCTCCAACTATTGTGTGTAATTCATCAATGAATAAGAGCGTTCTTCCTTCTTGTTTCTTAATTTCATTAAGAACAGCCTTTAATCTCTCTTCGAACTCACCTCTATATTTTGCACCAGCAATTAAGGCTCCCATATCCAAAGCAAAGATATGCTTATCCTTTAATCCTTCTGGTACATCTCCTCTAACAATACGTTGAGCTAAACCTTCTACAATAGCAGTCTTACCAACACCAGGTTCACCAATTAGTACAGGGTTATTCTTTGTCTTTCTGGATAGAATTCTAATGACATTACGAATCTCATCATCTCTACCAATTACAGGGTCTAATTTGCCGTGTATTGCTCTTTCCACAAGATCATAACCATACTTTCCAAGAACATCATAAGTGTCCTCTGGATTATCCGAGTTAATTGGTTGTGTCTTTACTTGCTTCAACGCTGTTACAAACTTAGATTTGGATAAGTCATAGTTTGTAAAGATTTTCCTTAGTGCAGGAGTTGGATTATCTAATATAGCTTCAAACAAATGTTCTACACTAACAAAAGAGTCTCCATCTCTCTTCATGAATTTTTCTGCATTAGCAAGAATTAGAGATGTATTTGTAGAAACATATAATTGGTTGTCTCCACTACCACTAACAGATACCTTTGGGAATCCATTAACTGTGTTCTCTATTTCTCTTTCTATTGCATTAACGTTGCTACCACATTTTTCTATAATATTTCTAACTAGTCCCTCTTTATCTTGAATTAAAGAAAGTGCAAGATGCTCTGGTTTCAACTCTTGATTCTTATTCTCAAGAGCAATCATCTGTGCATTATTAATTGCGGATAAAGCTTTCTGTGTGAATTTATTTGTATCCATAATATTCAACCTCCTATTATGTATTAGCACTCTTTGTGTTATTTTGTTAGCACTCTCAATGCTTGTCTGCTAATATTGTACTACTTTTATATAGGATGTCAAGCATAAAAAAAGAAAATCCCAAAAATAATTGAGACTTTCTTTAATATTTTAAATTTACAATTTAATTATTTTTGAGCCATTATTTCTCTTGCCATTAATACGCCCATTACAGAAGCCATCATCAAACCTCTTGTCCAACCACTAGAATCTCCTAAGCAATGGAGATTTTTAACAGATGTTGTTAGATGTTCATCCATATTAATCTTGTTGGAATAAAACTTAAGTTCTGGTGAGTATAATAATGTTTCATAACCAGCGAATCCAGGAACAACCATATCTACTTTCTCAATAAAATTGAGAATATTTGTCATGCTTCTATATGGGAATGCTGCTGTAATATCTCCAGCAATTGCATCCTTTAGAGTTGGTCTAACATTAGATCTAATTAATTCTTTTTGCCATGTTCTCTTACCTGCAAGAATGTCTCCATATCTTTGTATTAAGATCTTTCCTGCACCTAACATGTTTGTTAATTCACCAACTTTGATAGCATATTCAATTGGTTGTTTAAATGGTTCAGAGAAACGGTGTGAACATAAAATAGCGAGGTTTGTATTTTCACTCTTTATGTCTTTAAAGCTATGGCCATTAACAACTGCTAAGTTGTTATCATAATTCTCTTGTGCTACAAAACCTGATGGATTTTGGCAGAAGATTCTTACCTTGTCATGATATGGAGCTGGATATCCAACTAATTTGCTTTCATATAAAGCTTCATTAATTTCTTCCATAACTTCATTTCTACACTCAACTCTTACGCCGATATCAACAATGCCAGGACCGTGCTCTACATTATACGTAGAACAAATCTTTTCAAGCCATTCTGCTCCTCTTCTTCCTGTTGCAATAATGGTCTTTCCTGCATATATCTTTTCGCCATTTTCAAGGATTACACCTTTACACTCATTATTCTCTAATATAATGTCATGACATGTTGTGTTAAACAACATTTCTACACCATTATCTAACAAGAATTTTTCAATGCCATAATAGATATCATGGGCTTTTTCCGTCCCCATATGTCTAATTGGACAATCTACTAATTTCAATCCTGCCTTAATAGCCTTTCTTCTAATGACCTTTATCTTTTCATCGTTGCCTAACCCTTCAATATGAGTATCTGCACCAAAATCAAGATAAATTTGATCTGTATAATCAATTAACTCTTGAGCAAAGTCATGTCCAATTAAATCTGGTAATTCACCACCAACTTCTTCGCTTAAAGATAACTTTCCATCTGAGAAAGCACCTGCACCCGAGAAACCTGTTGTGATATTACATGGAGTACAACCAACACAATGTCCAACTTCTGCTTTTGGACAGTGTCTCTTCTCAACAGATCTTCCTTTTTCAATAATTAAAATCTTTTTGTGTTGACCGTTTTTTATTAATTCTAATGCGGTAAAAATACCAGCTGGACCAGCGCCTACAATACAAATGTCATACTCTTTCATGGAACATTCTCCTTTGCTACATTTTTTAATGCCTTGTGAATTATAATGGCGAATTGACTATTTGTCAATAGTGATTTTTTCTATTTTGCTTCCGCAATATGGACAAAAGCTAATACTCTCTATATCTTTAATTGTCTCACCACAAGTTGGGCAAACATAAACTTTGCTCTCTTTTACCTCTTCTCCCTCAATTACTACATCTCCAATATATTGCTTGGTTTTGCAAATTGTTATAAGACTTCTTAATTCAGAATCTGAAATCTTTAGGATGTCTTTAAGTTGGGAAAAAGATGTAATGTTATCTCTTTCAACGAGATTAACTAGAGTCTCCATATTTACAAACTTTTTGTGTATCATCCATGCATTGGGAACTGCATATACATTTGCAAGTAATAATGCTATTCCAATTACCAATAAGATAACACCTAAAAAGAACACTATATTCAATGCCATAAGTAATGCACCAACTACTATAAAAGGCACGGATACAAACAACAATGATGTTAATATCATTGCAAGCTTCTTTGCTTTGGCTTTAGATCTCATTAAATTTTCATTCATAATATGTCCTAAGGCAAAAAAAATGAGGGCACAAGCCCCCAATAGCCTGTATCCTTTTTCTCCTATACGTTCTTATACATTACGATTTGGAATTTACCTTTTTCTTTGCCTCTTTTTGCAAGTGCATAGAAATACTCCTCTGCTTTCTTTAGAGCAGATTGAACAGTACTCTCATTTGTTTGTGTACTCTTTAGGAAGGTATTTCCACCTTTTTTCATTAATGCATATACTTTGTAAGGCATGTAAACATTATCTATCTTTTGTTTTTAAAAGTCAAGCAATTAAATTTTGCATAAAAGGTGCATAATTGCATAAAAATCGTGTATTTTTTGCATAAAATATAAAAATTCATAAAAAATATACAAATTTTCAATTTTTTAGTTGCATTTTTTAATTAAGGAATATATTATATCAACATTATAAATAACTTAAGGAGACTTAATTATGAAAAAATTTAGCAAAGTTATTATTTGTTTAGTATTAGTACTTAGCATCGCTGTTTTAGGTGCATTCGCATTCACAGCATGTAACAAGAAAGACAACACAATCATTGTTGCTACAAACGCAGCATTCCCTCCATTCGAATATAAGGAAGGAACAGAATTCAAAGGTATCGATATGGATATCATGGCAGCATTCTGTGCAGACTGTGGCTACACACTCAAGATTGAAGACATGGAATTCGATTCAGTAGTAGCATCAGTTGGTAAAACAACAGATATCGGTGCTGCAGCATTAACAGTAAACGATGAAAGAAAGAAGACAGTTAACTTCTCATCTTCATATTACAATGCATCTCAAGTTGTTATCGTAAAAGCAGATAACCATGAGTTTGATGCTTGCACAAGCGTAGCAGATGTTGAAGCAAAACTCGCATCTTTAGCAACAGGAACAAAAGTTGGTGTTCAAAATGGTACAACAGGTGAATACTATGTTGCTGGGGATGAAGACTGGGGATTTGATGGTTATGCAAATTTATCAAAAACTGGTTATACAACTATTGCTCTTGCAGTATCAGATTTAGTAAATGGTAATTTAGGTTTAGTAGTTGTTGATGAAGGTCCAGCAAAAGTTCTTGCAGCTTCTAATACCAACATCAAAATCATCAACTTCAAATTAACAGATGAAGATTATGCTTTCGCAGTAGATAAGGGCAATGCTGATTTATTAGCAAAATTAAATGAATGGCTTGCAAACAACCAAGCAAAAGTTAATACAATCATCACAAATTACTTTGGTGCATAATATTTTATGAAAGAGTACTGGGAAGTATTTGTTAAACAATTCGTCACAAAAGGCGGATACCACAATGTCCTCGATGGTCTTGGCGTAACAGCTATCATTGCCATCGCGGGCCTTGTTATTGGTATGATTATTGGTACAATAATCGCTATTACAAAAGTTGTACCTAAATATAAGTTCTTACCAAAGTTATTCTCCGCCACAAGTGACATCTATACTGGATTCTTTAGAGGAACTCCTATAGTTGTACAATTGTTAGTTGCATATTTTGTTCTCTTCCCAGCACTTGGATTAAGAGTAGACAAACTTTTTGTTGCAATTATTGCTTTTGGATTAAACTCAGCTGCATATCAATCAGAAATCATGCGTGCCGGTATAATGAGCGTAGACAAAGGACAAATGGAAGCAGGACGTGCCTTAGGTCTCTCATATGGTGCTACCATGTTTAAGGTTATAATCCCTCAAGCAATAAAGAATATCCTCCCTACATTGGGTAACGAATTTATCCTATTGATAAAAGATACATCCGTTGTAAGTTTTATCGCTGTTGTAGATTTAACAAAAGCATTCAGAAGTATTGCAGATGCTACATATGAATATATTATTCCATATGTAATGTTAGCTCTCGTATACCTCGTACTTATTATAATCATTACAATATTGGTAAGACTTCTCGAGAAATGGCTTAGAAAAGAAGGTAAAGCAGTAAGACTCAATAATAAGAAGGATGACTGGAGATCCCGACTCGGGAAAGTTTTCAAAGGAAAATAGGAGATAGTTATGGGATTAATAGATGTTAAAAATTTAACAAAAAGTTTTGGAGACCTTCTTGTATTAGACAATATTACAGAAACAATTAACGAAGGTGAAAAGGTAGTTATTATTGGACCATCTGGTTCTGGTAAATCTACATTCTTAAGATGTTTAAACTGCTTGGAAGATCCAACATTTGGACACATCTATTTTGATGGTGTAGACCTAGCAGACCTAAAAGTAGATATTAATGAACACCGTCAACACATGGGCATGGTTTTCCAACAATTCAATTTATTCAATAATATGAATGTTTTGGATAATATTACCCTTGCACCTATCATCGTTAATAAAAAGAAGTTAAGAAAGTACAAATTACAAAAAACTTTCTTCCCTATTCAAAATAAAATTGCACATCGTATATTAAGCAAATATAGCGATAAAATTGATGCAAAGAGAGCGGCTATTCAATCAAAGATTGATGCCCTCAATGAAGAACTTATTCCTGTAGAAGAAGCATGGGCTTTAACAAAGACTATCGTTATTCAAGATGGTAAGCCTTTTGCATCCTATGATCATGCACTTACACAAAAGGTTATTAAGCTTAACCAAAAGAAGAATAAATTAGAAAATCAAAAGTCTAGTTTAAATAATATTAGAGAGCATGAGGTAATGGATCTCCCATTCACTTCTAAAAAAGAAATAATTGCCGCTGCTAAAGCAGATGCACTTGATCTTCTCAAAAGAGTTGGTCTTGCAGACAAAGCAGATGCATACCCTTCTTCACTATCTGGTGGACAAAAGCAACGTGCTGCTATTGCAAGAGCATTAGCTATGAAACCAAGAGTTATGCTATTTGATGAACCAACATCTGCTCTAGACCCAGAAATGGTTGGCGAAGTTTTGGATCTCATTAGAAAACTTGCTGATGATGGTATGACAATGGTAATTGTTACACACGAAATGGGATTTGCAAGAGAAGTTGGAACAAGAATTTTGTTCATGGCTGAAGGCACTATTCTTGAACAAGGAACACCTCAAGAGGTGTTCGATAATCCTCAACAGCCTCGACTAAAAGACTTCTTAGGAAAGGTTCTAGCACAATAATTATTAGCCAGGTTTTACCTGGCTTTTTTTTACCTATCTTGACTAATTATTAATATTCTATTTATAATTAAATTTAAGTTTTAACTCTTATATGGAGGATTGTTTTATGGCAAAAAAAATAAACACAAAGCTATTAATTAGTCTTGTTTTAGTTATCGTTCTTGTTGTTTGTGCAGTATCAATGATTGCATGTAACAAAAAGAAAGGCGAGGAAACAAATGGTGGCACTTCTGTATCCCCTGTTGTTGGAACCACAACAATGACTATTGATAATGTAGATGTTAAATCTTCAGGAACTATTCCAACAGATTATGTTAAAGTAGCATTAGACACAACTAAATATGCATATGTTAGTGAGCAAAAGATTGGTTCTGGCGCAGCCTATTGGATTATTAAGGATATAACACCAGTAACAGTCAATGCAGAAGATATTTACACATATTATTTATATGATGCAATTAATGGTACAACCATTAAATCATTCAATGTTTATTACTCAGAATATCAAGACATAAATGGAACTGGTGGTGGATACTATTATTATCTTGCACTTGCAAGTATTTCATATAATACAGCGACAACCAATTGGGAATATACTGGCGCAATATATGATTATGCGGGAAATCAATTGTTTAAAGATAGAACAGATACTAATGCTTCACTATATCAAGGAAGCAGCAACGTACTTTTCTATCAATTCTATTATGATAACTATATGGACATAGATGATACTTTGGAAACTGCAGCAGATGGAACTAAGTACTTCACAGGAAAGTATTATGATGCAGACAGTGATTCATTAAGCACATATAAAGTAAACTTCAGCACATATGAACTAACACCATATGCAGAATCAACAAACACACCATCATATGCTGTAGGTAATAAATATATTGAAAAAACTGAAGTTCCTGGATTAAGTGGTTATTATTACTATGAAAGTAAATCGACAAATTCAATCCTCTTCTATAACAGCTTCACTTCATCAGCTCCAACATCTACACTTTCATTAGATTTTGGAACATTACAGGTTAAGTTTGACACATCCTATATCGTAGGTGGAAAAGTCTTCGTTTATGGATCAGCTACACTTCCAGATGCAGCAACAGATTATGACTTCTGTTCTCCTTCTATTGTTGGTACATTAAAAGGCAAGACAGCGTTATACGTTTATGACATTGCATCCGGTACATTAAATCAAATTTTAAAAGGCTACCAAATTGATGATACATTCAAAGTATTCTCTGCAAATAACAAAAAGGCTTATATTGCTGTAGAAGTATGTGGTATTTCAGCTGAAAAAATCGTCAACCCAACATCCATGTATTACATTGTTGACGCAGATGGTAATTTTGTTGTAAGCACTCCAGAATTATTCGACACAACAAAAATCACTTCTAAATTAGAAAATGGATACTACATTTATGAAGGAACTATGGATTATCTTTTAGATAATTGTTTAAATACTGTTTGTTATCTTAACAATTTAGCATACAAGTCTGAAAAAGCTCTTGTAACAACTAATGCAGATGGTACCAAAGCATATTTCATGGATGGAACAGGAACAATTAGTTATATTGCAAACACAGCAGATTATTCATATGAAGAACTATTTGGACAATATATTTTAGCTGCAGAACTATCTGGTAACTTTGTTTCAGTTAAACTTGGAGAATCTCAACCAAAGACAATATATAACCCAGTTTCAGAATCTGGCGTTTCATGTTACTATCTTGCAAATGGTGTATTCATGAAAGTTACAACTGCTACAAACACTGTAATGTTTATGACATGTGATAACAACCAAATTGGACAATCCTTCACATTAGCTGAAGCACCAATGGTGGGCGTAAACTGCGATGCTTGTATAGTAAATGGCAAACTTGCTGTTGAATTCAATTTATCAACTGGCAAAACATTCTATGTCTTACAATAATAAGACATTATCAATCTTAGGAGGTTTATTATGACTAAAAAAATAAATTCCAAACTCTTGATAAGTTTATGTCTTGTTATAGTTCTTATTGTATGTGCACTTTCAATGATGGCATGCAATAAGAAAAAAGGTGATTCTTCAAATAGCACATCAGTAGACGTTGTCACAGGCGAAACAGTTATAGCTCTAGATGGTGTCACAGAAAACAAAACTGTTAACATACCTTCTGAGTACACTATAATTGCACCTAATGCATCCTTTAACAAAGTTGCAACAATTCCTACAGATAGTGGTCTTGAATTTTGGATTATTAAAGATGGAACAACCACTACTGTTCAAGGAACAGATCCGGCTGAAGTTTTGGACAATTACTACATCTATGATTTAGTAAATGATAAAAAAGTTTATGGTCCATTCACTACTTATGCTATTGCAAGTAAAGACTATAGTGGATACACATACAAATACATTTACACAGCAACAGCACAATACAAACAAAGTGGAATATATAAATATATTGGACAAGTTGTTGATGTATATGGAAATTATTTAAGCACAACATTAAATGGTGATAGTGATTGGTTGTATTCTGATGATGCAACAACATATTTCTTCACTAATACATTATCTTTCAACGCTCATATTTCCATAAGCAGCGAAAAGGCAACGGATCCTAATTTTGGACCTTATACAACAGCAAAATTCGTAAGCAAACAAGGCGTGTCATCTATTCAAATGATTTCTTTGCAAAGCTTTGAAATTCAACCATTAGATGAAGACTTAGTTATTCCAACCTTCGATGCTGGAAATAAATATCAAGAAAAAACTCCAGTTCCAGGTATGAGCGGATATTTCTATGTAATAGATAGATCCAAAAATACAGTTTTCTTCTATAACAGTTACACATCTTCAAATCCTTCCTCTTCACTATATTTTGATTTCGGTGACTTAGGAATGAGCTTCGATGAAGATTGTATAAAGGGTGGCAAGGTTGTCTTATATGGAGAAGCAATGCTTCCAGCAGATTCAAATGACTTTGATTATTATCTTACAGATGATTATTATCTTACAGAGACCATCTTCATTCCATATTCAGTAAAAGCAAAGAATGCAATGTTTGTATTTGATATTAAGACAGGTGAACTTACTCAAATCTTGAAGGGATATGTAATTGATAAAAAATTCAAACTCTTCACTGCAAACAACGGCAACCTTTATATCTCTGTTAAACTAAATGGCATTTCTAATGATAAGATTCCTTCTGCTGCATCTAAATATTATGTAGTAGATTCTAATGGTGAAATATTAGTTAGCACACCAGATTTATTCAACCCAGAAAGCGTTGCAGTTAAATTCTCAAATGGTGGATATGCATATTACATGTTAGATGAACATAATAATCCACTTCATCTATATATTTTAGATAAGTATCTAAATACTATCACAAAAGCCGATCAAATTCAGGCAGCAGAAAACAATGCTTTCTTAGTGGTAGATGAAAATATGCGTCTATATGCAATAGATCTTTCAGGTTCCATTAAAAACACAAATCTAAGTGTTAATGATTTCGCAAATTTAGATTTGGTTGGCGATTATATTGTTGGTACATTAAATGATGGCAAACTTGTATCTTATGCTGTCGGCACAGCAGATTCTAGACTTATCTATGATCCAGCAACTGACACAGGCTTTGATATGTTCTATATTTCAAAAGGTGTATACGTAAAGAGACAATTAGTTGAAACAACTTATACATTCACTTTCATTAACTGCAATGGCAACCAAATCGGTGATGCTATTACTGGAGTCGCATCAAGTGAATACACTACACAAGTTTTAGATACTGGATTAATGATAAAAATTGGCAACAACTATTATCACATTGTATAAAGCAATCTTAAAATAATTAAAGGCGCTGTCGAAAGATGGCGCTTTTATTATTGACTTAATGTTCAATAATAATTTATTATTAATTTATGAGTTTTTTTGAGGATAATTTAATACTTGAGGCTTCTTGTGCTAGCGGAATCGAGGCTATTTTAAAAAGAGAATTAATATCTTTAGGCTATAATCCAAAAGGTGCAAACTACGGAAGAATCCCATTTGAGGGGAATTTTTTAGATGTTGCGAGAAGCAATTTCTTTTTACGTACAGCTAACAGAGTAAGAATTGTTATCTCTCAATTTGAAGCAAATACTTTTGATGAACTCTATGATGGCATTTTCGCAATTAATTGGAAAGATATATTATCTAAAGATGGAAAGATCATTGTTAATGCAAAAAGCATTAAGAGCACTTTATTTGCTCTCTCCTCTATCCAAAGTATTTCCAAAAAAGCAATTGTAGCAAAGATGGGAAATACACTTCCAGAAAATGGCCCAGAATACGATATTGAGGTATCCATTATTGAGAATATAGTTAAAGTATCTTTAGATACTTCTGGAGACAGTCTTCATAAACGTGGCTATAGAACATATGTAGGCGCCGCTCCAATGCGTGAAACTATAGCTGCGGCAATTATTGAGTTATCTGTTTGGAATAAAGATAGAGCATTTGTAGACCCTTTCTGTGGCTCTGGAACATTTCCAATTGAAGCAGCTTTAATTGCATTAAATATAGCACCTGGAATTAATAGATCTTTTGCTTATGAGCAATGGACAAACTCCCCTGCTATTAGAGATATTGCATATGAGGAAGCAAAAGACAGAGAACAATTAGATACACAAGTTAGAATCTCGGGTTTTGATATAGATAAGGATGCTATTTCTCTTGCAATGAAACATGCACAAAATGCAGGAGTTAGAGACAAAATCCATTTTCAAGTTCAAGACATGAGAGCATTATCTTCAAGATTTGCTCATGGTGTTATAATAACTAACCCACCATACGGAGAAAGACTCTTGAGCAATTCAGAAGTTCAAGCGTTATATAAAGACTTTGGCAAGGTATTTTCATCTTTAGATGAATGGTGTGCATATATCATCACAAGTTATAAAGGATTTGAAAAGTATTTTGGCAAAACAGCAAATAAAACTAGAAAACTTTACAATTCAGAATTAGAATGTGTCTTATACCAATATTTAGGAAAGGCACCACAAAAGGAAGGTAATAAATGAGAGCAGTTATACAAAGAACAGGACCAGCAACATTATCTGTAGATGGAAAGGTTGTTTCTCATATCGAATCTGGTTTAGTAGTCTTTGTTGCAATATGCAAAGGAGACACCGAAGCTCAAGCAGATTATTTAGG
This sequence comes from Christensenellales bacterium, assembly GCA_045130665.1. Taxonomy (GTDB): domain Bacteria; phylum Bacillota; class Clostridia; order Christensenellales; family CAG-917; genus RGIG8124. The sequence goes on along the minus strand of JBGUQC010000003.1, from coordinate 279,581 downwards.
GAGAAAACTTACAAAAATTAGAGTGTTCGCAGATGACAACGGAAAAATGAATTTATCTGTTAAAGATGTAGGTCAAGAGATACTGCTAGTATCTCAATTCTGTTTATCTGGAACATTAGGAAAAGGTACTGGTAATAGACCAGATTTTTTAAATGCTGAGGATCCTGCACGTGCACGCATCTTGTATGAAAGAATACGAGATGATATAATGAACGAGGGTGTCCCAGTTCAAACAGGCGTATTTGGCGCTCATATGATTATTCAACAAGAACAAATTGGACCACTAACATTCGTATTCGAATGTTAATTTTTGGAGGGAGAAATGGCTGAACAAAAAGTTGTTGGCGAGGAAAAGCTATCCAAACGTAACCTATGGAGTTATAGTTTAGGTGGTATTGGAAGAGACATGGTATATAACCTTGTCAATGCACAATTATTCACTTGTCTATTGTTAACAAAAAACCTTAGTGCAGCAAACATGATTGCAATCAGTTTGATTATGATTGTTTGCCGTATCTTTGATGCTTGTAATGACCCAATCATGGGCGGAATTATTGAGATCACTCGTACTAAATGGGGTAAATTTAAACCATGGATTATGATTGGTGCAATAACCAACGTAGCAGTTGTATTCTCAATGTTCTTTGTACCACTTAAAGGCGATGCATATGTAATATTCTTTATCTTTGCATATTTACTCTGGGGTATTACCTATACAATGAACGATATAAGTTACTGGGGAATGTTACCATCTCTTACATCCAACCAAAAAGACAGAGATACCATTTCCACATTTGCAACATTATTTGCAGGTATTGGTGCTGGAATATCCGTTGTATTATTCCCTACACTAGCTTATGGTAGTACAGCAATTGGTGGCAATGCTAATACAGGTTCAACAGTTATGTGTATCTTATTCTGTTGTGCATTCATTGGTTGTCAAACAATGACAACACTTGTTGTAAAAGAAAAACCATTACCTCCAAAGAAAGCAAATGCAGAAAAGCCTTCTTTGGGCAAAATGTTCAAAGTATTATTTAAGAACCATCAATTATTATGGGCATCACTTAGTATGTTGTTCTACAACGTTGGTGGAGCTATCTTAACATCCTCTATCCTTTCAATATTCATTTTCTTAAGATTTGGATACGAAGGATTCTTAGTAACATTATTCGTTATTATTTCAAGTGTAAGTTCTGGTGTTATGATTTTCTATCCACTACTTACAAGAAAATTCAAGAGAAAACAAATTTCAACATTCTCTGTTGCTTTAGCAGTATTCTCATACACATTAATGCTTGTAATAGGTTTATGTTGGCAATCTAACTCAATGGCATGTTTCGCATTGCTCGCTGCATCTGGATTTGGTGCTGCAATTGGACAAACAATGCACTACATGGTATTAACAGTTTCAATTGAAAACTGTGTTGAGTATAACGAAGTTATGACTGGAGACAGAGCTGAAGGATCTATCTTCTCACTCCGTCCATTCATGGCAAAGATGGGAAGTGCTATTGTTCAAGGTATTGTTTCCTTAACATTTGCTGCTCTTGCGATTACAAATATTACACAAGAAATTTCTAATATAGAAAATGCCGATACTGCTGGCAATTTGGTTGGTGATAAAGCCGAATTAATTAAGAATATTCTTGATGACGTAGCTTCTTCTACACCTAACTGGTTATTGGTTGTATTAACAATTGCACCAGTCCTATTCTTAGTATCTTCACTTGCTGTATATCTTACAAGATATAAGATTACAGAAGACAAGTATGCTGAATTACTTCAAACTATTGAAGAAAGAAAAGCAGCTGGAGAATTACCATCTAATGATGAAGTTGAAGCTGATGAAGAAAATGTTATCTATAATGCTGATGAAGCTATGGAAACAACCATTGAAGCAGCAAGCAAAGAAGATGATGCTGCCATAACTCCAACAGAACCAGAAGAATAAAATGATAATTAGACAAAAAAAAGGGGCTAATCTATAGCCCCTTTTTTATTGATTAGTCTTCGATATAAATCTGAATTTCTATATTCCAATTTCGAGGTGTAACAGAACTGCTATTACGTGCAGAGATAAAAACTTTATACCCTAAATTTGTGTATCCTGTAAAATCATAGGAACTATCATCTGTATCATAATAACACAAATCATTAAATGTTTGATTCGCTCCATATTCATCTTTATTTGCACCAGCATTATAAAAGGATTGAATAAAGGTATTTATAGCATCCTTTGTTCCCTCTACATCAGAAGTATAATAATGATAAAATGTATCTAAATCAGGAGCTACACTTGTTCTATTAGTATTGTGATCAAATTGTGCTGACCAGAAAGTCCATGTTGATGATGGAGCAGCAACTGCTGTTAAACCAGCTTGTGTCATATATACCGTATCCCATGTGTAAACATCAATGTTGTTGATGAAAGTATCCAAAAAATTACGTGCTACTGTATTACCTGCACCATATTCTAATTCTGTCAAAGCAAATGATACTCTTTGATCACCACCGACGAAGCTATCCGTTAAAACATATGATGAGTCATGTTTTAAACATACACCTGTCGCATCATCAATTATTAATATTTCTGTAAGTACATTGTTGCCTGGATCGGTAGATGTACAAGTATATTGTTTTGCAGGACGTCCAATAAAGGTTATTGCTTCCATGCTCTCATATGTTATTGTTTCACCAGCATATAAGAATAAACTACCAACATTACCTAATCCTAAAATATTAGCAATGGTAGTTGGTGATCTTAATGCAGTATACTTATTTGAACTGGAATTCTTACCATATTGATAAGCATAATCTCCAATTAACTTAGCAAAAACAGGATTTGGATTTGCATGGTAATAATAGTCTCCATCATATGCAACTGTTGTCACTGCATCACCAGATAAATTGCTTGCAGAAATTTTGTATAAAGATAAATCTATTGAAGCAAGAATTGCATCACGTGTTGGAAGAGTTAAAGAATTGCTTGTTCCTCCACCACTTTGTCCGCCAGATCCACTTCCTGATCCACCACCAGAACCACTACCTGACCCACTTCCAGAACCAGAACCTCCGCCTTGGCCTCCACCTGAATTTCCAGATCCGCTTCCGCTTTGTCCACCACTAGAACCACCTTGGTCTCCTGTGGTAGTTTCTGTACCATTATCTGTGCTTGTATTTGTTTTTGAACCACATGCAACAAGTGCCATTGCAAGAACAATAACCAAGCAAAGCATTAATATCCATAAAACTTTCTTTTTCATAACAAATCTCCTTTTAGGATTTATTTGCTAATAGTTTAACTAATATTGAGTTTTGGTCTCAATATTAGACATGGGTGATTTGGGGGTGATTTTTGGTAATTTAAATTAAATCTCTAATTACTTCGCCTGCAATTGTTAATCCTGCAAGACCTGGAATATATGAAATACTCCCTGGAACATGTCTTCCTGCCTCTTCAACAACCTCTGCATATTCCATTGGACCTTCTGGTGAGAATACAACCTTGAGCTCATTTATTCCTGCTTCTTTAAGTTTCTTTCTCATAACTTTTGCCATTGGACAATTCTTTGTATCATAAATATCTGAAACAATATATGTGCCAGATAATCTATTGCCTGTGGATAAAGAAGATATTAATTTTACACCACACTCTTTTGCCTCTTTTGCAAGTGCAATTTTGTTGGTGATTGTATCTATACAATCTACTATGTAATCAAACATAGAAATATCTAACTCGTTTGTAGGATATGTATAAGGGTATACAACGACATCACACTCTGGGTTGATAGATAATACTCTTTCCTTCGCAACTTCTGTCTTGAGCCTTCCTACGCTCTCTACAGTTGCAAGAATTTGTCTGTTTATATTGCTTTCAGATATTCTGTCATTATCCATTAAGCCAATATGTCCAACACCTGCTCTTGCAAGTGCTTCAACTGCATATCCACCTACACCACCAAGGCCAATTACTAATACTTTGGCATTTCTTAGTTTTTCTACGCCTTGAGGTTTAATTAACATTTCTGTTCTTGTATGAAAGTCACTCATTTGTTCCCTCACTTAATTTCTGTCTAATTGCTGCTGCTTCATTATCTGCATAAACTATTTTATCACACTTTAATACCTTTTCTGCACAACTATTTGCCCATGATTCAGTATAGAAATCATAGTAACTTGCACCTTGTTTTCTCTTCTTAATTCCTTTCTTTCCGTTACACCAAACTGAGGATGGAATACCTATTACAAAACAGTAAAGTGGACCAAGAATTAGGGACTGAATTGTGTGACCATATTCATGCGGTTCGGCATCCTTTAACCACTCTTGAGATCTTGTGCCGTTTACAAATGTAAACATGCCTAAGGAAACACCGCCCCAACCCTCTTCATGATAGGTCATTATTGCACCATGATAAAATACATGTTTATTGCCTTTTGCAGCATACTTTATGAATAGCATTAAACCAATGAAGGATTGTATAAATCCCCATGTCCATTGGATGAAAATATATAAAACGTATTTTATTGCTTTCATATTTGCAATATTAACACTCTATTTTTGTTTTATCAATATGTTTATTTTTCTGTTTATAAAACAGAACTCTTCCATACATTTAAATATTTTGAAATGCTATATTGACAACTTTATTTTAGTGAATATAAAATAAGTTTTACATATAAGGAGTTAATTATGCTTAAATTATACGACATACGAAAAGATTACAAGATGCCAGACTATGTTGTACATGCACTAAATGGCGTCAGTATTAATTTCCGTAAAAATGAGCTAGTTTCCATATTGGGTCCTTCAGGGTGTGGTAAGACTACCCTACTTAATATTATTGGCGGATTAGACCAATACACCTCTGGAGATATTATTGTCGGAGATATAAGCACAAAAAACTACAAAGACAGAGATTGGGATATTTATAGAAACCACTATATCGGTTTTGTTTTCCAAAGTTATAATCTCATTCCTCATCTTAATGTTTTGCAAAATGTTGAAATGGGCCTTTCTATTTCTGGTATTTCAAGATCCAAGAGAAGAGCTATGGCTATTGCTGCACTTGAAAAAGTGGGACTTGGTGAGCAATTAAAGAAAAAGCCATCTCAAATGTCTGGTGGCCAATGTCAGAGAGTTGCAATTGCTAGAGCAATTGTTACTAACCCTAAAATCATTTTAGCAGATGAACCAACTGGTGCATTAGATACAGAAACATCTAAACAAATTATGGACCTATTACAAGAAATCTCTGATGACAGACTTGTAATTATGGTTACACATAACCCACAACTTGCTCAACGTTATTCTACAAGAATAATTGAATTATTAGATGGTGGCATTATTTCAGATAGCAATCCATATGATGGAATGCCTACTATGATTGAGCCAGTTAAGCCTATCCAAAAAGAAGAAACACCTGTTGTTGCTAAAAAAGAAAGACTTGTATTTGGCATTCCTGCAAGTGAGTATAGAAAACTAACACTTGCCCAACAAGCTAATGTTAGAAAAGAGTTTTATAAAGAAAGACGTGATGCAAGAAAGAATAAGAATATAGAAGTTCCTGCTGAGGAAAAACCAGATACTCCACTTGTAGAACCAGAAACATCTAAATACATTTCTCGTATTACACCTACGGCACCAAAGTTACCAAATGCTAAAGCACCTAAGGAAAAGAAGAATAGAGCATCTATGTCTATCTTCACTGCCATGATGCTTTCTGCAAGAAACTTATGGACCAAAAAGTTTAGAACAGGTCTTATAGCTTTTGCAGGATCTATTGGTATTATTGGCATTGCTTTGGTCTTATCTTTAACCAATGGATTCAACATTTATGTTGAAAACTTGCAAACAAGCACTTTGGTTAATATGCCAGTTACTATTTCAAGTATGGCAATTTCCATTGATACATCTTCAATTATAGATAACTTCAACAACACGGATAATATGTATCCAGATGATAACGAAGTTAGACCATATTCAATTAAGAACGCAGTTGGTATAGATATTTCTGTAAATATCTTATCTCCAGAATACATAGATTATGTAGAAGCGTTGGATTCTAAATATTACAACTCAATTAGATATTCTTATTCATTTAGACCAACACTTGCTGTAAAGAATTACAGAGGCGATATTAGCAAGGTTAATTTGTATGGCAGTTCTGCTGGAAACTATTGGGGCGAATTGTTAGATAAAGACTTCATGCAAACCCAATATGATGTCCTCTATGGAAGATATCCTCAAAACTATGATGAAATAGTTCTTGTTGTAGATGCATACAACAACATCAATGCAAGCACTCTTGAAATGTTGGGTTATCAATTGTCTTATAAAGATGATGACTCTAATACATATGCAAACATTCCATTCAGTGAATTCGTTTATAATGAGACGACAAACCCAAGGGTTTACACAATCATTACAAACAACAATAGATATTACACCGAAGATGTGGATGGCAAAGAATTATATCTTGAGCATAAGATTAAGGACTCATACGAAAAACCTGGCAACATTCCTCTTAAGATAGTTGGCGTTATTAGACAAAACAAAAATTTGATTCTTCCATTTATGCCATCTGGTCTAGCTTATACTCCAGAACTTGCTGAGTATTATTTGAATAACTGTATGCAATCTGATGTAGCAGTTGCTCAAAGAGCAAATGAAGACTGGTCTGTACTAAACGGTAATGATTTCGCATCAGACTACTCTACTCTTGTTACAATCATGACTTCATATGGATTAAGTGAAAAATCTCTTATTTCAACATTGAAGACAATGTTAAATAAAGAAACACTTATGCAATACTTACAAGGTTATTGTACAGAAGAACAAATAGACCAACTCATTGCAGATATGGCAAATGAAGAAACAGTTAATGGCATGATGACATTGATATCTAAAGATCTCAATATTGCACCATCTATTCTTAAAGTATTCATTTCGACAATGCTTGGTTCTATTCCAGAACTAGGTTTAAGTTCAGATGCAATTTTAACCATCTTAAATTCTGGATATGAAACTGCACTTCAAAGGTTGGGTGCATCTACGATGCCTTCTTCTGTATATATATATGCAAAGACATTTGATGATAAAGATGCCGTCTTAGCTTACTTAGATGCATGGAATGATAAATGTGATGCAAAAGGTGATTTAATCTTAAGAGTTAAATATACTGATATGGCAGGTACTGTAAGTACAATGCTTAGATATATCATTACAATAGTATCTGGTATCCTTATTGCATTCGCAGCTATTTCTCTAGTTGTATCTTCCATCATGATAGCAATTGTTACATACATCTCTGTATTAGAAAGAACAACGGAAATTGGTGTACTAAGATCTCTTGGTGCAAGAAAGATAGATATTGCAAATGTATTCAATTCTGAAACAACTATTATAGGTGCAATATCTGGTGTATTAGGAGTTATCATTGCTTGGATATTAGATTTCCCAATGAATGCAATACTTCACTCTATATCCAATTCCGTCCCAGCAAACTTTGCACAAATCTGTTGGTGGCATGGAATACTACTTGTAGTATTAAGTATGATTCTTAATATCATTGCTGGATTTATTCCATCTATTATTGCATCTAAAAAAGACCCAGTGGTTGCACTTAGGTCTACGAATTAAAAAACTAAAATTTGGATTATTTCAATATCTTTTTAAGATATTGTCCAGTATAACTTTCTGGAACCTCAGCAACTTGTTCTGGGGTTCCTTTTGCTACTAATGTACCACCAGCATCTCCGCCTTCTGGACCTAAATCTATAATATAGTCTGCTACCTTAATAACATCTAGATTATGTTCAATAACTACAACAGTATTTCCTTGTTCTACAAGTTGTTGGAGAATACCTAATAGTTTGGCTACATCATGAGTGTGTAAACCTGTTGTTGGTTCGTCTAAGACATATATTGTCTTACCTGTACTTCTCTTGGATAATTCTGTTGCAAGCTTAACTCTCTGTGCTTCACCACCAGATAATGTGGTTGAGGATTGTCCTAAGTTCATGTAACCTAAACCAACATCAAATAAGGTCTGTAACTTGTTTCTGATTCTAGGAACGTTTCTAAAGAATTCTAGAGCCTCTTCAATTGTCATGTTAAGAACATCATTGATGCTCTTACCCTTATACTTAACCTCAAGAGTTTCTCTATTATATCTTTCACCATGACAGACATCACAAGGAACATAGATATCTGGTAAGAAATGCATTTCAACTTTTATAACACCATCTCCACGACAGTGTTCACAACGTCCACCTGCCATATTGAATGAGAATCTGCCTGGTCCATATCCTCTAGACTTAGCATCTGGAAGAGATGCAAATAATTCACGGATAGGTGTGAATAAACCTGTATATGTTGCAGGATTACTTCTTGGCATTCTACCAATTGGGCTTTGGTCTATATCTATAATCTTATCTAGTGCATCCATGCCTTCAATTGAGTCATAATTACCCTCTTCAACAAATGCACCATTTAAGTCTTTAGAAAGTCTTGGAACAATAATTTGGTTAAGCAATGAAGACTTACCTGAACCTGAAACACCTGTTATACAGGTGAATGTGCCTAAAGGTATATCTACATTTAAGGATTTAAGGTTGTTTTGTCTTGCACCTTTTACGCTTAAGAATTTACCATTGCCAACTCTTCTTGCCATTGGAACTGGTATGCTGTATTCACCAGATAAGTATTTACCTGTGTATGATTCTTCACAAGCAATTATGTCATCTACACTGCCTTGTGCTAATACTTCACCGCCATGAACACCTGCACCTGGACCTATATCTACGATATGATCTGCTGCTCTCATTGTTTCTTCATCATGCTCAACAACAATTAAAGTATTACCTAAATCTCTTAAACCTTCTAAACTATTTATAAGTTTAGAATTGTCTCTTTGATGTAAGCCAATACTTGGTTCATCTAAGATGTATAATACGCCTGTTAAACCACTACCTATTTGTGTTGCAAGTCTAATTCTTTGAGACTCACCGCCAGATAATGTTGAAGCACTTCTCCAAAGTGTTAAATATGTTAAACCTACATCTTCTAAGAACTTTAATCTTGCATCTATTTCTTTAACGATTGTCTTGGATATAAGCTTCTCTGTTTCAGTTAATTTGAGGTTTTTAAAGAACTTTCTTAAATCTGTTATTGATAGGTTACAAATATCATAGATATTTTTTCCGCCAATTGTTACAGATAAGGCTTCTTTCTTTAATCTCTTACCTTCACATTCGCTACAAGGAACTTGTTTCATGTATTGAGCGATTTCTTCCTTAACAGCTTCTGAATCTGTCTTATTATAACGATTCATTAATTGGTTACAGATTCCTTCCCATTCATCTGATGCTGTTCTACCCCAGTATGAAGAATAGTTCTTCTTGTACTTAATCTTTACCTTCATTCCCTTCTCGCCATAGAAAATGAGCTTTAGAATGTCTTTTGGCAAATCCTTTACAGGAACATCTAATGAGAAACCATAGTTTGCAGCAAGAGATGCAAATGCTGGGTCTGCTTTAGAGGATTGTCCAATGAAGTATCCTGTTGTTCTAATTGCACCTTCTCTAAGTGTGAGGTTTGTGTCTTTTATAAAGAGTTTTGGATCTATTTCACCTGTATATCCTAAACCAGTACATTTTGGACATGCACCATGTGGGTTGTTAAATGAGAATAATCTTGGGGATAATTCTTCAAAGGAAACACCACAGTCTGGACAAGCATATAACGTGGAGTATAAAACCTCTTCTCCGTTATAGTCTATGGTTACTAGTCCTGAGGATAATTTGATGGCTGTTTCAACTGCATCTGTTAGACGTCTTGAGATGCCTTCTTTGATTACCATTCTATCTACCACAACATAAATGTTGTGTTTGATGTTTTTATCTAGAACAATATCCTCATCTAGAGTCCTATTTTCTCCATCTACTCTAACCCTTACATAACCTGCTCTTTTCCATGTTTCAAATTGCTTTTTGAACTCACCTTTTTCTCCACGAGCAACAGGTGCCATGACATAAATCTTTGCAGTATCATGGGTTAAAATCATGTCTACAATTTCATCTACACTTTGTGTTTCTATTTCTTTGCCACAAACTGGACAATGTGGATGTCCAATTCTTGCATATAATAATCTTAGGTAATCATAGATTTCGGTAACAGTACCTACATTTGAACGAGGATTGTGCGAAGTTGTTTTTTGATCTATTGAAACTGCTGGAGATAATCCTTCTATAGAATTAACATCTGGTTTCTTCATTTGGCCAATGAATAATCTAGCATATGAAGATAAACTCTCCATATATCTTCTTTGGCCTTCGGCATAGATGGTATCAAATGCCAATGATGATTTACCTGAACCACTTAACCCTGTGAAAACAATGAGTTTATTTCTTGGTATGGTTAGGTTTAAATTCTTTAAATTATTTTCTTTCGCACCAATTATTTTAATCTCGTCCATAATTAACCTAATGATTTTAACTGTTTCTTTAATTCTGCAATTACATCTCTAATTTGAATTGCTTTTTCAAAGTCTAGAGCATCTGCAGCAGTTTGCATTATATTCTTCAATCTTTCGATTTCTTTTACTAATTCTTTGACCGTGTATTGTTCATCACGTTTCTTTTTCTTGGTTATTTCAAGTGTATTTGAATAACTCTTTTTGATAGTCTTTGGAGTGATTCCATGCTCCTTATTATATGCATCTTGTACACCCCTTCTTCTGTTGGTTTCATCTATTGCTCTTTGCATAGAAGATGTGATGTTATCTGCATACATTATGACTCTACCTTTTTCATTTCTAGCAGCCCTTCCAATGGTTTGAATTAAGGATGTTTCTGAACGCAAGAATCCTTCTTTATCTGCGTCCAAAATACATATTAATTCTACCTCTGGCATGTCCAAACCTTCACGTAATAAATTGATTCCAACAAGGACATCAAACTCATCTTTATGCATGGCTTGAACTATCTCTACACGCTCTAAAGTATCTATGTCTGAATGCATGTATCTTACACGGATATTTGCCTCTTTTAAGAACTCTGTAAGGTTCTCTGCCATCTTTTTTGTAAGGGTTGTAATAAGCACTTTTCCGTGTTCTTTTGATACATTTTGTATCAAATTGATAATATCATCTACCTGTCCTTTGATTGGTCTAACCTCAACAATTGGGTCTAATAAACCAGTTGGACGGATGAGTTGTTCAACCACTTGATCTGCCTGTTCTAACTCATATTTTGCAGGTGTTGCAGACATGCAAACAATCTGTGTCAAACGCTTATCAAATTCCTCAAATCTAAGAGGTCTATTATCATATGCAGCAGGTAATCTAAATCCATAATCTACAAGGTTAGTTTTTCTTGATAAATCTCCTTGATACATAGCTCTTAATTGAGGTATTGTCATGTGAGATTCGTCTATAAAACAAATGAAATCTTTTGGGAAGAAATCTAAAAGTGTGTATGGTGGTTGTCCAGGTGAACGACCATCAAAATATCTTGAATAATTTTCTATTCCAGAACAGTATCCGATTTCACGAATCATCTCGATATCGTAGTTCACTCTTTCATCAATTCTTTGTGCTTCGATTAATTTATTTCTTTCTTTGAAAAACTCAACTTGTTTTTGTTTGTCTTCTAAAATTTGTTCAAAGATTTTTTCCTTATCTCCACCAACAACATATTGAGTAGCTGGGAAAATAACAACATTTTTAAGTTCACTAATAACCTTTGTGGTTAAGGAGTCTATTTCACAAATTCTTTCAACAGTATCTCCAAAGAATTCAACACGAACAGCAGTTTCTGCAGACCATGCTGGGAATATGTCTACTGTGTCTCCTCTAACTCTAAATGTGCTACGCACAAAGTCAAAATCAGACCTATTGTATCTAATGTCTACTAATCTTGAACAAAGAACATCTCTATCTAATTCTTCACATTCTCTTATAGAGACAGCTTGTGAAAAATACTCAATAGGTGCACCTAAACCGTAAATACAACTAACTGAAGCAACAACTATTGTATCTCTTCTTTCACATAGTGAAGCTGTTGCAGAGTTTCTCAATCTATCTATCTCATCGTTGACATCCAACTCTTTTTCAATATATGTGTCCGTTCTAGGTACATATGCCTCAGGTTGGTAATAGTCATAATATGAAACAAAGAATTCGACCCTGTTTTCTGGGAAGAATTCTCTAAACTCATTACAAAGTTGTGCTGCAAGTGTTTTATTGTGAGCAATAACTAATGTAGGTCTTTGGAGTCTTTGAATGATATTTGCAGCTGTAAAAGTTTTACCAGATCCAGTAACACCAAGTAAAACTTGAGTCCTGAAACCACTTTCAAGACCCTCGCTTATTTTATCAATAGCCTCTATCTGATCTCCGCAAGGCTTATATGGGGACACTAATTTAAATTTTTCGTCCATATTAGTTCCAAATACCCAATGCCTTAAATATGAGTCTTAAAGAAACTGCAATTAATGCAGACAAACAAGCAAGACCAATAGTTAACCCAATTTTAAATGCTAAATTGTTTTTAAATGCTTTCTCCACTCTAGCATAAGCAAGTCCCTTTTGATGCATGTTAATTGCATATACAAGTTCGCCCTTTCTTTCAGATGGAGTTACATCAAAATAATCATCTATTTCTAAATTTCTTAAAATTGTCCAAAGTTCAGATTCTCTTATTTCAACATCCAAAGAAATACCTTCAAATATTTCAATTGGTGTTAAAAGACACATTCCGTTGTTTTTCTCAGCAACGTCATAAACTAAGCGCATAACCGCCTTCTCTTCTTTAGTTAAGATGTGCTGTTTTTCTAGTGCCATATTTCACCTTTTATATAAACTTTTGCAATAAAATTGCAATTGCAGCTATAATTCCGCCACCAAGCATTGAACCAAATAATGCTGCAAGGAATACTTTTGTAATTGTTTTATTAGATACAGTGGCTTCTGTTTTAACAGGTTTTGTAGTAGAAACAACTGTTGCTTCAGATTCAATTTCTGGATCTCTATGCTCTCCAGCAACAACATTTGTTTGTCCTTGTTCAAGCGCCTCTATTGGAAGAATTGCAGGCTTCTCTTCTTCGAACTCTTTTTCTACAATTGGTAAAACTTGGATGCAATATTCATCTGGTGTGAAGTATTTAACTCTGATGTAATTTCTTTCTTTCAAATCACGGATTATTGAACTCAATTGTGCCTTTGTTAAATATACATCTGGCATCATGTTGGTTATTTCTTCAGCTTCAACAACTCTGAAAACTCCGTCTGTTTTACATAGTTCAATTAAGGCCCTACAAACTAATTTCTTCTCTGTATCTAACATATATGACTCCTTTTGGTGCTACCTATTGTAGCACAAACTAGCGCATATAATCAATTACAAAGGAATTATTTTCTAATTCTAAGCATATTTTTTCGCAATTTTAGCCTCTTTTACGCGTGATTTTTTAAGTTATTTAAAAAATTTGCGTTTTTTGCTATATAAATTTGAAAACATGTGATATTATTGCTTTTATGAATTTACTTGACAGATTTTTAAACAAAGTAGACTTTAACAGCTACGAAGAAATGAAGGCAGAAAGCCAATTAATAGTCCCAAAGGACTTTAATTTTGCTTATGACGTAGTTGATGAATATGCTCGCTTAGTTCCTAATAAGCGTGCTCTTGTTTGGTGCAATTCAGAAGGCGAAGAAAGAATCTTCACCTTTAAGGATTTATCCTTAATTAGTAACAAGATTGCAAATTATTTACTCTCTCTTGGATTAAAGAAAGGTGATTACATTATGACCATGCTTAATCGTAGATGGGAATTCTGGGCAATCTCTGTTGCATGCTGCAAAGTAGGTATTGTACTTATCCCAGCAACACATCTTCTTACACCAAAGGATATTTACTATCGTTGTAATTCTGCTGAAGTCAAGTTACTCATTGCTACAAAAGAAAAAGACGTTATTGAACACATCAACGATGCTCTTTCAAAGTGCGAAACACTACAAAAGACAGTTTTCACTGGCGAAGTAGAAGGCTTCGATTGCTTTGATGAAGAGTTCGAAAAATGCTCAGATGTTTTACCAGACAATCTTGAAAAGATTGATTCTCAAAAAGATATCATGCTTACATACTTCACATCTGGTACAACTGGTATGCCAAAGATGGTTCAACACAACTTTGAATATCCTGTAGCACACATCTACACTGCTTATTACTGGCATGCTGTCGTTGATGATGGTCTTCACTTCACAATGGCTGAAACAGGTTGGGCAAAGTGTAGCTGGGGTAAGATTTATGGACAATGGATTGCAGGAACTGCAATATTTGTCTATGACTATAATGGTAGATTCACTCCAACAGACGTTTTACCACTTATTTCTAAGTATGGTATTACAACATTCTGTGCACCACCAACAATCTACAGATTTTTAGCAAAAGAAGATTTATCTCAATACAACTTTGATTCTGTTACACACTTTAGTACTGCTGGTGAAGCTTTAAATGCTGAAGTTGCAAAACAATTCTATGATGCAACTGGTAAAATCATTTATGAAGGCTTTGGACAAACCGAATCTACAGTTATTCTTGCAACATTTAAATACATGCAACCAAAGGTTGGTTCTCTTGGAAAACCATCTCCATGCTATGATATCGTTCTTCTTGACGACTTTGATAACGAACTTGGAGACAACACCGAAGGTGAAATCTGTATTAAGCTTAGACCACATCAATATGGACTAGTTGAAAGTTATAAGAATGAACCAGAAAGAACAAAGGAAGCTAGAGGTGGCAAATACTACCACACTGGTGACCTTGCAAAGAGAGATAGCGATGGAATTTATTGGTACGTTGGAAGAAAAGATGACATCATCAAGAGTTCCGGTTATAGAATTGGACCATTCGAGGTCGAATCTGCTTTAATGGAACATCCATCTGTTCTTGAATGTGCTATTACTGGTGTTCCAGATCCTCTCCGTGGACAAATTGTTAAGGCAACAATTATTCTTGCAAAAGGGTATACTCCATCCGAGGAATTAAAGAAAGAATTGCAAGATTATGTTAAGAAAGTAACTGCTCCATACAAGTATCCAAGAGTCATTGATTTCGTTGATGAAATGCCAAAAACAATCTCAGGTAAAATTCGTAGAGCAGAGATTAGAAAACAAGATTCTAAATAGGTTAATTTGCATTTTTAATAAAAAAAGTGGCATACAAAATTGTATGCCATTTTTTGATTTTTCCAATATTTTTCTTACTTGATAAATTCGTGGTAAATTGCGTTAATTGCCTTCTCATAATCGAAGGTATCAACACCAACGATAATATTCAATTCGCTTGATCCTTGGTCAATCATTCTGACGTTGATATTATTGTCTGCTAATGCTTTGAATACACTTGCTGCAGTACCTTGTCTGCTTGCCATATTATGACCAACAACTGCGATTAAAGATAATCCACTATGAATTTCTACACTATCTGCCATTGTTGCTTCTCTAATGTTTGCAAGTATTCTTTGCATCTTGTTTCCTAAATACTCATCTCTTAAAACAATAGATAAAGTATCTATTCCACTTGGCATATGCTCCCAAGCAATACCTTCACACTCTAAAACAGAAAGTATCTTACGTCCGAAACCAATCTCACTATTCATCAAGTCTTTTTCAACATTTATAATGGTGAAACCTTTCTTTCCAGCAATACCAGTAATAACCTTCTTTTCTCTTGGTAACATCGTAGATGGAACAATCATTGTTCCAGGATGATCTGGATTGAAGGTATTTCTAATATTTATAGGAATACCTGCAAGTCTTACTGGGAATACAGATTCTGGATGTAAAACTTCAGCACCCATATAAGATAATTCTCTTAATTCCTTATATGACATGTAGCTGATTTTTTCTGGAGCTGCTACTACTCTTGGATCTGCTGTTAAGAATCCATCTACGTCTGTCCAGTTCTCATAAATTTCTGCACCCATTGCATAAGCAATGATAGCACCAGTAATATCACTTCCGCCTCTTGAGAAAGTCTTGATATTTCCTTCTGCATCTGAACCATAGAAACCAGGAATTACTGCGTACTTAACACCATGTAATCTCTTTCTAATTAAATCTGCGGAATAATCAAGCATTAGCTCACCATCCTCATTAAATTTAATGAGGTTTGCTGTATCTACGAATTCATAATCTAAATATGCAGCAAGAACTTGAGCGCTTAAATATTCTCCTCTAGATGCAATGTAATCTGCTGTCTTACTCTCTAAGACTTTTTCTTCGATTTCATCTATTTGTTGGGAGGATTTCATATCAATTCCTAATCCTTCCTCAATATCTGCGAAACGTTTTCTAATTACATCCATTTCTTTCTTGCATTCACCTTTTTCTTGTACGGCTTTAAAGCAAGCATATAATGAATCGGTAACTTTTATATCCGCGCCCGTTCTCTTTCCAGGTGCTGAAACGACTATATATTTTCTGTTTTTGTCTAAGCTACAAACATCTGCGACTTTTTGGATTGTCTCAGTGTTGGCCATTGATGTTCCACCAAATTTACAAACTTTCATTTTTATTCCTCTTATATTTTCTTTGCTTCTAAATAAAATCTCTTTTCATCTGCCTCACCCATTGAAAATGACTTTCTGCATAGTGTTCCATTTTCAAGAACATATCCAAACAAATCTTCCTTTGCAAGTTTTGGCATTAAGATTGCAATACCTTTGTTTGCATTTGCAACCCACTTTAATGACTCTTCTCCGTGTACATAATCTACGGAGCATTCTTTGTTCTCTTTTAGATATTTGTCTATGACGCTCTGTATGTCCGCTATAGCCTTTGCAGAGTTTCCATCTGCACAAATATCAGCCTCGCCATCTTTGCTAAATACACGCACTTTAGCGCTTCCTGTTAAATTATCTTTTAGATAATTAACAAAGTTTTCATCTGCGTTAAATACAAAACGATGTATTGGCTCAAACAAGATACCATCTGAATGCAAGTTTTCTATCTCACATAAAGCATATCTTGCAGGATGTACTTTTCTTTCTTCTTCAGTTAATGTTTCCTTTATTTCATTCCAGTATGCTTGTGCAGTTGCTAAAGAGTGGTTTCCATCTCCAACAGCAAATACAAAATTGCTTTCCTTTCCATAAAGTGTCTTAACTGTATTTTCTACATATTTATCTAATGCAGCATGAACGATACTTGCATCTACTTTATATCCAACAATATGACCACCATTCATATTGAGATCAAAGTCATATAGTTTTTCAAAACTATCTCTCTTTCCCCATAATGGTTCAAGAATCTCTTTCTTTCTATCATCTATGAGTAAAATGATGTGTGGCAATTCAATTGGTGCACCACGTCTTATTTTGAGTCTTGGTGGTATTCTATCTCTAACAACATCTTCGGTTGAGCGGATAATGGATGAGCATGGTTGAACAAAAGAATAATCCTCTAAATCAACTGGTGCTACAAGTCCTAGTCTGCTATGACCTAGGCATGTGTCTCTCTTAATAAGGATATAACTATCCTTAATTTCTCTGAATACGCCACTATCTAAATAAGATTTCATTGTCTCATTTATTTTTGCGATTCTCTTTTCTGGTTCAGCTTCAGATAAATATACCTCTGGGTATATTAATCTAAGTGTGGATGGAGCATCTTTAACAATGCTCTCAAGTTTGCTCCAATAATCTGGTTCAGATGTGTATTGATCACAACTAACAACAGACCATTTTGTCATATCTATTCCTTTATTAGGAATAAGGATTGGATAATTAGCTAGTGTCTTCATATATTAATTGTCAAAATTGTCGAAACGTTTTGAGTATTTCTTGTCTTTGTGTTGTCTGTGTTGAGATGTATCTCTTGAAATACCATAAGCCATTTCAATTTCATCTCTTAATCTATCTACTGTCATATATCTTTGGATTTGTCCATTCTTAACAATGGAAATAATACCTGTTTCTTCACTACATACAATAGATAAAACGCTCTTGTATTCTTCTGTTACACCTATAGCAGCACGGTGTCTAGTTCCTAATTCCTTATTAACATTACGTTGAGTTAATGTTAAGAAACAACCTGCAGCTATGATTTTTGTTCCACGAACAACAACTGCGCCATCATGAAGTGGTGCATGTGTGTTGAATATAGCTTCAAGCAATGGTGTTGATAATTGTGCACCAAGTTTTGTACCTGTCTCAATGATGTTATCTGAAATTTCCTCTTTTTGGTCTATAAGGATAATTGCACCAGTATGAGCCTTAGACATATTTTGGCATGCTGTAATGATATCAATTGCAGAGTTTCTTAATTCATCGTCAGTAGAAGCATTCTCACCAACAGCAAAATCCCTTGGATTTGAAATCTTTTGAACGAGATTCTTTAAATCTGATCTGTATACAACGATTGGAAGTACTACAGCAAAGATCATTAGATAATGCATAATGTATTTTGCAGGAGTTAATATAACTCCTCCGTTTAATTCGGATAATACATTAACAGCAACATCAATTACTACCACTGTTAGTATTAATACTAAAATGGCAACATTGCGCTTATATGCAAAAAAGATTAATGAAACAATTAATACTATAAGTATTAAAACTGCATCAATGATTGCATAGAGATTAATGTTATTTACGTATTCGACAAAATTGTAGTTCATATTTATCTCCCTATTCTAGTCATCAAATATGTCTGAAATATTAGATGAGGTAGAATCTTTTTTATCTACTTGTTCCCAGTCATCCTCTTCCTCAAAAGGATCTTTCTCTGGTTCAACTTTTTGTTCCTGTTGTGGTGGCCATTGACTTTGAGGTTGTTCATGGACTTCTACAACTTCCTCTCTTGCTCCTTTAGCAAGAAGTACTCCATAGACTATTACAAATATGGCCATTGCTGCATATAAAACAACTGCGATAATACAAGGTATTACATCTTCTGCAGCATATGTGTATTGTGCAAATATTTCTGCAACCTCTTCTAGGTTAGGTATTTCTTTAGCTATTTCTTTATAGAAATAAATCTCTATAACCAATATGCAAGGTAGCAATGCGTGTATTGCCTGCCATACTAAAAATACAGTAGATCCAACCTTAAACAATGAGTATTTACCCTTTGCAGTGGTAAGCCTTGGTGCAAGCACCAAGAAGTATTCAAGTACATATGCAGCAAACAATATCACCAATTCAGAGAATGCAGATGTATATGTAAATACTTTTGCATTTGCAAATGCAATTAAATCTATTGCACCAGCAATAAATAGAGCAGCTGAGGTAAAGAGCATTGTTATTGTGTAGAAGTCTTGTTGCTTCATTACTCTTGAGTATCCTCTTCTTGCAAGTACTCTATATGCTATAAGCATAAGTACGAAATCTATTCCTGCTGGAATGATTGCCCTCATGAATATTACATACATAACTAAAACTATGTATCCCGCTTGTCCAGAAACATCTATTGTGTTTACATCACTGGTTAAAATGAAATATAAGTTTCTAATAAGTTCACAAACTATTAGCAAAACAATTGCTAATGGCAATAATTTACCTATTGAAAACTTGCTTTTCTCTTCTGTCATACTGTTAGTAAGGTTAATACCCCCTCCATTAAAGCAGAATATGGTTCTCTTTCACCAGCTAAAACGGCTGTTTGTAATTCATGAATTGTATCTACACATGTTTTTAATCTCTTTTGTGTGTAATCTCTAATGTTCTTTCTCATGTAATAAAGTTGGTTAGGATTTACACCGAGATATTGTGCGATCTCTTCGTTGCTATCATTGAGATGTAAAGAAAGATGGAAGAAATTTCTATAGTTTTTGTAAAGTTGAGATAAAAGTGTCATTGCTTGCTCACCTTTACTTAATTGGTTATTGATAATCTTCATAACCTTGTCTCCATCCTTTTCAGTTAGAGCATTTGCAATTTCAAAAGTTGCATACTCAGATTCTTCAGTAACTAAGTCTTGTACATCCTTCTTTGTTATCTTTGCTCCATTGGTATATGCCTTGAGTTTTGGAATCTCATTGGATATTCTTGTCATGTTTAAAAGAGTCCTATTAATGAGCTCTTCCTTTGCATCTGCATCCATAGTTCCAGATGGTGCTTGAGCAAGCAATCTATCTATCTCCAAACCCAACGCAACAAGGTCTAATTTTTTGCAATCTACATACTCACAAAACTCATTAATTTTACCAGGTTTTGCATCCTCAGTTGTGATGATTAAAATGGTTGAATTGTTGATTTCATTGAGGTAACTTTTGTTGATTGCTTCAATAAAATCTTTGACAAATCTTTGGTCTAATTTTGACCCAACTGACTCATAGTTTTTACCATACTTTTCAGCTGTTGTTGGAAGCTGGACAATGACCATTCTGTAGTTGCCAAAAAATGGTAATTGGAACAAAGAATCTAGTATGTCTTGAATGCTATCTTCATTGCTAAATAAAGACACATTCATATCCTCAAATTCTCTATCTATAATCTGCTCTTGGATAGACAATCTTACTCTTTCTCTAAGGTATGCATCTTCCCCATAAATATAGTATATCGGTGAGAATCCTCCGACCTCACTAGACATGGCTTTATTTATATGGCTTTGCAATTCTTTATATAACATGTGCACACCTTTAAAATAGTTTGTCCTATATTATCACTTTTACAAACTTATGTAAAGTATAATCGTGCGAGAGCACATGAGAAGCTATTAATTTTTACCACAAATTCTGGGCCAAAAAATACTAATAATCTTTTTGTTAAAAATATTCAGTATTATGCAATATCGCCATTTTAAGATATATATTTGATATATTAAACTATCTGTTTTGCAAAATGACTAACAAATAGAACATAAGATAATCTGCATAATTATTAGGGCAAAATAGCCCATTCAAAATAGGTCAATTTTCAATTTGATATTGACTTGCGTGTGCGCGTTAGAGTAAAATTATTAACAATTACTAGATATAATTGCGGAGGCGTGTGCATGGCAACTGGTGCAGAATTGTTAGTTAAAACATTATCTGAGCTTGGTGTAAGAACTATTTTTGGCTACCCTGGAGTAGCTATTTTACCTATTTACGACAGCCTCCTAAATAGTCAAATTAGACACATTTTAATGTCTGGAGAACAAGGTGCATGTTTTGCAGCAGAAGGCTATGCTAGAGCCACAAATAATGTAGGTGTTGTTCTCTCAACTTCAGGCCCTGGAGCAACCAATTTAATAACAGGAATTGCGGATGCTTTTATGGACAGTATTCCACTAATTACTATCACTGGAAACGTACCTCTAAAATGCCTTGGACATGACACTTTCCAAGAGATAGATACATTCGGTGTTACACTCCCAATTACTAAGTGGTCTGTCATTGTAAAAGAGGCAAAAGAAATACCTGAAATTGTAAGGAAAGCATTCTCTGTTGCACTGTCTGGAAGGAAGGGTCCAGTTCTTATCGATATACCATCAGATATACTCGTTCAAGAGGCCAAATTTTATGATGGAAAATTAGATATAAAGCCTGTACCAATTCCTAATGATGACGACATAAAAGCAGCAGCAGAATTGATCAATAAATCCAAGAAACCACTCCTCTATATTGGTGGTGGAGTTAAGAACAGCGGAGCAATAAAAGAGACAGCAGATTTTGCACTTTCAACATTTGCACAAGTATGCGAATCATATATGGGACTTGGCACTTTCAATCCATATGATGGTAGCTATCTTGGTGTTCTTGCCGAAGAAAATCCAATAACAAATGCTGCAATAAAGGAATGTGACTTAGTTATATCACTAGGTGCTAGATTTAATTCTAGATTTACATCCTTTAAGTATTTAACCAAAAAGAAAATACCTGTTGTTCAAGTGGATATGGATCCATCTGAAATCAACAAAAATATACAATCTACAATTTCAATTGTAGGAGATATCAAAGATGTATTAACAAAACTCAATCCATTAATTCATGTTGAGCCATCCGATGATTGGGCTTTTAAGGATGAAATTGAGGTTGAAGAAAGCAACAACAGAGGCATTGAAATAATAAGAGCACTCAATAAGAGACTAGGCGGCAATACAATTGTCACAACAGATGTAGGTCTTCACCAATGTTGGACAGCCTTAAACTATAAGTTTACCAAACCATTTAAGTTCCTAACATCAGGTGGTTTAGGTGCAATGGGATTTGGATTAGGTGCAGCAATAGGTGCACATTTAGCAACAGGCGAAAGAGTCTTAATGATTACATCTGATGGTTCATTCAATATGAACTTCAATGAATTGCCTACCGCAGTTAAGCATCATATACCATTAATCATATGCATAATGAATAATAATTCATTAGGTATGATAAGAAAGGTGCAATTATCACGTGGCAAAAAGACTCCTGCAAGTTCACTCTATCTAAGCACAGATTATGTAGAACTTGCTAAAGCAATGGGTGCAAGAGCAATAAGAATTGCCGAAGATGATGACATAGAAACTAAACTGGACGAAGCATTAAAGGGAGACTTCCCTGTTGTTTTGGACTGTAGAATATCAATAAATGAGGGTATGTAAAATGGAAAAGAAGAATGAGATTATCCAAAAAGAAGTTATTTCCATTCTTGTAAAGAATGAAGCTGGTGTTCTAAGCCGTATTGCAGGCTTATTCTCCAGACGTGGCTACAACATTGATGCTTTGAACGTATGTTCAACAGAAGATGAAAGATACTCTCGTATGACTGTAACAGTAACAGAGACACTAGCTGCAGTAAATCAAATTATTGCACAACTAGAAAAACAAGAAGATGTTGTAAAAGTTATGGTTCTTAACGAGAAGAAATCTATATTCAGAGAACTATTACTTCTAAAATTAGAAGTAGGTCCTGAAAAAAGAAGCGAAATTGTAGACCTATGTGCCCTATTCGAAGCAAAGGCAATAGATATTATGCCAACATCAATGATCCTAGAATTAACAGGATTCACACCAAAAATAGATGCATTTATTGAAGTTGTATCCAACGGATACACAATACTTGAAATAGTAAGAACTGGTGGTGCCGCATTAGAACGTGGTGCTACATCAATGGCAAAGGATTAATATATGAGAAAAATAAAGATATTCGATACCACACTTAGAGATGGTGAACAATCTCCAGGTTGCAGTATGCACGTCTCAGAAAAGTTGGACGTTGCTGAAGCATTGGATAGATTGGGTGTGGATGTTATAGAAGCTGGATTCCCTGCAAGTTCAGATGGAGATTATAAATCCGTAGAAAGCATAGCACGTATTGTAAAAAATGCATCCGTATGTGCACTTGCAAGATGCAATAAAGAAGACATAGATAGAAGTTTGGAAGCAATTAAAGATGCAGTACATCCATTACTTCATATCTTCATTGCAACATCCCCAATTCATCTTCAATACAAACTCAACATTGATCAAAATCAATGTTTAGAGATAATAGACAAATGGACAAGATATGCAAAAAGCAAGATTAACAATCTTGAATTCTCTTTTGAGGATGCTACTCGTACTCCATATGAGTTCTTAGCAAAATGTGCAGAAACAGCTATTGCTGCTGGTGCAAATACTCTTAACTTCCCAGATACTGTTGGTTATTCAACACCATCTGAAATGTATAAGATGATATCTTATATGAAGGAACATGTTAAAGGTATAGATACCGTTGGTATCTCAGTTCACTGCCACAACGATTTAGGTATGGCTGTTGCTAATGCATTATCTGCAGTATCTGCAGGAGCCACACAAGTTGAGTGTACAATTAATGGCATTGGCGAAAGAGCTGGCAACTCAGCACTTGAAGAAGTTGTAATGGGCATAAAGACTAGAAAAGATCTCTATGACTGCTACACAGATATTAACACAAAGTTAATATATAGAGTCTCTTCACTAGTTTCAACAATCATAGGTGTTAGAGTCCCACCAACAAAGCCTATCGTAGGCGCAAACGCATTCGCACACGAGAGCGGAATACACCAACATGGTGTATTAAAGAACAAATCTACATATGAAATTATGTCTCCAGAAGATGTTGGTGTTCCAGTAACAGAACTTGTTCTTGGTAAACATAGTGGAAAACATGCATTCAAGGATACACTTGAACAAATGGGTTATAACCTCACAGATGAACAAATAACTGAGTACTTTGCAAAGTTCAAGGAAATCTGTGACAAGAAGAAACTTATATCTCGTGGAGATATAGAAGCACTCTTAAGAGATGAGTTTAGACGTCATATTAAGAGAATATTCTCTCTTAATGATTTCGAGATTCAATCTTATAAGAATTCAGCTAGTGCAATGATCTCACTTGAGACAGAAGGAAGAATCATTTCTGAAAAGATGTCTGGTGACGGACCAGTAGATGCAGCATTCAAATGTATCTCTGCTTTAACAGGTCATGACTTCAAGTTACTTGATTATCAAGTACATTCTGTAACAAGAGGTAAAGACGCATTAGGTATAGCAAACGTAAAACTTGCATCCGATACAGCTGTTCATACAGGTAAAGGTATTTCAACAGACGTTTTGGAAGCATCCATAATTGCATATGTAAATGCAACGAACAAACTACTACAAGAAGATAACTAATTATGAGCAAACTAGAATTTTATGATACCACCCTAAGAGATGGTGCCCAAAGTGAGTCTATATCCTTTTCTGAAAGGGATAAAAAGAACATACTTTCTCTTTTAGAGAAACTTGGGCTAGATTTAATTGAAGGTGGCGATCCACAATCTAATCCAAAAGATAGAGATTTCTTCTTATCAACCTCAAATAAAAAGCTTACTGCTTTTGGTTCAACAAGAAGAAAAGATATCCAAACAGAATTAGATCCTGGTCTAAGAGCATTATTAGAAGCAAATACAAACACTGTTTGCATCTTTGGCAAGTCATCTGTAACACAAGCAAATGAAGTTTTAGGTGTTACCCCTGAAGAAAACTTAATGCTAATTGGTGAAAGTATTGGTTTCTTAGCTGGTGCTGGCAAAAGAGTTATATTTGATGCTGAACATTTCTTTGATGGATACAAAGAAAATCCTAACTATGCACTCCAAACACTCATGAGCGCATACATGGCAGGCGCAGACACACTCGTATTATGCGACTCACGCGGAGCAACTTTCCCAAATGAGATTTATGAAATAACCAAAAAATGCGTAGATAGTATAGATGGCGCAAAGATTGGTATTCATTGTCATAATGATATTGGAACTGCCGTTGCATCATCTATTGCTGCTATAGACGCAGGCGCAACACATATTCAAGGAACCCTTTTAGGGTTCGGTGAGAGATGTGGTAATGCAAACCTATCTACAATTATCGCAGATGTTGCTCTTAAAAAAGGTCTTGAAACAAACATAAATTTAGAACTTTTAACAAAAACAGCTAATGCTGTTGCAGAGATTTGTAACATAAACTTAGACCCTAGTATGCCATACGTAGGTGCAAGCGCATTTGCACATAAGGCAGGCACACATACAGACGCAGTCCTAAAGGACAACGCTTCCTTTGAACATATATCTCCAGAGGAAGTTGGAAACTATAGACATTTCTTATTATCCGAAGTATCTGGAAAGAGCACAGTTTTAGCAAAGCTAAAAGGATTCTTCCCTAATCTTTCAAAGACAGATCCTAAGGTACAAGAAATTCTTAACAAAGTTAAGGAACTAGAAAATGAGGGTTACCAATTCGAAGGTGCAGATGCATCATTCGTACTTATGGCTCAAAAGATTCTAGGTTCATATAAACCATGTTTTGTCTTAGACAAATATGAGATTAATGCAAGTAGACCAGAAGGTATTAACTCTGCTTTAGTTTCTATAAAAGTTGGAGATGAAACAAGGGTTGCAACAGCTAATGGAAATGGTCCAGTTAATGCTCTAGATAAGGCTTTAAGAGCAGCACTTTCTGGATTTTATCCAGAACTTAGCAATATTTCACTAATAGACTATAAGGTTCGTGTCGTAGATTCTGGATCTGCAACAGGAGCTATTGTTCGTGTTTCTATAACATCTAGAGACAGCAAAGGAACATGGACTACTGTTGGTGTTAATACAGACATTATTCATGCTAGTTGGGATGCTATGGTTGAAGCAATCGAATATAGGCTAATTAATAAGGAGTAAATCTTATGTCAATGACTGCAACTCAAAAGATTATTGCCCTACATTGTGGACATGATGTAAAAGCTGGAGACTTGGTTACATGTGACTTAGACTTAGTACTTGGAAATGATATCACAACTCCTGTTGCTATTAACGAAGTTAAAAAAGCAAATAAGAGTGTTTCTATTCCAGACAAAGTAGTCTTTGTTATGGACCATTTTGTGCCATGTAAAGACATTAAATCCGCAGAACAATGCAAGACATGTAGAGAGTTTGCAAAAGAACAAAAGATTACACACTTTTATGATGCTGGCGAAGCTGGCATAGAACATGCTTTAATCCCTGAAAAGGGATTAGCAAAGCCTGGAATGATGATTATAGGCGCAGACTCACACACTTGCACATATGGTGCGCTCGCATGCTTATCCACGGGTATAGGCTCTACAGATATGGCAGCAGCTATGATAACTGGCAAAATGTGGGTTAGAGTTCCAGAAGCCATTAAGATCAGCATAAAGGGCAAACTTAGAAAATATACAACAGGAAAAGATGTTATCTTAACTATTATTAAGATACTTGGCACAGATGGTGCTACATATAAGTCTCTTGAATTCTATGGAGATTTGGCATCTCTTTCAATGGATGATAGATTATGTATTGCCAATATGGCAATAGAATGTGGTGCAAAGAACGCTTTCTTCCCTGTTGATGAAATAACTAAAGAATATCTTAAAGAAGTTGGCGTGAAGGATTACAAAGAAATAGTTGCAGATAAAGATGCTGAGTATGTAAAGGAACTAACAATTGATTTAGATTCTCTACTCCCAGTTGCTGCATTCCCTCACTTACCATCCAATGTTAAAACAATTGCAGATCTAAAAGAAAAGGTCAAATTAGACCAAGTCGTTATTGGTTCATGTACTAATGGAAGAATGTCTGACATGCGCCAAGCTGCAAGTATTTTGAAAGGAAAATACAAGGCAGATGGTCTAAGATTAATCATAATTCCTGCAACACAAAAGATATACAAGCAATGCATTAAAGAAGGTTTGGTTGACATCTTCTTGGACGCAGGCGCAGTCGTATCTACACCTACATGTGGACCATGCTTAGGCGGACACATGGGCATACTTGCGAGCAAAGAAAAAGCAGCCTCAACAACCAATCGAAACTTCGTTGGAAGAATGGGCGCAAAAGACAGCGAGGTATATTTAGTATCTCCTTATGTAGCAGCACAAAGTGCCATCAATGGTTACCTTAGTGCACCGGAGGAATAGTTATGAGTACAGGTAAAGTTTTCAAGTATGGAGACAACGTTGATACAGACGTTATTATCCCAGCAAGATATCTCAATGATGCAAGTAATGAAAACCTCAAAGCACATGCTATGGAGGATATTGATGCAACCTTTGCAACGACTGTAAAAGACGGTGATATTATAGTTGGTGGATACAACTTTGGATGCGGTTCTTCAAGAGAACATGCACCACTTGCACTCAAGGCTTCTGGCATAAAAATAGTCATTGCAAAATCGTTTGCAAGGATCTTTTTCAGAAATGCAATTAACACTGGTTTACTTGTTGTTGAAAATGCAGAAATGGCAGATGAAATATCTAAAAATGACACTTTAAGTATCGATTCTGCAAAAATAACAGATATTACAACTGGCAAGGTTTATCCACTTCCAAGCCTAGATGGATATGTCCAAAACATCATAGAACATGGTGGTTTAATGAACCTAATCAAGGAGGGAAAATAAGTATGGAATATAAGATTACTTTACTTCCAGGAGATGGCATTGGTCCAGAAACAATTGGTGCTGCAAAGAAGGTTTTAGAAGCTATTGGCACCAAGTTTAATCATACTTTTATTTTCTCTGAAGAGCTCATTGGAGGCGCAGCAATTGATGCTTGTGGAGACCCTTTACCACAACAAACTATAGACAAATGTTTGGCATCTCAAGCAGTATTATTAGGCTCTGTTGGAGGTCCAAAATGGGACTATGAAGCAAGAAGACCTGAAGCTGGTTTGCTAGGTATTAGAAAGGCAATGAACGTCTATGCGAACCTTAGACCTGCTACTCTTTATCCTATACTTTCTAAGTTCTCTCCACTCAAGGATGAGAAGATAAAAGATGGGTTAAATATCATGATTGTTAGAGAGTTAACTGGTGGCATTTACTTTGGTGAAAGAGGATATAGAAACAATCCAAAATTTGGTCGTGAAGCATTCGATACAGAATCATATTCCGAACTCGAAATTGAGAGAGTTGCAAGGATAGCATATGAGATTGCTGAAAAGAGACAAAACAAACTTTGCTTGGTAGATAAGGCAAATGTTTTAGAGTCTTCAAGACTTTGGAGAAAAGTCGTTATGGATATCAATGAAGACTATCCAAGCGTACAAGTTTCAGAAATGTTTGTAGATAATGCTGCTATGCAACTTGCAATTAATCCATCTCAATTTGATGTCATAGTAACATCTAATATGTTTGGGGACATTTTAAGTGACCTCTCTGCCGCCATAGTTGGTTCAATAGGACTTGCACCTTCTGCATCCATTGGAGAAACTGGTGTTGGCTTATATGAGGCCATTCATGGCTCTGCACCAACAATTGCAGGCTTGAACATTTGTAACCCTGCTGGAACTATTTTATCTGCTGCTATGATGCTTAGACATTCCTTAGATGCAGAAAAAGAAGCTACATGCATTGAAAATGCAGTAGCCTCAGCAATTAATGATGGATTTGGTACTCAAGATATTTCAACAATGAAACAATCTACAACGGACTTCACTGATGAAATAATCAAGAGAATTAATCTAAATTAAATTCTAGATTCGATTAATTTAACAACATCCCCAACAGTTTCGATATCTGCGACATCTCCATCTGCAATGGTGATGCCCCATTCATCTTCTATATTCATTAGTGTTTCAACTAAATCTAAACTGTCTGCATGTAAGTCTTTAACAATGTTGCTCTCTAATTTAATTTCGTCTTTATCTAAGTTTAATTGATCTGCTATCATAGCTTGTAATTTTTCAAAAACCATAATTCACCTCTATTTTCTATTTCTTCCGTAGGTATTATTCAAATCTAGGAAGTAGTTTCTATCTATACTCATGATTTGGTCAAACGGTACTCTGAATTTCCAGTTACCACTTGCAACACCAGGTATATTCATTCTTGTATCACCACCATATCCTAATAAGTCTTGTATTGGGAATATAGTGATTTTGGATGAAGACATGCATAATGTCTTCAAAATTGCTTTTGTGGAACCACATTGAGGACCACCTGCTCCCCATCCTGCGCCTTCATAGCCACAATACTTAAGAACATAATCTCTTGCACCTGGATTAATTTCATAAAGCCATCCTAGCAATGTATTATTGTCATGTGTTCCACTATAACAAACAGTATTTACTTCGTAATTGTATGGAATATTGCCACTTGGAGTTCCATCAAAACCAAATTGGAATACTCTCATAGTAGGAATTCCTGTGCTATCTATAAACTTTCTACAATCCTCATCAATAAGTCCTAAATCTTCTGCAATAAATAATGCTTCTGGATTGTCCTTCTTGAAGAAGTTGATAAGTTTCATTCCAGGGCCTTTCTCCCAATGTCCATTTTCTGCAGTATCTGTATCTTCTGCTGGAATTGAGAAATAATTATAGAATGCTCTGAAATGATCTAAGCGAAGAGCATCATACATTTCAAGGTTGTGTTTAATTCTTAATCTCCACCAAGAATAGTCATTCTTTTCTTGTTCCTTGAAATCATATAAGACATTTCCCCAGATTTGACCTTTTTCTGCAAATGCATCTGGTGGTACACCAGCTATTGCTTTTTCACCAAGGTTTTTATCTAATTGGAATTCATGTGGATTTGCCCATACATCTACAGAGTTTGTTGCAACATAGAAAGGAATGTCTCCAATAATCTTAATGCCTTTGGCATTAATAATATCCTTTAATGCGCCCCATTCTCTGAAAAATTCATATTGTTCAAAAATGTAATAGAAGATTCTATTTGCAAGTTCTTTTTTCTTTTTATCTAAAGCAACTGGATCTCTAACAATTAATGGTTTTTCCCATTCTCTCCAGTTATATCCATAAACTTCAGCAAGTGCCATATAAAGAGCATAATCTTCTACCCAATATGCATTTGCCTTTCTCCATGTCTCAATTTTAGCTTTAATCTCTTGTGTTAGTCTTGGAATTACTGTGTTTAATAATCTTGCAATATTGTTTCTTGCAAAGTCATAGTCTACGCTATATGGCTCACCATAATATTTAAAGCCATTTAACTCTTCCCAAGATAATAATCCTAAATTACAAAACTCTGCTGGATTTATATATAAAGCATTACCAGCAAAGGAAGATAATGATGAATATGGCGAATTGCCATATCCAATCATTGTAATTGGAAGTACTTGCCACCATGTGTAAGACATGTCTGCAATAACATTTGCAAAGTTTTCTGCATCTTTGTTAAAGCAGCCAATACCATACTCACTAGGAAGAGATGATATATTACACAATACACCAGCACTTCTTTTAATATCTTTTATATCCATTATTAGTCCTCAACTCTAATTAATGCAGCAACTTCGACACCATCTATCTCGCCAATTGCCTTTAATGCATTTTGGACTGCACTTTCTTTTGTTGTATGTGTTACGAAGATAATTGGAACTGCACCATTATTTGTTTCCTTTTGGATAACTGAGTTAATGCTTACACCATTGTCTCCATAAATTCCTGTGATATGTGATAGAATTCCAGCAACATCCTTAACCATTAAACGAATGTAATATTTAGAATTGAATTCACTTTCAAAGTCTGCATCGTTGATTTCTTTTACTTCTTCCCAAGCAAATCTTCTTGGTTCATCTTTCATTGCAGCAAATATAACATCTGATACAATTGCACTTCCTGTAGGAAGAGCACCTGCTCCACGTCCGTAGAACATTAAGTCTCCAACATTGTCTCCGTTTACGTAAACAGCATTGAATGAACCTTTAACTGAAGATAGTGGATGCTCATTTGGTAAGAATGCTGGATGAACTCTTGCTTCAATCTTTCCATCATTGTTCTTAGAAATTGCAAGAAGCTTCAATGTTAATCCTAATTCTTTACCATAGTTGATATCTTCAACTGCTATTGCTGAAATACCTTCTCTATAAATCTTGGAGATTGGAACTCTCTTTTTGTATGCAAGAGATGATAAGATTGAGCATTTATACATTGCATCAAAACCATCTACGTCTGCGGTTGGGTTTGCTTCAGCATAACCCAAAGCTTGTGCATCCTTTAAACATGAAGCATAATCTACACCCTCATCACTCATACGAGAAAGGATGTAGTTTGTTGTTCCGTTAACGATACCTTTAATAGACTTAACTGTGTTTCCTTGTAAGCTATCTGTTAAAGCATGAATAATTGGAACACCGCCAACACAACTTGCTTCAAAATATAAACCAGCATTGTGTTTTCTTGCGATTTCTTCAAGTTCTGGCCAGTTCTTAGAGAACATCTCTTTGTTTGCTGTAACAACAGACTTGCCAGCTTCCAAACATGCAATAATAAATGAACGTGCTGGTTCAATTCCACCAAAGAATTCACAAACAATACTAATATCTGGATTCTTTGTGATGTTTGTTATATCTGTAGATACGATTTTTGGATCAATGCCTAATTCTTCGCATCTTTTTGTATTCTTTTCTAAAACGTGCATAACCTCAACGTCAATGCCATCGTTTTGTTTAATGTAGTCTCTTTTTGTTGTTAAGATTTCATAAGTTCCGCCACCAACGACTCCAACTCCTAATAATGCTACGCCAACTTTTTTCATTATTTCTCCTTCTTATTTAAATCATAAATGATTTTTAAACCCTCTAAAGCGAGCTTTCTATCTATGATGTCTATAATTGTTTTATCTGCATTTGTTACCAATTCAGAAAGACCACCTGTTGCAATAACTTTTGCATCTTTCATTTCTGGTAATTTCTTGTACATATCTACGATGTACTTAACCAATCCTGTGTATCCATAAACGATACCAGATTGCATACCACTAATTGTATTTGTTCCAATTGGATTTTCTGGAACAGACAACTCAACTCTTGGAAGTTTTGCTGCAACATTTACTAAAGAATCTGCTGCTGTCTTTACACCAGGAGCAATTGCGCCACCAATAAATACACCATCTTTTGTAACTAAGTTAAATGTTGTTGCTGAACCAAAATCTACAACTATTGCAGGACCACCATATAATTTATATGCTGCAACACAATCTACAATTCTGTCTGCACCTAGTTCGCCAGGATGATCATACTTAATTTCAATTCCAGTATTAATATTTGCACTTACAACTACTGGCTTTTTGTTTGTGTAGTACTGACACATATGCTCAATTGTGTAGTTCATAGCAGGAGATACTGAAGACATAATTGAACCCTCAATATCCTTAAATGAAGCACCTGAAGATCTAAGTAAGTCATAGACCATCATGCCATATTCATCTGCTGTATGTGAAGCTTGTGTAGATACACGCCAAGTAGAGATAAGCTTATTGCCCTTAAAAATACCAATTTTTACATTTGTATTTCCAATATCTAAAACTAAAAGCATTGAAGTCTCCTTTTGCTCATTGATAAACTAAAGGATATTATACCAAAAAAGAATATTATAGGCAATATTCTTTACACCACATATATCAAACTAAGAAAAATTATGGGTTATTCTTTTATATCAATTTTTCTGTCTTTGAAATAAAACTCTTTATCTTTTTCGCCGACTGGACGCATCACTTTACAAGGATTGCCTACGGCAACTACATTGCTTTCTATGTCTTTTGTAACAACAGATCCAGCGCCTATTACAACATTATCTCCAATGGTTACACCAGGAAGAATAATAGAGCCTGCGCCTATCCAACAATTCCTTCCAATATGTACTGGAGCATTATATTGGTACATCTTTTCTCTTAATTCTGGCAATACAGGATGTCCAGCTGTTGCAATAATTACATTTGGACCTATCATGGTATAGTCTCCAATGTAGATATGTGTGTCATCAACAAGAGTTAAATTGAAGTTCGCATAAACATCTCTACCAATATGAACATGCTCTCCTGCAAAGTTGGAATAAAATGGCAATTCAATGTAACTATTCTCTCCAAATTCTGCAAACATCTTTTTGCACCATCTTATTCTTTTTGGAATATTTAACCTGCAAGTCTTGTTAAATCTTCTCAATTTTTCAAGTCTAAATGTTTGGTAAATTAGCAAATTAGTATCATTTGGAAGATACAAATCACCCTTGTGCATTACTTCTTTTGTTTGTTCTAATTTCTTCTTGTTAACTAAACACATAAATCTATCTCCTGTAGCAAATATTATACATTCTAACCGCCTCTTTTTGCAAGTTTGCAGTATAAATTAAACACGTGTATATATTTTTTCATGGTATAGACTTTTATATTTAATTTGAATTAAAATAAAAAAGATGGGGGATTTTATTATGGGCTTTAAATCTATTATTACAATTTCTCGTGAATATGGATCTGGCGGACGTGAAATCGGTAGAAAGGTTGCACGTAAACTTAATATTCCTTTCTATGACAAATCTGTTAGTGAGCTTGCAGCAATAGCAACTGGGTTTAAACCTGAAGTTATTGATGCATTCCAAGACAGAACTCCAACAGGTTTTGATTATGGTTCATACTCCTCTGGAAACTTTGTTCCAATCTCAGATGAACTATTTGGTACCCAAGTAAAAATCATTAAAAAACTAGCAGAAAAACCATGTATTATCATTGGTCGTTGCTCAGATTATATTTTAAGAGATAATCCAAATTTGGTAAGAATCTTCATTATTGCTAATGAAGAAGATAGAATTAAACGTATATCAGAAACCTATCATGTTTCAGAAAAAGAAGCAAAAAAAGCTATAAAGACTTGCGATAAACAAAGAGCTAAATACCATGAACATTACGCAGATACAAAATGGGGAGATCCACACTCTTATGATTTAGTTGTAAATAGTTCAATGGGAACAGATGCTGCAGTTGAAGCTATATTAGGATTATTAGAACATTTTAATAGTAAGTAATTAACAATAATATTATTTTGATAAAAATTTGAACAGATTTTATTTTCTGTTCATTTTTATTTGACTTATTTATTTATAAATATTAAAATTAGCCGAACTATAAAAAAAGAGGTAGTTTTTATGTACGATATTATATTAAATCCAAAAGGTGGACGTGGAGAAAGCTTAAAAGCTTTACAAGTTGTGAAAGAAGCTTTAGAGCTTGCAGACAAAGAGTATACTGTTCATGAATCAGAGTATGCTGGACATACAATTGAAATCACAAAACAATTAAATACAGAAAAAGAAGATCTTAAACTTATCGTTTTAGGCGGAGATGGAACATTCAACGAAGTCTTAAACGGCATTGTAGACTTTTCTAAGATAACATTAGGATTAGTTCCTTGCGGAAGTGGTAACGACTTTGTAAAGGCTTCTAATCACCCAATCAAATATAAAGAAGCTATAGATGTCATCTTAAAAGATGATGCACAATATGTAGACTATATCCAAGCAGGAGACAAACGTTGCTTAAACGTTGCTGGTGCTGGTATGGATGTAGATGTTTTAGTTAAATACGCAAGTGTTCAAAAGTTAAAAGGCAAAGCAGCTTATACATGGGCATTAATTTATACTCTACTTCACACACGTTTCCATCATATGGAATTAACAGTAAACGGCGAAACATATGACAAGAACGTATTCATGATTGGTATTGGTAATGGACAATGCATTGGTGGCGGAATCAAGATCTGTCCAAATGGCATTGTAGATGATGGCAAATTAGATATCGTTGCTATTAATGAAATGAAAAAATCAAAGATTTTTGGAAGATTACCACAATTAATGAAAGGAAAGCATGTTGAACATGACTATTCAGATGAATACACAGCAGATAGCTGCCACATCAAAATCTTAGATGATAGTCAATTCCAATTCGATGGAGAAATCCAACCAGTTGAAACAAAAGAAATAGATTTAAAATGTGTACATGGCGAACTCAAAATGTACAGATAATTTAAATAACCCCCTTAAATGAAGAAAAATGCCAGCCCTAACGGGTTGGCACTTTTCGTTATATCGACTTTTATTATTACATAATAATTCTGTAAATTTTTTCGAGGTCATCCTTGCTCCATACTTGTGGACATGGATAAAGTGGGTTTGCCTCAGAATATGCATGGTCTATCATAATTGGAAGGTCTTCTTCCTTAATTAATTGAGAACCATCTTTTGCTTTAATCTTATCTGGAATATCCATAGATGCATTAAGGTCTCTAATCCATTGAATGAATGCCTTTGCCTTCTCTTCATCATTTTCGCCCTTAATATCGATACAATCTGCAAGTTGAGCAAGTTTCTTATATGCACTCTTTCCGTATGCATCTAATACGTATGGAAGAATTACAGCATTTGCAAGACCATGTGGTACTCCATAGAATCCGCCTAATGAGTGTGCAATTGCATGAACATATCCAACATATGAACGTGTAAATGCGCGTCCTGCTAAATATGCAGCTTGTTGCATTTGATTTCTTGCTTCTAAATCTGCGCCATTATCATATGCTTTTTTAAGATATTTATGAATTAATTGAACTGCTTCAATAGAATCCTTCTTGGTTTGTTTTGTATTTTCGCTTCCAATATATCCTTCGACTGCATGTGTTAAAGCATCTACACCTGTTGTGGATGTAACTGGTTTTGGAAGACCAATTGTGAGTTCTGGATCCATAACAACATATCTTGGAATAAGATATGGGTCATTAAGTGGATACTTCTCTTTCTTTTCTGGATTAGAAATAACTGCTGCAACTGTTGCTTCACTTCCTGTTCCAGATGTTGTTGGAATAGCAACCAATGGTGGCATTTTCTTTCCTCTACCAGAAAGTAGGATTTTGATTAAGCCCTTCATTTGTGGAACTGTCTTCTTTGGACATGCAACTCTAGCTGCAATACCCTTTGCACAGTCCATAGATGAACCACCGCCTAATGCGACAACGCAATCACACTCGTTATCTTTATACATTTGAAGACCATCTTCAATGTTTTGAATTGTTGGATTTGGAACAACTCCGTGGAAAATTGTGCTCTTCATACCCAACTCTTCACACTTTTGTGCGATTGGATCTGCCATACCATGTTCAAACAAGAAATTATCTGTAACAACTAAAATGCTCTTAAATCCCTTATCTTTTAAGAATTGTGGCAATTCTTTAATACTGCCTGCACCCGATAATGTGCCTTTGTTTTGATTCCATGGTAGGAAGAAAACTGCAACATACATTATCTTTTGATAACATCTGCAAAACGCTTTGTAGAATGGATTGACTCCCATACTATATACCCCCAAATAAAATATTTTTTTAACTTTCGGTTACGGCTATTACAACAACAGCAATTACAATACCCAAAATAACAAGACCACTTAATACTGCTGTTAAGATTTGCATAATGGTTGGTCTGCCAACCTTATACTGTTTCTTCAATTCCTTTTGGTGTCTTTCTATGTCTGCTTCAGATGCACCTTCTGGGAAAAACACAGTATTAGCCTTATCATGTTTATTGGCCTTTTTATCCTGTTTATTGTCTTGTTTGTCCTTCTTATCTTCCTGTTTTTGTTCTTTTTCAGGTTCTTGGACTTCTTTTACTTCGTTGTCATCTGCCATAATATATCATTTTATAACTATTTATATCTATAAATCAAGATTGAGTAATAAAAAAGAGATGCTCTTACGAACATCTCTTTAATATCAGTTATGACTTAATTATTTAAGTTCTGCGAAGTATTTAATTGTACGAACCATTTGGCTTGTATAACTGTTTTCATTGTCATACCATGCAACTACTTGAACTGTTGTGCAGTCTGATTCTGGCATATATTTTACCATTGTTTGTGTTGCATCGAATAATGAACCATATGTCATGCCAATGATATCGCTTGATACGATTTGGTCTTCTGTGTAACCATAAGAATCGTTACCTTCTGCTGCTTTTTTCATTGCTGCGTTGATAGCATCAACTGTTACGTTTCCTTTACATACTGCGATTAAGATTGTTGTAGATCCTGTTGGAGTTGGTACTCTTTGTGCAGCACCGATTAATTTACCATTTAATTCTGGGATAACAAGACCGATTGCTTTTGCTGCGCCTGTGCTGTTTGGAACGATGTTGCAAGCTGCTGCTCTTGAACGACGTAAGTCACCCTTTCTTTGTGGTCCATCTAATACCATTTGGTCACCTGTATATGAGTGAATTGTTGTCATGATACCACTTTGGATTGGTGCTAACTTGTTGAGGAAGAAAGCCATTGGAGCTAAGCAGTTTGTTGTACATGATGCTGCAGAAATGATTGTATCTGAAGCCTTTAAGATATCATGGTTAACATTGTAAACAACTGTTGGTAAGTCGTTTCCAGCTGGAGCTGAGATAACAACTTTCTTTGCACCTGCTACAATATGTGCTGCTGCTTTGTCTTTTGATGTATAGAAACCTGTACATTCTAAAACAACGTCAACATCAAGAGCCTTCCATGGAAGATCTTTTGCATCTTTAACTGCATAGATTGTAATCTTCTTGCCATCTACTACAATGTATCCATCTTCTTTGATTGATCCATCTTCGTTTAATACTGCTTCTGCAGATTCAACTTTATGTGAATTTGCATAGTTGCCTTGTGTTGAATCGTACTTTAAGAGGTGTGCTAACATCTTTGGTGATGTTAAGTCGTTGATTGCGACTACTTCATAACCTTCTGCGCCAAACATTTGACGGAAAGCAAGACGACCGATTCTTCCGAAACCATTAATTGCGACTCTGACATTTTTTGCCATAATTTTCGTCCTCCGAAATATATTTAAAATTTTATTTTATTTTTACAATTTTTATCTTGTTGCCATATTGTAATTCATAGAAAAACAAAATTACAAATAGTTTTTATCTATTATTTAATTATTTATTTAAGATTTTCTGGATTTAGACCCTCTAATTCTTTAAGAACGAATCTTCCATCCTTTCTGACAAGGACATCATCCATCCAAATCTCGCCTCCGCCATATTCTGGTCTTTGGCATAATACTAAGTCCCAGTGTATTGCACTTATATTTCCATTGTATGCATCATCATAGCAAGCACCTGGTGTGAAATGTAAAGATCCTGAGATCTTTTCATCAAAGAGGATATCTCCAATTCCTTTTGTAATGAATGGGTTTAAACCAAATGAGAACTCGCCGACATATCTTGCACCTTCATCTGTGTCAAAGATTGCATTTGCTTTCTCTGTGTCATTTGCTGTTGCTTCAATGATTTTTCCATCTTTGAATACTAATCTAACATTTTCAAATTTTGTGCCGTTTTCAATAGATGGAATGTTGTAATGAATTACACCATTAATTGAATCTCTAACTGGAGCTGTGTAAACTTCACCATCTGGGATATTACATTTACCAGAACACTTAACTGCACCGATGCCCTTGATTGAGAAAGTTAGGTCTGTATCTTTTGCAATAATTCTAACCTTATCTGTCTTATTCATTAGTTCTACTAATGGATCCATTGCTTTGTCCATTTTTTTGTAGTCTAATGTGCAGACATCAAAGTAATAATCTTCATATGCTTCTGTGCTCATTCCAGCAAGTTGAGACATACCTTGTGTTGGATATCTAAGAATAACCCAACGTGTCTTTTTAACGCGTATATTGTGGTGTACTTCATGTGCATAAAGTTTGTCATAAGCTTGCATTTTATCTGCTGGAACATCACTTAATTCGTAGTTATTTTCTCCGCCACGAATACCGATGTAGCATTGACATTCATCCATGAATGCAGCATCTCTTTTTGCCCAAACTTTTAGCATTTCATCTGAACAACCATTTAAGATTTCTCTTTTTATTCTGTTATCATTTTGAAATACAAATGGCATACCACCATGTGCATAAACTTCTCTAATAATCTCAGCAATTAGTTGGTAATCACAACCACTGTAATCAATCCAAACCTTATCTCCCTTTCCGCAAGAAATGGAGTAATCTACCAAGACATTTGCTAACTTTTTAATTCTTGAATCACTAAGCATAATTAATACCCTTTTGATTTTTAGTTATAACATTATATCTAAAAATGAGAGTATTGTCATTAAAAATCTCAATAAAAGATTAAAGCAAGCGTACCTAAACTTACCAAAAGAACAGGTATGCTAATAATGGATCCATACAAAATAAAGGTTTTGAAATTAAGTTTTGTCTCGTATTTTTCTGTTAGAGATGTAAACATAATTCCAGCCAATGCACCAATAGGTGTTAAGAATGCTCCAATGTTGCTTCCAACGATGGATGCATATGTTGCTTGCATTACTTCACTTTCACCCAGCGTTGCAATTAAATGTGAATAGAGCATACTCATAGGAATATTATTTATAATATTACATGCAAGGAATGATGTTGTTCCATACACAAAAGTTGTGTTTCCATTAGACAAGAAATTGACTATCTTTTCTACTATTCCATGGTACTCTAAAGCAATGATAATTATGAACATAGAAAGGACAAATGGTATCAACTCCCATGGCAATCTTGAGATAGTATTGAATAAAGTTGCATCCTTGTTTTTCTTTATAAATCTGGTTATGAAAACATAGATAAATAAAGATGTTGCACATAGTAAAGAGACAAGCCACATTTCTACATCTATATAACTTGAAATTATTAAAAATACCAAACAAATCCCAAGATGAACAACCCCAACTATTGTATCTTCCTTATCCTTGATTAATGTGGATGTATACACTTTTTCAATTGGTTTTTTTAAGGACTTATTAAAGATTAATAAGACCAAAAGAAGCTCCACTATTCCTGCGAACATTGTTGGACAAAACATAACTTTTAGGTATTCTATAAAGGTTATTCCTTGAGATGTGGCCAAATATATATTTGTTGGATTACCTATGATTAACATCATAGAGAACGTATTTGCAGCAACAAATTCACCTATTAAATATGGTATAGGATTTACCTTCGTATGTTTGCAGAAGAAACAAATAAAAGGTGTTAAAGTTAGAATAACTATATCATTGGATGTAAATGTTGTAAGTATTGCTG
Organism: Christensenellales bacterium; assembly: GCA_045130665.1. GTDB lineage: Bacteria > Bacillota > Clostridia > Christensenellales > CAG-917 > RGIG8124. The sequence goes on along the minus strand of JBGUQC010000003.1, from coordinate 239,263 downwards.
CAACCAAGTAAATACTAATAAAGATTGAGATTTGTCTATTATGTGCTAATTTTACAGCTTTCATAGCTGCCCACTTAAATAAACCCATTTCATCTAAGAATATAGACAAGAAAGTCATGGATAAGAATAGAATCAGAATCTTTATAGGATTAATTGCACTATCTGCTGTTAGTTTATTAAAAACTTCTTTAATAGGAACACTACCGCAAGCAAGAAGCAATATTGCACCTACTAAAGCAATAATCCAAAAAGTACCAATTTTTGTGTTCTTAATTTTAAAGGATGGAAAAAATATTATGGATACAAACAATACCACAAAAACCAATATTGAAATTACTAGTGTTAGAACCATAAATTTTATCCCTATTTTTAAAATCGTAGTTGATTATATTGCAGGGTTATTATTTTGTAAAGAAATAAATGCATATTATGAATATAATATATTTTATCTAGGCAAACACAAATGCAATTGACAACGAAAAGTTCATGTGTTATTATGATTTTCACGTAATAGCGCTAGTTTGGCATGGAGGAATACCCAAGAGGCCGAAGGGGCTCCCCTGCTAAGGGAGTAGTAGTGTAAAAGCTAGCCAGGGTTCAAATCCCTGTTCCTCCGCCAGATACGGCAAAGAAAAACGGACACCTTAATTTGGTGTCCATTTTTTATAGGGTTTTGAGATATATAAAACTTTTAGTTTTCTGCGAAATATTTTGTATATGATTTGTGGCAGTATTTACCAATTTGTGCTTGCTCTGCATCTGCATTGAAATTGTACTTACCGTTTACTCTCATGAAGTCCATGATACCAATCTTGAATGCATCTACTGGACAATTGAATGAACAACGAGTGCAAAGGAGACATTGGTTACCAAACTGGAACTTGCCATCTTCATATGTAATGTTCTTTGTTGGGCAGTTATTGACACATTTCATACATTTAACACATTTATCTGTATTTACCTTAAAGAATCTGCCATTAAAACGTGCACCCCAGTGTTCAATACTTACTACACCACGAACTAGTTTTGCCTTTACTGGTATCTTCTTAATATGCTCCTCTCCGTTAAACACGATTTCTGCAGTTGCTGGCATACGCTCTTTTGCTGTTTGATACATCTTTGCTGCCATTTCGTCTGTATGACGGAAGATCATGTTGTATGGCATTACGAAATGGAATTCTCCTTTGTATGCATAACCCTTTTTCTTTAAGTTCTTTACAATCTTTAATGAAGAGTCGTCATTTATTGATAAAGGTTCGCCAGATGTCTTTAGAATGTAAGCTTCTGCGTTAGATAATGGTAATAGTTTGCTGAAGTTGATTACATTTGTTGGTGCGTTGAATCCGTGTACTGGATAACAAATAACTATTGTATCTCCTACGTTTTCTACTTGTTCTGTTCCGTTCTCTATTTTCTTTATTTGAGCTTCTGCTCCAAGTTCTACTAAATTCTTTCTTAATTCTTCTGCACACTTTAGTGTGTTACCTGTTGCACTAAATACATATATATCTACATTTTTCATTGTTCTTTCCTCCACTGTTTTCTTTTTCATCCTTCGTTATGCTGCCATCAATGACAAACCTTTTGAGTTGATGTAATATACGGCTTTTTCTGATTCATCATGTGTGTCGTACCATACTTGTGCATAGAAAGGATTTTTCTTTGCGAGAAGGTCAAAGTTCCAATAACTTTCTTGAATACAATGTGGGCACCAGTGTCCTGCTTTTAATACTGTGTATGGAGATGCTTTAAATCTATGTCCCTCAGCACATTCCCATTCTACCTTTGTGTACCAATCTCCCTTAGTGAATTCTGTTGCTAAACATTTTCCGCCACGGAATCTTGCTGCTTCTTGTAGATCTTCAAGTGTTAATTCACTTTCTGGTTTGCTCTCATCATATCCATGAGATAATTTGCATTTATTTGCATAAGCAATATTTATTTCTTTATTATAATCATGTCCTTTAATTTCATTCTTGTTCCAGACATTGAAATTGCTCCAGTCTTCTCCGAGTGCTTCCCATTCTTCTTTTCCGCCAAAGAATGCATTGATGCGGCCTTCGTTTTCTTCCTTTACCCATCTATATGGAGCATTTTTATTTCTTAATAATGGTTTGATAACCAAAGATTGAATTGCTGATGCTGGTAAGATCTTTGCTAAAGCAAAATACCAATTCTTATGTTTTACATCTGCCCAGAATTCTTCTTTAGATTTGCTTTGGAAGTGGAATCTATTTTCTAATTCATCACTATCACTGAACCACATGCAGTGAAAGTTACGTGTTGCTTGCCAATTTGGACGCATGAATGATTCAACGCTTCCACCAATCATTCCAAATCCCATATCGAATGTTTCATAACCTGTTGTACGATATCCTTCGCCACCACCGATGTTATAAACTCTCTTCCAGAAACCTTCGTTATCATTAAGATAATCTTTTCTAATGATGTTTCTAATTAAAACACCACTATCATGATCTGTTGCCCATTCAATTGGAACGTTGAAACATGTATGGAACATTAATCCATCTGAAATATTTGACATTAAGAGCTTGTCATATAAGATACCAGTTTGACGTAAGATTGCCCATGTATGTACATCACTATCTAAAACAAATCTTTCACCAATAAGTTTTCCTGTACCATATTCGTCATATGCACTTGGGAGTAATGGATCACCAACTCTTCCCCATGGATGATTGAAATCTCTGTTACCATAAATTGCAACAGTTGAAATGTGGATTAACTTTGGTTGTACCGGTTGTGCTTCAATAGCTGTTACGATGTTCTTTACACCTGTAACGTTTACATCTCTTGCTAAATCTGGATATCTATCTGCATATGGTGGAATAATTGCAGCCATGTTTACAACATAATCTGTATCCTTAACAAGTTTGAGACAATCTCTTTCGTACTTCATGTTTCCGAAGAATATCTCAATTCTATCTCCATATTCTTTTTGCCATTTCTTCATAAGGTTACGCTCGCGCTTACCTTCTACAAATAATAATTTTAATTTAACATATGGGAGAGTCATTGTTTCTCTTACAACTGCTTGTCCCATATTTCCACTTGCACCTGTCATTGCGACTGTGATAATTCTATTTTCATTTATGTTTGTCATTTTTATATATCTCCTAATTTCTATCGTTTTTCGTTTCGAACAACCCCTATTTGTCGTTCGCAATTGCAATATAAACTAAAAAAAGGATAGTAAATAGGTGTTTCTCTTAATCTGTATGTTTTTTTACTTAACCTGTATTGACAGCAAGAAAAATTGGCATGTTGACACTAAATAACTAATAAAATATAATTTTGTTATATAGATATTAGGAGATCTAAAATGCTTGAAATTGCAATAGTTGAAGATAGAGACGATTGTGTTCAAAACCTAGAAAATCACATTGCACGTTTACAGAATGACAAAGGTATAGAATGTAAATATACCGTTTTCAAAAATGGTCTCTTTTTTATTGAAAATTATAAACCTATTTATGATGTAGTTTTCATGGATATTGAAATGCCTTTAATGAATGGTATGGAAGCTGCAGGTTTATTACGTAAAGTAGATCCATATGTACCACTAGTATTTATTACAGACTTAAAGCAGTATGCTTTAAAGGGCTATGAAGTTGAAGCAATGGACTTCCTTGTTAAGCCTGTGAGTTATATCTCATTCTCTACAATGATGGAAAGAGTCTGTCGTAGATCTACAAAAAAAGAAGAGCAATTAACTCTTTCAACTGCACAAGGCACATTCAATGTAAATATTAATGATATATATTATATAGAAATGTTAAATCATTATGTTTATTACCACACTGTAACAAGCGAGATCAGTTTCTTTGGTACATTATCTGATGAAGAAAAGAGATTACCAAGTGATAGATTTGTCCGTTGTAATAGTGGGTTTATAGTAAATCTTGCACAAGTTAAAAAAGTTCAAGACAATGACGTATATGTTGGAGATACACATTTACCAATATCTCGTAACAAGAAAGTTGCATTCATGCAAAGTTTGTTAAAGTTTATGAGCGAAAGGAGATAGGATGGAAAATAGAACACTATATATGTTTCTTTTAACAATGTTTATGACAAGCGCACTAGGCGTTATCATTTACTGTGGAATGTTTTCCTATTCATTTAAACGCAGAAAACTATTTATACTTCGTCTTATTTCCTCCATTATAGTTATGGGTAGTATTACAAATGGCATGGCTTATGGATTGTTCTATGGTTTTACACATGGAATAGAAACAAGTCTTAGAAATGTAGAACTTATTCGTATGGCATCCAATGTGCTTTCTCTTTTACTTGGAATGGGAACATTGTTCGTTTGCTTTAAAGAAAAGCCTAGTCTTATTCTCTTTGCAACTATTATGGGTTACGCAGGCAACGGACTTGGAAACAATATATATGAAATGCTAATTAAAGTCCTAAATAAAGAAAGTATTTTTATGATGGTTTATAATGATTACGATCCTTTAAGCCAAGCATTATTTTTCATTGTTCATGCAGTTGTTTTCTTTGTTTTGTTCTTCACATGCGCACGAGCATTTGCAAAAACTGCAAAGAGTGTGGACAAAAATATCAGCAAATCCATTGTTGTCATGTTCATTTTATTTACTTTTATAACGGCAGGCATTCAGGGTTCTAATCTTTTCAATACCAGCTATAATGGTTCAACAATTGAAGCAGTTTCTTATACATTTAATGGTATAGTTGCACTTCTTTATATCATTATTATATTCTCACTGCGTTTCATTCTTGTTTGGGCTCATACAACACAAGAAAAAGAAGCAGAAAAAGCTTTCTATGATAGTTACAAAGAAAAAGTTGAACTGCAAGAAAAGAATATGGAACTTATTAACTTAAAGTGCCATGACATGAAGCATCAATTACGTTCTATGCTCGAAGGCCAAAACTTAGATAACGAATTTATTGAAGAAACACAAAAAGCTATTTCCATTTTCGATGCTCAAGTTAAAACAGGAAACGAAACATTAGATACTTTGCTTACGCAAAAATCTCTTATTTGTGATGCACAAAAGATACAATTAACAGTTATGTTAGATGGCGAGGCATTATCCTTTATGTCTATGCAAGAAATTAATTCATTCTTTGGCAATGCAATAGATAATGCTGTTGAATATCTTATGACTGTAGACGAAGAAAAGAGATTCATTAGAATCTCATCTGCACAAAATGGCAGTATCTTCACTATTAGAATAGAAAACTACTGCGAAACAGAGTTGAAGTTCCGTGGCAATGGACTTCCTGAGACAACAAAGGGAGACAACGGATATCACGGCTTTGGTACAAAGAGTATTAAAACCATTGCACAAAATCATGGTGGAGATGCATCGTTTGAACGCAGAGATGATATCTTTGTTGTGACTGCAATCTTTATGTTATAGACATAAAAACAATAAAAAAAGTCCCCCAAATTAATGGGGGATTTTCTTTTTTAAAATAATTATTATGCTTTGATAACTTGGATTGTTGCTGTCCAAACACCTGTGGATGTTTCTTCAATACCTTCAATATAGATAGACCAACCTAAAGTCAAACCACTATTTAATTTGCCTTGTGCGCCATTAGCAAATTGAGATGCATAATCTTCAATTGTGAATGAATCTCCTGCATAGAACATTGTTTCATTTCTAATGATATAATCAGTTTCATCCTTTTTCATGCTATATCCCTTAGAACCAGTGTTCATATTTCTTACATAATAGATTAAGTAATAATCATCATTCTCTGCGGCTAATGGATCTGTTGTATCTCCACGTGTATTGTCATAGCGATGTGTATAATAATTCGTATCTAGAGATGATGGCTCAGTATATAATGCAGAATAATCATATTCATCCCTTGCTAATTGTTTTACCAATCTTGCATCTATATGCCAAATTCTAATACCAACATTAGTTGGCTCATAAGATGGACTTGCTTCAGCATCAAATTGGTTAAGACCATTAGGAGTATATAATTCTATAATTATATATTCATCAAAAGGTGAATTGCATTGATCTGATTCTGGGTGAAGAATTAACATTTCTCTGCTGCTTTGGAAATCCTTTAATTCTACAGTTGCAGATGTTTCTGGAATAATTGCCTTTCCCCAACCTAAAGCTAGAGCTGAATATGGGTCTTGAGATCCTCTATTGCTATCCATCATTATACGAGAACCAGTTGGTGAGTAAGTAGAGCATGTGTCATAATAGTCTTCGAGTCCAAACATATGTCCTGTTTCATGTAAATATGTTTTAGATTCAATATCTTCTCCATTATATTTTTGGAGAACATCATAAGCTGTTGCCCACATACAAGATTCTAGGTTTGGATTTGCAGGATCTGCTGAACCGGAGCCCATTCCACCTCTCATAACCATAGACCATAATGTACTTTGGTTATAATCATCCTTTAATGGGTCTAATGGATGAGTTTCAAGCCATGTCTTTATTTGTTGCTTATCTGGAGCACAATATACAACGGCAATTGCATCTAATGTTCCATTATCATCTGAGTCGTAGTCTGATTTATTTTCACTTGGGTGTGTGCTAAAGTACCAGTTTACTGCTTCCCCACATATTGTTCTTGTTTTTCCATCAGCATCATAATATGTAGATAATCTACCTGGTTCATAACAAACATCTGAAACAGTACCTTCAATAGTTAGAGCACCATCAGATAATTCTTCATAATATGATTTGACTGAATTCTTGCCATTAGTTGTATTTTTGGAGCCAAAGAAAGCTGAATAAAGCTTATTTCTAAGATTTGTCTTATCTGCAGCGTTTTCCCCAAAGAACTTGCCAGAATCTTCAAACCAGGCTGGAATTACTAAGTATTTAACAGTTCCACTTGTAGGTGTATATGCTGTTGTCAAATTGGTTGCCCATTGATGCTTATAATAATCTACATATGTATAATCTAAATACTTTGCTGTATATACAGCAGAAGATGCATCTACAATTTGAATATTATATGATTTTTCAAGAGTTATACCATTCCATGTATATGTAACCTTAACTGGGTATGTTCCCTTTGTATCAAAGTCTACAGCACTTGTATCTACACTAGTTGGTGTTACAACTTCTTTTAATTCATCATTATTGTTAAATGTTGCAGTTAGAGTAAAGTTGGAATTAAAGGAGTCTCCTTCCATATAGATTGTCTTATTCTTGCTAATTTCCAACTTTGTTGGAACTTTCTTAATAACAGTGATTTTATAATCATCTGTTCTAACTTTATCTGCACTCTTATCTAATCTTGCATGGATATATGTTGTACCTTCTTTAAGACCGGTTATTACACATTTATATTTATCCACAATTTCATATGTTGCAATTGTCTCATCCTCAATTACCCAACCTTGTGGTATTTGGTGCACATCTGGATCTGGTTCACAATATCCTAAGTTTGGTTCGGTAGATCTCGTATATTCAACTGTGAATGTAAAGCCTTCTATGACATTGACTTCTGGTGCGGATAAATAGAAATAATATGTTGTGCCACTAAAGTTACCATGATTGGAATAGTCTGGCTTTCCGCTTTCACCACTGCCGCTATCATCTCCACTTTTATCTCCTGAATCTGGAATGCTATTTGTAATATCATTTAATAAACCTGTAATCATATTACAGCCTGTTAGAGATACCATGAGAATAACTAACATTACTATTAAAATAATTGGAAACGCTTTCTTCATAACTGCCCTTCTTTGCTTTTAATATAAATATTATATATCTATTATCTTACTTTGGCAAAATATATACATTATTGTAGAAAAATAATATTTATTTGTTATATAATAATCAATAGTACATTTTTACGAGGTACATATGAGCGAATTATTCAACAAAGACATGGTTAATTACGGCACAAACAGAAGTTCTATTCGTGAGCTTTTCGAGTTTGGCAAAAAGCGTGCACAAGAGGTTGGCGCAGACAAGGTTTATGATTACTCATTAGGTAATCCTAATGTTCCTGCACCAGAAAGTGTAAGAGAAACATTAAAAAAGCTTATATCTATTGAAGATAGCACCCTAATTCATGGATACACCTCCGCTCCTGGAGATATTAGAGTTAGAAAGGCTATAGCAGACAGTATAAACAAGAGATTTAATGTTAACATGACACCAGATTATATCTACATGACCTGTGGTGCTGCAGCTTCTTTATGTATTACTCTTAAAGCATTAAATACAGAAAAGAGTGAGATTATTATTCTTGCTCCATTCTTCCCTGAATACAAAGTATTCACCCTATCTTCTGGAAACATTCCAAAGATTGTAAGCTACGTTGAATCTACATTTGCTCCAAACATGGAAGAGCTTGAAAAGACAATTAATGCTAATACAAAGGCTATTATTATTAATTCACCAAACAATCCATGTGGTACTGTATATAGCGAAGAAACAATTATCTCTATAACTTCTCTACTTAAGAAGAAGGCAAAGGAATATGGCCATCCAATCTTCATTATTGCAGACGAGCCTTATAGAGAGATTGTATTTGGAGATATTAAGGTTCCATATATTATGAACTACTATGACGATACAATTGTCTGTTATTCATATTCTAAGTCTTTATCCTTACCAGGCGAAAGAATTGGATACATTGCTGTATCTCCTAAAGCCACTGATGCGGATTTACTTTATGCAGGAGTTTGCGGAGCAGGAAGATGTTTAGGATATGTATGTGCTCCATCTATTTGGCAGAATGTAATTATAGACTGTGTTAATGATTTACCTAACATTAAGGCATATGAAGATAACAGAAACCTACTATACAATTCACTAACAGATATAGGCTACACCTGTGTAAGACCAGATGGTGCTTTCTATCTATTCATAAAGACTCTTGAGAGCGATGCAAAAGCATTTTCTAATAGAGCAAAAGAGTATGGCTTATTATTAGTTCCAGGTGATGACTTCGGTGCAAAGGGTTATGTAAGGGCTGCTTATTGTGTAAGCAATGACATGATAAAAAGATCTATACCAGCATTCAAGGAATTGTATCTTTCATACAACAAATAATAATTAAACAATATAAAAAATGGGGGGCCTTTATTGGTCCCCTTTTATTTTGTTAATTGCCTTGAAGTCTTTTTCTTCTTTCTTCTCTTGCCTTCTTAATCTCATCATTGATTTCTTCTTGCATCTCTGGTGAATCTTCTAAAAGCATTGAGGAATTAGGCATATCATCTACTACACGACTAACTGTAGATGCTTGGGTATTAACTCTTGTATCAAAAGGAATACCACCTACAACCACAGATCTTTTTAAAAACATTCTAACTGCAGTTGAAATATCCATACCTAGTTCATTATAGATAGCGTTTGCTTGGTTTTTTAACTCATCATCTACTCTTATTTGTAATATTGCCATTGTAATATGCCTCCACTTCCTAGTTCGTAGTATATATACAATGTATTATTTTGTCAATACAATGTAATGATAAGCCTAATAAAAAAGAGCGATTTCTCGCTCTTTTCTCATATTTTCGGCATATATCCTATTCAATACCAGTTACTGTATATCCTGCATCTGCTATTGCCTTTTCAATAGCACTGTTTTCTACTTCTTTATCCAGTTTGATGGTTGCTTTCTTCTTTTTAAGATCCACTTTTGCAGCCTTAATGCCATCAATGCCCTCTAATGCTTTTTGTGCACTTGCTGCACAGTGTTTGCACATCATGCCTTCAATGTAAACTTCTTTCTTCATACTATATATCTCCTTTATTAATTCAATGAATAGAATAGATATCTTGCTATATTAATTGGCTTTAGTCTATATAAGAATCTAAACAATGCCTTGTGTAGTTTATTCTTTTTAAATTCTATGTTATTAGCACAAATAATGTTTATATATGTTGGTGCTTTATCAAAGGTAATTGTCTTAGACTCGCCCTTTAGAAGCGAGAAATAATTGTCTTTTGCTATGGCATCTGAATCAACATAAACATTATATGCAAATGTATCTGCAGATATAGTTAACGTATCACCTTCTAACCACGTATTAAATGACACTGGCTTTAATGGGAGCTTACAAACACTATCCATTATCTCGTATATGCTATTACCATTACATGTTATCTTAAGGACATTATCCTTTTCTATCTTTAGTTCTGTTATGTTATTATAACTATTCTTTTCTAAAGATACGCCTTGTTCAATGGTATTAATAACTTCATCTGTCTTTAAACTATATTCCTCAATCTTGATATCTATATCCTGTTTAGATAATGTATCATTGTGAGCGCATATGACAGCCTTTCCTTTATTCTTAACACAAGTTAAAGCAATTGGACTGAAGAATTCCTTAGATTTGTACTGAAGGGCTTTAGGGACGCCTTCAAAGTCTACAGAACTCCAACTTGGGCAATTCCATACATCATTGTACTGCCAGAATATAGCGCCATTACATCTACCCTTATTTTGTCTAAAGTGTACAACTGCATTCTTAATACACTCAGCTTGTACTATTCCTGTTAAATATGGGAGTGCTTCAAAGTATTTAGGGAAATCAAACATTTCTGTTAGATAGAAGAGCATTTTCTTATTTCCGCCACCACACTTTTGGTGTGCATTAAATGCTTTGGATGTAATATCATAATCTTCCTTTGTTGCAAAGGTTGATATTGCCTTCATAGAAGGAAGAGATTCCAAACCAAATTCAGATAAGAATCTAGAATATCTTGTTTGGTAATAATCTAGTTTCTTAAGACCATGCCAAACATTCCACATATGAGTATCTCCATGATTATCTGAAGAGATTTCTTTCATGAATTCTTTTCCTACTGGAGATGTTGGGATATAAGAAACATTAGTTATACTTTCTAATGCCTTTGGCATTAAGTCATAGAAGAAATGTTTATAACTTTGAAGTAGTTTGGAGTTTTTATTCATCCAAGAATACATTGTTTCTATTTCATTATTACCACAGAATAAAGCAACGGATGGATGAAGTGTTTCTCTCTTTACATTTACATCTATTTCTTTTAATACGTTATCTAAGAAATCTTGTTCATAGAAAGGATATAACTGACAAGCAAAGCAGAAGTCTTGCCATACAAGAATACCTAATTTATCACATTGAGATAAGAGGTATTCATCTGCATAACTACCACCACCCCATACACGGATGATATTAAAGTTAGACTCAATTGCTAGATTGAGATAATAATCTATTTGCTCTTTTGTTATATCTTCATAGATAGCAGCAAAAGGAATTAGGTTTGCACCCTTTGCAAATACTTTTTCTCCGTTTAGTACAAAACAGAAGTTTGTTCCGTATTCATCTTGAGATTGATCTAAATATAAATCTCTTAATCCAATCTTTTTTATTATTTGTTCTTCATCATTAGAGAATACTACGTTATACAAAGGTTGTTCATCTAAACCAGATAATTCTTTTGTATACCAAAGTTTTGGATTCTTTATTTCTGCATATCCATCTTTTACAGATATCTTTTCATTGTCTGGAGAAAGGATATAAATATCCTTAACACCTTGTGCAGATATATGTAATTTAGATATTTCACTATTTGTTTCTTGTTTAATTGATATTTCTTTTATTTCCTCATTGAAGGCTTTTAGATATATCTCATCTAAGATACCACAGTATGGTACACATGGGCCCCAGTCCCAACCAAAATGACAACCTGGTTTTCTAAGATATGGAATACCATTAACACCATTAAAGTTTGAAGGAAGTGGTGCTTTCTTTTGTCTTTCTTTTATATAGTTATATGCAGACTTGAACTCTATTTTAATAGAGTTAATGCCTTCTTTTAATTGTTCTTTTATATCTACATCTAAAGGAATATATGCATTATTTAAGGAGATGACTAAGTTATCATTAATATAGATATCTGCAAGTGTATCTATACTTGCACAACGCAATGATATATGGGCATAGTCTAATGTTTCTTTATCTACCTCAAATTCTCTTGAAAAAGTGAAATCATTTTCTGAAATAGCTAAAGCTTCCTTCTCTATTCCAGATATTAATGGGTTTTGAATAAGTCCTTGTTTAATAAGATTTCCAAAGTCTGTACCAGGGACATCTCCCTTTAATACATACTTTTTATTTTGGGATTCAATATCCCATACACCATTTAAAACGATTTTTTTCATCCTAAAGCTATTTCCATCATGGTCATGGCAATAAAGCTAATAATAAATGCCCAAACGCCGTGGTGATGAACTGTATCACTTTTCATTTCTGGAATCATTTCTTCTACTATTACGTAGAGCATACATCCAGCAGCAAATGCTAATGCCCATGGCATTACAACTTGAATTTGCATTGCTAAGAATAATCCTATAACGGCTGCAATTGGTTCAACAACACCAGAACAAACACCAAGCAAGAAACCTTTTACACTAGATCCTGTTTCACCTTTAATTGCTAAAGCAACAACAGCACCCTCTGGAATATTTTGAACACCAATACCTATTGCTAATATTAATGCTCCCCATAATGCACTATCTGAAGCATTAGACCATGATGCGAGTGCAACTGAATATGCAATACCTACCGCCAACCCTTCTGGAATATTATGAATTGTTACAGCAAGGAACATTTTAGATGTTCTACTTAAAGACAAAGTCTTTATACCTTCTTCTTTCTTATCTCCAGCGTGAAAGTGTGGGACAATCTTATCTATTCCCCAAAGGAATACAGCACCTATTGCTGTTGCAAGTCCTACAACTGCCCATACTGGCATATAACTAATTTCAGATTCAATTGCTGGTAATAACAAAGAAAAGAATGCTGCAGACAACATAATACCAGCGGCAAGTCCTGTGAATATTTGATTGAGTTTTGGACTAATTTCTTTGTTCTTGAAAATAAAAACCAAGGATGCACCAATGATAGTGCAAGCAAAAATTAATGATATACCTAATATTGCGTTTCCTGTATTTGTCATGATAATACCAATTTCAATTGATATATATATTAACCACCTAATAATTTACATAAAAAATGAATCATTCTTCATCAATTTTTGCTGTATTTTTTTCTATTACAACTGCATTGCCATTTGCTGTAACACATATAACATATGGTTCATATCTAGTATTGCCTCCAAAAGTAGCAGATTCTGGGTCTAATGTAAGATAATCAAAATCAACTCCAATTACAGCATTACATCCTAAATTGTATGCAGCTTCCTTTAATTCCTTTAATGCTTGTCTTCTTATTTTTACCAAAGCATCTGTTAAATTTTGTCCATTATTTTGTCCAAAGAAATATCCACTTCTAGGAATTTGAATCGCATCATCACCAGAGATATATCCAGAATATTTAACTATTGTATATCCCTCAAAACTAAATCCAGATGATATGAGCATAGATTGTAATGCTCTCTTCTTTTGTGCTTCTTCATCTTGTTTTTGTTTTTCCAATTCTTTCTTTTTATCTTGATATTTTCTATATAATGATACGTACTTTTCAACTTTATCATCATCTATTGCCATCCCGAACACTTTATCTTCATGCTCTAATTTAGCTAAGACAATAAATCTTTCAAAATTTTCTTGTGTAATATTATACTTTTGAGCTATTTCCTTGGTTTTCATAAAATTCCCCTCACTATAAATATTTTTTTACTTCTTCGTTTGTTGGATCTATATCTAGTATTAAATTAGCATATTTTTTTGCATTAGCTGGATCTGTTTTGCATTTTTTTAATAACACATCAACATCATTGTTTAATGTAATGTTTGTATCTTTTTTTATTTCTGGGGCAATGATTTTTGTTCCACAATATTCGCAAATTAAAACATTATTATTTTGTCTAAATTTATTGGAACCACATTGTTTACAAATTATTGTTTTCATATCTTCATTTAAAAATATTCTGTCTCCATTAAAGACAAAAACACAATCAAAATTCTAAATAAACCAACTATTCCTTTTTATGGATTATTCTTTTTATATTTATTGATAATTTTTTTCATTTTTTTAAGTGGAGATGCATTAAACAAATCCCTATCTGCCTTCATATCACTAAATAAAGTATTTTTTGATTTTGTTTGTATCATAATTGAATGCATTCCAAATAATGACCTTTTAAATGAGAAGCTAATGATATCACTAAAAGGAATCTTATACATTACTTCTGTTCCCTGTCCCCTTCCTAAAGAACGTTCTAAAGTTAAATAATCATTATATGCCTTTCTATCATAAGTTGCATTTAAGCATAAATATAATCCTTGATCTATTCCTTTTAGTCTAATATAACTAAACCAAATATCATCTTTTCTAAATAATCCCATTTTGTCCTCCAATTTTGATTTTATTTAATAAAATCATACATTGATTAATATTATATTGTCAATATTCATATATTTATTTTACATATCTCAATAATAAAAAAAATACTAAGATACCCAAATAAAAAGGCTCTGAAGCCAGAGCCTTTTTATACACCTAGTAAACAATTACGCAATTAATTCAGGTGCACCGCCATTAATTGATACACAATATAAATGAGAATCTCCTAATGTTCCACCTAAATTATAATTTACATAATAAATCTTATCTCCACAAACACAACCAGCAGACGCATATACTCCTGTTGTTAATTGTGTTGCTGTTCCCTCTACAGATGTTTTTGAAATCTTGTAGATTTCATAGTCATTATGTGAGGTGTAGTTGTTAAAGTAATAAACATAACTTCCGGAAACTATAATTTCTGAAACATCAACATTGCTACCAACAGCAATTTCAACAAGAATTGTTCCATCAACATTTACTCTTGCAAGTGAATTTGTCCCCTTTGTGTTTCTATAATAGATAACGCCATCAACAACCTTCACATATGTTGCTCTTGCATCATCGTTAACTCTTAATGAAGCACTTCTTGCTACAGGACCTGTTAAGGATGAGACATTTTCTAACTTTAGTACATATTGATAACTTGTTGCACCAGTCTTTCCCTCGAAGAATAACGTGTTATTATATAATTCTAAGCAACTTGTACCATATTCATATATACAAATGTCGCCTGTACCATCCATATTTGCTTTGTGAATCTCTGTTGCAACTCCACTTCCATTGTTCTTTACATAGTAAATGTATGTGCCATCTGAAACAATATTTACACAGTCATAAGAATTGATAAGTTCTGGAGCATCACATGTCTTATAGTTAACTCTATATGTATTGTTGTTTACACCAAATGTTACAACATTCATGTAAATGTAATCACCAATGAAATAGAATGCCTTGACTTTATCTGCAGTAATTCTAAAGTTGCTTGTTGTTTGTGGATTATACATATGTAATGTCTTTCCATCCCAAATATCTAAGTAATAGATTACTCCATCAACACATGCTGTTTGACTTCCTAAAGATGTTGGTGTTGGATCTGCAGGTGCGACAAAACCATCTAAAATATTTACTGCTGTTTGAGATGAAATATTATATTTCATTAATTTGTATCCATCTACATCATAGTAAATTAAATATGCATTATTATATGCTGTTAATGAAATTAATCCCATTCCTGGATCATCAATAACTAATGTTCCTGAAGAATTAATATCTGCTGCTGGACTCTTTAGGACTTTATATATTCCATCACCCTTAATCTTTGTTGTGAGTTTGTCTACATTAATGTAGTATAAATAATCACCAACTACAACCATGTCGCTTCCAGCATCTTGTGTAAGCTTTCTAGTAACCCCAGATGAAATATCGTAACGAGCAATATAGTTGCCTAATGTTTTATTTACAGTGAAATATAGTACTCCTTCGTATTCATAGAGATTGTTAATCTTTTCATCTACAACAACTGTTCTAACTTGTTCTGTATCTGTTGTATTAATCTTGGATAATTTACTGCCATTTGCACCATCTGCAAAGTATAAATAACTACCATATAACTTTAAGTATTTAGCCTTACCAGCACTTAATAATGTAATAACTGGTTCAGATCCAGATGTATCAACTTTATAAATACCAGAATTGTTATTTGTTAATCCGTTAATTACGTAATAGAAAGTATTGGTTCCACCATATTGTACATATGCTGCACTCTTATTTAATAATGAGTCATGGCTTACTGTTTTTCCAGATGTATCATAAGCTGCAGTTTTCAAAGATGAGAATAATGTAGCATCTGAAACATAAACGATTTGGTTAGACGTTGTTGCATCTATATCCTTTACCTTACTATTCTCTATTCTTAAGATTTCGCCATCTGAGAAGTTATACATATAGAAGTAATCTTTGTGTATTGCATTCTCAAAGAATAATGTTGAACCACTTATAGCTAAAATTCTTTCATCATCATCTGCATTAATCTTTAAAGTTGCTTCTAATACTAGAGTATTAAAGTTTGAATCAGATACTGTAGCTGTTATATTGTAGGTTCCTATTTCTGTTGCAGTATTAGTGATTCCATTTACATCGGATTCATAAACAACACTTGCTGTAGAAGGTACTGTTCCTGAAATATAAATACTATGTGGATTTCCATCATAATCAAAAGAATCATCTTCAAATGTTAAGTTGTTGAACGTTGCCTTGTTGATAGTAAGAGTTGCATTTAAAACTAAATCGTTATAGTTAGGTGCAGATATTGTTGCACTTGCTGGATATGTTCCAGCATTAGTCTTAGATGCACGTCCAGAATATGCAACATTTGCAAAACTTGGGACACCTGTTGCCTCTGCTAAAATATGTGAATTTCCATCATATGTTAATGTATCACTGGCAAAAGTAATACCACTAAAAGATGCTTTGTTAATAGTTAGAGTTGCATTCAATACTAAGTCGTTGTAGTTGTCTGCAGAAATTGTTGCACTTGCTGGATATGTTCCAGCATTTGTTTGTGATGAGCGACCAGAATATACAACATTTGCAAAACTTGGGACACCTGTTGCCTCTGATAAAATATGAGAATCTCCATCATAAGTTAAAGTACTATTACTAAAAGTAATTCCTGTAAATGTAGCTTTATTAATTGTTAGAGTGGCATTTAATGTTAAATCATTATAACCTTCTTTTGTTATTTTAGCTGTTGCTGGATATGTTCCAGCATTTTTCTTTTCTTCGCGTCCAGTATATTTTACTGTTGCACCTGTTGGCAAACCAGAAACTTCTGGCAAAATATGGTTTTCGCCATCATAGGTAACCGTTAAGTTATCAAATGTTACACCAGAAAAGTTGCTTTTACCATTTCCTCCACCACTTGGTGCGTTTCCACTATTATCACTATTATCTGTTGGAGTTGATGATCCACCACTGTTATTACATGCGACTAGACATAGCGATAATGTCAACAATAATACGAATACTAATACTAAAATAATCCTCTTCTTCATATTAGTTCTCCTTTATAAATTATTTACTAAATTTCTTTGCTTCATTAAGTATTTTATTCATTTGTTCACGTAATGGTTCATTATGTTTCTCGATATTGTTTTTTTGTACCATTTTATAAGTTAAATAAACTATGCCAGGAATAATTAGTATTAAGAAACAAATAAACAAGGTTAAGCCATCTAATGGTTCATATGTTTTAAGATTTCTTTCCAACTGGTCATATTTATTTTCTAGTGAAACTAATTTTGCATAATTAGGCATATCCTTATCTCTAGTATAAACATATTCATAATGAGTCCATCTCATAGATGTATGGCTTTTCTCTTCTGTGAATTGCCATCCAAAATATTTAAGATACTCTTCCTTAAAACGAACTGTTTTTGTTTCTATATTCATATAATTCCCTCCAAATTATTATTTTTCTTTAGATTCAACGTATTGTTTAATAGATTGCATCTTATTTGCTGAATTTAGTTCTGGTGCCTCGTTGTGATTTCGAACCATTGCTAAAGGATATGCAAATAATGAAAGAAAGTATGCTATTCCTGTTGCAAGTATGAAGACTACAACACCAATTAAGAAACCTAATATAGCAAATAGTATCTTCATTACTATTAAGAATATAAATCCACCCAAATCAAAGGTAAAAATAATACCTGGCATTTTAACAAAGCCTAGTTCCATTGCTCCAAACCAAAATTCATTTAAGAATGTATTGTCTAATACCATTGTCCCTACAAATGTAAATGTAGGCACAGCCGATACCATAAAGAATATTCCTATGTTTTGATATTCAGTTAATGTAAATAACAATACTCCTATGAGCAAGAAGATTGCTGAGAATAAAGTAGATAATCCTAAAGATAAGTTACGAGAATGCTTAATATTATAAAGCTTTTGTTCTTCTTCTCTTTTTTTTCTTTCTTTTTGATCCTGTAGATATTTGTTATAACACTTTAAGCAATAATTAAATTTCTTTTCAACTTGAGAACCTGGAACACCTGTATATGTACCAGATGCCAATTTCAATCTCTTTAAATTACTTAATTCATAGATAGGTTTATCACAAACATCACAAAAAGCTATTATTTGCCTTGGTGCTGGTGGATTCGTTTTTACTACTGGAGGTTTCTCAACAACTGGTGGAGTAGATACCACTGGTTGAGGTTTTGGAGTTTCAACAACTGGTTGATTCTCTTTTACTACAGGTGCTGGTTTAGATTCATCGTCGAACTCGCTAACATCTGGTGGCGTTTCATCCATTGGTAACACTTCTTTCCCAGCCTCACCTGAAACAATATCATTAATAGTACAACCAAAAATAGAAGCCATGCTATTTAAAGTATCTATAGATGGCTCTGCTTGATTATTTTCCCATCTTGAAACAGCTTGATAAGTAACAAATAGTCTATCTGCTAAATCCTTTTGAGATAAACCATTTTTTATTCTGTATTCTTTAATGTTTTTACCTAGATCCATAATCTCTCTCCAACTTCGGATTTATATTTCTAGTATCTCACACATCAAGCCCAAATAAAATCAATTATTTGTTGAATCCACTCTATTTTTTGTTGAATTATAGGTAATTAATAGTATTATACTACTATTTCACTGATTTTTTCAAATTGAGGTGTTTTCACTTTGTTTATCATTTTTATGACTTTGTTCGATTTCTATTTTTGAAAATCCTTGCAATTTCCAATCAATTGATATCTTCTCTTTTTTAAGTAAATATATATAGCAACCTATTGTAGGTATTAAATCTATAGCCATACCAACACCAAACATCAATGAAATGCTTGTTAATGTTGGAATAAATACACCTGTCTTCCATAAAACGAACATAATTACATAGTAGATTCCATTTGTAAAAATGCTCTCAATAAGCATATAGCTGGTTTTACCTCTTCCATATATTGTTCCATCACAAATACAGTTAAAGATATACATAATGTAGAAAGCAGATTGAATTAATACCACATAGTATATCGTTTCATACTCGTCACTATTTAAAACGTAGTGGATAAAGATTTTCCATAATGGAATAGATGCAAACCACAAGATGCTAAATATCGTTGATACAACTATATACCCTAATGTTTTAGATCTAATGTTATCTACAGTTTCTGCTGTTTCCTTCTTTATAACATCATACAAGGCCGTTGCGGGCAACAATAGCCATGTCCAAATGAAATTATTCGCAACCCAATATGTTCCTTGCTCAGAGATAACATTAACAAGTCTAGAAATCATTATCATAAAAGCTATATTTCTTACAAATGATTCCAAACCTGAAAATAGACCAATTTTGCCATACTCTTTAAGCCATCTAAATACAAGTTTTTTCTTCCTAAAGATGTGAATATCTTCTCTATATAAAAATATTATTGCAACAATTACCAAAACAACAGAAACAATTATATTTGCAATTGCAATTCCATTAACACCCATATCAGCAGATATAGAAAGTTTGGAAATTAGGAATGTGTCTAACAAAATAGATAATCCCGTTTGGATTCCTAAAAGTATATACATATACTTGTCCTTGTTCATAGTTACCAATAAAACAGTAATGAACTTAGACAATATTCTAATAGTTGAAGCAACTGATTCTAAACGAATATATGTTACAGTTTCTTCAAGAGTCGTTGGATCTGATGCCATCCAATTACATAATGGTCTAGCAAGACTAATGATTAGAATAGAAAGTGTTAAATATGCCCCACCACTAATTAATAAACCGGTTCTAGTTTTGTTTTCTAATTCTTCCTTTGATCCAAGTGATTTGCCTAGTAAGAAGAACAAAGGTAATATAAATGCTTCTTCTATAATTTCATAAAGAAGATTTACCCAAGCCAATTGTGATGCAATATTAACACCCCAATCTCCTGGCATATCACCTAAAAAGAATAATCTTACTGTTTGATATAATGCAGGAATGAATAATGTTATGGCCAAAACAAGCCATAATCTCCAATTAAATGTTTTAAAAGATTTTAAAATGGATTTCATTTAATATAAATTAAGAGTTGGAAAACTCCTCGATTCTATATATTTCATCCTTTTGTACACTCGATTTAATGGTGTCTTTAATCTTTTCTACATCATCCATACCTATCGTTTGTTCAATTCCAGTTTTAATAGAATCATTTATTGCACTCATTTTTAATTTTTCGCATACTTCTTTTATATCTGCCCCATTACAACCTTCTGTCAATTTGGCTAATAAATCATAATCCAAATCATCCTCATGCGGAAGTTTTGATAATTGGATTTCAAACATCTTTTTTCTTGCCTCATAATCCGGTAATGGTATATAAATTTTTTCATCAAATCTTCCTGGTCTTAAGAAAGCACTATCAATAGACCAAGGTTTATTTGTTGCAGCGATAACCAAAATCATAGAATTTGAATTATTTGTGCCAATACCTTGCATTTCAGCTAAAATTTGAGGTACCAAATCATTATTTCCGTTATCACTAGTATCAGTTCTTTTAGCACCAATTGCTTCAAATTCATCAAAGAATATTATTGCATTCTTTGCTTTTCTAGCTTTATTAAAAATATCTTTAACTTTTTGTTCTGACTCTCCATACCATTTAGATTTAATGTCGGAACATTTAATAGGAATAAACAGCGCATCCAGTTCGTTAGAGGCGGCCTCCGCAAACATGGTTTTTCCTGTGCCAGGCAGTCCGTATAATAAAATACCTCCTCCAACCTTTTTGCCAAATTTTTCATATAATTCTTTATGTTGTATCGGCATTATTACTTTTTCTCTAAATGCTTTTTTTGCATCTTCTAAGCCAGCAATATCATCAAACGTAATGCCGGTTTTTTTAACAATCTCTGTTTTTGGTTTAGTTTTTGGTTTTTTTTCGGTATTAGTATATTCTGTTTTTGTATCACCATAATCCATTATTAATGATATTAAATCATCTTTATTTAACTTAGAATATCCCGTTATTTGATTGATTCTACACCATTCGATTAAATTTTCTTTACTAAATGCCTTTAACATTTCTTTATCATTTAGAGAATCATCTATTGTATAAGAGTTTCCATCTTCATCCTTAATGGTTGGTTCACTGCTATTGTATTTTTCATCTCTACAAAATAAACCAAAAACGATTGCTTCTTTTATTCCCAAAGCAATTACACAAAGAAGAACCAATCCTAACAATCCACCAGAAATAATTAAAGGTGGAATCCAACTCCAACTACTTGATATAAAACCATCTACAATATAAGGAATAAAAACAATTAATGCGGTTGGTAATAACCATAAATGATCTTCAAAAAAATCACCCACATCATAAAAGTCCAAATCAGAAGCTATAGTGATAATTATAAATATAAGCAATATAACTGACATTACAACAAGAGTTGCAACAAACCATACATAATATGATTTCCATAGAGATTTATAAGTAGCCTTCCAACTATTATATTGAACCTTATTTATCTCACCATCAATATCAAATTTAAAACCTATGTTTTTTATTGCACCATGTTTTACTTCATTATTATAAGTTACTTTAAAATCTTTCTTTATAAGGACATTATTTAAATATAAGTCAACACCCAAAATTACACTATCTATTGAATAGATAGTGTCATTTTTAACTGCTGTTTCAATTTTAATGGTGGTTATATTCCTTATTGAATCATAAGAACATGAATACGCAAACTCATCTCCCGTATTAATATATGACTGGGATTTATCTGTACTTAAACAACCAGTAAGCATTAATGCGCTAAGAACTAATATTAAAACTAAAAGTATTATTCCCTTTTTCATATAATAACCCTTTCTAAAAGTTTAACAATCTAATAATAATTATATCATGTTTTTCTTGAATAAAAAAGAACAACATAAAGCATGGATTCTAAAAATAAAATTAAAAATAAAACAAACAATTATGGCTTAACCACATTAGTAAGAATGTAATCTACTTTCATTCTATTAAATCTCTTTACACCAGCTATAGAATCAACCGTCCAAACTGCTACTTTTAATTCTCTAGAATGAAACTCAAATACTAATTCCTGTGTAATCTCAAATAATCTAATATTAATATCAAAACCATATTCAAAACATACATGCCAATCACCTTCATCTGCAAGAGTTAACATATATTTATATTCTGGATGCATTTGTTGTGCTCTTATTAATAAACCAAGATTAAATGTTTGTATTTCACATTGATCTTTATCATAGTATTCATCAATATTATTAAATAAAATATTTAATACTTCATCTGGCATATCGCCTTTTATCTCTATAAAACAGAACATATTATATGATTTACAAATCTTTAGAAAATTTATAAAAGATAATAGATAAACATCATCTTTTGTCTTGGTATTTTTTAATGGCTTTTCAAGCAATTCTTCATATGTATAATCATATACATTCTTCTTTGTTCCATCCTTGAAAATAATATCTGGATCATGTGTTACAACTAATACATTATCTTTGGTATATCTAATATCATTCTCAACCATTGTATATCCAAGTTCTCCAGCCTTTTCAAAAGCCATAGCGGTATTCCCTGGAACATCATAATTGTATCCACGATGGGCAATTAATATGGAATTCTCTGGAGCATAATACAACTGAAATAATAGGGCAGTTAATAAAACTGCAACAAAACATATAATAATTAATATAGATACAACTTTGGTTTTCATATAACTTAATATAATGATACAAATAAAAAATCCACTATTCAATGGATAGTGGAAATTTTATTAGATGGTGCGGGATATAAGACTTGAACTTATGACCTCTACGATGTCAACGTAGCGCTCTAACCAACTGAGCTAATCTCGCAAGAGCGAAATTATAATACAATATATTAGAGCATAATTCAAGTATTTTTATTACTTATATGAAGAAAAGCGCCCATTTTTATGAGCGCTTTCCTTCTTTTGAGAGAGGATTATTTGAGGGATTTTTGAAAAGCATTTGTTCTTTATTTGCTTTTCTTGATTCTATAATAAAATAGAAACATTAAAATAACATTAAAGAGTAAAATTTTTTTTAGATAAACAAAAACCACTAGTTCTTCTAGTGGTTGTTTGTCTTTTTTTGAGAGAGATAATTATGAAAAAAGTCTTGCTTTATGGTTTCATTATATAAATAGATTATTAAAAAAGTATTAAAGAAAATAAAAAAAACGAGGCCTGATTTAGACCTCGTAATAATTGTTATCTTTCTTCCCTGAAGTATGGGAGTCCTAAAGATGCTGGCGGTTGTAATTCTTTCTTCTTTAACAAACTTGTTGCAACAAGAACAATAATTGTTACCACGTATGGAATCATCTTCATTAATTCTCTGTATTCGAATGGAACATCTACATATGCTGGCAAAATAAAGAATGCACCAAATACAATGGATCCAAAGATACCAATGTTTGGTCTCCATACTGAGAATATAACTAATGCAATAGATAACCAACCTAAACTTTCAATTGAGTATTCCCAGTTTCCACCAAGATAGTCAAATATGAAGAATAAGCCTCCTAAACCTGCTATAGCAGCACCTAATATACATGCCACATATTTGTATTTAATAACATTGATACCTGCTGCATCTGCGGCTCCTGGATTCTCACCAACTGCTCTTAAACTCAATCCAGTTCTTGATCTCTTTATAAATCCAGAAACTAATATTGCAAGAACAATGGCAATATATACTAAGCAACCATATGTTAAGAATATGTCACTAAACCAACCAAGTTTATCTGCACCTGGTGCAAAAGCATTAAATGCTGGCCCTGCAATAGTTGTGAATCCAGTTCTCTCAACCTGTGGAATAATGAAGTTGGTTACACCAACACCAAATGTTGTAATAGCTAAACCAGATACGTTTTGGTTACTTCTTAAAGTAATTGTTAAGAATGCATATATCAAACCACCAATGCCAGCAAAAATCATTGCAAATAAAATACCAATGATAACTGCTGCAAAACCACTAGCTTGAGACATATCGGATAATCCCTTAATATAAGCCTCTTCACCAACACATGCTCCAACTGCGCCTAAACACATAATACCTGGAATACCTAAGTTAAGATGTCCAGCTCTTTCTGTAATTGTTTCACCAGTTGATCCAAAAAGGAAAACTGTGCTAAATCTAATTGCACTATGTAAGAATGTTAAAAACATAATTATTTGTCCTCCTTTTCTTCTTTTGGCAAGATGAACGAGTCATCTGCCTCCTCTTCTTTTTGTTTTATTTCAGCAATTTGTGCTTCAACTTCTTCTGAATGGAGTTTGCCAACTTCTTGTTCGAATTCTTCTTCTGTGATGATAGCCTCTTCTGCTGCATCATGTTCTTCTACAACACCTTTCATTAAGCCACCAAGAGAATCCTTCTCTGCAACCTTTTCTTTCTTTTTGAAGTGCTTGAAAACAACATTATACCCAACCAAAAATTCAGCAGCTATAACAATTAAGAAGAATACACCTACAATAACATTACCATATGCTGAACTACTTCCTATGTTATAAGCTGTTGCAACTTGTGCAGCACCAGTCTGCATAAATACAACAAGGAATGCTGTGCCCATCATAATAAATGGATTAAGTTGTCCAAGCCATGCTACAAGAATAGCTGTAAATCCTCTACCAGCAACAAGAGTTGAATTAATTGTTGGTGTTGGGCTTCCGCCTACAAGGAACCATCCAGCCAAACCACAAAGTGCACCCGATAAAATCATTGTTCTGATAATGACTTTTTTTACATTGACACCAATATATTTAGCAGTATTAATACTTTCACCAACAACTGAAATCTCGTAGCCATGCTTACTATATTTAACATATATAAATAGTATTGCTGTTACTATAGTTACTAAAACAATATTAATAACATAGTTAACACCAAATGCCTTAGAAAAACTACCATATTTCAAAATACCAATTGTTCCTGAACCATTTGGTGCCCAAATGTTTATAGCAAATAATACTAGTTGAATTGCAACATAGTTCATCATTAAGGTGAATAATGTTTCGTTTGTGTTCCAAATTGCTTTAAATATTGCAGGAATTACACCCCAAATAGCACCAAAAACAATACTTGTTAATAACATTAATATAATTAATACTGGCTCTGGCAATCCTTTACCAAATTCTTTAATAATTATAACACTACCTAAAGCACCCATTAATGTTTGGCCTTCTGCACCAATGTTCCAGAACTTCATCTTAAATGCAGGAACAAGTGCTAAACCAATAACAAGCAACATGGCCCAGTTTTGTAATACCTTTAATGCTTTTATTTGTGTACCAAAAGTTCCAACAAAGAATTCTTTAAAGAAACCACCAAACTCACCCTTTGTTAAAATTGTAGATACAACTGCAGCAATAATGAATGCAATAACGATTGCAATACCCCTAACTAACCATGCTTGCCATGATTTTATATCTGTCCTTTTAGTTATATGAAATAGAGGTTCTATTTTATGCTTCGCTGCTGCCATCTTCCTTTACCTCCATTTCTGTATTTTCATGATGTGATTTTGTCATAAGTAAACCAACCTCATCCTTTTGTGCTGTCTTGCCATCTAAAATACCTGAAAT
The DNA here is from genome assembly GCA_045130665.1 of Christensenellales bacterium. GTDB lineage: Bacteria > Bacillota > Clostridia > Christensenellales > CAG-917 > RGIG8124. The sequence continues at coordinate 213,324 of JBGUQC010000003.1, read as the reverse complement.
CTTACCACCACACAAAACAAGGATTCTATCACATAATTGAAGTAAAACGTCTAAGTCTTCACCTACGTATACAACTGCAACGTTCTTTTCTTTTTGCTCATTTAATAAATTATAAATTAAATAAGAAGAGTTAATATCTAATCCTCTTACAGGATAAGCTGCCATTAAAACTTTTGGTGATGAGGAAATTTCTCTACCAACAAGAACCTTTTGAACATTACCACCAGATAATCTTCTAACTGGTGTTTGATCACTTGGTGTAACAACTTCTAATTCATCAATAATGTCATCAGCCAACTTCTTAGGTTTCTTTCTATTAAGAAATACTGAATTACCCTTTCTATAACTTCTTAGCATCATGTTATCTACGATACTCATGTTTCCTACTAATCCCATATTTAATCTATCTTCTGGGACAAATGAGAGCTTAATACCTAATTCTTGAATTTCTCTTGGCTTCTTATCTCTTAAATCAATAATTTCATCTTCGTAGAAAAGGATTTGTCCATCATCCACTAATTTTTTAATGTCGCTACTAGATTTACCTTTTAAAACAACTGGACTTCCATCTGGATAATGGAACATTCCCTTTGCTGCTTTTTCTCTAATAGATTTAATATCATTGTGGAAGAAAGTAACTGGTTTACCCTCTTTTGGATTGTAGAAAGTAATCTTGCCACTTTCTACATGTTGTAAACCAGCAATACCTTCTAATAATTCTTTTTGACCATTACCAGCAATTCCAGCAATACCTAAGATTTCACCACCATTAATTGTGAACGTAGCATCATCTATTGCCTTTCTTCCTTCTTTATTCAAAATAGTTAAATTCTCAATTACTAATCTTGGTCTTGGGTTAACTGGATCTTTTCTTTCAATATTAAGATCAACTTTCTTACCAACCATCATGTCAGTAAGTTCTTTTTCATTTGTATTCTTTGTTTCAACAGTTCCTATATATTCACCCTTTCTAAGAACTGCAACTCTATCTGAAATCTCCATAACCTCGTTAAGTTTATGAGTAATAATGATGATAGCTTTACCATCTTCTCTCATCTTACGGAGTACATCAAAGAGTTTCTTTATTTCTTGTGGGGTTAAAACTGCTGTTGGTTCATCTAATATAAGGATACTTGCTCCTCTATATAAAACCTTTATAATCTCGACTGTTTGTTTCTCTGAAACAGACATATCGTATATTTTCTTACTTAAATCAATATCAAAACCGTATTTATCTGTATAGTGTTGAATAGCCTTGACACGGCCACGTGCCAAATAGTTAAACTTATTTCTTTCCCAGAATCTTAATATTGGCATAATGGCTGTCTTCCAAGCCATCTTTGCATATGCTCTTTGTCTTTGTAAAAGATATCTAGCATATATTCTTGATTTTGCCTCAGGATTGTCACTCTTTAAAGCAGCATCTCTTGTTTCTTTAACTGTGAGCATATCTCCTTTGAATGTAGTGAAATAGTTGTTAAGAATCTTTCTATTGTCAACTTTGACTAATTTATCACCAAGGATAATATTATCTGCTGCTGTAAATACATCTACCAACTTAAAATGCTGGTGAATCATACCAATATGATTATTGAATGCATCTTGAGGAGATCTAATTTGAACTTCTTTTCCATTAATGAAAATTTGACCTTCATCTGGATAATAAATACCAGAAATCATATTCATTAATGTTGTCTTACCACTTCCGTTCTCTCCTAAAATGGCAAGAATCTCACCCTGATTTAAAGTGAGATTAATATTGCTATTTGCAAGAACTTCGCCAAAACGTTTAGTAATTCCTTTTAATTCAATTACTGGAGTACTTTTCTCTTTTTCTTCTAGTACTTCGTTTTGAACTATCTCGCTATTTGTATTGGTAACGTTGTTTTCCACGATTACCTCCTAAAAATAAAAAAAGGCAAGGCGGAGCTAATGCTCCGTCTCACCTATTTTTGAACTAATAATTATAGTACTGTGATACCATCAATTATTGCTCCTAAATATGGAGCTGAACGATATGTGCTTTCTGCGATGTATGTTACATCACCAGCTTTCATAACAACGTCTGTATCTGGTGTATATGCTTCATCAGAAATAACGTTTGCAATATACTCTGTTGGATGTTGTCCATTGATTGTGAACTTAGAGCAATCAAATACCTTTAATGTGCCAGCTACAAATGCTGCTTTTGCTGTTGCAATAGCTTCTGCTGTTCCAGCTGCTACATGGCTACCTAATTCTAATGTTTGAACTGCATCTGTCTTGAATCCACCAACCCAGTCTGCTGGAATGTCTTGACCATATTTTACACAATTGATGATGTACTTGAAGTATGTTCCCCAGTTGATTTTGCATCCTGCAAGATATGTGTTTGGACAATCTGCTTTTGTGCTTACATTATATGTAACATTTGGGATACCTGCTGTTTCACAAACTTGTGGTGCACCCATTGAGTCTGCGTGTTGGCTGATAAGTTTGCAACCACCATTGATTAATGCTGTTGCTGCTTCGCCTTCTGTAGTTGGATCATACCAACTGTTTGTATATTTAACTTTCATTGTTGCATTTGCGACTATTGATCTTACACCAAGGAAGAATGATGTGTAACCGGAAATAACTTCTTCATATGGGAATGCGCCAACATAACCGATTGTTGCTTCAGCTGCTGTGATATCGTCACCATATAATTCAAGAAGTTTCTTACCTGCTGCAATACCAGCAAGATATCTTCCTTCATAAATTGAAGCGAATGCTGTTTGGAAGTTAGAAATGTTTGCAATACGTCCTGTTGTACCTGTTGCATGGCAGAATTGAACATTTGGATATTCAGCTGCTGCTTGTGCCATAAATGGTTCGTGACCGAATGAGTCTGCGAAGATAATGTCACAGCCACCTTCTGCTAATTCAACTGCTGTATCATAACATTCGTTTGTTTCATCGATACCAGATTTTACTACGAGTGTTACACCCATTTCTGTGCAAACTGCGTTAGCTGCATCAATGAAGTTCTTGTCGTATGTTGATGAATTGTCGTGAAGTGTAATTAAACCAAACTTAATGCTTGATTTTACAACACCACCAGTTGTGTCAACATCGATGTTGTCAATGTTAGTCATTGGTTCAAGTTTTGTTTCTTCGTCTCCGCCGTTCTTGTTACAAGCTGCGAAAGCTACTAAACATGTTACTACTAATGCTACAACTAGTAATAAAGCTAAAACTTTCTTTGTCATATTTATTCTCCTTTTTTCTCGATGCCGTTTTGGCACCCTTTTTTGTTCTATTTATCTCTAATCTTCGAAAACGATTCCGTTCTCTACAGACATAGATTTGATTTTTGCAAGAGATTCTATTCTTAATCCCCTACCTCTTAACTCTTTTCCGCCACCTTGATATGCTTTTTCAATGGCAATTGCACATCCAACTAATTTAGCACCGCTCTCTTTTACAATATCTGCAAGTGCTGTTAATGCTGAACCTTTTGCTAGAAAGTCATCAACTATGAGAATTGAATCATCTTTGGATATGAATCTCTTTTCAATTTGGATAAGATTGGAAGCACCTTTTGTATATGAAAAAACCTCTCTTGAGTAGACCTCAGAAGAAAGGTTTTTATTCTTGTTCTTTTTAGCAAATACGATTGGAGTATTTAAATATCTTGCAACACCCATAGCAATGGCAATACCACTGGCTTCAACTGTTAATATTTTTGTGATTTTTTCCCCAGAAAACAATTCGGCGATATATTTGCCGATATGATCCAACAACTCGTAATCAAGTTGATGATTTAAAAAACTTGAAACCTTAAGAACGTCGCCTGGATAAATTTCACCATCGCGAACGATTCTGTCTTTAAGTTCTTGCATGTGCTATCCTCTCTCAAACCACAATATATTGTGTATGGACCCGGTTCTTTTGCCCGTAACTTGTGTCAGCGTTGCTTTTAATGTATACCATATTATATTCGTTCAAGCGCCTTATTGCAACAGAAAAGACCATATTTTTTACAAAAAATATTTATACATTTTTTATACATTTATGCATATTTATTTTTATTCATTTTTTATCCGTATTTTATGCCAAATTTTATGCATTTTACCTAACATATTTATTGTTTCATACATAATTATGTATATAAAAATTTTTCATATTTTTTATTTATTGTATGCGCACACGAAAAAAGAAAAGGGCGCCATTTTGCGCCCTATCTATTTTATTTTATCGTGACAATTAGTCTTCTAAGAAAGCCTTACAAGCATCCTCTAAAGCATGACAAATCTTGAATGCATCCTCTAAGGTGTTTCCTCTTACAACAATACCATGATTCTTGAGTAATACTGCTGGAGCATCTCCAATTGCTGCCATTGTGTTCTTAAGAAGCTTCTTTGTTCCTGGAAGTCCTCCCTGTGAACATGGGACTACCTCTCCTAAAATGTCCTTGAATTCATCTGGGACTTTGAAGTCTACTCCCATTGAAGCAAGTATGCAACCATAAACAGGATGAGAATGTAATACCCAGTTTGTGTCTTTGTTTGCTGCCATTAATGCACAATGTATCCCTCTTTCGGATGTTGCTTTGTTGGATCCTGTCCACTCTTTTGTCTCAATGTCTACAAGAGCCATTTGATTTGGCTTTAACATAATGTAATCTAATGCACTTGGTGTACAGAGAATAGATTTGTCATCAACTCTTACAGAAATGTTGCCCCATGTTCCTTGAACAAGGTTTTCATCGAGCATCTTAACACCAGCATCCTTAACTTGTTGTGCTAAGTCTTTTAACTTATCTGTTGTAATTGCAGATGGTAATTCCTCTGTCTTGACTTCCTCACCCTTTTCTGCTGCCTTTTGAGCCTTTTGATTCTTCTTGGAATATTTAAGTTTGAATACCACATGCTCTAAACATGCATCTATTTTTCCAAGTGGCTTGCATCCACCCTTTTTCTCTGCAAGCATGAAACAGTTACATGCCTTGTCTAAAACTAAGGTTTGTGTGTGAATTTCATCTAATGTTCTACCCGTTACAATTGCTCCTGCATCTGGGAGGAAACAACAGTTTCTAAGGCCTTTTAAGGCGCTTAGAATCTCGATTGCTGTGTTTTCTTTGGCACATTTTACGGATACACCACAGATTTGTGACATGTCATCTAAAACAGGTGGAAGAACAATTTTCTTAGCTGAAAATTCTACGATTCTTTCACTGTCTACAATGCCTACAGCGTCTACTTTTTCAAAATGTCTTAGAGTGCAAAATAATAAAACTGCAGCAGCTCTTGCATTGCCTTCAAGTGTTTCAATGTTCTTGTCGTCAATGTATAAAATATCTTCTTTTGTTAAACTTTTAAGATCTGCTCCAAGTCTTGCCATTGCCATGCCTTGATCACATCTAACAGCAAGTGTTCCTGCTGTAATGTAACCATCATCTGCAAATTTTTTAGCATAGTTAATAATGTTGTTTTGTGTTAATTCTGTAATCATTTGTTCACCTTTTGAATATAATAAGAGCCCACACTTTTGTGCAGGCTCTAAATAATTAATTATTTATGTTCGAATCTTGCGTTGTCACATGCAACTACATCTTTGAATGTCTCTTCAAATTTTGCAAGTGCTGCATCAATAACTTCGTCTGTGTCTGCCATGGATGTGTATAAACGGCTTCCTGCAAGTGTAACAATACCATGTCTCATGTATGCTGCACCCATTTGTTCCATAGCAACTTTACGTCTGAGCATTTCTGGCTTTGTCTTGAGCATTGGAATGATTGATCCAAATAAACTCATGCTTGAGAAGTCATAGCTCATTGCACCTGTACACTCTAAATGTACGATTGAACCTTGATTATATACTACAAATGGGAGATTGTATTTCTTGATAAGTTCTTTTAATCCTGCTGCTAATCTGTCTCCAGCTTTTCCTGCTTTAGCACATGCATCGTTCTTTTCGATTTCGCAAATTGCTAAATATCCTGCATAAGATGAAAGTGGGTTTGCTGCAAGTGTTCCACCAACATATGCCTTTTTGCCCATGCCTGCTAAACCTGCTGCCATTAAAGAAACATATTCTCTCTTACCACCTACACCACCAGCTGATGGATAACCACCTGCAACGATCTTTCCGAATACTGTAAGGTCTGGATACATATCTCTATTTGTTGCTGGACGTTTGAACTTAACAACTTTTCCGTTTTCAAGTTTCTTGTCTTCAATAATCCATTCTTTTCCATCTACAAGAGCTTTTTCATCATTGTATGGATAACCATAATTTTCATTGAAGAAATATCCTGCTGCGCCATGAATACCAATTCTGAATCCAGTTACAACTTCATCAAAGATGAATAATGCGCCATATTTCTTTGCAAGAATACGTGCTCTGAGGTTATATTCTAAATCAATTGGACGTGTTCCACTTTCTGGACCAACTGGTTCTACGATAACTGCTGCTGTTCCGCCTCTTAATGCGTTCTTCTTTAACATCTTCTCTAACATCTTGAGGTCGTTTGGACGAACTTCGTCTGTTGTCTTATATGAGCCAGGAATACCATGACTTTCTAAGAATTGACGGCTTCCAGGTATCTTAAGACCATAAACCATTTGATCTGACCAACCATGATAAGCGCCACCAACTTTGATGATTCTCTTCTTCTTTGTTGCACATCTTGCAACTCTTATAGCTGCCATAACAGATTCTGTACCTGAACCGAGCATACGGAACATTTCACAGTTTGGCATTAATTCGCTGATCTTCTTTGCAAGAAGAAGTTCACCTTCGTGGAATAATCCTGTTACAGGACCACATGTATTTAATAATTCAAGAACCTTTTCTCTTACTGCTGGGAAGTTGGAACCTAAAATTGTTGGTCCACCTGCTTGAAGGAAATCAAAGTATTTGTTTCCATCTCTATCCCAAAGGTATGCACCCTCTGCCTTCTCAATACAAATTGGGAATGGATAGTTGAATGCTAAGTTGTGTTGTACACCACCTGGAATGTACTTCTTTGCTGTTGAAGTAATTTCTTTAGACTTTGCACAGTTCTTGTCGAAGTACTCTAAAATTTCTTTTAAAGCTTCATCTGATACACAGTAAATTGGTTTGGATGTTAATTCAGCTAATTCATCGTAAATTGGTTTAGCTGGTGCCCATTTTTCAATTGCGTAACCGTTTGCCATTTTTAAATCTCCCTTATTTTCAAAAAAATTTTTATAAATCTTATAAATTATATAATATTAAAATATTATTGGCAACCAAAAAACCAAGGTTCTTTGCATATACACGCAAAATACAATAAAAACATATAGGGTATTGCAATAAAAGTGGTTTCCTTATATAATCAAGTTTAGCAAATATCTTAAAGGAGGATATGAAATGAACAAAAAAGAATTCGCAATGGCAATTGCAAATAAAGCAGATTTATCAGTCAAAGATGCTGAAGCATTCATCAGCGCTTATCAAGATGTTATCGCAGATGCTATTAAGTCAGGAGACAAAGTAGTTATTGGTGGTTTTGGAACATATGAGCTCAAAACAAAAGCAGCAAGAACAGGTTTTAATCCAATTACAAAAGAACCAGTATCTATTCCAGCATCAAAAGCACCAAACCTTAAGTTCGGAAAAGCTTATAAAGATTTATTTAACTAGAATTTGTCACTTACATTTCAGCAGCTCGAAAGGGCTGCTTTTTTATTTTTTCTGCGTTCTAACCGCCTAAAATATGCACTGAACACGTGTATAATTTTTTTGTGATTTTATTTGTAATATGCCATTTAATTATGTTATCATTAAATAGATTTTTAGATTATTTAAGAGGAACTCATTTTGAGAAAAGAAAAAGGTTTATCCGAATACGACATTAAGGACATTGGTGTTATACCATCTCCTGATGATGCTAATTCTAGATCCAGATCGGGTAAAAAAATAGACGTTGAGAACGCCTACCCTTTAACCACCCCTCAAGTTAAAGCAAGAATTGCCTCTGGACTTGTAAATGGTGAGCAAACCATTAGAACTAAATCCGTTGGACAAATCTTAAAAACTAATATTTTCACATTCTTTAACTTTGTATTCTTAATTCTCGCAGTCCTTTTGGTTGTATTTGAAAGAGAAAATTTCAAGGTTGGAGACTTCGGATTCTTAGTCCTTGTTATAATTAACACACTAATTGGAATTATTCAAGAATTAAAAGCAAAGCATACAATGGATAAACTATCCCTAATATCTGCACCGAAAGTAACAGTAATTAGAGATGGTAGAGAGCAAGAAATAGCAGTTGCAGATATCGTTATGGATGATATAGTCATCCTCTCCACTGGCGCACAAATTTGTGCAGATGCTGTTGTTATAGATGGATGCATTGAAGTTAATGAAAGTGCTGTAACTGGTGAACCAGATGCTATAACCAAAAATCCAGGAGATGAAGTTATCTCAGGTAGTTATATTGTATCTGGTAGAGCTCAAGCAAAAGTTATCCACGTTGGCCCAGATAACTTCGCAATGAAGATATCTTTGGGTGCAAAGTATGTAAAGAAACCAAACTCTGAGATTTGGAGATCCTTAATGCTCATCATTAAGATAATGTCCATCATTATTATTCCTTTAGGAATAGCTCTATTCTGTGTAAAACATTTCATACAAAATACAGGTATTAGTGTCGATGCTACAGTTATCTCAGTTATTGGTACATTAATTGGTTTAATCCCTTCGGGATTGGTTGCATTAACTAGTGCAGTATTTGCAATTTCAGTTGTTAGATTATCTAGACATAACACACTAGCACAAGATATGTACTGTGTTGAAACTCTTGCAAGAGTAGATGTTCTCTGTTTAGATAAAACTGGAACAATAACCGAAGGTTCTATGGAAGTTCAAGAAATACAACTTGAAAAAGGCGTTGAAGAATTAGAATTCAAGACTGCTCTAAAGAACCTATTATATGCAACAAAAGATGACAACCCTACAGCCAATGCTGTACGTGCATTTGTTACAGGTATTGAAGTAACGGGCGAAGCATCTGATGTTATTGCATTCTCCTCTATTAGAAAATGGAGTGGCGCAACTATTAATAAAGTATCATATGCTCTTGGTGCTCCTGAGTTCTTGTTTAAGAAACAAACCAAGGCCATGACAAATACAATTAATGAACAAGCAAAGAAAGGATATAGAGTTTTAGCACTTGTTCGTTCTAAAGAAGGATTCAAGAAAAATGAATTACCTAAATCCTTAGATTTAATGGGATATGTATTTATTACAGATAAGATTAGACCTGAAGCACCAGATACACTTCGTTTCTTCAAAGAAGAAGGTGTAACAATTAAAGTTATTTCTGGTGATAACCCTGTAACAGTTCAAGCAGTTGCAAAAAGAGCAGGACTTGAAGATTGTGACAATATCATAGATATGTCTACAATACAAACAGACCAAGAACTTATTGAAGCTGCTGAAAAATATTCTATTTTTGGAAGAGTTTTACCAGATCAAAAACTCAAACTCGTTAAAGCATTAAAAGCACACGGACACACTGTTGCAATGACTGGTGATGGTGTTAACGACGTTCTTGCTCTTAAAGAAGCAGATTGCTCCATTGCTATGGCTTCTGGTTCAGATGCCGCAAAGAATGTTTCATCTCTTGTCTTATTAGATAGCAACTTTGCATCCATGCCAAAAGTAGTTGCTGAAGGAAGACGTTCTATTAATAACCTTACAAGAACCGCTTCCCTATACATATTAAAAACAATATATAACTTGCTCATCGCAATTATATTCATGATTGTTCCAATGGCTCTTCCATTCGAACCAAGTAACTTAACACTTATTGGTATGTTAACAATTGGTATACCATCTGTTATTCTCGCTCTTGAGCCTAATACAGAAAGAGTTAAAGGAAGGTTCTTGCCGAAAGTACTTTGTCAGTCCTTCCCTGGTTCACTGGCAGTTATATTTGGAGTTATAGGTATTATCATCTATAAGATGGCAATTAATCCAGGTATTGATGATCAAGGTTTGAAGGATATGTTTATTATAACCATCACTGCAGTTGGATTTGTATACCTTATAAAGGTATGTTTCCCATTTAAGAAAAAAGAAGGCATCATAAATGCCATCATGATTGCAATCCTTGTTGCAGTATTTGCAATCATATATACAGCAGACATACCACTTCACATAGAAGCTTTATATAACACATTTGCAAAGATGGGTATAGATCCAAATAGCGTATTGAAGTCATTCTTCAATATTGGCACAATTAACTGGACAATTGGCAAGGTTATATTAATACTCTTCGCTATCATCACTCCAGCTTTCGTTGGAATGGTATTCTTATTCGAAATCATCTTAAAGAAAGTAGAAAAGAAGTTGGATGAAGTTCAAGCAGAGAAAGCAAGAATTAAAGCAGAAAAAGAAAAACGTAAAGAAGAAAAGGATATAGCAGTAGTTTAATAAGGGGGATATTATGGCAGAATTATTGTCAAAAGAAGAAATTATCAAAATGGAAGAAGAAATGGTCGCATTTGGTCCAAGATTCACTGGCTGCAAAGCACACGAAAATTGGATAGACTATCTTCAAGGCAAAATGAAGGATTTTGGTTACGAAGTAAATGAGTACGAAGAAACCTTTAAAAGATGGGAACCAAAAGATTGTGGATTATCCTTTGTAGATGTAGAAGACAACAATATTGTCGTAGACAAAGATGATGTTTGTTACTATCCATACTCTGGTGTAACTGAGGAGGAAGGTGTAACAGGTGAAATGAAATATTGTGGATCCAAAGGTATAAATACCTTCTACACTGGAACAAAAGGTAAAATTGCAGTTATAGCAATGCCAGTATTTGAAGCAGCTTGTGGATTATGCTTTAAAAAGAGAAAAGGTGGTATTTATCCAGACACATTCGTTCCACCAATGAAACAAGGTAGCCCAGTTGTATCTACATTCGTTATTGCCCCACTACTAGACCTTGCAAGAAAAGCTGGTGCCAAAGCAGTTATCTGTATCATGACAGGTTGTTCAGATGATATGGCAAGACATCAATATCTTCCATTCATCAAAAAATATGCAGGCATCCCAGCAGTTTGGGTTGGAGAAACATTGGGTAAAAAGATTATTGCTGCTGCAAAAGCACATAAGAGCGCTACAGTTAAATTAACTGGTATAGTTGAAGAAGGCGCAAAGACGAGAACCTTCTACGCAGTATTACCAGGAAAGAATCCAAATAGAAGCATCTTAGTTAATACACACACAGATGGTGTTAATGCTTTTGAAGAAAACGCACCTATTGGTCTTGTATCTCTTGCAAAATATTTTGCAGAAAAACCAGTTGAAGAAAGAGAACATACTTTAGTATTCTCATTCGTAACAGGTCACTTCCAATTAAAACAATTTGGTAATGCATTAAATCAAGCAACAACAAAGTTCTTAAATAAACATAGAGAATTCTGGGATGGAGACGACGGACATATGCTTGCAACAGCTGGTGTAACACTTGAACACTTAGGTTGCACAGAATGGAGAGATAATGCAGACCACACTGCTTTTGTTAAAGTTAGCGATGTAGATCCAGAACTTGTTTATACATCTAATGACTATATGAAAGATATCTATATTGAAGCTGTTCAAGGCAGACAATATACAAAGACATTATGTCTCCGTCCAAAGAACTTAGTTCACTTTGGTGAAGGACAACCAATCTATAAGAAAGGTATTCCATCTATCTCCCTCTGCCCAGGTCCAGATTATCTCTGTAACGATGCTGATGATGGTTATATTGATAAAATCAATTATGATATGGCACTTGAACAAATAGATACTTTCAGAAAAGTTATTGAAAGATTAGATACTGAATCTAGAAAGACAATTGGTAAGAAACAAGGATTTGCCTTTGGATTTAAATTCTAAAAGTTAATTTAAAAAATTAAGGAGTCCGATTTGGACTCCTTTTTTATTATTGCTTGTTTTGTTCCATTGCAGCACGTTCTCTCATGAGTAACTTCATTCTCTCTTCACCGCTAAGAATTATCTTTCTAATTCTTATATTCTTTGGTGTAACCTCAAGAGCTTCATCATCATTTAAGAACTCAATAGCCTCTTCAAGACTTAACTTCTTAATTGGTTTTAATCTTAATGCTTCATCTGCACCAGATGAACGCATATTTGTGACATGCTTTGTCTTACATACGTTTACTCTAATATCTTCACACTTTGGATTAATACCAACAACCATTCCTTCATATACTTGAGTTTGTGGTCCAATGAATAATTCGCCTCTGTCTTGTGCATTGAATAATCCGTATGTTGCTGCTTCGCCTGCTTCGAATGCAACTAATGAACCTGTATATCTTCTTTGGATTGGTCCTTTGTATGGAGCATAACCATCATTTAATTGGTTAACAATACCTTCACCTTTGGTTTGTGTTAAGAATTCATTCTTAAATCCAAATAAACCACGTGCTGGGATTGTGAATTCCATTCTAATTCTGCTACCCATTGGTGTCATGTTAAGAAGTTCACCTTTTCTAGATCCCATTAATTCCATAACAGCACCTGTTGCGGTTTGTGGGACATCTATATAAGTTCTCTCCATTGGTTCACACATTTCACCATTAATTGTCTTATAAATAACCTTAGGTGTTCCTACAGTGAATTCATAACCTTCTCTTCTCATTGTTTCAATTAAGATACTAAGGTGCATCTCACCTCTACCACAGACCTTGAATGTGTTTGGTGTATCTGTGTTATATACTCTCAATGAAACGTCTTTTAAAAGTTCCTTGAATAATCTTTCTTTTAAATGTCTAGATGTAACGTATTTGCCTTCTCTTCCAGCAAGTGGTGAGTCATTAACTGAGAAGTTCATCTCAATTGTTGGTTCATCTATAGCAACGAATTCAACTGGCTCTAATGCTTTTGGATCACAAAGTGTATTACCTATGGTAATGTTTTCTAATCCTGAGAAACAAACGATATCTCCAACATAAGCACTTTCAACTGAATTTCTCTTTAAACCTTCAATTTGGAATAATGCTTGAATCTTTCCGTTATATGGAGAGATACCTTGAGCATAGTCTGTGACTGTAACTGTTTGGTTAACGTTTACAACACCTCTTTCTACTCTACCAATACCAATTCTTCCTACGAAGTCATTGTAGTCTATAGCACTACATAATAATTGCAATGGGCCCTTTTCATCTCCACTTGGTGGGTCTATATAATCTACGATAGTATCAAATAAAGGTTGTAAGTCTTTTCCTGGTTTAGATAAATCTAAAGTTGCAGTTCCTGCTCTTCCTGAACAATAAATGATTGGAGACTCTAATTGGTCATCTGAACAGTTTAAATCCATTAATAATTCAAGAACTTCATCTCCAATTTCATCTGTTCTTGCATCTGGTTTATCTATCTTGTTTACAACAATGATTATCTTTAAGCCTAAAGCCAAAGCTTTTTCAACAACGAATCTTGTTTGAGGCATTGGTCCTTCAACTGCGTCTACTAAAAGTAATACACCAGAAACCATCTTTAATACTCTTTCAACCTCTCCAGAAAAGTCTGCGTGTCCAGGAGTGTCTATAATATTAATCTTCATATCCTTGTAATGAATAGATGTATTCTTTGCAAGAATAGTGATTCCTCTTTCTCTTTCCAAATCTCCAGAGTCCATAACACAAGTTTCAACCTGTTGGTTCTCTCTAAAGGTTCCAGATTGTTTTAACATAGCATCTACTAGAGTTGTCTTGCCATGGTCTACGTGAGCGATAATTGCTACGTTTCTTAAATCTTTTCTTACTATCATATATTCCTACCAATCTTCCCTATGATTGATTTTTACATCATCATAGTAGTCAAAATAATCTTTTTTATACTTTTGTGTTTGTTGGCGAGCCCTTTTTAATTGTTCTTTGGCTTGCTTTTGAGCAGGGGTTAATTCTTCCTCTGGCTTAGTCTCTACTATTGGTGTTAATTTGGTCTTATCTTTTCCCATATTCATCTAAGATATGCTTTACACCATCTTTTGTGCTCATACGATATAAAACAAATCTGTTACCAACAACAGATACTACATCTGCATTTATCATTGGTGCTATTTCATTTGCAATTTCTCTTGCAGTATATTCACTGTTCTTTAAAACACTAACCTTTACAAGTTCATGTGCCTCAAGTGCATCTGAAATATCATTTACTAAGTTCTCACTTATTCCACCCTTGCCACAAATGCAAGATGGGGATAATTGATTTGCTTTAGATCTTAAAAAAGCTCTTGTCTTTGAATCTATCATAAGTTAATTCCTTTTTCTTCTAAATAATCTGCAAGGATTGCTGTTGCATCCATAACGAATTGTCTGCAACTATGTTTATGAAGGTTTGCCATTGTTGGGTCTTCATGTTTTTGTGCTGCCATTTCAAGTAGTTCCTTGCAAACTATTGAACCATGTTTTTCTTTGAATCTATTAGCGAGTTCTTGTTCCTCTGCGTATAGTGCAAGTTTTTGTGAGTTGTCTGAGCAGTCATAATTTCTTAGTAAAGAAATTGTAATAACCATTCCAGAGATTGTACCGCAGATATTTCTCATACGGCCTACACCGCCTCCAAATGGAGCAGAAACAGTTTCAACAATCTTTTTATCTACATTAGTTAAATCTGCAAAAGCAAGGGCAACTGCTTGTGCACAGTTGTATCCCTTGATAAATAAACTCTCTGCTAATTCGATTCTTTCTTGTTTTGTCATATTAGTCTTCATCAATTGCGGTATCTGAATCCATGATTTTCTTAATCTTGGATTGTTTGTTTAATGCTTTTTCAGCTACCTTCTCTTCTTTCTTGAGATTGATCTTTTCGATTTTTGCATCTCTTTGTTCGATTTCTTTATCTGTCATTTCTCTACGAACAATCTTGAACTTGTTAAGAATTGGAGAACCATCGTTTGTATCTACTACCATATGGTTGTATGCAAATGTTAATCCAGCTGCATAAAGTTCGTTGTATATGTTTTCTTGTAAATCGAATTTTAATCCCCAGTAATTTTCTGTATCTGTCC
Source organism: Christensenellales bacterium (assembly GCA_045130665.1). Classification (GTDB taxonomy): domain Bacteria; phylum Bacillota; class Clostridia; order Christensenellales; family CAG-917; genus RGIG8124. Next base: position 198,304 of record JBGUQC010000003.1, on the reverse strand, counting down.
ATACTCTTACAGACATATTTACTGCACTTTCTTTAAATTGTGAAAGAACGATTGCGTATGGTTTTTCAATTAAGACTCTTTCGTCTAAGTCGATAATCTTAGAAATGATTTCTCTTGCCTTTTCAATATCTACACCATAATCAAATCCAAGTTCAATATCTACTCTTCTTGTTGAAGCTGTATCACAGTTAATAATTGGGTTATTTACTGCTACAGAGTTTGGTACTACAACAACTTTGTTATCCCATGTTGTTAAGAGTGTATTGAAAAGGTTGATTTTGTTAACCTTACCCTCAACACCAGAAACAATGATGTAGTCTCCTTTTTTGAATGGTTTGTTGATAATGATAATAATACCACTTGCAATATTTCCTAAACTGTCTTTTAAAGCTAAACCGATAGCAACACCACCTGTTGCAATTACTGTTAAGATTGATGCAGTATTGAGTCCCATAATAGCTAAAGCTAAAATGATGATTACAATATCTACGATAGCAACAATCATTGAAATAACGAATGAAGCAACTGCACCATCTGACTTTGTCTTGGAAATAATCTTTCTTACGATTGCACTGATGAGTTTAACAAGTACTAGTCCAACAATGAGAACTATTAATCCTGCAAGGAAATCCCAGCCGTGATCGATGAAAAAGTTTCCTACATTATTTAGATAAGAGTAAAAAGTTTCCATGCCCTTCTCCTATTTATATTTTTTGAAAATTATAAACTCTAGAAGGCTGTCGGTCAAACAAATATTGCCAAAATATATAGAAAAAACCACTTTTTAATTCAAAAAGTGGCTTGTTTAATATAATAAATTAATATAAATTACGCGTCTGTTTCCTCGGTATATTCTACCTCGTAGCCTATACCACTTTTAACTGCATTTATGATTGCAAGTTCAACTGCTCTTGCTGCTGCAGCTTGTATCATCATGATATTTAGAACTGGTTTATTTCCGCAAGAAACAGCATATAAAGTATCTCCATCATAGTCTGTATGAACAGGCTTAATTGCTCTTGCAAAACCATCATGAGCACAACTAGCAATGTTATTACATTGAGTCTTTGTTAATTTAGCATCTGTGATAACGCATCCAATAGTTGTATTGCTTCCCTTAACAACATCTATAAGGTGTCCCTCTTCTACCCATTTTTCTGTATCAAAGAAAGAACCATCATTATTCTTTGCACCAGCAATAATCTTGCCATCTTCATATACATCTCCAAGAGCATTAACTGCAACAACTGCTGTTACATTAATTCCTGCAACTTTAATAGATGCAGCACCTATACCACTCTTACAAGCATATTTCATTCCGCGAATCTTACCAAGTGTTGCACCTTTGCCTGCACCAACTTGACCAAATTCTAATGTTCCTTTAACTGCATTATTACAAGCATCCTTACCCATCTTTGCATCTGGATAATGATAATTTTTATCATTGAGGTCAAAAATAACTGCTTGTGTAACTATTGGGACTATCTTATTTCCTAATGCTTTAAATCCCCATTTATTCTCTAAGCAATATTCCATTACTCCAGTAGATGCAGCAAGTCCATATGCACTACCACCAGAAAGAACTACAGCATTAACTTCTTGTACGCTTTTTTCACTCTTTAGAAGGTCTGTCTCTCTTGTTCCAGGTGCTCCACCTCTAACATCTACGCCACAAGTTGCTCCCTTTGGGAACAATAAAACTGTGCAACCAGTATAATCATCTTGTGCATGACCTATTTTTACATTCTTTGGGATATATAATTTCATTTATTCTTCCTCAGCTAATAACTCGTCTATTGTTGCTTGCTTGTAAACAACATATTGGTCAAAGAACTTAACCATGTCTGCCATTGCAAGTTCCTTCTCTACATCGTTATGTACTTCGTGTCTGCTATTCTCGTAAATATGCATTTCTGTCTTAATGCCAACTGATTCATAGAACTTATTTAGTTTTACAACTTTCTTGCCCTTTCCTCCAATTGGATCTTCCTTACCACAGAACAAAGCAATTGCTGTTCTTGGAGATAACTTAAGCTTTGCTTTTCTTCCATACAACTTGCTTGTTTCTTTACACATATAGTAATAGAAGTTAATGGACATATCCTGGTTGCACATTGGATCTTCTAAGAAGTTTGTTCTGCTATCCATATCCTTAACAACCCATTGTGAAGGACCAGTGTCTCCTTTATATCTGAAGAAAGCGGATGAGAATTTAGCACCAAGTTTAAATAATACCTTGCCGGCTAGTGCGTGCATTAACCACATTAAAAATTGCCCAGTTTTCATTAAACCTGCACCCATATAACCAGTACCACACAAAGCTATTGCTTTACAGTCTGTTCCAGCTTGTGCAAATCCTTGACCAATGAAACTACCATAGCTATGTCCTAAAACAAAGACTGGGAGTTTATATCTTGCTTTTAATTCTTCATAGAACTTGAGTTCATCTTGAAGTGTATCTGCCATAATATTTCCTTGGCAATGTCCACGTGTCTTATCTGTTTCTGTTCTTCCATGTGCTCTATGGTCATCCATAAAAACAATATATCCATGTTCGTTGAAATACTTTGCAAGATTTTCAAATCTTCTTGCATATTCGCCCATACCATGAATGATTTGGATTACAGCTTTTGGATCCTTAACATCGTCCATAACTGTTACGTAAATCTGCTTGCCGTCACAACCATCAGTAAAATATTGTTGCATAAATCGCTCCCTTCAGTTTCAAAAGTAATTAATTATATCATTTTAGTATAATTAATTTCAATAATTCGGCCCTTATATCATTCACAAAATTGTAATTTGTTGTATAATAATGGCATGAGTAAAGTAGCAATTGTTCTTAATAGTCCAACCCTTACACGTCTTCCTAGTGATGACGAGCTTATCATCTGTGCAGATGGCGGAGCATCACATATTGAAAAAGCAGACATTTTACTTGGGGATATGGACTCTATAACATCCCAAATTTTTGCAAAGAAAACTATTGTTCTTCCTGTTCATAAAGATGTAACAGATGGCGAGTTTGCAATGAAATATGCCATTGAAAATTTGTCTCCAACTGAGATTAATTTATATGGTGTAACGGGAGGCAGAATAGACCATGTTTTAGGCAATCTTGCACTCTTTACAATTGCTCATAAAAACAACATTCCATGCTTCGGAAAAGATGACAATTTAGACATATACTTTACAGATAGTAAACTATCTATAAAAGCAAAAGAAAACGACACCATTTCCATAGTGCCGTTTAATAGTGATGCTATTGTTTCTTTAGATGGTTTTGAATACCCTGCTCAGAAGCTAACTATACCAGTTTCTGCAACGCTTGGAATATCCAATCGTGCCATCCAAGAAGATGTTAAAATATTAGTTCACAGTGGTTGCGTCTTTGTCTTCCACAACATTACTCTCTAACACTTCACTTGCATCTTCAGTTTCACTTTCTTCATCAAGAACTTCTGCACCAGTTCTTTTTCTACCTAGTGGTGCTCTTTCTAATACTTGAATAACAAATGTTCTAGATGCAAATAAGATACAACCTGCACCAAGTGCAATAGCCATATCTACAAATGCGAATGTGTTGTATAAGAATCCCCAAATAACTGCTGTGTATCCTTCTGGTGCATAGCTTGCGAATGCAAAGATACCGCTTCCAACGTGAGATGCATATCTTCCTACAACTGCTACAATACCACCGATTAAAAGAGAAACAATTGGTAATTTCTTAAATAATCCAATTTCTCTAAACATACCAGCAATACCAATGAATGCGAAAGCAATTGGGTAGTCTAATAAGAATTGTAATGGGTGGATAATCCATGGATCTTGAACAGCTTGTAAGACACCATAAACTACGCATAATGCTATTCCTCTTCTGATACCAAACATATATGAGTAAACCATGAGTGGTAAAAGGGATGCAAATGTGATTGTACCACCTTGTGGTAGCGAGAATATTTTTGCATAACTTAAAGCAAAGCTTAATGCTAGTGCTATTGCACCATATGCTAGTGTCCTTGTATCATCATTCTCTGTATGCTTCTTACCAATGAAGAAGTAAAGAACAATGAGTATAGCAATCAAGACAATACATATTGCAAGCATTGCATAAGTATTGACATCCTCATAGTATCCAGATGGCTCTATTTCATTTGCATAATATAGAGACATACATACGATACATGCGATAATGCCGCAAAGTACTATAACGCCAGATATGATTTTTACGATGTGAGCAATCTTTTTATCTGCTAATCTTACAGCAGTAATAGAAGCTGCGGTTACTACAACAGAGGCGATAATAGTTGCAAGCATTGGATAAAACAAAATAGGTATAATTTCCATAAAAAAACCTCCAACTTTTATTGCCAGAGGTTATCATCAAACTTAATGAATAAGGTTTTGCTTCCTTACGCGAGTACTAACTCACAAGTTCGAGGGTATGATCTCAGCCTTTTTAGGCACCCCTAGCTTATGTATATATTTTACTATCTATTTCACGTAAGTCAACCTAAATGTGGTGTTTTAACACCAAAATTCGCTCATAAAGGGCCATTTTTTAATAAAAAATTGACTTATTTATGCATAAAAATATATAATATTTGCAACAAACAAATAACAGAGGAGACGACGGATTATGGCAAAAAAGAAAATACCAGGAATGGGATTACTTAAAGAATTCAAAGACTTCATAACCCGCGGCAATGTTGTAGACCTTGCTGTTGGTATGATCATAGGCGCTGCATTTACAGCAATTGTAACAGCTCTCGTAACCAACATTTTCCAACCATTAATTAACTCTATCCCAATGGGTGATGGCGTTAGTGGACTTATCACTATGTTAGTTGGTAAAAATGCAAACGGTGATGTTGTTTACAATTATGGTTGGATTGCTGAAGTTCAAGAAATTGACCTCACACAATCTATCTATATTAACTGGGGTGCATTCATTATGGCTATTGTTAACTTCTTACTTGTTGCAGCTGTATTGTTCGGAATCATCAAGGCAATCAACACTGTTAAAGCTGCAAGTGAAAAGGCAACAGCAGGCAAATATAAAGCATTAACAAAAGAAGAAGTTAAAGCTTTAAAGAAAGATGGAAAGAGCAAAAAAGAAATCATTGCTATTGACGAAGCTAAAGCAGCAGAAATCGAAGCAGCTAAAGCAGCAGAGCCAGTACCACCAACAACAGAAGATTTATTAAAACAAATTATAGAACTTCTCGAAAAGAAATAATCTTTAGATTATTAAAACAAAAAGGACACCTCAATGGGTGTCCTTTCTTTTTATCCTTTTTTTATCTTATGCTAACTCATCATAGTTGCAAACGATTCCGCTTTCCATGGTCTCAATTTGCTCTATTTGCTTCTCTTCTTTTTGTCTCATAAGAACGAACTTATCCATTAAGAAGACTATAACGAAGTCTGCTGCTGAATAAAGAATCATGGATAATGTTGGACAAATCTCTACCCAAATGCTATCTTCTGCTGCACCCGCTGCCATGAATCCGCTCTTTAATGCATCTGAAAGTGGTGCGCCAACTAATGTCTCTGCAATGATTAAAGCAACAACCATGATTACATAACCAATGAATGAGAATAACTTATTACTGTTGGACTTGAATGTGGTCTTATAGTTAAGAACGAAGGATAATACCTTTGCTACTACGTTACCTGCTAAGAATCCAATGAATGCGTTCAATGGTTGGTTAAATGCGCTAAATACACCAGCAAATTTTAATTCTTGTGTATACCCTGCTGCACCGAATATCTTGATACATACGTTCAATACGATGATTTGTGATACAAAGCATAATAAACTTAAGAACATGAATAGAATCATTTGTAAAATTGTCTTATGCTTATCGAAGAAACCCTTTATGCCACCTCTTGGTGCGTTCATTTCTACATAATCACTGTAACTAAAATCTAATTGTACCTCTTTCTCTTTTCCCATAAATCCTCTTAAAATTTTGCGAATTAATATAATTAATTGTAAGTTTTTATGGCACTTATGTCAACAACCTATTTCTTAGCAAAGATGATAATTAGACAAATTATCATTGTTGACTTTATACTGTCATTAGAGTATAGTTTTAACATATGGAGTGGTTTATTTGTATATTATTACTTGCAGTAGGAATTGTTCTTATTGTTAAAGGTGGAGATTGGTTTGTAGATGCATCAAGCTGGATTGCCGAAGTTAGTGGCGTTCCTCGTTTTATAATTGGTGCTACAATCGTTTCTATTGCCACCACTCTTCCAGAAATTTTAGTTTCAACTATTGGTGCAGCAGAAGGCAACATTGGTCTTGCTATTGGCAATGCTGTAGGATCAGTTAATGCAAACATTGGTCTTATCTTAGGCGTATCTATCCTAGCTGTCCCAGCAATTATTGATAGAAAGAAAAACTACAAAAAGATTTTAATTTTAATCCTTGCTATCTTACTTCTCTTCATATTCTGCTTTGTAGATAGTGATGCAGAACATAGAGGACAACTCGTTGTATGGCAAGCAGTAATTGTTATTGCAGTATTCGTTCTCTACTTTATTGAGAACATCTTTGCAGTTAAAAAAGAAGCAATGACTCCAAAAGATTTGGAGGATGATTTAGAAAATATAGATGTTACTTTTTATGAAAACTATGATCACCTCACTGCCACAGATGCAGATGTTGAGGCCATGAAGTCTAATAAAAAGATCCGCACAAGAAGAAAACCAACAAAGAAAGAGATAATAAAGAATGTCATACTATTCATCTTGGGAGCAGGTGGTATTGCAGGTGGTGCTATATTACTTAATAAATATGGTCAACAACTTGCTGAGATGTGTAATGTTCCTGGAGATATTATTGGTGTTACTATTGTTGCTGTTGGCACATCTCTTCCAGAATTAACAACTGCTATTATTTCAGTTGCAAAGAAGAAAGGAGATATGTCTGTTGGTAATATTATAGGGGCTAATATCATAGATATTACACTTATTCTTCCTCTCTGTGCATTCATAAGTGGTGGTTCTTTACCAGTAAACCCACAGACCATAGTTTTAGATTTACCTATCTGTTTAGCATTTGCAGCAGTTGCATTCCTTCCTTCACTATTCACAGGAAAGATTCAGCGTTGGCAAGGTGCACTGATTTTGGTAGGTTACATAGCATATATCACATTATTAGTATTAAACGTAAATTCAGTTGGAATCATACATATCTTCGCAGCATAAGATTGGAGGAACTATGAAAAAGTATTTATGGATTGTTGGTGTATCATTGTTAGTATTGATGCTTTTTTCTTTAGTTGCATGTAATAAAAAGAAAGAAGAAGGCGGAACATATTCTTACACAAATGGAGAATATACTAACCAATTAGAATTACATAACGGCGAATTTGAATTAACAAACACACACCAAAACGGATATCAAAAAGAGGTTGTTGTCTCAACAGGCACATATACGTACTATAACAATATATACGCGCTCACAAGAGAAAAAGAAACGGTCTATGAATATTACTTTGATTTCAACACTCCAATTAATACATACGAAAATGACATGTCTTATCTAGATAGAGTTTATGCTCAAGAGATTAATGACGATGTCCTTATTGTAGATGGAACATATGCTGTAGGAAAGAATGGCAAGGCATCCTCTAGCCTTTCACCACTTGCTCTTTATTCAAAGAATAAAACATATACATCTCAAGATGCTATAGTTGCAAAAAGTGCAAGCAATGAACAACTTGCAAAAGCATTAAAACTTGGTATAGTTTATCAAGATTTATTCTGCCAAGATGCGGTTTTATCTGCAAGCAATATTACGTCTTTTGATTCCTCAAAAGAAGGTATTGTAACAGCATCAATTTCATATAAAGGATTGAGCTACAATGCAACAGTAAAAGTTGTTGAAGCCGGGCTTGAAAAGACATTGGATGCAAGCGAACTTATAAGTATAGTTCCTAGAGGTTATTCTTTGAGTCAATACATATCTAATAATGAAACACAACAAAAATCACTTAAATATGATGGCAATAAAATCGCTTTAACATCAGGTATGGTATCAGGTTGGGAAACAGGTAATGCTAATATTATTACAATTACAATCACACATGCTGGCGTTGAAACCAAGAAGACAATTAAAGTATATAATCCAGATATTACAAATACATATCAAAGAATCTTATCTGTTAACTTAAAGGATGCAACAAGTGGTATATTCTACCAAAAGGCAGATCATGCAAAAAATATATCAAATTATATTGAATCCTTCATCATGTTAAAAGCAGATGGAACTACTGTAAAATTTAATTATTCTGCTTCTTCATGGACCGTAACTGGATTAAATGACACAACAGCAGGTGCAAATTATCTTAATATTACATATACCAATAATGGTGTCGAATATAAATACACACAACCATTATTCTTCTACTCCAATGGAGAAATCTATTATGATGCAGTTGTTACATACATTGGAGATAACACATGCGCATATGTAAAGAACAACCAATTGGAATTAACAAGTGGTACAGAAAAGATTACTTACACTATTCTTAGAATAGGCAAGACAACATCTGCAACAAAATTAAAGCTTGAAGATATTAATCATTTTGATGTAGATAGAGTATCAAGCGAAGAAACAGACTTCATCATTCCAGTTGAAACATATGAATATGGCGGATATACATTCTACATCCACCTCAAAGTTAAAAGAGTATAATAAATAAAAGGAGCTCAAAGCGAGCTCCTTCTTTTTTTATATTTAGGTAATCTATTCTCCGAAACCTTCTTTATCGAAAATCTCAGCGGCTTCTAGTGAGATATCCAAGCAAACTCTCATACAATCTGGACGAAGAATATCTGCTGTATCTCTTACGTTATGATAATATGTTGCATGTAATGGATCTTGACCTACTACACAGATTGCTTTTAATCCACCCTTAGATAAAGCTGCAGCATCTGATGCACCAAATGGAACACCACCATGAATAAGTGGGTGATTGATGTTTGCACAAGCCTTATCAATAAGCTTTGAACAATCCTTATCATTCTTAACTAAAGATGTCATATCTTTATCATAAATTGTTAAGAACTCTAGATCTCTTAATGTGTCCATTGCAATAATAGCTGTTGGAACTGCATCACACTCTTCTTTATATTTCTTTGCGAATGCTTTAGCACCTCTTAAACCAGCTTCTTCTGAACCTGTTAAGAGAGCACAAACTTCTGTGTTTTCAAAACGGATTCCGCTTTCCTTTAAGCACTTTAATACTGCAACTGCATTCATTGTTCCTGTAAGGTTATCATTTGCACCTGGAACAACTACCTTAAAGTTACATACAAAGAATAAAGCAACATATGGTACAGCAAAGCAAGCCATTACTATTCTTGGCCACATAGCTCCACGAAGAACGATTGCTACTACAGATAATGCTATTGTTCCGAGTAAACAAACAATATCTATAACAAGTGCAACAACCATTACGTTTTGTTTAATCTTCATTAATGTCCATTCATATGCGCTATCTACGTGTCCATTGAATATTATTCTTCTCTTAACTTCACCTGTTGGTGCATACTTTGCATATACGTTGTGTGATTTAGTTCTTGGTAAGAATCTATCTAAGAACTCATGATATACTAGGAATTCTTCAACTGTTGTTAATAAACAGAATAAACCAATAACTAAAGAAACAATGCCAACAACTAATCCAGCTATTCCATTGGATGGAATAAAGAATAAAAGTTGGATTAATGATGCGAATATTAATAAAACACCAATAATCTTTGTAAAACCTACAAGTGCATGTCTAGATACTGTAAATTCATCTATAACGGATGAATCTGCCCAACCATTAGAATCAATCTCATTCTTTAGCCATTCCTCTGCTTTGAGTTCGTTTGGCATACCAGATTCTCTTGGTCCAATTTGCTCAGTAATGTAATGAATAGATTCTACTTCGTAATCTATTGCTTTCTGTCTAATTTCTTCAGAAACCAACATATTACATTCCCCCCTATATAATTAATTATTTTCAACCTGTTTTTTGTTGTCCTTTACACACTTTAGCACAATTAGTGCTATAAATGCAAGAGCCCAAATAATTAAACTACACCATTTAATTGTTGTAAATGCAGATAATGCTTCACTTAACTTCTCCATATATGTTGGGAAATAAGACATTGCCCTAATGGTTAGTACATTTTCAACAAAGTTGAAAGCACTTGGAAGTAGAGATAAGCAAACTGCAAGTATTTGGGATTTCTTATTACAAAGTGGTGTCATGAGAGCAGTCATGCCAACTCCACATGCACCAATAATAACGAAATCTAGAACAACAAATAATTTATATCTTTGATAGGCGCTTTGAGATATGTTTGCAAATAAATCGTAAACATCTGTGCCTTCGTAATAGAATCTTTCATCTAAGACTCTAAAGGTTATCTCATCGTCTATCTGAAAAGTATCTAAAGGCATAAAGAGAATCACCGCACCTATTACTAGAAAAACTATTAGTGATACAAGTGCGGTAATATATTCCCACTTATGCTCTTTTAGAAAATCTTTCATTAGAATAAGCCTTCAATCTTTCCGTTTTCGTCGATTGTCATCTTAGCAGCTGCTGGAACTTTTGGAAGTCCTGGCATTAATAATAACTTACCTGTTAATACAACTGTAAATTCTGCGCCGCCTCTATATACAACGTCTCTAACTGTGATTCTGAAGCCTGTTGGTCTTCCTAACTTCTTTGGATCGTCTGTTAAGGAATATTGTGTCTTTGCAATACAAACTTGTTGATCTTTTGATTCTGTCTTTTCAAGAATTTCAAGATGTCTTAATGCTTCATCTTCGAAGTCTACGCCATCTGCACCATAGATCTTTGTTGCAACTGCGATAATCTTATCTTTGATGGACATATCCAAAGGATATGAATATGTGAGTTTACCTTTCTTGCTATCAATTGCTTTGATAACTTTTTGTGCAAGGTCTACGCCACCTTCGCCGCCTTTTGCCCAAACTTCTGTCATTGAGCACTCTACACCTAATGCAGCGCATCTATCTTCAATTAACTTCAATTCAGCATCTGTATCTTGTACGAATCTGTTGATTGCAACAACAACTGGCATATTATAAACATTTTTAATGTTTTCAATATGTTTTTCAAGGTTTCCAAGACCCTTAGAAAGTGCTTCTAAGTCTTCTACCTTTGGATCTGCAGCATATCCACCATACTTGAGTGCACGAGCCGTTGCAACTAATACGATTGCATCTGGCTCTAAGCCACCCTTTCTACATTTGATATCTAAGAATTTCTCTGCACCTAAGTCTGCACCGAATCCTGCCTCAGTAATCACATAGTCTGCATATGAGAGAGCTGTTCTTGTTGCGATAATACTGTTGCAGCCATGTGCGATATTTGCGAATGGACCACCATGGATAAATGTTGGTACTCCGCCGATTGTTTGAACGAGGTTTGGTTTAATTGCATCCTTAAGTAAGATAGCCATTGGGTTATCTGCCTTTAAGTCTCTAGCTGTAACTGGTTTTCCTTCTTTATTGTAACCAATAATGATGTTACCAAGTCTTCTCTTTAAGTCTTGTGGATCATTTGCTAAGCAAAGAATTGCCATTGCTTCACTTGCGGTTGTGATATCAAAACTTTCATCTCTTTGTGTTTCTGGTGAGATTGTTCCGTTTGGATCTACGATAATTCTACGAAGAGCTCTATCGTTCATATCCATACATCTGTGCCATGTAATTTCAGAAATACCTAATTCATTTCCATGGAATACATGGTTATCAATCATTGCAGATAACAAGTTGTTAGCTGCAGTTACAGCATGAATATCACCTGTGAAATGTAAGTTCAAATCATCCATTGGAACAACTTGTGCCCAGCCACCACCAGCTGCTCCACCTTTAATACCGAAAACTGGTCCTAATGATGGTTCTCTTAATGCTAAGGTAACGGATTTTCCTAATACTTTGAAAGCATCTCCAAGACCAACTGTAACTGTGGTCTTTCCTTCACCTGCTGGTGTTGGGTTGATAGCTGTAACAAGTACTAATTTACCTTTCTTGTTGCCTTTGCAAACAACCTTGGCTTTGTAGTTGCCGTAAAGCTCTAAGTCTTCTTCTTTAATACCAATAGATGCTGCAATTTCTTTGATTGGTTTCATTTTGACGCTTTGCGCAATTTCAATATCTGTTAACATAGATTACCCTCTCTTTTATATGATTTTTAAAATAATTTTATATTATTTTACATTGTTTATAAAAATTAATCAAGTCTTTTATTATTTAATAAAATTATTTCACTTGATTTTTTGTTGGCATGGCATTCATTGCACCTTTTTTTGAGCACACAATTGAGCTTACTTTTGTTGCAAATTCCATTGCTTTTTTCATGCCATTTACACTTAAATCTGCCTCACCTGAACTTAACAAATATAGGATGGATCCGATGAAACTATCTCCTGCTCCAGTTGTATCTACAACATTGCCTTTGATAGCAGACACCGAGTGGTTATTTAAGTTTCTGTCATAGACTGTTGCACCATTTTCACCCTTTGTTAAGACTATTAAACTTGCCTTATCTGAGATGGCAAAAATACTCTTAATATCATCCTTTTCTGTACTTAAAGAAATACCTTCTCTACCGCACATAATTGCAAGTTCATCATCAGACATTTTTATGATATCTGCATAAGGTAGGAAACCAACTATTGCATCTAACATTTCCTTCCTTGAAGACCATAAATTTTCTCTAATGTTGATATCAAAAGAAACTATTGCCCCAACACTTTCAGCTTGCATAATTGCTTTTGCATGAGCCTTCCTTGAAGATGCAGAACCAAGTCCTAATGAACCGAAATGAAGAACGTCTCCTTTTTCTAGCATTCCTGGTTTTATATCCTCTGGAGCAAACCTTAAATCGGCGGTATCATCTCTATAAAATGAGAAAGATCTTTCGCCATTTTTTAAGGTCACAAAAGCGAGTGCAGTTTTAGCTTTTGGATCATCAACTACATACTCTAAATTTATGTCACATTTACTCATCTCATCCTTTAAAAAGGATGCAAATGTATCTGTGGCCATTCTACCAAGATAATATCCTCTGCCTCCAAGCCTTGAAACACATGCACAAACATTAGCTGGTGCACCGCCAGGTTTAGCTGCAAATTCATTCTCTCCTATCGGCATAAAGTCTATTAAACTTTCGCCCATTGCAATAACTTTTTTCATCATCTTTAATTTAAAAGAAGGACTTGTGTTTGCAAATCCTTCTTGTTCTAGTCATTATTTATGTTTAAGCCTCATCTTTCTTTCCAATTTCGCCAGCAAATAATCTGTTCAAGAAGCTCAAGATTTGGACGTTACATTCTTTTGTTGCCTTGCTAGACCATGTTAATGAGAATGTGTGGTTGTCGCTGAACTTTGTTGAACCGTAGTGCTCTTGATATACGCCGAGTTCATCAAGTTTCTCACAGAGTCCTTCTCCTTGTCCTCCGCAGAAGAAATCTTGTTCTGCATATACAACGAAGGATGTTGGCCAATTTGCTGTTACATAGTTCTTAGAATCAACGATATCTAAATATTCATATGTGTCTAATTCTTTTACAGATAAACCAAGGAAGTCTTGGGAAATACTTTCTGTTAAATTAAACAAAACTTTTTGTTTAACTGCTTTCTCAATATCGTAAATACCGCAATTGAATAAAGCACCTGTTGCTTTATATTTAAGCTTTACGCCTTGTTTTTCTTGGATATAATCGTTATCTTGCATTGCGCAAATTTGTGCTGCTGCCCATCCACCTGCGCTATCTCCAGTAACAACTACTCTATCCATATCAAGATTCCATTCTTCTGCATGATCACCAATAAAGTTGAATGCATTTGCAATGTCTCTTTGTGAATCGATGAATTTGAATTCTGGTCCTAAAGCATAGTTAATAGAAACTACGAATGCACCTGTGTTCATTGAATACCATTCACAAAGTGCTTTACGATACTTCTTATCACCTGCTACGAAACCGCCGCCGTGAATCTCAACGATAACTGGCATTTTGCCCTCTGCATCCTTTGGTTTATAGGTATCTAACTTTTGATATTTACCTTCGCCATATGCAATATCGTTTGTGATTTCACAGAACTTTTTTCCTTTACGTGTAATCTTTCCAGGATTTTGGAATGGATTAAACATATGGTCAATTGCTTTGAAAATAAATGTGGCTTTGCTCATCTTTTTACCTCTAATTTTCCTTTTTAAGTTTAAGTATAATACTTAAAATATCACATAAAACACGATTTGTCTATATTATTAGGGCCTCTAAACTGGTGATTTTTAAATAATTTTGAATAAAAGTTGTTCTAACCTGATTTTTTATACAAAAATGCCAATTTGTCTATATATTTACATGCATATTCACATTTTTAATTTTACGTGTTAAAATTCAAAATGAACTAAACAAAATATAAGGGGTTTTTATGAGAAATAAAATTTTAATTACAATCGTTTGTTTGCTTCTTGTTGTATGCTTGGCTATTTCACTAGCATCATGTAATAAAAACAAGACAGAAGACAAAAAAATCACTTCTATAGTTTTCCTAGGAGACTCTATTTGTGAAGGTGTTGCAGGACCTGCTCCACTACAAGAAAGAGTCAACTATAGTTACTATGGAATTTTAGGTCAAATCAATGGAATCGAAGCACATAATAGATCGGTTTCTGGTTACCACACAAAACACTTACTAGATTATATTTCAAGAGATGATAAAAATTACGAACCAGTTTTGCCTAATCAACCTGAGGTTAACGAAGAAACCGCTTCCCTAACACAAACATTAATTAGAACTTCCGATGTAATCCATATTTCAATTTTAGGTAACGATTTATTACAATTCGACTTCCCTATTATGATTTTGGAACTTGCAGCAAAGCAAAAATATAATGGTAGTGATGCTTATTTAAGTGATCCTGCTGTTGTTGCAGTTTATCAACAAGCAAGATTCCAGAGCGAGAGTTATACAATTATCCCACCACTTCAAGATGATGTAAGATTTGCACAAGGTCCATGTCCAGGATATGGTATGGCACTCTATGAATATGCTGTTTCTAATGCAAGAATTCAAATTGGCAAAATTGTTGATAGATTAAAGAAATTAAATCCAAATGCTTTAATTATTTTCCAAAATGTTTACAATCCAATCGATGAACATGCTGAATTGGTTTCAACCGAATTAAAAGATTATTTAACAATGCTTGGCAATGGTGAGGAAAATAGTTTCAATTTTGATAGTTCAGATCCAGCTGTTGTAAGCGCAAGCTATGCAAAACTTAGAGCAGTTGCAGGAGATATGATTTATTATGGCTTAGATTCTGTATTAAATGATTACACTGATAAGATTACAATTGCTGATGCATATCATACATTTGATGCAATTTACCAAGCAAACCATGAAATTGGTGAAGACTTAATTTATGTAGATGGTGTCCACCCTTCAGATTTCGGTCATGCGGTTCTTGCTCAAATGAACCAAGAATTATTAGTATCTAAAGGTCTATTAAAGATGGACGAGGCAGTTGATGGGTACAAGAAGTTAAGAAATAGCCAATTAGATAGAATGTATACTGGAGCAACAAAAGATTCCACAACATTCGATGTCGCAGCTGCTAAAGCAGATATTGAATCAAAATCAAATATGCAAGACATTACTCTATCATATTTCAATGCAATTAAAGGATACACACCAAAACTATTTGATTCTGTTTTAACGGGAAAGACAAATGGTGTTGCATATACACAAAACAAAACTTATAACCTATCTACATTATATATGTATACCCCACTTGCAAGAGGCTGGAAGGATACCGCTTTCGAAATGTTAATTGAAGGACCTATGAATCTTGCAGATACATTAGCATCTCTTGGTGCAACAGCAACCATTACATTCAAGACAGATAATACTTGGGAAATTAACGTTGATGTTAACGTGCAATACGTGCTCGAGCATATTAATGTTTTATTATCTAAATTAGGTATGGATATTGATGAAATACTTGCTAGTATGAATAATATGGATTTATCTGGCTCAGTTATGAGTGAAGATTTAGATATTGTTGATTTCGTATTAATCTATGCAAACAATATGTTTGCAGGATTTGATCAAAACAATTTCTACGATTCTCTTGATTTATTAAAGAACTCAATGGGTATTAGCCTTTCATTAGAAGATAAGAATGGCGATGCTATAACAAAGGCATCTGTTAATTCACTTATTGCAGAAATTCTTCAATCCCACCCACATAAATTACCAAGCAATATGTCCGACAAGATTAAGAATCTAGGCAATGTTTCTATTAAAGTAGAAGGTGTTTATTCTCTCAAAGATTGCACATCTTACACAGGAAAAACTTACGAAGGAATTTACTTTGGACAATACTATGATAATATCTCACCATTCTTAATTGGAACTAAGTTCAAGGATGCAGATAACGTAGAGCATGTTAGATTCCAAATTGAAATCTTAGGTATGTTAATGATATTCTAAGATAAAATAAACTAAAAAATGGAGTGTCTTTCGGCACTCCATTATTTATTATATAAATAATTTTTATTCAGTTTGCTCCTCTACTGCTGTATCTTTTTCTTGCTCTTTTAATTGATTTATATACTGCTTTTGATAATTGAAATAAATCATGAAATTCAAGACATTCATTAAAGAGAAAGCAATAATTTGAGTTGCTGCAGAAACACCACAGTATGATGTCTTGTCCTTTACTTCTACAAAACACCATACACCAATACATATTACAAATAAAGTTGCAAATGTTTGTATCATGGCATGTTCCCATTGTTTTGAGATAAATGCTACAACACAATATCCCATCAATACTCCAAGCATACCAAACATTCCTATACGAGACATATGGTCATGCGCAAGAGCCATTGCATTTCTTGGTGCACTAAAATCTGGTCCTGGACCTGGATCATGTGCTGGAATACATGCGCCAACAAAAATAATTGTACAGAATACAATCATGGCCCACTTGATTATTTGTCTTAATACTGGATTTAATTTTTTATCTGCATATTGCATTGCATACCACATTGCATAGCACATTGGCATCATTAATGTTGCGCCCCAAATGTACATGAATGCTTGGTGCCCTGTAATCCATCCTAATCTAGATATAGAAGTCCATACTGGACTTTCATCATCTGATGATGCAAATAAACAAGATATCAGTGGTGAAATAACGAATACAAAGGCTGCGATAACCCACAGCCTTATATATTCACCTTTAATTGGATTTAAACTTTTAAGTTTTATACCCATTATTTGATTTCGTCCATCTTGTCAAACTTTTCAAGAACCTTAACAGAAACAGCATAGCAGTCTGCTAAGCAATCTTTACCAAGATTGTCATATGTGTCACGAAGTGTATGATAGTAATCTTCTAACTCATGGTTAAGAGCTGTAATACCTGTTGAACGGAATCCTGCTTGTGAGAATGCAGCATTATCTGTTGCACCGCCGAATGGAGGAACCATACCTTCTGCACAGTAAATACCGAGTTCATCTGCAGACTCTTTGAATAAGTCACCAACTGCTCTATCTGATTTAACTGTTCCGTTTAAGTCTCTATGGTTAACCATTAAGAATTCACTAGCGTGAATTGTGTCATAAGAATAAATGTATGTTGGAACATCTTGGAATTCGCCAGCGTGTGCTTCGCACCATGCTTTAGCACCTCTTAAACCAGCTTCTTCTGAACCTGTTAATACAACACCAATTTCTGTATGCTCTAATTCAATACCTTGTTCTTTCATTGCCTTTAAGATTGCAATACCCATGTAGCAACCTGTAAGGTTGTCGTTAGCACCATCAACAATTGTTTTTTCATCCCACATGAAGTACATACCAATTAAGCCTGGAACAAAGATTAATCCTGCAATTCCTGCCCAGAATACGCCACCAACACTAAATACTGCTGCCTGTGGTGCATGATGTACTGCTAAGATGATAACTGTGATGATTGAAATGATTAAGTAATAAAGAGCACCGAGAACAGATGTTAAGATGTGTGCAATATAAACTTTGCCACCAAATCTATTGTTTACTGGCCAGTTCCATGCTGCATCTGGGTGTCCGTTGAATATGATTCTTCTCGTTACTTCACCTGTTGGCTTTTTGAATGCTGTAACGTTATGTCCTTCTAATTCTGGGAACATGAAGTCTACTGCTTTCTTATAAAGACCAAACTCAAGAATCATAACTAATAATCCGAAGCATATCATGATAATTGATAATACTGGGACAAAGAAGTAAGCGATAATAGATGCGAGTGCAAGTGTTACTGTGATGTAAATCCATCCAAAGAATGAACCTGGGTTCTCTTTGAATGATTCCACTTGTGATACTTCACAACCACAATCATTCTTTAAAACATCTGCCATATATTCACATGAAATCTTTTCGCCTTCAGTTCCAGGTGAACGCTTTGGCATGTCCTTACAAATATGAGTGATTTCATCAATCATATATTGTGCACTTTCTTGCTTGTTTTCAATAAGCTTTGAAAAATCTGCCATAAATAATTTTTCCTCCCTAAAAAATTTTTAATAATACTATTATAATTACATTATATAAAGATTACAAGTTGCAAAATGATAAAATTAGCAACTATAATAATGAAAATTATAAAATATTTTGGTGTATTATGGGTTATGAAGTCATTTTAAAACGAGGCGAGGAAAAAAGAATCATTGCAGGACACCCTTGGGTATATGCAAATGAAGTCTCAAAAATTGAAGGGAAAGACAGAAACGGATCTTTAGCAATTGTTAAATCTCAAGATGGTAAATATATCGGTAAAGGATATATTAACCATTTATCTAAGATTTTAGTTCGTATCTTCATTAGAAACGATGAGGAAGATACCAAAGAGTATTACCTCAATGCTTTCAAACAAGCAAAAGAGTATCGTGAAAGTCTTGGATACAATAATAACTATAGACTCATATTCTCCGAAGCAGACAATATACCAGGATTAGTTGTAGATAAATACGCAGACTATCTTGTAATGCAATGTATGTCACTAGGTATAGATCAAAGAAAGGATTTGCTTGTTCAATGTCTAGTTGAATTATTTAATCCAAAAGGAATATACGAAAGAAGTGATTCACCGGTTCGTAGCAAAGAAGGATTAGAACCATACTCAGGGTTAATCTATGGAGAAGTACCTGATGAAATCATCATTGAGGAAAATGGCATCAAGATGTCTGTTGATGTTAAGAACGGACAAAAGACAGGATATTTCTTAGATCAAAAAGATAATAGATTAGCAATTAGAAGATATACAAAAGATAAATCTGTTTTAGATTGTTTCTGCAATAGTGGTGGTTTCTCAATGAATGCAGCCACTAATGCAAAGAGTGTTAAAGCAGTAGATATCTCAAAGTCAGCTCTTGATACAGTAAAAAGAAATGCTGAACTTAATTCCTTTAAGAATGTAACTGCACTTGAGGGTGATGTATTCAAAGTTTTAAGAGATGAAAAAACTTTAGGAAATAAGTATGATGTTGTCATTTTGGACCCTCCTGCTTTCTGTAAAAGTATCAATGAAATTAAGGACTCATTAAGGGGTTATAAAGACATCAATATTCTTGGAATGAAACTTGTTGAAAAAGGTGGTATTTTAGTGTCATCATCATGCACTCATTTCATCACAGAACAGATGTTTATGAATATGTTAAGAGATGCAGGTAGAGAGAGTGGAAGAAAGGTTAGAGTTGTTGAAATAAAAACACAAGCACCAGACCATCCAGCACTACTTTGTGATGATGAAACAAGCTATTTGAAATTCGTAGTTTTACAAGTTCTTTAGACTTTCATTAATAAGATCTAATATCTCATTTTTATCCTTGTCCCAATGTGGGGCAATTAATAAATTTGGAGCACATTCTCCAATCAATCTATGTATAACAATATCGCTTCTTAGGTGCTTGATTGCATAGCACACACAATCAATGTATTTTGCAAAATCGATAGTTTTATATTCATTATTGTTATAATAAACCTCTAGTTGTGTGTTTTTCATAACAAATAACGAATGTATCTTTATTCCTTGAATTGGCATCTTATTTAGATATTCTATGGTATTATAAAAGTCCTGTTCTGTTTCTCCAGGAAGACCAACAATTACATGCACAACTACATCAATTTTATTGTTATTTAATAGCCTAACTGCTCTTTCAAATTCCTCAGTTCTATAGCATCTATTTATTCTTTCTGCAGTGGCATCATTTGAGGTTTGCAAACCTAATTCAACCCATACTTTTTTAACTGGAATTTCCTTAATTACATCTATTATTTCTTGGTCAATACAGTCTGGTCTAGTAGCTATTGCCATGGCCTCAATTCTATCTGAAATTAGTGCACTGTTATATATCTTTTTTAGTGTCTCAGGAGATGCATAAGTATTGGTAAAATTTTGGAAATAAGCAACAAATCCGCCCTTCTCTTTTCGTCTAATATAATGGTCCAACTGTGCCTTAGCTTGTTCTGTTATACTTTGCTCTGGATTAACGTGTTCTCCTGCTCCTCTCTCACCACAGAATATACATCCTCCCACTCCTTTTGTGCCATCTCTATTAGGACAGGTAAAACCTCCATCCAAACAAATTTTATGGATTGGATGTCCAAATTCTTCTATGCACCAGCTGGCAAAAGTTCTGTATTTTCTGTTTTGATCCATCTTAAAAAAGCTCCTACATTCCTTATATTACCATTTTTCTTGGCTTTTTAACACACATTATGTGGATTTTTCTATATTGTTGTATATAGAAATTTGTGGTATAATTATTGTACAACTTTTTTATCGGGGGAAATTATGGATAATCTCAAATACCTAAAACAACTATCAATAGAGTATCCAACAGTATCAAGCGCAGCTTCAGAAATCATTAACTTATCCAGTTTATTGTATCTACCAAAAGGCACAGAACACTTTATCTCAGACATTCATGGTGAAAGAGATTCATTCCTTCACATTCTAAAGAATGGTTCTGGTTCTGTTAGACAAAAGATAGAAGATGAGTTCGGTGATGAACTAGATGAAGATACCAAGAAAAATCTTGCTACTCTTATTTATTATCCTGAAGGAAAATTAAAGATTGCAGAAACAGAAGAAAAGGATTTTAATTCTTGGTGTAGACAAATGATCATATATATGATCAGAATCACAAGAAGAATATCTTCCAAATACCCTAGATCCAAATTTGAAAGAGCCCTTAAGAAGGAATATCAATATATTATTGAAGAACTTATCTTAGAACGTTCCGAAGTCCCAGATAAAGAAGCATATTACAATGAAATTGTATCTGCTATCATTTATACAGATAGAGCAAAGGAATATATAACAGTTTTAGCAAGATTAATTCAACATCTTGCAATAGATAGACTTCATGTTATAGGTGATGCATATGATAGAGGTCCAAATGCTATTGCAGTTATGGATAGATTAATGACATACCATTCAGTAGACGTACAATGGGGTAACCATGATATTATTTGGATGGGTGCTGCTTGCGGTAGCCAAGTTTGTGTTGCTCACGTAGTGAGATTATGTGCAAGATATGGCAATCTTTCTACATTAGAGGGCTATGGTATAGACTTATTGCCATTAATATTAATGGCACAAAAGACATACGGAGATGATGACGTATCTGCATATGCACCTGCAATTAAGAACTTAAAGGAAGTTCATTTACTTGAGTGCATTAACAAAGCAATATCCATTATTAGCTGGAAACTTGAAGGTGCTCTTGCTATTCGCAGACCAGAATTCTTGATGGAATCAAGAAGAAACTTAGAAAGAATTGATTTTTATAACGAGACAGTAACTATTGAAGGAAAGACATATCCATTAATAGATCCATACTTCCCTACAGTAGATCCAAAAGATCCATATAAACTAACAGAACAAGAACAAAATGTTCTTGAAACATTAGTTAAGTCATTCAAACATAGTGAAAAATTACAAGCACACATTGAATTCTTCTTCAAGAGAGGAAGCATGTATCGTGTATATAATGGCAACCTTTTATATCATGGTTGCATTCCTATGAATGCAGATGGTTCATTCCAAACTGTAACCATTGCTGGAAAAGAATATTCAGGCAAATCACTTTGTGATGAACTAGATAGATGGATGAGAAAACTTAGATACAGCTCAGATGCTAATGAAATTGCATATGCAAGAGATTTAGTATGGTTCATTGGAACTGGTGAACGTTCTCCATTATATGGAAAAGACAAAATGGCAACATTTGAGACAACTCTTATCGAAGATAAGGATGCAAGCAAAGAAAACAAAAATGCATACTACAATCTTTATAATAATGAAACATATGTTAAGAAGATCTTCGATGAATTTGGCATCTCTTGGGAAACAGGTCATATAGTTAACGGACATGTACCAGTAAAACTTAAAGATGGTGAATCCCCTGTTCACTGCAATGGAAAAGTAATCATCATAGATGGTGGTTTCTCAAAAGCATATCAAAAAGTAACAGGAATTGCTGGATATACACTAGTTTGGAACTCAAGATATCTCAAACTTGTTGCTCACGAGCCATTTGTATCTCAAGAAAAGGCAATTAAAGAAGGAACAGATATTCATTCATCCGTTGCAATTATACAACATCAAGAAAAGAGATTATGTATTGCAGACACAGACAAAGGTGCTGATATGAAAGCAAAGATACAAGATCTCAATGAATTAATTGCAGCATATAAGGATGGTATTATTAGAGAGCACCAAGTCTAATATGCATAAAATTATCAATTTATCATCCTATCCAAATACCTTAACTTTGCAAACAAGAAACAAAGTTTCTTCTACCAACACAATTCTTAAAAAATTTGCAAAAGAAGGCATTTCAGATTATATTCTTGTAGCCAAACAACAAACTGGTGGTAGAGGTAGATATGATAGACATTATTTCTCTCCTAAGAGTGGTGTCTATTTTTCTATTATATTTAAATCAGACATAGATTCGAATCTTATCCCATTAATTACCCCAATTACAGCTGTAGCCGTTTCAGAGACTTTAAATGAGTATGGAAAGGACACAAACATTAAATGGGTTAATGATGTAATGCTAGATAATAAGAAAGTTTGTGGCATTTTGGTTGAAACAGTGCTTGAAGAAACGCCATATATTATCGTTGGAATAGGTTTAAACCTATTCAATCCTAAAAAAGGATTTCCAGATGATATAAAAGATATAGCAGGTGCTATCTTTGATAAAGAAAATAAGAAGATAAGACAAGATATTGTTGTAAAGATTATAGATAAGTTCTTTAGAAACTATAGCGATATTGAGAATAGATCCTTCTCTAAATACTATACAGAGCATTGCATTACTATTGGAAAAAATATTGAAATTATTGATGTTAATGGCAATAAAAAAGAAGCCAAGGCAATATCCTTAACTTCTAATTTAGAGCTTAATGTTCAATATAAAGATGGTGCTTTAGATACCATCAGAACAGGTGAAGTTACCACCTATATTATTTGATATTTCAACCTATTATTGAATTTCAATTTATCATTAGGTATAAATAAGTTAAAGTAGCAATATCCTACTTTTACACGTTCAATTTGTATATTTAAACTACCGTTATTGTAATAAACACCATTTTTATACTTGCAGGTACCACATGTACATTTTGTGCTTAATTGTATTGGACAATGGGTTAAAGTCATGACCATATTCTTATCTGTTTCAAGGCTATATCCATTTATTAATTCATCCCTCTTTAATTCAGCAGACATGACATAATTATTTAGCCCATACCACTTACTAGATTGAGAGTTGAATATGTTTAATCCTGGACCACCTATAATCTTTAATCCTCTTTGTCTTGCGAATTCAATGCCATATATATTATCTGCAACAACACCTATGATATTATCTTTGTATCTATTGAATACATTTTCTATAATGGTCTTATCCCTACCTCTAGCTATCTTTGGGAGTTTAATGTATACCTTGCCATCTATATCTTTTATCTTTGTGTAGTCTAATATATTAAGAACAACTATGCCTTTCTTGCTATATTCATCAATAAGTTCAGGATCATTTATTTCATAAATAGCATCTTCTAGTTTTTCATCTTCAGCATTATATGCTTTGCTTATGTGCTTTCTTAGCATATTATTCTCATGTTTTTCTATAATTGCCAATCTTAAAGCATCTACTATATCCCTTCTAGACTTATTAAAAGCGCTCATAGGAACAAATAAGCCTTTATCCTGAATCTTTATGTTAGAAACAATTTTAAAGTTCTCTGAACTCTTTTTAAGCTTTTCTTCCAATTCCTCTATGGTTGTTGGGTTATTTTTAGCATTAGATACAATATCATAAGCTTCGCTTATATTAATGTCTTTATAGTTTGCTGTTAACTGCAATCCATCCTTAGATACAATGGCATCTATATTGATTGGTAGCTTAAGATCTACGTTTTCATACCTATCTACCATCTCTTTTTCTTGTGTTAAGTGAACCTCTGCACCAACTGGATAGTCTTTTACAGTCTTTATGGCATAAATGCCATCTTTTAGCTTTCTTACATTATCTATGCCAAAGCCACCAATTTCTTTGCCGTTATTAATAATCTTAATACCGTCTCCAATCTTAAACTCATAACTAGATTGAATCTCCATAGTTGGGCCATATCTCTTTACAATCTTGCCAACAGCCTCTCCTATGTTGTTCTGGACATCGATACTCATTAGTTCGAGAGTATTATCATAGTTATAGCCAGAAGTGAAATGGCCCCTATTGTAAGCTCTGTAGAGCCTGCTTAAATAGTTTGGATCCTTTTTGCCATCCAATGCTTCTCTATATACTTTTGTTACTTCTCCAACATAATATGAAGACTTTAGTCTTCCCTCTATTTTAAGAGAATCTATACCAATCTTTTTTAAATCATCTATTTTGTCTATTAAGCATTGGTCTGCTGGAGATAAATAGTATTTGTTCTCACCACTTAGTGAAGATTCATAGCAAAGTCTACATGGTTGCTTACATAATCCTCTGTTTCCACTTGTACCTGTCATGAAAGAAGATAACAAGCATCCACCAGAGAAAGATACACATAAAGCACCATGGACAAAGTACTCTACCTCTAAAGAGGTCTTCTCTTTAATTTCTTTAATATCTTCAAATAGTGTTTCTCTAGATACAACTACTCTTGTAAAGCCTAACTTCTCTACAAACTTAGCACCATCTAAATTATGTATACCCATTTGAGTAGATGCATGAAGTGGTACATCATACTTTGCAAAGATAGATAGTGCACCTAAATCTGTAACAATAAAAGCGTCTGCTTTAGCCTCTGCGGCTACCTTAACACTTTCTTCAAATTCTTCAAACTCATTATCTTTGATAATGGTATTAAATGTAATGTATGCTTTAACACCATGCAAATGACACAATTCAATATATTCTCTAACATTTTCCTTGTTAAAGTTATTTGCATTTATTCGTGCATTGAATTTGTTTAATCCAAAATATACTGCATTTGCTCCCGAATATATGGCAGCTTTTAATGCTTCTGGATTTCCTGCTGGTGCTAATAGTTCCATATTATTAAAATGTGCCCCATTGCTGAGGCACAATTATTTTATAGTGCGAATACAGCCATTAGGAATCCAGCCGCAACTGCAGATCCTATAACACCTGCAACGTTTGGTCCCATAGCTTGCATTAGCAAGTAGTTGGACGAATTGTATTTCAATCCTACTTGGTTACTTACTCTTGCCGCCATTGGAACAGCAGATACACCTGCAGAACCAATGAGTGGGTTGACCTTGCCTCTTGAGAGTACATATAAGAGTTTGCCTAATAATAATCCGCAAACTGTTGCAAATACGAATCCTGCGAGACCTAAAACAATAATTTCTATTGTTTGTAGTGACAAGAAGTTAGAACCAATTGCTGTTGCACCTACTGAAATACCTAAGAATAATGTGACAATATTCATTAATGCATTAGATGCTGTATCTGAAAGTCTTGCTGTAACGCCAGTTTCTCTTAAGAGGTTACCAAACATTAAGCATCCAAGAAGTGGTGCTACTGATGGTAATACCAAACATGTTAAGAGTGTAACGATGATTGGGAATAAAATCTTTTCTCTCTTTGTAACTGGTCTTGATGGCTTCATCATAACAATTCTTTCTTTTGGAGTTGTTAATAACTTCATAAGAGGTGGTTGAATTAATGGAATTAAGGCCATATATGAATATGCTGCTACAGCAATAGGTGCAAGTAAATGCGGTGCTAACGATTTGGTTAACCAAATCGCTGTTGGTCCATCTGCTCCTGCGATAATAGAAATAGATGCTGCTTCACCGCCATTGAATCCCATTAAGCAAGCAAAGAAGAATACGATATAAATACCGCCTTGTGCTGCTGCACCTAATAGTAATGACTTAGGATCTGCAATTAATGGGCCAAAGTCTGTCATGGCGCCTACACCAATGAAGATTAAGCAAGGATATACGCCCGTCTTAACACCAATGTATAGGATATCTAATAATCCACCATTTTGAAGAATATAAACATAGTTTATATGTCCCTCTGGATCCATTGCTGGTGATATACCACCTGGCCAATCTTGGCCAGTCCACCATGTTGCATGGAAAATAGAATCCGAAACATTCCCTACTGGCAAGTTTGTTAATAAAATTCCAAACGCAATTCCAACAAGAAGGAGTGGTTCGAATTTTTTCTTAATAGCGAGGAATAATAAAACGAATGCTATTAATATCATGACAATGTTTTGCCATGTAAAATTAGCAAAGCCGCTAGTTCCCCATAATTCTTTTAATGTTTCACCAACGTTCATTTTTTACTCCTTATTGAATATCACAAAGTGCTGTGCCTGTTTCTACTGTTGCACCCTTTTGTACATAAATGTTCGTAATTTTTCCATCTCTATCTGCAGGAACATCATTTTCCATCTTCATAGCTTCTAAGATGAATAAGACATCTCCTTTCTTAACTGTTTGTCCAACTTGAACTTTAACAGCATTAATAGTTCCTGGGAGAGGTGATTTAACTGAATTTGCACTGCCTGCAGTTGCTTGTGCAACTGGAGCTGCTGGTGCTGATGTTTGAGCAACAGGTGCTGCTTGAACAACTGGTGCTGAAACTGGAGCTGCTGCCTCGTATTCTTTTTGAATAATTGCTTCGCCCTTTTCTACGTCTACTTCATATATCTTTCCGTTTAATGTAACTTTGTAAATCATCTTATTCTTTCTCCTCTCCAACTAATTTAATGGACTTGAAATGTAATTGGTTTAATGGTGTTTCTAAAGTATCTGCAACAATTGCCATAATCATTGCAGCATCTCTTTCACTTGTGTTTACCAATACCAAGTCTCCACATGAACCTTTTGCTAAATCTGCACTTTGTGCAGGTTCTGCTTCAGGTGTACCATCTTTCTTCTTTTTCTTTGGCTTAAATGCATCTTTACACTTTTGCACAAAAGCAGCATATTTTGGATGCTTCTCTGCAAAATTTGCTGTCTTAGACATAATTAAGCCAAGCAAATATAGAACACCCATAAGGAAGGCTAATACCACGAATACAATTGCAATACCTATTAATGCAATATATACGGAGTCTAAAACACCAACTTTATCTGTTCTACTTAAAGCGGCTAAAATAACATCCATCTATTAATCCTCCTTTATAGGCTCGATTGTGTATTTAACAATCTTTTCTTCTCTTTCTTTTCTTGCAGCAAAGTATTTTTCTGTAACTTGTGGGAATGCGATGTATGAAAGTACTTCTTCATCATTTCTTGCAATACCCTTTAATTCTTCTTTTGTCTTTTCAAAGATTGGTTCTAATGTATCTGCATATCTTCCTTCTACTGGTTTAATATCTCCAAGAACCAATTTCTTAACTTCTTTATTTATTTCACCTGGAGGAGTGCCATATTCGCCTCTGCAGTATGCGACAACTTCTTTAGATACATTCTTATATCTCTCGCCTGCGAGTACGTTTGCTGTTGCTTGAACACCAACCATTTGGCTCATAGGTGTTACAAGTGGTGGATAACCTAAGTCTGCACGAACCTTTGGAGTTTCTTCCAAAACTGCATCAAATTTATCCATAGCATTTTGAGCTTTCAATTGTGAAATAAGGTTAGAAAGCATACCGCCTGGTACTTTATAAACAAGTGCATCTGAATCTGTTGTTAAAGCCTTTGGATCTAACTTGCCATCCTTAACAAATTGGTCTCTAATTGGCTTAAAGAAATCGTTAACTTCCTTCAAAACACTTGCATCCAAACCTGTGTCATAACCCATTTGTGTTAATGCAAAATGAATGGTCTCTGTAGATGGTTGTGAAGTACCTCCACTGAAGCAAGAAGTTGCTGTATCTATGACATCTACGCCAGCTTCAACTGCTGCCAAATAAGTCATATATGCCATACCAGTTGTACAATGCGTATGTAACACAACAGGCACTTTAACACTCTTTTTTATAGCAGTAATCAGCTCTTTTGCTTCAAATGGGGACATTGTACCTGCCATGTCCTTTATGCATATAGTTTGCACTCCAAGGTTCTCTAATTGCTTTGCATAATCTGCAAATGCTTGGATAGTGTGAACTGGGCTTTGAGTATATGAAATTGTGCCAGAAACAGTGGCTCCTTTCTTAATAGCTTCGTCTGTTGCAACCTCTAAATTTCTAATATCATTGAGTGCATCAAAGATACGGATGATATCAATACCATTGTCTACAGATTTGTCTACAAACATACGTACGATTTCATCTGGATAATGCTTGTAACCAAGAAGATTTTGACCTCTTAATAACATTTGTAACTTGGTATGTGGCATACCCTTACGAATCTTTCTAAGTCTTTCCCATGGATCTTCATTTAAGTATCTTAGACAGACATCAAAAACTGCTCCGCCCCAACACTCACTTGAATAATATCCAGCTTTGTCCATTACTGGGAGTATGTCTGCAAACATATCATATGGTAATCTAGTTGCGATTAATGATTGGTTTGCGTCTCGTAATACGGTCTCGGTAAACCCGATTTTTTTCATTGTTTTGCTCCTCCAATTTATCTTAAATTTGTTTTGTTTCTATCGTAATAGAACCTGCTCTTTGGCTTTTGGTTCTCATTTTGTTTCTTATTATCTTTCTTTGGTTCTGGTTTTTTGTTGTTTTTAATAGGTTTTTTACTGTTATTTTTCTTAACAGTTTTTCTTGGTCCTGAAACCTCTACAACTAATTTTCTTCCGAATGCCTTCTCTCCATTAAGTGATAAAAATCCGTCTCTATACTTAGCATCTGCGTCTATAAAGGAATATATATCCTTTATATTATAATCGTAAATGTTCTTTTTGTTAATATGTAATTTTGCACAAATGAAATTTTCAAGTGCTGGTTTATCTGCACCATCCTTAGATCCAACATTAATAAAGAATCTTGTTGTAGGTGCTGCGAACTTTTGAACTTGTGGTTTTGCAGGTTTTTTATCATCTAAAACATATTCTATGAATTTTGTTTTAGCTTCTCTTTCACAGGCATCCAACAAACCCTTATCTTTTGGTCCTGAGAATATATATGAAACACCATTTTTATTAGCTCTTGCTGTTCTGCCTATTCTATGTACATATGAATCTGCCTCAAATGGGACATCATAGTTAAATATTGCCTCTACTCCTTCAATATCTATTCCACGAGATGCTACATCTGTAGCAACCAAAACATTGGCATCATGGTTTTTGAACAACTTCATTACCCTATCTCTATCCTTTTGCTTCATGTCTCCGTGAATACACATTGAAACAATTCTATCCCTATTAAGGTTGTTATTTAGAGTTTCAACTCTAATTTTTGTATTACAGAAAACCAAAACGTTCTTATATCCGTTCTTCCAAATGATATCTTTTAAGGCTGAATATTTTCTTTCTTCTGGGATTTTTAAAACAAATTGTTTTATGTTTGGAATTTCTGAACCATTTATTGTGGTTTTAATACACTCTGCGTTTTCTTGGTATAGTTTAGATAGCTTTGCTATCTCTTCTGGGATTGTTGCAGAAAACATTGCAACTTGAACTTTTGGGAGTCTATCATAGATAAAATCTATGTCTTCCTTAAATCCCATATCTAGCATTACATCCACCTCATCTATGATGAGTCTCTTTACTGCATCTAGTTTTATGGTCTTTCTTTTTATGTGATCTACAATTCTTCCAGTTGTTGCCACAATGATTTGTGGTTTCTTTCTTAGATATGCCAGTTGCCTATCTAAGTTTTGTCCGCCATAAATAGGTGCAATCTTTAACCCCTCTACTCCACTTGCCATCTTCTTTAAATCTTGTGCAACTTGCATAGCAAGTTCTCTTGTTGGAGTTAGAATTATTGTTTCTATACCTTGGACATTAAGTGTGGATTTATTAATAATTGGGATACCAAAGGCTGCAGTTTTTCCTGTGCCTGTTGGTGCTTGGACTAAAACATCTTTGCCTGAAAGTAATAAAGGTATAACCTTTTCTTGTACTGGAGTAGTTTCAATAAAGCCTAAACTATTTACTCCAACGAGTACATCATCCCTTATTCCCTCATTTCTTAATTGAGCAAAATTCATAATCCAATCCCTTTTTGAAATTATAAAATCATTATACCAACTAAAAATTGATATAACAATTTTTTCTTAAATATAATTTATGGGAATTTTATTCGACGTATCCCAGAATCTCTGTTTTTGCTTCTACTTTATCGTTTCCAATAACAATACTTTCTAGTATTTTTGCCTCAGATTGAGCGAATTTATCTGAATCTGATGAATGTAATATTGCTATTACATCACCCTTATTTACATAATCTCCAACTGTCTTTATAACTTCAATACCAGCAGCATCATCAATTTCATCTTCTATGGTGTTTCTACCAGCACCTAAATATAGAGATGCTAAGCCATATCCCTCAGTGTATATACTTTGTATATAACCATTATCTGGTGCAACAACTTCTTTAGTTACACCTAAATAAAATTTAGATGTATCTTCAAGACATGAAACATCTCCGCCGTGTCTTTCTACCATTTGGTAGAACTTCTTATATGCCTCACCATTTTGAAGTTTCTCTTTTGCAAGTGCTCTGCATGCATCCATAGTGCCAATACCAGCAACATACAGCATAGCTGAAACCAAATCTAAACAAACTTCTACAAATTTTTCATTTCCTGTTCCTGTTTTTAAAACATTTATTGCTTCAACTACTTCAAGAGAGTTCCCAATAGTGTTTCCAAGTGGCTGATCCATATTGGTTAATACTGCAACAGTCTTTTTTCCTGCACTATTGCCAATATCTACCATAATTTTTGCAAGTTTATAACCTGCTTCCATTGTTTTATTAAAGCTACCACTACCAACAGTGACCTCAAGAACAATACCATCATCATCTGCAGCAAGTTTTTTACTCATAACACTTGTTGCAATTAATGGAAGACTATCTACTGTTGCTGTAACATCTCTTAATGCATAAAGTTTTTTATCTACTGGAGCAACATTTGCGCTTTGTCCAATAATAGAAACACCTACATCATTGACTATTGATTCAAACTCTTCAACAGGAAGGGCTGTCTTATATCCTGGTATGGATTCAAGTTTATCTACTGTACCACCAGTATGACCTAATCCCCTACCACTAATCTTTGCAACCTTAACACCACATGCTGCTGCTAATGGTCCAACAACTAAAGATGTCTTATCTCCAACACCACCTGTTGAATGTTTATCTACTTTAAATCCCTTAATGTTGGATAGGTCTATCTTGGAACCAGAGTCTGCCATAAGTTGCGTTAGATAAACTATCTCATCTGTTTCCATACCCTCATAATATACTGCCATTAAAAAAGCAGACATTTGATAGTCTGGTATATCGCCATTAATATAACCATCAACCATGAACTTTATCTCTTCATGTGTCAATGAATTACCATCTCTTTTCTTTTTTATGATATCTACCATTCTCATAGTTTATCTCTCCAATTTGAACGATAAAGGTAGCAGTTCTGCAAAATCAAAAGTTTTATAATCGTTGGTACTTTTTGCTAGAATTACTTTAAAATCTGGCTTTACAAACTCAGATATAAACTGTCTACACTCACCACAAGGAGTAGGATAATCATTTGAATCTGCCACGATTGCAATGGCTAAAAAATCTCTATTTCCTTCAGATACAGCCTTGGAAATAGCGGTCTTTTCAGCACATATTCCAGATGGATATGCTGCATTTTCTATATTACATCCAGCATATATTTTGCCATCTTTTGTAAGTACTGCAGCACCTACTCTATACTTAGAATATGGTGCGTAACTATTCTCTTTTGCCTTTAAAGCAGACTCAATTAAATTGGTATAATCCATATCTTATCCCCTTATCTCATTCCAAAATGATGTGCCATCTAATTCATTATTTATATCAAACATATCTGCTATAGTTTTACCTATATCTGCAAATGTTTTTCTTATTCCAATATTGATTCCTTTCTTAATCTTTTTGCCATATGCAAGTACAAATATATATTCTCTGCTATGGTCTGTGCTTGGTGTTGCTGGATCACAACCGTGGTCTGCTGTAATTAATAGATAGTCATCATCTTGCATCTTATCTATGAATACATTTAACCAACTATCAAACTCAGATATTGCGTTAGCATAACCATCTATATCATTTCTATGGCCATATAACATGTCAAAATCTACCAAGTTTACAAAACACAATCCATTAAAGTCTCTATTTAGGTATTCATCAGTCTTTGCCATGCCATCTAAATTGGATTTTGTTCTAACAAATTCACTAATTCCTTTACCTGCAAAGATATCATATATCTTTCCAACAGCAATTGTGTCCAATTTTTCTCTTTGCATCACATCTAAAATGGTATCCTTAGGTGGTTTTAATGAGAAATCATGTCTATTGCTTGTTCTTGTGAAGTTTGGATACTCTCCTACAAATGGTCTTGCAATTACTCTACCAACACCATGTTTGCCAACAAGAATTCTTCTTGCTATTTCACATACTCTATACAACTCCTCTACAGGAACTATATCTTCATGAGCTGCAATTTGGAACACACTATCTGCAGATGTATAAACTATTAAAGACTTTGTCTTTAAATGTTCCTCACCATAATCTTGAATTACCTGTGTTCCTGAATATGGTTTATTACAAATGGTTTTATAACCACTTTGTTTTTCAAATTCATCTATAACATCCTTTGGAAATCCGTTTGGATATGTTGGGAATGGTCTTTCAGATATCATACCGCCTATTTCCCAATGTCCTATGGTTGTATCTTTTCCTTTACTAGTTTCAGCAAGCTTACCAAAAGAACCAATAGGTTCTTTAACTGGCTTTCCAGCTACAGAACAACCATCTATATTAAAAATTCCTAATTCGGTTAATGTTGGAGCATAAAATAAACTAGATTTAGAAACGGAAAGCAATGTGTTGCTTCCCTCATCGTTAAAATCTTTAGCATCTGGCAATTCGCCTACGCCAAAACTATCTAGTACTATTAAAAAGACTCTTTTCATGCAAGCTCCAATGCAAGAAGCATCATGTCTCTAAATTGTTTCTGTCTACCTTCGGCATCTAATGCCTCACCGGTAACGATATTATCTGAAATTGTACAAATAGTGAGTGCTTTTTTCTTAGCTTTATGAGCAACAGCATATAATGCTGCGCTTTCCATTTCTATAGCAAGAACATCCTTTCTATACATTCTTGCATATTTTGCATCCTTATAGAAAACATCTGATGAATAAACCTTACCTGTTCTAAAACTTATTTGCTTATCTATTGCAACTTGTTCTGCTCTATGAAGCAATTCTTCATCTGGCTTTGCAGTATAGGCAATTCTTACCAAATAATCCCTTGGAAAATTTGAAGTATATCTTGCTTCTTCAACAAGAATAATATCTCCTATTCTTAAATTTTTTCTAACTGCTCCTGCGCTACCAACTCTTATAATTTGTTTAACATCATAGAAGTTAAACAATTCATGAGCATAAATACCCATAGATGGCATTCCCATACCAGATGCCATTACAGATACTCTTTTGCCATTATAATAACCAGTGTAACCTTGTACACCTCTAACGTTATTAACAAGCTTTACATCTTCTAAATAATGGTCTGCAATAAACTTAGATCTCAATGGATCTCCTGGCATTAAAACAGTTTCTGCAAAATCGCCTAATACGGCCGTGTTATGTGGGGTCGGTGTATTGCTCATAGAAACCTCCTATAATATATTATTATAGTTGTTCTTTAGCAATTTTTACAAGAGCACTTGTTCCTAGTCTACTAGCCCCTAAATCTAAAAAGTGTTGAGCATCTTCTAATGAATGGATTCCGCCTGCAGCTTTAATCTTTACATTTGGACCAACATTCTTTGCAAATAACTCTACATCTGCAAATGTTGCACCACCCTTAGAAAAACCTGTGGAAGTTTTAATATAATCTGCGCCTGCTTCTGTTACAAGCTTGCACATTGTAATCTTTTCTTCATCTGTTAAAAGACATGTTTCAATAATAACTTTAAGGATCTTATTACCTACTGCTGCCTTAAGAGTCTTAATTTCATTAAGAACATAGTCTGTATTGCCCTTTTTAAGCTCTCCAACATTGATAACCATGTCTATTTCATCTGCACCCTTTAATAAAGCTTCTTTTGTTTCAATAAGCTTTATCTCAGTTGAATTGTATCCATTTGGGAATCCAACAACTGTGCATATAGGCATCTTGCCATTTGCATACTCTGCAGCCTCCTTGACATAGCAAGGAGGAATGCATACGGATGCGGTATTATATTTAATAGCATCATCAATTAATGCTTTAATATCATCTATGGTTGCTGTTTGTTTTAATTCAGTATGATCACAATGTGACAAGATGTTTTTAATATCCATTTATACTCCAATTATACGGCATATGCCATTTGTTGTGCTTGTTGAGGCTTAACTAACATTGTTCTAATACAATTTGCTAGTCCCTTACCTGTGTTTTCTGAGATTGTCATTAAAGCAGATGCTGCTCTTGCGCCTTCATATGCAAACATTATTGTTGCAGCTGCTGCTCTTGGGTCTATTCTATTGAATTCTCCTTGAGCAATTCCATAATTAATAAATGATGTCCAAATCTCCATTGCTCTGGAATAAGCTTTTTCTAAAGCTTCAGATCCTTTTAGATGACAGAACTCAATTGTTGCAAATACAACAGATGTTTCTACATCGCTGATTGATTTAGACCAATTATTTAATAACATATCTAAGGATTGAGTTGGGGACTTGCCGCTTCTTAGTGCTTCTGCTAAGTTATCTCCAATACCTTGTACGATCTTTGTAAGAATTTCTGCAAATATCTCACTTGTACTGCCATAATATCTGTATAAACCACCACGAGATAAACCTGTGGAGACACAAATATCATTCATTGTTACACTTTTAAAGCCTTTTTCTGCAAATAAGAGTAATGCGTGATTTCTTATTTCCGCTTTAGTATTCTTTCCTTTTCGTTTAAGCATAATTCACCTATTTTGCGACACTACTGTCGCTAATCCTATTATATCTTATTTTGGAAAAAAGTCAAATATGTCGCAAATTGTTTTCTAAAACCCTTCAAAACGTCTCTACATATTATATATGACATTGGTGTCGTTTTATTGGAATTTGGTGAGAAATAATTAAATTACAGATTTTTAATCTGTAAAATTCTATCCTTAATAACCTTATCTAAATCACTGTTTTCAGAATAATCTGCTAGAACTCCAGCGCCGATTCTTCTTTCTTTAATAAGTTTTTCAACTTTCTTTTTACCTTTATCTAAGCTTTCATATACTCCTACGGAGTATCCGCCGTATTGATTAAGCAAAGCCATACATGGAATATCTGTATCACTATCTCCAAGATAAATAAAGTTTGTATATGGAATATAATAATCTGCTGAACGAGTTACATCGTTAACCTTATCATCTAATTCATCAAACACACCCTTGCTTATTCTAAATAAGAATTGTGTTTTATTTGTGTAATTAACTACAAATCTTGGCCAATCTGCAATACCTTTTTCATTGTAATGAAAAGCTGATGCGTAAACTTTATCAAAATTCTTTACAATTGATGTACCATCAATAATCTCTTTTAAACCTGAAGATAATATGAAGTGATGGACTTCAACTCCATTCTCTTTTCCGAACTTATTAATACGATCAAACCATGTATCGAGGTTTTTGAAGTAATTTATCTTCTTTCCTAGACCATTCAAATATGCCTCAGTGATTTCAAAACCGTTTCTACGCGCAGTTTCTATCATCTTATACATATATGTTAAGTTTAGTTCTACGTGAGCTTCTGCGGAGTATGTATCGACTTCTTCCCAAAATTCATCAATAGACATACCTATATCTTGGACGAATCCTTGAGATTGCATGTCCAAAGGGGATAATGTCTTATCAAAATCATAACAAATCGCTACTCTTTTCATATTTTCTCCAGTAAGTTCATATATGTTACCAGAAAAATGAGAGTCTTTCAAGTTAAGAATTAACTAATTCTATATTATAGATATCTTCGAAATAAATCTTGGTATTACCTACCATCATATAACCATATGGAATCAATATCTTTGTAACATTATCTTCTAGTTCGAAATAATGGCCATTAAAATAGAACGTAACCCTTACAAGATTACCCTTAACTATTTTGTTAATAGTATTTGATATGGCTATCTTATCATCCTCGGCCAATTCTATCTTTTCTATCCTTGAATGTTTTTCTTCTCTTTCTCTCAATGCTTGCTGGAGACCAGATAGGGCATCGAAAGCTAAGAATTGTTTTGCTCTTTCGACATTATTCACCGTTATGTCCTCCAACCAATTTATTTCTTACCTGTTGAGTTGCCTCTTCTTTTAAATCCATTGCTCTTAAAATAGCATTCTTGCCATACTTTTCTTTTATCTCAACAGCAACCATTTCGCCTTTCTTTTCTTTTTGTGTTGCTTCATAGTTTGTGAATAGGTTATAACCCTCATCATCTTCATCTACAACACCAAGGAATATACCCAATCCTCTAATAGGAACATCTTTATAAGTGGTTTCTTCATAGAGCTTCTTTACATACTCACGAATTATAGAGAAAACAGATGTGGTTTCACCCATCTTTTTTGAGCCACCTGTGGATGGCATTAGGTCTTTAGAGTACCTCACCTGAATTGCAACGTTATTTGCACAAACGTGCCTTTTTATTAAGTCTTCGCATACATTAAGTGTCATTTCTGTCAAAACTAGTAGTGCACCATCATAGTCATAATCCTTAAATAAAATCTGAGTTGTAGATACGGATTTGGCTCTAGATTTATATGCTTTAATATCTGCAATTGTACATGGTTCTCTACCCCATGCATGGTCTATTAATAGCTCTGCATTGACACCTAATATATTATATAAAAGTTCTGGATTTTCGTTTGCAATATCTCTCATTGTATAGATTTTATACTTCTCTAATCTACGAGAAATACCTCTTGCAACTTGCCAAAAATCTGTTATTGGTTTATGGTCCCAAAGCTCTTTTTTATACTTTTCTTCATCCAAATATCCTATATGATCTTTGCTATGTTTTGCTGTAATATCTAAGGCTATTTTTGCAAGATACATATTAGTACCAATACCTGCTGTAGATGGAATATGTTTCTTTTCAGCAATCTCATTCATTAGCTTTTGAGCAAACTGAATAGCTGTCATTTTATACATTGGAAGATAATCTGTAACATCTAAAAATGCTTCATCTATTGAATATACGTGAATATCGTCTTTGGATACATAATCTAGATATATCTCATATATATCTGCAGCATACTCTATATACTTTTTCATCCTTGGTTTAGCAATAATACAATCCAAGTTTTCTGGAATTTCATAAAGTCTGCATCTATTCTTAATGCCCATAGCCTTAAGTTTAGGAGAAATAGCAAGACATATGGCGCCCTTTCCTCTTGCAGGATCTGCAACAACCAAATTGGTGTTAAAAGGATTGAGACCACGTTCAGCACACTCTACAGATGCATAGAATGTCTTCATATCTATACAAAAATATGTGCGTTGCTTATCCATAACTGCTATCTCCTTGTGTTTCTTACCTTAATAATACCATATTTAGCGATAAAATGGTGTACATATAAGTGCACATAACGCAAAAAGTTTTTGTTTTACAAAAATATATTCGTTTCTCATATTGATAATGGCCGAATTTGTTATATAATATTTATATAAAACTAAAAGAGGTCATAAAAATGGATCAAGTTTATACAGTTGATATTGCAGGATACAAAACCGATTTACCAATACTTACACTTCCAAGCGGAATTAAGATTTGTTTCTTTAACTTACACGGCAACCAAGAATTAACCGAACACTGTGGTAAAGCACTAGCTAAACTATTAGTTGGATGTGATGTAGTTCTTACAGCAGAATCCAAAGGTTTACAACTTGCACACGTAGTTGCAAGAGAACTTGGACAACACTATTATGCAGTATGCCGTAAGTCCAAAAAGCTATATATGCAAGATGGAATTCAAGCTCAAATCAAGTCTATAACCACTGGAGATATACAAAATCTATATCTAAGCAAGCATGATGTAGACTTAATTAAAGGCAAGAAAGTTGCAATCGTAGATGACGTTGTTTCAACCGGTGGAAGTTTACATGGAATGGAACAAGTTATCAAACAAGCAGGCGGAGAAATCTACAAAAGAGGATTCGTTTTAGCTGAAGGTGATGCAGTTAAATTAGATAACATAGTTTATTTAGCAAATATCCCAATTCTATAGTTTAAATACTCAAAATATAAAAATAAACCTTGTGTTTTGGCACAAGGTCTTTTTTTTGTCTTAAGCTACTTTTAGTTCCTATATGAGTGAATTGGAGCCGGAATATGTCCTCCACGGTTAATGAAGTTATCTGCATTACCGCTACCTATCTTCATTATTGGAGCACGTCCTAAAAGGCCACCAAATTCGACCTCTCCTTCTTCTTTGCCGATTACAGGAATTACTCTAACAGCTGTTGTCTTGCCGTTTATAACGCCAATGGCGGCTTCATCTGCAATAATTGCTGCAATAGTATTTGCTGTTGTGCTTCCAGGTATGGCAATCATATCTAATCCAACGCTACAAACAGATGTCATTGCCTCTAATTTATCTAAGCCAAGAGCACCAGATCTTACGGCTCTAATCATTCCTATATCTTCACTAACTGGAATAAATGCACCAGATAGTCCACCAACTCTTGAACTTGCCATAGAACCACCTTTCTTAACTGCATCATTGAGCATTGCAAGACATGCTGTTGTTCCATGTACACCAACTGAGCTAAGTCCCATCTCTTCTAAGACTTCACCAACGCTATCCCCAACTTCTGGTGTTGGAGCTAAGGATAAATCAATAATACCGAATTCAGCACCTAATAGTTTTGCTGCTTCTCTACCAACTAATTCACCCATTCTTGAAATCTTGAATGCAGTATTCTTTATTGTTTCACTTAAAGTGGAACAATCTGCGCCTTTAATCTTCTCTATAGCGGCTTTTACAACGCCTGGACCAGATATACCAACGTTAATTACACAATCTCCCTCACTAATACCATTGAAGGATCCTGCCATAAATGGATTGTCTTCTACTGCATTTGCAAATATAACAAGTTTGGCGCAGCCAATACATGACTTATCTGCTGTTGCATGAGCTGTTCTTTTAACAACTTCACCCATTAAACGTACTGCATCCATATTAATACCAGCTTTTGTTGAGCCAACATTAACACTTGCACATACTACATCTGTTTCAGCCAATACCTT
Source organism: Christensenellales bacterium (assembly GCA_045130665.1). GTDB lineage: Bacteria > Bacillota > Clostridia > Christensenellales > CAG-917 > RGIG8124. The sequence continues at coordinate 158,343 of JBGUQC010000003.1, read as the reverse complement.
TGGTATTGTGTTGATGAATTCTTCTTCTTGTTTTGTCATGCCCTTTTGGACTATTGCTGTATATCCGCCAATGAAGTTAACATTGCATTCTTTTGCAGCCTTGTCCATAGCAAGAGCTATCTTTTCATATCCACCACTTGAGGCACCAATTAAACTAATTGGACTAACTGATAATCTCTTGTTAATAATTGGGATACCATATTTGGATTGAATACTATCTACGATAGTAACAAAGTCTTTTGCTTTGTTTGTTAGTTTGGTATATACCTTGAGTGCAGTTGCATCTGCATTATCTGAAATACAATCAAAAAGGGATATATGCATCGTGACAGTTCTAATGTCAAGGTGCAAATCCTTAATCATTGTAATTGTTTGGACTATTTCATTATGGTTTAACATATCTCACCTATTAAATTCTGTGCATTGAATTGAAAATGTCTTCGTGTTGTACTCTGATTTCTACATGGAATTCTTTTGCTACAACATCTAATGCCTTGGATACGTCTTCAATTTTCTTCTTTTCATCCATTTCACAAAGCATAATCATTGTGAAGTATTCATTCTCTAAAACTGTTTGTGAAATATCTATGATATTTACATCTTGTTTATATAATGTCATGGAAACATTTGCGATGATTCCTTTTGTGTCTTTTCCTAAAACAGATACTATTGCTCTCATATATAACCTCTATTTAATGTTTTCTGGATAAAAATCGAAGGTGAAGTTATTAATCTTTTCCCACTTTTCAATATCTTCTTTTGTGGACTCAATATAATCCTTTGCCTTCTTTCCGTTTGGAAGGTCTTCTTCCTCTGTATAGACTTTGTCTATCTTTATTAATTTTTTGTCTGCCATATTAGCAGCAATAACTTTGTTATGGTCTCCATATATAAATAGGTTCTCACCAATCTTTATTGCTCTAATCTTTGGCATTTCATCTAATGTAATATCTTCTGCTTCTTCTTTAGAAAAACTATCTGCTGTTAAAGATGGGTAAATGTTATTTGGAGATACATAAGTTGCCTTCTCTCTCTTGGATGCTTCTCTAATGATAATTGAGTATGTTTCTTCAGGTGTGAGTTTTGTTGTATCTAGAACGAGATCGTAGTTGTTGAAGTCATACATGCAAACGTTATAGATTTTGTCATATCTTTCGTTCTCAATATCTCTTCTTCTTACAAGTTCCTTCATAGCCTCTTCTTTAGAAGCATATGTTTCTTCCTTGCTTTCTCTCTTTCCAAATACTCTATCTGCTGCTGTTGCTGGTCTAATAAGAAGGTGTACCTTATAGATGTTTTTAACAAAATGCCAAGCCATTCTTGAATCAAAGACTATGTCTTTGTCTTGGTTGTTTTCAGCATATTGTCTCAATCTTTCATCTATTGCGTAGTCGTAAGAATAATCTGTTTTACTTCTCTCATTAAGCTCAATTGTAGTAATGCCAAGCTCGTTTGCATACTCTCTTTGAATCTTGCCCGTACTGAAAATGTCAAAGCCGTCTCTTGTTTTGAATAATTCACAAAGAGCCGTTTTACCACTACCTAACTGACCGTTTAACGCTATAAACATACAAAACTATCCTTTTTTTATATTTTCAACAATTCTAGCATTTATATAAATAAAGTGCAAACCTTTATTAAGTTTGCACGATATTTAATTATTTCATTGTTTCTTGCTTGACCTTCTTGTCTATTACATGTCTCTTTTCAAGTTCTGCAAGAATATCTTTTGTTGAGATTCCCATTTCAACCATGAGAACCATTGCATGATAAACTAGATCACTTATTTCAAAAATTGTTTCTTCTTTGCTTCCGCCTTTTCCTGCAACTATAACCTCTGTGCTTTCCTCGCCAACTTTCTTTAAAATCTTATCCATACCTTTTTCAAAAAGGTAAGTTGTATAGGAACCTTCTTGTGGGTTGGTTTTTCTGCCTTTAATGAGTTCATATAATGCATCTAGTGAGAACTGCTTATATTCATCTGATACATAAACGATATTTTCACCATCAAAGCATGAATCCATGTTGAGGTGGCAAGCTGGACCATCTTTAATTACATCTACAACAAGTGCATCTTTATCACAGTCTGCTGTAATTGCAACTATGTGTTGATAATTGCCGCTGCTCTCACCTTTTGTCCAGAAACAGTTTCTAGATCTGCTCCAAAAGGTTGTCAAACCTTTTTCCATGCTCATCTTGAGGCTTTCTTTGTTCATGTATGCAACAGTTAAAACCTTCTTTGAATAATGGTCTTGAACTACTGCTGGGATTAAGCCGTTGCTATCAAATTTTAATTCTTCTACGTTTATCATATTCTATCTCCAAATTATATTCTAACTTCTATTCCGTTTGCTCTTAACTCTTTCTTTAAGTCTTTAATGTCCACTTCTTTGAAGTGGAAAATGCTTGCTGCAAGTCCTGCATCAACCTTTGGAAGTGTCTTAAATAAGGTTGTGAAATCCTGAGAACAACCTGCACCACCAGATGCAATAACTGGTATAGATACTCTTTTACAAATAGCATCTAACATTTCGATATCAAAGCCTTTTTTAACGCCATCTGTATCTATGCTATTTACAACTAATTCACCAGCACCTTCTTCTTGTCCTTTATATGCCCATTCAATAGCATCTATTCCTGTTGGAACTCTGCCACCTTTTGCAAATAATTCAAACTTGCCGTTTACTCTCTTTATATCCATTGAAAGTACTACGCATTGTGAACCATATTTTTGCGCAGCATCATTTATGATGCTTGGGTTGCCAATAGCACCAGAATTTACACTAACTTTGTCTGCACCACATTTAAGAACTCTGTCGAAATCTTCAACAGTAGATATGCCACCACCAACAGTTAAAGGAATAAATATTTGAGATGCTACATTACGTAGTGTATCTGAGAATAACTTTCTTCCTTCTGCAGATGCTGTGATATCATAGAAAACCAATTCGTCTGCACCAGATGTATTATAGAACTTGGCCATCTCAACTGGATCTTCTACATCTCTTAAATCGCCAAATTTAACACCCTTTACAACACGTCCGTTTCTAATATCCAAACATGGTATTATTCTTTTTGCTAACATATTACTTTAAAGCCTCCAAAGCTTCTTTTAAGTTTATCTTGTTTTCATATAGTGCTTTACCTATGATTGCACCATATATTTTATAGCTCTTTAATGTCTTAAGTTCATCTACAGATGAAATACCGCCAGATGCTGTAATATTTACACGCTTTAGCTTAGACAATTTGCTATATGCCTCTAGATTTGTTCCTTGTAACAATCCATCCTTTGAAATGTCTGTATAAATGATATATTTGCAACCATCATCTGCAAGTCTTGAACAGAAATCTTCACTCTTCATAGATGTAATTTGTTTCCAACCATGAATTGCAACATATCCATCTCTAGCATCTACGCCAATTGCAATGCTATCTGCATAGTCTTTAAGCATAAGCTTAACAAAGTCTGGATTCTCTATTGCGGCTGTACCTAAGATAACTCTCTTTGCACCAGCATTTAAGTAGTTTCTGATTCTTTCAGCATCTCTAATGCCACCACCTACTTCAACATTTATGTTGGTTGCCTTAACAATCTCTGTAATGATGCCGAAATTCATAGTCTTTCCGGTCTTTGCACCATCTAAATCTACAATGTGCATCCATTCTGCACCTGCTTCTTTATAAGAATTGGCTACTTCTATAGGATCAAGGTCATAGACCTTCATGTCATCATAATTGCCTTGTCTTAGACGTACAACTTTACCATCTTTTATATCTATAGCTGGAAATAGTATCATTTTATCTCTCCAAATGCCTTTAGTATTTTGAGTCCAACCTCACCACTCTTTTCTGGGTGGAATTGTGCTCCATATACATTGCCATTAAATATAACGCCTGGAACATCTATACAATAGTTAGATGTTGCTGCAATATATTTAGGTTCTGTCTTTGCATAATATGAGTGTACATAATATACATACTCACCATCTTCAGTATTCTTTAAAAGCGCACAATCCTTTTGTTTGATATCTAGTGAATTCCAACCCATATGTGGTACCTTATATTCCTTTGGAATATCAAATGGTACAACTTCACCTGGAATGAGGCCTAAACCATAATATTCGCCGAACTCATAAGACTTATCTAAAAGTAATTGCATACCCAAACAAATACCTAAAAGTGGCTTCTTTTTAATCTCTTCCTTGATAACTGGAATAAGAGCAGTGCTCTCTAACTTCTTGATTGCGTCTCCAAAAGCGCCTACGCCTGGCAATATAATCTTATCTGCAGAACGTATTTCCTGTTCATCTGCAGTGATTTTAGCCTCTAATCCAAGATATTCAAGAGAGCTTTTTAAGGAAAATAAATTTCCTACGCCATAATCTATTATTGCTATCATGCTAATTTTCCTTTGGTGGATGGTATTGCGTTTGGATTGATTGGATCCATAGCACATGCTTGTTTCAAGCATCTTGCAAGAGCTTTGAAGATACCTTCAACAATGTGGTGTATATTTGTTCCTGCAAATTTTTCGATGTGGAGTGTGATTCCTGCATTTCTTGCAAAGGCTATCATGAATTCCTCTACAAGTTCTGTATCCAAATCTCCTACTTTGTATTCATTTGGGAATTCAACATTAAAGCAAAGCATTCCTCTATCTGAAAAATCTATTGCAGACATTATTAATGTCTCATCCATTGGAAGAAGTATCCAGCCATATCTATTTATGCCCTTTTTATCTCCTAATGCTTGCTTATATGCCATACCAAGACAAATACCTATATCTTCTATGGAGTGGTGGAAATCTACCTCTGTATCTCCCTTGCATGATATAGATAAATCTATACATGCATGTTTGGTAAATAGTTCCATCATGTGATTGAAGAAACCACAGCCTGTATCTATTAGACTCTTGCCATCTTTAGATAAGTAATTGCCTGTTCCATCTATGTTGAGGTTAATTACTATATCTGTTTCATTAGTTTTACGAGTTATAGTTGCTTGTCTCATATTTATTCTCCCAATATTTCTTTTATTGTGTTTATCAAAATGTTTATTTGTTCCATAGAACCAATTGTTATTCTTATCCAATCCTTCAATAATTCATCTGAAAGGAATCTAACTAGTACACCTTTTTGCTTTAAAGCTAGGTATAAATCCTTACCTCCCATCTTAGGTGTAGATGCCAAAACAAAGTTGGATTTAGAATCAGTTACCTTAAAGCCTAAAGCCATTAAAGCACCTCTTAAATAATCCCTATTTTTCATGATAACTTCACGTGTTTTATTGAAGTATTCTACATCATCCATTGCAGCAGCACCCATAAGGATAGAAAGTCTATTTAAATTGTATGGGTTGAAGCTATATTTTATGGTATTTAGATCTTGAATTATCTCCTTAGATGCAAGTGCAAAACCTATACGAGCACCAGCTAGTTGACGAGACTTAGAAAGAGTGCTTACAACTATTAAATTTGGATACTCATCAAGAAGTACTGCAGCTGATTCGCCACCAAAGTCACAATACGCTTCATCTACAATAACTAATCTGTTAGTATTTTCAGAAAGCAATGTTTTTATATCAGAAACAGATATATAAAGTCCCGTTTGTGCGTTTGGATTAGCAATTGTAATGTTCTCTACTATTCCATTAAATTTACTAATATCTATGCTAAAATCTTCGTTTAATTTAACAGGAACAAATGGTACATTTAATTGAGAACAAAATACAGGATAGAAACCATATCCAACCTCTGGACAAGCCATTCCTTTGTCCTTATCTGTGTATGCATTAAAGATAAATGCGAGCACTTCATCTGAACCATTTGAAACTATTACATTATCCTTATCTATTACAAAGTTTTTGCCTCTTTCTTGGACATAATTTGTATAGTATTTAGCTATAGATTCAACCAATTTTTTAGCGGTTGGATCTGAGTATAAGTTTTGAATAGATAGCTCATAATTTGATACTACATCCATAACCTTTTGAGATGGTGGAAATGGAGACTCATTTGTATTGAGTTTTACGTATTTCCTATCTTGAGGTTGTTCTCCAGGAACATATGGCTCTAGATCTTTAAACTTTTCACTAAAATATTTACTCATATTAACCTCTACTTTTCAAATCTTATTGTTGCTGCCTTTGCATGTCCGTGTAATCCTTCACTATCTGCAAACTTTGCTATATCTTGAGATACCTTTTCAAGTTCTTTCTCTGTGTAATAGATATATTGTGTCTTCTTTACGAAGTCATCTACACCTAAAGCAGATGAAAATCTTGCGCTACCACTTGTTGGAAGTGTGTGGTTAGGTCCTGCAAAGTAATCTCCTAGAGATTCTGGTGAATACATACCAAGGAATACTGATCCTGCATTCTTTATCTTATCCAAAACCTTAAATGGATCCTTCATACATACCTCTAAGTGTTCTGGAGCTATTGCATTTGCTATCTCTATAACCTTATCCAAGTCCTTTGCAATAATGATTTTTCCATTGTCATCTAAAGATGTGGATGCAATTTCCTCTCTTGGAAGGTCTTTTAGTTGTTCTTTTATCTCTTGTTGTACTGAAACTGCCAAATCTTCGCTATTTGTAACCAAAACTGGAGTTGCAAGCTTATCATGTTCTGCTTGAGATAGAATATCTGCTGCTACAAACTTAGGATTTGCTGTTTCATCTGCAATTACCAAGATTTCTGTTGGTCCAGCAACCATATCAATGCCAACTGTTCCAAAAACTTCCTTCTTTGCTAAAGCAACGAAAATATTTCCTGGTCCTACAATCTTATCTACTCTTGGTATTGTTTGTGTTCCATATGCAAAAGCTGCTATTGCACCAGCTCCACCAACCTTAAATACTGTCTTTACTCCAGATATTTTTGCAGCTACTAATATTGCTGGCTTAATTTTTCCATCTTTTTGAGGTGGTGTACACATATAAATATTTGGTACCCCAGCTATACTAGCTGGAATTGCGTTCATAAGTACTGTACTTGGATAACTTGCTGTACCACCTGGAACATAGATACCAACGTTTTCAATTGGAGATATCTTTTGTCCTAAAACAATTCCGCCCTCTTTTTTAAGTTCGAAACCTTTCCTTACTTGTGCTTCATGGAAGGCCTTGATATTTGCTGCACTCTTTTCAATAACTGCCTTAAGTTCTGGATCTATTGTATTCATAGCTTCTTCGAACTCAGCATCTGATACAACAAGTGAATCTAGTTCGACTTTGTCGAACTTAAGTGCGAAATCCTTTAAAGCGTTATCGCCATTTTTTCTAACTTCAAGAATAATTCCTCTTACAATATTCTCATATTCAACATATGATTGTATCTCTCTATTGAGGATTTCTTTCATATCAATCTTATCTGAGTCTATAATTCTAATCATTTTTTAATAGCCTCCTTAAGTTTTGCAACAACTTCTCTTATTTCCTTCTCTTTGAACTTGTAATTTGTCTTATTTGCGATTAACTGCGCTGACAAAGGCATTATCTCTTCGAAGACCTTGAGATTGTTCTCACGCAACGTAGTGCCCGTTTCGACTATATCTACGATGACATCTGACATGCCCAAGATAGGTGCAAGTTCAATAGATCCATATAATTTAATGATTTCTATATCTCTATCTTCTTTTGCATAATACTCTGTTGCTATATTTGGGAACTTTGTTGCAACAATAATTGGTCTGGACTTATCTTCAACCCATTCATTCTTTGCTGCTACGCACATTTTGCACTTCCCAATTCCTAAATCCATTAGAGAATATACATCTGCGTTGCTTTCAATAAGTACATCCTTACCTACAACACCTAAATCTGCTACACCATAGCTTACATATACAGGAACATCTGTTGGTTTTACCAAGAAATATCTAACTCCAGAAGACTCGTTTTCGAAAACGAGTTTTCTGCTATCTTCCATTAGATCTGTTACTGTATAGCCACAGTCCTCTAATAATTTATATGCTTTATTACCTAATCTGCCCTTTGGCAATGCTATATTAATCATAACTATCCTTATTTTTTGTTATAAATGGCTAATTCACTTAATGATAAAGCAAATCCCATTGCACCTTTTTGTTTGTTAAACTTCTCAAGAAGTTTGTCATATCTACCACCACTAAGTATTGGACGTGGTATTTTAGATACAAATCCTTGGAATATAACTCCGTTATAATAAGCAACATCGTTAATAATAGTGAAGTCTAGTTTAACGCCATCGCCTCTGCCACCTTTTCTTGCTGTTTTATATATCTTTTCTAATTCTGAGACTGCCATATCTATGTCTTCATTAAGATTCATATTTTTTAATACCTTTATTGCATCCTCAAAATCTGTTGGAGAATCGAATAACTCTTTAATTTTATCTAAGATACCTGCATCTGTGCCATTTTCTTTACCAATATCTGCCAAAGCTTCGAAGTTTTTAGCTTTAATAGCTTTAATAACTTCATCTTGTTTATCTGCACCGATACCCATTGCCTTAATAATTCCAGTAATGATACCCATGTGTGATAGTGCAAAGATGAACTTTTTATCTATAACGGATAAACATTCCTCTGCAAGATAGCAAATTTGCTCAGCATCTTCGATTTTAATATTACCTATGAACTCTAAACCCAATTGATTGATCTCTTTGAAAGAAGAGGTTGCTGGATCAAATCTATATACACTCTCTCTATAGTAAACTTTTTCATCCTCATCTCTTGCATTCTTTACAATAGATAATGTTACGTCTGGTTTTAGAGCCATTAGTTTCCCATGCATATCATTGAAAGTAATAACATTCTCACCATTTAAAAACTTTTTGTTCTCTAAATATAGGGAATATTCTTCGAATCTTCTCATCTTATATAGAGAGTATCCCTTAGCTTCAAACTGTTGTTGCATCTCAAGATATACTTGTTCGTCTTTTTGCAATTTCTCTGTGTTAATTAACATAATTCACCTACTTAAACCCCTTATTCTGCAAAATTAATCATTTTTCTCGTTGTCTAAAATGTTCTTTAAAATTTTTGAATATCCGCCACTTCCGTGTCTTATACAACGTGAAACTCTACTCAATGTTGCAGATGAAATTTGAGCCTCTTTAATAACCTCATTGTATGTGCCACCTTTTAATAATAATTGTGCAGCTTCTACTCTTTGAGAAAGGTTATCTATCTCTGCATAAGTGCAAAGGTCTTGGAAGAATAGCTCAAATTCTTCTGGTGTTTCGATTTTGCTTAATACTTCGTATAAAGTCATTTTATTCTCCTCTTAATTACATTAAGGTAATTGCACTATTTCTTTATAGTGTCTATATTATACTTTAGCGCATTAAAGTTGTAAAGTAATTTTTAACTAATTTATAAAAAATGTAGAAAAACCTTATTTAATTATTCTTTCAAAGGTATCAACAACTAACTTTTTAAAGCATTCTGCAAGCTGTGCTTTATCGTATGGTTTATCTGCAATTACCAATGCTTTGATAAGATTCATGCATCCACCTGCAAAATATGTAACAACTAATTCTTCATTTATGGATATATCCATACCATCATTTCTTAAGTCTCTGATTCTATGTCTAAAGTTGTTTGCAAGATATTGTTCAACAAGGCTCATAACAGCACCATTTTCAAAGTTTGTAAATATTGCCTTAACCTTTACCTTATTTTCCTCAATATATTCAACTACGACCTCAAACAACTCTTGATAGTATGCGTGGAATTCTTTTTTTGTTAAAACTGTCATAGCTTTGCTATCTAATCCAGTAATAATTTCATGAGTACAGAAATTTAAGATATCTGCCTTATCTTCAAAATATGCATAGAAAGTACCTCTGCTAATTAAAGCATCATCACAAATGTCTAAAACACTAATTTCATTGTATCCACGAGTGGATAATAGCTTGAAAAAGCTATCTAAGATCAATTTTCTAGTTCTTTGTGCTTGTTTAGTTTCTTTTCTCTCAACCATAACTATACTCCTATACAATTATTGTATAGCATTATAACACGTAGACAGAAAATGAACAAGTGTTTATTTATCAAACACCAGGAATAAATCCGTAAGTTAAAATTCCTAATACGGCAGATATTAATATAATTAATATTGGATGAACCTTTTTGCCTTTAATTTTAATAAATCCAAGTGGACACAATGCAGCAAATAATACAAGGCCTAGCCAATCAAAACTAAATGTTTCAGTATTAAATACTGAAGTAATATTAAAGATGATGGTTAAGAATAGAGATACAAATACTGCGCCTATTAATCCAGTTACAGAAGACCTTACACCCAAGAACACTTCTTGAACTATTCTCTTCTTCATGAACTTATATAATAGCCAAACAATTAACGTGATTATTATAAAGGATGGAAGCACAACGCCTATTGTTGCAAGTAATGCGCCTAATACGCCGCCTAATTCCATACCAGTGAATGTAGCGATATTTACAGCAAATGGTCCAGGAGTACTCTCAGAGATTGCTATAAAGTCTAACATTAGGTCATTATCTAACCAACCACGACCTACAACTTCCTTTATAATTAAAGGAATCATGGCTTGTCCGCCACCTATTGTAAATAGTCCTACTTTAAAGAATGTCCAAAATAGTTGAAGGTATATCATACATCTACCTCCTCATCTTTTGGCTTATTTACTTCTCTAACATATGGTTGAGTGCCTTTGGCATGGTATTTCTTATTCACATATAAACGTGCAAACACATACCCGAGTACGGATAAAAGAATCGTGGCTAAAATGATATATATAACGCTAATATTGGTTAAGAACGCTATAGCAAAAGCAGCAATACAAAGAATGAATCCATATAGATCCTTTCTCATATTTTTGCAGAATGTTACAAATGCTTTTAGTATTAATACTAAAACACCTATTCTTATTCCCTTAAATAATGCTGCAATCCAGAAATTATCCTTAACTAAATCTACTATATATGAAATGCCTACAATAATTGCAAAAGATGGAAGGACTACACCTAATGTTGCAACCAATCCTCCTATAATTCCACATCTTAAATTTCCAACATATGTTGCTACATTAATAGCTATTGGTCCTGGAGTTGCCTCGGCTATGGCAAAAATGTCTGCCAACTCTTCTTTACTGAGCCATTTCCTCTTTTCTACAAATTCAGCCTCGAACATGGCAAGCATGGCGTATCCGCCACCAAAAGTAAAAAGACCTATTTTTAGGAAAATGAGGAATAACCATCCTAGGTCTTTAAATTTTTGTTTTATTCTTGCCTTTTTCTCTTGCTCCATAATATTTTATTTTACCACATTTATTATCTAAATAATACATAAATAAATAAAAGGCGCATCTAAATTAGACACGCCTTGTTATTTAGAAGTTTAGTGTATTACTTTTCTTCTTCGTCTGTTGAGGTTTCTGTCTCCTCTACTGATGCTTCTTTTGGCTCTTCAGCTGGAGTTTCATCCTCTTTTTTGTCTTCAACCTTTGGTGTTGCACTCTTTTTCTTTCTAATTACAAACCAATATACACAGAATCCTGCTGCACCGAGAGCTATAACTATTGCAATTACAATACCTGCAATAGCACCACCGGATAATCCTTTCTTAGGAGCAACATCTCCGCCCTTTTCTGGTTCTTTATTTGGATCCACAAATAAGAGAGCAAACTTGCTAAAGTGGTTAGTTTCAAATGTTGCATAACCATTTGCAACGGTTGTCTTTAATGGTTCTCTTGTCTCTCCATTGATATAGAAGACCTTTGCAACTTTTCCTGCTGGAATTGCGGCATTGAATGGGACTTTAACTATAACAGAACCATTTGTAAATGCATTGCCATTAAATGAAATTTCCACAACAAATTGTGCGCCTGCAATATCTAAGCCTGTTGTTAACACATTAACAGTTAAATTTGCGTTTCCGCCACCAATTGCACTTACAGCGTTTTTATCAAAGGTTAATGTTGTTGTTCCAACTTCAATCATTACTTTTCCGCCAGCTGTCTTAGAAGCTGTGAAGAGTGCGGCTAAATCTTTAGCTGTTCCTGGTGTTGCTTGTTCTTCAAAGACCTTTGTTCCATCTGCTTCTGTTCTATATGAATAGCCAGATGCTGTGATAGCTCTTTGTTCTTTATGAGTACTATCATTTTTACATACTCTTTCCTCTAAGCCATCTTCAGTTTCTGTTGCTGCTCTAACAACTGTCCAATCACCCCAATCGTGAGGAACTTTTTCAATTCTTCCATCTCCAGCTTTCCAAGCTGCTAAATCTGTGATTTCATGTTCACCATTAGCATCTGTATAATATTTGTTGCAATTTGAGCAAGTGTAATATGAACGTATGCCAAATGCAGAACAAGTTGCTGGAACTTCAGCGATAAGAACGAGATTCTTATGATATGCATCAATAATAAGTGATTCAGGTTCTACCTCATAGTATTCTGTTTCGTCTTGAACAAATTTCTTATGACATAAAGAACATTCATAATGTGCATGATTACCATCTGTTGTACAAGTTGCCGCTACGGCAGTGACTGCTTGATAATTGTGTCCTGCTTTTATAACAAGTGTGGATGGATCATCACATACAATCCAGTGATTTGTTGAATCTTCAATATAATAAATGTCATAGTCACCACGTGTGAAATGCTTGTGAGCGCGCATACCTGCTTCTGTACATGTTGCTGCTTGAGAAATGAGTGGGAGTCCGTCTACTGCGCCAGTTCTGTATACCCAAATAAAAGCACCTGCGAGATTGTCTTCGCAGATATCACACTTATTAGAAATCATAATATAAGCGCCGTTTGTATCATCATTACCAAAACTATATGTTGTGGTAATGTGTTCATGTTGACAAGGAGCAACTATTGTAATTGCAAAATGATGGCCTTCGAAAAATCTACGGCTAACAATAAATGCACCACCATCATTTTCATTAACAATTGCTTGATAATCCATGACAACATATGCGTCATAAATGCCATCAAGAGTTTCAATTCCAAGTGCGGTTAAAGCTGCCTCTCTTGTGTCAATGATAAGTGCTTTTGAATTGTCATAAGGTAATGAACCATCACCATAGAATTCGGTTTGATTAAAACAGCGATATTCTATTTCACCATCCTCGTTAGGAATACCAACAAAGAGACGATAGCCTGTAACAAAGTGATATCCACCATTAAACAAAGTAGATGCAATTGTCGAACTTGTGCTGACATCACCATTTGTGAAAATCAAATTATAATTTGCAGCACTCTCTCCAATATTTTCATAAGAACCAAGTTCAACTGTAACAGGAGTAATTTCTGCTGTATCTTCGCGTGGAAGAACTGTAATAGTGAATTTCATTCTATCATCGTTGTCTTTGTTATAGTCAACAGATTGATAATTGCCAAGTTCATCTAGTTCAGCAAAGAATCTACCATAATATTCAAAAGTACCAGCCATATCGGTATTGATATAATATTCACCCATACCATTGTCGTTAAGACCAGTTACGTTTCTCCAATCTGTTCCGATAGTTGAAGTTGAGGTCGTTGCATTACCATCACTTGCAGTAAAACTGATAAGGAAAATATCACCGAGGTGACAAACTAGAGTACGGTTTTCGTTGTCAATAGAATAACCATCTGCTGCTTCGCCGCCTTTTCTTACTTCAAGTCCTGTAACGAGCACAGCGCTAAGTACATCTGTACTCTTGACGACCATTTTTGCTGATTCGGACACAACAGAACCTGCTTCATTTGTAACAATACAATGATAATAGGTGCCTGTTGTTAAAACGTTCTTGTCTACAAGGTAGTTGTAATTTGTTGCACCATCAATAGCATTCCATTGTGTACCATTTTCTGAAGATTCCCATTGATATGTTAGTGTGCCTTGTTTTGTTGTTGCATACACCGATAAAGCATATGAACCATTACCCTTTTCAAGGTTTGCGCCCTGTGGATGTGTAACAATAGAAGGCTTTGGTAAATTAATAAAACCTACTGAAACATCTTCAGAGTTTGCTGTACGTTTATAACCATTCTTTGTTCCAGTTACTTGGCAACGTACAACAAGTGGATTGGTATTTGTGCTTGTACGAGAAATCGTAAGAGCTGTGCCTGTTGAACCACTGAATGTATAACCACCCCAAGAATTATCTTTTAATTTAAGATAGATTCCATCTGGATTAAGATAATACCATTGATATTCAACCGTATTAAAATATGCATTGTTTGTGACACTTGCGGTAATAACAGCGTTGTCACCAACAACCTTTTCAATCTCAAGTTCATTGTCAAGTGCAACTACAGGAGAATCATAATCAAAAACAGAATATGTGATTCCATCAGAATATTCCCATTCTGAATATAAGCTGCGGCTTAAATAACGAACTGCAACTCTTAAATTTCTTGTTGTTACTGCGGTAGAGCCAGGATAATATGTTGCTTTAGTTGCAGTATTTATATCCACCCACTCATTGCCACTAAGTTCTTGCCACTGATATTCTGCGCGAACATCATCTCTATTGAGATTATTTTTCGCAGAGAACTTTGCTTCAAGTTTTGGATTTTGACCGATTGCAACACTTACATTTCCAGATCCTCCTGCATAAGAAACAACTAAATCTGCAGGTTTGGCAGGAGTAATATTTTGTGTGACACGATCACTTTCAAAATAACGAATTGCTCCTGCTTTTTCGGAAGCATATACTCCATAATATGTTGCATAGTTTGAACCAAAAGGTACTGTATCTTTATAGAAATACTCAGTTGTTGTTATTAATTTGGTAAATGTACCACCATTTAGACTTCTATACCATGATACAGAAATGTTATTTGGGAAAGCGTTCCAAACATCACTACTAACATAAGGCTTTAATTCTACGCTAACGCCTTTAGTAGGATCAAAACCATCTGCAGTTGCGTCATTATTCAAAACCTCACCTATTCTAATATCAGAATTGATTGCAGCAGGTATTGTGGAAGGAACATAGAGTGTACCATAATACGCCCAACCTGCAGACATACTTTTAGGTTCATAGTTAGCTAAAGTGAAAGTTTGGGATTTTGGTAAATTTACATCATTAAGTGTTGCTTGTTGAGTGGTTGTTTTGATACTGACATCGCTTCCTTTGCCAGTTGATCTGCTATCCCAAACACCTAAGTTATTAATTTTACCACCAGAAATCAAAACAGTTGAACCTTGATAGTGACGATATTTTTTGATAGTCATATTACCTTCGATTTTGACGTTACCACTTGAGCTCGATACATCACCGAATCCATCACTAATCATTTCAATAGATCCAATGGCATATTCTGAAATATTTAATTTACCATTATCATGAATATAAAAATCGTGGTATTCAATTAATCTCTTTACATTGCCAAACATTGTAAATGTTCTGACATCGATATTGACCGTTCCGCCATCATGTACATGAACAGAACCGAATCTGAATTGTCCACCACCAACACTGTCAATAACCGTCAATGTACCGTACACTGCAAGGTTAAGACAATCATCTCGAGAACCATAGATTTTATGTCCATTAAGATCAAGCGTGATATTATCGCTTGCACTTATGTCAAAATTACCATTAGGATCTCCGATGCCAGTTGAAACTAAATAATCCTTGTTGAGCACATGCGTACCGCTATCGCGTAAAACATTTTGAAGAGCAAAATGATCCGCACTTTCCGCAGATGCTACATCTATATTGTTATTACTGAGTGTCACCATTAAGCAAAAACATAACAATGCTAATAGTACAGCAATTAACGCAACAGATATTATAGTCGTACGTTTTGTCATATGTTGTCTCCTTATTTTTCTCCCCCTCTTTTGTCGCGGGTGTGTATTTTACTTATAAATAATTTTATTCACAGAATAATTGGCTTTCTATACTAAGGCTGGGTAAACTTATATACCCAAACGGATATTGTTTTGTTTTTTACCCTTCTTTATTGTTTAAAGTTTTTGTATGTTGTTCTTTTAATCTTAGATACCCGTTATATAATTCTTAGATTGTGTAAAAATTCATAGTTAATTTTATTAACTAAAGTTTTTAAAAATGGATATATACCCGTGCGGGTATTACATTGTACCCATCTGTATATTTGAAAAACTGCACCTCTATGTTATAATCAAGCCATGAAACGTGTTTTGAGTCTAGTTACTATATTTGTATTCATCCTATTAATTGCATTATCTATTGCTATTTTAATGCCAATAGACGCCGCATATACACAGAATGAGTATATTGCGAACAATAAACAAGACCTTTTAGATGCTTTGGCAAGAAAGGCAGATGTAATTAAGGTTGGTAATATGGATCTTGAAGGATCTGTTATTTCTTTAAACTATTCTGTTTCACTTATAGCAAAAGATTCAATTAACACAATAAAGAATGCATATATAAAGATAGATGCTCCTATCTCCTCTTCAGATAAGATTTCCATATCTATTAAAAACATTGAATTTGATGGCTGCTTTGATGCATCTACTCTAGATATTTATGCTGAAGAAGAATTTGATGTTATCTTTGGTTCAAGAGATGACAAAATATGTATAGAAGGAACAGCTGGTTATTATGATTTAACTATCTCTAATTGTTCTATTCACCACTACGCATCTCCATCTGGTCCTGCAATATTGGTTGAAAACCAATACTTTGATGGCACTAAGAACATAACCATAGAAAATTCTTTATTTTTCTCAAACTACTGTGAATTTGATACCATTCATTTATCTAACACTAAAATGAATGTAAATATGTCTAATTGTGAATTCAAAAACAACTACGCTTATAAGGGAGCAGGATTAACTGTTGCAAACTGCAACGCAACCTTAGATGAATTAAATATCCATAATAACCACTTCATACCTCTAGATATTAACCAATCTAATATGCAAAACTGCGGTGGCGGTATGTATTTAGGTGGCGTAACTGGATCTTTGAAGAATTCTGTTGTTTCTAACAACAAAACCATTTTTGGCGGTGGTATAGGCGTTTCTCCTAAAACAAGTGGTTCTGGGGAGTTTATCTTTGAAAATGTAACTATTAAGAATAACGAAGCTACATATGGCGGAGCTATATGCGCACATAGTATATCTGGCCAACCAATTAGATTCTTTGGTTGTAATATATTTAATAATAAAGCAGAATATGGCTCTTCACTCTATTCTCTAACATATGCATATTTTTCAAATAATAAATTTAACGGAGGTTTAGTTGAATTCATTTTCTCTACCTTCGCAGAAAATACTGCACAAGATAATGATGCCTTTGCATTCTATAGAGAAGCGCAAACAAAAGGAACAATTGGATTTGTCAGCCTTAAAGGCTGTCTTGCAATAGGAAATGATTTGTATGGTGCAAAACCAGAAGATTACAACTATATTGCTACAAAAGCTCAATCTATTCAAGATGGAGTTGTAACTGAAGACATGCTTTCCAACTGCTCAGAGAAAGGATTAAAACCTATTAAGGGAAGTGTGGCAGACTTTGAAATACCAGCTAGCGTGTATAGCAAATGGGCAGACATCTTTGAAAACGCAACCACACCAGCAACTATAGGTTCTATGCCAAGTGAAACACCTACAACGGTAAAAGATAAATCATGGGTTATACCTGTAGCCGTATGCGTGCCTGTAGGCGTTGTCCTTATTGTTGGAATTGTTTTAATAATTGTATTTGTTTCTAAGAAGAAAAAAGCTCCTAAGGCAAATGACGAGGTTGAAACAACATCTTCAAATACAGATGAATTAAAAGCTAAACTTGCAACTTTAAATGAAAGAGAGATGACTGTTACAAAGATGACTATTAATCTTAAGAAACGTCAGGAAATTGCAGATGCATTAAACTATAGTGAAAATACAATTAAGAAAGACCTCTCCTCTATTTATCAAAAGCTTGAGGTCCATACTAAATCTGAATTGATTTCTCTTTACAAAGATTTAATTTAAAAAATCACGAATTATTTTAAAACTTTCATTGTTATGTACATATATGTGTACACACTTTTTTGTATATTGGAGCTAAAATATTAGTAGAAAGAATACTTCAAAGGAAATTATAAATATGGATAAAAAAGACTTAGAACAAAAAGAAAAAGATTTAATAGAATATACAAACACAGATGATATTTTTAGTGATGTGTCTAAAATAATTCAACAGGCTAGTGATGCTGCCTATAGATCTGTTAATGTATTGTTGCTTAAACGAAA
Organism: Christensenellales bacterium; assembly: GCA_045130665.1. Lineage (GTDB taxonomy): Bacteria > Bacillota > Clostridia > Christensenellales > CAG-917 > RGIG8124. Next base: position 140,150 of record JBGUQC010000003.1, on the reverse strand, counting down.
TTGGCTTCTTGGAAAAAGAATTGCCGAAGAAGAATTAAAAGATTCAAGAAACGAAAATTATGGCAAAGAGATAATTAATAAATTATCGCAAAGACTAACTGGCGAATTTGGAAAAGGTTTCAGTAAAAGTAATTTGTACTCTTTTTACACTTTTTACAATATGTATAAAAACATTTTCCAGACACCGATTGGAAAATCTTTTTTGAGTTGGTCTCATTACCTAGTCCTGCTTCAAGTTTATTCGAAAGAAGCAAGGGATTGGTATGAAAAAGAAGCACTTGATGGTTTTTGGTCTGTCCGAACTTTACAAAGAAATGTAGGTTCAGATTATTATCACAGAATGCTCTTATCTCAAAAAAAGGATTTAGTAAAAGAAGAAATGTTAAAAGAAACTCAATCTCTGCAAGAGAAAAAATTAGAGTTTGTTAAAAACCCAATGATTCTTGAATTCCTAAATATCCCGGAAGATAACTCTTTTAAAGAGAAGAGACTAGAAAAAGCAATTTTAGACCATTTGCAAAATTTCCTTCTTGAAATGGGAAAAGGCTATGCCTTTGTTGGAAGGCAGGTTCGCATTCATACTGAAAAAGAAGACTACTATATAGATTTGGTTTTCTATAACTATATTCTCAATTGTTTTGTGCTTGTTGATTTAAAAACGAAGAAAATAACTCATCAAGATGTAGGACAAATGGATATGTATGTTAGAATGTATGACGAGCTAATAAAAGAAAAACACCACAATCCTACTTTAGGTATTGTTTTATGTGAGGAAACGGATGAAAATATTGCTAAATATTCTGTTTTAAATGAAAATGAACAATTATTTGCTAGTAGTTATAAAACATATGTCCCAACTGAGGAAGAATTAAAAAGAGAAATCGAAAATCAAAAAACAATGTTTTATCTCCAACATGGCAAAAACAAAAAATAGTTTTAGGATATAATAATTCTCATTTAAATATAAAAAAAGGGCGTATCTGAAAAGACACGCCTTTTTCTTTTAATAAAAGTTTTAATTAAAACTTAATTCCCATTGCGGATACTGCGTTTGCTGTTCCAGCATAAATGATGTTGTTGTGTGAACCCATCTTAACTTCAACATCTTCTCCAACTGTGTTCTTAACGCCTTTTCCTAAGTCTACACAAACAGTGCTTTGCTTGTCTGCATTATCTACTTTATCAAAGAAGAATATGATGATTGCTTCTTTAACAACATTATTTTCAGACTTTGTTGCTTGTATTGCCTTGTCAAATCCTTCATATGTTGATGGTTTAATATCTGAATATGAATATAATGTTTCGAAATCTTGTGCAGATAAAACTGTTACAGAATATCCTGCTTTTTCTAAGTTACCCTTAATGTCATCTGTCTTATAGATTTTAGCATTACATGCTACTAATGATAATGCTAAAACGCTAAGAACTAATACTACTGCTAATACTACTAAAGTTTTTTTCATTTTTTATGTCTCCTTTTTTAGCTCCTATTTTATATGCTTAGTTAAGACTAAGACATTCTTTTTATTTTTTCTATAATATTGTATATTATTTGATAGGTTTTTGACAATTGTTAATCCAAATCCTCCAACCTTTAAATCATCTGAATACTCTGTTAAATACTTGTCTGCCTTATCAAGTGGATTAAACTCTTCGCCATTGCTGGTTATTGTTAAAATAATGTCATCTTTGTTTGTGTTGATTTTTACCTCTACAACAAGTTCATCTGGTTTTTCATAAGATACTACATTATTAAGTATTTCATCAAAGATAATGCCAAACTCAGATTTAACCTTTGTGGATAAGAAACTGAATTTATCATTAAACTTGTTTGTTATCTCTCCAATGATATCATAGGTTGGCTTTGTGTATTTTTCATCTATACATCTATTTGGAGTATTAATGAATAACAATGTTTCATCATCAAATGGCTCAACTAATCCACAGAAAGTGCTTAAATCTTTGTTCAATATCTCTATTTTTTCATCTAAAGATGAATCTATGGATTTTTGTAAACTCTCAAGTATTCTAGAATATCCAAACTCTTCTCTCTCACTATTGATAGATTCGTTTAATCCATCTGTGTGGAGGAATATAGTTGTATCTTTACTAAAAGGTATCTTTTCAGATACATACTTGAAGTCATTTACGCCACCTAATACAAAGTTTGCATTGCATTGTAATTGCTTTACTTCACCATTTGCTATTATGAATGGTCTTTCATGACCTGCATTTACAAATAATAACTCCTCTTTTTCTAAATCAAGAACTCCAATGAATGATGTTACAAACAAAGCCTCTTTATTATTAGCAAGCAATAAATTGTTAACATCAAAGCATACTTGCTCTATATCGTTTGTAGATAATAACTTAGACTTAATTAATTCCTTTGCTCTCATCATGAATAATGAAGCAGGGATACCTTTCCCAGTAACATCTGAAATAATAAATGCAAGATGTGTCCCATCTAGATAGAAATAATCATAGAAGTCTCCACCAACCTCTTTTGCGGATTGAATAAATGATCTAATAGATACGACATTATCATCATAACAAGTATTTGGCAGCGCCTCTAACTGAATTCTACTTGCAACACCTAACTCTGCATTCATCCTCTCTTTTGTTTCCGCTTCTTTCTTAATCACATCAACGTAATTAATAATTTCATCTTCCATAGAAACAAACGATTTGGATAATAGTTCTAGCTCGTCTTTTGATTTAACATTTGGATTAATGCTTTTTATCTCTTCACCATTGTTTAAAGCTCTTGTAAAAGCAAGTGTAGATAAAGATAATTTCTTTAAGTTTCTAACAATTAAGAAATGAGAAACTAGGGCATAAAGAATAATGAGCATTAAAGCAACTGAACCAAGGGTAGCAAAGTTTATTAATGTAGATTTGTTAACTTGTTCTTGTGGACCACTATAATCATATTCTAAAAAAACATAAGCTATCGGCTCACCCACTGGTTGAGAATCCTCTATTTCGTAAATAGGCAAACTTTTTGTAATCACTTTGCCTGAACTATATGTTGAAATTTGTGTATAATCATCGGAAGGCTTTGCCATATTGGTTTCATAAGAACCTGGGAATCTTTCTTCATTTAAAAGGTCTAGTTTTCCAAATGAATAGTCTAGTAAGTAAACCAAACGCTCTCTTTCTTGGTCATAAAATGCAATATAACATGTATTTCCCCCAGATAAGACTTTTTCAGATTGAAAAACGGATCTTAATGCTATGTATTTTTTTGTAAACTCAGCCAAACCAGAATACATGATGAATCCTTGAAAATCTGGATAAATATAGTACATAAAAGCATATATACTTGTTAGATATTTCTTTTCTTCCTCTACCGATTCAAAAGCTGGTAAATCTGGCTTTTCGTTATACTTTTCTAGAACATATTCTTTAACAGACTTTGTAGCATCAATATATTCTTCCTTAAATAGATCATCATAAAAGGTGTCATGTAAATCCTGCATTGTGTTTTGAACAGCTAAATCTAACTGTTTGGATAATGCCGACTTACTTGAAAAGTAAGACACCATTAAAGCAATACCCATTGCAAGTATGGATAGAATGGCACCTAATAGGATTATTTTTGTTCTAATTGATGTTTTCATATTACTTGACTGTCAAAATGTTAATGAATCCTGTGACTTTGAAAACTTCCATAATGACATCATTGACATTATGAATTTCCATTTCCTTGTTATCTTCGCTGAATTGTTTCTTTAAAGCTAAAAGAACTCTTAATCCAGCAGATGAGATATATTCAAGTGCTTTAAAATCAATTACTACTAATTTTTCAGTAATTGTTTCTTTTGCCATTGCATCTGCAAGTTCTGTAGATGTGACTGTGTCTAATCTACCGGTTAGCTCGATTGTTAATGCTTCTTCGTGTTTAATGTTAATTTCCATTTTCTGCTCCTTTTATTTTTAGTTCGAAAACTGTATTGTTTAAATTTAAGATACGATCATAACTCATCTTATCTGTTAAATTCTTGATTAATTGAATACTATCTGTTGTGTACTGTTCATCATTATCAAATTCATAATGAGTTGGGTCAAAAGGTAATCCGTCATCTCTAATTGTTAGAATCAATGTGTCTTCATTAATCTTTAGATTAACATCAATGTAATTATGAGATGATTTCTTTTTGTATCCGTATGTAACTGTATTGTAAATTGCCTCTTCTGCAACAAGTCCTACGATTTGGCTTTCTCTGTTTGGAACGTTGTTCTCTAGTGCAAAATCTGTAACGCCCTTTGAAATTTCTGCTGCATTGGCAAGCTCATTAAGAAGAGATACGTCATACATCTTGTAGTCCACTTTGTCTATCATGAATATGCTAAGTTTTTGTTTCTTAATCTTTTCATAAATTAAGATGAACGCATATGTGAAGATTAGGGCTGCTGTTTGAGTTACAACTTGAGATATTACGTATCCCTCGAGTCCCATTGCATAAAGCAAAGGTATTGCAACTGGGAATATTATGATTACATCCTTGAAGATAATATTCATTACGGATGCGATTGGTTTGTCTATAGATGTATAGTAGTTCGTTGCGAACTTGTTTATCTCATATGGAATAAATACAAGAACGAATATTCTTATCATATAGTCAACTACACTGCTGTTTGCTGGATCGTTGTATCCGAAGATAATTGCGTACACATTCGGGAACGCCAGAATGAAAGCTGTAAAGAATGCCGTGACAGCTATATTTATTATATAAATACGCCTTGTAACGGACTTTAATGAATAGTAATCCTTCTCGCCATAGAAAATACCACACAGCGTTGGAATAACGTTCTGGACGCCTCCAGCGAACAAGTCGAAGATAAATACCATATTTGTTACAAGACCAAATATGATAATATCTAGTTCCGCTGTGATAGTCTTAGATACAACAATGTTAATAACAAGCATTTCAATTGCTGTTAATGCTAAGTTTAATGCATTAGATGCTGAAGCCTTGAATAAATCCTTTACAGGTGTTCCTTTTATCTTGAATGTGAAGGATAGTAATCTCTTCTTGCTCTTCATGTATGCAATAACAATTAAGCAACCAATTAAATATCCGGCTGGTGTAGATGCTGCTGCGCCCCACATTCCCCAATCAAAGACTTTAAGGAATAAAATCTCAAGAACAACTTTTGTAACATTACCAATGATGTATAAAAGAGATGATGTCTTTGGATTGTTATCTACAGCCATGAAAGAACCAATTAATAGTGCAAATACTATAATTGGGTCTGTTGCCATTGTTATGAATACAAACTCGTATCCATATTCAATAATAACTGGATCTGTTGAGAAACCTGCTGCTATTGGTTTAGATACAAAGAAAGATAAGAACAAGAATACAATAGATAATCCCATGCCTATAATAGTAGCCATAGAGAATACCTTCTTTGCACCTAAAATATCTCTCTTACCAAGTAAATTTGCAACAAGAATTGAGCCACCTATACCGAATGCAAATCCAGGGAGTTGGACAAAATACATAATAGGCATAACAAGAGACACAGCACTAAGTGCTGTATTGTTGATAAAGTTACCTACTAAAATACCATCCAAAAGTGAACCAAATTGCATGGCAAATATCATCAAAATAGATGGTAATAGATATTGGTAGAATTTTCTTCTAACTAATTTATCATTTCTCTCTAGGCTCATAAGTCATTCCTTTCAAAGAATCCTAATGTTGCTAGGGATTCAATTGCATTTCTTAAATATTTATAGTCTGTAATTGGCCACTTGTATCCTAAGTGATATAGTGCCTTATTTGTGAAGACATTGTTACTTGGAATAAATGAGTGTGTATGGAAGTCACTGGATGAATAAGAAATTAATGAGGAAACAAGCATACTCTTGCTCTCATCCTTCATAAACTCTTTCATGCTCTCTACGAATTCATCATCTGGAACAACCTTGATATCAAATCCAAGTTCGTTAAGAACATAGATAATATCACCCATTTGTACATTGTGTGAGTTTGCAGAATGGAAGACTGTAAACTTCTTGTTTGTCTTACTTAATAAGATGATTGTCTTTGCAACTTCATCAATTGGTGAGAAGTCTATCTCAACATCCATAGAGTTAACTGGGAATTTATGAAGTGTTGCATAGCCCTTTAGATCTCTCATGAATCCATTAGTAATTGAGTTAGCTTGGAATTCACCATCGCTTTCCCTGCTCATAAGGTTACCAACTCTTATAATCTTTCCATCAAATCCATCTAAGCATGCCTCAAGCACTGCCTTCTCTGCAAAGAACTTACTGTGTACATACTTGTTGGAGATATCTTGTCCAAAGGACAACATATTCTCACTCATCTTGAATGTGTCTGGGAACTTGTTATCTATATTCTCACCTGCAACAGACAATGTTGAAATTTGTACAAGTCTTACATTTTTCTTCTTTGCAACCTCTATTAAGTTCTTAACTCCGCCAACATTTACTCTTTCTATAATGTCGTCATTGGAGAAGTGCTTTACAATTGCTGCACAATTTATAATTGTGTCGAAGTCTAACTTCTCAAGTTTTTCTCCTAATGTATCATCTGTTACATCGCCATCAACTATTGTTACATACTTATCAACTTCCTCAATTAATGGTGAGTCGAAGTAGTAAGAAAGTAATCCGAGTAATCTAGATTTTGGATCAAGCTTTCCACCTCTAATTAAGGCAACAACCTTAATTTGTTGATTCATTAATTCCTTGAGAACGTGTATGCCCAAGAATCCTGTGGATCCTGTAAGTAATACTGACTTCAATTCTTTTTCAAGAACGACATCATTAATGTTATCTATAACATTTGCATCCAATGATGGAAGTGCACTTTGTACTTTTTCTTCCTCTTTCTTTTGTTGATGGTTAGAAAGTGTGTTTACATGTTCAACAAGTTTTGAAACTGTTGAGAATTCAAACACATCTCCATAGGAGATAGGAAGATTTGCATTCAATGCGAGCATTGCAACTTTAGATGCACTTAAGGATGTTCCTCCAAGTTCGAAGAAGTCATCCTCTATTCCTATTTCACTCTTTCCAAGTGCTTTCTTATAAATTTCAAGAAGTTGCTTTTCAAGTTCTGTGCTTGCTTCTTTAATTACTCTATCCTTTGTTGCAACTTGAGGTTCTGGAAGTGCTTTCTTATCTATCTTTCCATTTGGTGTTAATGGGAACTTATCTAGTTGCATCATTACTTTTGGAATCATGTATGGTGTTAATGATTTAGCCATATGTTGTGTTAAATCATCTTTATCCACTTCTTCGTTTGCTGTAAAGTATGCGGCAAGATAATCTCCCTCTACTGGATTTGCCTTAACTAAGATAATGCTACGTGTTACAGATGGATATGAATTGAGTACTTTTTCTATTTCATCAAGTTCTACTCTTAAACCTCTAAGTTTTACTTGGTTATCTAATCTTCCAAAGTATTCAATATTTCCCTCTGCATTATATCTTGCGAGGTCTCCACTTCTATATGCTCTCTCGCCATCTAAGTTGATAAATACTGCCTCAGTCTTTTCTTTAAGACCTAAGTATCCAATACCAACTCCTTCTCCAGCAAGAGTTAAATCACCTATTGCTCCAATTGGCAACTTATGACCAGCCTTATCTAAAAGATAAGCTTTTACGTTTCCAAGTGGCTTACCAATTGTTAAATACTTGTCTGTAAGTTTTGCCATTGTACATGTAATGGTTGTCTCTGTTGGACCATATCCATTATTTAAAACAGCCTTTACACCTAATGCTCTAATTCTTTCACAAAGTTCTGGAGATACATTCTCTGCACCCATGTCTAATACTTGGAAGTTCTTTAGACAAGCTACAAACTCGTCTATATCTAACAAGTTAGATACAAAGGATGGTGTCATGAACATAATGTTTACGCCATACTTCTTTAATGTCTTTGCGAGTAATAGAGGATTTTCAATCTCTTCCTCAGTTGCAATAACTGCCGTATAACCATGAGTTAAGATAATACATTCTTCTTGCAGAGATGCATCAAATGAGAAGGATGCGAATGAACAAGAAACAACGTCTCCCTTTATCAATCTATATTCGCCTGTTGCATAGTTCATACCATCTTGAACATAGTTAACTAAGTTTCTATGTGCAATCATAACACCCTTTGGTTTTCCTGTTGAACCAGATGTGTAAATTACATAACACATAGAAGATTGTGGTATCTCTCTATTTGGATTTGTATCTTTCTTAGATAAAAGGATTTCTTCAATTGCTAAAGGTTTAACCTTTGTCCTTTCTAGCATATCTTTCTTTGCTTCAATAACTGCTTTTGTTGCAACAACAAATTTAGCTTTTGAGTCTGTGATAATGTATTCAACTCTGTCATCTGGATATTTTGGATCTATTGGAACAAATGCTCCACCAGATTTAATAATACCTTGTCTTACAACATAAGCCTCTGCAATTCTTGGCATTATCATTACAACTGGCTCTCCAAGTCCGACACCAGAATCTATTAATTGATGTGCAACTTTATTAGCTGCCTTGTTAAATTCAGAATACGTATATTCTCTATTACAACCAATAACTGCAATCTTGTTAGGAGTCTTTTCCACTTGCGCCTCAACAAGCTTATTAAATGAACAATCAGGGACTGGAACGAAGGTATCATTGAATTTTTCATACATCTTCTTATCTTCGTCTGTTAAAAGATTTATATCTTTTATACTTGTCTTAACAAGCATTTCATTGAGAACTAATTCAAATAAGCGCTTGAATGAATTAATTGTATCTTCGTTATACAAGGATTCATCATATTCAAAATGAGCTCTGTATCCTTTCTTTTCAAGATATACATCTATACCGAAGGCACTCTTTGGTGTCTCACTTTCTAGAACAACTGTTTCAACTGGATATCCACCTATGTTATCAAAGATGAAGTCATCTCCTTGGTATGCAAACATTATATCCATTGGAATATCATAATCTTTAGATACATCTGCAAATGAATATAAATCATTTTCTTCAAGACCAGAAAGCAAAGCTTTCATTTCATTAACTTTATCTAAAACTTTGTCGTCATTCGTGTATTTAATATATACAGGCAATGTCTTAACCAACATTGAAACAGTGTTTGCAAGTTTACTTGAATTTCTTCCTGAATAAATCGTGGTATAGAGAGAATCTTCACGATAAATGTATTTACTTAATGTGAATGCAAATGCAAAGTTGAAGAAAGAGTTTAATGTTAACTTGTTGTCTGCAACATATTTCTTTAACTTGTCTATGTTGAGATCTAAATAGAAATCTTGAGATGCGAGCTTACTCTTTTCTTTTGTCTTGAGATCTTTCTTGAGTAGATAATCTCCATCTACATCCATTAAAACAGACTTGTAATACTCTTTTGCTTTATCTAGTTTATCTGTTGCAAGTTCTTCCTTTTCTTTTAGTGCAACTTCAAATCCAGTGAACTCTTCTTTTGTGAGTTCTTCGCCATTATAAGCTTTGCTTAAATCACTTAAGATAACTGCCTCACTGGTTCCATCACAGACAATATGATGTGAATCAAAGAACAAGTAATTTTCTTTTCCTTCATATATCTCAATTCTGTATAAAGGCTTATCTAAAATTTCGAATGGTCTTACAAGTTTAGATTTATCTACATCTTTCTTTATAATGCTTACCTTTGTTTCAGTTGGAACACGTCTGCAAAGAATATCCCCCTCTGCATTCATGAACAATGTTGTCTTAATGTATTCGTGGTTGTCTATAACCTTAATAATTGCATCCTTTAATTTCTTCAAATCTAACTTTTTGTCTAACTTGAATAAGAATGGGATGTTGTATACTGTGGAGTTTGGTTTAGATACACACTCAACAAAAATACCTTCTTGTGTTTTACTAAGTGGATATTCATCTCTTAACTCGTATGTCTTGTCTTCTTCTTTACCAACTAAGAATGCAGCAAGTGATGCTACCGTTGGATTTTCTTTTAAGTTTGTATTATCTACAGACTTATTAAATTTCTTGCTTAAGCGAATTGTGAATCTTATAGAAGATACAGATGTTAAGCCAGCTTCAAAGACATCTGTTGTGACGCCAAATTGGTCATGGCCTAAAATCTCTTTTAAGATATCAAAGATATCTTGTTCATCTTTATTTCTTGGTAATATCTTCTCTTCTACCTTTAGTTCTGGCATTGGAAGAGCACGCTTATTAACCTTTTGGTTTTGGTTAAGAGGGATCTTATCTAATTGCATTGTGTATGCAGGAACCATATAAGGTGGTTTCGTTTCAAGGATGAAGTTATTTAGTGCTTGTATGTCTACTTCTTTATCACTTACAACATAAGCACAAATGAACTTAACTCCAGCATTATCTGTGAAATCTTTAACTGTTGCATCCTTAATTCCTGGGAACTCTCTTATAACTTTCTCAACTTCGGAGAGTTCTACTCTGAATCCTCTAATCTTAACTTGGCCATCTTTTCTGCCAATGAAGTCTATCTTTCCATCTGGTAGATATCTAACGATATCTCCGGTCTTGTATAGCTTTCTAAACTTTGGATCTTTTTCAAATGGGTTTTCAAGGAATGCTTCCTTGTTTTCCTTCTCTCTATTTAGATATCCTCTGCCAACTTGTGGGCCAGAAATATAAAGTTCACCTGAAACCATCGTTGGAACTCTGTTTAGATTTTTATCTAAAACATAACTCTTATAATCTGGAAGTGTATGTCCGATTGGGATACGGTAATACTCTTTGTCTACAATTAACTCTGTACAGAAAACTGTTCCTTCTGTTGGGCCATATACGTTTACGAAGTTATAACCGCTAACTGGAGAAATTGGTACGAGTTTTTCACCACCAACTAAGAACCACTTAACTGTCTTTAAATCTACTTCAGAAGCAAATTGTCTTCCTACCTGTGTTGTTACGAATGCATTTGTAATCTTGCACTTATTGAAATACTCTCCAAGTTCTACAAGATTTAATCTCATTTCATCTGGAATTACATAAACACAACCACCGGAGACAAGAGTTGGATAAAGGTCCATCATGTCTGCATCAAAACCATATGAGGCGTAAGCGCTAACTCTAGATGTTGGACCTAATTCGTATGTCTTCACATAATGTTTACAGAAAGCATATAGGTTGCCATGCTCTAACATAACACCCTTTGGAAGTCCTGTTGTTCCGGATGTATATAACATAATGAATAAATCATCCTTGCCTGGCTTTGTCTTTATAGGTGTATTATCCTTAAAGGATAATAATTCACTTGTTAAGATAACTGGACCTTTAAAGTCATCTATTAAATCTCCAAGATCATCATCTCTAATTAAGATAATTGCACTTGAGTCATTTATCATGAAGTTTAATCTATCCTTTGGATAGGATGGATCTAATGGTTGGTAAGCTGCTCCAGATTTTTGTACTGCAAGAGATGCAATTACAATGAATTCGGATTTATGAATTAAGATGGAAACAACCTTCTCTCTTCCTGCACCTTTCTTAATTAACTCGTTTGCAATTCTTGTTGTAATATCGTCTACTTCTTTGTATGTGTATTTTCTGTCTTTGAAAACAACTGCGAGATTGTCTGGATACTTTTTAACCATGTCTGCAAAGTCGTCAAGGATAACTCTGTTTTCATCGCCAATGAAACTTAAATCTGTCTTGTTGAAAGAATCTAAGAGTTTTTGTTCATCTTTGTCTACAAGGTTGATTTCAGATAACAACTTCTTTTCTGTGAATTCTTTGAGCACTCTTTCGAATAACTTAATGAAATGCTCTGCTGTTGTCTTTTCATATAAGTCTGCTCTATATTCAAACCAGATATCATACTCTTCACCATCTCTATGAACTTCAATGGTTACCTTTTCTTTACCATCTTTTCTGTCTAATTGGTCTATGTTATATTTCTTGCCTTTGTTTTCTGCAACATAGAATGAATCTCCTTGGTATGCAAACATAACCTCTGGAGCAATGGATAAGTCTTGAACTAAATCTGTTAAAGGATATGAAAGATTTTTAACATTGTTTATGTTTTCTTCGTTGATACTTTTTAATAAAGACTCAACTGTATCTTCATTTTTGTATTGTAAATACAATGGGTATGTTTTTACAAAATATCCCATAGTTTCTTGCATCTTTTCATTTCTACCATTGTTAACAGTTAAGAAAAGTGCTTCATTTTCACAGTTTACTTTAGAAAGCAAATACGCAAAGGATCCAAGGAAGAATGTGGATGTCTTGAGTCCATATTTCTTAGTTATGGATTTTACTTCACTATTTGTAATGCTAATTTTACGTTTAATTGTTCCATAAGATACTGTGCCATCTTTCTTATCTTCAATTGGAGCCGAGTCTACCTCTGTTCCAGATAATAATTTTTCATAGTATGATTTAGCATCTTTGTAAGCTTTAGATTTGAGGACTTTTTGTTCATCTGCTATGAAATCATTTCCTGAGTATGCTTCTTTTTCAAGTGTTTCGCCATTTAATGCTTTGAATAAATCTCTAATAAACAAAACGGTTGATGTTCCATCAAAAATAATATGTTGAAAATCAAACAATAATGTGTATTCGCCTTTGCACTTAAATAATTTGAAACGATATAAATGTTTATCTAGCATTTCAAAAGGAGGAGATTTTGCATTAATCTCTGCGACTTCTTCGCACTCTAGTTTGATCTTCTCTTTTTCAATGTGCTTTTGGATAACACCATCATCACTTGCTGTCAAAACTGTCCAAAGATATGGATGAGCTTCAAAAACTTGGTTTAAAGCATTTTCAATTTCATTTGGTGAATAATCTCTACCAAGATTGATTAAATTTGTTAAGTTGTATGCGTCCCCTCCATTAAGAGATGAAACATACATGCTTTCTTCAGCTTTGCTTAGTGCATAATACGTCATATTTTTATGTCCTCAATTATAATTGATATTTTAAAATCTACTGTGTCTTCAATCGTTAAAGAAACTACATAATCGTTCATTTTTATTATGTGAGAATAAAATGTTTTGCCTTCATACTCCTTTTTTCCATTTAATGGAATAGATGGAATGGTGTTGACATCTTTTTTTAGTCCAGTTCCAATACACTTGATTAAAGACTCTTTACTAACCCAAATATTAAAGAAATCTTCGTCACTTTTTACTTGCTCTTTTTCTACATCACTAAGGACAAAATCTCTAATATCTTCATTTTTTCTTTTAATGTGTTCTATATCCACACCAACTGGCTTGATATATTTTGCAAAAACTACAACACCATTTGAATGAGATATGTTGAAATAAATCCCACCTGCTATTGGCTTCTTATTTTTATCCAATGAATAGGTGCCAATATATTTGCGTTTAAAATATGCTGAAACTGCTTTTTCTTTCTTACCTGTATCTGTTTTGAACCTTGAAAACTCTTCAATATCCTCGTTATTTAAATAAGGCAGATTCCCTAAAGAATCTATGCTCATTTTATTAGTATCATATACAAGTAATATTATTTCATTCATATTCGCCGAGTTAAATATTAATATTTATTTCGGATAATATTTTAACATAATCTCGTTTTATATTACAAGATACCTATTTTTTGCAAATAAAAAAAGGCGGCCATCTTACGCCGCCTCTTAAACGATTTAGAAACTATTTTTCAAGTTTTTCAGTGAAAGCATCTAACCAATCTCCTTCATAGAGTTCTATTAAACCTTTATCTGCAACTTTTGCAATTTCTGGTGTAATTGGAATTCTTGCGTAGTTTTCAATACCAAATTTCTTTGCGACTTCTTCAATATGGCTCTTTCCAAAGATATCATAAGTTTTACCACAATCTGGGCACTTGAAATATGACATATTTTCTACAATACCAAGAACTGGAATATTCATCATCTTTGCCATATTAACAGCTTTTTCTACAACCATTGAAACCAAGTCTTGAGGAGATGTTACAACTACAACGCCTTTAATTGGTAATTGTTGAAATACTGTAAGTGGAACATCACCTGTTCCTGGAGGCATATCTATAATCATTGTGCCAACATTATTCCAAATAGCATCTGTCCAGAATTGAGTTACTGCTCCAGCAAGAACTGGACCTCTCCAAATAACTGGATCTGTTTCGTTATCTAATAAGTTGTTGATGGAAAGTATTTGCGTACCCATCTTAGATTCCACTGGATATATGTGTTGTCCATCTGTATCTGATCTTAAATGAGATACACCAAACATCTTTGGAATAGATGGACCAGTGATATCTGCATCCATAATACCAACTCTTTGGCCCAATCTTTGAAAATTTACTGCAAGCAAAGCTGAAACTAAGGACTTACCTACGCCACCTTTGCCAGAAACAACTGCTATTACATTATCTACTTTAGATAATTCGTTTAATTTGCTCTTTTGGATTTCACTTGAGCATTTGCTAGAACAACTGCTGCAATCTCCGTTACAATCACTCATTTATAACTCCTTTATGCGTTAATCCAAGATACATCACTTGGATTTGAAATGAACTTTAATATCATAGCACTTTCTTTCTCAGAAATATAGTGTTTTTCTAATGCAACACTAACAAGTGTTTTTATATCTGCAAGAGAATGATTCTCACAATCTATCTCTTTAAAAGTATCCAATCCCTTTTGAAGTGTGTATGTGAAGATAGAAACAACACCTAAAACATTAGCACCAGCCTCTCTTAATGCAAGAACAACCTCAGCACATGAGCCACCGGTTGAGATTAAATCCTCAACAACTACTACCTTTTTACCTTTTGGATCTGCACCTTCTATTTTGTTCTCTCTACCATGAGACTTATTTGAGCTTCTGACATATCCCATAGGTAAAGATAAGATGTCACTTACATATGCTGCATGTGGGATTCCAGCTGTAGATGTTCCCATTACTACTTCACAATCTGGATAATACTCTTTTATGGTCTCTGCAAGGCCATTTTCTATTAGTTTTCTTGTCTTGATATCACCTAATGTGAGTCTGTTATCACAGTATATTGGTGACTTAATTCCACTTGCCCAAGTGAATGGTTCCATTGGGCGTAAAAAGACTGCTTTTATATTAAGTAGTGCCTCAGATATTATCTTTGCGTTCTTTACATAATCCATACTTTAAACCTCTATTTTGTGCTAATAAAATATATGTATTTGAAATTCTTAAATAAACTCATCTATACATTTTTTGTAATTGGCTACTGGATTTTGTGCTGCAGTAATTGGTCTACCAACTACTATATATGTGCTACCAATTTCTTTTGCCAATGCTGGAGTTGCAACTCTCTTTTGATCTCCTACTGCTCCGCCTTCAAATCTTATGCCTGGAGTTACAGAAATTAGGCCTAATTCTTTCATTAAACCTGCTTCCCATGGCGAACAAACTACGCCATCTAATCCTGCAGCTTTGGTATTAAGAGCAAGTCTTTTAACGTTATTAGCAACTTCTCCTTTTATACCTAATTCGTTCTCCATAATGTTCTTATCTATTGATGTTAAAAGTGTTACGGCAATAAGTTCTGGCTTCTTTGAAAGTGTCGTTCCTTCCATTAATCCTTCATATGCCGCCTTCATCATCTCTATACCGCCAAGAGAATGTACATTTGTCATAGAAACATTTAAAGATGCTATATTTTTCATAGCTTTATGAACTGTATTTGGAATATCGTTGAGTTTTAGATCCAAAAATACTTGATATCCACCATCTACAACTTCTCTTACAAAGTCTGGACCTTCTTTATAGAACAATTCCATACCTATTTTGATGTATGGTTTTAATCCTTCTTTAGAGAATTTCTCTAAAAACGATAAAGTTTCTATTTTAGAAGAAAAATCACATGCAATAATTACATCTCTATTCATCTATGTGCTCTCCCTATGATATCGTTTATGTCTTTTACACCTATAGATTCCAACTCTTTAGGTAAATTTTCTATGATTTCCTTACATGAGAATGGATTTATTAGGTTTGCAGTGCCAACCATAACAGCTTTTGCACCTGCACTCATCATCTCTATAACGTCTCTAGCGCTCATTATGCCACCCATACCGATAATTGGTATAGAAACGTTCTTATAAACGTCGTAGACCATTCTAATGGCTATTGGGAATACTCCAGCGCCAGAATATCCACCTGTTTTTGTAGAAATAATTGGTTTACCAGTTCTTGCATCCAATCTCATACCTACTAAAGTATTAATTAAAGACAATGCATCTGCGCCTGCATCTTGTGCTGCTTTGGCATTTGCAACTATATCTGTAACGTTTGGAGATAATTTAACAATTATCTTTCTATCTGAAACCTTCTTAACTCTTGAAACAACTTCGCTTAATATATCTTTATCTAGTCCAAAGGCCATTCCACCACCTTTTACGTTTGGACAAGATACATTTAATTCAATTGCAAGGACATCTTCACAACCATTGAATACAGCAACTGCCTTTTCATAGTCTTCAAAAGAGTGTCCTCCAACATTTACTATGACTTTTTTGCCATATATTGTTCTTAAAGCAGGTATTTCTTCCTTAAGGACTGATTCTGCAGATGGATTTTGGAGTCCAATTGCATTTAACATGCCCATAGGGCATTCTGCAATTCTTGGCAACTCATTTCCATATCTAGCTTCAATAGTACAACCCTTTAAGGAAATAGATCCTAAAATGGATAAATCATAGGCTGTGGCAAATTCTTTGCCATATCCAAATGTTCCGCTTGCTGGAATTACTGGATTGCTTAGTTTTTCGCCAAATAATTCAACAGATAGGTTAATCATCGAATATTACCTCCTTTGCTGGGAATATAGGTCCTTCTTTGCAAACTCTTTGTGGTCCATTCGTTGTTTTAATAGAACAGCCCATACAAGCTCCAAATCCACATCCCATTCTTGCTTCAAGTGAAAGTTCGCCAAAATCATTAGATTTTGCAATTGCTTTTAGCATAGGTGTTGGACCACAGCAATAATAATATTTCCCTTTTATATCTAAAGTCTTGAGATATTCATCTGCTCTACCTTTAAATCCCATGGATCCATCATCAGTTGCAACAGAAATATCACCAAAACCTTGTAAATCGTTATAAAACCATTCAACTTCGTCTTTATTTCTACCAGCTAGAATAATTTGAGGAGTAATATTATCCTTTCTAAATATTCTTGCCAAATACTTAAGTGGTGCAATACCCATACCGCCACCAATAAGAAGTGGCTTATCTGTGTTATTATCGAAGCAGTTACCTAATGGCAATAATGTGTTAATTGTTTCACCACTTTTTAGTGCTGCCATAGCCTTTGTTCCTTCGCCAACAACTCTATAAATGAAGGATGCCTCACCATTTTCTTGGTCATGAATAGATATAGGTCTACGAAGAGTAAAACCATCTATTGCAAAGTTGGCAAATTGGCCAGGTAAGAAAGTAATATCTGTCTCTACACTGAGCAAAAATACACCATTGAATATCTCTTTATTCGAAATAATTGGTAGATTATTAACTTGCATATTGTTACCTCTTATATACTATGTTCCCATTACAAATTGTAAGTACTGGGAAGCCATATAATTCATATCCAAAGAATGGAGAATTGTCTCCTTTGGAAAGATTTTCTTCTTTTGAATATTTGTGTTTATTATTAATATCTAAAACAGTAATATTCGCCGTATCGCCACTTAAAATACCATTATTGTATACTTTAAACCTTTGTCCTGCGTTAATCGATGTTATTTCAATAAACCTACTTGTTGATATCTTTCCGCTTAAAACTAGGTTTGTATAGAGCAATGGGAGCATAGTTTCAACACCTATGATTCCACATGGTGCCTTGTCGTATTCTCTAAGCTTTTCTTCTCTAGAATGTGGTGCATGATCTGTTGCTACACATAGTGCATCACCATTAATTAGGGAGTATTCTACAAACTCTCTATCCTCTTCTGTGCGAAGTGGTGGATTCATCTTGAAATTAGTATTACCTTTTATATCATTTTCATTCAAGAATAAGTGATGTGGTGTCGCTTCAAAGGTAATATCAAGGCCTTCTTTCTTTGCTTCTATAGCATATTCAATACTCTTTCTTAATGATAGGTGACAGAAGTGTACGCTAGCACCTGTATCTCTTACAATTGATATAGTATCTTCTACTGCTTTATACTCAGCCTCTGGTGCAAAACCTAATCCTTTTGCTTCAGCATGTATAGAAGTAACTACATTGAGCATGGCTGCTTTTTCTAATCCTTTATATAATGTTTCTAGATTAGGAGTTCCTGGGCCATCATCTGAAATAGCTGGTACCAAATCTATAAATGATTCAATATCTGCAACTTCTTGTCCTAACATACCTTTTGTTAAGCTACCAAACTGATATACATTAATTGGTACATCTTTTCTTATCTTATCTAAAATAAATTCAATATTCTCTCTTGAATCTGGTGCTGGCTTAATATTAGGCATAGCAAGAACTGTTGTGATTCCGCCCTTTGCTGCAGATGCACATGCGCTCTTTGCTGTTTCCTTATATTCAAAGCCTGGTTCTCTTAAATGGACGTGTGGATCAATGGCTCCTGGGATGAGCAACATATCGGAAACATCTATCTCATTTGCGCCAGAAATAGATTTAGAGACCCTATTTATCTCATTTTTGACAATAAGAACATCTCTGGTCTCTAATTTTCCGTCTATTAAAACGCGTCCGCCCTTTAAAATCATTATAATTTTCCCTCTAAAACCATGTTGATAACGGCCATTCTTGCGTAAACACCATTTGTTTCTTGTCTTAAGATTCTGCTTTGTTTACATTCTGCAACCTCATCTGCAATTTCCACACCTCTATTAATTGGAGCTGGGTGGATAATTATTGCGCCATCTTTCATTTGGTCTACTCTATTCTTTGTCATGCCATATAATTGATGGTATTCAGATACTGTCATGTTGAGTGTTGCATCTCTTTCGAATTGAACTCTTAAAAGGTTTAAAACATCTGATGTTTGAACAGCTTCTTCCATATCTATAATCTTTGCTGTCTTATCCATAAAGAAATCTGGACCACAAATTCTTGGTTCCATTCCAAGTCTAGCCATTGCTACGGCATTTCCATGTGCAACTCTAGAATGTTTTACATCTCCTATGAATGTAACCTTGAGACCTTCAAAGTGTCCGAAGTCTTCATAAACTGTAATCAAGTCTAAAAGTGTTTGTGTTGGATGGTCTGATTGTCCATCTCCTGCATTAAAGATAGGTACGTTGATATTCTCTAATTCTTTATAATATCCATCTCTTGTATGTCTAATGATGACGCCATCTACACCTAAGCATTCAAATGTCTTAACTGTATCATACAAAGATTCACCTTTCATTACTGAACTTGCCTCAGAGTTGAAATCTACTGGAATGATACCTAAGTTCATTAAAGCAATCATGAAAGAATAATGTGTTCTTGTTGAATTTTCAAAGAACATTGTTGCCATTTTCTTTTCACTATGATAGCTAAATTTCTTTCCATGTTTGAATTCTAAAGCTAAATCAATAATCTCACGGATCTTGTCTGTTGAAATATCATTTAATGTTAATAAACCCTTCATCTTTCTCTCCTTTGCGTTTTGCAAAGCATTTTATAAAAAAATAGCCCCACCAAATGAAAAACAAAATCATCTAGCGAAGCCCTAGGAGAAGAGCCTTTTGGCTTTTGTTTTTCTCCTGCTATATTAAGTTTTTATGATAATATCATAATAAACACTGTTTTGTCTATTATAAATTATTATTCTTTTTTCTAAATGTTATTGCGAAGATGCAAATAAGCATTGCAGCAGCAACCCATACAATTACATCATATGGTAAAATCTCTGTGAAATACTTGTCTGGTGCAGATGGTTCTGGAGTTGGAATTTCTTCAGCAAACATTGCAAATTCACCAGATGTATCCATCTTAAATGAAATAATACCATTTGGATCAGGAATACAAACTTGTGTAATTACATTGTCTCCATTTCTATATTGAACAACAACATTTCTTCCTATATATTTTGGAAGAGTTAATTCGACAATATAATCTTGTTCTGGAACTGTTGCTTGTCCTTTGTAATAGTGAATGAGTTTATACTCACCAATACTTTTATATGTATCTGATTCATAATTGAAACGGCCTTGAGTTGTGGTTAAAACAATCTCAACATCTAAACCGAAACCGATATCTCTTAAGATTCTAAATCTAGTAATAAGGTCATCTATGCAAGTTACAACATATGTCTTTGAATATATTCTATATATTCCTGGTACAGAAATATTACCTTCTGGGTTATCTGTATTTACATATAAAGCTTGGTATAAATCTGAAGTCATAGTACCAACGATATAATACTCCCCAGCTCCATCCACCTCTCTATCTAAGGCAAATGATAATGAATAAGCATTTTCTTCACCTGGAAGAACTGTACTTGTATCTACATGATATGTGAATGCTTGAAGTTGTTCATCTACATAACCAAATTTGTTATCTATTAAAACTCTTATTGGTCTCTTTGTAACTTCGATTTCTTTGCAAACATTGTTTGCAACACGATAGTTATCTGAGAATGGTGTGAATGTTCCGTAGAATTGATAAACACCTGGGGTCTTTACTACAGATGTATCTACATCTGAGTTATATGTAAAGGTACCATAGGAATTAGATAAATCGTGTGCTGCACTAATTGGTTCGCCATATACTATTCTTTCTCTTTCAAAGGTTGTAGCCTCGATTGGAAGAGTTGCCTTGCTAACTGAGAAACTAACTTCTCTTACGCCTTGGTAGCTTTCATCTGCATAAACACCAACAACTACAATCTTAAGAGTATAATTGCCAAGATCCATTGCATCTCCGAAATAATATGATCTTATACCGAAAATAGAATCAGAATAAGTTGGATTTGTAGGATATTCGCCGCCTTCTTCCTTTATATAGAAGTAATAATCATAGTGAGATGTTGCTGGAGTAAACTCATGGAATTCTATTTCCAAATCAACAAATAATTTGTTTTCTCCAATGGTGTATTCGGCATTTAAATTAGAGTCTGTGATGTTGATAACAACATCAAACTCACCCGCGTATGCTATGTTATGTGCATCAGAACAAATAAAAATAATTGCAATAGCACACATAATCAAAATGAATGCTATAGCAAGTCTAAATATTAAGTTTTTATTTATGTTCCAAGCCATCGTCATAGTATCTATTATACAAAATAATAGTAAATATTATTTGATAATAGTATATCTCATTTGCCCTAAATAATAAATAGATAACTTTTAATGTTTTTTTAATCATTGTATAATAAAATAAAATTATCATAATTAATATACCCGGAGAATATATGAGAATTTTACTAGTTGAAGATGAAAAGGAATTAAACAGAGCTCTTGCCAAAATGCTTGAAAAAGATGGATATGAAGTAGATTCTGTTTATGATGGATCTGATGGTTACAACTATGGCATGACAAAAATCTATGATTTAATTATCTTAGATGTAATGATGCCAAAGATGAATGGTTTTGAAGTGCTTCAAAAATTACGTAGAAAAGGCATTGAGACACCAATACTAATGTTAACTGCTCTCGCAGATGATGAAAACAAGATTGCAGGATTAGATTACGGTGCAGATGACTATGTTACAAAACCATTTAATTATGACCATCTTGTTGCAAGAGTCCGTGCACTATTAAGACGTAGAGGTAAGTTTGTATCAGATAACAAACTCACATGTGGAAATGTAACATTGGATTTAACAACTCATGAAATCTCAACAGATAAAGCATCTTTAACACTCTCCGGAAAAGAATTTGAAATAGCCAGATACTTCTTTGAATATCCAAATTTTGTTGCAAGCAAAGAGGATATGATTATGAAGGTTTGGGGCTTAGATAATGAATTTGAATCAAACAATTTAGAAGTATATATTTCTTTCTTAAGAAAGAAACTTGCTCACATTGAAGCAAACTTTTCAATAGAATCCCTACGTGGAGTAGGCTACAAGATCCAAAAGAATGATTAACTTTAAGCATATTAAAACTTCAACTGATGCTATAAAAGCAACAAGAATAAGACTAACCATCATTATTACAATAATTGCTTGGGTATTCTTTGCTTTAGTCTTTGGTGCTGTAATTGGAACACAAGCTTTGCTTATGTCTAAAGACACAGAAAACATTCTAGAGAGTGCATTAAATGTTAACTCATTCTTCAATGACACCAACACCCCACCTGATGAAAATGCTCCAAAAATTCCAATGCTAGGTACACCTGAATCTGAAAGATGCATTATGCTTTGTGTATTAGATGATGGAACAACTATATTAAAGAACATGCAAATCAATATATACTCAAGTGACATCCAACTTGAGATTATTGAAGATGCCCTGGATGTTGAAAATGGTGAGTTCCAAGTGGATAACAACTACTTTGTAGTTGCATCTAAGACGCAGGACAATGGCGTAACAGATTATGCTATTAAAGATGTAACATCTAATCATTCTCAATTAGTTAATATGTCCATTATCTGTGTAACTGGACACTTTGTTACAGTTTTAATCATCGGCATACTTGCATTCTTCTTAACTAAAGTTGCACTAAAGCCAGTTGGTGATGCTTTTGAAAAACAAAAAGAACTAACTGCAAATGCTTCCCATGAATTAAAGACTCCTTTAACTGTTATTTCTACAAACTTAGCAGTTCTAAAGTCTGAACCAGAGACAACTATTGAAGAAAATGAGAAATGGATTGAGTCTATAGACAACCAAGTAACTAGAATGAACTCACTTATTCGTGGAATGCTTGAACTCAGTAAATTAGATAGTACAAAACTTCTTCATGTACCACTTGATTTATCTAAAATTGTTGAAGGACAATGCTTGGATTATGAGGTGGTCTGTTTCGAGAAAGGCATAGCCTTTGATAGCAATATCCAACCACAAATCACCATACTTGGAGATAAAGATACAATATCAAGAGTAATATTGATTCTATTAGATAATGCTGTTAAATATTCTGGAGATAAAGGCGGACAAATCACACTTAATTTAACTGCAGATAAAAAGGTTGCACATCTATCTGTCATGAACACAGGCGAAGTAATTTCCGAGGAAAATGCAAGGCATGTATTTGATAGATTCTATAGAGTAGACGGTGCAAGATCTTCAGATGTTGAAAACAGCAGTTTTGGTCTTGGTTTAGCTATAGCTAAATCCACAATAGAAGAACATGGTGGAAACATCTCCTGTCATGGTATTGAAGGAAAAGGAACGATATTTGAAATCAATCTTCCAATACCAAATAAAAAAGAATTACAAGAAGCCCAAAATAAGTTGGAAGAAATCAATGCTATTCAAAAAGATAGAGAAAAGAAAAGAGATGAATATGCTGATGGCAAAGAGGAATAAGTATTAAAAAAGGATCCAGTTTGGATTCTTTCTTTTTTTTATTAGTTGTTTTTGATGAAGTCTATTAATTGAAGTGCTCTCTTTAATCCAAGTTTTGAATTTACCTTGAATTGGAATGGAACCATTGAATAGACATGTTTGTGACCTGTTGAATAGTGTGGTGTTTTTCCATCGCAGAATTGTGGATCCTTTGGATCAATGTTTAAGTTGATACGAAGTGAGCTTCCTAAAATTGTAATTTTAGCAACGATTTCACCATCTCTTCTGTATGTATCACATTGTTTTGAAATACGGCTCTTGATTGGTGCTTTACCCTTTACTGGTGTTAAGAGAGCTTCTTTCATGATTGCATAACGTTCTTTGATAATATCATCTGATAATGTATATTTCTCTACGAATGTTAAGCCTTTTCTGTTTGCTTTCTTTTGCATAACTTTGTCTAAATCGAATTTCTTATTTGCAAAAGAAGAAGAAACTTTGCTGTTCTTTTCTGCCATTAAACGATCATATGCATTTGCACATGGAGTTGCCTCATACTTGTTGCAGTAACCACAATATTCATAGTGGCCACACATATCCATATGGTTTGTTTCAGAATCTAACCATTTTTGAATATCCATCTTTTGTTGCATTTCAACGCTGGATAATTTCTTTGCCATTTTATACCTCTAAAAAGTTTTAATATTTTTACAAATTGAACTTATTATATAGATAAAAAAATATAAAGTAAAACTAAAAACAACTATTTTTCAATTTTTTTTAATTAGACACGCTTAAAATCCAGTTTTTGCATAAAATAATAAAAAAATATACCGATAGAATGCTTATTTTACCGGTATACTTACTTATCAACTTTTCAATAATCTATTCACTTATTTTAAGGAATTTCAATCTCTTCTGGAATATGATTTGTGTATACAGAAAAGTGTGTGAACCCTATCTTTTTTGCAAGAGCCATTACAACATCTAAATCCTTTCCAAGTTCAAATCTATGTGTATCTGAACCAAAGCTAATTCGTCTACCACCAAGGTCATAATATCTTTGAAGAATCTCTTCTGTTGGTAAAATTCCATGATGTGTATTGATTTCTAATGCCTTATCTTTTTCAATGATTTTCTTTAAAATTGCATTAATTAAATCTTCAAAATCTGCAAGGCGTAAAGATTTATCTTTATATGGTGCATTTCTTGTGACATAACCGATATGTCCAACAATATCATATTGATATGGAGCATCTAAGCTCTCTAGTATCTTTTCAAGATAATGTCTATATATTCTCTTTTTGGATTTAAAGATAAATGGGTTTAAGAAATATACATCCCAGTGGTCTACAAAGTGTACAGAATTAATTACTACATCAAAAGGATACTTTTTGAATGTTTCGATATATGCTTCATTTGCGCCTTTATCGTATCCAGCTTCAATTCCGAATCTAAATTTAACATCTCCTGCATCCTTTGCGGCTTCCTTCCATTCGGAATAATATTTATCTAAATCTATGTGGTTCCAAGCAACTGGTGTTTTATTTTCTTTACATACTTTTAAATCCAGATCTAAATGATCTGTTGTTGCTAAATAATAGAAGTTTCTATTCTTAGCATCCTCTAATAATGATACTATAGTATCATGTCCATCTGGACTATTTATAGTATGTACGTGTGAATCAAACAATCTCATTTCTTTTCTTCCAATATTGCCTTAATACGTCTAACACCTGCGGATGAAGATTGTTCTTTAACAATCTTGAAGTGTCCTAATTCAGATGTATTCTTTGCATGTGGTCCACCGCATATTTCTTTAGAAATACCAACTGTGTATACCTTAACTACTTCGCCATATTTATTATCAAAGACACCAACTGCACCTTGTGCTTTAGCATCTGCTACGCTCATTTCTTCAAGTTTAACATCTTGGTTCTTTGCAATTTCTTCGTTTACCAAATCTTCAACTGCTTGAATCTCTTCTGGAGTCATTGGTCTGCCGAATGAGAAGTCGAAACGAAGTCTTTCTGGAGTGATGTTACTTCCTCTTTGGTTAATTGTATTATCTTGTAATACAATTTTAAGTGCAGCATTTAAAAGGTGTGTTGCAGTATGTAATCTTGCTGTTACCTCACCTGTATCTGCAAGTCCACCCTTGAACTTTTGTTCTGCTCCTGCCTTAGAGATTTCTTGGTGTTTCTTGAATGCTTCTTCATATCCTTGAACATCTACATCAAAGCCTTTTTCTTTAGCTAATTCAATAGTCATTTCAAGTGGGAAACCAAAGGTATCATAAAGTCTAAATGCTGTCTTTCCAGGAATAGTTTTTGTAGGTATATATTTAACTACCTTTTCGAACTCATTAATACCTTGTTCTATTGTCTTTCCAAACTTTTCTTGTTCTGCTCTAAGTTCATCTTCAATTCTTTGTGCATTGTTACCAATGTTTGTATAAATGCCTTTGTATTTTTCAATATAAAGCTTTGCGATTTCAATTAAAGCTGAACCATCTATTCCGAGTACTCTGCAGTATCTAACTGCTCTACGAATAAGTCTACGTAATACATAACCTTGGTCTACATTAGATGGAGAAATTGCCTTAACATCTCCAAGTAAGAATGTGGCTGTTCTTGTATGGTCTGCAATGATTCTCATAGCCTTTGTATCATCCTCGTTTTCACCATACTTTTTGCCAGATAATTCTTCGAGTTTTGCTATAGCAAAAGATAATAAATCTGTTTCATAAACAGACTTGTATCCATTAACTATACAAAGTGTTCTTTCAAGGCCCATTCCGGTATCCACATTCTTGTGTTCCATTGGGGTTAATTTGCCATCTGCATCCTTGAAATACTGCATGAAAACATTATTCCAAATTTCAAGATATTTACCACAAGAACATGCTGGTGAACAGTCTTCTGAACACTTATCCTTGCCTGTATCTATGAACATTTCTGTATCTGGTCCACATGGTCCAGTTTGTCCAGCTGGTCCCCACCAGTTATTCTCTTTTGGCAAGAAGAATATTTGCTCATCCTTAAGTCCTAATGAACGCCAAATATTTGCACTTTCATCATCTCTTGGACAAGAATCATTTCCTGCAAAAACACTTACATTTAATTTGGATACATCAATGTTTAAAACCTTTGTTAAAAACTCATAAGACCATGCAATACTTTCCTTCTTGAAATAATCTCCTAAAGACCAGTTACCAAGCATTTCGAAGAATGTGCAGTGTGATTCATCACCGACTTCGTCGATATCTCCTGTTCTAACGCAGATTTGGACATCTGTTAATCTTGTTCCAGCAGGATGTTTTTCACCCAAAAGATATGGAACTAATGGGTGCATACCAGCAGTTGTGAATAAAACTGTTGGATCATTTTCTGGAATAAGAGAAGCTGTTGGTATTACAGCATGTCCTTTACTCTTAAAGAAGTCTAGGTATAATTGTCTTAATGTCTCCGAGTTAATCATTGTTTATATCCTCATTTTGAAATTTTTCAATATATTTTACATCGCATCCAAGAGATTCTATCATATTGAACACTTTATTTTCTACCATATCGTCTGAAACAGACTTGGAGAAAGCAAGTACCATCTCTCCGTTTGTAGAAATGGATGCTAAATTGGTTGTGGCATTTTTCGAGACATTTAGATTGAACATTATTTTGTCTACATCCAATCTCTTGTCTATGTCTACCTTTCCAAGATTACTAAATATTATAGTTTGTCTTGTTTTTAAAAACAACCTAGAAAATTTAGCAACTGCCATTTTTAAAAATAATGGACATATTTTTAAGATAAAGCTCTTGCCACCTTTAACTACAGTAGACAAATCTTTTTGTAAATTCTCTTTCTTTGTAGCCTCAACCATTTGATCATGGACCATGGTAATATAATCATTCAATGTGTACCATTGTTGTGGTTTAATGCAAATTCTTATAAAGAAAACAAAGTTTCTCATAGAAACAGATGGGAATATTCTTCTGTAATCTACAGGTATCATTAAAATAATGCTTTTCTTTCCATCTATTTTTTCTCTTGTCTTAATAATTGAATAAGCTAATATGCCACCAAGAAGAGCAGTTACTGTGGTATTTTTAGATCTAGCAAGATCTATTACTTCTTTTGCAACCAATTCTCTACATGAAATACTATTCTTACTTGGAATACCACCAATAGTAATTGGTTTTTGTCCAATCAGAGATTTGATATCATCCATATCGAACTTCGTTTTTTGATAGTATTTCAAGAAAGAGTCTTCTATTTCGCCATCTGTTTCCCTTAAATTGATATCTACATCTTTAATATCAGACACATCTTTTCCAAGCATACGAGCATATTCAAAACACACATTTTTAATAAATCTTAATGCTCCATTTGCATCTGTAACAGCATGGAAGAAATCAAAAACTATCTTCTTTCCAATATAAGAAATTCTTATATTGTGATAGTTATTTTTTCTTCTGTTAATTGGTGCAAGAACCTTACCATCATACTCTTTTATTGGTAAAGGAAGTGTGTTATGTTCAAAGTAATGTCTTGAATAACCTGCTCTTAATCTAACGGCCATTGTTGGGAAACGTTTCAAAGCTTCTTCAACTGCTAAAGATAGTTTTTCAGGATCCACATCATCTAACATAAGTAAAGTAAAAGTAAAAAGACTCTCGCTTTTTTTAGAACGAATTACTGGATAAAACAATGCTCCAGAATCTATTGGATAATACACTCTGTCCTTTTTCATGATTATAAATAGTATAATATTTAATTATACTTAGTCAAAACTTTCGAGTAATTATTCGCAAACAATTAAATATTTTACGCCAGCTTTTGCAGGTAATTCATTCAAACCAACGATGGAACATCTAAAGGTAACTCCATCTATTCTCATCATATTATTCGTTGTATACAACGTGGTATCTTCGATATTGTGATATATCAAAAGATTGCCATCTTCATAATCTTTATACTTATCAATAGCAATTGGATAAACTTTATCTCCGTTATAACCATAGTCATATCTGCTAATTTCGCCAGTCTTTTTGAGCTCAATTAATAAAGCATGTAGACTATCATATTGAGCAGGTTTTGTTATTTCCTTTTCATCAATTACTATAGTAACTACACCAATAGTCTCTTCATCTCCTGGTTCTGTTGCATCTCCTTTATCGCCACGGATTACAGTACAACCAGTTAAAAGAGCTAAGCAAATAGCCAATATTAAGATTAAATAAATTAGCCGTTGTTTTTTCATAGTTCTATTCTACTCAAATTAGCCATTTTCTTCAATAGTGCTATTGAATTAAAAAATTCAAGAGCAATACCCACCTACACATAATTGACTTTATATATGCACAGGTGTATAATATTTGATACTGAAATTATTTTAAGGGAGATTATTTACATGTACACAAGATGTCCAAGTTGTAGAGCCGAAATTAGTTTTGAGCCACCAAGAAATCTTGCAAACCTACCACAAGGCTATAAGCATCGTATCAGATGCCCAAACTGTGGTGTAACTATTAGTGTTAAGATTCCAAATACTGCAGTCGTAGCATCACCAGCACCTACCTATTCCTATGAAAATCCTAACCAACAAGGTTACAGTGATATTCAAGTTGGTGTAGGAACACCTCAAACTGGTGCAGAACAAAAAGCAGTTGAAAAGTCTGCAAAGAACGCACAAAAGAGAAAATCATACGGACGTGGAAAAGCTGCTGTTATGTTCATTATCAGCTTGCTCTTCATCGCAGTTGCTGCAATTGCATATTTACATACAAGCGGAACAACTGTTCCAGTTATTGGAGATTATGTATCTTGGTTCAACCCAATCAAGGTATTCGAATTACTTGTTAAAGATGCATCAGGATTCATTGATACAATTAAAAACAGCTTCGCTGATGGTATCATGAATGCTATCGCAGGATTAGTAGTTTTATTCTCATCTGTTATAGTATTTATCGGTGCAGGTTTAACAGCCATCACAAACTTACTCGTATTAATCATTGGTAAGTACAATGGTGCAGCAAAAGCATTTGGCGTTATCTTCGCATTATTCATGTTCGCATTCGCAGCTGCTTCATTCGTTATCTGCGGATTTGTTGAAGGTGGATATTATCCAGGTGAAGTTGGTTTCCTTGCATACCTTAAGGCAATCATTGCAAACAAGGATTACATCATTTACGCAATCGTTGGTTTAACATTCCTCAACTTCTTACTTGCATGTATCTTCACAGGCAAAACAAAGAAAGAAAAGGAAATCAAAGGCATCGTAGACGAAGACGACGACTAATTACTTTAAATATTAATATTTAAGCCTCAGCTTTGCTGGGGCTTTTATTTATGATATGGGATATGATTTAAAATAGTTTCTGCTCTATAAATTTGTTCGAGCAACATAACTCTAAATAATTGATGTGGGAATGTCATATCTGAAAATGATATCTTCATATCTACCTTATCTTTAACCTCTTGGGATAATCCGTTGGATCCACCTATTACAAAAGATATTTCAGATACTCCCTCTGTCTTTTTGGTATCTAATAATTTTGCAAGATCATTGGAGGATAGTTTCTTTCCTTCTATGTCCATGGCTATTATATAGCCACGTGCTTTAGATAAGATACTCTCTCCCTCTATTTTACATTGTTCATCTATACTCTTGCCCTGAGGGGCTTCAGGGACTTCTATAATAGAGACAACATCAAATCTTGAAAGTCTCTTTAAATATTCTTTGCATGCATCTACAAAGTAATTCTCTTTAATCTTTCCTACTGCAACAATATTTATTTTCATCTCATAATCCCCCATACAAGTGATAATATAGTGGCCGCTGCTCCAACTAATATAGTTGATGTTATTACAGCTATATCTATTGCTGTAAATTTCTTAGTGCTGTCCTTTTCTAATAATACACCTTTTTCTTTTCCTGTGCTTCTCATGCGGCGCAACATAAATACAATTGCTACAATAGATCCAGCAAACATAGTAAAGCCTATCATCAAACCAAATAATGTGCCTGTAAGCATATCAAATATTCTAGTGTATACCTCATTGAATAATGAAGACTTTTGATATAAGAAATCCTCAAAAATGTATAAAACATTATTTATAAAGTGCACTGAAATACCACACCAAATGGAGCCTGAATAATATGTAACTAATCCCATAACAGAACCAGCTATGCAAGTATATAATACTTGTTGTACATTTTGGTGCATTAGGGCAAATAATACAGAACTTAATACTATAAGTATTACAGGCTTGCTTGTTGCATCTTTTAATCCTGCAAATAATAAACCTCTGTGTGCAAACTCTTCAAAGAAAGCTGGAAGTATAGCAACAAGTAATATTTGTTCAAATAGGATACCTATATTGTAATAATCTACATCGGATTGAGACTTAGTATAACCAATCATTTTCAAAAAGATGGAATAGAATGTTACAACACAAGTTACTATGAACATTAATAAGATTGTAATTGGGATAGTAAGTGCTATGTTTTCTCCGCTTGTCTTTTTAAATCCAAAATCTTTAAAGACAGAACCAACCTCCGACATATTCCCCTTCTTGTTGGTTATAAAATAAATTGTAAATGGCATGATGCCGAATATGCCAACTTGTCCTAATATAGTCCAAGCAAACTCACTCTCCATTTCGGAACCACTTGCAAATCCTAAGTTAAATGCAACCCTTAAAAGAAGCGTACAAATAATAACGCCAAAATATATGATGAATACAGATGTGCTTCTTTTCATCGTATCATCCCCATTATGAAAATAACTACCCATTGAATTATGGCAACAATTAATGCAAGCCAGAATCCAATTTCTTGTGAGAATGGTTTCTTTCCTACATATTCAACTTTGGATATATTAAATAACTTGTTATTTAGATCTTGCCATCCTTTCTTTGTGAATAGTGAGAAGAAGAATTTAAATGCATCTGATATTGGATTAGATTTTGTTGGTTTATCTGATTTTGCGGTAATGGTAAAATCGTCAGTTACAATCTTGTATTCACCGCCATTATCTTTCTTTCCTGAGTGAGATAATCTATAGAAGAAATAAAGAACAAAAATAAGTACTATTGTACCACCTATAAATAAAAGGATGTCATAAAGTGGCCATAGACTACCAAACTCAAAATTGTTAATTGCAGGTATATATGCTGTAACGACCAAACTAATGAGATTGTTTAAGAAGTGCACTATTACACTTGCCCAGATTGAATCTGCAATTATGAACACAAATACCAAAACCAAACCAAGTCCGAATTGATAAATTGTTTGGTATGGATTTGCATGCATTAACATAAAGAGTAATGCTGTCATGGTTATACCAAACCAAGCACCACGAGTTGCAATACCATTATAAATGGTACCTCTCATGAAATACTCCTCACCTATTGCTGGGAATATGGCCATTATGATAACTGCAACAACAAATACAGCTGGTGTGTAGTCTGTAGGCGCGCTTACGCCACCATTGTATCCTATAAAGGATAAGAATCTAATAAACATGGAAGTGAGCGGATAGAAGGCTACAACGGTTAATACAGCAATAATTGGCAATAAAATGAAAGATACTGCTCTTGGTTTATTCGCTGTTCTTGTAATATACAAGAAATCACACTTTCTAACCTTAGTATAAATGAAGGCTGTTAAAAAGAATGAAAGTGTTCCAAGTGGATAAGCAACCCATGTTGCAATAGACATACCACCAAAGGATCCAACTCCAGATAATGCAAATGAAAATACATTTTGAAGTACGGAAGCTATAACTATTCCGAACACAAAAATAATTCCACTTTCACTTAATTGTAATTGTCTTCTCATTATGCTTCAAACACCTTTGTTGGAGTATGCTGTGATGCTACAGATACTATAGTATCTCCTAGTAATCCTTCTTTTTCTAACTCACCCTTTACAGTATTAAGAGCAAGCTCTGGTATATTGTTTTCTTGTGATATATGTCCAAGTATTAAATCATGAAGATTATTGGACTCTCTTTTTATCATGCAAGCCATCTTTGCTGAATCTATATTAGATAAGTGTCCATGACTACCTTTTACTCTCTTCTTGAGCCATGCTGGATATGGACCATGTATTAGCATATTTAAATCATGATTGGCCTCTAGCAATAAAACATTGCTATTCTTTATGCTTTGGAAAACATTACTTCTAATTTCACCCATATCTGTTGCGATACTAATTTGCTTGCCTTCGGCAAAGAATGAATATCCAACTGGGGCATTGGCATCATGAGGAATTTCAAATGGTTTAACTTCAATATCTCCAATGGTAAAGCCTTCCATGAAATCATCCACTTCTCCCATTTGCTCTACATAGTCATATCTGGTGAATAATTCGACGTGGGTATCTAAATGGGCATAGACTGGGACATACATACCATATTTACAAATGTTTGCAACGTGATCTGAATGTTCGTGAGTAACCACTACACCTTTAACATCTTCAATGCACTTGCCAAGGTTCTTAAGTTCCTGGGTTAGTTTTTTTAAACTAATTCCAGCATCTATGACAATAGCGGTGTTTTCTGTAAACACCATAGAACAATTGCCTTTAGAACCGCTAGCAAATGAGATAAAATTGAAGCTCATTTTAAATTAATTGAGAAGACTTTTCTATTTCATCCTCGTACTGATTCTCTTTCCTACGATGTATAGTTGCAAAGACGATACAAAGTATCATATCAAAGAATGATAATGCTACCAAGAATATCATTGCTGCATCGTTTGTCATTGAGAATGTAGACTTAACAAGATTCATAATTAATGCAATTAATGTTGCACCGAAAGATAGGAGCATCATAGATACATAGAATCCGCCCGGATATTTTCCAAAAATCAATCCAATGAAATTGAAGAATGTTGCGAAAACAAATCCCACCAATGAAAGCAAGAACATGATAATGTATACCTTCATATCCATTGTTGTGATTCCTCTTGCTGCATAATCTACGTAAGAAGACAAGTCTCCCTTGATCCAATGTACAAGCCATCCTATTGGATCTATTGCATTGCTTCCCATGAATGAGAA
Source organism: Christensenellales bacterium (assembly GCA_045130665.1). Taxonomy (GTDB): domain Bacteria; phylum Bacillota; class Clostridia; order Christensenellales; family CAG-917; genus RGIG8124. The sequence goes on along the minus strand of JBGUQC010000003.1, from coordinate 106,726 downwards.
TAATTCTGGTTTGAAATGAATAAGTACAAAGTAAAGAACACCAATTGCAGCAAAGATAAATGAGAACAATGAGAATAGACGCTTTCTAACTTTCGCCTTTTTGTTGCTTTTAGCAACATCATGAGATTCAACCTTCTTGAATTCGGTTGAGAATCCACCCTCTGAACCTGTTTGATATGATGGTTCACCTGGTTTTCCTTCTGTCTTAAGAATATCCGAATCTGATGACATATAAGGAACAACTGCAAGTGGTACAATGATTGGTTGTAATTGTACAGTTGTATGCTTAGGTGCAACGATTGGTACAGGACCACCAGTTCCAACTACTTTTGTAAAAGTAGTTTCCATACCTGGGTCTGGAGTTGCCTCTGAATAAGCTTCAGTTTCAATCTCCTGAGATTTTCTTTGTTGTTCTTCTAGCTCTTTAAGCCTTAGTTCTTCTTTTTTCTTGTTCTTCTTTGCCATATCTTTACCTTTTTGATGCTATGCATCATATTTTAAATAACCAGATTTCTCTGGGTTTGCTATCTTGATAATTGCTGCAATTATAAAGTAAATAATTGCGATGCCAAGCATTGTGACATATTCTGAAGTTCTATATCCGTAGACAAAGTCGTTCATGAAATCTATCTTTTCAATGCCAACTCTACTTACTCCCACCAAAGCCATAATGAATATTATGATTGTTGAAAGGAGATATATTAATGCACTAAGTGCATATTTCATAGGTCTCTTTGCTCCAAATATTCCTATTAATGCTTTAATGACATTAGCAGCTAGTCCAATTATTCCTATAAGCAGGATTGCATAAGGAACCATATGGAGTAAATTTGAAATTAATGTGCTCTTGTCTGCACCTATACAACCCTTTATAAGGGTTATTAAGTGTCCAAAGACATCGAATTGTGTAAAGGATAAAATAATAGGATTTGTAATCTTTAGATTAAACACGCCGAAAATATAAGGAAGAACTGCGGCTGCTGTAAACAACAACATAAAGATACCACAAATAATATTTTTGGTTCTCTTTGTTCTTGTAGCTCTTTTGCTTACATCCCTCTTCTTTGGTTGGAAGTCATCTACTGTAGATTCTGTTGCACCAGTAGAACCTATTGGTCTGAGTTTTGGTTGAAACTCAAAAGGTTGTACTGCCTTTGGTAGTATTTTTGCATCAGACTTAGTTACTGGATTAGGTGCAAGCCTTAATCCATTTTCATCTACAGGCACTATGACCGAAGGATCGGTGTTTGGATCGTATTGTCTATCCATTTACTATATTTCGTTATCGTCTTTATTTATTTCTCTCTTACCAGAACCATCTGGGACTTTTCTCATTTCTACTGGACCTGCAACAATATTTTGTTGTGGTGTCATGCTATCTTGAGGTGTGTATTGCATAAGAGGTTGCTCTTGTGTGACATATGGAACGAAAGCAACTGGTTGTAAAATTGGAGGCATTTGATATGGGTCTCCTACACCTCTGCCATAGAATGCATAACCTCCTGGTTGTTGTCCTTGATATTGTGGGTATTGAGGAGCAACACCTGGTGCACCATATGGCATATTTCTATTGAAGTTTTGAACATTTGGATCTTTTGCAGCAATGTTTTCTACATTGCTCTTAACAGGAATTGGTTCTTCCTTTCCTGCAGAATATTCTTCAAATGATGGATGTGGTTCTGCTGTTAAATCTGCTTGTGGTGCTGGAATAATATCTATTTCTCTCTTAACAGGACTTGCTTGTGCAATCTTGCCCTTCTTGAGAAGAATGATACTTCTTGCCTTACTACGTCCACAGTGTGTACATGCAGGTATATCTGCAGGATTAATAGTGCCACAAACTGGACATACGTAAACCTCACCATCATATGCATCATCTGAAACAGTTGTGCTTGGATCTGAATAATATATTGCGTATGATTTTAATGCTGTAGAAATTTTCTTTAATTGTGTGATATCTTCTGGGCCTAATTCATTTAATTTTTCTCTATAGTCATTAAGGAGAACTGCTTTCTTTGCGAGCTCATCTTTTGCATCTTTTACTAGGCCTTGAAGTTCGTTCATTAGATCATCTCTTGCTTGATCTATTTTTGCTTTTTTTTCAGCAACTTCTTTATCTATTTGTTCGAGTCTTTCTTTTTCGAGGATATCTAAGCTTTGTTTCTTCTTTTGGAGTGCTACGTAATCATCATCGGAGTGAGTGTCTTCATCTGGAACTATTGGTGCACCACAGGATACACAATACTTAGATCCTGGCATATTTTCTGCACCACAAATTGCACAACGAGGTTTTCTCATAACCTCTAAAATATTACCGCATGTTGCACAGAACCTGCTGCCTGCTGGATTCATACTTCCACATTTAGGACACTTAGCTTCATAGGTTCTTACAACGTCTGCTCCACAGTTTGGACAAAATGCCATTCCTGGTGAAACCGGGCTACCGCAAACTTTACAAAGAAACATTAGACTCCTCCATCTTACTATAGATTAACTTATTTTATTATAATAACGCGAGGAGAAAAAAACAATAAGAAACTTGAAAAATCAAGTAGTTCTTATTGTATAAACAAAATCGGCCTTTTTAGGTGCCGATTCTGTGGTATAAAAATTGATGTTTTTTACTATGAAATTTTGAATGAATCTTTCAATGGAACGATTGAATGATATGTGTTTTCACCCTTTGCTTTGATGAAGTATCCTTCTCTCATAAATTGGAATCTTGTGCCAACTGCTGTTGTTGAAAGGAACTTTTCTGCCTTACCTTTAAGCACTACTAATGAGTTAGGATTTAGTCTATCCATGAAGTCTCCATCTCCATCTAGGATGAGGTAATCGAACATGTTTAGAGTTACATCATCACAGTCGTTTGCATTAACCCAGTGGATAGTTCCTTTAACTTTCATGTTGGAATTTGGTTCACCAGATTTTGTGCCTTCAAGGTAGTTTGCATGAACACATGTTACGTTTCCATCTGCATCTACATCTGCACTTGTACACTCAACAATATATGCTCCCTTTAATCTTACGATACCGCCAACTTGCATTCTGAAATACTTTGGTGGTGGGTTCAACATGAAGTCTTCTTCTTCGATGTAAAGTTCTTTAGAGAATGTACATGTGTGCTTTCCCTCTTCTGGCTTTTGTGGGTTATTATCTACCTCAACAAGTTCGCTCTTTCCATCTGGATAATTGTCTATAACAAGCTTGATTGGTTTAGTTACAACCATAGCTCTTGTTGCGTTTTCATTTAAGTTCTCTCTTACACAATGTTCGAGCATTGCAATATCTACTTCAGAAACAGCTTTGGCTACGCCAATTCTTGAGCAGAAGTCTCTAATTGCTTCTGGTGGATAACCTCTTTCTCTCATACCAGAAAGTGTACTTAATCTTGGGTCATTCCAACCCCAAACAACACCATCATCTACTAAGCGTTTTAAGAATCTTTTAGACATAACTGTATGTGTCATGTTTAATCTTGCAAATTCAATTTGTCTTGGTAATGGATCTGGGAAACCGGTGTTTTCTACTACCCAATTATAAAGTGGTCTGTGGTCTTCAAATTCAAGAGAACAACATGAATGAGTAATTCCCTCAATAGCATCTTCAATTGGGTGTGCGAAATCGTACATTGGGTATATGCACCATGCATCACCTGTGTGTGGATGTGTGCTATGAGAAATTCTATAAATGACTGGGTCTCTCATGTTGATATTGTTAGAAGCCATATCAATCTTTGCTCTTAAAACTCTAGCACCATTTTCGAACTCACCATTCTTCATACGTTCGAACAAGTCTAAATTTTCCTCTACACTACGATTTCTATATGGGCTCTCAATACCTGGCTTATATAAGTCTCCTCTTGAATCCTTTATTTCATCTGCTGTTGAATCGTCTACGTATGCCTTGCCATCTTTAATTAATTTAACAGCACATTCATACATCTTTTGGAAGTAATCTGATGCATATCTTAATTCATCCCATTGGAATCCTAACCATTGGATATCTTCTTTTATTGAATCCATGTATTCAATATCTTCTTTAACTGGGTTTGTATCATCGAAACGAAGGTTACATTTACCATTGTATGTTTCTTTCAAACCGAAGTTAATGCATATGGCCTTTGCATGGCCAATATGTAAGTATCCGTTTGGTTCTGGTGGAAATCTTGTATGAATTGCAGAAACTTTGCCTTCAGAAAGTTCTTCATCAATGATTTCTTCGATAAAATTCTTTGATTTAATCTCTTCCATTTTGTATTTGCTCTAATTATGTGAAGAGCAACCTCCATGTAAATTTATGTTTGGAGACCAAATTTGTGTATATCCATCTTCGTATACGAATCCGAACTTATAGAAATCTTTTTGATCTCCCTCAAGTTTTAATAATATTGATGCATCTTGGAATTTAAAGAGAGTGCTTCTTAGGAAGAAATCCCTATCTCCCTCTTCAACTCCATCTACATAATAGATTTTATCTATTAAAGCGTAATTATCTTTTAGAATAAACCTAATAAATCCAATTGGTTTTTCATCATCTAAAAAAAGAAAATGGACTCCATTTGCATTATCTTCAATGGAAAAATCCTTGTAAAGATTACTTATTTCGTTTTTATCTGTAACTAGCTTTAATGTTAACATATTGAAAATTGTAATAGAAAGATTTGAGAATGTCAATTTACAAACTATTCATTATTTTTGAAGATAATGAATCTTAGTCTTGTTGCTCAGGTTGTTGTTCGTCTTCGTCGTACTCAACAGAAAGTAAGCACAAACCCTTTGCTGGAAGAGTCTTTCCTGCTTGTGCTCTATCTTTTTGAGCAACAATTCTGCCAACATCTTTTGGTGTAAGTTTACCGATGCCGACATAATATAAAGTACCAGCCATGATACGAACCATGTTGTATAAGAATCCGTTACCTGTGACTGTGATAGTAACAATGTTATCTTTGCTCTCAACAGAGACATCATACATTGTTCTATATGTCTTATCTTTAATATTTGAACCAGCTGCCATGAAGCACTTGAAATCATGTGTGCCAACCAATTTTGTAGCAGCTTCTTTCATTAATTCTACATCCATTGGAACTTTACTTCTGTAGCATGTATGTTCAAGCATTGGAAGTGGGAATCTAGAGTAATATATAGAGTATCTATATGTTTTTCTCTTCGCAGAGAATCTTGCATTGAATCCCTTAGGTGCAATCTTGCAAGCAAGCATACTAATATCTGGTGGTAAATGGTTGTTAACAGAGAATGGGATTTTGTCTGCAGGAATATTAGTCTCAACTTCAAAATGAATCACTTGTCCCTCTGCATGAACGCCTGCATCTGTTCTACCACTTGCAGTACAATCTACATCTGTTCCAAATGTTTCTTTCATGGCATTTTCTAATATCTCTTGGATGGAGACACCATTCTTTTGTCTCTGCCAACCAACATAGTTAGTACCATCATATGAAATTACAGCCATATAACGTGTCATTGTCCTAACCATCCTCCAAATATTATTCTATCCATTTCGAATACCCAGTAATATCTATCTAACAAAATTGCAACAAGGTATGCATTCATAAATATGAATGCTAATGCATCTCTCCAACCCATTTTTGCAATTCTATATTTTGTTCTCTTATCTGTTGCGTTATAGCATCTTGAATCCATTGCAAAAGCGAGTTCATCTGCTCTTCTAAATGAACCAACAAAGAGTGGGATTAGGATTGGGATTAAAGCCTTTGCTCTCTTGAAAATATTGCCATGATCTAATGCTGCACCTCTTGCTTTTTGTGTTGCCATAATCTTTTGAGTTTCCTCATAAAGAGTTGGGATGAAGCGAAGTGCTATTGATACTATCATGGCTAAATCGTGTACAGGAACCTTAATAACTTTTAATGGTTTAAGTAAGCTTTCCATACCGTCTGATAATGCTATTGGAGTGGTTGTTAAAGGAAGAATGCTTACGCCAATAATTAACAATACTAATCTTAAGATTAGTTTTATTGTTACATGTATTGCAGCATCTGTAATATGAAGTATCTTCCAAGACCATAAAACCTTACCTGTATTTGAAGCAAAAAGGTTAATTAAAGCCATGATTACAATGATTAATAAAACACCTTTAACAGACTTCAAAATTGAGGTTACTGGCACCTTAGCAAGAATTATGATTAAGAGCAAACAAGCAAAGGTTATCATGTATCCAAAATATCCATACCAAGCCTCTGCTACTCTACCAGCATTAGATGGGATGAAGAATAGTGCAACGATATAAACAATGGTTAATAAGAACTTTGTTCTTGCATCTAACTTATGTACAAAGGAGTTGCTTGGATAATATTGTCCAAATGAAATATCTCTACTCATTTTCGCATCCTCCCTTTTTAAGTTTTGCAAGTTCTTCAACCAATGCTTCAACTGTTACAACATCTGGGATATTGATACCTCTTTCTTGCAATGTATCTGCAATTCTTGTTGCCATAGGAAGATCTAATTCGGTCTTTTCCTTAAAATCTGGCTGTGTGAATACTTCAATTGGTGTTCCATCATAAATGATGTAGCCTTCAGACATGACTATGATATGGTCTGCCATCTTTGCTATTTCATCCATGTTATGAGAAACAATAATGATTGTTGGAGAAACCTCTTTCTTTAATTGTTTAATTAAATCTAAAATTTCTTCTCTTCCTTGAGGATCTAGACCAGCAGTTGGTTCATCTAGAACCAAAATCTTTGGTTCCATTGCGATAACGCCAGCAATTGCCGCCCTTCTCTTTTCACCACCAGATAGTTCAAATGGTGAACGTTCTGCAAATTTATCATATGGAAGTCCAACTAAATCTAAAGCTCTGCGAACTCTTCTATCTATTTCGTCTTTTTCGAGCTTCATATTCTTTGGCCCAAATGCAACATCAAGTGCAACTGTATCTGCAAATAATTGATACTCAGGATATTGGAAAACCATACCTACATCAAAGCGTAATTCTTTGAGGATTTTCTTGTCTTTTATGTCCTTTCCTAAAATGGTTCCTTCACCGTTCTTCATCCTAATTAACCCGTTTAGATGCTGGATTAATGTGGATTTTCCGGATCCTGTTTGTCCAATAATTCCTAAAGTTTCACCCTCTTCAACATTGAAGGTAATATTCTTAAGAGCCATCTTTTCAAATGGTGTTTTTTTGGAGTATGTGAATGTGAGATCTTTTATTTCAATTGCTCGCATATTTCCTCCATTAAAGCATCAAAAGATAGTGGCTTTTTATCAAATTCAAATCCTGCTTTTTCTTTTAATTCTTCTGAGATTTTTGCAGACATTGGAAGTGTCAATCCTGCAGCTTGAATGACGTTAGATGAGAAGATTTTTTCTGGAGTATCATCTGCGATGATTTGTCCATTCTTTAGCACTATGATTCTATCTGCCATAACAGCCTCATCCATATGGTGAGTAATGTTAATAATGGTGATACCTTTTTCATGAAGTGACTTTGCTATATCCATGATTTCTTTTCTACCTTTTGGATCTAGCATAGATGTGGATTCATCAAAGACAACAACTTCAGGACGCATTGCTAAAACACCAGCAATTGCAACTCTTTGTTTTTGGCCACCAGAAAGTTTAGAGAACGTTCTATCTCTATTCTCTGTCATGCCAACTGCTTCTAGTGCCTCATCTACTCTTTCTACGATTTCATCTCTTGGAATTCCCAGATTTTCTGGACCAAATGCTATATCGTCTTCAACGATAGTAGCAACAGCTTGGTTATCTGGGTTTTGGAAAACCATGCCAACTCTTTTTCTAACTTCAAATATGGAATCATCGTTCTTTGTATCCAATCCATCAATTAAAATAGTTCCTTGGGATGGGACAAAAAGACCATTCAAAAGCTTAGCAAGAGTGCTCTTGCCGCTTCCATTCATACCCACTAGTGCAACGAATGAGCCACTTTCTACCTCAAAAGACACGTTTCTAAGTGCTCTTAGACTCTTTCCTTCACCAAGTGAGTAAGAATAACTTACTCCACTTACTTTTATTGTTGACATGGCACTAATTATAACAAACAAAAAAATACGTGGCAACAACTTACGTATTTAATTGACTTTTAATCTTGTAATTCTTTATAATTACTTTTGATTTATAAAATAAACGCATACAAGCGCAATAATTTGGAGGAAATTTATCATGGCAAAGAAAATGACAATTGATGGCAATATGGCTGCTGCGCATATCGCATATGCTTTCAGTGATGTTGCTGCAATTTATCCTATCACTCCATCTTCACCAATGGCAGAAGACTGTGACGAATGGGCAGGCAAAGGTAGAAAAAATTTATTTGGCAATACATTAAAGATTGCTGAAATGGAATCTGAAGCTGGTGCAGCTGGTGCAGTACATGGCTCTTTAGCAGCTGGTGCTTTAACATCAACATTCACAGCATCTCAAGGTTTACTCTTAATGATTCCTAACATGTACAAAATCGCTGGCGAATTACTTCCATGCGTATTCCACGTAAGTGCACGTGCATTAGCAGCACATGCTCTTTCAATTTTCGGTGATCATGCTGACGTTATGGCATGTCGTCAAACTGGATTCGCAATGCTCGCAAGTAACTCTGTACAAGAAGTTATGGACCTTGCTTTAGTTGCACATCTTGCAACATTAAAATCATCCGTTCCATTCTTACACTTCTTTGATGGTTTCAGAACATCACACGAAGAAGACAAAGTTGAAGTGATTGATTACGAAGAAATTAGACCATTAGTTAACTTTAAAGAAATCGATGATTTCAGAGCACGTGCATTAAACCCAGAACATCCACACGAAGCTGGTACAGCTCAAAACCCAGACATCTACTTCCAAAACAGAGAAGCTGCAAACAAGTACTACAATGCAGTTCCAGCAATTGTTGAAGAAATGATGGAAAAAGTTTACTCAATTACAGGACGTAAATACGGCTTAGTAAACTACTATGGTGCAAAGGATGCAGACAGAGTTATCGTTATCATGGGTAGCGGTGCTGAAGCAACAGAAGAAACAATTGATTATTTAAGCGCAAAGGGACAAAAAGTTGGTGTTCTTAAAGTTCACCTCTATCGTCCATTCCCAGTAGATGCATTCTGCAATGCACTTCCAAAGACAGCAAAAGTTGTTACTGTCTTAGACAGAACAAAAGAAGCTGGTTCTTTAGGCGAACCACTCTACTTAGATGTAGTAGCAGCTCTCCAAGAAAAAGGAATTGCTGTTAAGGTATTAGCAGGAAGATATGGTCTTGGTTCTAAGGAATTCAACCCATCCATGATAAATGCAGTATATGAGAACATGGCACAAAAGGCACCAATGAACCACTTCACAGTTGGTATCACTGATGACGTAACAATGTCCTCACTTCCAATCAAGGAAAAGATAGATGCTGCACCAAAGGGTATGATCAGCTGCAAGTTCTACGGACTTGGTTCAGATGGTACTGTCGGTGCAAACAAAAACTCAATTAAGATTATTGGTGACTACACAGAAAAATATGCACAAGGTTATTATGCATACGATTCAAAGAAATCTGGTGGTTTAACAGTATCACACCTCCGTTTCGGTGACACACCAATTCGTTCAACATATTTAATCGACCAAGCAGACTTCATCGCATGTCACAAATCATCATACGTATTACTCTATGATATGGTTTCAGACTTAAAGGAAGGCGGCACATTCTTACTTAACTCAATTTGGGATCCAGAAGATATGGACAGACACCTACCAGCAAAGATGAAGAACATCATCGCACAAAAGCATATCAAGTTCTATACACTTGATGGTCTTGGTGTTATCAAAGCTCTTGGTGCAACTAAGGGTGTTAACACAGTTATGCAAGCTGCATTCTTCAAACTCGCAAATGTAATGCCATATGAAGATGCTGAAAAGTATATGAAAGAAGCTATCAAGAAGACATATGCAAAGAAAGGTGACGCAGTTGTTAAGATGAACTGTGACTGTATCGACAATGCTATTGCAGCTTTAAAGGAAGTTCAATATCCAGAAAGTTGGGCAACAACTACAACTGGTGCAGAACCAATCAAGCTCGCAGATGATGAATACTTCAGAGCATTTGTTGCACCTATTGCAGCACAAGAAGGTGACAAACTCCCAGTTAGTGCATTCGATCCAGCAGGATTTGTTCCAACAGGAACAACCAAGTTCGAAAAACGTGGTGTTGCAGATATGGTTCCAGTATGGGATATTGACAAATGTATCCAATGTAACCGTTGTTCATTAGTTTGCCCACATGCAGCTATTAGACCAACACTTGCTACAGAAGAAGAATTAGCAGGAAAGCCAGCATCATTCGTAACAAAGGCAGCTAACGCAAACAAAGCATATCAATATCGTATTCAAATTTCTCCATACGATTGTACAGGATGTATGAACTGTGTAAATATGTGTATGGCTAAAGAAAAAGCACTCACAGCTATCCCAACAGCAGATGCTATCGCACAAGAAGCAGCAAACTGGGAATATGCAGCTTCCTTAAAGGAAACAAGTGCTCCAATCAATACACAAACATTAGTTGGAAGCCAATTCAAGAAACCATTATTCGAGTTCTCTGGCGCATGTGCAGGATGTGGCGAAACACCATATGTAAAACTTGTTACACAATTATTTGGTGACAGAATGGTTGTTGCTAATGCAACAGGTTGTTCATCAATCTACTCTGGTTCTGCTCCAACATGTCCATACACAACAAACGATAAAGGCGAAGGTCCAGCATGGGCTAACTCATTATTCGAAGACAACGCTGAATTCGGTTATGGTATGCACATTGCTTACAAGCAAAGACGTGGTGTATTAAAAGAGAAAGCTGAAGCTTTAATTGCAAACGGCGGAATCTCTGATGCATTCAAAGCAGCATTAACAGAATGGTTAGATGCATTCTCAAACGGACCAAAGTCCAAAGAAGCAGCTGAAAAAGTAAAAGCATTATTAGACGAAGAAGCAAAATCAGGAAATGAAGATGTATTATACATCAAGAAAGCAGCTGACTGCTTAGTAAAGAAGTCAATCTGGATCATCGGTGGTGACGGCTGGGCATATGATATTGGTTACAATGGATTAGACCACGTAATCGCACAAGATGAAGATGTAAACATCTTAGTACTTGATACAGAAGTTTACTCCAACACTGGTGGACAAGCTTCCAAGTCAACTCCAGCTGGTGCTATTGCAAAATTCGCAGCAACTGGTAAGAGAACAAAGAAGAAAGACTTAGCATTACTCGCAATGGATTATGGTTATGTATACGTAGCATCTGTTGCAATGGGTGCAGACATGAACCAAGTTGTTAAAGCAATGAACGAAGCAGAAGCTTACAATGGTCCATCACTCATTATCGCATATGCACCATGTATCAACCATGGTATCAGAATGGATAAGTCACAACTCGAAGAGAAGAAGGCTGTAGACTGTGGATACTGGCTCAACTTCCGTTACAACCCAGATTTAGTTGGAACAGATAAGAACCCATTCACACTTGATTCAAAGGCACCTACAACCGATTATCAAGAGTTCTTAAAGGGCGAAAACAGATATGCATCTCTTGCAAAGATTAACCCACAAGCAGCAGAAGCATTGTTCGCAAAGAACGAAAAAGATGCTGCAGCAAAACGTGCATTCTACGTCAACAAGGCTGAGAACAAATAATTAAACAAATTAGCTATTGGTCCCAGTCTTAGGACTGGGGCTTTTAGTAAAGGATAAAAAATGTCATCTGGTATTAATTTAGTAGGAAAGATAGGTTCCATGGCTCTCATCGACAGAGAGAGCAACAATATCAATTATAATATAATTGCAAGGTTATCACATGAGCTCAAACCTGGAATGGCTTGGGTTACATCTGGTGCTGTCGAAATTGGTAAATTAGACTATTTTGACAGACATGGAAAATACCTTTCTGGTTCACCCGAAGACAACAAAACAGACTATGCAGCTGAAGGTCAATCAATCTTAATGCGTGCATATCGTCAATTTGTAAATGACAGATATTCTCTTAGACAAATCTTAGTTGAGCATCAACATTTCAATGATGAAGAAAAGAGAAATCACCTTTACAATTTAATCATGCGTTGTCCTGAACAAGATGCTATTCCTATCATCAACTACAACGATCCAGTTAGTGATGAAGAAAACAGAAAGTGGGAGATTAACAACCTTAAAGAAACAAAGGGCCATGCCATTGAATGCATAGATAATGATGAAACTGCATCTCAAATTGCATGCCTTGTAAAATGTAAGACTTTGTTAATTCTAACCGTATCAAATGGCATTTATTTAACCCCTGGAGACTCCTCTACTCTCGTAGAAGAAATCACTGGAAACAATACTGAGGAATTGCTCAAGAATATATCTGATATGCAAACTCATTGTTCAGGTGCGTCTCGTGCTGGGGCAAACGGTGCTTGGGCAAAACTTGAATATATCAAAGAGCCTGTCAAGAATGGAACAAATGTATTTATAGCATCCTCCAAATATTCTATAAACGATATTCTTTCTGGCAACGCTCCTTGCACAAGAATCGGTCTATAAGCTAGAAAAAACTTAATAGTGAGTTCGTCTCCAAAAAGGAGGCGGACTTTCTTTTATTTGAAAAAATAAATTTTATATGCTAGAATAAAATTTATGGATAAATACGAGCTTGATTATTTATTTACTAAACTCATGCACGGGGACGAGGAAGCCTTCGAAAAAATCTATTTGGAAACAAAGAAAGGCTTATTCTCCTTCATTTATTCCATTTGCAAAAATTACGCTACAGCAGAAGAGTTAATGCAAGACACATATATTCGTGTTCGTGCTGCTATTAACACATACAAACCAGGTTCAAATGGTTTAGCATGGCTCTTCACTATTGCAAAAAATTTAACATTAAACGAACTCAACAAGCAAAAGAGAATGATACCAACAGATATTGAGGATCCAACATTTAAGGCTCCAGAGCAATATATTGCTTCGGACGATGATATGGACAAGGATGATGACGATTCCATTATCCAGTTGGCAAATAGAGTATTAAATGACTCCGAAAGACAAATAGTCATGTTGCATGTAGTTTCTGGAATGAAGCACAGAGAGATTGCCGATATGATGGGGAAACCACTAGGAACGGTTTTATGGGCATATCGAAATGCTTTAAAGAAACTGAAAGATGCATATGAAAAGGAGGGCGGACAAGGATGAATAACAAGGATTTCAAGAAAAAACTAAATAAGGCTTACGAAAATAAGACACCAGATGTATATAGCAAAGTCAGAAAGACTCCTATAAACTATAACGTGTTTATTGAATCCCCTGAACAAGCAAGAAAGAGAAAGATTGTTCTCATTCTTGTATGTATGTTATTCGTTATTTTAGCTGTCCTTGTTGTTTCCCTCTTTAGCTTTATGATTCCACCATCTGCTCCAAGCACGGAGTGTCAATATGTCTATACAAACATAACAATTAACAATACACAGCACTTTGGTGTTGTCATAGATGACACAAATAATGCACTCGTTTGTTTAATGAATGAAGATGCTAAATGCAATAAAGATGTTAAAGACAAGACCTATAACGATCTTTGGTCTATAGTTGATATTCATTCTGGAGACACAGTATCCATTACATCATATGCACTTGGATACGACCAAATGGATAAGATTAATATCTTATTAAACAATGCACTTCAAAGTTATTGTGTAGAAAAAGGAATCAGCGTTACAGTTACATCCTCAAATATGGCTGTAAATGTTTACCTTGCAAACTATATTAATAGTTTTGGTAAAGAACAAGTAAACTTGACAGATTCACCATCTACGATCATAACCACATATATTTATGTGTCAGCAACGAACCAAAATGTATGATTTCAAATAAATCATAACCGAAATAAATATAACAATTACTAAACGTATAAGATAAATTAGGAGTATCTATGAAAAGCAAACTAAACTTAAAATTAATATTAATATCAATTTTATTAGTTTTATTATCCCTTGCACTAGTTGCATGTGCCAACAAATCCGGCGGAGGCGAAGGAGGCGGAGGCGAAGGCGGTGGTGGTGATAAACCAGTTGCTACAACCTTCACTGTTTCATTCAATTCAAATGGATCCTCAATGGTATATGACGACCAACAAGTAGTTTATGGTGGCAAAGTTGCTAATCCAAACAAAGGCGATACAGCAAATGACCCATTTAAAACTGGTTACACATTCAAGTGGTGGTCTCAAGAAGGAAATACCGATATAGCATGGGATTTCGATACAAATACCATTACAACTACTACAACACTTATTGCTGTATATGATGCAAACAGATACATTCACACATTGGATTTAAATAACACAAATCCAGAAGCACATTGTGACCAAACAACATTTACATCTACATATAATCAATCAACAACCATGCCAACTCCAACTTGTATGGATGACCATGGTAATGCATCAGACCAATTCTTATATTGGTATTATTTAGATGCAGACAACAAAGAGGTTCGTTTCTCTAACTGGATTTCTTATACGATGCAAACTGCTTCAAGTGCATACTCCTCAAGCACAGATTATTACACAAGAGATAAATCTACATATTCTATCCCAGATGTACAACCAACAAGTTCTGCAGACTTTGACAGAGATGATATTAAGTACTTTGTAAAGAATTCATTATCTGAAAGCAACGTCTTCACTCTTGATAAAGTTTTAACATTAAAAGCAAAATGGTATTCTCAACTTCCAGCTGTTGAAGATGAGGACGATCCAATTGCTGCAAATAAAGTTATATACTTACCAAAAGAAGATGGCTCTGGTGTATCTAGCGTCATTGTAAAATACAATGATACAGTTGCTGCTCCAGCAGAACCAAGCAAAGCAGACTACAAGTTTGATGGTTGGTATATTGCAGTTGAAAACGAGAATGGAACAATTGAATATGATGGCAAGAAATATTCACTCACCTCAACCGAATTCCACTTTGATACAGGAATTGGATGTGGAGAGTTTGACAAAGTAACAGACAAGACTATCCTTGCTGCAAAATGGACAAGATACTTTGAAATTGCTTCTGCAGCAGATTGGGAAACACTTGCTGGAATGATTAACATAGACGAAGCTACAGCTACAGACGAACAAAAGAAAGATGCTCAAGAATTATTAGCAGGAAAACTTGTATTAACAGGTGATATTTCATTGAATGATTCTTACACAATGATTCTTGGCGCATTCTCTGGCGAGTTTGATGGACAATACGATGATGTAGGCGTATTAAAGAACCACAGCATTACAATTACATTGACAAGTGCATATCGTCCAACAAATCCTATTACCGCTCTATTTGAGAAGGTTACAGGAACTGTAAAGCACATAGATTTCACACTTTCATATGAATTACAAAAGTTAGATGAAGACCCAGATATCTTTACAGAAGAATACAACAAAACATTCTATATTGCAGGTCTTGCTGGTGTATTAGACAATGCAACTATTCAAAATGTAAATATCAATGCAAGTATATCAATGCCATCTACTGCTGCCGTATCATATGAAGATTATAGTTTCACCGTTGGTGGTCTTGCAGCATACATGACAAATTCAGAAGTTACTGGTTCATGGACAGCAAAAGGATCAATTTCCGTATATGGTATTAGGAACGCAGTTAGAGTTGGTATATTAGTAGGAAAAGCTGATTACAGTGTTATATCACAAGGAAGTTCAGACTCAGTATCTATAGACATTAACAATAGAGGTCCAGTTTCAGCTGGTGGTTTAATTGGTGAAACATTATCATCTGAAATAACTGGCGTTTCATTTACATCAGATACCAATACTCCAGCATACGTTAACGTAACAACCTTCAAAGAAACATACGTTGGTGGTTTTGTAGGCAAACTAGTATATTCATCAATTTCCAAGTGTTACATCCAAGGAACAAAAGATTACATCTCAAGTATTTTTGGATGGTCTACCAGTAATCAAGCAGCTGTTGGTGGACTTGTAGGACTTAACCAAGGTTTCATCAACAATTCCTATGTCCAATATTCTAAAGTTAAAGCTAAAGCCAGCACATATGGTTATGCAGGTGGAATTGCTGGCAAGTGTTTCAATGATTCACAAAGCTACGCTTTCGGAAAGATTGAATACTGCTACATTGCATCTATTATGACAGATGATAATGATAGTGCTCTCCAAGATGCAATTGAGGTTGTAAGTCTAAATGAAGACTCAACAGTATTTGCTGGCGGTATAGCTGGAGATTCTGCTGGATGTTCAATTGCAAGATGTTTTGCATACACTGGAGTTACTGTTGATTTACACGATGGCAACAAAGCTTACTCATTTGGATATATTTCTGGACACAGAAATACATCTTCTTCTGTAGACAACAGTTATTCTGACATTGACTCTAAAGTTTCACTTACAAGTTATCCAATGGTTCCAATGAAAGTTAAAGCAACCACTGGTACCACATACACATACAACTTCGATGATGAATTCGCATTCAACATTGAATTAAATGGTGTAACAAGGACAATTGGAACACAATCTTTCCAAAGCGGCCAATTCATGTACACATCAGCAGGTTGGAGCAATACAGTATGGAATCTCTTCAACGGAACTGAACCTATTGTATATGTAGACACGCTCCCAACTCTTAGAGCATAAGAAAAAAGCAATAAAAAATGGGCTCAGGATTTCCTGGGCCCTTTATTATTATATAATGTATTTATAAACTAATGGTTATTAAGAATATTTTTCTACTTTCATCTAAACAATAAGGTGCGTGTACTGTATAGTTAATAACCAGTTGTCCATGTGGATCATGATAATATAATGGATTTGCCAAAACATCGGTTATGGTAGATTTAATATTAGATTTATTGACAGTTGAAATGTCCACTTCTATTTCAAATGAATATTCTTTGCCGCTTGAAAGATAAACTTTATCATTGTAATACTCTAATACTTTCCCTATCTCGTTTGGATTTGATACTTTTAATGTTGCTCCGTTAACTGTTGTGTTAGCATAAAAATCAAATGTTGTATTTGCAACAGGGATTATTGCACCATTTTCTTCATGAGTAGATGAAACATCGCTATCTCTTAGTAAGAAATATGTATACGATAAATTCTCGAAAACATTATCTAAATCATCTTTTGTACTTCTATCACCCCATGTTGTATCAACAATATACCATTCCCTTACACCATTTCCATCTATATCTATAAATACCTTATTCCATGCATGTCCTGACTTATCTGATGGATTTGCAGGTTGAGTTGCAGTTCCTGTTACTCTTAGACATCTAATGCCTTCCATACCACAAAGTAAAGCAAAAGCTTTAGCTTTTCCATCACAAACTGCCTTATGATGGAGAAATACACCATCTAGGTAATAACCATCATAATCTACAGAAGGCTTACCTGCATCTATATGTCCCTCAAACAAATTTGTGTCATATGTCACATTCGTAATAATCCAATCATAGATTGCAAGAACCTTTTGATATTCCGTCATGGTATCATCACAAATAGTTCTTAATACAGCAACAGCTTCATCATATACTTGTTGGGTCTGAGAATCAGAAATAATTGGTTTATAAAAATTAGATAATGCTCTATAAAGCTGATTACTATTAGAAACATCCATCGTTTTTGTAAATGAATAGCAAGGTAACGATGTCCTCGTGGTTGTTATACCATAGAAATTTTTGTAATGTGTCTCAATGTTATTATTTTGAGTATATGAGGATGCAGCAGTTGTATATAACGGATCTCCCAATTCACTAACAGCCATCATTGTAAATGTATTTTCTGTAATTGTGTATCCTATTGATCCCGCCTCATCTAAAAGACTAACAACCTTTGGCATAACTGTTTTTTTAAAATAGGAATTTTCTGTTGTAATATTAACTCTCCATGTACTTTGTGCATAATATATATTTTGAGATGTAAATATCCTATTTGCCATTAAATTATTTACAAAATAAGCCATATCATACTCGTCTGTAATGTAATAATTTTCTACATTTCCGTTCCAGACAAATGTGTTTTCAATTAATGCTTTCCTATTATTATAGTCTACTAAAGGCATTGCAAAGATAGTAAATGTATGACTTGTTAAGTTATCTATTGTACAAGTAATAATATTCTCACCGTATGTTGGACTAAATGTTAATGTTCTACCAGTTTCAGTGGCCGTTATTGGACCATCTTTTGTTCTAATATTCCACTTCGCAGGTGTTGATAAATCGGTTCCAACAGCAGGTGTTACAACAGCACTAATTGTGACTTCTGGATATGGAGATGAACTCTTAGTTACGTATTGTCCAGTTGTGCCTATTTGTTCATAATCGCTAGTTGATGCTATCGAAATGTTAATATCATCTATGCATTCGTAGATAAAGCTCAAAAATATTGTTACTGAAGCAACCTTAGTAATGTTGTTATGTTTAACCTCTACAACTATTGGATTTTCGTCTTCTGTCCATGTGTCACTTGGAGTCAAAGATATAGATGAAGTAGTACCAATTTCATCATCTCCTCTCTTCCATGTAATAGTTGCTGCAGGAAGAGATGGATTGAGGTATTCATTGTTCCAGGAAACTGTTAAGGTAATTGTTTGATAATCAAATCTAGACATTTGAATAACATCTTGAACTATTGGCTTATTAGCAGAAATTGTAACATTATCTAAAGTAGCATAGTCTGGAGTAATCTTTATACTGCTTTCTGCCTTAACGCCATTTACATCTAAAGAAAATACATAACTTGTGTATGTAAGAGTGGTTATGGTGTATTTCAATTCTTTTTCGTGTGTCTTTTCGCCAAGATCCGATTCTTCTCCATCTATTTTTAAAGACCATGTTACATTAGTACGTACATTGGCATCCTCATTCCATACTGCAAGTAAAGTAAATTCTTTACCTATTTGTGCAATATAGCCATCTCCCTTTGCAGTTAAACCATCATGAACGATTCCTACACTCTTAACTTGGACTACTATAGGAGTAATTAAACCACATGCTGTTAAACAACATGTCATTAAAACAACTAGCAAAAACAACAAGAATATATTAGTTTTAACACACCTTTTCATAACTCCACCTCTTTTTGATTATATATATGAGTTAATATAAAGTCAATTTTGACTTTAGAACGGGCATATAGGCAATTGCAAAACGAATATCATTTTGATAGAATATTACAAGGTGTATTTATGGACGAAAAATCTAAGGCAAATTTTTATTTAGAACATCCTATTTCTTTAGAAGAAGCACAAGCAATGCCTCCAATGTCTTTGGCATTTATTGGGGACAGTGTTCAATCTTTATATGTAAGGACTAGAGTTACTATTGGTTCTGAACAAAAAACTGGCGCACTCCATAAAGAAGTAACAAATGTAGTAAAAGCTGTATCCCAAGCAGATGCAGTTGAAAAACTATTGCCACTATTTAATGAAATAGAGGCAGATATCTTTAGACGTGCAAGAAATTCTAAGGTACAAACATCTGCAAAACATGCAGATATTGCACAATACAGATATGCAAGTGGTTTTGAAGCAGTTATAGGTTATTTATTTATGACAGGACAAAACGAAAGGCTATCTGAGTTCTTAGATTTTGCATACCAAAGCGAAATATAATGAGGATTTTATGGTAATATACGGAAGGAATTCAGTTAAGGAAGCATTACGTTCCAATAAAACGGTTGAGAAATTATATATATTGAAAGGCATGGAAGATCCGGCCATGGCAAATATATATAAATACACAAAAAACAACAAAGGTCTTGTTATATCTTATGTAGATAAAAAGGTCTTAGACAAGATGGCAGATAAAGGAAACCATCAAGGTGTTGTAGCTATTGTTACAGACTATGAATATTCCTCAGTTGAAGATATTGAACAACTTGCAAAGGATAGAAATGAGCCATTATTTATCTTAATTTTAGATGGAATTAATGACCCACATAACCTTGGAGCTATCATTAGAAGTGCTGAATGTTTTGGTGTACATGGCATCATTATTCCAAAGCATAGAAGTGTAACTGTTAATGATACAGTTATAAAAGTTGCTTGTGGTGCGGCAGAGCATATACTAGTTGCAAAAGTAACAAATATAAATGATACGATAAGAATGTTAAAAGAGCACAATGTATGGGTTTATGCTACCGATTTCGATGGACAAACCCCTAAATCTGCGAATTTAACAGGAAATCTCGCAATCGTAATTGGTTCTGAAGGAGACGGAATTTCTAAACTTACAAAGGAACTTTGCGATGATACATTAACCATTCCTCAGTACGGCGAAATCAATTCACTTAATGCATCTGTTGCAACAGGAATAATACTATACGAAGCAGTAAGACAAAGAAGATGAAAGAAAAAATAAGCATTGAATTAATTAAAAAGGCACGTACTAATGATAAAAAAGCATTGGAAGAAATTTTAAAGGCGTGCGAGTATATTGCTATTGCTGAGGCAAACAAGTTTGAGGTAGACAGAACAGAAAAAGAAGATCTCAAACAAATTGCAAGATACTCTATTTTTATTTCCATATATAGATACGATGAATCATATGGTGCTTCTTTTGAAACATTTGCTACTATTTGTGCTCATAACAAGATATTAGATTATATAAGAACGCTCCCTCCAATGGGTCCAAGTATAGATGATGATAAAAATCCTATTGAGGATTATCTAATGTCATTACCTCCTATTCCAGATGACCCAATATTTGGTATCTTAAAGAAACTTTTCACTCCTGAAGAGTTTAATATCCTTTTATTATGGGCTTATGACTATTCTTATGATGAAATAGAAGAAGATTTAAAAGTAAAGCACACTAAAATTGCTAATACTATTACTAAATTGAAAAGATATAAAGATAAAATTAAGGAACAATTAGACTATTAGTCATCTTTTTTAGCATTTGGATCATATTTGTACATCTGTAATTGAGCCCTTAGGTTCTCTCTAACGGCTTTTAGATACTTTTGCCTAAGTTCTTGTTGCTCAACCTTTTCTTCTTCTGTTAAGCCCTCAGGAGTCTTAGATTTGGCATATAATTCGTTAATTCTTTTAACTTCTGCATCTGTTACAGACATATTATGTTCTCCAATTGATTGGTTTTATACCATTTTTCTCTAAAAATGCATTTGTTTTGGAAAAGTGTTTGCATCCAAAAAACCCATTATATGCAGATAATGGTGATGGATGGGCACATTCTAGTACCAAATGCTT
Source organism: Christensenellales bacterium (assembly GCA_045130665.1). GTDB lineage: Bacteria > Bacillota > Clostridia > Christensenellales > CAG-917 > RGIG8124. The sequence continues at coordinate 85,472 of JBGUQC010000003.1, read as the reverse complement.
ATTTGTATCTATTAAAGCCTTCTTCTTTCTTGCTGGAGCACCCCAGAGAAGGAATACGATAGGCTTATCTCTGTCGTTGAGCTTTTTTATGATAGAATCTGTTAAAACTTCCCAACCTTTGTTTGTATGCGATTGTGGCTCGCCTTTTCTTACACTTAAAACAGTGTTAAGGAGTAAAACTCCTTCTTCTGCCCATGGAACTAGATAAGGGGATGTATTTTTGATACCTACATCATCCTCTATTTCCTTGAAAATATTAATTAATGATTTAGGTGTTTCTACTCCTGGCTTTACTGAGAAACAAAGACCATGAGCTTGTCCTGGATTATAGTATGGATCTTGTCCTAGAATAACCGCCTTTACATTTTCATATGGTGTATATTTTAAAGCATTGAATAAATCATGGGCATCTGGATATACCACATGTGTCTTATATTCTTGTTTAAGGAATTCTCTTAGTTTTAAATAAGACTCGCTCTCAAAGTCTTCTTTTAAAATCTGATCCCAACTATTACCAATATTTACCATACAATTAGTATATTAAAAAAAGTAAAAAAAGTAAAATAAAAGCCACCCTATTCAGGTGGCTTATTATTTATAAATAATAATTATTATGCTGGAACAGATTGATCAATTGTATCATAAGTATAAGCATTAATAATATAACCAATAATTGGTGGTTCTGCTGTAGAGTTTGCTTGTCTATTAACATAAAGATAGAAATGATCTCCTTCTTTTCTGCCTTGTGCAGTAACAGATCTTCCATCAAAATTCTTTCTCCAAGAAAGTGTAGTTGCAGAGAATGTTGTATTAGTTGCTTCAATTACAAATGTAGGATTTGCTAATGATGCTGTGTCAGCTTCATCTACAAATGTATCTGATAAATAAATCTTGAGATTATAATCACTATCTATTACTGCAATAAGATATTGTTGTGGACGATCTGAATAATCTTCGTTCTTCTCACTAATCTTAATTGCTTTATACTTATGTGTGGTTTCATCAACTATTTGAGAAATATATGCTCCGATTGGTGGATTAACGAATGCTGATGCATCATATTTGTTAGCTGGTCCAGTTATAGCTGTACCAGAGCCATAAGTAGTAACCTCAACAGTAGTACTTGTAATATTTGCGAATCTATATTCTACGTTACCTAATTTTGCGCTTAATACTGTTACACCACCTGCAAGTATTTCATACTTGTATGTTGCATTTTCAGTTGTTGCTGCAGTATCTGATTGCCATGCAGGATAGTTATCATATTCTTTTTTTGTAACTTGCTTATTTGTTGTATCAAATACAAATGAATTAGCTTTTGCTGAAGATATGCTAGTTAAAATATATTTTGCTCCACTCGTAATTGCTGTATCAACAGCTTGAGGTTCATAAACGCTATAGGTATATGTTAAGGTTTTGTCTTTATAAGTTAAAGTACATGTCTTATTTTCACCGACTGTTGCTGTGCTGAAACCAGAAATCATATCTGCTGTGACAGCAATTTCTTGTGCGGTTGATGAATCTCTCACATCTGTATAATACTTAATTGTTGCACCATTGAGATCAAGTGCCTCATCTTTTGCATAATATTCTTTAATTGAATAGAATCCTTTTTCTAAATAAGTTGCATTCACTACAGTCTCAGCTTTGTTACATGCTACAAAGCAACATGCCATTGTAAGCACCATAACTGCGACTATTGCAACAATTAATAGTTTTTTCTTCATGTTGTATTCTCCTTTCGGTTAATATATGAATTATATATTAAATATATTAATTATGCAAGAATATAAAAAAAGAGACCTTAAATAAGGTCTCCTTTCTATTTTTAAAATAATAATTATTTTGTTCTGTATGGTAATAATGCCATAACACGTGCTTTCTTAATTGCTGTAGATAATGCACGTTGATGTTTTGCACATAAACCAGACATACGACGTGGGATAATCTTTCCCTTTTCTGTTACGAAACGTCTTAATCTTGCTACATCTTTGTAATCGATTTCATCAATCTTGTCTGCACAGAATTGACAAACCTTCTTCTTTGGTGTTCTTTTGTATGTACGTGGTGCACTTGCTGGTGCTACGCTTTCCATACTTTCTTTTACTTCTTCTGCCATTTTTATATTCTCCGTTAATTACTAATTATTAATAATTAGAATGGGATGTCTTCGTCTGAAATTGGGTTCATATCATCCATGAACTCTTCATCTTCACCATCTTCATTCTTTGTTGTTAAGAATTGAACTTCATCTGCAACGATTTCTGTTACATAACGACGTTGTCCATCTGGAGCGTCATATGTACGTGTTTGGATGCTACCACATATTGCAGCTTTGGAACCTTTCTTTAAGTACTTTGCGCAGTTCTCTGCTTGTGCTCTCCATACTGTTACTGGAAGGAAATCTGTTTCGTGCTTTCCATCTTTAGCATAGTTTCTTGTGATTGCAAGAGTGAACTTACAAAGCATTGTACCGTTTTGTTGTGTTCTTGTTAATTCTGGATCTTTTGTAAGATTACCAATTAAAAATACTTTATTCATTTTGTTTCCTTCCTTATCTTATTTTCTTGTGAACATTGATCTGACGACTTTTTCATCTAGACCCATTTGACGCTTAATTTCGTCTTGAGCTTCTACTGAGCATGTGATGTTTACTACTACGTAGTATCCTTCATCTTTCTTGCCGATTGGATATGCGAACTTCTTCATTCCCCAAATGTCTTTGGAATCTACTGTTCCGCCTAACTTTTCAACAAGTTGCTCATACTTCTCAACGACCTTAGCTTTTTGGTCATCTTCGACGTCGCCACGAATAATGTATAGAATTTCATACTTATTCATATCGATACCTCCTTTTGGACTATTGCCCCTATACCGGGGAAGGATAAGGCTATTTTGCCTTTCGTGTTGCAATATTAAAACAATTTCTGTGAAAAGTAAAGCAAAATTTTTAATAATTATTATATTTAATATATATTATGTATGTGCTCGCACGCAGGCACAATTTGTAGGTTATCTAACTCTTCTTAGTGCTAAATATAGTACGAGTGAGACAAAATAAACTGAATTTATGACTATCAAGGCTATTATAAATGGCCTTGTCATATCTAAATTAAGGATATCAAATGAGTTAAGTTGCATCATCTTCCAGATACCCAAACCAATAAAGACAAGATCCAAGACTAAAACAAGGATGGATATTAATAATATCAAAAAGAATGTAAAATCTTTCTTAAACATTACCAGTACACCTCCGTTTGTTTTAGTTCCTCAAGAGTATTTACTCTTGTTGTACCCATTCCTTCATCACTTGTTGGTCTTACTGCGCCACCGATTCCCGCATAACCACCAACTCCAAAGTATTCTCCCATACCTACGTAGTAGTTATAATTGCTTTGACCTGTTCTTATGAATCCAATAGTACCACCAATGAATGATAAAGTTGTTTCAGTATTATGGTCTATAACATTTACATAAGTAAATGTTTTTTCTATCTGTGGTCTAATATAAAACTCTAGGCTTGCATCTGCTCCAACATAACCAACTATACCACCAATTAGCTGTTCTTTGTCTCCCTTATTGTTTATAGTGATTTCGCAAAGCGAACCTGATTCAGAGATAATAGGAATATATGTAGTATTTGCATAGTTTAGAGCTGTAACACCACCAACTATCATTTGAGCACCATTTGCAGATGCAGAAATGTTACCTTCATTCTTTGAATGAATTATCGTTGCATGGTTATTTACAGTAATACCACCTGCAGAACAAGTAATACTTGTTGTTACAGTTTCTAATGTATGCGTAACGCTTAACGCGCCTTTATTAATACAATTCTCTATATATCCATCATTATTAAATGCAATACCAGCAACATTTGGAGACCAATTCTCATAGTTAGTTGTTTGAGATAATGATGCATTGTTTGTACAGTTAATTACTTGGCCATCATTCTCTCCAACGATACCACCAATATCTATAGTATCTGCAGTAATTGTACTTCCTGAAACTGTTGAACAGTCCTTAATTAGACATGAAATATTGTTCATTCCAGCTATGCCACCAAATGTTGAATTAATATTTGCATTTCCGTTGAGTTCTAGGCCATTTACAGACACACTTGATGAGGTAATTTCGCCATAATTTTGGGCACAAATTAGGCCTAAATATCTGGTCTTATTTTCATTGTTTTCTTGTAGGTTATCTGATACAGAAATTGAGCTATTTTCTATGATGATTTCCATGTTTTCTACTGTGCCATCGTTATATATCATTACAGGAGAGAAATCATCATCTGCAAAATATGAATTTGACCTAATCACTATTTTACCGTTCTTAAATGAACCTTTTAACTCTTGAATTAGTGAAATACTGGAATTTTCAACAATTAGTGAATGTCCATTAAAATCTAGTGATCCAGAGAACTTATAGCCCTTTGCCTCAACCTTTATGTCATCCTGCAAAACACAGTAGTATGAGGTGGATGAAATCTTATCTAATTGGGCCGAATTTGTGATATTAAATGGGCTTTCTTCTGTGCCTTGTTTTAGGTTATATGTATGGACATAGAAAATAGCTGATGCAGCTATCATAATTGCACTCACGACAAAGCAAATTATTATGGTTGCAAGCTTACTTATTGATATCTTTTCTCTTGATATTGTGATCTTTCTATCTTGAATAGTAGCAGTTTGTTTTCTAGACATTGAATAGATCCTTTCTACTCGTCTTGCTTCCTTATCTTCTATGCCATATTTCTTTATAGTTCTAGATAATCTTATGTTCTTTTGAAGAACTGCTAGCATTTCAAGTGGTGTTACAAGCTTATCATTATCTACGTATAATCTTAATGCTCTCTTTGCTTGTCTTTTAAATCTAGCATACGATGCTAAATCATCCCCAACATCTATAAATCCTTCGTTAATTTTAATTAAATACTTCTCAAAGGAAGATATAATCTTCCAAGAATCCCATAAATAACAAAGAGATAGGACTGGGAAACGTCCATATGTATAATATTTGCAATCTTCTACTACAATTAGTTTCTTGAATGCAGAAATATTATCTTTCTTTATTGCATCTAATAAATTAGATGACAGCTTCTCTCTTTGCTCTAAATCCATAATTATTTCTTAATCTTTATATGTCTATCTTCAGCCCATCTATCCAGGATATCGTAGATATATGCTTCATTTACATTAGATTCCTCTACTGATTTTCTAATTAACTCATTGGAAGTTCTTATTTCGGCTAATATTTGTGAGATGTCTCTTCTTTCTTCTTCTAATCTATCTTCAATCTTTTGATTTGCCTTCTTAATGTTGTCTATTTCGCCTGAATTCTTCTTTAAGGCATCTGCAACATCTTTATTGATGAATTCACTTAATCTTTGTGCATTGCTGTTATATGACTCTAGAGACTTTTGTAATTCCTTGATGTTGTAATTGATTTTCTTTTCCTCAATTATCTCATCTAGTTTCTTTAATTGTTCTTGAGCCTTATTTTCTATCTCATTTAAAACACTTAAGTGTTTTTGCACTTCTTCAATTGCATTTACAGCACCACTTATCTTACTTGAATAACTCTCGCTATTCTTTAAGAATGCATCTACACTTCTATTAAGATCCTCACTCTTCTTTGCTTGCAAAAAAATTGTGTTGTATATCTTATCTAACTTTTCATGCATGCCCTTTCCAAACTCACCACCGAGCTTATCTATGTCCTCATGAAGTGAGTCATAAGTCTCTACCATACTCTTTAAGCTTTCTTGAACAGGAACCAACATATCCCTATATTCAATAAACGCATCTGTTAACATTTTCATCTCATCTAAATTAGCCATTACTACTTCCTCCTGGAATTGTTTGCTTTAATTTCTTTAATTTTTTGGGTTATTTCAACCTGATCTGCTTTTAAAGCAGATATATCTCTATGTAAGGTATCTAGGATAATCTTCCTTGCTACCTCACTATCTTTTAATTTTGTGTAATACTTAACTACGCTAGCATCTAATTTAGCGTTATCTCCTTGAAGAACATCTACTAAATCACAAAGTTCTGGAGCATTTGCAAGGGTGAAGAACTCTTTTGCCTCATTCAATAAGCCAATTTCCCATAATTTGATGCCTGCGGTTGTGTAATCTCCTTCCTTGACATCTGATGCGTGGATATCTATCCTCTTGCGTTGTAGGGCGGTTTCATCAAGCGTAGAGAGGTTATCTGCTGCGAATCTAGCGTTATCATACTGTCCTAAGCTTAAGAATTGGTTAATTCTTTGCATGATTTCGTCATCATCTATGCTAGCCTTGCCAATAATTAGTCCAAGTTTCTCTACTGCTTTATTAGATGGAAGGTTATTGAAATTATCTTTTAAGAAAGTCTCAAACAACTTAACATTCTTTCTTTCTACAATAAATAGGTTTCTCTTTGCTCTTGAAATTCCAACATACATTAGGTTAAACCAATAACGATATGCTGAATTTTCATCTGCAGTCTTTCTATCTACCTTGTCTCTGTACAGTTTGTCCCACTTGTCTGAGTTGTCTGATAGTACATCCATGAGAACAACAGTATCTCTTTCCATACCTTTGATATCTGAGACAGTTAAGATCTCTGCTTTTGGCAATTGATTACGTAATTCTTCCTTCTTTTGGTTGCTTGAGACAATGAAGGTTGAATTGGTTGTATCTATCTTTTTTACCTCGTTTAAAAACGTCCCATCTGCATATACGGCCTCTGTTGGAACGTTAGTATCTATACTTTGTCCTTTTAGGACAAAACTATGTGTTCCGAACTGAGACACATTTATAATATTTAAATTTTCGATGATTTCCTCAAGTTTTGCGGTGTTTCTATAGTTGTTTTTTAGCTCTTTTACGTCTATTATGCCATCCTCATACATTAATCTCTTAAGATATGCAAAAGAGAAATATGATGGATTAATCATCTGTAGAGCATCTCCTACACAGAACATCTTATGTGCAAGATATTTAAATAATGTTAGGTTAATTTCTGTGAAGTCTTGAACCTCATCTAGGATAACAGAAATGTACTTCTTTTGGAGAGTTGAATCTTGCAATAACTTATTTGAAATTGTGTTATTATCTTCTAGGTCATTTTGGGCTAAATATTTGATGTAATCTTGGGCAATTGCATATATGGTTTGGGCCTCAAAGCGGCTAAATGAGTTAACTCTTTTAAGAATATATTCATCTTCTGAGATAGGTTTTTCTGAGCCTTCTATCATGCCATAAATTTCTTTGTAAATTATCTCATAAGATAGGTTTTTTATCTTAGAAAGATTGCCAGATAACCTATAATTCTTTAAATCTGTAACGTAATTATGAATAAAGAAATTTTCATCTGCTATTTTGCAAGTTTTTCCAAAAACGGCACTATAAATGTCTGAAATGAGTAGATAATCTACGTTTTCTGTCAAGAACGCCAAAATCTCTTTTAGGCTACTTATTATATGATTTTCATCTAAAACTGTTATCCAAATGCCCAATTTGTTAGAAATAGCTTTAATCTTGTCTCCCTTGATTTGAATCCTATTATTTTCAAGGAGAGATATCATCTTTGCTATTCTATTTTCGAAAGATATTACCTTATTTTTTGTCTCTATTAAAAGACCACGGGAATATGTGGAGTATAGTATCTTTCCTTTATAGCCCATACATGCTGCATAGACTATCCTATCTATACAAATATTTGTTTTTCCACTACCTGCTACACCCTGTACTAAAACGCTTCCTTCAGCTAAAGTTACTATGTTTCTTTGCTCTCTATTTAGGTATGGGAAATTAACGCCATCTGCAAAGGATAATGTATAGATCTTCTTAAGAGCTACATCCTTTGGTTTAATCTTTCTTATGGTAATAGAGAAGTTATCTCTTAAAAGGTTTACAAAACGTTTGTCGCTTCTATGAATATCGTTTCCTACATACTCAAAGAACACTACATCCTTAGAATTCATGTCCTTTACACCTAGTGCAAACTTAAATATATTGTTTCCTACATCTGTTTGGGCTTCAAATTGGGAGCTATCTCCATATAAAGATATAATATCTTTGTGATTTTTAATGATTTCCTCACCAATTTTATCTAAAACATCATCTACGCTATATGCATAACCTGTTTGCTTAACAAAAGAATCTGTTTTATAAACAGATGCATCCTCTTCTATATAAGCATTATTGATGTTGATAGTTAGTGTTAGGTTATATTTTTGTTCCATCTCTATATTGAGAGGCTATGATTTCCTTCTCTTTAGCCTTAATTTCTTTAATTTTCTTATTAATTTCCTTCTCTTGATAATCCTTTACCTGCTCTTGTAATCTCTCTAGAGCTCTTTTCTTGTTCATTAGTTGGCTTCTTTCATCCCTACATGTTACTGTTATGCCTGTAGGCATATGAGAGGCTCTAATACCAGTTTCAACCTTATTTACGTTCTGTCCGCCAGCTCCATCACTATGGAAATAGTCTATTTGGATATCATTTGGGTTAATTTCTTGAACTTTTTCGTCTGGATACACATAAATTAAAGCATTTCCTTTAGGATCTCCCTTAAATACATGATTTCCTGCCATTTCTTTAAAGCAGGAATATGTTCCAAGACCAGAAATTATCCATTTGTCTTCTTTATAAACCGTAAAATGATTGTTTTTTATTTGTTCGTCTATAGATTGCTTTACAATTTCTATACAAATATCATCCCCAACAAACTCAATAACACATGAAAGAACAGAATCCGCCTCATGGATTACCAATTCTCTTTCTAGTGCACTAATTAAAGCACTAATTTCTTGCTCTGTTGCACAAAGTGCAACTGCATCTTCTAAATCCTGTGCAATTTTTACTATCTTTTCTATCTTTTGTCTTGAGGATGTGAGGTATAAGGAATATTTTTTGTCTGAATATATTTCTGGATACTCAAGGATATTAGACAATTTATTGTATTCTTGTCTAATATTAGCTACTTTTTCCAATATATCGTTTGCTTTTTTGAGTATATCCATTGTGCACCTAAAAATACGTTTCTATAATCTTACCATAAAAACGAGTTTTTTGCACGTATATTCTTGAATTCTTAAAATCTTTTGATTTTTAAGAAATTGGTGATATAATATAAGCCCGAAATATTTTTAAACTTTTAATGTTATTTTAATATTTCGGAATGAGAATAGAGACATGAAAAGTAAAAGAATAGTTGGAATATTATTGGTTATCGTCGTTGTTGTGCTTTGTGCTGTATCATTAACAGCATGTCTTTCTGCTATTGGTTTAGGTTTATTAAGTGCCCTACTTGGCACAAATTCAACAGATCTTTCTGATGCTACTATGACTTTGAGTCAAGACACATACACATATGATGGTAAAGCATGTACCCCAACTGCCACTGTAAAGCTTGGCAGTACCACACTTAAAGAAGGTACTGATTATTCTCTATCCTATTCTGACAATGTTAATGCAGGAAAAGGTATGGTTACAGCAACTGCACTAGGTAATTATACTGGTACTTGTTCTGCATATTTCACAATCAATGCTATATCTCTAGAAGGCGCTACAGTGACTGCTTCTAATACACAAGTAGAGTATTCTCCAGCAGGGGCTGTAAATACATATTCGGTAGTTCTTAATGACAAAACATTACGATTAAATACCGATTATGCGATAACATATGAAAATAACGATAGAGTTGGAACAGCTACAGCAACCATATCTGGTATCAATAATTATTCTGGTTCTATCACCAAAACTTTCGAGGTTACAGCACTATCTTTAACCAAAGCTGTTATCACTTTATCTAAAACCAAATACAAGTATACTGGTGAGGCTGTTGAGCCAGAGTTTGCCATCACAATTAATGGTGATGAGATAGATTCAAACAACTATAATGTTGCTTATTCAAACAATGTTGAGATAAGTGATTCTGCTACAATTACTGTTACTGGTAAAAACAATTGTACTGGTTCAGTTTCTACCACATTTACTATTACAGACCAAATCTTCCATACAATTACATTCTATGCTGAGGATTACAGCATAATTAAGACAGAGTCTTATGTTGAAGGAGAACAAACATATGCTCCAGATCAATCTAAGATAGAAAAGGCTGGAGAAACTGGATTGGTTGGTTATTCATACTCCTGGTATAGTAATACCAGATACAGCAGTTTATATAACTTTGGCACAATGCCAGATAGAGATGTATCTGTATATGGAAAATTACAACGTGAACAAGGTTATTCATTCTTAGTATATGACTTTAATAATTGGTCTTCAGGAAGTGTAATTGATTCAACCGAAATGCTACAAGCATTTGTAGACTATATTGCTTTCAACTATGTATCTTCAGATACAATGTTCTACCAATATGTTGGAGATAGCACATTTGATAGTACAAAATCATACATGACATTATCTGCATCTTTATTATCTTCTCTTAAGAGAAGTTATAGCAGTCCAACAGTTACAAGTGCTCTTGAAAAAGCATTAGATGATTATCTTTCACAAAGCACATTTGCAACAAATACAAGAAAAGACATCGTTGTTAATATGGCTGGGAACAGCGGATTTAAGTTATACATTGTTTACTATGTAAACGATGAAGCTTCAATTGAAGGCACTTGGAGCGCAACAAACGAAGTCGTAGAAGCTTCTGCAACAAATCTTAATTATACTATCTATAAAACTCTTAATGTGGATCTCAACGCTGGTTCTAACCACACTCTAGCAATTGATTCATCTAATTATTCATTAAAAGTTTACACATCTAATCAACTAGCATTCTGTCTAGAACATGGCGCAAAACCAGATTTTGGAGGAAGCACAACTTCCCCAGCATACAAATGTTACCAAGCTGCAATTACAGTTCTTAACCAAATCTGTAACAATACAATGTCTGATTATGACAAGGCTCTTGCAATCTACACATGGATAGTTGACAACGTACAATATGATTACAATGCAGTAACATACGCAGATGAAAACTCTTATGGCTATAATTTGAAGACAAATTATTGGATGTACTATGATGCATATTATCTTGAAGGTGTATTTGCAATAAATGGTACAAGAATTGCTGTTTGCGATGGTATGGCAAAGGCATACACACTTATGTGTCAAATGGAAGGCATTAACTGTGTAAGAATTACAGGTAGTGTTTCTTCAGGCACAACAAGTGGTGGCCACGCTTGGAATAGAGTATATATTGATGGTAAGTGGTATATATTAGATACAACATGGGGTGGCGCAACCAATTCAAGCAAAAAGAGTGGATTAAATGAAAATTGTCCAACTGGTGAATCTGTTAACTACTCTTACTTCTTAATTGCAGAAAATGATTCTCTATTAAATAGTAGAACTATTTATTCCAACGGAAACTGGAGAGCCACATCTAATATAGATTATTTCACAACATCTAAGTTCTATGTAGACGTAGATGGAGATGATATAAAAGAAGATTATTCATTCTACATTACAACTGAAGAACAATTAACCGCTTTGTTCTTATATTGTATTCTCTACACTGATACCAATGGTGCTTACATGGGTATTGACGGTTACACAATTCAATTTGCTTTTGGTGGTTCAGTAATTGACTCCGATACAATGCAAAATGCTCTAACTGCAGCAAAAGCTATTGCCGATGCAAGAGTTGGCTTCGAAAAGAACTTCGACTCTGCGTTTGCATTTGATTACAATTATTCTGAAGGAACTTATACTTTGATATTCACTGGCACCTACGTAAGAGCAGCCGTCCCAGTTGACCCATAAAATAAATATTTCATATTATTTTTAAAAAATAGTTTACAAGCAACGAATACATACATATAATAAGGGCACTATATTTTATATGCGGGGGAACATATGGCTTATAAAAAATGTCCACGTTGCGAAATGAACTGGATTCAAGATACTGAAGAACTTTGCGAAGTCTGCAAAGCAGAATTAGGAATTAAAAGTACAATTACCCTTTTAGACGATGATTATGCAGAAAAGGCACTAGGCGCTAAATTGTGCCCAATTTGTGGTATTAACTACATTGATGAAAATGAAGATATGTGCGAAAGCTGCAGAGCAGATAAAACATCTAGAGCAGGATCTAAACATAAAGACTCAAGTGATGCAAAACAATACATCTCAGATTACCAAGATGACAATGACTACAATCCAGATGATATTAATGCAGACTCTGATGAAGATGAAAACGAAGACGAGCTCGCCGAATTCGAAGATGAGAACTCAGGATTCTCTGTCATAGACAGAGAGGATCTCCTCAATACTGATGACACATACACAGGTCCAGTACTTCATAATTATGACGAAGATGAAACAGAAGAAGAAATCTTCGAAGAAGAGGAAGATGAGGATGACGATTTCAATTATCCAACAGGATCTATTCCAACAGATGATTTAGATGATATGGATGAAGAAATCGACGACGATGACGACGAAGATACTAGAAGAAAATAATTAAAATTATTTTAGGTATAAAAAAATGGTGGAGATAATCCACCATTTCTTTTTGTCTTTTTAAACGATTATTCTTCGTCTTTCTTTTCTTCTTCAGCTGGTGCTTCTTCAACAACTTCTGCTTCTGCAACTGGTTCTGCTTCTGCTTCACCTGCGAATGCATCTTCTTCTGCTGGTGCTTCTGCTTCGTCTGCTGGTTTTGCAGCATTTGCCTTGTTGATGTCATCTTTTGCAACGATTCCGAAGATACCTGCTAAGATATAGAATGGGTTCCATGAAATAACACCGATAACGATAATTAATATGCTACCTTTAATAACATTGTCTTGTCCATTGTTTACAATGCCATCAAATTTGTTAATTAAGCATAATGCTACGATGTTAGATAATAACATCCAGAAGCCATTACCAAACAAATCTCCTGCTGCGTTGATTAAGTAGTTAGTATCATCTAATACTGCTGTAAGAACGAATCCAACTATACCTAAAACGAGTAATAATGCTCCGAGTGCGATAAAGACCTTGTTGATGATCTTACCAATTTTTAACATTGTGTTTCTTGCGTTAATCATTTTGTTTCTCCTTTATGTTTGTAATTTATTTTATAAATTAATTATTTCGTCTCTTCCTGCGCCTACAGATACGAATGTAACCTTTGTTTCTACTGCTTTTTCAATGAATCTTACGTACTCTTGAGCAGCCTTTGGAAGGTCTTCAAACTTTCTGCATGCTGTTGTTGGGCATTTCCATCCGTCCAAATATTTAATATTTGGTTTTGCAATATTTAATGCTTCACCGAATGGGAATTCTGTAACTTCTTTACCATTTACATCATAGCTTACAACTACTGGAATCTTCTCCATGTAATCTAAAACGTCTAATTTTGTGATAGCAACTTCATCTGCACCTTGAACTCTGCAACCATATTTACTTGCAACTACGTCAAAGCCACCAACTCTTCTTGGTCTGCCAGTTGCTGCACCATATTCACCACCTGCTTCTCTTAATGCATGAGCTTCGTCTCCAAACATTTCTGCTGTGAATGGTCCTTCGCCTACGCATGTTGAGTATGCTTTCATGATACCGATAGTTCTATCTACCTTAAGATTTGGAACACCTGCTCCTACAGGAGCATATGCTGCAATTGTATTTGAAGATGAGGTATATGGATAAATACCGAAGTCTAAATCTCTTAATGCACCAAGTTGTGCCTCGAACATTAAGTTTTTGCCAGCCTTTGCTTGGTTATTTAAGTACTCTCCTACATTAATAATGTAGTCTTTGAATGGGCCACCAAATTTTTCTACCCATTCCATCATGGCTTCTACAGTATATTCTGGAGCACCATATCCACGGATTGTCATGTTTTTCCAGTCTAAGATTGTTTCCAATCTTTTCTTGAGATACTCTGGATGAAGGATATCACCCATTCTTACTGCTTTCTTCATGTACTTATCTGCGTAGATAGGAGAAATACCTCTTCTTGTTGATCCGAACTTCTTGTCTCCGAGTCTATCTTCTTCTAAACAGTCTTGAGCTACATTGTATGGGAAGCATACTACAGCACAATCACTTATCTTTAAGTTTGCTGGTGTAATCTTAATGCCTTGGTCTCTAAGTTTATTGACCTCTTTATAGAGGTGCTCTAAATCGATAACCATACCATTACCTAAGATATTAACCTTATCTTCTCTTAAAATTCCTGATGGAAGTAGGTTAAGAATGAACTTACCTTTGTCATTGACAACTGTATGTCCTGCATTATTACCACCTTGATAACGAATGATAATATCTTGTGTCTCAGAAAGAAGGTCTACCATACGGCCTTTGCCTTCATCTCCCCAGTTAATACCAACTATTGCTGTTAACATTTTTTACCTCGTTTTTTATTTATTATACGTTGACCTTTCCAAACCCTTCATTTTCAATATCGTAGTTTGATAGTACCGTTTTGATTACTTTAACATACTCTTCTGTCTGAACAGGGGCTAATCCAACGAATTGTCTTACATCTACTAATTTGTCCAATTCTTCCTTTGTTAAGTCGAAAACTGAGTCGGATAAAATACGATCTAATAAATCGTTATCTTTGCCTTCAGACTTAACAACTTGAGCTGCTGCGACAGAGTGTTTTCTGATTGCTTCATGGAGTATTTGTCTATCTCCACCTTTCTCCTTTACACAGTACATTAATATGTTTTCTGTAGCCATGAAAGGTATCTCAGCATTAAGGTGTTTCTCGATAATCTTTGGATAAACCTTTAAGCCAGAGATAATATTTATATAAATATTAAGGATTGCATCTGTTGCAAGGAATGCCTCTGGAATTGATATACGTCTATTTGCGCTATCATCTAGAGTTCTTTCAAACCATTGTGTTGCTGCTGTAACAGCAGGATTTAGTGAATCCATCATGATATAGCGTGCGAGTGATGCGATTCTTTCAGAACGCATTGGGTTACGCTTGTACGCCATAGCAGATGATCCAATTTGTTTATTTTCGAATGGTTCGTCCACCTCTTTGAGGTGAGATAATAATCTAATATCGTTAGAAAACTTCGTTGCACTTTGTGCAATGTTACAAAGTGTTGTAAGTACAAGATAGTCTACTTTTCTAGAATATGTTTGACCTGATACAGCGTATGTGGCCTCGAATCCCATCTTTTGAGCTATCTTCTTATCTAATTCCTTAACTTTTGCTCCATCTCCTTCAAATAGCTCTAAGAAGCTTGCTGCAGTACCTGTTGTACCTTTGCAACCTAAAAGCTTTAAGTTGCCTAGTTGGAAATTAAGGTTAGATAAATCTGACATTAAGTCTTGGAGCCATAATGTTGCTCTCTTACCAACTGTAGTTGGTTGTGCAGCTTGGAAATGTGTATATGCAAGTGTTGGAAGATCTTTATACTCTAAAGCAAAATCTGCAAGCTTGCTTATCAAAGATAAGAGCATCTTTCTAACAAGGAGCATACCTTCTTTCATTTGAATAAGGTCTGTATTGTCTCCAACATAGCAAGATGTTGCACCCAAGTGGATGATTGGTTGAGCAGTTGGACATTGATGTCCAAAAGTTAAAACGTGTGCCATAACATCATGACGCACTTCTTTTTCTCTTTGGGCAGCATAATCATAGTCTATATCATTGATATGTGCCTTCATTTCATCGATTTGTTCTTGGGTAATATTGATGCCTAGTTCTTTTTCTGATTCAGCTAAAGCTATCCAGAGTTTTCTCCAAGTGGAGAACTTGTAATCTGGTGAGAAAATATTCTTCATTTCTGTGCTAGAATATCTTTCACAAAGTGGAGATACGTATTGATCCATGGTTCCTCCAATAAAATTTAATGTCTTTTAATGACTTATAAAGTCTATCAAAAATAGACTTATAGTGTCAATAAAATAGGGTTATAAAATGGTTATTTCATCACCTGGTTTGACGATACCACCTTTTAACACTTTCGTAAAAATACCCTCTTTTGGCATTACACACATACCAACTGTTCTTGCAATTTCGCATCCATCTGCTGCATGGCACTTCTTTCCAATTTGAGTAACCTCGTGAATGGTTTCTCCTATTTTCAGGCGTGTACCTACAGGTAATGTGTATAACTCGATACCTTCGGTAGTGAAGTTTTCTGCAAACTTACCAAAGCATAATCCTGGAATTCCTAAGTCTTCCATTTTCTTAATACTTTCTCTTCCAAGAAGAGAAATTTGTCTTATGCTTCCCTTTTCTGCATGCGCATCTCCTTCGATGCCATAGTCTTCTATTAAATTAACGCTATCTACGGCGTGTTTAATAAGACCTTTTTGCAAACTGATATTACAAGATAGTATTTTTGCCATAGTTACCTCTCAAAATGGCCACTCTTTCCGCCATCTTTAGAAAGAAGATAAACTTCTTCTATGCTCATTCTCTTATCTACGGCTTTTAACATATCATAGATTGTTAAAGCTGCAACAGAAACTGATGTTAATGCTTCCATCTCAACTCCTGTCTTCCATGTTGCACTAGCAGTTGAAATGATTTCTATGAAATCATCTTGGACATTGAAATCTATTGATACTTGGTTTAGAGGAATAGCATGACACATTGGAATAATTTCATCTGTTCTTTTTGAAGCTGTAATTCCTGCAATTCGTGCAGTATTAAGAACATCTCCTTTAGGAGTTTTCTTATCTACCAATAATTTAATGGTATTTTTGTCCATTACAACCTTTGCATGAGCTTTGGCAACTCTGTTGGTATACTCTTTCCCTCCAACATCTACCATCTTTACTCCATTTTCATCAACATGGGTTAATTCCATACTATCCTCCAATCCTGTTCATATCTCTTTTTTGAATTTGTCCAAGATCTATATTGTGTTCACGAGGCTTATCTTTGAATGCTTTTTCAATAGCCTCATTTAGTTTATTTTCGTCTTCCAAAACATCCTTCAAATCTACGTATGCAGAGCCATGCAAACATAGCAATAATTTGCCATCTGCAGTGAGTCTTAACCTGTTACATTTTTCACAGAATTTTTTGGATATTGGTCTTATAAATCCGACCTCTAATCCATCCTCAAAAGCATATGTTTCGATGTTATTTGAGTAGTCCTTTTCTGGGGTTCTGATAAGACTATATTTTGATATGATTTCATCTGCTGAAATACCATATTTTTCATAGGCATTATTGACTGAAAATGGCATGATTTCTATGAATCTTATCTTGAAATTATGTGCCTTTCCGAACTCAGCAAACTCTCTTATAACATTATCATTGATACCTCTCATTAATACGGCATTAATCTTTATGTTTTTGATGCCACATTTGATGGCAGTATCCAATCCTAACAATACTTTATCTAGGTCTCCACCACGTGTTGTTTGAGCGAATGTATTTTTGTCTAATGTGTCTAAACTGACATTTAACATGTCCATTTTGGTATGTTTAAGTTCTTGTTCTGCATCTTTAAGGTAAAAACCATTAGTAGTTAAACATACATCATTTATGCCAGGAATTGAGGATATTTGATTAATAAAAGATAAACATCCTTTTCTAACCATTGGCTCACCGCCTGTGACCCTAACTTTCTTAATTCCATACTTTGAAAGAGCTCTAATTATCTTCTCCATGGCCTCAAAAGAAAGGATATCGCTATGCTCTTTTTTAACGATTCCTTCCTCTGGCATACAATAGATACAACGGAAGTTACATCTATCTGTTATGGAGACTCTTAAATAGTCTATTTCTCTTCCAAAACTGTCTAACATTTTATGATTGTTACCTTACCAATTTCGTTTAGTGTATAGCCACCTAATTTTTCTACTTTTTCTTTAAAATCTTTGCTTTGTAAAATGGCTATAAATTGCTTAATTCTTGAATCTTCTAGCATGTCTGCTTTTACAAGGAAATCATAGCTTTCTTCACCCACTGGAATAAAGTCTAATCCCATGATATTTGCAGCAGATAAAACCGCCATTCCACAGTCTGCTACACCATTTAAAACCGCAGATGCAACAGCAAGGTGTGTTGTATATTCTTTATCATATCCAACAACCTCATTCTTATCTACACCATACTTTTCTAGTTGATAATCGAAGAGTAGTCTTGTTCCTGCTCCGTTTTGCCTATTGGCAAATGAGAACTTGCCACCCTTTAATTGAGCAACAGATGTAATATTATTCTTGTTTCCTTTAGGAACAAGGATGCCTTGTGTTCTTCCAAGTCCTTTAATAAGAGCCATATCTTCATCAAAGAACTTCTTTACGAATGACACGTTATATTCGCCCGTATCCTTATCTAGAAGGTGAATTGGAGCAATATGTGCTGAGTTAGCCTTTAAGGCTAAGATACCGCCCATAGAACCTACATGAGCACTTGAAACTGGCATACTATCTCCTAATATGTCTATAACAACATCATGGCTACCAATTATTACTAGTTTTTTCTTAATTTCTTCTAGTGGACGATATAATTCAACTTCTACTGTTTCTCCAGCCTCAATACCTTCGGTATTCCTATCTAAATCTACAATACCATCTGCCTTTACCATGCTCATTACAGCTGCTGCACCTCTTTCCATAGGTGTTGCAACTATCTTTCCATTTACATATCCTAATGCTACACGGATGAATTCTTCATTTTTTAATGAAGAAACTACTCTCTTTGTCATGATGGCATTAACTTTCGTTCTTGGAATTGGTTCAATATTTAGCATTCTTGCTATAACCTCTTTAACAACCTTTTCCATTACGATATATGCTGAAACTGGATATCCTGGAACTCCAATTACTGGTTTTCCATCTATAATTCCCAAGATTGTTGGCTTTCCTGGCTTAATAGCTAAGCCATGAGTATATACCTTACCCAATCTTTCTATAATTTTCTTTGTGTAATCCTTTGTTCCTGCTGATGATCCCGCATTAATTAAGACTGCATCGTTCTCTTTAACAGCTTTTTTAATGGTTTCTTCTAAAAGTTTTTCATCATCTATGCAGATTCCATATCTATTTGGTTCACCACCATACAATTTAACCAAAGCAGACATAACTCTGGAATTACTTTCCATCAATTTGCCTTTTTGAAGGTCTTTTGTATCCTCAACCATTTCATTTCCTGTTGGGATAACAGCAACTCTTGGCTTTTTATATACTTCAATTGTTGAATTACCTGATGCAAGAATTGCGCCGAGGTCTAATTCTCTAACGATATACTTAGATGGCACTACCATTTCTGTTGCAACAACTGTTTCACCTATGCATCTAATATGTTGCCATGGTTTTGATGGTGCAATAATTGAGATTGTACCATCTTCATTATTAATGACATCTTCTATCATGATGACAGAATCATATGGTGTATTAATTGCATTACCAGTATTTACATATTGATACTGTCCATCTTTTAAAACCAAAGGTTTTAATTCACTTGCATCTACTGTATCTGCAGAGCAAACTGCAATTCCATCCATTGCGGATGCATTGTATGTTGGATCGCAAACCTTTGCAAAGATTGCTTTTGAACAAACTCTACCAACGGAATCTATTGTTGGGATAGATTCTGTATCCATTGGTTTAATGTTGATAATATAATTATCAAGAGTCTCTTTTAATGAATTGTTTTCAATATATACGTTTCTCATAATTACCTATTTGGATAGAAATCGTAGACTGGATATAGTGTATTAGCATACACGCCTTCGGCGTCTGCACTAATCTTTATATATCCATCTGCCTTTAACATTGTTGCAAGGTGTGATGATTTCAAGAATAGAGGTTCAGCATAAACCTTATCGCCTTCAACCTTTATAGAAACTGGTTGAAGAGTTGTTCTTCCTGGAGTTGAATGGAAGTTTGTCTTAACAAAAGCATAAGCTTTTGCCTTTTCGACATATCCGCGGAGATTATATGCTACATCACAGCAAAGTTCTTTATATACGAGCATTGCTGCAAATGGATTACCTGGAAGTCCGTAGACAAGCTTGTTATTAACCTTTGCAAGGACTGTAGGCTTGCCTGGCTTAAGTGCGATACCGTGTAGGAGTATTTCACCTAAATTATCCAAAGCTTCGTTTGTGAAGTCTCTAGCGCCCACAGAACTACCGCCAGATAATAAGACTACATCTGCTATCTCACTTGCTTTCTTTATCTCTTGCTTAAGTGTATCTAAATCATCTTTTATTCTAATAGAATAAACTACATCAAAATCATACTTTTTAGAGATTGCTATTAGCATATTTGTATTAACATCTCTAATCTTTCCATTCTCTGCTTTTTCACTTGGATCTACGAGTTCATCTCCTGTGGAGATGATTGCAATCTTTATCTTTTCATAAACTGGAACTTTAGAGATTCCAAGACTTGAGAATATGCTGATCTTAATTGGGTCTATAATATCGCCTTTCTTTGCAACAACTTGACCTTCTTTAATTTCTTCGCCCTTAAGGATGATATTTTCGTTATTTGCAACTGGTGAATAAACTGCTAGTTGGTCTTTTAGAACATCTATATGTTCTATCATGACAACACCATTAGCGCCTTCAGGTATTAATGCGCCCGTTGCAACATATGCGCACTCGCCTTTATTAATCTTGATATTTGGCATTTCGCCCATCTTAATATTTCCAACTATTTTTAAAAAAGATGGTATGGATTGAGTGGATGCAGACACATCTGAAATATTTACAGCATATCCATCTACTGTTGAACGATTATATAAAGGTGAAACTTCTGAAGATACTACATCCTCAGCTAGCATACATCCTAAAGAATCATTAATATCTACTAAAAATGAAGAAATAATCTTTTTAAGATTATCCTCCACTATTTTCTTTGTATTTTCGTAACTTGTTACTTTAAAGAATTGCATTATTTCCTTCCGCAATTGCCCGTTTCTCCAAGCAATATTCCTAGCCCGTGTTCTACTGCATCTATGATGATATCTAGACTTTCTAATACTGCCTTTTTAGATCCAGGCATATTAATAATTAAAGTATCCTCTGCTATACCTGCAACAGCACGAGAGAGCATAGCTCTACTTGTAATTTCTAAAGATTTCATGCGCATAGCTTCAACTATACCCATTGCTTCTCTTTCTATAACATCCTTTGTTGCCTCAGGCATAACATCTCTTTTAGAGAATCCTGTTCCGCCTGTTGTTAAAACTAAAGGTGTTTTATCTTTAACAAACTTTCTTAGTTCATTAGATAGCATATCTCTTTCATCTGGAAGGATTACCAATCTATCTAGTTCATAACCCCTTGCTTCCATGAACTCAACGATAGCCTTTCCGCTTAAATCTTCTTGTGTTTTGTTATAGCAACTATCTGATGAAACTATTACTCCAAACTTTCTCATATATCCATTACCTTTATAAATGCAGATGGCAAATCTATTAAAATAATCTTGCCTTTATATTCCTCATCTTCACCCATTAAAACACGGTATGCAAGCATTGTTTCTAAGGATGCAACAAGGCCAACATTGAAAGAAATGGTCTTATGTTCTGCCTCATCTACATCTTCATAAACACCACTTAATCCTGGACTATCTGGATAGCAA
Source organism: Christensenellales bacterium (assembly GCA_045130665.1). Lineage (GTDB taxonomy): Bacteria > Bacillota > Clostridia > Christensenellales > CAG-917 > RGIG8124. The sequence continues at coordinate 63,951 of JBGUQC010000003.1, read as the reverse complement.
ATCATAGCCTGTCCAGTCTCACCATCTACGGCTCCATGGATTAAAATCTTGCCTCTTTTTTTGCATTCTTCGGCAAGTAATTTTCTTACTTCTACTGTGTCTACACAGTCTATGACGACATCTGCTGAATTTACCAAATCGGCATTTTGTGTTGTAAATCTGTCTGTATAAACCTCTACTCGTGAAGAACTGATGGTTTTTAGGAACTCGCCATATACTTCTGCTTTTTTCTTACCTAAAGTGGTGGTTGAGCAAAGAAGTTGTCTGTTCATATTAGATGGCTCAAATACATCCCCATCCATAATGATGAGTTTGCCAACGTTCATTCTTCCAAGCTGTTGGATGACATATCCGCCAAGGCCTCCACAGCCTACAACCAATACAGTTTTATCTTTTAACATATTAGCCACCAGATGCTGGAGAGAGCAACATTACTACATCTCCATCTTTTAAAGGAGTCTTATACTTCTTGAGTTTTGAAATGTTAACTTCGTTAACATAGATAAAGTATTGTTTCATGTCCTTTTTGGTTACATTGTATTTGACAATGATAGCGTCTATCATTTCTTCAACACTACCAAATTCGCCTTCCATTTCCTTGTCTTTCAACAATGCTCTTGCTGTTCCAAAGAATTTTACCTTAACCATAATCTATTTCTCCAATTTTAATCTCTTGATTAATTTCTTAGTTGGCTTACCATCTTTTGTCCAGAATCTTGCCTTATAATAATTGCTACGCAATTTTTCAAGTGGGACCTTTGACTTTGGTTCACTTAGTATTTGCAACTCTGTGGTAAGTCTTCCTGGAAGTTCATCATCTTTAGATGATACTCCAAGATTTACGTCTATCATTCTCTCTAAGTTATAGCCTCTTTCACCAACTCTTATGAATTTACCGAAGGTATATTTCATACCAGTTGCAGCAGCAATTGCTTTTGGATGTGGCAACATGTGTGGAAGGTTAATAGCAAGTGCTGTTGGAATTCTAAGAACTATTCTTAAGACAAATCCGACCTCTGTAATAAACTTGTTTATTATCTTTGTTACAAATCCGTTTGGTTTTGCTACCCATGGTTTTGGGAAGAATGCATATGTTGTGAATAAACAGTTACCTCCAGCAGAACAAGCTTCCATAAGATCTTGGAATGTAATACAAAGCTCAGCTTTGCCGTGTGTAGTATATGGATTTGCATTAAGACCTAAACCTTCAACAACAACTAAGTAACCACCATTTAAGTGACAACCACCTCTGTTACCTACTGCATAACCTAAACCTTGACCAACTGCGCCTCTTGGTTCATATGCAGCAAGCTCCAAACCTTTAACGTTCATGGCAAACTCTTTTCCACCATATTTTTCAGATAGTTTTCTACTTCCCTCTGCGAGTTCGTTTCCAATACCTCTTCTGTGTGCAATATCATCTAATGTTTGTGCGATATTATCTATCTTTCCAAACTCAAGACCATTATCCCACATACCTTTTTCATTTAATTCCATTGCAAATGAAATTGTATTTCCGCAGGAAATAGTATCCATACCAAGTTCATCCATGTAATAGTTCCAATCTAAAATAGATTGCATATTGTTATTCATGATGTTTGGACCAAATAATCCTAAAGTTTCAACTTCTGGACCTTTAACATCTTTACCTTCAACCTTAACTACTCTTGCACATCTAATTGGACAGGTTGTACAACCTGAGTTTCTTACTAAATAATCTTCTGCAAGTGTTTCTCCGTTTACATCTTCGAAATGTTCATACTTACCAGATCTATAGTTGTTTGTTGCAAGAAGGTTCTTTGCATGCATGGAGGTAACCAATCCGGCTGTTCCCAATTCTGGCAATTGAGCACCGGTTAATGGATGAGTTCTCAATCTTGTAGTCCAGACCTTATTAACCTTGTCTAGTTTTTTCTTGTTGTATACCTCTGGGGCTTTTGTACCAAAGCAAACTAAACCTTTTAGGTTTTTGGATCCAAATACGGCACCAACACCGCCTCTTCCTGCTGCTCTTTCGTTAGAAACGACACATGCATATCTAACTAAATTCTCTCCAGCTGGGCCAATAACAAATTTATCTCCCTTCTCTGGAATGGCAGCTTGTGCGGCTTGGGTTGTTAGTCCCCAAAGTGCATCTGCGTTCTTAAATTCTATTTTGTCACTAGTGATACTTATGTATATCTTTTCTTCTGATTTACCTGTAATAACTATTGCATCATATCCAGCTCTCTTTAAAGCCATACCAAAATTACCACCACAGTTTGAGGATGTATATAATCCTGTTAGAGGTGAAATTGTTGAAGTATCAAAACGAGAAGAACAAGGTGCGCCAACAGCATTTAATGGACCTGTGGCTATAACAATCATATTTTCTGGTGAGAGTGGATCTATCTTTTCTTTGATATTGTCATAGATAATCTTGGCAGCCATAATCTTGCCACCCAAATACAATTCTCTTTCCTTATCTGAGAATGGATAGTCTGTAACCTCTCTCGTAGTTAAATCAATCTTTGCTACTTTTCCGCAATATGCGCCATATTTTGTTCCCATAATAATCTCCTTAGAAATAATTATAACATTTTGTTATATTATTTTACAATACAGGAGTTTGTGTTAACTGGTATTTACTTTTTAGATAGATTAGAATATAATTTATCTAATATCCGATTTTTAATACCTACGGGTTTTCTATGGTATTAAAAGCGTTGGGTTATATTGGAAACGATATAGCCTCCCATTATGGAAAGGAGAGTAATTTATGAAAAATTTGAGCAAAAAAGTGCTTGTTTTAGCACTAGTTTTAATCCTAGCATTATCTATCTGTATGCTTGTTGCTTGTAACAAAGACAAGAGTGTTGATAATACTTTAACACTTTTGTATGAGCAAGACGATTCTCTTATGAATACATACACTATGATTGCTGTAGAGCCAACTAGCGTTTCTCCAGCTGTACTAAATACAGCAGGTGCAGATGCATTCATTAAGTGGATGAGTTTAGCATCAACAAGAAATGATTTTATCAAGACTTATGGTGTTGAAAACTACAATGAAGCATTATTCTATTTAAAGACAGATGCTCCACTATATAATGGTACATTAGCCTCTCTTGCTTACACAACTGGTGAAAAGACAATTAAGGTTTCCACAACAACATCTGTTAACGACACAGGTTTATTAGGATATCTTGGTGAAAAATTCAATGAACAAACCGGTTGGGAAATTGCTGTAACATCTGCAGGAACAGGTAAGGCAATCCAAAATGCAAAAGATGGAAATGCTGATATGTTATTAGTACATGCAAAGACACAAGAGGATGCTTTTGTTGATGCTGGCTATGCAAGAACAGTTTCTGGATTTACATCTGAAAGAATTTCCTTTATGTACAACTACTTTGTACTTGTTGGACCAAAGAACGATCCAGCTGGTGTAAAAGATTGTGCATCAATAATTGATGGATTCAAGGCAATCAAAAATACACAAAGCAAATTTGTAAGCCGTGGAGACAACTCTGGAACACATACAAAAGAAATCAATCTATGGAAAGCAGCTGGTGAAACAGGTATAGGTTGGGATACAGCAACAAGTTCAGCTGTATATCCAGCAGAGTATACATGGTATACTGCTGCTGCAGCAGGAATGATGGCTTCATTAAATTTAGCTGAAGAAAATCAAGCATATATACTTTCAGATAAAGGAACATATCTTGCTTATAAAAAATCAAAGACTGCTTAATTAAATGTGGGATAGTTTTTGGCAATCTCTAGGAGAAGCGTTTAATATCATTGGTAGTGGTAGCCCTCTAATTAATGAGGTAATTGCCACTACCATGAAAATGACCCTTACTAGCTCAATTATAGCTTTTATAATTGGCGCTCCCTTGGGATTGCTTTTAGCTACCTACAACTTTAAAGGAAAAAAAGTTCTAGTTATTATAGTTAGAACTTTGATGGGACTGCCGCCTGTTGCAATTGGCATTTTAATTTATCTCCTCTTTAGAGGAGTTGGTCCATTTGGACAACTTCAACTTATATTTACAGTTAAAGCAATGATTATAGCCCAAGTTGTTTTAATTATACCTTTAGTTATTGGTATGGTTGAAACTGGAGCTGAGGCTACAGGTCATGCATTATATGAAACAAGAAAAGGTCTCGGATTTGGTCCAGGAAAAACTTTCTTACTTATGGTTAATGAAAATAAATATTCATTAGTTGCCTCATATATGTTTGCTTTTGCAAGAGCAACAGCTGAAGTTGGTGCTGTACAAATTGTTGGTGGAAATATCTTACATAAGACCATGGTAATGACAACCTATATTGCATTAAATTACAACACAGGTAATCTAGAATATGCCGTTGCATTGGGTATTGTTATTATTGCAATAACACTTGGCCTTAACCTAGTTGCTGGCATAATACAATTTGTTGGGTCTAGGAAGAAAAAGAAATGGAGCTAAATATTAAAAAGACTTACGATAGAGTCGTACTAGATGTTAACATCGAACTTAATGAGCATAAAATTTATGCCCTTATTGGTGCTAATGGCTCTGGTAAATCCACTTTGCTTAAAGTTCTTTCTTCCGTCATAAAACCAGATAATGATTCTACAATGAATATGTCATTTAAAGATATATATTATATGCCACAAAATCCCTATCCTTTTGATTTGTCTGTATATAACAATATAAAACTCGGCATACCTCAAAAATATAAAATCACCGAAAAAATGTATTGCAAATACGAAATAGATAATATGATGAAGGCAATTGACTTGTACAAATTACGCAAATCAAATGCCAAATTATTATCAGGTGGTGAAAAACAAAAAATGGCTCTTATAAGAAGTTTGGTTCTTGATCATGATTTATTGCTTTTAGATGAACCAACATCTGCAATGGATATAAATGCATCCATAAAAACAGAAGAACTAATAAAAACCTATAAAGAAAAAAATAATAATACAATTATTATTGCAACCCATTCTATTAGACAAGCTGAAAGACTTGCAGACACAATTTTATATATAGAAGATGGCAAAATAAAAGAAATAGCCGATGCACATACATTCATCGACCATCCTCAAACTCAAGAACTAAAAGAATTCTTACTTAAAGTTTAGTTTTATAATACCTTTGCCTTTTTTACTGTAATTGCGTCCTTTCTGCACTTAGTTGCACAATATCCGCATTTAATACATTTATCTGGATTGATATTAAATTTCTCTTTAATTTGTCCTGTGATTGCTCCTACTGGACAACTTCTACTACAAAGTGAACATCCGATACAGTTGTCATTAATAAAGATTTCAACCACCTTCTCTTGATCCTTGTCACACTCAACAGCACTTGTAATACAATTACTATAACATTGACCACATGCTTGGCACTTTCCTTGGTCAATTTCATAATACTTTTCATCTACGTGATGAATTATTGCATCAAATGGACATACATAACTACAGAATCCGCAATCTGCACAATTTTCTTTATTAATGGTATACATAATTATCCCTCTTTGTTTTATTAACCTTCATTTTAACACATTAATTTTTGTAAGTAAATATGGCATTTTTTGAAGTTTTAGTGAAAAATATTAAAAAAAATTTTAGTGAATATTTATAAAAAATGATTTTTTACCAAATGTATAAAAGACAAAATATTGCATAATTCTTGTTATATCGTGTATATTGCATACAATTTTATGTATAATCAATGAGTATCGTGTTATAAAAAGTTAAAAATGGGTATTGACAGAATTGTATCTTAGGTCTATTATTTACGCATGAAATTCGAAAGGAGAGGTACTTATGGGAATTAATGAATTATTCGGCAGTATGGTATTCAACGATGCAGTAATGTGCGAAAAGCTCCCAGTTGCTGTTTACAGAGAATTTAAGAAATGTTGTGCAGAAGGCAGATCTTTAACTCTTGATATGGCAAACATCATTGCAAGTTCAATGAAAGACTGGGCAGTTGAAAAAGGCGTAACACACTTTACTCACTGGTTCCAACCAATGACAGGTATTACCGCAGAAAAGCATGATAGTTTCATTTCACCAACAGCAAATGGTGGTGTAATCATGGAATTTTCTGGAAAGGAACTTATTAAAGGCGAGCCAGATGCAAGTTCATTCCCTTCAGGCGGTTTAAGAGCCACATTTGAAGCACGTGGATACACAGCATGGGATCCAACATCTTATGCATTTATCAAAGATGGTATACTTTGTATACCAACCGCATTCTGTTCATACAATGGCGAAGCATTAGACAAGAAGACTCCACTTCTTAGATCTATGGAAGCTATTGATAAACAAGCAACAAGATTACTCAGAATCTTGGGTAGAAAGACAGAGCATGTTTATTCTAACGTAGGTCCAGAGCAAGAATATTTCTTAATAGATAAAGATGTATTTAATAAGAGAAAAGACCTTATATATACAGGACGTACATTATTTGGTGCAAGACCACCAAAAGGCCAAGAATTAGATGACCACTATTTTGGAGCAATAACACCAAGAGTTGTTAAGTATATGAAGGAGCTAGATGAAGAACTTTGGAAGCTTGGAATTCTTGCAAAGACAAAGCACAACGAAGTTGCACCATCTCAGCACGAACTTGCTCCTATTTATACAACTACTAACGTAGGAACAGACCACAACCAATTAACAATGGAAATGATGAAGAAAGTTGCATACCGTCATGGAATGACATGTCTTCTTCATGAAAAGCCATTTGATGGAGTTAACGGAAGTGGTAAGCACAACAACTTCTCTTTAACAACAAACTTTGGTCATAACTTATTTGATCCAGGAAAGAGCCCAGAAGGAAGTGCACAATTCTTATTAATCTTGGCAGCAGTAATATCTGCAATAGATGAACATCAAGATTTACTTAGAATTTCTGTTGCAAGTGCAAGCAATGACCACAGATTAGGTGCAAACGAAGCACCACCAGCCATTGTTTCAATGTATTTAGGTGAAGAATTAACTGGTATCTTAGATGCAGTTGCTGAAGGACGTTCATATTCAAAGAGAGCAAAATGCAATGTTGAAATTGGTGTAAACGTATTACCAACATTTGCAATGGATACATCTGATAGAAACAGAACATCTCCATTTGCTTTCACAGGAAACAAGTTCGAATTCAGAATGCCTGGTAGTTCACAATCTATTGCTGGTGTAAACGTTGTTCTTAACACAATCCTTGCAGACAAGCTTGGTGAGTTTGCAGATATACTTGCAAAATCCAAAGATATCAAAACAACTATAACTGAAATTGTTGCAAAGACAATGAAAGAACATGGCAAGATTGTCTTCAATGGAAACAACTATTCAGATGAATGGATTAAGGAAGCAGAAAAACGTGGCTTACTCAACCTCAGAACAACAATAGATGCACTTCCATATTTAATCTCAGATAAGAACATTGCACTATTTACAAAACATGGTGTATTCACAGAAACAGAGATAAGATCTCGTTTTGAAGTATACGTAGAAAGCTACTGCAAGATTATCAATATCGAAGCAATGACTATGTTAGATATGGCCAAGAGAGAAATACTTCCAGCAGTATCTAAATATCAAAAGCATTTAGCAGAAACGGCAGTTAAACTAGCTGAAATAGGTATAAAAACATCCGCTGAGAAGGATTTATGCACAAAACTAGTTGGTCTATATGAAGATGCAATTAAGAAGATTGACGCACTAGATAAGGCTATTTCTAAGGCACATGAATTAGGTACAGATTTAACAGCTGGTGAGTATTACAGAGATGTTGTAATACCTGCAATGGAAGCATTGAGAGCAGTATGTGACGAGATGGAATTGAACACTGCAGAAAAGTATTGGCCACTACCATCTTACGGCGACATTCTTTACTCGGTAAGGGATTAAAAATTAATAAAACCATAATAAAACAACCACCTTAATTGGTGGTTGTTATTTTTTATTCTTCTATTTGAAGTTCAACTAATGTCTTGTCTCCCCAGTATTTCTTTCTTAGTACTGGTTTTTCAATCTTACCAGTTGGGTTTCTTGGGATATCATCTATTACGATGACTCTTGGACACTTATATCTTGGTAAGCCTTGTTTACAGAATTCAAGAAGTTCTTCAACAGATGTATTGCATCCTGGTTTTAATTCAACTATTGCAGCAACTATTTCACCCAAACGTTTGTGTGGTAAGCCAATAACTGCAACGTCCTTTATATCATCTCTTTGTCTTAAAAAGTCTTCAATTTGAACTGGATAGATATTTTCTCCTCCAGTGATGATAACGTCTTTCTTTCTATCTACTAAGTAAATGAAACCATCTGGATCTTGCATAGCCATATCTCCGGTGTATAACCAACCATCTGGAGATAATGTCTCTTGTGTAGCCTTTGGATCTTTGTAATAGCATTTCATAACGCCATCACCCTTAACACAAAGTTCACCAACTTGACCTTTTTTAACTTCGTTATGTTTTTCATCTACAATCTTTACTTGCCAGCCAATACCAGCAATACCAATTGCACCAACTTTATGGATGTTTTCCATACCTAAGTGTACGCATCCTGGTCCAATGGATTCAGAAAGACCATAGTTTGTATCATATGCATGATTTGGGAACACTTTCTTCCAACGTGCAATTAATGATGGTGGGACTGGTTGTGCGCCAATGTGCATTAATCTCCATTGATCTAACTTATAATCTTTTAGATTAATATCTCCAGCATCTATTGCATCTAAGATATCTTGTGCCCATGGAACTAGGAGCCAAACAATGGTACATTGTTCTTTAGAAACAGTCTCTATAATCCACTTTGGACTTACACCCTTTAAAAGAACTGCTTTTCCGCCAACTACCAATGAACCAAACCAGTGCATCTTTGCACCTGTATGATAAAGTGGTGGGATAAGCAAAAAGTTATCTTCTTTTACTTGGTGGTGGTTTGCTTGTTCTGTTTTAGCAGAACAAACTAAAGATTTATGTAAATGTAAAATAGCCTTAGGGAATCCAGTTGTTCCAGATGAATAGTAAATTGCTGCTTCGTCTGTGAGTTCAAGATTTACATCAGGAGCGCTTGTAGGCTGTTCTATGAGCAATGAGTGTAGGTTTTCTGCGAATGTTGGGCAGTTCTCACCAATATAAAACATGGATTTAACTTTAGTTAAACCATCTGCTACTTGTTCTACTCTTCCGATGAATTCAAATCCGAATACTAAATAGGATGCATCTGAAAAGTCTACGCAATACTTAATCTCGTCTGCTGTATATCTATAATTGAGTGGTACTGCAACTGCGCCAGCCTTTAAGATTCCAAAGTAGATTGGAAGCCATTCAATGCTGTTCATTAAAAGGATAGCAACTCTTTCTCCCTTCTTTAAACCACGGGATAATAGAAGGTTTGCCATTTGGTTTGCAGAATCATCAAACTCTTTCCATGTGATTTCTTTTCTATAATGTGAACCAAATCTTGGTTCAACCAAAGAATATTCCTTCCAAGTAACTCTTTTTTCGTTACTTACATCAGGATTAATTTCTATTAATGCTACATCATTTGGGTACTTTTTTGCATTATCTTCAAGATATCTAGTAATTGCCATAATGTTCCCTCTTTTTCTTAGTGTAAAGCAATTATATTACATTTATATAACTTTTACAAATAAATAAAAATCTTATTGATATATTTACATACGCGCTTTTTTTACTATAAAATATATGTAAATTATTTTTTTTGATAAGGATTGAAAACCATGAGTAAATATGTATTAGCATATGACGTTGGAACAACAGGTCTCAAAACATGTCTTTTTGAGATAGACAAAACAATTAAACTTCTCTCAGACGCAATTGAAGGATACAATCTATATTCATACGAAGATGGTGGTGCAGAACAAGATGCAGAAGAATGGTGGGCTGCTATGTGCAAAACCACAAAAGAAGTTTTTTCCAAGACAGATATTAAGCCAGAACAAGTAGATGGAATCTCATTCTGTTCACAAATGCAAGGCATGGTTCTTGTAGACAAAGATGGCAATGCTGTAAGAAGACCAATGAGCTATATGGATCAAAGATCCAAAGAGCAATTAAAGAAGTACATGGCATATGGTTTCCAAATTGCTGGAGCAAACATTGTTAAACTATTAAAATCTCTTGCAATTACAGGCGCCGTATCTGCATCTGTTAAGGACCCAGTATACAAATATAAATGGGTAGAAGAAAACGAACCAGAAAACTTTGCTAAAGCATATAAATGGTTAGATGTTAAGGAATATTTCATCTGCAGATGTACTGGTGAGTTCATCATGACACAAGACAGTGCATTTGGAACACTTATTTATGACATTCATAAGAATGAATGGTCTCCAACAATGTGCAAGATGTTCAATGTAAATATGGACCACCTTGCAAAGATCATTAAATCCACAGACATTGCAGGATATATCACAGAAAAAGCTGCAAAAGAGCTTGGACTTAAAGCTGGAACACCAGTATTTGGTGGCGGCGGAGATGCTTCATTAATTGGTGTTGGTGCTGGCGCAACAGCTTTAGGCGATACACACGTTTACTGGGGTACAAGTGGTTGGGTTGGAACAGTTGTTGATAAATCCATTGTTGATACGAGCGCTATGATAGCCGCAATAACTGGATCTATACCTGGAAAAATGAATTATTTTGCTGAAATGGAGACAGCTGGTAAGTCACTTCAATGGGTAAAAGACCACTTAGCACTAGATGAAATTTCAATTTATTCAAAGAGAACAACTGTTGCAGACGATATGGAATCTCAATATACAAACCTTTATCATTATATGTCAGACTGTATTTCAAAGGTTCCAGCAGGCAGTAATGGTGTAATATTTACACCATGGTTACACGGAAATCGTTGTCCATTCGAAGATCCACTTTGTAAAGGTATATTCTTCAATATTGGATTAGAGACTGGTAAGACTGAAATGATTAGAGCAGTTGTTGAAGGTATCTGTTTCCACTTAAGATGGATGCTTGAAGCACAAGACAGAAAGGTACCAACATCTAAAGCTATTAGATTCGTTGGTGGCGGTGCTTTACAACCACTTACATGTCAAATCCTTGCAGATATTACAGGACACGTTGTAGAGACCGTTGCAGATCCTCAAAATGTTGGCGCTGTAGGTGCTGCAGGTGTTGTTGGAGTTGGATTAGGCGCAATACCATCACTCGAAGAATTAAAGAAGTTTATTCCTGCTTCTGCATCCTTCACACCAAACCCAGACAACAAGGCTGTATACGACAAGAACTTCGAAGTATTTAAGGTATTATACAAGACCAACAAAAAGAACTTCAAAAACCTCAACGGTTAATAAAAATATTTTATATAATAAAATAAGGAGCGATTTTCTCGCTCCTTATTATTTTGTTATCTAGGACTGACTATGCTGCGACTTCCTCTGCTTCTGCGTCCTTTTCTGCTGCTTTCTCTTGTGCTCTCTTTGCATATTCTGCACAGAGTCCTGCAAGGAATATAAGTGCTACAGAAATTGCACCGAAGATGAATAAGAAGTTTCTAGATGCACATACAGACATAACTGCGAATAACAAGTCATTGGACTCTGTCCATGTCATTTGCATGTAACCTAATTGACCTCTTTCAACGTTTTCAGAATTTACAACGATTGTTAAGTTGCCATCATCTGTGAGTTCTGGAACAACTGTTAATGTACCAGAATTTCTAATGCCTGTTTCTGTGTCATATGTATCTGTTAAGCTTGCAACAACGTACTTGAGTTGGACATTTAATAATCCATCGAAGTTCTCGCCGTATCCTGCTAATACATTAGCAAGCATTGGGATAACTTCTCCACCAAGACCAAGACCTGAAAGCATATCTGCTGCATTTCCTAATTCAATTGCGATTGGAGCAGAAACACCGTTCATATCTAATACTGTCCATGACATTGAACCAGTTGTGTATTCACCAGTTGCTGCATTCCATAATGTGAATGGATAGTAATCTGTCTTATAGTGTTCGTTTAAGAGTAATCTTAAGATTACTGGAACTGTCATACGATCACTTGTTGCATAAGTTAAGAATGTGTTTTGATCAAGAGGTTGATATCCATCTCTATCGAATTGAGCGTAGTTATTCATGTACCACTTGTTCATTTCTTCATCGCCCTTGATACCTTTGCCACATAATTCTGTATGAATAGCTTTAATCTTTTCTGTCATTAAGTAAGCAACAACTTGTCTCTTTGTCATGTTATAACCGAAACCATTATCATAGATAATCCCGAAGCTATAATCATAGTCTGGCATTACATACCAGTTATAGATGAATTGATATAATTCATAGTCGTAACTTCTCTTTGTGCCAAAGATTCCGACGATTCCATCTTTTCCAGCAGCTTCTGCATCTTTATATGCAGCAATAGCCTTTGTGTATTTTGCACCAGCTTTCTCTTTATCTGTTTCAGCATCGATTGCATCGATTGCATCATTGATATCTGTAGCGAGTTCTGCCTTTAATGTAGCATATGCATATTTTCCTTTTTGGTAGTTACCATTAAGGAGTTGATAACGGATGAATTCACGCTCTAAGCTACCAGCATCTGCAGATAATGCGCCAGTTTCTTGTGTTAATTGTTCATAATACATAGTATTAGATGTTGCATCACATAAGAAGTCTGGGAGTGCGATATCAAAGATAGCACCGAGTCCGCATGTGAAGCAGAATACTAAAATACATACGATTATGGTTCTTGTTCTCATGCTCTTTGAATTGCTCTTACGTTTGCTTATTAGTACAACTAATAAAACAACAAGTGAGAGAACTCCAGCTAAAATAGCGCCAACAAATGGCCAGAATGAATGAACACCTGATGCATCTGATGCGATTCCAAAGCATGCGAGAACGATTAATGCTAGCATTACAGGAAGAGATAATACCCCAAGTATTATTTCTAATACTTTAAAGCCTGCTCCGCCCTTTGCTTTTGCTTTCTTTTCTTTCTTAGGCTCTTCTTCGACGACTGACTCTTCAACGTTATCGTATTCGTTAATAGGTTCTGCCTCTACGACTTCCTCTTGAGGAACAGCAACTTCTTCTACTGGAGCTTCAACTTCTGGAGTTGCTTCTTCAGCTACTACGTCTTCTTCTAAGGTAACTTCTTCGAGCTCTAATGCTTCTTCTTGAACTTTCTTATCTTTCTTAGACATATTACTCTTCCTCCTTTGTTAGATTTTCGTCTGCAGGTTCTTGAGCAATCTCCTCTGCTGGAGCTTCAATTACTGGAGCTTCCTCAACTGGAGCCTCTTCCTCTGCCTTTTTGCCTTTCTTTGCTTTCTTGCCTCTTTCATAGTTTGGATCCAATGCTCTTTCGCATGCGCGGTAGTAAAGGATTGTGAAGATTACTGCAAATCCTGCAAAGATTACGCACATATCTCTATATGCCATGATTGGGTAATAGAGTGGTTGATAGCTTAAGTCTGTTTCTAATTGAAGAATTTCGAGGTATGTGAAGCCTGTGGATCCTGCATAATATCCAGAACCATCTCCTAGAGATGAACCGATTAATGCACAACCCTTAACTGCACCAGCTTGTTTTCCTTCATAACGAGCTCTTGCATATTTTGCGATAGCGTTTGCATATGCAATTTGTTCTTCGTCTGTTTCTGGATTCATACCGAGTGTTAAGATATCTTCATCGAATACTGGAAGTAATACTGGTGATGCATACCAATAGATTGTATCGATTAAATCGATAACTAAGTTTTGTAACCAGTGTGGATCTCCAACATATTGAGCTGCGTCAACTGAAACACCAAGTAATCCACCAACTAAGTCAACGATCTTTTGTGCATCTAAACCAAAGCTTGCAAGAACACCTTGAAGTGTATCTGCATCTAAGTTCTCATCGATTACATAGTCTTGATCTACTTCGACTGTTGGTGGAGTTGTTGCGATATCTGTTAACTTAACGTGAATTGTAATGGATTCTGTACCCTTTGTTAATGTGAGGTCTAATGTCTTACCTGGAATGATATCTCTTAGCATTGCTAAGACGTCTACGATACCTGATAATTGATCTAATAGATCAACTACGAATCCTAAACCTGTTCCAAGACCTTTACCTAAAGCACCAAGAACTTTATCTAATTCAGTTGCTGTAATGCTGAATCCTGCTGCCTTAGCCATTTCCCAGTTGTACATATCTTCCATTGTTGCATATGTTGAAACTTTTTCTGCACCATATTCTGTTGTGTAATATGTTGTTCTATTTGTAGCACCAACTGTTCTTAATACGTGGTTTACAAGTTTTTCAACCTTAGCTTCATCTGAATCACCTTCAGTTGGAGTGAACATATACTCTGTTGCGATATCATCGAAGTTTGCTTTGATATAATCAAATGCTTCGTTGTATGCCTTAATGATTTGGATACTTGTATCAATTCCTGGAACTGTAGCGTCTGTTAATAAACCATTGATATTGTAATATGATTTACCATATACACCATCTACTAAATTTGCAGGTTGTGGACCGCCTTTGCCGTATTTTGTACCAGCTGCACGGTAGTCTGAATCGAACCATACATAATCTTTATGGTCTACTTGTTTTCCGTCTTCAATAGTTTTATTTGTGTATTCTACATAATAGAATTGCTCACCGTAATCTACACCATTTAATACTAAATGACCTGCACCATTTGGTTCAACTGTTACTAACTTATCTGGATCTCCAGATGCAGCATCTTTTAATTTATAGTAGTTCTCGTAAATTGGTGTATTACCAGCGTTTGTAGCTTTTTCATTGAAGATGTAATCATAATAGAAAACATTGTAAATGTTTAAGAAAGCTTGAACTCTGTTGGTTAATACGTCTGTGTAACTCTCTAATACACGTGTTGTAGTCTTTCTAGAAGATGTAACGGTACGATAGAATGATAATTGATTCTTATAGTTGTTTACCACTACACCATCTGGTGCATTTGCTTCAACTTCTTTAATGCCCTTGTCCATCATTAAATCACAGACAAGGACTGAGCCAAGCATGACAATCAAGATACATGCTACAACTACTACTGTCTTTGCGCGGAAGCTCTTCATTGTGTTTCCGACGATAATAGTAATTAAAGCGATGATTGCCCATGCAGCAAATGCTAGCCATACCCCATACATTCCTGTACCAAACACGACACTGACATATTTAGCAAACATTGCGTTTGTTGTATTTGCCATGAATGGATCGTGATTGAAGAATGGAATGCACGCAATAATGACTGAAGCAACAAATAATGGTAGTCCTAAGCAATAAAATGCAATCTTAAGACCACGAAAATTTCTGGCTTTTTTGTTTGCGTCCATAGATAATCTCCCTCTATAAAATTTCATAAAGTTGTTTCGCTTGCGTATAGGCACACGAAATAGTATACATAAGTTTATCATAATGTATATTGTAATTTCAATAGTTAACGGGCATATAATTTGAATAAAAAACACTATACATATGGAGTGTTTCTGTTAAAAAATTGCAAATTATTATTATGATTTTTCACAAATATTATAAAAAATGTTAAGAATTTTTGTCGTTTTTGTAAATATTAAGATTTTCAATATTCTAAAATGTTATTCTCATAAATTTTCGGTATTCTAAATAGGTATAAAATATTTTTTTAAACTTTTTTTTCTATCAGTATTGACATTTTTTTGCAAAACGCAATAAAATTTTGTCATAAGATTTTAATTATTGTTAAATTGGAGGAATTTATGTCTTACGTAACAGAAGTTATTGAGCAAACCGAGCTTAAAAACCCAGGACAACCTCAGTTTATGCAAACCGTTAAGGAAGTTCTCAGTTCACTAGAGCCAGCAATTCAAAAGAATGAAGATACATATCGCAGACATGTAATTCTTGAAAGATTAGTAGAACCTGATCGTCAAATTATATTCAGAGTACCTTGGACAGATGACAAAGGTGTATGGCATGTCAATCGTGGATTCAGAATTCAATTCAATAATGCTATTGGACCATACAAAGGTGGTTTAAGATTCCAAAAGGATGTAACCATTGACACAGTCAAGTTCTTAGGATTCGAGCAAATCTTCAAAAACAGTTTAACATCACTTCCTATGGGTGGTGCTAAAGGTGGTTCTGACTTTGACCCAAGAGGAAAGACAGATGGCGAGATTATGAGATTCTGTAAGCATTTCATGAACGAACTTTATCGTCACATTGGTCCTAACATGGACGTACCTGCAGGCGACATGGGCGTAGGCGGACGTGAAATAGGTTATTTATTTGGACAATACAAGAAAATCGTGGGACACTATCTAAATGGTGTTTTAACAGGTAAAGGTATGGAATTCGGTGGAAGTTTAATCCGTCCAGAAGCAACTGGTTATGGTGCAACTTATTTCTTAGAAGAAATACTAAAGCATGAACACGATTCAATAGATGGAAAAGTTTTTGCACTCTCTGGATATGGCAATGTTGCATGGGGAGCCGCAAAAAAAATCACTGATTTAGGTGGTAAAGTTATTACCTTATCTGGATCAGATGGATATATCGTAGACAAAGATGGAGTCAACACCCAAGAAAAGTATGACTATCTTGAATATATGATTGTAAATCATACAGGCGTAAAAGCATACGCAGACAAATTCAAGTGCGAATACTTCCCTGGCGAAAAGCCATGGGGCAAAATCAAAGCAGATGTTTACATGCCATGTGCAAGACAAAACGAAATTGACATTAATGATGCAAAGAAAATGGTTGAACTTGGTGTCAAATACCTCAACGAGGTATCCAATATGCCAACATCCAACGAGGCAATTGCTTATCTACAAGCCAATAAAGTTATTATTGCACCTTCAAAAGCTGCAAATGCTGGCGGTGTTGCTACATCTGGTCTCGAGATGTCACAAAACAGTGAGCGTTTACAATGGACAGCAGAGCAAGTTGATAAGAAGCTTAAAGACATTATGGTTGGCATCCACGACAAGATTGTTGAAACTCTTGATTATTATGATCTTGATTACAACCTTGTTGCAGGTGCAAATATTGCAGGATTTAAGAAAGTAGCCGATGCAATGATTGCAGAAGGTGTTTACTAATTCTTATATCATAGATACTAGCAGAAAAAGAGCGTTCCAAAAGAGCGCTTTTTTTCTATACATTTATTAAAATCTGTTGATTTTTTCATAGGCAAAAATATATAATATTTACGCTAGTATTTATGATAAAGGAGAATATACTATATGTCTTACATTACAGAAGTAATTGAGCAAACCGCAGCAAACAATCCAGGACAACCACAATTTATGCAAACAGTTAAGGAAGTTTTATCTTCTCTTGAACCAGCTGTTGCACCAAACGAGAAAGCATATCGTGAGAACGTATTGCTTGAAAGATTAGTTGTTCCAGATCGTCAAATCCAATTTAGAGTTCCATGGATGGATGACAAAGGCGAATGGCATGTAAACAATGGTTACAGAGTACAATTCAACAATGCTATTGGACCATACAAGGGAGGATTAAGATTCCAAAAGAACGTTACAATTGACACAATCAAGTTCTTAGGATTCGAGCAAATCTTCAAAAATAGTTTAACATCCCTTCCAATGGGTGGTGGTAAAGGTGGATCAGACTTCGATCCAACAGGAAAGTCTGATGCAGAAATCATGAGATTCTGTCAAAGCTTCATGAACAAGTTATATCACTACATTGGGCCAGACATTGACGTTCCAGCAGGAGACATGGGTGTCGGTGGAAGAGAAATTGGTTATTTATTCGGCCAATACAAAGCAATTCTTGGCAGTTATCAAAACGGCGTATTAACAGGTAAAGGTTTATCATTCGGCGGCAGCTTAATTCGTCCAGAAGCAACCGGTTTCGGTGCAACTTACTTCCTTGAGGAAGTATTAAAGCATGAAGGCGAAGAGCTTAGAGGTAAGACATTCGCAATCTCCGGTTTCGGTAATGTTGCATGGGGTGCAGTAAAGAAGATTTCTGAACTCGGTGGTAAGGTTCTCACAATTTCAGGTCCAGATGGATTTGTTGTTGATAAAGATGGTATTTCAACATACGAAAAGATCAACTACATGCTTGAAATGAGAGCAAGCAACAGAAACAGAGTTCAAGACTATGCAGATAAATTCAAGTGCGAATTCATTGCTGGCAAGAAGCCATGGGGTAATGTTAAGGCAGATATCTATATGCCATGTGCAACTCAAAACGAAATTCAACTTGACGATGCAAAGAAGATGGTTGAGCTTGGTATCAAGTACTTAAACGAAGTTTCCAACATGCCATCCACAAACGAAGCAATTGCATACTTACAAGAAAATGGCGTTCTTGTTGCTCCATCTAAGGCAGTTAATGCTGGTGGTGTTGCTACATCAGGTCTTGAAATGTCACAAAACAGTGCAAGATTACAATGGTCTGCTAATGAAGTTGATGAAAAACTCAAGCACATCATGGCAGGTATCCACAACCAAATCACAAGTGCATTGGATTCTTATGGTCTTGGTTACAACCTTGTTGCTGGTGCAAACCTTGCTGGATTCAAGAAAGTTGCAGATGCAATGATGTCCGAAGGTATTTACTAATACCCAAGAAAAACAACAATAAAAGGGGCCCTAAAAAGCCCCTTTATTTTTTATCTAATTTTTCCTTATTTCAACTGCTCTGGGATATCTTTTACGAAATCAAATACGAAATCTGCCTTAATCTTGCTTTGTTCGTATTGTTTCATAGTTGTCTCGCCGCTTAAAACAAGGATAGAAACGAATCCACAGTTTTGTCCAAAAGCTATATCGGTATAGAGTCTATCTCCAACCATAGCAACCTCATGCTTTTCTAGATTGAATCTCTTTCTAATCAATTCACCAGCAGTTGGGTATGGTTTTCCCAAGATAAAATCTGGAGATCTACCTGTTACGTCTTTTACTGCATCTATTAAAGCACCAGCATCTGGCATTGGGCCAATTGGTCCTGGGCAGAAATAATCTGGGTGTGTTGCAAGATATGGCAAACCTTTTGCAACGAATGTACAGAATTTATAGAGTTTGTCATAAGTTAGAGATGTATCGAAGGCTAAAACAACGATATCTGGATCATCTTGAACAAGGTTGATGCCTTTTTCTTCAAATTCTCCATATAATCTTTCATTTCCAAGAAGGAATACTCTCTTTCCAGCATAATTATCTCTTAAATAGTCACAGGTAACTTCTCCTGAGGTATATACTTCCTCATCTGCAACTTTAAATCCCATATTATTTAATCTTACGATATAGTCATTATGAGAACGAGATGAGTTATTAGTGAAAACACAAACTTGTTTTCCCATATCTCTCAATTTTTGAACTGCAGCATAGCTACCTTCAATTTCTTCATCTCCTAGATAGATTGTTCCATCCAAGTCAAATAGATACATTTTTACGTCTTTTAATTCTGGTACCATTTGTTTGCTCCTTTACTTAATATTTATTGCAACTTGATATACATCGTTCTTTGTAATTCCACGATCTTGAGCGACCTTTTTTACTGCTTCTTTTTTATCCATTCCAAGCTCTAAATAATGGTTTAAATGTTCCTCAATTGTCATGTTTAAAAGTGGATTTTCATCTTGTGATTTTCCCTCAATTATGAGCACTATTTCACCCCTTTCTTCAGAGGAAAAATCTGCGAGTGATGTAATAGTTACAGACTCATAAATTTTTGTTAATTCTCTAACTACATATGCCTTTCTATCTCCCAAAACTTCGTACATAATTTGAGCTGTTTGAGCCAAATCATGAGGTGCAACATAGAAAATTAAAGGCATATCTAAATTCGCGTATTTTCGCAAAATCGCCACTTTATCTGTCTTTTTGTCTGGCATAAACCCTACGAATGTGAATTTTGTGTCTTTTACTCCAGTTAAAGCAAATGCTGTTGCAAAAGCCGTTGGACCAGGCACAGATTCAACATCTAGACCATACTCTCTACATTTAGAAATTAGCTCTGCACCAGGGTCTGAAATACATGGCATTCCGGCGTCTGTAATGAGTGCAATATTGCCTCCCTCTTTAAGAAGAGATATTATCTTTTCTGAGCAAGATGCTTCGTTGAATTTATGGTATGCAATGAGTGGTTTTTTGATGTCATAATTATTGAGTAAAACAGATGATGTTCTTGTGTCTTCGCAAGCAATATAATCTACCATCTTAAGAGTATCTATTGCTCTTAGTGTGATGTCTTTTAAATTGCCTATTGGTGTTCCAACGATGTATAGTTTAGCCATCTTTTCTTACCCCTTCATATAACTTTGCACACTCAACTGTCATAGTGCCATCTTCGTTCTCTATATATAGCATCTTTGTCTTTAATCCGCCCTTTCCGCCTCTTTTAGCCTTTACGACGAATGAGCTTGGATCTGAGCTTTGGTTATGTGCTATTAGTGTTAATTCCTTAGGCTCTAGTTTATATTCTCTTAACAAAGTTAAGGTGTCTACAAGCCTATTTATCTTCATTATCATATAGAAGTCTCCATCAAATCTTAAGATTTTAGCTGCACATGAGATAAAGTCTTCTATAGATCCATTATCTTCTATCTTAGATGTAGCGTCTTTGCCATGCAAAGAAGACTCTAAATAGTATGGTGGGTTGGATATTACAATATCCACTGTACCATTTCCTATCTTCTTTGGTGCATCTTTTACATCCGAAAGAAGTGATGAAGTCTTATTGTGTAGAGAATTATCCTTTATATTCTCATTAAAAAGAGCTATTGCTCTTTCATCTATATCTACGCCTAATACTTTCTTGCATTCTCTTTTAAGAGAAATAAGTATTGAGATAATACCTGCACCACATCCTAAATCTACGACATAATCTGTCTTTTTTATCTTAGCAATATTTGCTAAGATAACTGAGTCTGTAGAAAAGCAGTACAAGTCACTATCTTGTACAAATGAACTATTTTCAAAGCCTAGCTCTACGTTATATTTCATTATTCTGCTCTAACAACGTCTATTGTAATTTCTGCTGTTACTTCAGGATACAATCTAATGGTTACAGGGAATTTCTTGAATTCTTTGATAGTCTCTTTAACTTCAACTTTCTTTTTATCTATTCCCTCGAATCCAGATGCCTGGATTGCTTCAGCAATTTGTTCTGCTGTTACAGATCCAAACATTTTACCGCCATTTGCACCGCCTTTTGCTTCAACCTTAATGATTTTACCATTAAGTTTCTTTGCTTCTTCTTGAGCTTCTGCTTTTGCTTGTGCGGCTTTTTCGTCTGCTATTCTTTGTTTTTCCTTAGCTGCATAAAGATTTTGAGTTGTACCCTCTATTGCTAATCCTTTCTTTATAAGAAAGTTTCTTGCATAGCCATCGTTTACTTCCTTAATTTCTCCTGCTTTGCCAAGTCCTTTTACATCTTGCTTTAAAATGATTTTCATATATACCTCTTATCTTCTAACTTTAACGAGTCTCTTTATTGCTTCTTCTGTCTTTTCCTTATTACCGAAGCCAGTTAATCTAAAGAAACCTTCTCCATGAGCACCAAATCCTACGCCTGGTGTTCCAACAACGTGTCCTTCATTAAGGAGAGCATCAAAATAATCCCATGAAGTCATGCCATCTGGACATTGTAACCAGATATATGGGCTATTCTCTCCACCAGTATGCCAAATACCTGCTTTTGTGAGCTCATTATGAATGATGTGAGCATTATTCATATAGTATGCGACTTGTTCTTTAATTTCCTTTTGGCCTTGTTCTGTGAAGACTGCAGCTGCGCCACATTGTACAACATATGAAGTTCCATTGAACTTCGTTGTTTGTCTTCTTAGCCAGAACTTATTCATTTCGCCATTATATAGTTCCTTTGGAACTATTGTATATCCACAACGTGTTCCAGTGAAGCCTGCTGTTTTAGATAATGAGCAGATTTCAATAGCGCAATCCTTTGCACCTTCTACTTCGTAGATTGTTCTTGGAAGATCATCTGATGACACATATGCTTCATATGCTGCATCAAAGAGGATTATTGCTTTATTTGCTAAAGCATAATCTACCCATGCTTTTAACTCTTCTTTGTTATATACCGCACCAGTTGGGTTATTTGGAGAACAGATATAAATTATATCTGCCTTCACTGATTTATCTGGCAATGGCTTAAAGCCATTCTCTTTATTTCCAATTGTGAATAATACTTTTCTTCCAAGCATGATATTTACATCCAAATATGCTGGGTATACTGGGTCTGGCATGATAACTATGTTATCATTATCCATAATATCCATAATATTTGCGATATCTGATTTAGCGCCATCTGAGATGAAGATTTCGTTTATATCTAAATCTACACCACGTCTTTTATAATATGCTTGGATAGGTGCTTTAATGAATTCATAGCCTTGTTCTGGACCATATCCATGGAATGTAGCGGATGATGCTTGATCATCTACTGCCTTATGCATTGCTTTAATTACGCTTGGAGCAAGAGGAAGAGTTACATCTCCTATACCAAGTTTTGTAATGTTTGCATTTGGATTAGCATCTGAATATGCTTTTACCTTTCTAGCTATTGTTGAAAACAAATAGCTCTCTGTTAAATCATAATAATTCTTATTAATTTTCATTTTGCACCTCAATTAAAGTTCTACTTCGCCTGTAAAGGCAACAGCTGCTGGGCCTGTCATGAAGACTCCGTCTTCTTTTACCTCAATTACGAGGTCCCCACCTATAAGGTGGATTAGTATTGGTTTATTTGGATCTACTTTCTTATTTAATATTGAAGCAACGCCTACTGCGCATGAACCTGTACCGCATGCAAGAGTTTCTCCGCTACCACGTTCCCAAACTCTCATTCTCAATTCGTTTGGACCGATAACGTTAATGAATTCTGTATTAACTCTTTCTGGGAAGATTGGGTCATTTTCAAACTTTGGACCCATCTTTTCTAAATCAAGATTTAGAACATTCTCATCCATAAAGATAATATTATGTGGATTTCCCATTGAAACGCCTGTGATTAAGTACTCTTTACCATCTATAACATATGGCATTGCAACTACTTGTTTTTCATAGCCTGGTTTAATAAGGTCTAGATTCATAGGAATATCTTTAGGGTTTGTAATTTGTTTACCCATATTAACTGTAGCGCCAGTAACCTTGCCGTTTTCAAGTTTAAGATTAATAATCTTAATGCCTGATAAAGTCTCTAAAGTACATGTTGTACTCTTTACATAGCCGTTATCATATAAAAACTTACCGATACATCTTGTTGCGTTACCGCACATCTTACCTTCGGAACCGTCTATGTTATACATTCTCATTCTTGCATCTGCAACCTTAGATGGGCAGATAAGAACAACGCCATCTCCACCGATACCGAAATGTCTATCTGATAGTTTCTCGATATGTGGGATTATCTTTTCTTGGAGCTCACCAGTTGTATCTGACATACAATCAAAGTAGATGTAGTCATTTCCTGCTCCTTCCATTTTTGTAAAGCGCATGTGTCACCTCATTTAAATAATATTTGCTTAATTATACTAAATAATTAGCAAATAGTCATTAAAAACTTTTTGTATATAAAAATATCCCACTTTTGGTGGGATAAGTTTACGTAATTTTGATAGAAAATAATATGTGATTTATAATGTGCTAAATATTTGTTGTTTTTGCAATATCAATAGTTTATCTTTTCAAAATGTATAGATAAACATTATCTTTGGTTAGATTGGAAGTTTTTCATATACTTTGTATTTTTCGTTGTTCCTATCTTTTTTATCTTGCCTGCTTTAAGTAAATCTGACAATACTTTTTCTATTGTAGTTATGGCGACATCTGGCAAAACGGACTTTATTTCTTCCTTAGATATTGGTAGGAATGCAGATAGTAAAATGCTTTCTATTCTTTGCTTTTTACTTACCTTTCCGGATCGTATTGTTACAAATCTTTTATCCATTTCTTTGTAGCATCTATATAGATTTAGCAAGAAGTTCTCTATAAATGGCATATAGTCATTGTTATTATCATGCCAACCTTGGGATGATGCTTTTAGTGCATCGTAGTAATTACCCTTATCTGAATTTATTTGTTCTTCAAAGGATATATACTTAGCTACATCAAAGCCAAACTTATACATTAGGAGTAATGATAATAGTCTAGATATTCTTCCATTGCCATCTTGGAATGGGTGTATACATAAGAAGTCTAATATTACACAAGGGATTAAGAATAAGTTATCTATTTCGCTATCATCTCTTGCTTCCATATATGCTAAAAACAATTGATCCATAGCATTTTTAGTATCTATTGCCTTAACTGGCACATATCTTATTCTTGTTGTTCCATCTGAATACTTTTCTGAGATTACATTGTCTTCTATCTTATAAGTGCCTTTCGTAACATTACCAGTTTTGTCTAGCATAATTCTATGCAAATTCAATACCGTTTCCTCATTAAAAGTCATCTCATCATGTTTAGTATGTACAATGTCTAAAGCATCCTTGTATCCTGCTATTTCCATTTCAGAGTGATTTAAAGGGTCTGTAGTACCACTTACGATTGCTTTTATCCTTTGATCTGTGGTTACAATACCTTCAATTGCATTACTAGCCTTAACAGACTGAATAATTGCAATCTTTTGAAGTTCTGTGAAAATATCTGGACAAATTGGTTTTTTAGATTCTTCTTCTTGTCTTAAAGCATATATAACATTGGTCATGCTTACGACTCTTGCTGGAATCATTGCATTCTTTAACCACGAATAATCATATCTTTTCATATTTGCACCTATTTATCGTTATTTGCATATATTATAGCATTTTATATGCAGATAATCAATAAGTATATGCAGATATTTTGCATATTTTTTGCCATTTTATATGCAAATCATAAAAATCTATATGCAAATTATTTTGCTGAATCTCCGTAGTTAGAAAGGACTCTTGCAGATGGGTCATTTGCATCTTTACAACCTTCCCAAGTTCTGTTTGGCATCCAGAAATCTACTATAGTTTCTGCACAGCCAGGATAGTATTTTTCAAAGATTTCTCTATATAAAAGACTCTCTTTTGTGAATGGTTGAGCGTGAGTATATTTCTTTCTTAATGTCTCATATTCTTCATCTGTATAATATCCTTCAGCATACTCTTTGAGGTAGTTTACCATTGAGTGACCTACTGCATCAGAGAATGCTGCCTTTTCTCTCATAAGGATATCATATGGAAGATAATCTCCATCTTTGAAGGCACGTCTTAAAAGATACTTACCTTTGTTATACTTATTGAGTTTCATTTCTGGGTCTATAGCCATTACATATTTAACAAAGTCTAAATCTCCAAATGGAACTCTTGCCTCTAGACTGTTTACTGCAATGGATCTATCTGCTCTTAGAACGTCATACATATAGATTTCTTTGATTCTCTTTACAGCTTCCTTTTGGAATTCTTCTGCATTTGGTGCAAAATCTGTATATTTGTATCCAAATAGCTCATCTGAGATCTCACCAGTTAATAAAACTCTTATATCTGTTTGTTCATGAATAGCTTTGCAGACCAAATACATACCCATTGAGGCTCTAATTGTAGTGATATCAAAGGTTCCTAAGATAGAAATAACTTCTTCTAGGCTATTTATGACGATATCTTTGTTAATTATGATCTCTTTATGGTCTGATCTAAGGTAATCTGCTACCTCTCTTGCATATTTTAGGTCTATTGCATCCTCAGACATACCAATTGCAAATGTTTTAATTGGTACTCTTAATAGTTTTGCAGCTATTGAGCATACAAGTGATGAATCTAGACCACCTGAGAGTAAGAAACCAATAGGTGTATCTGAATCCAATCTCTTTTCAACACCAACTACAAGCTTATTGTGGATATTTCTACATACTGTATCTATATCATCCTTAATATATTCATCTACGTGCGTGATATCACAGTAGCAAACAAACTTACCGTCCTTATAATAATGTCCTGGAGGGAAGGCTATTACTTTGCTTACTATACCAACTAGGTTCTTTGCCTCAGATGCGAATATAATGCCACCACTTGGAGTGTACCCATAAAAAAGTGGTCTAATACCAATTGGGTCTCTTGCTGCAATTAGAGAGTGTGTTGCTTTGTCATAGATTATCATTGCAAACTCAGCATCTAGGTCTTTAAACATCTCAACACCTTTCTCTTTATATAGTGGCAAGATGATCTCGCAATCACTTTCTGACTTGAACTCATAACCTTTCCATCTGAGTTCTGTTCTATCTAATCTAAAACCATATAACTCACCATTACAAATAGCATAATCTCCATCCAATTCAAATGGTTGCATGCCCTCTGGAGTTAGGCCCATAATAGCCAATCTTTGGAAGCCTAAGATGACATCATCTATCTTAACGATACGGGTATCATCTGGACCTCTAGATACGGTCTTGTCTAATCCTTTTTTAAACTTATCTTCAGGGATGTCTCTCCCTTTATACGCCATTATTGTACACATATTTATTTCCTCTACTTTTCACATATTACATAGTTTATCTATTCTTTTGTATAAGATAAACATTCTTTTCTGCACTTTGCTGCTTTTATGAATTCTCTAAATATTGGGTGTGCTCTGTTTGGACGAGACTTGAATTCTGGATGGAATTGAACACCAATAAAGAAGTCATTCTTTGGCACTTCAACAGCCTCAACCAAATGTCCATCTGGTGATGTTCCAACTATATCTAAGCCTGCATTTTGAAGCTCATCTCTATAGTCATTATTGAACTCATAACGATGACGATGTCTCTCTTGTATTTCCCCTATACCATAAGCATATTTCATCAATGTTTTATCTTTAATTACACATGGATAAGCACCTAATCTCATAGTGCCGCCCTTTGGAATATTACCTCTTTGATCTGCCATTAAATCAATGACATTATGTGGTGTCTTTGCGAACTCACCAGAGTTAGCATCTTTATATCCAAGCATATTTCTTGCATACTCAATAACTGCAATTTGCATGCCCAAACAGATTCCAAAGTATGGGACATTATGTTCTCTTGCATATTGAGCTGCAACTATCATTCCTTCAATACCTCTGTCTCCAAATCCGCCTGGAACGATGATACCATCTGCATCTTTAAGAAGGTCATCCACGGTCTTTGGTGTAATATCTTCAGACTCAATCCAGTTGATATCTATCTTAACCTTGTTTGCAATTCCACCATGACGGAGAGCTTCTGCAACTGAAAGGTAGGTATCAAACATCTTTACATATTTACCAACTAAGGCAATCTTTACCTTCTTTCTTGCTTTTTCAATGCTATATATCATATCTAGCCACTCTCTCATATCTGGTCTTTCTGTATATAAACCCAATTCTCTACATACAACCTCTGAGAAATTGCTTCTCTCTAGCATTATTGGAGCTTCATAAATAGTATCTACATTCAAGTCTTCAATTACGCAGTCTGGTTTTACGTCACAGAACATTGCAATTTTTCTTCTTGTACTTTCATCCATTGGCAATTCTTGTCTTGTAACAATAATATCTGGAGAAATACCTGCAGATTTTAGTTCTTTTACTGAATGTTGAGTTGGTTTAGACTTTTGTTCACCTGATGATGAGATATATGGAACTAATGTTACGTGGATATATAAGCAATTTCCACGACCAACATCTCTAGATATTTGTCTAATTGCCTCAAGGAATGGTTGAGATTCCATATCTCCAATTGTTCCACCTATTTCTGTTAAGACAACATCTGCGTTTGTTTTCTTACCGACTTTGAATATGAATTCCTTAATTTCATTTGTTACATGAGGAATAACTTGAACTGTTTCACCTAAATACTCGCCATTTCTTTCTTTAGTTAAGACATTCCAATATACTCTACCAGTTGTTAGGTTGGAGTATTTATTTAAATCCTCATCTATAAATCTTTCATAATGTCCAAGGTCCAAGTCTGTTTCTGCACCATCTTCTGTTACAAAAACCTCACCATGTTGATATGGGCTCATAGTGCCTGGGTCTACGTTAATATATGGATCTAGCTTTTGTGCGGCAACTTTTAGGCCTCTTTCTTTAAGTAATCTACCCAAAGAAGCCATAACGATTCCTTTTCCTAATCCTGAAACGACTCCACCTGTTACAAATATATACTTAGTATTGTTCATAATTTATCTCCTTTTTAATCCTCTTAAATGAGAGAAGCGCACTCAACCGAAACCATCCGGCGAATGCGCTTCCTTGCGTTAACTTTTTATATTTGCTCTTTTATGCCTATTCCCACTCAATTGTGGCTGGAGGCTTACCTGTAATATCATACACCACTCGGGCAATGCCCTTTACCTCGTTTACTATTCTTGATGTTACTATTTCTAATACCTTATATGGGATATGAGCAAATTCACATGTCATGAAATCTGTTGTTCTTACTGCTCTTAGTGCTAGAACATAATTATATGTTCTAAAATCTCCCATTACACCCACAGTTCTCATATCTGTTAAAACTGCAAAGTATTGATCATATTTTAATCCTGCTTTTGCTATCTCTTCACGATATATAGCATCTGCTTTACGTAGTAAATCTAGTTTTTCTTTTGTAATCTCACCAATACAACGTACTGATAATCCTGGTCCTGGGAATGGTTGTCTTTCTACTAATTCTTTTGGAAGGCCCAACTTTCTTCCCAATTTCCTTACTTCATCCTTAAACAATCCTCTCAATGGTTCTACCAAGCCTATAAACTTTGTTTCCTTTGGAAGACCGCCTACGTTGTGATGTGACTTAATTGTTGCACTATTATTTGCTCCGCTTTCTATTACATCTGGATAAATTGTACCCTGTGCTAGGAAGCTTCCTTCATATTTTGAACTTTCTTCTTCGAAGACTCTTACAAATTCAGCACCAATAATCTTTCTTTTTTGTTCAGGTTCTGTAACCCCTTTTAATTTGGATAAGAATCTTTCTTCTGCATCTACTCTTACAAAATTTAAAGCCTTATCCTTGAATGCTGCTTCTATTTCATCTCCTTCATTAAGTCTCATCATGCCGTGATCTACAAAAATACAAGTAAGCTGATTTGGAATCGCTTTCGCCAATAATGCCGCCGTTACCGAGCTATCCACACCGCCTGAAAGACCTAAAACAACATGTTTATCTCCAACTTGTTCTTTAATCTTAATGGTCTCACTCTTAATGAAATCATCCATATTGTAATCGCCTTTGGCGCCACAAACGTTATATAAGAAGGAGTGTATTATCTTTTTGCCGTACTTAGTTCTCTCGACTTCTGGATGAAACTGGACGGCGTAAAGATTTCGTGGCTCATCTGCCATTGAAGCTGTTGGACAGTCTCTTGAGACTGCGCATGTTTCAAAGCCCTCTGGAAGACGTGAGACATAATCTGTATGGCTCATTAGTGTTGTTGTTTTTCCATTTAAGCAAGATAATATTTTATTTGGTTTTGTAACCTTAACCTCTATCTCGCCGTATTCACTTACATTGCATGGAGAGACCTCGCCGCCTAGAGTATATGCCATTAATTGCATACCATAACAAATACCTAAAATTGGTATTCCTAATTCAAACAATTCTTTTGAACAATGTGGAGCGGATGGATCATAGACACTAAAAGGACCTCCAGTTAAGATAATACCTATTGGATTCATTTCTTTAATTTGGGTTACTGGAGTAGCACCATTGATGATAATGGAGTGAACCTTACACTTACGAACAACTCGTGCTATAAGTTCTTTGTATTGGCCACCGAAGTCCAATACTATCAATGTTTGGCTATCCTTCGTCTTCATGTGCCTAATCCTTAAAAAGATGTCTCTCTTTAATAAAAATATGTTAAAAATATAAACCCCCTGACGGGCTCTGTCAAGGGGTAAATTAAAACTTTTTTTAATTTTTTTACAAATATTTTTTTGTTTGATTTTTCTTTCTGAAAAGTCTTTACTACGTGAAAAATATGTTGTATATTGTTTATGTATCCCCCTTGTGAAAAGGGGGAATTTTTTTATTCTTTTTTATCTTCTTCTTGAGATTCAGTTTCTTCAAAAACTTCCTCTTGAGTTTCTGTATTTTGAGTTGGTTCAGCATCTGATTCAGCACTTTGTTCTTCGCCATTTGCTTCAGCTAATGCCTTTGCTCTACGCTGGGCAAGTTCTTCTCTCATTTGTTTCTTGACCTTATCATTGATCTTATAGAACAACATTGGGATACTACTTACTAACATACAGAGACCTGGAATGAAGAAGTATATAATCCATGCTTTGTTTTGCATATCGTCTGTGATGTACTCTGAGATATGTTCTACGTCGTTTTGGATATATGTATTTGCTGTTGCAGCACTAAATCCGATTGCACCCATTAAGAAGATACCAATTGCAACTGAGAGGCCGTTGGATAGTTTGTTAGAAAGCGAGAGGATGGCGAACTGTGTACCTTCGGTACGTTTTCCAGTTTTCCACTCTTGGTAATCTACGATATCTGAGGTCATGACCATTGGTAAGAAACCATTTGGACCATAAGCGAAACCGAATATGAATTGGTATATTAAGATTGCCCAGAAGCTTCTTGCAAAAGATCCACCGAATACATAGCAGATAACGCAGATTAAGGAAACTACGAATCCATAGATACCAGCAATAATGAAGTATTTCTTTTCACCGAGTTTCTTGTTGATAACTGCATTAAGGACGATGGTTATCATACTAGATACAGCAGATGTAATACCAATTGCCCATGAAATACCATCTCCATACAATCTTCCTTCAAAGCCTAAGAATGAGAGGAATGACAAGTCTACGCCATCTCTACAAAGGATATATGTTGCTTGAACTGCAATACCTAATGCTATATTTCTTCCAAAACCTAATATATATGTTAAGAATACAATAAGGATTTGTTTATTAGATTTAAGCTCTCTAAACATTTCCTTAAAGGAAACAGATGTTGCACCAACGTTTTTAACATTCTCTTTGCACTTAAAGTACATAAAGAGTTGGAGGATAAATCCAAGACCACATAAAACACCTGCAAGAACAAGGTATGTAACTGTATCTAATGCATCTTTACCAAATGCCATTAAAATAACTGTTGCAAATACACCGGAGCAAGCGAGTGCTACAGATTTTAGAGTATTTCCCAAACCTGCTGCATTATTTCTTTCATTTCCATCTGGAGATAAAAGTGCAAGTGTTCCTTGAGATGGAATATCTGCAAGAGTCATGGAAACGTTCCAAATGACAACGATGACACAAATGTATATATACATTCCAACTTGTCCAGCTTGTGTTGCTGGGAACTTAAATGCAGCAAATGAAAGCATTGTTGCGCATGCAAGTGGGAATGCGGAAATTAAAATCCAAGGTCTCATCTTACCGGATTTAAATCTTGCATTATCTATTAAGTGTCCAATAACGAAGTCTGCGACAATTGAAATGAACTTTGCAGCCAAAATAATGACTGCGATGATCATCAAATTTGCACCAAGCATCTTATTAAAGAATTCTGCTTGATAGCTATTAACTAAACCTATTGCTAGGTTTATGCCTAGTAAACCTAAAGCATAAGCCCACATGTTTCCTGGAGTGAGAATAGGCTTTTTCTTCTCAGTATCCAGCATTTTTGCTTTTCCCATAAAATTCCCCTCTTAAATGTGAAAAATTTATTCTTCTGTTTTTTCTTCTTCTACTATCTATTCTTCTGCATTTTCCTCTTCAGGCATAACATCTTTGCCTTTTGGCATTCTGAAAACAACAAACTTTTGCCAACAGAATTCTAGGATACCATTTATAAGCATAACTGTACCTTCTGCAATGATACTTGGCCATGTTGCCTCAGGTTGTCCAATTGCATTTCTAATTGCGCCGGTTACTGCTCCAACATACCATGTTTGGAATGGATAGAATGGAACATAGAACAAGAATGCAAGTCCCATTGCAAGTGGAACATTATTAGCTGCTTTGAATGTAAACTTTCTATTTAATGTGAAATTCCAAATGATAGATAATCCAAGAGCAATGGTTGTGGCTGTAAATAGAGATTTGTCCATCTCTCCAAAGAACCACATTTTACCCATGCTTGCAGTAACGCCTGTTTTATCAAAAACAGTGGATAAAATTGTAAACGTTACAAATTGGATTAATCCTGCGCTAGCGGCACATAAAAAATACTTTACTGCTTGCCAGACTGAGCTATTCTTTTTGTCTGTTTCTTTGAGTTTTTGTTTTAAACTCTTTTTTACTGGTTTTTCTTCTGGAGTTGTTGTTTCTTCGTATTCATCCTGAATTTCGGATGATTCTTCGATAATTTCGTTTTCGTCCATAATTTCCTCTCAATTAACCTATATTTTAATATAGTTATTGAAAAATAGCAATAAAACAGACGAAAAACGGGACATTCTATTTAACTTTACATACTCATTAGTTATGAGTATAATTCTTTATATGGGATTAAAATTCTTAACACCTAAACTTGTATGGGACAAGTATGATCCAGAGGCCGGAAATTTAGAGGCCAGTATTTTATCTAATACACAAGATGGACACATCTCACATACAAAGTATTGTTTCACATCTGAAACAACAAGAACTGGAAAGGTTCGTGCATCTATAGATGTATATTTTGATAGTCGTTGGTTAGACAAACGTCCTGCAATTATTGTAAATCCTACACTTGAAGCTGTTGAAGACTATGAAGAAATAGCCAGAGTTTTAGTTGGTGCCGGATTTGTTGTTGGGATTGTAGACTATGCAAAATGTTTTTCTAGAAATGATGAAGACATGTCTTTCCCACCAGAATTAGATTATGCCGTATGCCCAAAATGCAGAGAGTATATGTATGATATAAAGACATCTGCAAAAGAGACACCTTGGTTTGTTTGGGGCAAGATTATAAGACGTGCTATTACATTCTTAAAAGAACACAGACTTGTTCAAGGAGATAGAATTGGAATCATGGGCCTTGGCACTGGTTCTCACTTAACATGGATTGTTGCAGGTATTGATAACAGAGTTCATGCTTGTTTACCAATAGATACAGGCGGATACTTATGGTGTAGAGACAGAAAGCGTTTTGGTGGCAATGGTATAGTACCACTCAATGATGAAGAGAGTGCTTTTTCAACTGGTGTTGGTGCAGAAACATATGCAAGAACCATTACATGTCCTATCTTATTTGTATGTTCCTCTAACTCAGAGTATTTTGATATAGACAGATGTGGAGATACATTTGCATCCATACCATCTGACAATAAGCATATGCTTATTAACCAAAATGCAAACGGACAATTAACGCAATCTGCGTTAACAATTATCCAAACATGGTTAAAGAAGTATTTAGCAAAGGATGAAAAGAGTTCACAAAACCCAACTATATCCTTTGAAGTTATTGAAGGCGAGCTTTGTTTAAGAGTTAACACAATTGTTAACACAAGCAACATTAAAGCTTATATTACAACAAGCAAAGTTAATTCAGCAGTTAGAACATGGACTGAGATTACAGATTGGCAAAAGAGTGGTCAAAGTGAATACTTTGCAAAGGTTCCAGTATTTGACAATGACGAGTATGTAATTGCATATGCAACAGTTACCTATTCCAAGACTGTTGCCTACTCTACTCCAGTTATTGGTATTCTTCCAGAAAAATATGACTTAGCTGAGAACACAGTTCTTGCAAACAAGCAATCCAGAGTTATTTATAGTGGCAGCATGGACAAAGGTATTTTCATGGCTGAAACAACTTCATTTGTTTTAGATGATGACACAATCCAAAGTCTAGAAGGTCCATTTGGAATTAAAGGTGTTAAAACAAAGACTGGAAATCTTGTTATGTTTAGAAATTCTTATGAGCATTTTTCTTCAGACAAAAACATTATCTTTAGATTTGATGCTTATTCAAGTGAAAATAGGACATTTACATTGAGTTTATACTCACTTTCAAATAAACGTACTTATTCTACCAATATTAATATTAAAGGTGGCAATTACTGGACTGCTATTTCACTTAATGCACAAGACTTTAAAGATCCAACAGGAAAATCCCTTGTTCGTTTCAGTGACATAGACAAGTTTATATTTATAAACGCAGAAGACATATTGTTCACCAATATGTTATGGGTATAAGGAATGGCAAAAGATCAAGACGAAGAAGTTGTAATGTATGATGAAGACATTATAAAGCGTAACAGAAGGAATACGTGGATTTTTGTTATTGCCATTGTAATTGTGGTTTTAGCCGCAATAGTTAGCGCACTACTTATCAACAAGTATGTTATTACAAGTTATGAAATAGATGGATCTTCTATGTATCCAACTTTAATTGGTGCCTCATATGATGAGGAAGGCAACAAAGTTATTGGAGACTATGTTTATTTAAACAAGAGCAAGAAGAAATTTGACAGAGGTGACATAATTGTATTCATTGCTCATGAAGATGAGCAAGGCAACCAAACCAAGTATGTTAAGCGTATTATAGGTGTTGCTGGAGATACAGTTGAGATAAAAGACAATATTTTATATGTTAATGGGGAAAGGAAAGACGAGAGTTATATCAACGAGCCTATGATAACTTCAGATATAACAGTTACAGTACAAGATGGTTGTTATTTTGTAATGGGAGATAACAGAAATCACTCATCCGATTCTAGAACAGAATGGGCGGATAACAATCATTGTGTCCCTGGTTCACGCATCATTGGAAAGGCTTTCTTAATTAAACACGCCAGTGGAAAACTACAATGGATTAAGAAGTAGGAGGTAGCCATGAGAAGAAAACTTTTAGTTTTATTAATGGTTATAGTAGTTTTATCTTGTTGTGTAATATTCGCATCATGTGGCACACGCAGGATAACAACATATTATCCAGAGGTTCCACTTGATTTAGAGTATAGTGGTTCCCTAACAAACATATTAGAAGTTGAGCAAAGTGACCATACAGACATTACAACTATTATATGTGCAGTTGCACAAAAGTATGAAACAGTTGCAGGCGAGAACAGATTCGTAACATATATTGAGTATAGAGAAATTGGGAATTGGGGTTCTCAACAAGCAGACACATTAAAGACATATCTCCACATTGGAGATAAGACATTTGAATTAGAAGGAAGTGCATGGGTTCCATCCACTACTACAATGTTCTTTACATATGAAGATGTTTATGTAAACCTTGCAAATTATTCAGATTCATATAGAAGTTTAATGACAAATGATTTATTTGGAAGAGATCTCAATGAAAAGTACAGAGTTGAGACAACAGACAAGTACATTAAGTATGTATGCCAAGATGAAGAGACATTTGTTATATCCAATGACAAGTACAATGTGATCCTTGGATACTATTATGATACAAAGCTTGGTTCTAAGGAATCTCAAACTGCAACCTTTGATGTAGGTTCAACAATGGTTCCACATCTTAAAGCAGATGGTTCTGTAGGCGGAGAGCCAACAGAGCATGTTCCATACTTAGACACCATTACAACACTTTAATAATAGAATTATTAAGTAATAAAAAAGAGCCACCGATTGGTGACTCTTTATTTATTAAAAAATGATAATTAGTTTTTTGTTTCGCATTTTTTAAAATTGACAAAATTTGCGAAATAGACTAAACTATTTTTAGAGGTAAAAAGTATGAAATTAATAGAACGTAAAAATTATTTACAAACATTAATTAATGTAATCGATACACCAGATATTAAAGTTATAACTGGAATACGTCGTTCTGGCAAATCTAAATTAATGGATGCCTTTATTCACTATATAAATGGTCTATCGTCAAACTATAACATAATCCGTATAAAACTGAATCTTAAACAATTTGAATCACTCAAAAAGAGCGATTCATTATATAACTACATTGATTCTCATTATATTGATGAAAAACCTAATTATTTATTTATAGATGAAGTACAATTATGCGACGGCTTTGAAACAGTAATAAATAGTTTATATGAAGAAGAACGTTTTAATATATTTCTAACAGGATCCAACGCTTTCCTATTATCTAGTGATTTGGCAACATTGTTTGGTGGACGTGTTTTTGAAATAAGTTTATATCCTTTCTCATTTTCAGAATACCTTACATATTTCCCTCAACAAGATATCGACGATGCCTTTGACAAATATGTAATTAAAGGTGGAATGGCAGGTTCTTACTTATACCCTAATTCTTCAGATGCTAAAAAATATCTTTCAGGAATAGTCCGTACAACAATTACTAAAGATATTGTTACAAAATTCAAAATAGAAAACGAGGTGCTTCTTAATATGATTGTTGATTTTCTAATGGATAATGTTGGAAACAAAACTTCCATTAGAAATGTGGCAAATGCTTTGACTTCAAATACATACAAAACAAATGATAAAACTTGTGGAACTTATATTGATTATCTATGTAGAAGTTTTCTCTTCTATCCATTCACACGATACGATGTAAAAGGAAAGAGATATTTGGAATCCGATAAAAAATATTATCTATCAGACATTTCATTTAGATATGCTATTATTGGAACAAAGAATACAGATTATGGTCATCTATACGAAAATTTGGTTGCTATTGAATTACTTCGTCGTGGATTTGAAGTATATATAGGGCAATTGGGCCAAAAAGAAATAGATTTTGTAGCAATCAAAGATGGTTATAAAACTTATATACAAGTTTGTGATGATATCAGCAGAGAAGAAACTTTGAAACGTGAAATTACTCCTCTACTTGAAATAAAAGATGCTTATCCAAAGATCATAATTGCTAGAACAAAACATGATGAAACGCAAATTGAAGGAATTAAAATAATAGATATTGCAAAATGGTTAATTTCGCAAAAATAAAAAATTTTTAATATTGCGAAACAATATTTTTGTAACAATACAATTATTAAGTAATAAAAAAGAGCCACCGACTGGTGACTCTTTATTTTATTAAGTTTGGGTATTATTTCTTACCGATAATACCTTTCTTTTTGAGAAGGAAGAAGACTCCAACTCCTGCGCCAGCCAATACAACAACGCAAGCAATTACTATTCCTGCAATAGCTCCACCGGACAATGGTTTCTTGTCATTTGGTTTTACCTCTGGTGTACTTGGTTGTGGTTGTGGATCAACTGGTTGAGAATTATTCTCAAATGCTATTACATATTTAGAGAAGTGTGTTGTCTCAAATGAAATCTTACTATCTGCATATGTAGCATTCATATCTTCTTTATCATTTCCGTTGACATAGAATACCTTGACTTCACTATTTTCTGGAATTTGAACATCTACAGGAACAACAACTTTTGCTTTACCATTAGCAAAGGTTACTCCACTAAGAGATAATTCTATTACCATTTGTGCATTTGGAATATTAAATCCTTCAAGATTTTCTTTTGATATAGTTACTTTGAATTTTACATCATGACCAGCTATATCCTTAACGGCATCTTTATCAAAGATAATTGTTACGTTTTCTGTTTCAAATGTTACAGAACCATCATTTGCGCTAGCTAAGTCAAAGATATATCTTACATCCTTACCTTCTTCACTTTGTAAGTCTCCGAGATCTTCTGTAATGATATAATTCTTTTCTCCTTCGATAACTATTGGATCTGGTGTATAATCTTCAACATGAATATATCCACATACTGAACATTCTTGCCACTTCTTTCCAACCTTATCTGCATATTTTACATAATGCCAATCTCCATATGTATGAGCTGCTTTATCTAATTCTTCTTCACAACCATCATAAGCATTACAAATATGCCAATGGTGTGTACCATTGCTTTCCCATTCGGAACCAACGTAACTATGTGTATGTTTTTCAATTACATGACCATCTTCAAGTTTTGCACCACAATCAATACAATATACATCTCCTGAATATCCATTTGCGCTTGCAGAAACGGCTACATCATTTTGTATGTGAATATGCATATGTTTCGTATTATCTAGAGGTAATGAAGCTGGATTTGTAATGGTATGTAAATCAATGTATGCTAATATTTCTTGTTGTAAATCATAATCTGCTGCATAGGCAGGATTACTTGCATATTCGCCAGCATGATCAAATTCAGAATTTGGATATTTAACATCTAGATTTTCTAATCTAACACCATTTGAATCAATCTCTTTTATATGAACATAGATATCTTCATCAAATTTCAATCCACAATGAGAGCACACATAGTATGCAGCTTTACCTTGAACAGTACATGTTGACTCTATTGCTTCAACATAAACTAGAGTGTGATCTGTGAAGTTATATATTTCTTCTTGAACATCTCCACAAATCTCACAAGTCTTTGTCATTTTTCCTTTATGATTACATGTAGATAAATCTTCTTCATAAGTCCATTGATGCTCACAAGGAATTTCATATCCACACAATTCTGAACATGGGCCATAACCATTTGTATTGTTATGGAATCCAATTGAACTTTCATCTATGAATCCACATTCAGCGCATTGATAATAATGGACTTCAAATTGTCTTCCATAAATTGTATATAATCCATGAGTAAAGCCCCACGCATGTAATTCTGGATCTACAATGTCATCATAACTAACTTCTTCGTATTGATTGTTAAAATATTTTCCACAATCACGACATTCATAATGTCCAAATACTCCATGAACATCATGTGCACAATCGCTTGACGTTGGGGATACCCATTCTAAATCGTGATATTGTTGAACATTAAGATCGCCTGGATCTGCTACTTCTACGAGTTTTTCTTTTTGGCATACTGAACAAGTATAATGTTCATGATTATCTCCAATACACCAATCTGGATCATCTGTCTTTGTCCAAGTATGATCACCATCTGAATTTCCGCAAGCAGGATATAAAGTTATCTCTATGGCAAGAGTATTATATCCTACTCCCAAATTTGTTACTTGAATTAATGGCTCCTTTCTAAATGCCATCTCATTTGTATTATTTTCTATGTTCCACCAATCTATGTCTATTGAGTCCATGTCACTAGGAAATTTATAACCACTGTTTGTACCAATATACATTATAAATGTGATATCAACATTTGCCGATATTGTCATGGAACCTAAATCTTTTAATGACACACTTTGATTTGATTTATCTACCAATTCTTGCAAAACACAAGCAGGTCCCGATACTTGAAATATGTCATTCGATCCTATTTCAAGAGTTGAATCTATTTCTATCTCAACTGGATTAACTATTTCTGATTCTTGTAATACAGCCTTTAAGTAAAGATTATCGGCCATTGGAATAATTTTTTGTCCTGGATAAAAAATATCTCCTTCGTAATAAGAAATTCCCTCAATTTCGCTGGTATAATCATATCCCAATGTATAATACTCAATATGATTACCCTCTAAATACTGAGGATTAAAATTCTCATCTCCAGGAAGTGTATAATATAGATTTTGTGAAGAATCATAGTTTATATCAGTATAAACGATATATCCATCTAACCAGAAACGCATACCGTCATATTGATACGGCTCAAATACTGGAATTGCACTAACATTTACAGTTTGCGTAAAAGTTGCGCCCAAAGAATAAGTCTCATTACCAATTTTCCATCCAACTTGTTTGTATCCAACTTTGGTGTATGTTTTGCCTTTTAAAGTTATACCATCACTGTTAAACACAACAGTTTCATCTATTGGAGCATTTGCACTTTCTCTATAATTTAGATTATAAACTCTTTCAAAAACTACTGTAACCGTAACATCATCATCTGGCATTACAAATGAATTATTAGAAACATCAACCGTGCCGCCTTTAGATTTTGAAACATTTATGCTCCTTACAGCATAAGTACTATTATTTGGAGTTGTATTAACATAAACTGTTTCGCCAGGTTTAAACTTCGTTAAAACCTTTCCAAATACATTAGCAAGTAAAATAGTTCCATTTGGATTTTGTGTTACTGTTGCTGTTTTTGTTGTATCTATGCCGCTTGCGTGCATCTCTCTAGTTTTTTGCACAACAACACTATTGCCATTTTTAAGTTGAATAATCTCATAAATTGAATAGTAACCTAAATTGTCAATAGGAATGGTATATGTACCGAGTGTACTATTATAGTTGGCATTTACATATTTATCGGCATTTGGATATTTAACCATAACAGATTTTGCAAGAGATAAATGATTATCTAATTCAACTTTAGACTTGGCATTAAACTTTAGTGTTAATTCTGTTCCTATGTTAATATTTCCAAGATTTGCTTGGTATTCGGCTGGTTGAATATCTTCAAATTCAAGCATATCAACAGAACTAACTACATTAACTGTTAATGTGTTACATGCATTTGTTGCATTCTTGCCTGCTGATCTTTCAGTTATATTACAAGTTATTCTATATTCACCTACATCCCATTTCTCACTACCTGGTTTGATACAAAGATTTAATGGGAATTGATCATTCATGCCATTAGAGAATGAAACTGTGGAAATGTCTTGATATTCGAGACCGATTTTCTTCGAAACTGTAAAATCAGAAGTGATGCCATTATTTTTAATATATTCTTTGAGTTTATTTGCATCTGAAACAACTCCATTGAACGATTTCATCAAGTTGGTGCAATTAAATTGGCTATGGTATTTCCAATAAGATGCATCCCAATAATCTAATTGAACATTGAGTGCTTGATGTTGATAAATTGTAATATTATCTTGTGTTCCCTCTGAATTTAGTAAAACATCAGATAGCTCTTTATTCTGTGGAGTTATAACACAAACTTCCTTTGCCCAATCGCTAGAACTGTCACCATCTCCTGAATGATCCGATGTTATATTTTTTGTTGTATGTTCTGAATCTGCAAGCCAACCTGATGGCATAGTAAAATAAACACGTTCATGACCATGATCGTCCTCGCTATATCCAAAAGCATGTACGCTTGGTGAATTTGCTACATGAATGTGATTATTCCAAACTGGCATTGGATCATAAATATTAGATGCACTATTAGTTTCACGATATGATTCAAAATAACCACTTACTATTTTGATATCGTTATGTAACAAATAATTGTATGAATAAATTGTGCAAACACCCGAATATCCGAATATTTTTGCATTTTCTATATAAAGTGTTGATCTATTATTTTTGCTTGATAAATAAATTGTTGAATTTCTAGATTCACTTCCACGTCCTTTTAAAATGCCACCAGTTATTACAACATTTCCACCATCACAAACAATTGCTGAACCCATAATATATGCAGTAACATTCTTTACTTTTTGTGCATCATATATTAATTTATTTCTTCCGGCAACAATAGTGCCACCATGAATATTCAATTTTCCGCCTTGCTTAACATAGAGAACATTTCTAACCGTATCATATTGGGATTCACTAATATCACCAAATTTAGAATCAAATTGTAAAATACCTTTATTATCATCATTATCTGTAATTGTAAAGGTTACCCCATCATTAACGATAATTAAATTTTTGGTATGTGGTTTATCATATTTGCTTTCTTCAAAACCTTTGTAATAATATTCAGTGCCACCTTGTCTAATTCCAAATTGTGTTTTATCAGAGTAATAAACGTGATTACCATTTAAATGTAAAATCTTATTCCCAACTACTTCTATTGGCTCTATAGAAGTATAACTACCATCTTCTATTACGCTTTCACAAGTAATATCTTTATTAACAACAACCAATTTATCTGCTTCGTTTGTAAGAGCAGCCCTCAATTCTTCATCGTTATTAACATAGACTGTTGGATAATTTGAGTTAGAATAATCTAGCACTGTATTTTCAGTTGCATAAACATTAGTATCTTTACCTAACCCACCAATACTAAAACCTAGTGAAAGACCTAGCACCAAAACGAAAACGAAGATGCTTGTTAATAATAATAATTTTGATATAGACTTCACCGTTTTCCCCTCCAATTCTTATTTATACATAACTTTTTTGATCTTTGCTTCCCAACAATCTATTGCTTTATCACAATATGTCTTTGGAATAGCTTTGCCTACTTTGTTTGCTTTCTTTTGTTGATTGAGCATAGGAAGTAATTGCATTAATCTTGGCAAACTCTTTAATCCACATGCTTTAACCTTTTGTAATTTCTGTGCAGTTGTCATCTTGAGCTCTCCACCAGATGAGGATGCAGATAAATCTGCATTGGATAATACTGGACTGCCAAAGAGCCAATCTATATATTCACAATTGAGTAACCATCTCTTTATTGCATCTACACCAAGATGCTGTGCACCGAACTCTTGGAATACTTTATATTGGTAACTCCATAAATTCTCTGCATCAAAGATGGCACTATCTTTAATACCCTTTTGAATACTGTCTGCTATCGTTTCTGCAAGTAATGATGCAGAAAGCATTGAAGACGCTATACCACTTCCAAGCATTGGGATTGTCATAAAAGCTGCATCTCCAATAAGTGCATAACCATTTGCAATCATTCTTGTTGCTGGGAATCTAACAGGTATTCTGCAGAAATAACCACCTCTTACAATCTCATCTGAAATTAATGGGTTGTATTCCTTTAAATCTGCCCATGCAGCTTCAAATTCATCTTTTGGAAGTTCTGCAATACGTCCAACTAATACGTTCATGCAAGTCGGATCTGAAACGTCTACAACAGACCATGAAATACCTGGCTTGTTCATGTGCATCATGTAAACCTTGTTTGTATACTTTGGTTCTGGTACACCAGGTGTCTTTTTTACAAATGCTCTATATACCTCAAAGACTTCGTCTTTATTAGGTGCTTTAATTATCTTGAATTCTTCTGGAAGGTTGGATCTTACAACAGAGTCTACACCAGCACTATCTAATACAAAATCTGCTAGCTCTTCTTTGCCATCTACCATAAGACCAATAACTCTATTATCTTTTGTGATAGGGCCAGTTACTGAAACACCAAATCTTACCTTTGCACCTCTAGATGTTGCATACTCTAAAAGCACTTTGTTAAGTGGTCCTCTTTCAATGGATAAATCTGGATCTGTTTCATCTTGTTGCATCTCTCTAACTGTGTTTTCACCAGTTGTACAGAATGTCCAAGCTGCTTTCTTCCAGTGCTCTTTTGGAATCTCAATTCCTAGTCTTCTAAAGATTTTTGGAGCAACGTCATCATGCCAGTCATAACGCATTTTTTCTACAGACTCGCTCTTTTCTAAAACCTCAACTTCTAAACCTAATTCTGCTAATTTTCCAGCTGAAACTAATCCGCCTATACCGGCGCCGGCTACTAAAACTTTCATTTATTAATCCCCTCAAAAATGAATAAATTTTACTGAAATAAAGTATACCATAAAATATACTTTATATGCAAACCTACCCCCACCCTATTCCCTAAAGGGAATAAAAAAATGACTCCTTAATCGGAGTCATTATTATTTTATAACTTTTCTACAACTGGGCCTTGAGGTGTATCCTTTACGGCGTATCCCTTTTCGGTTATCTGGCCTCTAATTGTATCTGCTAAAGCGTAGTCTTTATTTTTCTTTGCCTCAGTCCTCTTTGCAACTAAGTCCATGATTTCTTGTGGGATATCTTCATCCTTCTTATTTTTGTCTTCATAATACTTTATGAATACCTTTGGATCTTTTGTGAAGAAACCAAGTAGCGCATATGTCTTCTTGATTTGGTTAACATCTTCAACTGCTTTAACATCTCCATCTCTTAACTCTTGCTTGATTTTCTTGAAGTATCCATATAAATCTGAGATAGCTCTTGCTGTGTTGAAGTCATCATCCATTGCGTTGTCAAAAGCCTTGTCTATTTCTTCTGTGCATTTGTCTGATTTTAAACCACTTTCTTCAACTGCTAAGATGTCTTTGTAGAACTCATATAAGTGTCTATCTGCTTCAGGGAATAAATTATCTACGATATTTATATCTTGTCTGTAG
Organism: Christensenellales bacterium; assembly: GCA_045130665.1. Taxonomy (GTDB): domain Bacteria; phylum Bacillota; class Clostridia; order Christensenellales; family CAG-917; genus RGIG8124. Next base: position 20,131 of record JBGUQC010000003.1, on the reverse strand, counting down.
TTGGTTTGTAATAGTGCAAACTTAACAGTCTCTGCAGCATACTTATCTAATAGGTCTGCAAGCATGAATGAATTACCTAAAGACTTGGACATTTTTTGTCCGTTAACCTTAATTAATCCGTTATGAATCCAGTACTTTGCAAATTGCTTTCCTGTTACTGCTTCTGTTTGTGCAATTTCGTTTTCATGGTGTGGGAAAATAAGGTCTCTTCCGCCACCGTGAATGTCTATTTGATCTCCAAATGCAACTCTGTTCATTGCAGAACATTCAATGTGCCAACCTGGTCTTCCTTTACCCCATGGAGAATCCCAATAAATCTCCCCTGGTTTTGCACTCTTCCAAAGAGCGAAATCCAAAGGATTTACTTTGTTCTCTTCGTTCTCGATTCTAACACTCTCAAAAGCGTCCTCAAGCTTTCTACCGCTGAGTTTGCCGTAGCCGTTGAAACTTTCTACCTTGAAGTATACATCTCCTTCCTCTGTGGCGTATGCGTGGCCTTTGTCTATGAGGTCTTGAACGAATGAAATAATCTTGTCTATATTCTCTGTAGCCTTAATCCAAATGGATGGGTCATCTACTTCGAATCTGCGCATATCTTTATCTATACGCTTGATCATCATCTTTGCATATTCATCTGCTGGAATTCCGGTCTCGTTAGATTTTGCTATGATTTTATCATCTACGTCTGTGTAGTTTCTTGCATAGTCTACCTTAAAGCCTTTCTTTTCAAGGTATTTACGAATGATATCATAAATCAATGCTTGGAAAGCATGGCCAATGTGTGCATCTCCACTTACAGTGATTCCGCATGCATACATCTTTACCTCACCTTCATTGCGAGGTACGAAATTCTCTTTTTGTCTTGTTAGTGTGTTATATACTCTTAACATAATTAGTCATTCCCTTCTTGGTCAAATTCAGATGTGATATATTCATCTTGGGAGATTGAATATAAGTTTGCATCTACACCAACTTTCTTGCAAATTTCTTCTAGTTTTTCATGAACACGTCTGAACTCTTCCATAATTGGGTCTGGAAGTTTGATTTGGTCCATATCTGCGACTCTCTCGCCATAGGATTTAACAACTCTTCCAGGAACACCAACAACGGTTGAATAAGGTGGTACATCTTTTATAACAACAGAGTTGGCACCAATTTTTGAATGGTCTCCAATTGTGATGTTACCTAAAATCTTTGCACCAGCGCTAACTTGTACATCTTCTCCTAATGTTGGGTGTCTCTTTCCAGTTTGTTTTCCAGTTCCACCTAAAGTTACACCTTGATAAATGATACAGTTGTCTCCGATGATTGTTGTTTCACCGATGACAATTCCTGCACCGTGGTCTATAAATATACCCTTACCAATTTGTGCACCAGGGTGTATCTCAACGTTAGTTTGTTTACGTACTCTCTTTGAGATTAGCTCTGCTAATCTTTTGTATCCCTTTTCCCAGTATGCATGTGCTTTTCTGTATCCGCATAATGCCTTATATCCAGCATATGTATGCTTGATTTGCCATTCGGATTCAGCTGCTGGGTCTAGTTCCATAGCACGCTTAAGATCTGCAAGTTTAGCTTCCTTAATTTCTTTTCTGTTCATATTAATCCTTTTTCTCTTCAGGGTTTTCTTCTTTTGTCTCTTCTTTCTTTTCTTCAACCTTTGGTTGTTCCTCTAATTTTGGAGCCGCCTTTGGTTTTAGAATGTTAGTAATAACTGGTTTTTCCCTGTTTTCTGTTGCTTTTATTATGTCTTCAACAGATTTGCCTTCGAATAACATGTCTACTTCATCTTCGTAAATTGTTTCTTTCTCGAAGAGAACTCTAACCATCTTATCCAAGACTTCTCTGTTTGCCTTAATTGTATCTAGTGCTACTTGATATTGTGCATCTAATATCTTCTTTGTTTCTTGGTCTATCTTTGCTGCAACTTCGTCTGAGTAATTTAATTGTGTTTGGTAATCTCTACCGAGGAATACTTCCTCGCTTGCGCCAAGATACATATTACCTAAGCTCTCAGACATACCCCATTCTGTAACCATCTTTCTTGCTAAGCCTGATGCTCTTTGAATATCATTGCTTGCGCCAGTTGAAATGTCTTTGATAACGATTTCTTCTGCTGCTCTTCCACCAAGCATCATTGCAATTGTGTCTAAGAGTTTATTTCTTGTTACGTGAGAATCATCACTCTCTGGCAATGTGATTGTATAACCTGCTGCCATACCTCTTGGAATGATAGAAACTTCGTGTACTGCATCACAGTTTTTAAGTAATCTTGCAACAATAGCATGACCGGATTCATGATATGCTGTGATTCTCTTATCTGATTCTGTTACAACTCTGCTCTTCTTTGCTGGGCCTGCAATGACTTTATCTATTGCCTCAGAGATATCATGCATGTTAATGAGCTTATGATTTTCTCTTGCTGCTAAAATAGCTGCCTCGTTTAATAAATTCTCTATATCTGCACCTGTGAAGCCAGATGTAAGTCTTGCGAGAGACTTAAAGTTGACATCTCCAGCAAGTGGCTTATTTCTTGCATGAACCTTGAATATATCTTCTCTACCTTTAACATCTGGGACATTGACATAGATTTGTCTATCAAAACGACCTGGTCTCATTAAAGCAGGGTCTAGAATATCAGATCTGTTTGTTGCAGCCATAACGATGATGTTTGTATTACTCTCAAAACCATCCATTTGAACGAGTAATTGGTTAAGAGTTTGTTCTCTTTCATCATTACCGCCACCTAATCCTGCGCCTCTTTGTCTACCAACTGCATCGATTTCATCGATGAAGATGATACATGGCATGGACTTTTTAGCTTGTTCGAACATATCTCTAACACGAGATGCACCAACACCAACAAACATCTCAACAAAGTCTGAACCAGAGATTGAGAAGAATGGAACGTTTGCTTCACCTGCAACAGCTTTTGCAAATAAAGTCTTACCTGTTCCTGGAGGGCCTACTAATAAGACACCATGAGGTATTCTTGCACCAATATCTTGGAACTTCTTTGGATTCTTAAGAAAATCAACGATTTCTTGGAGTTCTTGTTTTTCTTCTTCTGCACCAGCAACATCACTAAATCTTACTTTCATGTTCTTAACTTGTTGTGCATTAGTTTTTCCAAACTCCAAAGCACCCATACCAGCGCCAGAACTCTTTCTAATTAACCAGAAGAATAATAATCCCATGATTACTATCATGATAACTGGATAAAGAATAGATGTAATTGTGCTTAAAGATGCTGGATCGTTGTAATAAAGAGTTGGAGCAGCAAAGTCTGGGTTTGTTCCCTTTGCCTCTGTTGTCCACTCACTGTACATTTCATAGAATTCGGCTCTTGATCCAATGTAGCAAACATAGTTTGCTTTCTTATCTCCTGCCTTTGTTATCTTAGCGGTATATGAACCACTAATTGAAACATCTGAAACTTGTCCAGAAACAAACATTTCCTTGAATTCAGTTACAGAAATTTCTTTTGCTGCAGTTAATCTAACTGCCAACACGATTGTGACAATTAGCAAAATAACTATAACAGCTATTAATAAAAATCTTCTTGTAGAACTAGACATTGTATCTCCTTCGTTCTCTTTTCCTATTAAAAATAGTATAAAGAATTATATTTTTATTACTATGTATTGTCAACATAGAATATATCAATTTTACGCACACACCTTAAAAAATCCTTAAAAATTGGATACCATGAGATACATTTTTATAAAATTTTGCTTTTTATTTTATCCCTCTATCTGTGTCTTTTCGTTTTGTGCATTTGTCATTTTTTAGATATTCTAACCACCTCTTTTTTAAATTTTGGCATCTAAAAACTCGCGCAATTATATAACCGAAACACTTAGTTGTTATTTTAATAATCGCGTAGTATAATAAAATGACTTAACTATACGCGCTAGGAGAAAAACATGATATCAGGATCATTCGGATATGCAGACATAGCAATAATAGCCATAGTTGGACTATTATTGTTGATATGTACCATAAGAGGTTTTTCTAAATCCTTCAATGGATTACTTTGTGCATTCCTAGCAATTGTTATATCTCTTTTAGTTGTTGGCGCCTTCACTGATAAGGTTATGAATACTGGCGTTGGAGACAAACTTCAAACAAAACTAGAAGAACAAACTTCCAAATGGGGCGTTCCTTGGACATGTCCTGCAAAAAATGAAGGTGGAAATGTTCAAGTATTAATAGATGGTACTTGGGTAGATGTATCTGAAGCTGGTGGAAACAAAATCACTGTTTTCATTGTTTCAAAGATTGCACCAAGACTTATTGCCGAAAACGTTGATAATCAAACCATGGCAGGAAATATCGTTCATGGTTTAGCAACAATTATTATAGCTGCATGTTTCTTTGTAGCTTGCATTATTGTTCTTGCAATTATTTTTGCAATACTGCGCCACATAACAGAAAAGATGTCTGAAGCAAACAAGGGCGGAAAGGCTGTAGATAAGATTCTAGGTTTAATATTATCCCTAGGCGTTTCGCTTATGGTTATTTGGACTGCACTTGCAATACTAGATGCTTGTGCCGGCATTGGTTCTACCCAATCAATTATAGATGGCTATATTAAGCCATGCACACTAGCAAACTTCTTCTATGAACACAATTATATCGGTGTTCTATTTAGAAAGATCTTTGTTGGATAACATTAAAAACAAACACTTGGAGAGAAATTATGTCTAAAGGTGGAAGAATAGCAGGAAGTACCCTTTCTTTCTTAGTTGGTATCATAATGGGTATCTTAGTTTTAATTATTGGTGTTGCTGCTGCAGCATTTTTCATTGCATCAGGAACAACAGTATATAAAGCACAACAATTAGTTGGACTAGATATCATTGAACCAGGCTCAGAATGGGGAGATCAAACATTATGGAACTTTGGTAAAAACATTTACCAAGACTACCATAACCTCGGAAACTTAACCATTAACGATTTAAAGAAATATGGTATTAAGATTCCAGATGATGTTGAAGGCATAGACCTAACGGCGCTGTATGAAGTGCCATTTAAAGATATGACCAAAGACATGACTGGTACCCTTCAAAAGGTATTGGATGGTATTACCTTAAGAACAGTTGCTGAAAAGACAGGTCTTGATATTGATTCACTCCCTATCTTAAAGGACAACGCAGACAAACCAGTAATTAAGGCAATTAATGCTATCATGGGTAGTATAGACTCTAACAAGATGACACTTAGAACTCTTGCAGATAACTTCAATGTTTCTTTAGGAGATTCTGAGATATTCAAGTACTTAGAGAATGCACCTCTTGCAAACTTTGGTAACTTAATTAATGGCTTGCCATTAAAGGTTGTTATCAATGCTGACATGGACTACTATGTAAAGTCTGACACAGCATATCCTCTTTACAAGAAAGTTGCAGATGAAGAAAAGTATCATGAAATCCAAAAGGGTCATGAATTAGACACATTTGATGGAGACACATACATCTATGACTTCTCTGGCGAACCAAAAACATTACAATATAGAGAATTCAGATATATCAAGAAGACAGATGGAACTTACCAAGTAAATTACAACCCATATGCTTCAGATTGGAATCCAGATGAAGATGACAACACATACTACTACTCCAAGTCCTATGTAACATACATGAGCACAATGCCTCAAACAGATGTATACTTCAAGCCAGTTGAAAACTACGCTGTAACATTAGATGGCACAAATTATATCTTCTTAGAGGCAGATTATTATTCAATTGCAAATGTTTATACCAAGACAGGTACAACATTTAACCCAATTGCTCCAACAGCATCTACATATACATTCGCATCAGGCACACAATATTATTACAAAGACAATGATGAAAGTGCATCCGAGGTATATGGACCAGACTCAACTCCATTCACAAAGGAGACTCGTTTAAATAACGCAGGTACTGGTTATATTAGAATTAAGAAAGGAACAACCGAACCATTACCACAAGCAATTGGTAACTTAACAGTTAATGGTATCAATGACATGAACTCCACTATCGATACATTAAGATTAGGAGATGTCATTCAAGTAAACGCTGAATCAACAAGAATCTTAAAGACATTAGAAAACACTAAGATTAGTGGATTATCTAGTGCTGTAGATAACCTTTACTTAGATGAGGTTATAGACATAGTCTATGACACATACGCAGTTGATACAGCAGGTATTTATGTACAATTACCAAATGGCAGATATACATTATTCAATCCTGCAAACCCAGATCATGCTACATTAACACGTTATACAAAGACAACAGTTGGTGGCAAAGTTGATGTTGGCGGAGTTATGAAAGATGTTTCATCTCAAGCTCTCCAAGCACTTGGCAGATCTATTGTTAAGAATATCAGTGATGACTTCAAGACACTTGCTATTGGTGATGTAATGGATATCGTTCCTAACCAATATGCAACAAAGACAGCTGGCGAAGCCAAAGTAGATACAACAGGAACAACATATTATCGTTATGATGATGGTGTATACTATTCACTCACCAAAGCTGAATTAGATGGTTTAGCATCTGATGTTACAGTTTACTACATCACAGTACCTGGTACAGGCAATGCTATCATGAGAAAGCTTGCTTATGTTGCAGTAGATGCAATGAGCGGAAAGATTAGTGGTGTTATTGATGACACATATTTAGGCGAAGTTATAGACATCGTTTACGATGACTACACTGAAGATGCAGATGGTATCTATGTAAAAGATGGCAAGAGATACGTTCTTTACAACCCTGCAAACCCAGATCATACTGGATTAACACGTTATTCTAAGACTCCAGTTGTTGGTTCTTCTTCTCAAGCATTACAAGCTTTAGGTAATACAAACATTGGACAAATTAGTTCTGCCTTCACTACTTTAACAATTGGTGATGTAATGGATGTAACACCTAACAAATATACAGGAATACTTGTTGCTGTAGCAAAGACAGATGCAACAAAGACATATTATAAATATGATGGTGGTGTATATCTCAGCATTGATGATTGGACAGGATTTGACGATGGCGACACAGTATACTATGTATCTGCACAAGGAACTGGCAATGCTATCTTAAGAAAACTTGCATATGTAAAGATTGATGATATGGCAAGCAAGTTAACACCAATTGTTGATGATACACTCTTAGGTGAAATCATTGATATCTATCCAAATGATATCGTTTCAGAAGATAGTACAGCATCTAACTACTTAGTAGAGCACAATGCAAACTACACTATCAAAGACACAGCTGGTGATGATGTTTACTATGCATTCGTATTAGATAACAAGGGTTCATATTATTTAGATTATGAAATGTATGAACTTGCAACAACAGAACAATTAGGAACTGCAACACCTGCATATTTCAAATACGAAGAAGTTGATACTAGCTCCACAGGACCTTTACATGATATTGCTGTTGATTTCTTTGATAGTTTAAATCCAACATTAATACAATCAGCAATGGACAGAATTGGTGGATATTACTTCTATTCAAATTCTCGTCATGAATATATTAATTCATACATGTTCTCAAACTATGTATTAGTTAAATCTGGCAGTTCAGCAAACTACGATAAATGGTATGATGCAGAATCTCCAAATCCAACAGGTCTTGCAAATGTATTCTATGAGAGAGTTTCTTGTAGCGCATCAGATCCAGATGCTATTTCATATTATACTTACAACGGCAAAAACCTTTGGGTACAATCTCGTCTATCCACTTCCGTATTTGAAGCATATAATCCAGCAGATCCAAATATGGCAGGAAGAGATATCTACTTCTTCTATGAAGCAACATTAGTTGGCACAAATTATGAAGGATATTACATTGCTTCTTCTGAAGTAAGAGAACTTGCAAAGACAGATACAACCATTCATGTATATACTGCAGACTTTGATTTAACAGATCCATATACAGATGTTTCAGCTGATTATAGAGCAAACCCAGCAACATATGATGGAAAAGCATTATATGTAAAAGTAAGCGGGAAAGATGGTTGTTACTTCTGTAATGTCTCAGATACAACTGGTGATGTTCCAAAATATAACAAAGTATATTGTGAGACAATCATGGTAAGAAGCGGAGATGTAGATACCCCAGTTATAGGTTATCTTGCAAATATCAACCAAATTAGATGGGAAGACTCTGGTCACACATATCATTACATAGATGGTGTAGATTCATCTAAGAAATATGCATATGTACAACAAAAGAGTTCACAAGTTCTTTGTGCTTTCGATAAGAACAAAGTAAGAATTGGTAAACTCGGTGATGCACTTAAGACCTTCACTCTCGGTGATGTAGTTTCTGTAGAACCAGGCAGCATCTTAGATGATGATACTCTACTTAATGCTAAGTTAGATGAAATCAGCTCAACATTATCTAGCAAACTTTCTAACTTAACAATTAAGGAAGTTCTTGTATGGGCAAATATTTCAACCTTAAAACCAGAAGTTAAAGCTTCCATTCAAGAATTAACATTAAGTGATTTGTTCGGTTCATTCAAACTAGACCAAACATCATGGGAAATCAAGATGGATACAATTAAATTATTCAATCCACGTTCCATCCAAACATTACCATAATCTTATATGATTACAATTAGAGAATATAGAAACGAAGATTTAGAAAGTGTGCGTGATGTCTGTCATAAGACAGCGCACACTAAAACTTATCAGAAGAATAAAGATCTAGTTACAACTATGTATCTAGACTATTATGCTATAGAAGAGCCTGAACATGTCTTTGTTGCAGTAGATGAAACAGATACACCTATTGGCTATGTTCTCTGTGCTACAGACTATAAGAAGTTCTATGATATCTTTATTCCTAAGTATGCATCCAAGTTTAAGTGGAAATTCCCTATAGACTTTTATAACAAGAAATCCTTTGAACCTAAGGTTCTTAAAAAGCACTTAGCTCAATACCCTGCACACCTCCATATAGACATCCTAGATGGATATCAAAACCAAGGTGTAGGTAGAAGACTACTTGAGGCACTATTTAATAAATTAAAAGAAGAAAATGTGCCTGGCGTTTGCCTTATTGCAGGAGCAAGTAATAAGAACGCTTGTGGATTCTACGAACATATGGGATTTCAAAAACTTGGCAATATATTGAACATAGGTATTATATACGGATATTTAGTCTAAAAAATACTTGACATAGAACCGTGTAAGTTTTAATATAATCAAGCAACTTGCCTGCTTAGCTCAGTCGGTAGAGCTATCGGCTGTTAACCGATCGGTCGGCGGTTCGAGTCCGTCAGCAGGCGCCATGTTGCACTTCCAATTTAGCTGGCAGTGCATAAAAAAAGGCGATACGAACTGTATCGCCCTTTTTTATGCGAAAAATCTTGAATAAACGCCCTATATAATGAGTATTTATTCAACTCCAATGTTGGACAAGTATCTTCCATTTTAGAGCTAACATTTTGTCATTTAACTGAAAGTGTAGGACTTGAACTAACGACATTACGTTTTTTCTCACAGTTTTTTTCTTTTTTTCCCAAAATAATATCTAAAACTGTTCAGCCACGCAAGAGATAATTTGACTTTTTCCTTATAATCCTATATAATAATAGCTGCCAAATCTGTGTTGTGCGTAAGTGCAACCAACCTTTATTTTTATAGCGATAGCATTTATTCGTATTGAAAGAGTTGTTGAATGCGTGGTAGTACCGATTACCGTCGTGTTTACAACAACATCTCTTTTGTGCGAGTTTTCTTGCTATCGTGGTGTGAAGGTGAACAGGTTTGGCGACTTATACGACGGGCGACGTGCTATATTTGCCGCTTTCGTATGAAGGCGGCATCTTATTATAAAACTGAACGATTATGGTAATTAGCCGTCGAAACAATTGTAGTTTTGGCGGCTTTTTTCATAGGAGGAGAAGTGTGAAAGAAAAGACCTGTTGCTTTACCGGACATAGAGAGATTCCTACGGAAGAATATGACGAGATTTGCCAAAGGACAAGAAAGGCGATTGTTTCTCTGATAAAGAAAGGAGTTGTTTTTTTCGGCGCAGGTGGCGCAAGGGGCTTTGATACGATTGCCGCCGAGAGCGTTTTGGAACTCAAAAATGATTATCCTCAAATTAAGTTGATATTGGTTTTGCCCTGTCCCAATCAGACAAGAGGTTGGATAGAAGAAGATATTAGGAAATATAACTTTATTAAGGAGAGAGCGGATAAAGTAGTTTATACTGCGGATCACTATTATAGTGGTTGTATGCACGTTCGGAACAGGCACTTAGTGGACAATAGCAGCTATTGCATTTGTTATTTGACAAAGGAATCAGGGGGAACTGCTTTTACGGTAAACTATGCTAAGAAACAAGGATTGGAAGTAAATAATATAAAATAATATTAAATTGTAGGTCGGTTGTCACTTTTTGGCTTGTTAAATGTATCTATATATATGAGTACACCAAAAAGGAGAAAATTGTCATGTACAAAAGAATAAGTGAAGCGTTATATCAAGTAGTTATATATAGATGGTTATTGCCCAAAAGGATAAAACGGTATGCGGACAGGCAGTTAGCTATCTATCGAAACGATAAGTTTCTTGAAGAATTAAAGTTAAGGCATAAACAAATCTGAGTTCTATGAAGATAATCACCCTATCTAAAAGAATATAGGGTGTTTATTTTTTTGAACACCCTTCTATTTACATTTTACCTTTTTTATGCTATAATTGTTCCAATAATATGGGAGGATAAAGCCCTAATGGATGAAAGTTGTAATAAAATACGGTTGCTTCGTTTGTGGGAAATATTAAAGAAAGAAACGGACGAAGAACATCCTATTGGAACGTCAACACTTATTTCTCGTTTAACAGCGGAAGGAATGAGTTGTAATAGAGCAACATTATATAGTGATATTGCTTTGCTGAACAAGTTTGGATATGAAATCCTTTGCAATCGTGCAATATCTAATGAATACTACGTTGTAAATCGTGATTTTGACATTCCAGAAATACAAATACTAATAGATGCTGTGCAAGCCGCAAGTTTTATAACCGAAAGCAAAACACCTGTACTGGTAGATAAACTTGCTCAATTAGCAGGAAGCAAACGAGCGTCTGTTCTTAAAAAGAACATTGTCGAGTTTAGTACAATCAAGGGAGATAATGAATTGATTTATTACTCCGTTGATGAGATTACTACCGCCATAACAAAGAAGAAAAAGATTGAGTTCTATTATTTCGATTTGGATGTAAACAAGAGAAAAGTTTATCGTATGAGAACAACGGTGCCAAATGAACGTAGGAAGTATATAGTCAATCCTATTGCAACCGCTTTTCACGATGATAAATACTATTTGTTTTGCTATAACGACCGGCACATGACACTAACACAATACAGAATAGATCGAATGGAAAGTGTCAAGATGCTTGATGAGCCGATAACGCCTAATCCCGAATTAAAAACATCCAATATTGCCCGTCACAAGCGTTCCTTATTCGATATGTATGGTGGGCAAAAAGAAGAGGTGACATTTGAAGCCGACACTACGGTATTAGATGCCATCTATGATCGGTTCGGCGATAGCGTTCGGGTAAGGGGATATGGCGAAAACAAAGCATTATGTACAGTAGAAGTGCAGGTAGGGAAACCATTTTTAACGTGGTTGATTGGCTTTGGGCATTCATTGAAAGTTACTTCGCCGGACAGCGTTATCGAACAGGTGAAAGCCATATTAAAAGAAGCGGCGGACAATTATGAGTAATAATTGAGAAATAAGGACAAAATAGCGCCATCTCTCTTGAAAAAGTATAACATTGATGTTATAATATAAATGTTATATTTTATGTGAGGTGAGGAAATGACTTTTGCAGATAAAGTGAAAAGCGTTCGAGAGGTATTAGATGTCAGTCAGGAAAAACTGGCGGTGATGTTGGAAGTATCCTTTGCAACTGTCAACAGATGGGAGAAAGGACACGCAATGCCGAGTTATGTGGCGCAAGAGAAGTTCAATCTTTTGTGTAAAAACAACGGTATTACATTCAAGGAATAAAACGTCGAGGAGATAATGATAATATGAACAAACAGCAACTTGCATCAAAGATTTGGGAATCCGCTAACAAAATGCGGTCGAAGATCGAGGCGAATGAGTATAAAGACTACATACTTGGTTTTATGTTCTACAAGTTCTTGTCTGATAAGGAAGTAGAATACCTAATCAAGGTTAAGGGATGGAGTGTTGACGATCTCCTTTATTTGGTTGAAGATGATGAAGAAACCGTCAAGTTTTGTAAAGACAACTTGGGTTATTTCATATCTTTTGAAGATCTCTTTTCGACGTGGCTGAAGAAAGGGAAAGATTTTGATGTTTCAAATGTTCGTGATGCCTTATCTGCATTTAACCGTAACATTAGCGATAAGTGCAAAAAGCTATTTGATAGGATATTCCAAACTCTTGAAACGGGATTAAGTAAACTTGGAGATAGTTCCGGCACACAAACAAAGGCGATTAGCGACCTTATTCATCTCATTAAAGATATACCTATGGACGGCAAACAAGATTATGACGTTCTTGGCTTTATCTATGAGTATCTGATAAGCAATTTCGCCGCAAATGCAGGGAAGAAGGCAGGCGAGTTTTATACACCTCATGAGGTTTCTTTGTTGATGTCAGAGATTGTCGCAGAACACTTAAAAAATCGTGAAAACATCGAAATATACGATCCGACGAGTGGTTCCGGTTCATTGCTGATAAACATTGGTCATTCTGTCGCTAAGCGGATGAACGATAAAAATCACATAAAGTATTATGCGCAGGAGTTGAAAGAGAACACCTATAACTTGACTCGTATGAATTTGGTTATGCGTGGGATTTTGCCTGATAATATATGTACAAGAAATGGCGATACGCTTGAAGAGGATTGGCCCTACTTTGATGAGAGCGATCCTAACAAGACGTATGAGCCATTATACGTTGATGCAGTTGTTTCCAATCCCCCTTATTCTCAGGCGTGGGACCCAACGGACAAAGATTCTGATCCTCGATACAAGAGATTTGGATTGGCACCTAAGACTAAGGCAGATTATGCTTTTTTGTTGCACGACTTGTATCATATTAAGCCGGATGGAATAATGACCATAGTTCTTCCGCATGGCGTTTTGTTCAGAGGGGGAGAAGAAGAGAAAATCCGTACCAATCTCGTCGAAGAGAACCATATAGACGCCATCATTGGGTTGCCGGCTAATATTTTCTTTGGCACAGGCATTCCTACAATCATAATGGTGTTGAAACAAAAGAGAGAAAACACCGACACTCTTATCATTGATGCGTCTAAGGGGTTTGAAAAAGTTGGTAAGAATAATAAGTTACGAGCTTCTGATATAAAGCGGATTGTGGACGCAATAATCAATAGAGAAGACATACCTAAGTTCTGCAAGAAAGTATCAAGAGAAACTATCAGAGAAAACGGGTATAATTTGAATATCCCTCGCTATGTAGATTCTTCCGAGAAACCTGAATCGTGGGATATTTATGCTTCAATTTTTGGTGGTATTCCAATGTCAGAAGTAATGGAGATGGATGATTTTTGGAAAGCATTTCCGTCTCTACAAAATGAATTATTTGAACAGATTAACGGCGCTTATGTCTCTGTAAAAGTTAAAGATATAAACGGTGCTATTGCAGGGAATCAAGATGTTGTTGATTTTGAAAGACATTTTAATACTTCGTTTGAAACATTCAGGGATTATCTAATTGAGAGATTGATTGCTAATATGGATGGGATAGTGGTTCCCAAAGAAGAAGCAGTAATAGCAGAAAATATCTTTGCAAGATTGTCGGGGATACCATTGGTAGATCGTTATCAGGCATATCAACTACTTGACAATGATTGGGGGAAAATAGCAACCGATTTGGAAATAATACAAACAGAGGGATTTGAAGCGACGAAGAAAACTGATCCCAAAATGGTTGTTAAGAAAAAAGACGGGAAAGATTTTGAAGTGCAAGACGGATGGATCGGACACGTTATTCCTTTTGAATTGGTGCAGAAAAAATTGCTTTCCCAACAAAGTGAAAAATTAACGGCGATGGAAAACAGATTGGCAGAGATTTCATCAACTTATGATGAGATACTTGATTCTCTTTCGGAGGACGATAAAGAGGGAGATGCCAAAGAATTGTTGACAGAAGAGAACGATGCTTTCGTTGCCGCCGCTGTTTCTAAAAAGGCGAAAGCATTAAAGAAAGTTCGTCATAGTTATGCCGCAGAATCGCTTGAAAGTAAGATAATTGAAGTGGCGGATCTTATTGACGAGGAAAAGGAATTAAAGAAAGAAATAAAGACACAAACAGAGAAATTGTTATCTCTGACAAAATCGACCATTGAGAGTTTAACTGATGAGCAAGTTAAGTCTTTGTTGGTGATGAAATGGATAGAACCTATCTGCAATGCTATTGCTGTATTACCGAACTCAATCGTAAGTGCGTTAGAGAACAAGATAAATACACTTACAAAGAAGTACAGCGTAACAATGCTTGACATAGAGAGCCAAATTGACGAGTCGGAGAAGTCTTTGGCATCAATGATTGATGACCTTGAAGGGGACGAATTCGATATGTTGGGACTAAAAGAACTACAAAAATTGTTGAAGGGGGACGAAAATGACTGAAAAGAGTAAGAAACCTCGTATCCGCTTCAAAGGTTTTACCGACGCTTGGGAACAGCGTAAGTTGGGGGAAGTAGCGTCGAAAGTGATAGAGAAGAATACTCAAAATACTGTTTCAGAGACGTTTACAAATTCAGCGGAGTTTGGAATCATATCGCAAAGGGATTTTTTCGATCATGATATTGCAAAAGCTGATAAAATTGACGGATACTATGTTGTTCAAAACGATGATTTTGTTTACAATCCGAGAATATCCGTTACCGCTCCGTGTGGTCCAATAAATCGTAATAAATTGGGCAGAAATGGTGTGATGTCGCCACTTTATACGGTGTTTAGAGTACAAGGAATTAGCAAACTATATTTGGAATGGTATTTCAAAACTTCTAATTGGCATAGCTATATGTATCTCAACGGAGATTCAGGGGCAAGATCCGATAGGTTTTCTATAAAGAATGAATTGTTTTTTGAAATGCCGTTACCCATTCCACGTCAAAAGGAACAAGAGCGGATTGGAACTATATTAGATGACTTAGAAAACCTTATCACCCTTCATCAGCGACAGTTAGAAAAGCTGAAAAATATCAAGTCGGCGCTACTTGAAAAGATGTTTGTATAGGAGAAAAACGGCAATGGAGTTTACAAACGAATTAGCATTTGAAGACGCTCTTATAAAGTTATTGTTTGAAAAAGGGTGGGAAAAGAATGTTTTGAGGAACAAAACGGAAAAAGAATTGCTCCAAAACTGGGCAAACATCCTTTTTGAAAACAATAGAAGCATAAATAGACTTAACAATTATCCATTGACCGAGACAGAGATGGATCAAATTGTTGAGCAAATACAAACATTGCGAACGCCATTAAAACTGAATGGTTTTATCAATGGTAAGACGGTTTCCATTAAACGTGATAACCCTGATGACAAGGAACACTTCGGGAAAGAGATAAGCCTATCTATTTACGACAGACAGGAGATCGCCGCAGGAAGAAGTCGCTATCAGATTGCTGAACAACCTGTATTTCCGTCAAAGTCTGCGATGATGAGAGATCGTCGTGGAGATTTGATGTTACTTATTAACGGTATGCCTGTAATACATATTGAATTAAAGAGAAGTGGTGTGCCGGTAAGTCAAGCGTGTAATCAGATAGAAAAATATTCGCATGAAGGTGTTTTTACAGGACTGTTTTCGCTTGTGCAAGTTTTTGTCGCAATGAATCCTGAGGAAACAGTTTACTTTGCTAATCCGGGACCTGATGGCAAGTTCAACAAAGATTATTTCTTCCATTGGGCTAATTTTAACAATGAGCCTATGAATAGATGGCAAGATATAGCGTCGCATTTCTTGTCGATCCCGATGGCGCATCAACTCATAGGTTTTTATACCGTAGCGGACGATACTGATGGTATTTTGAAAGTAATGCGTAGTTATCAATACTATGCGGCAAGTGCAATATCCGATAAAGTTGCTAAAACGAAATGGGCAGACAAGGACATTTATGGTGGTTATATTTGGCATACAACTGGTTCAGGTAAAACAATGACGAGTTTTAAGTCTGCTCAGTTAATTGCCAATTCAAAGGATGCGGACAAAGTAGTATTTTTGATGGATCGGATTGAATTGGGAACTCAATCTTTACTTGAATATCGGGGGTTTGCTGATGATAATGATTCGGTTCAAGCAACAGAGAACACAGAGGTATTGATAAGCAAATTAAAGAGTTCAGATCCTGCGAATACGCTTATAGTTACGTCCATTCAGAAGATGAGCAACGTAAGACGAGATGGCTCAATCAATGATAAAGATATAGACGTAATCAATGGAAAACGTATAGTGTTTATTGTCGATGAGTGCCATCGTTCAACTTTTGGTGAAATGTTGAGTACCATAAAAGAGACGTTCTCCGGTGCTATATTCTTTGGTTTTACAGGGACACCCATACACAAAGAAAACCAACGCAATATGACTACAACGGCGATGATCTTTGGAAATGAGTTGCATCGTTATAGTATTGCAGATGGTATCAGAGACAAAAATGTACTTGGTTTCGATCCATATATGGTATGCACCTATAAGGACAAAGACGTAAGGAATGTTGTGGCGTTGGAACAAGCTAAAGCTAAAACGTTGGCAGAAGTTTTAGCAAACCCGAAAAAGAAAGAAATCTACTATAAGTTTATGAACGATGTCCCTATGGCGGGATATTATGATGAAAGTGGTATCTATCAACGTGGGATAGAGGATTATTTAAGCAATTCTCAATATGGCGAAGAAACACCACATCCTGAGACGGTTGTTAAAGACATAATAGATAATTGGGAAACATTAAGTAGAGGGAATAAGTTTCACGCTATCTTTGCTACAAGTAGTATTCCGGAAGCAATAAGCTATTATAGACTATTCAAATCAAAGAATAGTGGGTTGCGAATAGCCGCACTATTCGATCAAAATGATAATAACGACGAAAGAGTTGTTATTAAGGAAGATGCTATTGTTGAAATGCTGTCTGACTATAACGCAATGTTTGAACAGAACTTCAAATTAGCAACGTATCCTAAATACAAAAAAGATGTATCCTTGCGCCTTGCACACAAGAAGACCTATATGGGAATTGAAAAACATCCTGAAATGCAGTTGGATTTATTGATTGTTGTAGATCAAATGCTGACAGGATTTGACTCAAAATGGGTGAACACTTTGTATCTTGATAAGGTCTTGAAATATGAGAATATCATACAAGCTTTTTCGAGAACAAATCGTTTGTTTGGTCCGGATAAACCTTTTGGAACGATAAGATACTACCGCCGTCCTCATACAATGAAACGGAATATAGAAAGTGCGGTAAAACTATACTCAGGCGACAAGCCGTTGGGATTATTTGCGAGCAGACTTGAATATAACCTCAATAAAATGAACACGTTGTTTGATGAGATAGAAAGTGTTTTTGTTGAGAATGGTATTACCGATTTCAGTAAACTGCCAACAGAAACTGCCGCTGTTGCTAAGTTTGCACTACTATTTACTACGTTCAACAAGTATTTGGAAGCGGCAAGGATACAAGGGTTTTTATGGAGCAAGTTAGAATATAAGTTTGAACACGATGGAACACCTAATACAACCGTGCAAATGAGGCTTAATGAGGAAACATATCTAACGCTTGTTCAAAGATACAAGGAAATACCTCGTGGAACTGGACCAGTCGTAGATGATGTTCCGTATGAAATTGAGGGATATATAACAGAGATAAAGACAGACGCAATAGACAACGAGTATATGAACTCCCGTTTCCAAAAATACTTGAAAATGTTGGAATCAGGAGCGCCTAAGGAAACTGTTGAGCAAACGCTGAACGAATTACATAGGTCTTTTGCAAGTCTTTCTCAGGAAGAACAGAAGTATGCTAAACTCTTTCTTGGTGATGTAGAGAGAGGAGATGCAACTATTGTTGAGGGTAAGAGCCTAAGGGACTATATTAAAGAATATCAACTTGCCGCCCAAAACGACTTAATTCATCGTTTTGCAGAAACAATAGGAGTAGATGAAGAATTATTACGAGAAATAATGTCTTTACACGTTACTGAGGCAAATATCAATGAATACGGAAGATTTGATAGGTTGGAAGCTACTGTGGATAAAGCAAAAGCGAAGAGATATTTTGAAGAAAAAGAAGGACGACCGATCCCACCGTTTAAGGTATCAATCAAAGTCGATAACTTGTTACGGCAATTTATTCTTGCGGATAACTTCGATTTTTAGTATAAACTTTTTTACAACCATAATAGAATGGAGGACTACTCAAAAGGTAGCCCTCTTTTTTATTATTTCTTGGGAACAGCGTCAGTTTGGATATTTCTTTACAGAGCGAAACGAACGAAGCGGTGATGGTGAAATGATTTCGGTAACAATCAATTCAGGGATTAAAAGATTTGATGAGTTAAACCGACACGACACAAAGCCGGATGATCTTTCAAAGTATAAGAGAGTTGAAGTCGGCGATATAGCTTATAACTCAATGAGAATGTGGCAAGGTGCGAGTGGGTATTCGCCGTATTCAGGCATTTTAAGCCCTGCATATACAGTTATTACGCCCAAAAATGACGTTTCGGCTCGATTCTTTGCCTATGTGTTGAAACAGCCTAAAATGATTCATCAGTTTGAGATAAACTCACAAGGATTAACAAAAGATACTTGGAACTTAAAGTTCCCTGCTTTTGCGCCGATTGAGGTAAAAGCACCAATAACTTATGAGGAGCAAGCTCAAATAGCGACAATTCTATTACAGGTAGATGACCTTATCACCCTTCATCAGCGTAACTATTTTCAGGCTTTTTTTCGGGAAAACAAAGAAAAAAGCAAACAAAAAAAGGCGATTTCTTGGGAACAGCGTAAGTTTGCTGATATAGCAAGTACACGGCGAGGATTAACATATTCGCCACAAAGCATTACCGCCAAAGGCATACGAGTATTACGTTCATCAAATATAAATGAAGACACGTTCGTTCTTTCGGATGACGACGTTTTTGTTTGCCAAGATGCTGTCAATATCGAGCTTGTTAAGAATAATGATATTCTTATCACCTCAGCCAATGGCTCAACCCGATTGGTAGGTAAACACGCAATAATTGTAGGAATAGGAGATAAAACGACGGTTCATGGTGGATTTATGCTTGTAGCGACTGCAACTAATCCGTTTTTCTTAAATGCATCAATGGGTTCTTCTTGGTATGCAAGATTTATATCATTGTTTGTTGCAGGGGGAAACGGAGCAATAGGAAATCTCAGCAAGAGCGACCTTGATGCACAATTTGTCCATTGTCCAAATGATAAAGAACAAAAGAGGATTGGTGTGTTCTTTAATAATCTTGACAACCTTATCACCCTTCATCAGCGTAAGGGAAATGCCGAAATGGTGTTATATAAGTTGTGGCGAAGTAAAGGAGAAGAGCGAAAAAACTGTATAGCTTGGGAACAGCGTAAGGTTTCCGAAATAGCAAATAGGTATGACAATTTAAGAATACCTGTTGCCGCTAACTTGCGTATTGCCGGAACAACTCCATATTATGGTGCGAATGGCATTCAGGATTATGTCGATGGTTTTACACATGAGGGCGAGTTCGTGCTTGTCGCAGAAGATGGAGCAAATGACCTGAAAAATTACCCTGTAAAATGCGTAAATGGGCGTATTTGGGTAAATAATCACGCTCACGTTCTTCAATCTAAACCAAATATGGCGGATAACAAGTATCTTGCTTTTGCAATAAGTCAAGCAGATATTGAATCTCTTTTAGTCGGTGGTGGGCGAGCTAAGCTCAATGCAGAAGTTATGATGAATATACTTCTTGTTTTACCGAATACAGATGAGCAAACAAAAATTGGTCAGTTTATGAACAATATTAACGACCTTATCACCCTTCATCAGCGTAAAGGTCAAGAGAAGACAGGCTTAATTTGTTGCGATGTAAAAGTGAATCATTATCAAAAAAACAGTAT
>JBGUQC010000002.1:0-205132 GCA_045130665.1 Christensenellales bacterium | reverse complement strand
AACAGCTGGCATTATTCTCTTTAAGAAAGAGATGATTGCTGTCTTATCTGCTTCTGTTAATGCTTTAGCGTTAATTGCACATCTATCGATTGCAACTCCTGGGAAGTTTGCTGTTGAATATAGATTTGTTTGCATATATGATGTTACTTCACTCTTATTGCTTGTAACCCATGTCTTAGATGCAGCAAGTGCTTCAAATAACTTATTCATAAATTCAGTATTACTTGCAAGTGATGCTTTTACAAATAAACCTGCTTGTGGATAAGTTGTAACCCCTGCAAGTTTACCATATTCTGCTTGAATATCCATTTCTGCATTTAGAGATAATGCACCTTTGAATGCTGTTGCTGCTGGTTCACCAACTACTGCAAAGTCTACACTTTCATTAACTAATGCAACTCTTGCTGCTGGACCATCTGCTACATATTGAATGAGAACTTGATTTGTTCCTGGATTTCCTTCATAGATAATTTCTATGTTATTGCTTTTTAAAACATATTCAAGTGTTAATCCTGGTACTGCACCTTGTCCAATGCTTGCAATCTTCTTGCCTTTAATATCATCCATTGTGATTGCACCGGCAACATCTTTTTTGCCAATCATATATAAACTGCCATCTACTGCAATTGAAACGAGTTTGTAGTTTGCACCATCCACAATCTTCTTTGCGCCTGCATTAATTGGCATAATAACTATATCTGAATTTCCACTTGCTAATTCTGCTGCAATAAGAGCTGGAGCAACTGCTTTATATTCCATTGTTGCGCCAAACAATGTTGTATTTTCTGTTACCATATGACAAATTGCTAGAGCTGGTGTTCCTTCTGGTGCTGCAACCTTAATTGTTTCACCTGTTAAATCACCAGATAAATCTTTGTCTTTTTGTCCACATGCTACGAATGTAATAGCAAGTGTAGCAATAAGTAAGATTGATACAATGACTAATAATAATTTTTTCATAATATATCTCCTAAATATTATTCCTTTGTTGCAGCTAATGCAGACTTAACTGAAATGTTTTTAAACTTTCCTAATTTGCCTGTTAGAGCTGAAATTCTTTCTACTGTTCCCTCAACGATTAATGCAATAGCATTAACTTCATCTCTTGGAATGCCCATACGGCCCACTATAATGTCTGAGAACTCACCTAAGACTTCTTGCATAGACATTATCGTTTCTTTGTCTTTTTCTGTTATAACGATTCCTACAACGCCTATCTTTGCCATAATTATCTCCTTTACCCAAACAAAAAAGCCACCTACTGAGTAGATGGCTAAAAATGCATAATAATATTTAATATATTAAGCGCCATCTTACTCTCCGAGAATTCATCGATTGGGATTACTTGTATTGTGATTTTACTATTACTTTTTGTTTATGTCAATTAAATTACCAGTTTGATGACTCACTGACGCAATGACGATGCATGTTATGCATTACAAAGAAACCCTCTGCAAGTGGTACACCACATTTCTCGCCCATGTGTACATCTCTTAAGGATAGATAAAGAAGTGTTCCTAATCCATCTGTTCCACTCATTTGAGATGTATGAAGTCTAATTGCTTTTTCTCTTTTATCCTCATCCTCTTTTGTAATTTCTACAAAAGTATTAGCACGATTTGTATAGTAGAATGCTAAAGCATCTATATTTACTAACTGATCAACTGTAACATCTATTCCATTTCTCTTTGCAACATGATAATGTGCAGAAAGCCATAAAGCATCACAAGTTGCTCTACCGCATTTGAGATGGTCTGGATGTGTTTCTGTTGGAAGGTTTGGATCTGGACATATAACTACTTCTGGTTTGAATTCAATAATCTTCTTTGCAATTTCTTTTGCAAGTTCCCATTCCGTATATGCACCACCATCTTCAAAACCTAAGTTATCAAACTTCTTTACTCCTAAAGATTCTGCTGCATTCTTTGCTTCTTTTAATCTAATGTCAGCAATTTCCTCTGGAGTAATTGTGTCCTTGTTTATTCCGGCGCCTCCATCAGTACAAATAAGCATATATACGTCCTTTCCTTTTGATACCATTTTGTTTACTGTTGCACCAGCACTGATTTCAATATCATCTGGATGTGGACCTACAAACATTATTCTTTTATATTTTTCAATATCTGGCAAAGGGGCTATCGTTTTTAAAACGGTATCCTCGCCTTTAGATTTATCAATCTTTTTTGCTACCCTTGCCAAGATTTTAAATAATGCCATATTATGCTCCCAATGTTTTTATTATGGTTGGAATAAATGTTAATAATTTAACAATTATTACCTTTTCTGCGAGTGTTTTTAATGCAGTTGATGCTGGATCATTTTCTTCTATAGCAAAGTCATTTGTTGCAATTGAAATAATATAATCTACTGGATTCTCAGCTGGATATGGATATGTTTCATCTATATAATGCTTTAAATCTGGATTAATGGATTCTTTTGTATTATCTCTGCAGTAGAAGAATGCTGCCATAGCTGCTTTATGGTAATTGATATACCATTCATCATCTAGTTCAGTTGTGTCAGTTGGCTTCGTTAGTTCAAATTGTGTTATTATTTCTGGATTAATAGTATTTATACTATCATAAATAGAACCTGCTCTCAAGGTAAGCGAAGATTTCTTTGTTTCATCTTTAATATAATCTGTATATTCGTTTTTAAATGCAGTTAAATCAATGAATAATGTGACTGGTCTTAAAATACTTTGATAATATGCATTCTTTGCCTCATCATCACCTGGAACATATCTCATACTACTTGACAAATTGAGCACTGCATCTACTGCTAAATAGATAAGAGCTGCATATTGATCGTTATCTACATAAGAATCCAATTCATCAATCCTATCGTATGTATATTCTTTACTACCTGCAAAATCTGTACCTGTTTCAATTCTGTATTCCTTAATCATTCTAGCGAAGAAAATCATATAGTTTTCATATAATGGTTTATCTACGCCAAATATATGTTCTTTAACATCATCGATGAATTGCTCATTAAGAGCATCCCAGCTGTGATATAAGAATGAAACACCAAATGGTAAGATTGATAATGCAGATCCTGAATATCTTACAACTGTAACTGCTGCACCAATAATATCATTTGTTGCAACCATTGTATCTACAACACTTGATATATCTCTTAAAATCTTAGAAACTGTTTCAACAGACTCTTGGTTGTTTTGGAAGTAACTATTGGATTGTCCAATGGTTTTCTTCAAAGAAGATAAAACGTTTAAGATATCTTGTGTAGATAAACTTGAAATTGAACTACCGCCTTCGTCTCCACTCATTAATGAAGAGATATCGATGGATAAAAGTGCAAGAGTATCATACATTGTTGAGAAAATGCTTTGGAAATCATCTTTTGATTTTGCCATAGCACCAACTATTTCTTGTTGCTTTGTTTCAGGTAATTGAGCATTCAAATATGTTTTTGCTCTTAAAATTTCCTTTTTAGCAGCATTAACGTTGTCTCTTGTATCACCAGATAAATCTCCTCTTTCGGAAATTCTTATACAATCTGTTTCAGCTTTTCTATAAACGATATCTGCCTCATCTATTACTTTATAAAGTAATATATATGCTAATGAAGACACTTCGCTACCAAGTAAATCACTCTTTGAAACGACCAACTTGATATATTCCATTACAGTTTTTGGTTCGATATCATCGTCATCAGTTGTTTCTGTTTGCTCTGCTGCTGCTTTTCTGTCTTTTTCTTCTTTTACAGCCTCAACTATAACTGCAGTTAAAGATTGGATTTTTGCAGTTCTTATCTCAGCAGTGTTTATAACATCACAGAAGAAAACAACCCAGTTGTTACTAATGATATAATCTCCAGCATCTGTTAGTTTTGCAATGTCTGCATCAGACATATTTGCTTGCCATGTATCGCTATCAGCACTCAATAGTGCGTTGGACAAAGCTAATATAGCAGCATTTCTGTCTTCAGTTTCTTTTTGCTCGTCTCTATTTAAATCCTCATCTTTGTTGCAAGCAACAAACATTGTTGCAAGTAGCAACAAGCATAATACTAATGCTATTAAAACTAAACACTTCTTTCTCATAGTTTTGCCCTCAACTTATATTGCTTCTTGTAGCCAAAAATAAATGGCAACATTGTATAGAATGCACTCATTCCAAATGCAACGACAATTACAATCCAGAAGTTTTGGAAGAATATGCTCCATGCGGTTGAAATGTACATACCAAATAAGATAATTGCATTTAATAGAGCTGCATATGTAATAAATGTTCCTACAAATGCAAATGCAACTATAATTCCAGCAAGGAGAATATGTTCTATAAACTCGGATCTAAATAATGCTTTCTTTGACATACCTGCAATTAATAATGTTTGTCTTTCTGGCAATCTTACACCATGTGCAACCATATCTGTTGCAGAAAGTGAGATAACGGCCATTAATGAAATGATAATTGCAAGGATACCAATCATTAAGAATAAGTGATTTACGAATTTGATATCGAATGAGTATGCGGTTGTAATAGATAATGCATAGTAGTTGTGTGATCCTGCATATTCGCTTCGGATTAAACCAACAACAGATTCTGGATCCACTCCTGATTTACATCTTATCATAATGATATTTGGATCAGCATTAAATGCTGCTTTCATAGCAGAAGATGAAACTATTGCATATTTTCCGACAAATAACATCGAAGATGTTATACCACCAACTTCAAACTCAGCTTCCTTTCCGTTATAAATAACTGGAATCTTATCGCCTTGTTTAACACCATATACTTTTTGCATAGCTAAATCCAAGAAAATATATGGTTTATCTGTTGCGAGTTTTTGTTCGATATCTTCTTTGCTTGTAATACAATCAATATTTCCTTCTAATAACTCTAAAACACCATCTGTGGCAACAAAGTTAATAGATAATTCTTTGTTATTAAATTCTACGCTGCCTCTACCCCAAACTAAAGCTCTTATATCATCAACGCCTTCTGTATCTTTAAGTACGTCCACGTCACTTTCTTTAATGTTAGCAACTGTTACCATATTTGACATTTGGTCAATATAGCCTGTGAATACAGAAGATGTCATTCTCCATGCTGTAAACATAAGCATTGCAACAATTAAACCAATAACTAATAATCTACCAGCTTGTTGTCCTTGCTTATTTCTGGAGACACCAACCGATGCCATCTTAACTTCTATCTTGCAATCTTTCTTTTTAGATATTGCTCCGGTTATTGCAACCAATGCCATAGGAGCACCAACGATTAATAACAAGATACCAAGTAACATTGCGGCTAATCCCATATATCCAGCAACTGGTTGTACTAAATAACTTAAAACAAATGTTACTGCCCATAAGAAACCAACAACGCCAAGGAATATAAGTTTCTTTGGTGATTTCTTTTCAACATCAACAAAGCTATCTCTAATTGAACCTCTAAATGCTTTAAAGATTGGGAATAATGAGAATGCGACTGTTACAACAAATGCCACAGCCAAACAAACTATCATCTTCCAAGCAACGATCTCAAATGCAGATAATCCACCGGTTAATGCGAATAAAATTAATGCATATAAGCCAGCTGCAAATCCAACACCTAATACGAGACCAAATAGAGCAACCAATACAGTCTCAATAACAAATATTTGTGCAATTTGCTTTCTGCTTGCACCAATGATAGACATCTTCCCAATGTAATCTCTCTTTTCGTTAACAGATAAGAGCAAGATAACTGCAATACCTAATACTGCAAGAATCATAACTGCAATACCAATAATTGAAATAATTGCAGAGAAACTTGTTGCATTTTGATCTATTTTTGCCTTGTCTACTGTTAAAGAAACCAATAAGTTTGCGAGCTTTGGATCTGCTGTTAGATCTTTCATTAAATCATCATTAGATACGCCATCTTTAGCTTGAACAAAAATATTGTTATAGATTTCTGCTCCAAAACCTACAATCAATCTTGAAACGCCTCTAACGTCTGCAAGGATTGGGTATGGACCACCACCTGCAAAGTATCCTGTATCATCAGCAATAGCAGCAACAGTAAATGTATGAACTGATTTGTTCATACCAGTCATTTGCATACCGCTACCGACTTTTAATCCAAAATGAAGTGCTGCGCTCTTTGAGATAATTACATTATCTTCATATTGATATACGTCTTCCAAATTTCCGTATAAAACATCAATTTTGTTAAGACTTGCTATCTCACCTGGTTCAAAACCACGTAAGTTTACATACTCATTACCATATAACCAGTAGAATTCCAATGTTCCTACTGAGTGTCCAACTGTTTCAGTATGAGCATCAACAGTTTCTAACGTAATAGTCTTATCGCCACTTGCAGAATATGAAATATGAACTCCATGCTCTGCTGAAGAATCTGCTGAACCTCTAACTAATAAGAAGTTGAAAATGGTGCTCTTGAAAGAAAGGATAAGGAATATTGCTCCAACTGCAATAGCAATAGCTACAGCTGTGGCAATAGTTCTTCCAATCTTAGAAGTAACATTTCTAATTGCCAGTTTTGCTGTCATCGATTATAACTCCGTCCTTTAATCTAACTATTCTCTTTGCATATTGAGCATGGTCGCTTGAGTGAGTAACCATAACAAGTGCAACA
This sequence comes from Christensenellales bacterium, assembly GCA_045130665.1. Classification (GTDB taxonomy): domain Bacteria; phylum Bacillota; class Clostridia; order Christensenellales; family CAG-917; genus RGIG8124. Next base: position 198,518 of record JBGUQC010000002.1, on the reverse strand, counting down.
CCCTTTTCTTTGTTGATCTTTGTTAATAATTCCATAACTTGAGCACCTCTGATACTATCTAATGCTCCAGTTGGTTCATCCATGAATACTAATTTTGGAGAAATTACTAATGCTCTTGCAATAGCAACTCTTTGTTGTTCACCACCAGATAATGACTTTGGATAGTTGTTAGCTCTTCTTGTGATATTAAGATAATCCATGATTTCTTGGGTTTGGTCTTTATATTGAGCTTCTTTCATTCCATCTAATGCCATTGGTAGGATAACATTCTCTCTTGTTGTAAGGTTTGGAACCAAATTATATGATTGATAAACGAATGAGAAATATGTTCTTCTCATCTTTGCCATTTCATCATCAGTTAATTTAGTGATATCTTTTCCACCAATTAAGATTTGTCCTTCAGTTGGTGTTTCAATTCCAGCTAAGCAATATAAGAATGTAGATTTACCTGATCCACTTTCACCTAAGATAGCTACGAATTCACCTTCGCGGACTTCAAAATCAATACCTTTTAATACTTCTGTTGGAACTGGGCCATCAAAGGTCTTTCTGATATTGGTTGCAGAAAGAACTACTTCGCCGAGTCCTTCTTTTACTTCTGATTCACTAACTGAATCAGTTGTTTCTTCTGTTAAAACTTCTTTCTCTTCTTCCATAAATAGGTTGCTCCTCATAATGATATACCGAGTATATCATAAACTATTTATTTTCTTCAATTATTTGTGATAAGATATTGTTAACAAAAATTATGGAAAATTCACTATTTATTTGTTCAATTATCTTCTTTGCTTTAGCTCTTCCATGTATTATTTGTACATGTTTTTTTGATGTTAAACAAAAGATGCTTTTAAAGACTATCTTTAAAGCAAGTGCAAGTTTCTGCATTCTAATTGGCTGTATTTTAATATTCTGCAAAGATAATTACTGGAATGATCCAAAGATTTTAGTTCTTGTTGGTGTTGTTACTGCACTACTTGGTGATGTATTCTTGAGTGAATTTGCTAAAGGAAAAACAAGAGATATTTTTAGTGGTTTAGGACTACTTGCATTCGTTTGCACACATGTTTTATATAATGTCGCTTTCCTATTATCTTCATTCAAGATAAGTGTATTTATAGTTTTTGCACCTATAAGTGGCATAATAATTATGGCATTTTTAGTGCTCATAAAAGTATTAAAACCAGACAATTTAGTTACAATAATTGGCACATTAATATACTCTGGCGTTGTATTTTTAATGCTAGGATGTGCTATAAACTTATTTGCCGTTGGTGGCATAGCAAATGGTGTATATGCTCTTGTTGGAGCAACACTATTCTTGGGCAGTGATGTGTTATTAAGTTTAGTTAACTTCAATAAAGCAATACATAATCAAAGAAAGTATGTATTCCCAGCAATTTTAGTGCTATACTATCTAGGACAAGTATTTATAGTTTTATCTATGGTGATGTAATGGAAGATAAATTAGATATTTACACAATTGAAGATGAGATTGCTCATCTGCAGAGTTTAGGAACATTTAAAAAGCCTAAATTATTGATGCATGCATGTTGTGCACCATGTTCTACATATTGTGTGGATTATTTGTACCCATACTTCGATATCACCTTATACTATTACAACCCAAACATTATGCCAGATGAAGAATGGCAAAAGCGTGCAGCAGAATTTGATAAACTCATAGCAAAGTATCCTGAGGTTAAATTAATTATTCCAGATCAATCCACAAATGAGTTTCTAGACCTTGTTAAAGGCTATGAGAAGTGTCCTGAGGGCGGTGACAGATGTGCTATATGTTTTAATCATAGATTAAACAAAACCGCTCACGAGGCAACTAATGGCTTCGATTTCTTCACCACTACTTTAACTGTAAGCCCACACAAGAATGCTGAGCTTATTAACTCAATTGGTAGACAAGCTGGTATGCTTACTGGTACTAAGTATTTGGATTCTAATTTTAAAAAGAAGAATGGATATCTTAAATCCATTCAACTATGTGCCGAACTTGGCATATATAGGCAGAGCTATTGCGGTTGCAGATTATAAAAATAAAGGGCGATTAACTCGCCCCTTTTTTATTATTTATTACGCTCATCAATCATTGACTTAACTTTCATCAATCTAATTGTTGCGCCTCTTTCGTTTTCATCCAACTTCATTGTGATGTATTTTATTGTTTCTTGAAGTTGTGGAATCATAACATATTCTAGAGCATTTACTCTTCTTCTATTCTTTTCAATTTCATCTGCAAGCATATTACATGTCTTTTCAATTTCTGCAAGTTTAAGTAATTTTGTGAGCATTGTGGACATTGTTGCAATAGATTCATCTAGTTCGGATGAAACAGATGCGAATGAATATGGGTATTTTTCTTTTGCATCCCCACCAATTATTTCAAACACAGGACAATCTACACTCATTACATTTTGCGTGCTAGTCTTTAATTCCACCTTTGCTGCTGGCATTGCAATTGCTTCTTCAATAACTGCATCTGAAGTTACTGCACGTGCAAGCATAAAGGAAGATAAAGCACCTTGTAATTCTTTTTCAATCTCTTCTCTTAACTTCTTGTTCTCGCGAACATAAAGCAAGAAACGACGAATCATTTCATCTGATTTGTCCTTTAAGAGTTTGTGTCCTCTAGTTGCGGTTTTAAGACGTGTTCTTAAACGTCTTAATTCCATTCTGGTAGGATTAACATTTAGTCTAGACATATGTTATTGTTCTTCCTCTGGTTGAGTTGGATAATACTTGTCCAAGAATGCATCCTTAATTCTCTTTAATTCGCCTCTTGGTAATAATCCTAATAACTTCCAACCTAAATCTAATGTCTCTTCAATGGATCTATTCTTTGTGAATCCTTGAGATACATATTGTTTTTCGAATTCTTCAGCAAATCTTGCAAACTTCTTATCTGTTTCAGTTAATGCACTTTCACCTAAAATAGCACTTAATTCTTTTGCTTCTTTACCTTGTGCATAAGCGCTGAATAATTGGTTCATTGTGTCTGCATGATCTTCTCTTGTCTTTCCAACACCAATACCTTTATCTTTCAAACGGCTAAGAGATGGGAGAACGTCAATAGGTGGTGTAACTCCTCTCTTGTGTAATTCTCTTGAAAGAATGATTTGTCCTTCTGTAATGTAACCTGTAAGGTCTGGAATTGGGTGTGTCTTATCTTCTTCTGGCATGGTAAGAATAGGTATTTGGGTAATAGAACCTTCTTTACCTCTAATTCTTCCTGCTCTTTCATACATTGTTGCTAAGTCTGTGTAAAGATATCCTGGATATCCTCTTCTTCCTGGAACTTCTTTTCTTGCAGCAGATACTTCTCTTAATGCTTCAGCATAGTTTGTAATATCTGTTGTAATAACAAGAACGTGCATTCCTTTTTCAAATGCTAAATATTCAGCAGCAGTTAAAGCCATACGAGGTGTAGCAACACGTTCAATAGCTGGGTCATTTGCAAGGTTAATGAATATTACACTTCTTTCAATAGCTCCAGTCTTTCTAAAGTCTTGGATGAAGAAGTCTGCTTCTTCGAATGTAATACCAACAGCTGCGAATACAACAGCGAATTTCTCATCTGCTTTTAATACCTTTGCTTGTCTTGCAATTTGTGCAGCTAAATCTGCATGTGGAAGACCAGATGCTGAGAATACTGGCAACTTTTGTCCTCTAACAAGAGTATTAAGACCATCAATTGCACTAACGCCTGTTTGAATGAACTCATTTGGATAGTCTCTTGCAACTGGGTTAATAGGTCTACCATTTGTATCTAATTTCATGTCTGGAATGATTGGTGCGCCACCATCTCTTGGATGACCCATACCATCAAATACTCTACCAAGCATTTCTTCAGATACTGGCAACTCTAATGAGTGACCTAAGAATCTTGCCTTTGCTGTTGCAATTTCTAAACCTTGAGATGGCTCATATAATTGAACCAATGCTTTGTCTCTGTTTATTTCAAGGACCTTACCATGTCTGATTTCACCATTTGCTTGTCTAATTTCGACTAGTTCATCATACTTAACACCTTCTACTCCTTCAACGAGCATTAAAGGTCCAACTATTTCTCTAATTGTATTATATTCTCTTAGCATTAGATCTCTCCTTCGTTTGACAATGCAAGCATTTCTTTCTTCATTTCTTTGAATATATCATCGAACTCAGCAATTCTATCTTCTGGGATATACTTTGCTCTACCAATCTTTTCACGAATTGGTAACTCAATGATATCTTCGATATCAACATTCTTATCTAATTGGTCTCTTCCAAGAGCATCAAATTCAAGAATAAGTCTCATCATTAATAATTGTTTCTTCAATGATGAATATGTATCTACCTCATGGAAAGCATTTTGGTGGAGATAGTCTTCTCTTATTGCCTTTGCTGTTTCCATTGTGAGACGGTCATTTGGTCCTAGAGCATCCATACCAACTAATTGAACGATTTCCTTTAAGGAACTTTCTTCTTGTAATATACGCATTGCTGCGCCTCTACAAGCCATCCATTCGTCTCCTAATTCATCTGAATACCATTCTTCCATCTTATCTGCATATAATGAATAAGATGCAAGCCAATCTATTGCTGGGAAGTGACGTTGATATGCAAGTGATGCACTAAGTCCCCAGAATACCTTAACGATTCTAAGTGTTGCTTGTGATACTGGTTCAGATAAGTCTCCTCCTGGAGGTGATACAGCACCAATTGCTGTAATGGAACCTTCAACACCATTACCACCTAATACTTTAACCTGTCCTGCTCTTTCATAGAACTCTGCAAGTCTTGAACTAAGGTATGCTGGATAACCTTCTTCACCAGGCATTTCTTCTAGACGTCCACTCATTTCACGAAGTGCTTCTGCCCATCTAGATGTACTATCTGCCATAATAGCTACGGAATAACCCATATCTCTGAAGTATTCAGCTATTGTAATACCTGTATAAATGGAAGCTTCTCTTGCCGCAACAGGCATATCTGAGGTATTAGCAATAAGAACTGTTCTCTTCATTAATGGTTTTCCACTATGTGGGTCTATTAATTCTGGGAATTCATTAAGAACGTCTGTCATTTCGTTTCCACGTTCACCGCAACCAATATAGACAACGATTTGTGCGTCTGCCCATTTTGCTAATTGGTGTTGAACAACTGTTTTACCACTACCGAATGGTCCTGGAATTGCAGCTACACCACCACGTGCAATTGGGAATAGTGTATCAATAACTCTTTGTCCTGTGATTAATGGTGTCTTTGGAGATAACTTTTCAATGTATGGTCTGCCTCTACGAACTGGCCACTTTTGTAACATACAAACATTATGTTTAACTCCATTATCATCCTTAACAACTGCAACAGTATCTTCAACTTTGAATGAACCTTTCTTGATTTCTACGATTTCACCGCTTAAACCAATTGGCATCATAATCTTATGAAGAACAACTTCTGTTTCTTGTACAGTACCAATTACCATACCTTGAGAAACCTTGTCTCCCTTTTGTACAGTTGGTTCGAAATCCCAAACTTTTTCTCTATCGATAGCGTTAACTTGAATACCTCTATCAATTCTGTCTCCGCTAACTTCACGAATCTTGTCTAGTGGACGTTGAATACCATCATAAATACCTTCGATGATTCCAGGTCCTAACTCAACAGATAGTGGCATACCAGTTGAAACAACTTCTTCGCCTGGTCCGATTCCACTTGTCTCTTCGTAAACTTGGATAGATGCTAAATCCCCTCTTAACTCAATGATTTCACCGATAAGGTTTTTATCCGAAACACGAACAACGTCGTACATTTTGGATTTTGCCATACCTTCTGCTACTATCAATGGTCCTGAAACTTTTACAATTCTTCCTGCTTCCATTTTTATTCCTCTTTTCCGAATACTATATCGGATCCTATTGCTTTTTCTACGTCACTCTTGATGCCTGACATGCCAAATCCTGTATTTCCTTCCGCTGATGGAATTGGAACTACTACTGGATATGGACGTGTTTTATATCTCTTTAATAAAGACTCAATTTGCATTGCAATAGCATCTGTAATGAATATTACAGAATACTTTCTTGCAAGTTCCTTTACAACATTTCTTGCTTGCATTTCGCCATCTACAGGATAGGCATCTATTCCTATAGCTTTGAATGCAAGAACTGAATCTTTATCACCTACTACAGCTATACCATTACGCATATAAATTCCTCATTCTGCTCTTAATTAAATCGGAGGATACTTTGTTCTTAATTCCTGAAACGATAAGTTTCAAAACCTTTAAATCTGAAGATCTTCCAAAATAATAACCAAGCAATGGTGCTGATGAGAACATTTCATCTCTTCCTCCCTTGAATAGAGATAACAAAGTATTGTCTACTTGTACCTCAAATACAACAAGTGCAGATTCATCCATGTACTCAACGATATTTGAATAGTCTGTATACTTTATTTGCTTTTTAAGTTCCTCGGTGCCAGATACGAATGCTCCAGCGAACATCTCATAATCTAATTTTGCACCAGGAATAAATGAATCTTTAAAGAAGTCTAAACCTAAGCCGAGCTTTTTGCAGCGCATAAATGTGAGAATGTTAGAATAGTCCACCTTAGCAATATAATATTCTTTCAAGATTTCGTCCCCTTTTTCTAAAGAAAAAATATCTTTATACATTGCCTTATCTACAGCAACATCTATTGCTCTTGGATTAACATTCTCTTCAGAGATTCCTTTTTCTACTTGTTTAATAGCTTCAATCATTCCATCTCTGAATGCTTTTGTATCTCCGTTTACACCAGCCTTGATATCATCAATGCTTGCAAGTCCTTCACTCATTAAACCGGATGGCTCTTGCTTTGTGGCGACTGCTTTAATACATGCTTTAAGATTGTGATAATCGTTTACTAATAAGATTGCATCGAAAGCATGAGAAATATTTAATTCTCTCATTAATGATGCGATGCTTTTTTCTTCAGCCTCGAAGAGTGCGTCAAAATCTGTACCTTCAACGTTTATTCCTCCACCGATGCCAAATTCAACAAGTAGCTTAAAAGCTTCCTCTTTTGAAGATGCCTCAAGTAAACGTTGTAACTGTTGTCCAACGATTAACCTATTTTCAAGAGACTTAACTCTCGCATTCTCATAAAGATATGCTTCTGACATTATTTAAAAAGCTCCTTAGCTATATTTGCTTCGTATTCATCTCGGATAGTAGCAATCTCGACCTCTAAAGTCATATTCTTGTCTACTCCGTTGCTAGAAAGGATTAAACCACCATCAAAGTCGCCCAACTCTTTGTTAAGAGTTAACTTAATCTTTTTCTTGTCTGCGAATGCTTTGAGGGATGCTGCGGTAACGATATCCTTCTCTCTTTGAGAGATTGTTACGATATCGCCGTCCTGAGCGCTCTCTAGCATGCCGAATATCAATGCTTTATATTTTTCCTTAGGAAGGTTTCTTGCTTTATCTAAAGCGGTTTCAAACACTTTGTTGATGATTTCTGCTTTAGCAACAAGAACAATCTTTCTAGAGTCTAATTGAGCAACAGTTTCTGAACGTTGAGCAATGTCCTTTTTCATGACATCTTGCTCATACTTTGCATCATAAACATACTTATAGCAATCCGAAGCAGCTTGAGACATAATCTCATCTACCTTCTCGTTTGCACTCTCAATTATTCCTTTCGCAATGATTTCAGCATCCGAAATGATTTTATCGATTATTGCTTGTTTACTCATTATTAACCCTTTTAAGCTCTTATGCTTCTAATGAAACTGCAGGAATGAATACTGCTAAGAATGATACCAATAATGCTAAAACTGCGTATGTTTCAACCATAACGACCATAACGATACCTTTACCGCTTTCTTCTGGACGTTTTGCTGTTAATGCAATAGCTGAACATGCTGCCTTACCTTGGTACATACCAGAAATAAGACCTACGATTCCAATTGGTAAACATCCGGCCATAATAGCCAATCCACTTGCCATTGTTAATGGAGCTGGTGTTCCGAAGACATTTACTTTAATCATTGCGATGAATGCAATAAGTAATCCGTAAATACCTTGTGTACCTGGTAATAATTGAAGAACAAGACACTTTGAGAATTTGTCTGGGTCTTCTGCAACTACACCAGATGCTGCCTTACCTGCTAAGCCAACACCAATTGCGGATCCGCATCCTGCTAAACCAGCTGCAAGAGCTGCGCCTAATAATGCTAAAAATGTTCCAGTAGTCATTTGTGACCTCCTCTATTTACTCTACAACCTATTTGGTTGTATCAATATATGTATATTTTGTTTTACTACCGTATGGAACGAATAAGTGTCCACCACCGGTATAGAATTTTCCAAAGAATTCGATGTATTGCAAACGGCAGTCGTGAATATATGCTCCCAATGTATTAATAGCTAAGTTAAATACATGTCCTACAAGCAAGATAACTACTGCTACTACATAACCGACATAAGGAATCATATTTATGAATACCATTGCAACTTGGTTTACAACCATACCAACAACAGCAGATGCAAGTCCTAAACCGAACAAACGAGAATAGGATAAGATATCGGAAAGTATTGAAACGCCATCGTAAAGTTTTGCAACACCACCGAAAAGTCTCTTTAATGGATTCTTCTTGTTGTTGGAGAAAATAAGAATACAAAGAACGCCCAAACCAATGAATGCAATTCCTACATACTTGAGCCATCCAGGTGTGGTAACTTCTAAAGAAGTTCTGAATAGCATATTAATTAATGATACAACCATATTAAATGCAAATATGATTAATCCGATAAATACAAATACCCAGCTAAATGATTGTCCAAATGCAGCCATAACTTGTTTTTGTTTGCACAAATGGACGCCGTTAATAATGATACCAGTGAGAATATGAATGAAACCTAATAGATAACTTAAAATAAGCATCATCATAGCTCCATCCGCATCTAGTGGTTTAAACCAAGTTATCTTATCCAAGAAACTTCCAGCTGGAATATCTATTGCAAACCAAGAACCAAACAAGAATCCCCAAATAAATGTGGACAAACCGCACATAGTAATTAATAAAACCAAATTGCCCCTACCTGGTGCTGGTCTCATTAATCTATATAAGATTAAACCACCTATCATTAAGATTAAACCATATGCAGCATCTGCAAGCATTAATCCAAAGAACAAGAAATAGAAGAATGCAACGAATATTGTTGGATCTATATCTGTTCCCTTTAGTGGTGGTGCATACATGTTTGTAACACCTTGGAATGGATCGAAGAATCTGGATTGCTTTACAAGTGTTGGTTGTATTGCACCTTCTTCTGGTTCCATAAATTCATAGATCAGAGTATCAGATACTCCATCTAATGTTTCTTGTAATTTTTTCTCTTCTTTTGCTGGATACCATCCCTCGAGTACAAAAGCTCTTTCAGTTGCAGCAAAACAATCTACTGCTTCTAATCTTTGAACTCTTAATGAATAGTAATCATATAATGTCTTGAAGTCTCTTATAAACTTTTGCTTTTCAACAGCTTGAGTTAATAAATCTAAACGAGTTGCTTCAGCTTCATTAATTCTATTATTATTTGCCTCAATTAATTCAGATGCATTTTTATCTGCATTATTTTGGCATCTATCACTCTCCAATTCGTGGAGTTTTGCAAATAATTTCTCGCTGTTTTCCTTTAATACAGCAATTGCTACAACAGATGTTTTTAAATCTCCCTCGAATATTTCATATTCGCAGCCATCTGTCGCGTTTAATTCTTCTTTTAGAGCATCAACATTTAGGTTATCTATTGTTCCTAAATATATAGCAACTTTATTTGTGTCTTTGAAACTACTAAATGGTGCCTTAACATTTGAATAAACAGCGAGTGCTTTGTTCTCTGTTTCAAGTTTGTTCTTTTCTGCAGCTAAAGATATCATCTTTTGGTTGATATCTTCTAAATCTGCAACTAATGCTAAAATTTCAACTTCTCGAGTTGATATATCCATAAACTCATCATAGGACATAACCTTGACGTTGCTAAACATCGGCTCCTTGATTTGTTTATATTCATATGTTGTTCCGTTTTTCTTGGCATCTACAACTGCTTTCTTAGCTGCAATATGACAATCTTTTAAAAACTTAAATGCAAATTGAAGTTTATTTATCTTCTCTTGGAATTTAGACATCTTCTCTGTGTTATCTAAGCGAATAGTATCATCAATCGGACGTGTCTTTATAATTTCAACAAGTCTCGACTTATGTAGTTCTCTTAATAACGCGTGTCTATCTGAGCGATGGCCTATAACCATCACTTTCTTCATATCTGCTAACATTAGTATTTCTCTATTAATAATGACAAGACTTCATTTGCCATCTTGTCTACATCTTTTTCCTTTTCTTTAATTAAAGAAGCTGCTTCTTCTCTACCTTTTTGAAGTACCTTTTCTCTTTCTTGTTCGGCCTTCTTAGAAGCTGCTTGTTCTGTTGCTTTTATATCTTGTTTTGTGCTTTTTACCGAATCTTTTCTTTGTTCGGCAGCCTTTGCCTCGGCTTCAATAATCATTTCTTTAGCTTTGATATTAGCTTCTTTGATTATTTCTTGGGCCTTTACTTCGGCTTCATTAATTTCTTTTATGACTTCTTCAATCATGTTTGCACCCTAATTATTGTTCGTTTTCGATTTGTGTAATTTTATCTAGTCTATTTTGGTGTCTTCCACCTTCGTAAGTTGCATTCCACCATGCCTTTACAATTTCCTTAGCTTCATCTTCGTTAATAACTCTTCCGCCAAGAGCAATTATATTTGCATTATTGTGTCTCTTTGTCATCTCTGCCATATATGTGTTTGTACATACTGCGGCTCTGATACCTTTTACTTTATTTGCAGCAATAGAAATACCTATTCCTGTTCCGCACATTAAAACACCACAATCTACTTCTTTATTAGCAACTGCTTTTGCTACCTTATAAGCATAATCTGGATAGTCTACAGAAACTTCTGAATATGTTCCCATATCAACGATTTCTGCTCCAAGTTCTGTTAATGTAGAAATAACTGCGCTTTTTAATACGATACCGCCATGATCACAACCAATTGCAACTTTCATAATTTTATTGTTTCCCCTTTATAAATATTAAAGTAATTATATAATATCGCGCGTACGATATCAATGACTTACTTTTTTAAAATATTCTATTTATGGTAGACACCCTGTGCACTTTTTGCTGTGCACAAGGTCTACTAAATATTATTTTTTACCGATTGCTCCTGGAGGTGGTGCCTTCTTTGGTGCAGCTGCTGGTTTTTGTCCAACTGCTCCTGGAGGTGGTGCCTTCTTTGGTGCTGCATCTGGCTTTTGACCTACTGCGCCTGGAGGTGGTGCCTTCTTACCAATTGCTCCTGGAGGTGGACCTTGTGGTTTCTCTGGAGCTGGTGCTGGCTCTTCAACAGGTGCTGGAGGTTCTACCGCTGGTGGTTCTTCCATTGGTGGAACTTCTTCTGGTGGGATATCCATTGGAGGTTCTTCAATTGGAGGCATTTCATCCATTGGTGGTTCCTCTACTGGAGGAGCTGGTTCTTCAACAGGTTTTGGTTCCTCTACTGGTGCTGTCTCTTGAACCGGAGTTTGTGGAGCTGGTGCAGCTGTTTCTGCAACTGGAGCTGTTGCTCCTGCAGATTCTGCTCCGGCTGTTGCAGCTGCTAATTTTGCAGCTTTCTTTGCTTTCTTCTTCTTGCTTGCAACAACTGCTGATGGAACAATGATAATAATTAAGATTACTAATAATGCGCCACCTGCTGCAGCAAGTAACCACCAGTTTGTCATAACAAACTCTAAGAATGTGCCAACCTTTACGAATACGATTGTATTTACATAATCTGTTTCGTATGTTACGAATCCATTTGAATATGTATAATCTACTTCTGCGAGTTTACCGTCTGCTGTTACTTGATAAATCTTTGTTGTATCTTCAATTGGAACTGTTGCATATACACTTACCTTAACCTTTCCATTTGGTTGGATGAGATAAGATGTTCCATCTGAAGCTGTTACTCTCATTTGAACCTTCAAGACACCTAACATTTCTGTATCATGGAATCTTGTTGCAAGAGATGGAATGTTGCTTTCGATTTGTGTATATAACTTGTTATTTGCAACAGCTGCTTGATATGCTTCTGCTGAAGATTGACTGCCGATCTTTGATGTATATGTTACTTTTTCGTAAACGATGCTTGCATTTGCAGAAAGAATTGTGTTTCCTTGTGCTGTAATTAATGCTCTACGTTTTTCTGCAGAATTGAGATACTCAATTGATTCAACACCAACTGTGAATGTACCTGATACACTACCCTTTAAGATAATGTTTGCATCTGGTTCGCAAACTATGATGTAGTTATATACACCAGTTTCATCTATTTCTGTTAAGTAGTCATCTGTTGTTTCTGCTTCAACGTTGTAGTATTGAACTGTTATGATTCCACCATCGATTAAGTCTTCAATGTAGTTATCATAATCATAACCAGCTGCTTCAAGCATATCCTTATACTTTTCTTCAACGTTGATTGTGTAGTGCATTTGAACTGCTTCGTCTTCTTTATCAAGTTTTGCAATCTTATCTGATTCGCTAACAATAACTTGAACTACTGCACCTTGAACAACTAATGAACCTGTACCTGTTGCACTATTGTAGTTGTCATTATATTGACCACCATTATATGTGCTGTAGTTATCAACTGTTGTATATGTTGCAGTTACTAAGTAAGAACCAACATTTGTTGCACCATAAAGTTGTTCACCATTGATCTCATATTTTACTGAGATAGACGAAATGGATGGAGCAACTGAGCTTGTTCTAATTTCAACTGTATGTTCTGTTCCATCATAGTCTACATCTTTAGATGGAATTGAAATCTTGAAGTTTGCTTTCTTAATTGTTAATGAAGCATATTGTACTAATGTCTTGTGTTGTGGTTTTGCAATTGTGACCTTAGCATAATATTCACCAGCGTTAGTTACACTTGTTCCAACTGGTGTTGTCATTTCAGAATTTGTGAAGTATTGATATGTTACTGTTGCGCCAGTTCCTGTTACCTTAACATCTTGCTTTGAACCAGTATATGTAACAACTGTATCTGCTACTGCGTAGTCTGTGATGTCTGGGTATTGTAATAATAACTTAACGCTATTAGAAATATCTGCACCTGCTTTAAGAGCGAATGTGTAGTTTACTGCAACTGCATCTGTAATATCGATGTAGATGACATAATATGAACCAGCTTCTAATTCTTCAGAAACTGTCAAACCTGCCATTGATGTCTTTTCTAAGTAATCTGTACCGTTAAAGAGATATACCTTTGTTACTGGTGCAGTATTTGCAGATTGATTGAAAATTGCTGAAGTTTGTCCGTTAACAAAACCAGAAAGCATTGTTGTTGGACTTGCTGCATATCCTAATGTGAATTGTGGCATTGTACCAGTTGCTGTATATACTACACTGGATGCATAGTTAACTGCACTGCCTTCTTCATCTACATAATCATCAACTACATAAGCATACAATGTAACCTTTGTAACGATTAACTTACTATTGGTTCCATTTGTATAACTATACTTGAAGTTGAAGTTTGTTGCAGAGCCACCATTTAAGTACATTGGATAACCTTCTGCTTTTGCATTCGTACTATTTGTTACGCTACTCTTTACAGCTGGAGCAATGATTGTACCTGAGATTGGAACAAATTCATAAACGTCTAATGGTGTGAACTCTGTTTCAGTATATTCGATTGCTTCGCAGATATAATATACCTTTTCTGAATCATAGATTGTATCTTCTTTATAGACATCACCATCAATGTAGTAATAGTGTCTATCTGATGCGAATCTTGTGATGCTTACTTGCTTATATGTTGATGTAAACTTGTAATACTTCTTACCTTCAACTGGTGAACCATCTAATGAGATTTGGTAATAACCAAACTTGCCATCTAATACGAATATATCTACGTTATCACTTGCAGTTCTGTTGATTAATGGAGCTGATGGTGTGATATCTGGGATATATGTACCATAGATAATGTTATACTTTCTGTCTGCAATCAATGTACCATATTGAACTTCTGTATCTTCAAGATATGCATTGATTGTAGATTTTGTAATATAACCAGCAACTGAGACCTTAACATCTGTTACTGTGTAGTTTGTATTATTTAATGGAACATTATCACTGATTGTAAATACAACCATTGAAGCACCAACGTTTGCAGATGAATACTTAGCAATAAGAGCGTTCTTAATTGCATCCTTTTCTTCATCTGTTAATCCTGTTTCGAATGTTACGATATATTCTTCTGTTAAATCAGCTGTTCCATCGTATACCTTTGTGAATGAGCTTGAACCAGATTGTGGCTTAATTGAGAATGCCAATGTTGCAGCATTTACGAAGTGTGAATATTGTGCTGTGATATCCATTGCATAATACTCTTTTGCTTCAGCTGCATCTGATTCGAATGCATAATATCTAATTGTATTAGATACATAACATCCAAGGTATGTGCCATATCCTACTACATCTGCACCAATTTCTGGAGTTGCATCTGGATAATCTTTTGCCTTGATTGTCTTAATTGTATCTACTCTTAATGCGAAGTAAACTTCGTTTGTTCCGTTTAATGCATAATAGAAGTCTGTTGCTTCCATGCTTAATAATGCATTTGCTGGATCTGCAATAAAGTCTTCGAAGTCTGATGTCTTTATGCCATTTTCATATAAGTTAAAGTCAACAGCTTGTTTTACATATAAGTCGTAGTTAACTGTTGTTCTAGAAGAAACTAACTTGATTCCATAGATTGTTGCGCTATCTGATTCAGTATGTCCTTCTGTTACAACATTTGCACCGCCTAAGAATGCGAATGAAGTGTTAACTGAATATAAGCCAGAGTCTCTTGCATATGGAACTGAAATTACTGGCATAATTGCATTTTGTGCAACCATATTAGTTCCATCATAAACTTTAGAAGCTAAGTCAAAGTCTATAACTGCATATGATTTAGTAATAGAACGGAATGCATATGCTGAACTTGTTCCAATTGCATAGTTGCTTGAGTGATTTACTGCATACTCTTCTTTATCTGTGAAGGTTACGTTGGAGATATCAACTCTAATCTTTGTTCCAACATCTTTTGTTGCATATGTTGCTGTTAATGAAACATTGATCTTATCTGCATCTGAAGGAACAATACCAATTGCGAGTACATCGTCAACTGTTGCTGAACCTAAAGTTGTTCCATCGTAAACCTTATTTGGAAGTGTGATGTTTGCAGCATTAATTTGAATAGACTTCTTATATAATGTTGCTGTGATGATACTTGATAATCCAACACCGCCTGTTGTATATACATCTGCAGGTATTACTGTGCCTAATGTTAATACAATTTGATCTGTTGCAACTGCTGTTGCACCTTCATCACTAATTGTATAAGCTGTTCCTGCTAACGTGTAGTTTGCAAGTATTGCATTGACTTGGTCATCTGTCAATCCAGATGTTGGATCTTTAGAAAGAATCAAGTTTGCAATAGAAATTTCGTGTTTTGCAATACTACCATCATCATTAAATACTATGTAAGGATACAATACACCATCCTTAGTATAATATGCCTTAATTGAATCATCATTGTAAGTTATGTTTGCTAATTCATTATAAATATCATTAATATTTGCTACATCAAATTCAGATGTAACAATTAAATCAGAAGAAATTGCACTTGTTACTTGTGTAGCTGTTCCAATTAATGACGAATCAACAGCTGAAATACCTGTATACTCTGTTGCGCCAATGATAGCACTTAAATTCAATGTTGCCTTATTAATGATTACACTTGAATCGTCCTTATTTGCAATACTGAATAATGCTAAATCTTCTGCTGAAATATCTACTAAGTAGTTAGATGCAGCAGATGTAATAGCAACACCTTCTAAGAATACATTGTATGCTGTAGCTTTTGCATCTTTTTCATATACAACATAATATGTTGAAGCATTATATACTACTGTTTGATCACTTGCGCCTGGATCTGTACTTGTAATTGTTGCTGCATGTGCTGTGAACTTAATGAATGTATCTGCCGAGTTATCTCCAAATGCAAGTGCTTCACTTGAAATCGTTGGGATAACTGATACCTTCGTTGATGCATCGTAATATCTATTTACACCCTCGATTCCAACGATATCATCTATTGTTAAAATCTTCTTTGTAATAGATACTGGCATATTTCTAAGAACAACTGTTATCTTACCTGCACCATCATCTACAACTGTGATATCTTCATCATCATTATCAACGATGTTCATATTCTCTGTGTTTGAACTAGATTCATATGTGAATATAATTGTTACATTTGTTGAATAAGCATTGGAAACTTCAAAGCTTGGATATGAACTTGCACTTATAGAATAGTTGAATGAACTTAATACTGAAGATGAATCAATAGATAAATCTTGTGAGTTCATAGTTGTTGTACCATCATATTGTTTTGAAATTGTGAAGTCTGCCTTACTTATTATTACAGTAATGGAATAAATTTGAATTTCATTGTCTGGACCAGTTGCTGCTGTTGGAATAAGTTTATTAATTAAAACTGTTTGTGCAACATAAGGTACATTTTCTAAATCTGTTCCGAAATATAATACATAGTTACCAGCTGCTGAACCAGTAAGACTTAAATTGCTAAATGTGATAGTCTTTCCAGAACCTGCATTTGCAGTGTCATAAGCTGCTTCAAATGCAATTTGAACATCATCTTCTTGGCGAGCTAAATAATCACCAAATATAATTGATGTATCTCCAGCACCATATGTTGCAGTTAATGAACCATCGTATTGCTTGTTTACACCAAAGAATGATGCATTTGGATCTACAACTATCTTTCTTACATTAATATTGAATCTTACATTTGAGAAGTCTGCATATTCTATGCAGTAGTTAGCATCTGTTGTTTCGAAATCAATTCTAATACCTAATCCATAATATGCTGCAACACCTTCAAATGTTAATTCACCATTTGCATCAGATACGATGTCGTATCTAGAACCAAGTGCCATCTTACCATTATCTGATTTTCTAAAGATTGCTCTTGTGAATTCGCCAGGTTGGATAATTCCAGACATATCAGTATTGTCTCTTATAGCCTTATATGTAATATTCCAAGACGTTGAATCTAAATCTCCATATGTCTTGGTTGTTGCGCTAATTATTGGCGTAATGGTAATTGGTAATGGTGTAACTGTTACATAAATTGTATTAACAACGACAGTGTATCCATCGATATCTTGTCCTGTTGTTGTATCGTATACTTTTGCTCCAGTTGCCTCAATAGGATGTGTTCCTACATTAGCAGTAGGACCAATTGATGAAATAGCCCATGTGATTCCCCAATTTGAACCATATGCATTTGTTAATGAATCTGGAACTTCTGTATGGAAATCAACATTGTTCCATGTTTGATTAGCAAAACCTTGTTGATATGGAACTGAGAAATACGTTACTTGTGATACACGAATAACCTCGCCAGATGTAATAAGTGTTACAGTAAATAAGACACCAGATGTAAATGTGATTTCTATATTTTCTGTAATTGATTCAAATGTTCCAAGTACAATTTCATATTGGTAAATGACTTTTCCTGCATGTGAATCATCCATTGAATAATAATTTGATGCTAAAGCAAGTTCACCTGCTACATATTCTGATGTGAAATATTTTGCATCACTTGAAGGATATGTATAACAAATGTTTCCAATATTTGTTGGATCGACATTGTCCTCATATTTTTGTCCTTGAAGAGGTGTAATTGTAATGTATCTCTTGTTAATTGTTAGATATGGAGTTGCAGTTGATGTCAACTCGATCTCGAAGTTATTAGATATTGTAATAAATTCATTTGTTGCTAAATAAATCTCATAAGCTCCGATATTTTCACCAGCAGCACGTTGAATCCATTGAATACCGATAGGTGTGAACAAATAATAATCTCCACTTGTCTCACAAGTTACATTTGTTGAACTAAATACTTCATCCCAATCAACTACAATACTTGTAAATGCTGATTTTAGTATTTTGAATGTACGAATATCATCTGCATCACCAAATATTTTTGAAGAAGATTCAACTTCTGCTGTAATCTTATATGGAATAACATCCATCTTATTTGCAGTAAATGAAATATTATAATTTGCTAAAGCAAATGGTACTTGTTGGAAAATTGTATAAGTTCCTACTGGAATATGTGTGGATAAATCTTGCACCACGCCATTGACATCTTTTAGTCCTAATTGACCTGCGTCAAATATTGCAAGTCCCAAATTGCTTCCATTTACACCATAATCTGTTATAGCATCGCCTAATAAACCAGTAATGGTTATGCAGTTTTCCCATACTATTGCATCTGTCAATAAATATTGTGCTTGTAAGTTATCTTTCATTTGTATTTGAAGATTTGCAGCAACAATATTGAATATTGATTTTACTGTTTGATTAATAATATAGAATTCGCTATCTGAATTAATAGCAACATAATATGTGCCAACATTAACTGGTGTAGAACCATCTCCACCTATAATAATTCCAGCATTTGCGGAAGTTGTTAAAACTGAATAGTTTTCATCAGTATAGAAAGTAAATGTTAATGCTGCTTGAGCATCATCTGACATATCGTCCATAGTGTATGGAACTTTAACTAATGGTACATTACTTTCTAATCCAGCATATCTTGCATATGTTGCAATAACTGATGGGTAGATGATTTTTCTATATGTTAATTCATAGTATATTCTTGCATTTGTTGGGTTGGTTGTTTCCTCAGTATTGTAATATGAGAATACTGAAGCTACATCTGCGGTAATAGTAAATACACCACCATCATATGAAACATAGGATTCATCTAATACTTCCAACATATCTGTTGATGCAGTATTTTCACCTAATGTTCTTACTGCACTTCCTACTTTCTTATTTAAAGTGTAAATTACAAAGTCTGACGAAATACTTGTTCTTATTGTAAGAACATCTCCTCTCTTAAACGATGTAATTGTATTTTCTGTTTCATCTGTAATAGATATAGATGCTTCATCTTCACCGAATCTTGAAATATCACCACTATTAATTTGAGCTGTTACATAGTATGTAGTTGGATCTACAAGAATATAATAAACTTGTACATCGCCCATGTTACCTGCTTGGTCTATTGCCCATGTATAAACAACTCTTAATCCAATACCAAATTGAGTAATTAAGTTATAGTTTGCAATATCAAATTTAGCGTCTGTAAAGTTACCTGCATCAATTTGTCTCCAATAAGTAGCACCGCCGAAAATTCCATTTAATGCAGTTGCATAACTATTGACATTATTTCTTGTTGTTTGATCCAAGTTTGTAAATTGAGATAATGTCTTGAACCCATTGCATACATTTCCGGAAAGTTCAATATTGACAATACCAATATATGCTCTAATATCTGTTTGATAAGTTTCTGCTAAAGTTTCTGGGAAGTTAACTCCAATAGGGATAGTATATCCTGATGTATACCAATATCTTTCTGTATTAGCATTAATTCCTAAATCATCTAAATCTGCTGGTAAAACAGAAGAAATATCTATTCCAACAAATTTTCCATCTTCATCTGAAATAGATGGTGCAGATGGATTCATTCTATCTACACGAATAATAACTCCATCATTACCGTGTCCATCATTCCAGTTTGTATTATGATATACGACTTCAGCATTATCATAATCAACACCATTTGCAATTTCGATGATTGTTGAATAGTCTAATGTTGCGTAATTACTTAATTGAGGAATATCTGGTAAGAAGTAAATCTTATAGATATATGTAGTTTGGCCATATGCCAATTGAGTACTTGTAAAGTAGATTTGATTTTCTACAATCTCGTAGTAAGTAACACCACCAATGGATAATGTTGGAACATTTGTAAGTAATGTGCCATCAATTCTAGCTATACATGGAGTGTCAACTGCACCTGAAGATTTAACTTTTGTGGCATGAGATCCAATAATGATTGTATGTGAATTTCCATCAGCATCCTCAAATACAATAGTATTTCCAGATAAGCTGACTTTATTTTGCGTTAATGTGGCAACCATTGCACTTGTTGCCCATGTGCCATTATTAGCTGCTGTAATTACATTTGGTTGACCATTGAAAGTATATGACATAGATAAATCATATGTGGCCTCTTCGTAGTCAACTTTGAAATAATAAACTTGTACTGTTGAACTTAAGTTTCCAGCCAAATCTAAAGCATAAATATAAACTCTATAATATCCATTGCCCTTGCAATAATTATCTGTTCCACCATTTGAAGCTGTGCCACCACTTGGATAAATACCAGATGATGTGCATCCCTTTGAAAAATCATAAGAAAATCCGGTAAAGCTACCCACTGCATATGGCTGTCTTGTCAGCAATGCCGCTTTCGATAAATTCGAATGGGCCGAGAACGATTTCGTTGGATCACTCTCCGTTGTGGCATTACCTAGTTTTTGCATTTCATAATAATAGATATGTGGTGCAAAAGATAATGAATCTTCTAGAGCATCTGAATTGTCTGTTCCGTCAAAATCAAATGAATTAGAATAAATCCAGTTGAGGTTTGCATAACTATTTGTTGTTGAAACAAATCCATCATCTTGACTTAATGTTGGAGCAACAGCTTGTGTTGTATCAATACCTCTAACTTCAATTTTTTGTTTTACAATTTTGTCGCCATAATCAGCGATCGTGACAGTTAAATCACAATTCTTTGTAAAGAATATTACAACAAGAACCTTATTTCTTGAGGAATAAACACTTGAATTAGAGTAGGAACCTTCTCTCTTAACATATGCATAACCACATTCTATTAATGTTTCATCTTGATTGTAGTAAATCTTTTTAATATTTGAATTTGTACCACCAGATGTCATCGCAGTTGTATTAGTAAATGCGCTTTGGTTATTTGCTAAAGAGAATACTGCATTTGAAGCTGTTACAGAAGATGGGACATCTCCAACTTGTACAGACTTAATACCTGATGCTTGCAATGGATAATCTGATCCACCTTTTACAGCATCTCCCGTTTCATCATAGTCATAATAATCTTCAACCAAAAATGATAATCGTTTGTATGCTGGTATACTGCTCCATGTAAACAATGAAGTGTTTTCGTAAGAATTTAGTTTTACTTTTGAACCAATGTTGACGATATCTTTTGCCTTTGAGAGAGTGGAGGCAACTTTTGCGCCCATTGTTGTTGAGGTGTCATAAAATACATTCCAGTCATCAGCATCTTGTGTGTTGTCTGGTCTGTATGGTTTTGTAGCAATTTTATCTGTTGAAAAATCGAATGATGTTATTTGAGGTGCTGCGCCATCATTGATATATGTGCTTGTTGTATCAGGAGCACTGTTATTTCTTGTAATGCTAAGACTCTTAATTGTTATTCCAGACAGTTGAACATAACCTGTATCAGATGCATCTGTGATTAGGAATAAAGCTAAATGTATAAATGGCGTTTTAGATGTTCCATTCTTAATGGTTACTGCTTTTGAAACTGAAGCATCTCTTGTCCAGTTACCACTAGTGCTAAATGTGTCACCAAATAAAATATAAGTGATATTAGCAAAATCTCCAGAGAAATTATCTGCACATTTTCCATCTGCGGTTGTACCAATTTGATAACCATGATATCCATTATCATTTTTGTGTACATTGCTATATGAATATGTTGCGGTGACTGTTGCAGTAATACTAGTAATAGCGGTATTAGAAATCATCTTGTTCAAGAAATCAATTTCATTTAAGTTGAAATTAACTACACCACAAGCTTGATTGTATCTATTATCTCCATCACTGTTGATTTGCAACTTCATCGTTCCATTATCTGCCGATGTTGATGTATTTGGAGCAGCTGGCGTATCTGTTCTTGTCCAACCCACAGCTCTAACTGATTGGGATGAGTAACTGATAGTTGTTGTTGTTAAATTATTAGTACTCTTTGAGAACGTCGTTGCAGATGTTCCAGGATAATTATACATAGCGGCTGTTGGTTCAGCAGATGAATCTATGCTGACCGTAACAACCTTGTCTGATGCAGATCCACCAGTTTCATCTTTTGCAAGAGCTATTTGGCTACTTACATCTGGATTGGTGGTATCAGCATTTGTTATGCCTAGCGATACAACGCAGACAAACAATAATACCAAGAATAACACAATAGCAATTCCCCTAAATTGGAGAAGTTTGCCAACTTGTGTCTTTACATTACTTTTTTCTCTCATGTTTGCACCTCGTATTCCTATATCATATACACGTATATACGAGCGTATAAGTATAGGTATAAATATGTTATATAATATTATGCAAGATGTCAAGAATAGTTTTTTTTGAAAAGGTTTCACTTTTTAATATGGCATACATATTAAATAAAAAAACAGGCGTTCTAAGCGCCTGCTTTCTGTTTTTTATGTGTTCGCAAAAAAAATCACTTTTGCTTTCTTAGTTCAGTTCTCTTAATCTTTCCAGAAATGGTTTTTGGCAATTCTTCAACGAAATCTATCACTCTTGGATACTTGTATGGAGCTGTTTCTTTCTTAACAAATTGTTGAATATCTGCCTTCAATTCTTCACTTGGAGTGTAACCTTTTGTAAGGACGATTGTGGCCTTAACTACTTGTCCTCTAACTGGATCTGGAACACCTGTTACAGCACACTCTAAAACAGCTGGATGTTCCATAAGAACATTCTCTATCTCAAATGGTCCAATTCTGTATCCAGAACTCTTGATGATGTCATCTGTTCTTCCTACATACCATAAGTAACCATCTTCATCTCTCCAAGCCATATCTCCTGTATGATAATAACCATCGTGCATAGCTTCTTTGGTTTGAACTTCATCTCTATAATATTCCTTATAAAGACCTAAAGGTCTTTCTTTAGAAATATCTATACATACTTCACCCTCTTCACCAATTCCATCTATAATGTTTCCATCTGAGTCTAAAAGTTTGATGTTATATTGAGGATTTGGCTTACCCATTGAACCTGGCTTAGGTGTCATGCCAATGAAATTGGCAACTGTTAAGGTTGTTTCTGTTTGGCCGAAACCTTCCATAATGCTTAATCCTGTTGCTTCTTTCATTTTGTTAAATACTTCAGGATTTAATGCTTCACCAGCTGTTGTGATGTATTTTAATGAAGATAAATCATATTTGGATAAATCTTCTTTAATCATGAAACGATATATTGTTGGTGGTGCACAGAATGATGTGATACCATACTTGGAAATCTTTCCAAGTAACTTTGCTTGATCAAACTTTGCAAAGTCATAAACAAATACACATGCTCCACAAATCCATTGTCCATAAAGTTTGCCCCAAACTGCTTTACCCCAACCTGTTTCTGCAACTGTGAAATGGATTCCGTTTGGATCTACATTATGCCAGTTGTGTGCGGTTGTGAAATGTGCTAAAGAATATGTGTGCATATGAGCAGCAATTTTTGGATATGCTGTAGTTCCTGATGTAAAATACATCAGCATGATTTCATCTGCCTTCAAATCTTCTGGATTATCTGCACGTGTATATACATCTGGATAGTTAACATATTCATCACTAAATGTGTGCCATCCTTCTCTTGTTCCATTGGTAATTATTCGAATATTTACATTGCATTTATCTGCTGCACTTTCTGCTTCTTGAATTACATTGCCTGTTGCTGTACAAATAATTGTACTAACACCAGCTGCATTAAATCTGTAAACAAAGTCATGTTCTTTTAATTGGTCTGTTGCAGGAATTACAATAGCGCCAATCTTACATAATGCCATCATTACAAACCACCATTCATAGTGACGACGGAGAACAACTAATACTCTGTCTCCTTTCTTTATTCCCATTGCTCTAAGGTAATGGGCTGTTTTTGCAGATTCTTTCATGATGTCTCCAAAGGTGAAAACTTTTTCTTCATCCTCATTTGAGACCCAGATCATTGCTTTTCTGTCTGGTTGGTTTTGACCATACCAGTCTACAACATCAAAGGCGAAATTATAGTTCTCTGGATAATGATATTTGATATCTACTAGAGTACCTTTTTCGTCCAATGTTTCTGTAGCAAATTTTTCGAATAATTCCATTTTTTTTGTTTTCCTTATTTATTTTATAAATAATTAGGGAGCTTTAATGAGCTCCCTAACACCTATCTTTATTTAATATCTATTATTTTGTGTCACTAGCTCTTCTTAGTTATTTTCATTAATAGCAATAATAATGCCCTTTGCTATTTCAAAAGAACCTATGATGCTAATTATGTTTCTAATTTCTCTGTTCACTAGTTTCATAATTCAGTATTTTACACCCTATTTCTACTTTTGTAAAATAAAAGTATCATCATCACAACGAATTGTTTCTGTGAATTCTGCGCTTTCCTCTGGGATTATTTTTTCATCATCTTCATATACGATGTTTCCTTGATCATCATATACATATCTGATTTGGTAGAAGAAATGTCCACCTAATGCTTTAATATCTGCAGCAGACATCTTCATTGTTGGAACTGTATATGTTTTTCCATCTTTTGTAACTGTTGGTGCATCATAAAGGATTGTGGATAATACCCATTCTCTAATTGCGTTGTGACAACATGTTCCTGCAATACCTGGCATCTCATCATTTTCAGATGGTGGATAATAAGCTTGTAATACAACAAATGGGGCAACTGCTAGTATTCTGTTTATTGCACAAGAGAATGCACTGTAATTTGTATCTATTTCGCCAAGATGGTTTGTGAATATTTGTTGTTCTGGATTCCAAAGAGCAAATACCATCATACATGGAACAGCAAATCCATTATTACATGCGTATACACATCCAATATTGTATTTATTTACTAGTATTTCTAATGCGGTTGCATATGTATCACATTCAACATTAGATAAGTATTTTTCTCCAGTCCATGCAATAACATGATCTTCAGCCATTCCTACATATGGGTCCATTTGCATCATTCTAGTTGGCATTAATTTTACACTCATGTATCCAGCTTCTGCTACTTGAGAAAGTAAGAAGTTGCTTGCAACATTAACTACACCACCCATTGAGTGAGCAGCTGTTGTAATACCAGCATTTGTATTTGCGAAATCTTTATCTGGGAATGCTTGTTTAACGGCATTAATCCATCTTAAATATTCAGCTACATAGAATTCTGCAACGCAGAATTTACCATTCGTGAATGTATCTGCTGGATCTGATGCAACAGCTTGACCTTGTCTTAAGAAAGTTGCTGTACAATTATCATTACACCAAATAACATTTGTTACTTGATCTACAGCATCCAAAGATGATGAAAAATTATCTGAATTTATTGGGTCTGCAAAATTCTCATAATGGAAGAATAAAACATTGTATCCAAGATCTCTATAATACTTAGACATATCAATAGAACCTTCATATGTTCCAACTGCTTCTGCAAAATAAGGAGCTGGATTGGTGTCTAAATGTTTTTCTGATGGACGACAATCTGATTGGAAAGTTGCAATACCATATCTTCCCTCATTAAATTGAACACCATGAATTAATATAAGAGTTTGTGCATCTGGATTGAAATATTGTTGAAGTTTTGCAACATCATCTGTTTCTACTTCGTGAATTTGTCTCCAGTTGTTTGTGTTTTTATCAAATCCAGGTTGTCCTTCATCTCCACAACCAGTAATCATTTTTAATCCCATGCTGCCTAATTCTGGATATTTTGTTAAATTCAAATCACAGGTTTCAGCATAGTTTTGATAAGAATCTGCCATTAAAGCTTTTTTAATTGCCAAATCCCTTTCGGATTCTGTTGGTTCTTCTGTTTTTTTAGAATTACATGCAGCTAGTCCAACTAATAAACAAAGTACCAATGCAAGACAACAAATAATACTAATTATCTTTCTTGATTTTGCCATAATTATCCCCATATGCGTAATTATATTTGTATCTATAAAAATAATACATAACTATGTATAAGTCAATAAAAACCAGCTCTTTGCGACATATTGAGCACGGTTGAATATTGAAAAATCGTTAAATTTGATATACACTAAATTATCAATAAAAAAGCGAGAGGAACTATGAAAACATTTTTTGGCGTACTATTTGATTTTATTGTTTTACTAATTACATGGCCTATTCTTGTCATTAGAGCTATATGCAACAGACCAAAGAATAACCATCCAGAAAAACTAGAAGATCCTGAGTTGGATGTAGATACAATTGCTCAACATTTATCTGAAGCAGTTCAAATTCCAACCATTTCAATGGTTGAAGAATATGTTGATAATAAGCAAGCCTTCTATGATATGCATGCTTGGCTTGAAAAAACATATCCTAACATCCATAAAGTTGCCGAAAAAAATATAATCCAAGGCTTCTCTCTTTGCTATTACATTAAAGGTACAGACCCATCCTTAAAACCTGGTATCTTCCTCTCACATATGGACGTTGTTCCAGCACCAGCAGATGGCTGGGATTATCCTCCATTCAGTGGCCAAATCACTGAAGATGGTTTTATTTATGGACGTGGTTCTCAAGATATGAAATCTCATATGCTATGTTTACTTGAGGCAATTGAGATGAAGCTTGCAAAAGGTGATAACTACAAGAGAGATATTTATCTCTGTTTCGGCCACGATGAAGAACCAGGCACATCATTTATGGGTGCATACAATATCTGTAAATTCTTACAAGAACGTGGTATTAAAGCAGAATTCGTCATAGACGAAGGTGGCGCTGTTGCAGATGGTTCAATTTTTGGTGTTCCACATATGGTAGCATTAATTGGCGCAACAGAAAAAGGTAACGGTGATTTAGAATTAGTTGTAAATCACCATGGTGGGCATGCTTCAAATCCAAAAAATCCTACCGCTGATGCACTACTTGGAAAAGCTATTAATAAACTCGAAAAACACCTTATGCCAGCAAAATGGACTAACCTTACAAAGAAGACTGTAAAAGCTCTTGGACAACAAGCTGGAGGCTCTGCTTTAGGTGCCATTTTCAAGTTCGCTTTAACCAACAGAGATGTACTCCCAAATTTAGTCAAATTCATATTCACAAAAGCAAGTTCTATGACCAGTGCTTTGGTTCGTACAACATTTGCTACAACCATGCTTTGGGGTTCTGAAGCAAGGAATGTAATTCCTTCAACAGTTCGTGCAAACATTAATTATCGTATGCTCACAACTGACACATATGAGGATGTTGAAAAGCACATTCATAAAGTCCTTGGACCAGATGTTGAAGTTCGCTCAATAGCTAATTCACCATCCTCTCCAGAAGCTAATGTTGAAGCTGATGCTTACAAGAATCTTGAAAAGAGTATTTACGAATCATTTGATGATGTTTTCGTTGCTCCATACATGTTTATTGCAGCATCTGATGCTAGATTCTACTACCCACTTACAAATGATATTTTCCGTTTCGATCCATTTGTCTATGACTTAGAAGACCAGGCTAGAATCCATGGAATTAACGAAAGATGCTCCAAAGATAACCTTAAGCGCGGAACCATCTTCTTCATGAGATGTCTTGAAAA
Source organism: Christensenellales bacterium (assembly GCA_045130665.1). Classification (GTDB taxonomy): domain Bacteria; phylum Bacillota; class Clostridia; order Christensenellales; family CAG-917; genus RGIG8124. The sequence continues at coordinate 170,921 of JBGUQC010000002.1, read as the reverse complement.
TATGTGTAACTAAGCGGGTATTTTTCCAAAATTTCCCAATAATCCTAGTGTGTGGATAACTTTTTGCCACAAGACTTTGTGGTGTATTAATTTTTTTAAAAGTATCCTTGAAATGTAATATCAGCAATGATATTATTTATTTCACATCATTAGGGGGACACTATTTTGGATCTATATTCTCAAACTTCATCACCAGTACCAATGGATAGTAAGACACAAAAGCTTATTATTTTATTCGTATTTGAACAAATGGGAATACCTCTTGCCGAGGCTACGGTTCTTGATATGTGTTCTTCTGATAATACATGGCTCACTTATATGGAATGTAAGCAATATTTAGGCGAGTTAATCGAAACTAATTTGATTTACAAAGTACCAAAAAGTGAGTGTCTAAATATCACTCAAGATGGAATAGCTTGTTTATCTTTATTCTTTACAAGAATACCAAGCCATATTCGTGAAGAAATTACATCATTTGCAAAGGAAAATAGATTACGTTATAGAAAGAGACAATCTTACTTCTGTGACTACTCTAAAAATGCAGATGGTTCGTACACAGTATTAATGAAAATTAATAATGATTCCAGTACATTAATGGAAATGAAACTTGTTGTTTCTAACAGACAAATTGCAAAGTATATTTACAAAAACTGGGTAGATAAAGCAAGTAAGATGTACGAACAAATTTACGACACCTTGATTGATAATTAAAGAAAATGGCTGCTTGATGCAGCCACTTTTTTTTATAATCTTTGGATATCTATTATTACTTTATTATATTGTAATGGATATTCATAAATATGTCTGAACATTTCTTCAAATTCTTCAAACTTGTAATGTTTACCAACCAATCCATCAATCTTAATGACATCATTTGCAAGCATGTTAATTGCAGTTGAGAATGAACCTTTTCCGTTGGAAACACCTGTAATCTTTAATTGTTTCTTTAGAACCATTCTCATATCAACTTGACTTGCAGCTTTATTTGTATATCCAGCCATGATAACTTCACCGCTATTCTTTACCAAACGCATTGCAGTATTAAATGGAATATTAGTTGAAGCATAGAAAGCAAACTCGCACATACGTCCGCCTGTGAGCTCTTGGATCTTTTGATCCAAATTGTCATAGGTTGGATTAACTGTATAGTAAATTCCCCAATGTGCAGCTGTTTCAAGTCTGTCTACATCATAATCTATTAAAATAGGTATTGTTTGATAATACAAAGCTAATTGAGCGAGAATAAGGCCTAGAGTACCTGCTCCAATAATAGCAACATGTTCACCCTTATTGAATTTAATAGTATTAAATGCCTTATTTGCAATAGCAATATAGTCTGCAAAGACTAATTTTTCATCTGCAATGTTTTCTGGGACTTCAAATACATTATCTGCTGGCACACAAACGAAATCCTTTGCGAAGCCATCTCTATCTATACCCATTACCTCAACAGTTTCATCATCCACCTCAATAAATGGGCTTACAGCGACTTTGGTGCCCATTGGCATACCAAAATCTTTGTCTGCTTCAGAAACGAATCCAACTGCAGAATGACCTGGAATAGTTACATCGCCATGTTCACCAGCAAAATAAGTAACATCGCCTGCAGACATAGCAAATCTAGCAACCTTTAATTTAACCTCTCCAGGTTTTCTATCTAATGTGGATTCTTTTAATTCAATTGAATCAATGTTTTCAACGTTCCAAGCTTTCATTTTTCTCCCTCAATATCAATAGATATTATACCACTAATATATGGGACATTCAACATATAATAACATCTTAGGAAAATAAAGTTATTTTGCCCTATTCATGACTAAACAAGCTGCGCCTATAATTCCAGCATCATTTAGAAGTTCAGCTGCTTGAACCTTAATCTTTGGATTATATTTATTTCCATAAACATTTCGAGAGATATATCTTTGCAATTGTGGAATAAATAATGGTCCATTATTAGCAATACCGCCACCAATTAAGAAATACTCTGGATAGAATAAGTTACAAAGAGATACGGCGCCCATACCAACATACTTAACGAACTTAGCAATTACCTTCTTTGCGGTCTCATCTCCTTGCTCTGCTGCATTAAAAATGCAGTATCCTTCATATCCATGCTTTTTAAATAAATCATTCATTAAAGATTCTGGATGTTTTTCACATGCTTCTTTTGCTTGTCTTAGGAGTGCTGTTGCTGAAGCATAAGCCTCATAATGACCTTTCTTCTCACAGCCACATTTTGCTCCTCCAATATTGATTTGCATGTGTCCACCCTCTGCTCCTGCGGATCTATTTCCAGTGAGTAAAACACCATCTACAAATATACCTGTTCCAAGGCCTGTACCAATAGTGATTAACACAACATTTTTTGCACCTTTTGCTGCGCCAACATAGGCTTCGCCTAATACAGCACAATTAGCGTCATTGGATATAAAAATTGGATAATTTATGCCTTTTTCTTTGAGCATTTTTACCATAGGAATATCTACTAAATTAATGTTACAGCAATATCTTACAACACCCTTTTCATCCCAAACTGATCCTGGGAATCCCATACCTATTCCAGCAATTTCTTTTTCTGAAATCTTTGATTCAGAAATAATATCTTTAATAAGCTCGGCAAGGTCTCCAACAATTAGCTCTCCTGCCCTGCCTGGTGTAGTTTTAACAGCTTTCTTGAATAATACTTTTCCCTCGTCATCAACAATGCCAGCCTTCAAAGACATGCCGCCAACGTCTATTCCTACATAATACATTTTATATCCTCCAATTTGCCTAAAGGCAAAACTAACTAAAATTCTAGATTATCTGGATCTCTACCAATTCTTCCAACACCTTCAAAGGCATCTAACTTAGCCATATCTCCTGGTGCTAATTCAAAATCAAAGATGTCAATATTCTCTTTAATTCTGTCTTCGTGCACTGATTTTGGAAGTGGGATTATATCCTTTTGAAGCAAATATCTTAAGAGAATTTGTGCTTCAGTTTTTCCATAATAATATGCAAGTGAACTTAGTGGTTCCATACCGAAAACTCTGCCCTTAACCAATGGTGCCCAAGCCTCTATAACCATACCAAATTCCTTTGCCATTTTTGTTGCTTCAGATTGCATCCAACCAACATGTATTTCATTTTGTAAAACCATAGGTTTTACTTGTGCAAATCTCATGATATCTTTAAGGTGAGAAGTTAAACAATTACAAACACCAATTGCCCTTACTTTTCCGTCATGATAAAGCCTCTCCATTGCACTCCAAGTATCATAAAATTTCTCTGGATAATCTTCTCTAAATGCCAATGGTTTTGGCCAATGAACAAGATATAAATCTATATACTCCAAGCCTAATCTTTGGAGACTTCCTTCACATGCATCTATTGTTGTTCTAAATCCTTGGTGAGTGTTCCAAACTTTTGTTGTAACAAAGATATCATGTCTACTAATTCCACTTTCATAAATACCCTGTCCAACGCTTTCTTCATTGTTGTAGAACTCTGCGGTATCTATGTGTCTATAGCCATTGGCTATTGCACATTTAATACCCTCAACGCATTCTCTTCCATTCTCTGCTCTGTACGTGCCATAAGCAATGCATGGAATCTTCACGCCATTACTTAACATATAGGTATCTTTTGGTGAGTTCATAATAAGCCTCCGTAAATTAATCTAATCTTACGCCAAGCATATCACTTAAAAGTGATTTATCCTCCAAAAATTTCAAGCCTCCAAGAGCTACGGCGTTATCTACGTCTTCTAATCTTGTAACTGGCAGTGACAACGATGATGAAATATACTCTACAATTCCTGGTATCTTGCTGCTTCCACCAGAGATAAAGATTCCCTTTCTTAAAATTTCTGCTGCTAAATCTGGTGGTGTTGTGTTAAGAACAGACATGACAACCTCGATAATGTTATCTACCAATGGAACAACTGCGTCTCTTAGATCTCCAGCTGATACAATTTGGCTCTTTGGTGTTCCTTCTGTGCTTGAACCACTAACTTGATATTTACCTTCATCATTAGCATAGAATGAAAGTGCACTCTTTTTAAGTCTCTCTACGGTATAATCTCCGAGCTTAATACCATAAATCCTTTGTATATTGTCTACAATTGCTTTGTTAAAAGCATCTCCAGCAATATTTACTGAACATGCGGATGAAATACCATGTGTTGTTTCTGTGGCAACTTCTGTCTTTCCACCACCGATATCTAGGAATAATCCGCCGATACTTTGTGTATAAGCTAAAAGTGATAAAGGAGACTCAACTAAGGTTATGTCTCTAATGCCACATTCTGTTAAAACTTTTTCAACAGCTTTTCTTTCAGAGTTAATCATGGAACAGGAAATAGAAACTACAGCAGATACCTTTGGATGGAATATAGTATTTGGCAAAATCTTCTTTAAGAAGAATGTGATTAATAATTTACACATTTCATCATCTACTATAACGCCTTCTCTAATAGGAGAGACCATCTTAGCGCCACCGATAGCATTTGTTATCAATGATTCTGCTCTATAGCCAGCTTCTCTAATCTCGTAATGCTCTCTAACCTTTGTAACAATAGCAACTGCTGGTTCCCTAAGAACCAGTCCTACGCCTCTTTGACAGATCGTTATGTATTTGGATCCAAAATCAATAGATAGTTCAATACCTGCCATTTATTTCTCCATTTCCTTTAATGCTTCAAGTAATTCATCCATTGGTAGCCCAACAATATTTGTATAGCTACCTTCATATGTGTCTACAACTCTTCCGTCTTGTATTCCATATGCTCCTGCCTTATCTAGAACATTGACCTCATTTACATAAGATAAAATATCCTCTTTGCTTAAGCTATGAAATTTAACTTTAGAGTGCACAACAAATGTTTTTGCTGTGTCTTTGTAACATAATGTTACACCTGTATAGACACTGTGCCATCTAGATTGCATTTTTGTTAGCATCTCGACAGCACGTTCTTTTGTTTTTGGTTTTCCTATTATCTCGCCATCTAGTTCAACTATTGTATCTGCACCAATTACAATATCCTCTTTATGATCCTTTGCAACTGCTTGTGCCTTTTTGATACTTAGTTTTGTAACTAAATCTTCTGGCGATGTATATGTCACATTCTCATCTACGCTGGATGTTATAATATCAAAGCTTAATCCCGCACTCTCCATCAATTCTTTTCTTCTTGGAGAGCTAGATGCTAATATGATCTTCATATTATAAAATTTCTAGATGTTTACCATATGCTGCTTTGAACTCGCCTGCAGCAGTAAGTGCATCTTTAACCTCGAGTGTACAATCTTGTTCAGACTCTGTCTTAATAATGACACTGTCTCCTAAAACATCGCACTTTAATCCTTGGATTAAACCACTCATGCTTCTATCAAAGCTTTCTGCGATTCTAAGGATTACTGCGAGCTTTCTAATGCAAAGTACATCTTCTGGGGTAATTATATCTTTATACTTTGAAAGCTCCATCTCATCGATATCTGAGCCCTTTCTATGACCTGCTGCAACAAAAGCAGCACAAATTAGTTCTCTATGAGAAATACCATACAAGTTGCTATTTAAAATCATATAGCAAGAATGTGCATGGTGGTTATAGTATTTAATTCTCATACCTGCATCATGTAAGTATGCTGCAACTCTTAATACCTTAAGATACATCTTTGGCATCTTGTGTAACACCTTGAGTTGTTTATATAAGATCATAGATAAATCATAAACATGCTGTGCATGTTCTACGTTTATATCAAAGTATTTAACTTGTGTTTCGATACTATGTCCTAAAACATCTTGAAGTGGCTTCTCAACGATTTGTGGGCATGAATAACGGAACATAACACCTTCTCTTAAGCCACAACCAGAAATAACAATCTTTTGTTGTTGAAGCTTTCCAAGAACTCCTCTCATAATTGCGAGTGCACTTGGGAATATATCTGCTCTACCACTAGATAATCCTTTAATCTTCATTGTGGAGTTCAAATCAAGTTTCTTGATTTGTTCGTATATTGCCTCGAACTCTTTAATTGGTACTTCGTAGTTATGAGTTTGTGAGAATTGGTATTTTTTAACCATTCTTGAAATTCTTCCTAAGTTTCTGAATGCACCACCAACTCCAATGAATTGGATATCTGCTTCAACTTGAGGAATCCATGAAATCTTGCCGATTTCTTGAGCAACATATTCTTCCATCTTCTTTGCTCTTTCCTCTGGTGTATCTGCTTGGCCTTTGAACATATCTGTTAAGGTTACTGCACCAAATGGAAGTGATACAAAGTGAACTATATTTTTTCTGTTATAGTAAATTAAGTTTGTGCTGCTACCACCCATTTCCATAATTAATCCCTTTGGGATATCCATAGAATTAATTACGCCTTGGTATATTAATTGACATTGTTCTTCTTCTGAAAGAACTTTAACCTTAATACCACAAGTCATGGCAATTTCATCTAAAAAGCCTTTTGCATTTTTTGCACGTCTAATTGCTGCTGTTGCATATGCAAATATCTTTTCAACATGGTTTGCATCACAAAGACGTCTAAACATAGATAAGGTCTTAATTGTTTGTGCAATTCTTTGTGGTTTAATAAAACCATCCCAATCCATGTCTTGACCTAATCGAACAGTCTCTTTCAGTTCATCAAATACAACAAAATGACCGCCGTCTAAGATGTTAACTAATACCATTCTTGCTGAATTAGAACCTAGATCGATTACCGCTATTTTCTCCATTCAATCTCCTCTCCCGAACGCCCGCTCGGGTGTAAATATAATATTATTTAAGTTTATAAGTACAAAATACCCGAAACTTCTACGTTTATAGATTATATCAAATCTTGTCTACCATTTTCAATATGTAATCAAAAAATAAAAATAGTTTTAAATAATTCTGTTATTTAAAAATGGCGCACCTTTCGGTACGCCACTTAATAGTTTTTCAAGTCCTATTCATCGCATTTGATGATAGTCTTTCTTGGACATTTTTCAGCACATTTTCCGCATGCTGTACACTTGCTGTAATCGATAACTGGCAAGTTGTTTTCCATTGTAATTGCACCGTTTGGACAATTTCTTGCACAAAGGCCACAACCAATACAACCAACCTCACAAAGATTCATTGCATCCTTACCTCTTAAGCAGTTTGAACATGCTACATAATATACTGCATTAACTGGAACTCTCTTGATAAGTTTCTTTGGACATACATTTACGCATCTTCCACAAGCAATACACTTATCTCTGTCTATGACAGTATATCCATCTGGACCAACTTCAATAGCACCTTCTTGGCAAGCATCTACACAAGATCCCATACCTAAACAGCCCCATTTACAAAGTTTACGTCCACCGGATAATAATTCCATACTACGGCAATCTCCGTAGCCCATGTATTCATACTTATCTTTTGCTCTGTTTCCGCCCTTACAGCAAACAACAACCTTTGTATCTTCTGCGCTTACGCTTACACCTAAGATAGCACCGATTTCTTTCTTCTTTGCTGCAGATGTTGAAGAACAAGCAGATATATCTGCTTTGCCTTCAACTAAAGCTTGTGCGAAACCATCACAACCAGGATATCCACATGAACCACAGTTTGCACCAGATAACTTCTCTTTTACTTGATCTATTCTCTCATCTCTATGAACAGCTAGTTTCTTTCCTAAGATACCTAAGAGCAATCCAAATGTTACTGAGATTGCAAGAAGGATAACTACAGACCAAACTATTGTTAATGGATTAACAGATGCTGCTAAAATTAATAAACCTTCCATAATTTTACCTCCTTAACCCACTAATCCGCTGAAAGCGGAGAATGCCATAGACATGATAGCTGCTGTAATCAAAGTAATTGGGAAACCTCTGAATGCCTTTGGTACTAAATCAAGATGCATTCTTTCTCTAATACCTGCCATTAAGACAATTGCAAGTGTGAATCCAGCTCCGCTGAATATGCCGTTTAAGAACCATTCAAGTAATGAAATACCTGAAACAGCTCCATCCACTAATACTGGATATGTTCCAGCACTTAAGATTGCTACACCTAAAACTGCGCAGTTTGTTGTAATGAGTGGTAAGTAAACACCTAATGCACTATATAAGCCTGGTAAGAATTTCTTAAGAACCATTTCAACGATTTGAACAAGTGCTGCAATTACAAAGATGAATGCAATTGTTTGTAAATATTCAATGTGGAGTGATTCGAGTAATAATTCAACTACCCAAGCGAATATGGATGCAATACCCATAACGAAGATAACTGCGAATCCCATACCAAGTGCTGTATCTGTCTTTTTAGATACACCAAGGAATGGACAAATTCCTAAGAATTTGATGAGAACGAAGTTGTTAGCAAGAAGTGCGCCTACAACTATTGTTAAAATGATTGTACCTGTCATGCTTCCACCTCCGCTTCATTTTTCTCTTCTAAGTCTTTCTTAGCGTGTTCGATCTTCTTTGCTTCTTCGATCTTCTTGTTTCTTTCTTTTTCACGTTTGCTAATTGAGATTTGGTTAACAACTGCGATAACAAAACCGAATGTTAAGAAACCACCAGCTGGCAATGTGAAGATAGATAATGCATAATCTGGAAGATTACCAATTTCACCAGAGTAAGCAAATCCCATGAAGTCAAATGCGAAGAATGAACCTGCGCCTAAGAATTCTCTTATAACTGCTATGATTAATACTGCAAGTGTGTATCCAAGACCCATTCCAAGTCCATCTAATGCACTATCTGCAACTGGGTTTTGCGAAGCAAATGCCTCAGCTCTTGCAAGAATAATACAGTTAACAACGATAAGTGGTAGGTATATACCTAAGACCTCGTATAGAGATGGAACAAATTTTTGTAGCAACATTTGAAGCAATGTAACGAATGTTGCAATGATTAAAATGAATGCTGGGATACGAACTTTATCTGGTATTACTTTTCTAAGTAATGAAACCATGATATTTGAACAAACCAATACAAATGTTACAGCAATACCCATACCCAATGCACCGAATGCTGATACTGAAACAGCAAGTGTTGGACAGGTTCCTAAAACAAGTTTTAGAACAGGGTTAGAAGCTATGATACCATTTGTGAAAACGGTCTTTAATGAATTACCACTTTTTCTCATGCTTATACCTCCCTGTTGTTATATGCTGCAGCACATACCTTCAATGCGTTTGTAACACCCTTTGTTGTTACTGTTGCACCAGATACATAATAGTTCATGCTTTGTGCCTCTGAATTAGTTGCTGAGCCGTATTCTGTTAATGTTGTTAAATCAAAGCCTTTGATTTTATCTATGCCCTTCAAAACCTTGCCACCAACTGAAGATGTTTCGCCGTTTGCATATACTTGAACTCCATCTACGATACCAGCTTCAGTTACGAAGAAAAGTATTTCGATTTCGCCATCATATGCGCCTTTACCAATTACATAGTAGCAAACCATCTTAGCATCATTTACTTTATAAGTAAATGCTGATACACAAGTTCCATTTGCATAGCCGTTAACAACATAACTGCTATCTTTTGTTATATCTGCAGCGCCAGAGTAATTATTATTGATGATTGTCAAAATAGCTTCATCTGGATCTACATATGTAACAACGTTGATTCCGCCTAATAGTGCTCCTGCGACAACGCCGATAATAACTAGTATCATGACACACCACAATACTGAGTTCTTATCAAACTTCTTTTTCTTAGGAGTTGGATTTTCTTGAACGACTTCGTTCTTGATTTCTTCGTTCTCAGACATTCTCTCCTCCTTCTTCAACAGCAGCTTTCTTTTTAGAACGTGCTTTGAATTTGTCGCTTATTTCCTTTACATAGTTACGTTTTGGAACACCGAATGGTCTTCTCTTAATCTTTTCAAGAAGTGGTGTAATAATGTTCATTAAAACTATTGCATAAGATACACCTTCTGGCATATTTGAGAATCTTCTAAAGATAACTGTTAGAAGTCCCAAGCCTAAACCATAGATGATAACACCAATCCAGTTCTTTGGAGATGTTGCATAGTCTGTTGCCATAAAGACAGCACCAAACATTAAGCCACCACCAAGTAAATATGTAAGGATGTATTCGCCTACGTACTTGCTCTTGCAGTACACGAGTGCGGTAAATAAAACTACAGATGCAACATAGAAAAGTGGGATTCTCCAGTCAATTACTTTTCTTACTAATAAGTAAATTGCACCGATTAGAATAGCGATTGTACAGGTTTCACCAACTGCTGAGGAAGGAATTAAACCTGTAAACATATTAAGTGCGTTAACACCTGCAAGTGGACTTGCTCCGCTCTCTAATGTTGCTTTAACTGTAACTAAAGGTGTTGCAGATGTTACTGCATCTACACCTGGATGAATAGATACTGCATTTGTGAAATAACTGAAGTATCCAATATCTGTTCCGAATACTACATTTGTCTTTTGAGTCATCAAAGATGTCCATGCTAGTACTAGGAATACTCTTGCTGTCATTGCTGGGTTTGCAAAGTTCTTACCAATTCCACCGAACAACATTTTCACTACTAAAATAGCGAAAGCGGAACCAACTATTGGAACCCAAATTGGAACTGTTCCAGGAAGATTTAATCCAAGGATTATACCTGTAACTACTGCAGATAAATCATGGATTGTTGTTCCTTCGCCTAAAATATTAAATACTTTAATAGCTCTTCCCTTTTCACCCTTTTGAAGTGCTTTGATGTCTTTCTTAATTTGTGCACTCTTTCTAATGAATGTATATAACCATTCAAAGAATACACAGCATCCAACACTCAATAAGATGAGGAACAATGGATAAACCCCAAAGATAACAACTGTTGCAATAACAACTGGAAGTAATGCAATGATTACATCCAACATGATACCACGTGTTGTATTTTTGGCTGTTATATGTGGGGATGTTGAAACTACAAATTTAGACATTTATTTACTTAATCCCCCTTTCTTTAATCATTTTCTTTGCCAACTTCATAGATTGAACTAAAGTTCTCTTTGCTGGACAAGAATAAGAACAAACACCGCATTCAATACAGTTCATTACTCCGTAATCTAAAGCTTTTTTGTAATCTTTTTCTTGAACTGCATCATCTATATCTCTTGGTTGTAAGTTCATTGGACAATGTTGAATACATTTTCCGCAGTTAATACATTGAGATGGTGTATGATGTTCAAATTCTTTATTAGATAAGAACAATAATGAAGAAGAACCTTTTGCAGTACATGGATCTAAAGTTGTTTGAGCAAATCCCATCATTGGACCACCACTGATGATCTTATGTGTATCACTCTCTTCTTTATCTCCCTTGCATTGTTCATATAAATATGAATATGGCGTTCCGTTTAATACCCAGTAGTTGCCTGGCTTACCAACACCAAGACCAGAAATAGTCATGGCACGTTTGAAGCATGGCTCACCTTTAACAGCTCTTGCTATAGAATAGCAAGTATGTGTATTACTTACTACACAACCAACATCTGCTGGAAGGCCACCTGCTGGAACAATTCTCTTAGTAATTGCATAGATCAATTGCTTTTCTGCACCTTGTGGGTACTTAGTCTTTAAAGCAACAATCTCGATATCTTCTGGTGCAATACCAATTAAATATTTAATTGCCTTTGGCTTATTTGCCTCTACACCAAGATATGCCTTTGCAACATTCAAAACCTTCATTACTGCATGAATACCATCGAAAACTTCTTGAGCTTGCTCAAGTAATAGACGATAGTCGCATGTAATATAAGGTTCACACTCTGCAGCATTGATGATGAATACATCCACTGGATTCTTTGGAGACAACTTAACATGTGTTGGGAAGGTTGCGCCACCCATACCAACAATACCTGCCTCTTTGATTCTGTCTAATATTTCCTTTCCTGTTGGGTTTTCAAGTGGTGGTAGAGATACTGATTCATATTTGAAATCGTTTACGATTTCTACATGGTCTACCTCTACACCAATTGCTAAAGGCTTTTTAACAAATCCCTTAACTTCTCCAGAAACAGATGAATAAACATTTGCGGAGACAAAACCGCCAGCCTCACCTATGAGCTTACCTTGTAAGACTCTATCGCCTACGTTTACTACTGCTTTTGCTGGAGCACCAATATGTTGAGAAAGTGGTATATAGACTACCTCTGGGACGCTAAATTCCTCTAATGCACAGTCCTCTGTTTTTTTCATCGCGTTTGGATGAACACCGTGTTTAAAAGTTTTTAACATAAATTCTCTCTCTTTTGTTCTAAAAAATTGCTAATAAAGATTATACTTTTAATTATATTAAATGTCAAAAAAACTATTTAGCGGGTTAGCAATATTTTTTGCAAAATTGCTATTTAAAACCTCTTGATTTTCCTCAATCTATCTGCTATTTGCAATTTTACCCGTTTAGAATGCTGGTTTTTGAGGTATTTTTGCAACGAAAAAATATTCATTTTCAATGATATTTTCTTTTTTGGAACTTCAATCAAATATTTTGTTTGCCAATAATTATATTTTGTATTAGAATATCTTTACTATTGTGTATAATCGCACACGTATACAATATGCAAAATGAAATGCATAAGGAAATGTTATGAAGAAAAATAGAAAGTTTTTATTGACTGTTTTAATCGTGAGCTTGCTCGTTTTAACAATCTGCTTACTTGCAGCTTGTAACAACAGCACAGACGAGGAAAAACATGATGAAGAGACTGAAACTGTTGAGCCAACTGAAGGACTTTTAATTTCAAACTCGGACTTCAAAGTTTCATCTACAAGCAATGGTGAATACACATCCTATCCATATGGTGCAAAGAACTGGACAGGCGCAAGTATGTATTCATCTGGCAAATTCCCAACTGGTGTAATTGCTGGTGTTATTAGTATTGATGAAAGCAAATACAATGACAACAAAGAAAAGTGGGAAGGAATCGAGGAAGATTTAGATACCTCCTCTCTCTATACGAAGTTAAGAGAGAAATATAGCACTGCTGAAGGTGCCGTTAACAATATGTTAATGGTATATATGCCAAAGGCAAGTGCTAACGAAAGTGACGATGATAAGAAATATGGCCCAACAGCTTATGGTTATTCATCATCTACATTTAACCTCGAAGCTGGAAAGTATTATAAGTTCTCTGTAGATGTTTTAACATTAGGCATCACAGGTAACACCACCGAAGGTGTTGTTGCTGCTCCTGGCGCAAGAATTTATCTTTCATCCGCAGATTACGTTGAATTCAAAGAAATCAAGACAGATGGTGCTTGGACAAGTTATACAACATATTTCAAAGCACACGAAGTAACAGATAAATCTTTATCTGTATTATTAGGCTTAGGTAAAGCTTCATCTTTAGATGAAAGCACAGGTCTTACATCTGGTTTTGTATTCTATACCAACGTTCTTCTTGAAGAAGTTAAAGATGATTCAGAAAAAACTGCAGCTCAAAAATTTGCAGAAGCTGAAGCAGCTGAATTAGCAAACAATGCTACACTTCAAACTTCCAACTTAAATACACCTAACGAAAAATTTGACTTTGGTTCAGAAACTGTTTCTGCTTCCTCTTCTCCATCTCTTTGGAGTTTAGTAACTGGTGCATCCAGTGATTCATCTATTGCTGCTCCAACAGCTGCAGAAAGATATAATGCATTAATTAATGCAGACAAATTTGCAGATAATTATGAATCATACGCAGGTACTATTTATGTAAAGGGCGACAGTGGTAATGTTGCTACAAACCCTGCAAAGACAGCATTCGAAGGAAAAGGCTTCGATCAAATCATCTATTCAGATGAATATGCTGCATCACACGTAGGCACAAAGGTCTATATGCTTTCACAACAATTAATGACCGCACAAGGTATTAAGGCAAACACTTCAATTAACATTTCCAAAAACGCATATTATGCAATTTCAATCGATGTCTTAACATACCAAGTAGCAGGTGCTGGTGTTTCAATCGAATTAACAGACGGTCCAAAAGACTTAAAGATAAAGAACATTTCCAAGAAAGTTAGATTAACCCCTGCTGGTGAAGAAACTGGTGGCTATGGTACAACAGGCGTATGGACAACATACACAATCTATATCCAAGGCAACCAATACGAAGACTCTACATATACATTAACATTATGGTTCGGTACAGATGGTACAGATAAGAACTATGCTTATCAGTATGATAAGTACACTTCTTCATCTTCATCCACTGCTACTACATATCATTCCAATGGTACATTCTCTACAGGTTGGGCATTCTTCGATAAATTCAACATTACAAGAATTTCAGAAGCAGACTTCAATACAGCTTATACAGCTTATGGTTCTACAACTGGTGAAGCAGATGCTACAAACCTTGCATACAAGTTAGATTCAATAAACTTATTTGCTGAAGATGCAACATATGTAACTTCAACAGACAAGATCAATGCTGAATTCAACTCTGTAGATGTATACAATGAAGCAGCTCAAAAATATGTTGGCATTGATACAGGTACATTTGGAACACCAAAAGGATTCACACAAGCAATGGATTCTGAAGACCAAGAAACACTCCCTATTGTTGATATTGCTAATATGAAAGCAGGTGTCGTTAAGACAACGGGAAATGATGCATTCGACTTTGCATCCTTAGGTCTTACAAACCCTGGCCAACCATATGACTATAACGACAACGTCTTAATGATTTACTCTAAGGACTTAAGTTTCTATCAATATGAAACTTCTGATTTCAAGATCTTACCAAACAAGTTCTACAGAGTATCATTATGGGTCAATACACAAGATATCCAAGACACCTCTGGTGCTTATGTATATCTCATGGCCAAGAACGATGATGGTGAATACACAGCTAAGTCTTCATTCACTTTAATCAATACACAAACTAAAGATGATGAAGGCAATGCAGAATATAACTGGAAAGAATTAACATTCGTTATCCGTGGTTCATACACAGATGAAACATTATGTCACTTAAAGATTTCATTCGGTACAGGTACACGTTGGACAAGTTCAACACTTGCATCCGGTGCATTATTCCTTACCAATGCAAACATGGATTCAATGACATATAAGGAATGGACAAATTCTTCAACAGGCACATATCTCAAGAGCGTTTCATTCGTATCATCCTCAACATCTTCCTTCACTAACGGAACATTCAACGAGATTGATATGACAGAAACAGAATTCGGTGATTCTGGATATCTTGCAGATTCTACAAAAGCTGGTACACCTGAAAGTTGGTCATTATCTGATGCAACAACAGATGCAGTTGCTGGCGTTCTCCAATTAAAGGACAATGGCGGTGACGATCTTGCAACAAGATATGCACACAGCGCACAAACAACAGCATTACTCGGTAATGATGCATTATTTGATGCTCTCTATTCAGGAATCACAACTGATGTTACAGCTGGATATTATGGAGCACCAAACCTCTTAACATTATCTTCTAAGGATGCAAGTGAGTTCACTCTTGGATATTTATCCAACTCATTCACATTAAACACAGATACATATTACGAAATAAGTGTATGGGCAAAGGCATTATCTGCTGGCACATACTCTGTATACCTTGTATGTGATAACGAAGGAACAATTGAAAAATACAACGATTACACTGTTGGTGCATACTTCATTCATACTGCAACTGGCGCAGAAGACTGGGTAGAATATAAATTCTATATTTCAGTTGGTTCTGTTTCAACTTCAGCAAGAATCTTACTACAATTAGGTATTGATGAAGAAAAATTATTAGCTGACCGTGTAACACGTGATGCCGAAGGCAAGTTTGAAACTGTAACAGATTATGATGCAAACTTAGCAACTCCAGGATTAGTAACTTATGATAAGTTAACATCTTCTGGTATGTTCTTATTCGACAATATCACAATTCACTCTTCTACAAAAGAGGCATACGAACCAACCGCAACTGAAAAGAACTACAGAGTAATTGAATACTTAGTAGACTCCTTCACTCCATCTTCAACAAGTGTTACTGCACTCTCTACATTAACAGATCCAACTTACTGGTCTGGTGTAACAGATGGTGATGCAGATATTGACGATACTAAAGCTGGTATTATCTACATTGGTGGAAATCACTTAGAGACAAAAGAACTTGCAGATGCAACAGATGTTGGTTATGTATCCATTCTTGGTGCAGATATTAAGACAGATGACCAAACTGTAAGTACAGAAGAGGCTGCAATTAATAAAGATAATCTTCTTACACACTTAAATCATTTTTATCCAAATCGTGACAAAGCAGATGAGGATACTGAAGAGCAAGTAAAAGCAAAATTTGCAAATTTATTTGGCATTGACAATAATGATACAGAAATTAAGAAGAAGAATATCGAATGCTGGAAACAAGAAAAGGCTGCTAAACTCCAAAGAGATAGTTGGATTCAATTAAATACAATCACAACAAAGAGTGGTAACAGCTGTCTTGTTATTAACAATATCGAAGAAAGCGCATACTACTACACCAACTCATTAACAATGTCTGCAAGCACATTCTACAAGATTAGTGTTTGGGTACGTACAGTTGGTATTGATGCAGAAAAAGGTGCATACCTTTATCTCTCATGTGGCGAAGATGAAAAGACAGACACAACACTTGAAAAGATCAATGTAAACGATTGGACATTATATTCATTCTACATTTCAGTAAGTGATGATGGTGTTTCAGCACCTAAGTTCCAACTTGGTCTTGGTAAGTATGTTGATGAAGACGATGAAGAACAAACAATGGTTACTGGTTATGCATTCTTTGATGACTTCCAAATTGAAGAAATCTCACATGCAGATTACGAAGCAGCAGTTGCAAGTGCAACAGTATGCAAGTATGAAATCCCAGAAAGCCCAGTAGAAGCTAAGACAGATGATGAACCAGAAGCAGATACACCAGACACATCATTCAACCTTGAAATGTTATGGTGGATGATTCCAACAATCTTATTAGCACTCGCTACACTCATTGTTATCGTAGTATTCTTCGTAAGAAAGATTAAACGTCCAAAGAAAGCAGACGATTATGAAAGCAATGCAATCACTGGTGTAAGAGATAATTCTCAACAAGTTATCGACAAGAAACACGATGATTACGACAATTACAAAGAATAATGCGATTTAGCATTTAAGATTAAGGGAGCATTCATAGAATGTTCCCTTTTTTATTGATATTTTTATCACTTATATTCATTTATTAAAAAATTTTTAAATATTTTTTTGTTTTTGCTATCTTATTGTAGTTAATTTTAGTAAAATATTTTTAAATAAATCTCTGGGGGGAGATAAAAAACATGATCAGTATATCAGACGTAAGAGTACGCATCGTAAAGCAACACGAAGATACCAAGCTCAAAGCCGTAGCATCCTTAATCATTGATGAATGTTTTGCAATACACGATATCAAAATTATTAGCGGCAATGACGGAATCTTCATAGCAATGCCTTCAAGAAAAACATCCGAAGGCGATTTTAAGGATATCGTTCATCCAATAAATACTGAGACTAGAGAAAAACTCAAAGGAATTATTTTAGCGGCATATGATGAAGCCTTAAAGAATTATAAAGAAGAAAATGAGACGGCAGATTAAGCCGTCTTTTTTTTTTATATTTTTGTTTTACCCAATTCTGTTACTGATATACTATCCACTTTTACGAACTTTGTTGGCACAGACCATTTAGATAATTTATCCCTTACTATACTTTGTATAGTCTCTATTTCTTTTTGAGACAATTCTTTCTCTGTTGCAAGGGAAATGCATACCTTTCCGTTCATCTCGTCTCTAAAGGCCACACAATCGCTCACAATACCACTTTCCTTCACAACTCTCTCTATTTCTGTAGGGAAAACATTAATGCCAGAGATTTTTATTAATCTCTTTGCTCTTCCCATAAAGAATAGATTGTTATTTTCATCTTCTTTTACGAGATCTCCAGTTTTAACATATTCTTTATTATCTATTGTTATAAAGCTGGATTTATCTATACCAGTTGGTGTTATGTAGCCTATCATATTCTGAGCACTTGAAATTAGAAGTTCACCAATATCTCCCTTCTTAACGTCTTTGTAATTTTCATCTACAATCTTAATGTCTACATTTAATAATGGTTTGCCTATGCTATCATCTATAAATTCATCTCTTTGAAGTGTGCAAACTGAAGATGTTTCCGAAAGACCATATCCTACGGATACTCGTGTATTAGTTAAAACCTTATTCGCTCTTTGAATTAAGGTCGTATCTACACTATCTCCGCCTATAAAGAAGTCTTTAACATTTTCCGCAACGGATGCAAACTTCTCTTCATTTAATATCTTTTCTAAAAGTCTTGGAATTGCAATAACTACATTGGACTTATTATTTTTAATAATATTCACTGCTTTTTTAGCTGTGAATGCTGGAAGCAAAGCAACTTTCATGTTGCCACATAATCCCGCATGAACACCAACACCTAATCCAAAACCGTGGAATAATGGGATAGCGGTTAGCATTGTATCTTCACCATTAAACTTATTATCTAATGTATTAAGAAGATTATAGGCCATACTATTTAATGCAGCATGAGATAGTACTAGAGTTTTTTGTTCTCCAGATGTTCCACCAGAGTGCATTATTATTGCCCTATCTTCACCCTTAACTTCTATATTAGATATATCTGCTTTCTTTAAGGTTAAACCGATGAATCCATATGCTCCATATGGGCAATATACTATTTTTGTATTTAGGGCATAGCCCTTTAACTTTGTATAGTTAATTTCACTAAGTAAAACCATTTTAGGTTTTATTAGCTCTATTTCTTTTTTGAAATGTTCTGTTCCAATCTTTGGATGTAATTCATACACCACTGCACCAATTAAACTTGCAGCATATACCGAAATAACATTTTGAATGATGTTTGGAAGAGATATTGCAATTACATCTCCTTTCTTAATACCTGCAGCTACAAATCTGCCCGCAAGATCCTTTACTAATTTCTCAAACTTAACAAAAGAAACCGCCCTGCATCCTTGAGATACAGCGAGGTTATCCTTGCTTTTTCTATATTCACATAAGAAATTAAAAAGAGATGTATCTACCATATTCATGTAAAAATTATAATCTTTACTAAAGATTAGAGTCAATGTATAATTATTTTATAGGGGTTATTATGCCAGGTTGGGAAATAGCGGTTATTACCATTTGTTGTATTATAGGATTTTTTGTTATTGCTTATATGTTTTTAGGCATTTATTTTGTTAATAAGTTCTTTAAAAGAAAAGATACTCCATTAATTGGTGATACAGAAAATATTTCCGAACAAAGAAGAACTATAGTTAACCCTACACGTATGGAAGCAATTAAGAAACTTGAGGATGTTCCATATGAAGATATTAAGATTAAATCAGATGATGGTTTAATCCTAGCCGGAAGATTATATAAAACAACAAAAGAAAAGAGCAAAGGGTTAGTAATTTGTATGCATGGTTTCCATTCAAACCCTTTAAGGGTTTATGCATACATTAATCCACACTTTTTAGAAGATGGTTGGGATACTCTACTTATTAGTGCAAGAGCACACGCAGATAGCGAAGGAAAGTGGTGCGGTTTCTCTATGCTTGAATACGAAGATGTTCGTGCATGGTTAATTCCAATGCTAGATAGATATGACACTATTTATCTATATGGCCAATCTATGGGTGCTGCAACAATGGGATTAGTATCTGGCACTACACTTCCACCACAAATAAAAGGTGTTATTTGGGATTGTGGATTCTCTTCACCTAAAAAGGAATTCTTCTTTAACGTTAAAAAGAATTTACGCCCACTTGCTGCTCCTATGTTTTTCTTTGGAGCAATTGCTACAAAGATTAAGTTTGGATTTAATTTCCTAAGCAAAAAATACGAAGCAAGAGAACAAATTAAGAAAGCAACAATTCCATTTATCTTTATTCATGGTACAAATGATACAGTAGTGCCTTGTGATATGGTTTATGATATGGACAAGGCTTGTCCAACAGAACATAGTGTGCATATCTTTGAAGGCGCAGAGCACATGTCTAGCATATATCTAGAACCAGAAAGATATATTGGTTTGGTTAAGGACTTTATAAATAAAAATAAATAATATATAATATTTTCATTATGGAAAACGAAGAGAGACTAGAACCTATTGAAGAAGAAATAGTTGAACAAGCTGATGAACAACTTGAGACAGACACTCCTATAGAAGATGAGACATCGTCTGAGGATGTAGTAGAAGAGGCACCAAAGAAACTATCCCGTCGTAAAAGAAGACGTTTAAAGTGGTTGGCTTTTGATCCAGAACACGATATTAAATATCGTGGACCTTTTTCATATAGAACTCTTAGGATTTTTGCTTGGTTATTCTTGGGTTTATCTCAATTAGGTGCGTTCCTTACTTTCGTTTGTACAAAAGATGCAGGATATGCTGCAAAACTTGGAACAGCAGCGCAAATCCTTAGTTCATTGAAGAGTGTTATGATGCCACTATTCTTAATTGCATCTTTCTCTTTATTACTAAATAAATCTAGAAAATTTAGTTCTCAATTGCTTATGTATGGAGGATTTGCATTACTAGTATTCTTATTCTTCATTCTTGTACATGATAGATACTTGATTGGTCTAGCTATGAAGATGACTGATTCAGATAGAGAATCTGCAAGAGAACTTTTGGATTCATTGATTGGCGGATTCTCTAATAGTGGATATATTAGTTTCAACATATTCATGGACTTATTCTTATGTACATTATTCGTATGTTTCTTAACATATAAGCCAAAGAGAGTGTTTATAGGAAAGAAACTAATTATTTTCCGTTTATTTGCATTTCTCCCTGTATTATACGAACTAGCATGTCTCATTATGAAGGCTCTTACAGCTATAGACATAATGACAATGCCAGTATATATGTTCCCATTCTTAACAACAAAACCACCAATGACATTTGTTGTGTTTGTTGTTCTAACATCATATCTAACAATAAGAGGAAGAATATATAATAAACATGGTTTGTCCAGTGTTGATTATGATGTATTCTTAAAATCTAAGAGAAATTCTTGGAACTTCTCTGTATTCTCTTCAGTTATGATTGCAATTGCTGTTGTATTAGATGGAATATTGTTGGTAGTTATATCTGCCGCATATTTACCTCATTTCATGTCAGAAGATGTCACGGAAACTATTCTCAAATCCATTTCAGTTGTTCACGAAATGGGATTTGGTGCTAGTATACCAATGGCATTAGTAATTCCATTCATATTACTATTCTCATACACAAGAACACACAAAAATACACTAATTGATTTAATTATCCCAATATTAGGAATTGTATTCTTATTCCTTATTATGTTAGAGGAATTGTATCAAATTTTAGGTTATGGTATTGGAATGTTAGACGGAATATTAGCCGAATAAAAATAAGATCGGATATTGATTAAATTTAGCAATAATGCTAAAATCTATATAATCACAAAAAAGGAGATTAAACTATGCCAAGAGTAATAGACGCAGATGTATGTTTAGGCTGTGGCGCATGCGCAAGCACATGCCCAGTTGAAGCAATCAAAGAAGCAGATGGACTTTATGCTGTCAATGCAGATGAATGTATTGATTGTGGTGCATGCGAAGGTGGATGCCCAGCAGGTGCTATTAAAGAAGCATAATTTCTAGCAGAAATTAATCAAACAAAAAAGGATCAGCTCAAAAGGCTGATTTCTTTTTTTACCCTATTGTTGACAACGTCTCTATTTATATAATATGTTTTATGTAATATGGAAAAGATATTGCAAGCCCTAAAAACCACAATGGAACAGCCAAATATATTTGGTGCATGGCATCTTATTTCTTTGGCTATAGTTGTAGTGCTAGTTGTTTTGGTATGTATTTTCTTAAGAAATACTAAACAAAAAACATATGTGGCAATTCTAATGACCATTTGGGCTTTAATGCTTTCTTTAGAGCTTATTAATCAATTCGTTTCTTTATATAGCATTGCAGAAGATGGAACTATTATATGGGATTATATATGGCGAAAATTCCCATTCCAACTTTGTTCGCTCGCGATATATATACTTCCTTTTATAGCTTTATTAAAAGATGGGAAAGTTAGAGATGTTTTATCTACATTCTATTATACTTACCTACTATTCGGTGGTTTACTAGTTGTGGTTGTACCAGTTAATTCATTTGATATAACTATATTCCATAATGTTTATGGCATGGCATATCATGGATTACAAGTTATATCAGCCGTATACATAGCAATATATAACAGAAAGAGGATATCTTTTATAAATTTCTTATATGCATTTATAATGTTTGTTTGTTCGGTTATTATAGCAACCATTATGAACGTAATAGCTCATGCAGTTAATCCAGATTTACAATTTAATATGTTCTTTGTTAGTCCATATATAAGAAGACCTATCCCTATACTTAATGATGCATGGCAAAATATGCATTGGGCACCAGTTCTTATAATATATACACTAGGTGTATCTTTAATAGCATTTATTATTTTCCTTTTCTTCTATTTGATTTTCTCTGCAAAGAAGAAAAAATAGAGGCGTTTTAAACCTCTATTTTTTACTATATAACTATTTTTTTCTAAGTTACGGTAATTGTATTAGAAATAGACAGCACTTGATGTTCATCGCCGACCACCATAGTACAAGTGATAACAACTGTTCCGGTCCTTAATCCTTTAATGTAGAATGGGCTCTTAGCTGATGGTGTATATACACAAACAGGATCATCACTACCATCATCACTAAATGTAATTACAACAGAGTGTACTTCACCCGCCCAAGCAACTTTCATCCAATAATATTTTCCAACTTTAAAACTATTTGTGCCATTAAATAAACCCAATTTTGTAGATGCTGCTGAACTAAACTTTAAATTGTCTATAACAATAAATGCTGTAGTTGAATTAAAATCATAAATATAATCATCACTAATTTTTATGGCATTTACTATTTGTGTTTCACTTATTACAGTATCCCCATGGTCACCGAATGTTGGAGCTAGCGCCGTAATAAAATATTCTAAGTGCCACCACCCTTCATCTATATTTGTTACTGTAAATGGAGAGAGTGTGGCAACAGTTTCTCCACCACCATAATTATTACCTACTTTCTGATAAGTACTATTTGCAGGATTATAATAGAATAGTTGAACTTTTGGAAAACCCTTACCTTGTTGTTGTCTTTTGCTAGCATAATAATAGTCAAATGATACCTTTTGGATTTTAATTTCTCCAACAGTATAATCTCTATCCAAATCAACCATAAAGCTATGGGTCTTACCTTGAGTACCAGCCGTATTTGTAAGTCTAACTGCCTCAGCACTACCACGAACAATAGATGTTTCTTGTGTTGGTACTAAATATGCACAATTAGTATCTTGTATATTCCCACGCAATGCAAAATCCGTATCTTCATCAAAGTTCCATTCTGGAACCATAAACCCGATATTTTTATTAACAATTAAATCATCATCATATATCCATGTGGCATATGCGGCTCCACAGGTTATTCCAGAAATAAGGATACATAGTATAACTAAAGTAAGTGCTATTTTAAATTTGTTCATTTATAACACCTCCTAGTTGATTAATCCTTTGGTCGTTAAGCTTCTTTATTTTTCGTAAAACAACATCAGCACAAATGATAATACCAATCACACAAATTAAACACCACATTCCAAAATAAGATTGAGCAAATAATAATAAATATCCAATATATGGGATTTTGTTTCCAGTATAATGATATAAAATTTTGTCAGAAGTAACTAATGCTTGATCTCTTGATTGATTATTATCACCTCTAAAAACATAATATGTTTTTATTATATTTCCTTCACTATCTTTTACTTCTTCTATATCAATCAATCTATGGGTCACAATAACATTTTTATAAGAATATGCGTATACCTCGCCTATTATTAGTTCCGTGCCTGGTTTTTCAAAGAAACAAATATCTCCTTTACTAAATTGCAGATTTTTATTATAACCCAAGTCTTCATATCTTTCAGCAAGCCTATTGTCATAATAGCCTGACATAGAACCAGACTTAATAACCAATGTCGTGTTGCCATTTATTGAAAAACTATTATTGTTAGATATAAAGATGATACCTGTAATAAATAGACCAATTAAAACTATTAATATTATAAAAGTTATAGTATAGCTAATAGCCTTACCTACAACTTTTTTATCTTTTTTATTATATAGCTCGTTGCACAACTCTATATCATGCTTACCCTGTTCGAGTTCTATCTTGTATTTTTTAATACATGATGTATAACCGATCCAAGCTAAGCCAAATATAGTTACTGCCATTATCGCAACTACGACTATTGCCATAATCGTAATTGAACCCATTTATTACCTCTTATGCTACAGATGTAACCCTGAAACCAATTGTAATAGTTAAGCTTAATGCATTTACCTCTGTGTGTAATGCTGAAACTTGTGTCATTGTTTCTGGTGTTTGTTTATAACTTAACTCAGGTAATGTATATGTGTAACATACATCATCATCTTTGTCTTCGGATGTAACTGATGCTTCTAAATTAAAAACTGGAAGATTAATCCAATTTGTTGAATTAGGTGCTCCTGTCATAGTAGAAGTAAATGTTCCAGTATATGTAGAAAAATCAAGATAATCAAAATCATTTTCATTTACTGAACCATATAACTTAAGTACTGCTATACGATCACTTCCATCGGAAGATGTTGACCAGTACATATCTTCATCATTTGGTGAAGCACAAATGATATATAGATCTGTAATTGCATTTCCATCAGCATCTTTAACAACAACATTTGATGCTTCGATAGCAGCCATTACTGATCCACCACCATTAACATCACTGGTTTTTTCTGTTGCAAGTGTCCATGTAGCATAACCTACTCCTACAAGAGCAACGATTGTAATCAATGTAATAATAATTATTTTGTTTCTTAAGATCATTTTTTGTTTCTCCTTATAAAAAATATCTTATATTTTATATACTTATGTGTGCGTTACTCTTTTATTATTCTTCGAATTTACTTGCACTTAAGGGCAAAAACGCGAAGATTTTCATCGCACAAGTCTTATCATAGCATCCAAAGTGCAACAAAGTTGCCACAAAAATACTGTTTAAAAGTCAAAATTTGTAAAAATGTCATATTTTTTTGCGAAAACATAAAAAAATAGAGGTCTTTTGGACCCCTATTCTTTATTAAACTAAATAATCTATTATTTAAAATATCTGTCTAAGAGACCTTTTAAGGCTTTACCATGTCTTGCTTCATCTCTTGCCATTTCATGAACAGTATCATGAATTGCGTCAAGGCCTTCTTCTTTTGCTCTCTTTGCAAGATCTGTCTTACCTTTTGTTGCACCATTTTCTGCTGCAACTCTCATTTCTAGATTCTTCTTTGTAGAATCTGTTACTACTTCACCAAGTAATTCTGCAAATTTTGCTGCATGTTCTGCTTCTTCAAAAGCTGCTTTTTCCCAGTATAATCCAATCTCTGGATATCCTTCTCTATATGCAACTCTTGCCATTGCTAAATACATACCTACTTCTGAACATTCTCCAGTAAAGTTATCCTTTAATCCTTGATAAATATCTGCTGGAATACCTTTTGCAATACCAACTACATGTTCTGCTGCCCATGTCATTTCTGTTGATTCTTCTTTATAGAAGTTTGTTCCTGGTGTTTTACATTGTGGACATTGCGCTGGTGGCTCATCACCTTCATGAACGTATCCACATACTTTACATACCCATTTTGCCATTTTTGTATCTCCTTTATCTATAATTTTTTCTTCTTTTTTTATTTCTGCCGCTACTGGCTTACTTTCTTGTTTTTCAAAATCTGCTGCTCCATGTTTACATACTGGACAAACAAAATCTTTTGGAAGTGGTCCTTTGTGTACATATCCACAAACCTTACATACCCAAACCTCCTCTTCACTCTTTATAACTTGTGGTTTTGGTTTAATGTTGGATTGATAATATGAATATGTTACCGCCTCTCCGTCTTTGATCTCTTTTGTTCCTTTGCTCTCCACAACAAACATGATGTGTGAATTCATGTCTATTTCATCTACAACATCATATTCAAAGAAACCAATTACACCTTCTGTAGGGACTTTAATTCCACTTTGGCTTGTTTCATAAGTTTTCCCTTGTAATTTATTACAATCGCGTCCAGAACGCATTCCATAGTCTTTAAAGACGTCAAAAGGTGTTTCTTGAGATAAAATTGCAACACAACACTTCTTTGTTTTAGAAATAATTTGTGTTGTTAAATTGGCTTTATTTAGTGTAACACTAAATCTTTCCGGATTTGAGGACTGTTGCATGAGTGTATTACAGACACATACATTGTCCTTGTCTCCATCCTTAGAACACACTAAAAACAAACCATATGTGATTTTAAATAATAGGTTCATTTTTCACCTCACTATCAGTAATACAATTCTACACTAAAACAGGATAAATTAAAAGAGTGATTTTTCTGCAAAAGAAAAATGGCGGCAGGATTTCTCCTTTCCGCCACTTTAATCGCATTAAAATCTAATAATTTAATTATTTGATTTCGACTGTTGCGCCAGCTTCCTTTAAT
The DNA here is from genome assembly GCA_045130665.1 of Christensenellales bacterium. Lineage (GTDB taxonomy): Bacteria > Bacillota > Clostridia > Christensenellales > CAG-917 > RGIG8124. The sequence continues at coordinate 144,317 of JBGUQC010000002.1, read as the reverse complement.
TCTGCTGCTAACTTTTCTGCATCTGCCTTTGCAATGCCTTCTCTGATAGCTTTTGGAGCTGCTTCTACAACTGCTTTTGCTTCCATTAATGATAAGTCTGTTGCTGCCTTTACAACTTTGATAACTGCAACTTTCTTGGATGCGTCTGCGAGTCCTGTTAATACTACGTCAAATTCTGTCTTTTCTTCTTCTGCTGCTGCTGGAGCTGCACCACCTGCTACTGGAGCTGCTGCTACTGCTACTGGAGCTGCTGCGCTTACACCGAATTCTTCTTCGATTGCTTTTACTAATTGATTGAGTTCGACAACTGTCATACCCTTGATTTCTTCTAACATTTTATTGATATCTGCCATTTTTAGATTCCTCCAAATAATTTTTTCCTAATAATTTTTTATGCTTTTTGTTCTGCCACTTTTCCAAGTGCGATTGCTAGACCTGCTACGATTGAGTTCAATGAACCTGCAAGTCCTGTGATAGGTGCTTGTAATGCACCAAGTAACATAGCAAGAATAACTTCTCTTGATGGTAAATCTGCTAATTGTTTTACACCCTTTGCATCAATGTAGCTACCTTCTAATAATCCACACTTAACTTCCATCTTCTTTAATTCTTTGATTTTGTCTGAAAGAACTTTAGCTGGAGCTGCTGGATCTGTAGTAGATAATGCAATAGCTGTAGGACCATTTAATGCCTCATCAAAATCTGTATATCCCAACTCGTTGAATGCACGTTTTGCTAAACGGTTCTTATATACTGTGTAGTCAACACCTGCAGCTCTCATAGCTCTACGAAGATCTGTGTCTTGTGCAACTGTTAAACCGGCATAGTTAATAAGAATAACGCTCTTAGCACTTTCAATCTTGGATTTGATTTCCTCGACTTGTGCAGCTTTCATCTTAATAATTTCTTGAGATGCCATTATTTGCCTCCTGTATAAAAATTTGACGTCGCTTCCGAATAGAGAAACGACGCCTAATCTAAAAATAATAAACTATTTAAATGATTGTGTGTCATCCCTCGGTAAGCACGCTATTGCGAATTACGTCTTTCGACACTTACTGTCTTCGGAATATTTTGCTTGGTTATTGTAAATAACCTAATTGGTGTTTGTCAACCAAAATTAATCGATTGACAAACTTTTTATATTAGTTTTGTTGTACCTTGGTTGTTACCTTGATACTTGGACCCATAGTTGAGGTTACATAGATTGATTTTAAATATGTTCCCTTTGCAGCTACTGGTTTTGCTTTGATGATAGCTTCCATTAATGCTTGGTAGTTTTCTGTTAACTTTTCTACACCGAAAGATTTCTTTCCGATGATAACGTGTACGATAGCTTGTTTGTCTACTCTGTACTCAACTTTACCAGCTTTAATTTCTTTAATAGCTTTTTCAAAGTCCATAGAAACTGTACCTGATTTTGGTGATGGCATTAAGCCCTTTGGACCTAAAACTTTACCTAATCTACCAACTTGACCCATCATGTCTGGTGTTGTTACGATTACATCGTAATCGAACCAGTTTTCAGTTTGGATCTTTTGTACCATTTCTTCGGATCCTGCAAAGTCTGCACCAGCTGCAAGAGCTGCGTCAACCTTGTCACCCTTAACGATTGCTAAAACTCTTAATGATTTACCAGTTCCATTTGGAAGAACTACTACACCACGAACTTGTTGGTCTGCGTGTCTTGGATCAACACCTAAACGTGCGTGTACTTCGATAGTTTCATCAAAGTTGCATTTTGCTGTTTCAATTGCAAGTGCTAATGCATCTGCTACTTCGTATACTTTTCCAGCTTCGATTAATTTAGCTGATTCTACATATTTCTTTCCGCGTTTCATAATTAATCCTCCACTGTGATGCCCATACTACGAGCTGTGCCTGCGATCATGCTCATTGCAGCTTCTAATGAACCTGCGTTAAGATCTGGCATTTTAATCTTTGCAATTTCTTCAACTTGTGCTTTTGTGATCTTTCCAACTTTTTGCTTATTTGGAACACCAGATGCTTTTTCTAATCCAGCTGCCTTTAAGATTAATACTGGCGCTGGTGGTGTCTTCATAATGAAAGTAAAGGAGTGATCTTGATAAATTGTAATGATAACTGGAATAATCATTCCTACTTGCTTTTCTGTCTTTGCGTTAAAATCTTTAACGAAAGCAGCAATATTGATACCTTGAGGTCCTAAAGATGAACCTACTGGTGGTCCTGGGGTAGCCTTTCCCGCAGGTAACTGTAGTTTTACTACAGCTGTTATCTTTTTAGCCATATTCTACCTCCTAATGACTAACGGCGGTCTTCCGGGCGTTATACGTCCTCCCGCTTGTTATTTGACTTTCTCAACGTTTGAGAACTCAACTTCAACCGGAGTTAATCTTCCGAACATTGGAACTGTAACTTTGACTTTTTCACGATCTGCATGAATTTCATCAACTGTTCCAACAAATCCGGCAAGTGCTCCAGAAATGATTTCGACGTTGTCTCCGACTTTAATATTAAAGTCTTCAATTTTGATAGCTTCTAATCCGTTCTTCTTAACCTCTTCTGGTGTTAGTGGCATTGGTCTGCCTTGTGGACCTACGAAGCCTGTTACTCCATTTGTAGATGTGACATAGTACCAAACTTGGTTGCTATATATCATCTTAATAAAAACGTATGATGGGTAAATATTCTTTAATACTACCTTACGCTTTCCATCTTCCTTCTCAACGATTTCTTCTCTTTTCAAAACCTTGATATCGAAAATTTGGTCTTGTAAACCATTGTTTTCAATCATGTTTCTAAGGCTTTCTTCGACAACATCTTCGTGTCCAGTGTAAGTATGGATTATATACCATAATGGTTGATCTGAATGTTTCATCATATTTCCCCTCCTGGATTTATCTTATGAGATAAATAATGTTGCCCATTTACCATTAATTAACAAGCTTAATAATCCTGCTAATACATAGTCAATTGCGAATAAGAGAATAAAGAATACTACAACAACTATAACAACAACTGCTGTGTTTTTAGAAACATCTTTTGCAGTTGGCCATGTGACCTTCTTTAACTCGGAGAATAATTCCTTGAACCATTTTCCAATAGCCTTGAAGAATCCTCTCTTCTTTTTGCCTTGTTGTGCTTGAGTAGGAGTTTTCTTTGCCTTAGCTTTTGGTGCGTTTGTATTGTCTTCTACGTTGACAGCAGCAACTTCTTGAGTTTCGGTTGCTTCTACTTCTTGTGTATTGACTTCTTCAGCACTTACGCTTTGAGCTTGGTTTTTCTTAGCCATGATACCCTCCTGGGTTTAGATTACTTAGTTTCTTTGTGTATTGTATGCTTCTTGCAGAATGGACAGTATTTTTGAACTTCAATACGGTCTGGATTCTTTTGTTTGTTTTTGGAAGTCATATAATTACGTTGCTTACATTCTTGGCAAGCAAGTGTAATCTTTATTCTTGTTTCTTTGGATTTGGATGCCATTTTGCACCTCCCTTTGTTTTGTTACATTTTTTGTTCTTCACACACATAACCCCGTGCGAGGTTAAAATTACCTCGCACAAAGGTCTGTTTTATTATTTTTGAAAGAACACTAACTTATTATTCGATGATTGATGTAACAACACCGGAACCAACAGTTCTACCACCTTCACGAATAGCGAAACGAAGTCCTTCTTCGATAGCGATAGGTGTGATTAATTTGATTGTCATCTTGGTGTTGTCGCCTGGTCTTACAACTTCAACTCCTGCTGGAAGTGAGATTGTACCTGTAACGTCTGTTGTTCTGAAGTAGAATTGTGGTCTGTATCCGTTTAAGAATGGAGTATGACGGCCACCTTCTTCTTTCTTAAGAACGTAAACTTGTCCTTCGAAGTGTGTGTGTGGATGAATTGTGCCTGGTTTTGCTAAAACTTGTCCACGTTCGATTTCATCACGGTTAATACCTCTTAAGAGAACACCGATGTTATCTCCACCTTGTGCGAAGTCAAGGAGCTTACGGAACATTTCGATACCTGTTGCAACTGTTTCTTTCTTTTCTTCAGAGAGACCAACGATTTCAACTTTGTCGTTGAGCTTTAAGATACCTCTTTCTACTCTACCTGTAGCAACTGTTCCACGACCTGTGATTGTGAAGACGTCTTCTACTGGCATTAAGAATGGCTTATCTGTATCACGAACTGGATCTGGGAAGTATGAATCACATGCATCTAATAATTTTTGAATTGGTTCGAATGCTGGATTGTCCCAATCTCCTGCTAAACCTGCTTCCATAGCCTTTAATGCAGAACCTCTGATGATTGGTGTGTCTGCGCCTGGGAATTGGTATTCGCTTAATAAGTCTCTTACTTCTTCTTCAACTAAGTCAAGAAGGTCTGGATCGTCCATTTGGTCTGTTTTGTTTAAGAAAACGATGATGTATGGAACACCTACTTGTCTTGCTAATAAGATGTGCTCACGTGTTTGTGGCATTGGACCATCTGTTGCTGCTACGACTAAGATAGCTCCGTCCATTTGTGCAGCACCTGTGATCATGTTCTTAACATAGTCAGCGTGTCCTGGGCAGTCTACGTGTGCGTAGTGTCTTGATTCTGTTTGGTACTCAACGTGTGCTGTGTTGATTGTGATTCCTCTTGCTTTCTCTTCTGGGGCTTTATCGATTTGATCATATTTCATTTCTTGAGCAAGTCCCTTGTGTGCGCAATACATTGTGATTGCTGCAGTAAGAGTGGTTTTACCATGGTCAACGTGTCCGATTGTACCAATGTTAATGTGTGTTTTGTTTCTTTCAAACTTAGCTTTTGCCATAATCTTTTCAACTCCTTTTTTTAAATTGAAATTTTTGTTTTTTATTTATATATAATGCGTGTGCATATATATTCTTTGTGGTTGTTGCGCGTATATACGCTTAATAATAGTAGTTCAATATCTTGTCTGATATTGCCTTTGGAACCTGTGCATAATGATCAAACAACATTGTGAAGGTTCCCCTTCCTTGAGTGATTGTTCTTAAATCTTTTGAATATCCGAACATCTCACCCAATGGAGCATATGCATCTATGACATATACATCGTTTCTGATTTCCTGTCCTTTAACAGTTCCTCTCTTTGAAGTAATGTGGCTTAATATTCCGCCTACATACTCTTGTGGTGCAAATATCTCTACATGCATAATAGGTTCTAGCAATACTGGTTTAGCGGCCTCTGCAGCTTTCTTGAATGCAAGTGATCCACAGATTTCGAATGCATTTTCAGATGAGTCTACCTCGTGAGTACTACCATCTAAAACTGTAATCTTGAAATCTACTGCTTCGTATCCAGCTAAGATACCAGATTTTGCTGCATCCTGAATTCCTTTGTCCAAAGCCTTCATAAATTCCTTTGGAATTACTCCGCCCTTGGTTTGATCTTCGAAGACATATCCGCCATCTGGGTTTGGTTCAATTGTTAATACGCAGTGTGCATATTGACCTTTACCACCTGTTTGACGAACAAATCTTTCTTCCGCTTGTGCCTTTGTAGTGACTGTCTCACGGTAACTTACCTGTGGCTTACCTACATTAGCTTCAACGTGGAATTCACGGAACATACGGTCTACTATAATTTCAAGGTGCAACTCTCCCATTCCAGCGATGATGATTTGTCCAGTTTCCTTGTCTGTATAAGACTTGAATGTTGGATCCTCTTCGCTTAAACGTTGGATTGCTGTGACCATACGTTCTTGGGAAGCTTTTGATTTTGGTTCGATAGCAACTTTGATGACAGGTTCAGGGAACTCTATGTTTTCTAGAATTATCTGATGTGACCTATCACAAAGCGTATCGCCCGTTGTTGATTTTTTCAAACCAACGATTGCTATGATCTCACCGGCTCCAGCTTCTTCAATGTCTATTCTTTCGTCTGAGAACATACGAACTATACGTCCAATACGCTCATTCTCATTTTTTCCAACATTGAATACCAAATCTCCAACTTTTAATTTGCCAGAATAAATTCTTACAAACTCAAGTTTTCCGATAAATGGATCTGCTACAACCTTGAATACCAACCCACTGAATGGTTCAGACTCGCTTGCTTTTCTGATTTCCTCTTTATCTGTTCTTGGATTTTTTCCTACTGTTGGTGGGATATCCAATGGAGATGGAAGGAAGTCTACGATAGCGTCTAGCAATTCTTGTATACCCTTGTTCTTAAATGAGCTTCCACAAAGAACTGGGTTGATTTTCATTCCTATTGTACCATTACGGATTGCGGCTTTGATTTCATCTGCTGTGATGCTATCTGCCTCTTCCATAATGAGTTTCTCGGCTATATCATCGCTGAATTCCGAGATTTGATCTAGCATTGTATTTCTTGCATCCTTTGCCTCATCTAAAAGATCTGCCGGTATATCTCTAATATCTAGGTTTACACCGAGGTCTTCATCTGAGTAGTAAATAGCTTTCATTTCAATTAAGTCTATACAACCCTTGAAATCTGCTTCTTTACCAATTGGCAACTCTATTGCAACTGGATTAGCGTTCAACCTATCTCTCATCATGGCCAAAACATTCATGAAGTTTGCACCATTGATGTCCATCTTATTAACGTATGCGATACGTGGTACTTTATAAGTATTCGCTTGTCTCCATACGTTTTCGGATTGAGGTTCTACTCCTCCTCTTGCACAGAACACTGCAACTGCTCCATCTAAGACTCTTAAACTTCTTTCTACCTCTACGGTGAAGTCTACGTGTCCTGGGGTATCAATAATATTTATTTGATGGCCCTTCCAGATTGTAGTAACTGCAGCGGATGCAATTGTGATTCCTCTCTCACGTTCTTGTTCCATGGAATCGGTTACTGTGTTACCAGAGTCAACATTACCGAGCCTTCTAATTTTGCCTGAATAGAACAAAATTCTTTCGGTAGTGGTTGTCTTACCGGCATCGATGTGAGCCATTATACCTATATTTCTTAGCTTATCGAGCGCAATACCTTTTTCCATAAAACTATTTTTAAGACTCTATTACCATCTGAAATGTGCAAATGCTTTGTTTGCTTCTGCAGCACGGTGCATTTCATCTTTTCTCTTTACTGCTCCGCCTGTTAAGTTACTTGCATCTACAAATTCTCCTGCGAGTCTTTCTTCCATTGTTCTTTCACTACGTTTTCTAGCAAAATCTACTATCCAACGAATTGCTAATGTTTGGCGACGTTCTGGACGAATTTCCATTGGTACTTGATATGTAGCACCACCTACACGTCTTGCCTTAACCTCGAGTTGAGGTTTAACATTTTCCATAACCTTATCTAAGAGCTCCATTGGCTCCATTGAGGTTTTGGCTGTTGCTATATCTATTGCGCCATAAACGATTTCTTCAGCAATTCCCTTCTTTCCATCTAACATAACTTGGTTGATAATCTTTGTTACCAACACGCTGTTGTATTTAGAATCTGGGAGTACTTGTCTCTTTGGCACACCACTTCTTCTTGGCATTTTTATCCTCCTAAAAATGTTACACTTCTAACATTCGAAAAAATTTTATTTTGATTATCTCTTTGGGCGTTTTGCACCGTACTTGCTTCTAGATTGACAACGTTTTGCAACACCTGCTGCATCTAAAGCACCACGTACGATATGATAACGCACACCTGGTAGGTCCTTTACACGTCCGCCTCTAATAAGAACAACAGAGTGCTCTTGTAAGTTGTGGCCGATTCCTGGAATGTAAACAGTACCTTCTTGTCCATTGACTAAACGAACTCTTGCAATTTTACGAAGCGCTGAATTAGGCTTCTTTGGAGTTGTTGTTGTTACAGAAACACAAATACCTCTCTTTTGTGGGCATTGGTCCATAATAGGAGTCATAGACTTCTTGGTTTGTTTCTTTCTACCATTCTTTATCAATTGATTAATGGTTGGCATTATGTATCCTCCTTAGATTTTCGAATGCGTCATGCAACCCTACACGGCGCACTATATTTCTGTGTCTCCACCATCTCAGTTTCCTTTCCTTAACTCCTGCGTTTCGATACAACCAATTGGTTTACGCGATCTGTTAATTCAATTTCGTTACCATCCGGCTTTGACGTTCACGGAAATAAGATTTCACACCTTATCCTTTTCTATGAACACGCCCTTCCACTAAGTTTGGAAATTCCCTAGCTTCCGAGCTCTTCAGTCTAACAATGTTCAGCCTTTCAAATTAGTTCTATATAAATTATTCTAATTTAAAAGTGCCTGCAATTTTTGCAAGCGTGATTATAATAACAACTCGAGAGATTAAATGTCAAACGAAAATTTATAAAAATATTAAATAATATTTATATATTGGGCCAAATAACTAGATATTGTGGATTTTGCCCCGTGCGCACCACAAGACGCACGATTTACGTATGTATAATTGCATAAAAATGGGCGTGGATGTTATGTATGCGTTTAAAATATAAAAAGAGGCGGTTAGAATGCTGATTTATCTAAGTGGAACGGTGGCTTTTGCATCTAACGACAAGTCACTTGGTGCTGCGCCAGTCTTGATTAAATAGTATGCTTCTGAGCCTATCATGGCAGCATTATCTGTGCAATATTTTAGTGCTGGATAATAGATTTTATAGCCTTGATCTTTCAGTGTGTCGAACCTCTCTCTGAGCTTTAAATTAGCTGAAACACCACCTGCTATTGCTATTTCTTTTATGCCAGTTCTTTTAGATGCATTTAGTGTTGTATTGAAGAGTTGAGATACAGCTGCTTCTTGGAAAGAAGCTGCTACATCTTCCCTACAAATGCTCTCACCTTTTTGTTCTAGATTATGAATATAGTTAATAACAAATGTCTTAATACCTGAGAATGAGAACCAGAGTTCATCATTTGGTCCAAAGGTTGGACATGGCATTGCAATACTTGGTTTGCCTTGTTCTGCTAGCTTTTGGATTTCTGGTCCGCCAGGATATGGTAAAGATAATACTCTTGCAACCTTATCAAAAGCCTCACCTGCTGCATCATCCTTTGAAGATGCAATAGATTCAACTTCTTTATAGTTCTTTACATTGAGGACTGCAGTATGTCCACCGCTTGCTAGTAAGCAGAGATATGGTGGTTCTAAATTTGTGCCTATATAGTTAGCTGCTACGTGTCCTCTTATATGAGATACTGCATAGAGTGGTTTATTCCATGCTAGGGCTAAGCCTTTTGCAAAGTTTACACCAACTAATAATGCACCCAATAATCCAGCACCATATGTTACAGCTATAGCATCTATATCCTCTACTTTTAGTCCAGATTTTTCTATAGTTTCATTTACTACAGACTCAATTGCCATTGTATGATTTCTACTTGCAATTTCTGGAACTACGCCACCATAACGTCTATGGATTTCTATTTGAGTAGCGATACATGAAGATATAACCTCTCTACCATTTTTAACAATGGCACAAGCAGTTTCATCACAACTGGATTCAATTGCGAGAACTATTATATCTTCTTTATCTTGTATGCTCTTTGGATTATACATCTTATTCCTCTATTGCTGATTTCTTTAAATACTCGTTTATGAAACCATCTAAATCTCCATCCATAACGGCTTGGATATTACCAGTCTCATAGTCTGTTCTATGGTCTTTGACCATAGTATATGGACAGAATACATAACTTCTTATCTGTGAACCGAAGTCTATTTTCTTTAATTGTCCAGAGATATTTGCTGCCTCTTTTGCTCTTTCTTCTTCTCTCTTTTCTGCGAGTTTAGATCTGAGCATAGCCATTGCCATTTCCTTGTTTTGCATTTGGCTTCTTTCCACTTGGCAAGCAACAATTATTCCTGTAGGAATATGTGTGATACGTACAGCAGATTCTGTCTTGTTAACATGTTGTCCACCAGCACCAGAACTTCTATATGTATCTATCTTTAAATCTTCTGGACGAATAACGATATCTGGATCATCTATAATTTGTGGCATAACTTCTAGAGATGCAAAGGATGTATGTCTTCTCTTATTTGCATCAAAAGGAGAAATACGAACAAGTCTATGAACTCCCTTTTCAGATTTAAGATATCCGTATGCATTTTCACCTTCTACTAAGAATGTAATACTCTTTAATCCTGCTTCTTCACCATCTAACTGATCTAGAATAGTTAAAGACCAATTAGAACGCTCTACAAAGCGCGCATACATTCTAAACAACATAGATACCCAGTCCATAGCTTCCGTGCCACCTGCACCCGAATGAAGCGTTAATATGGCATTTAGAGAGTCATACTTGCCAGATAAAAGTGTTTCAAGAGATAATGCTTCGCATTTTCTCTTTAATTCTGCAACGTGGGATTCAACTTCTGCGTCTATATCATTCTCATCTAGCATATCTAAAAGCTCAATTGTTGAATCCAATTCTTTTATGGTATTTTCAAACTTTAAGAGCTTTGCCTGTAGTTGGTTTTGCTCTTTTGTTACTTGAGCTGCTTTTTGAGCATCGTTCCAGAATCCTTCCTCGTTTTGAATACGCTCTAGTTCAGCAATTCTTTCTCTCTTCTTATCTGGATTAATTCCAGCATAAGCACGAGCTAGGTCTTCTCTAGTTTCTTTTAATTCGTTTTTTGTGCTATATATGTCCATATTATTTCTTATATAAGTCTGGATGATATTCCTTACATGTACAGTTCTTGAATTTTAATCCACTACCGCATGGGCATTTATCATTTCTACCAATACCCTTAATTGGGTTCTTTGCTTGAGATTGAACACCGCCATGAGATTCATCATCTGGACGTTCTATCTTAATTCTAATTCCATGCAACTTAAGGTATGTGGATACTGCTCCAAATGGAGTGAGTTTTAAGAGAGATTGAGCTGTTTGAGAATGGATTTCTTCTACCATGTTATCAAACATTGTCCAACCTTCCTCTCTATAAGAGAGAACTGGGTCTCTTTGTCCATATCCACGGAGTCCGATACCATGTCTTAATACATCCATATCATCGATATGTGTCATCCACTTAGCATCTACTGCCATTAAAAGAGCCAATCTTTCGATTTCACCGAAGTCCATTGTCTCGCTTTCTGCGATTTGCTTTAACCATGCGAGTGGTTCGTCATCTCCATGTCCCTCTTCCCTAAACTTTTCATAGACAACTGTTAATTGTTTCTTTGTTTCGCTAATTAAGTTTTCATATGTTTCATTAGCTTTCTTCATAACAGCATCTTTAAGTTTATAGATATCAAAGCCAGATGCGAGTTCTGGAGTCATAAGGTTTGAACCTTTTGGTATCATCTTTGATTCTAAAGAATCATTGAATGCTTTGTAGTCCCAATCATTGTAGTCTACTTTATAGTCTGCATAGTAACCGATGATTTCTTCTGATAAAGAATCCATCATGTCTAAGATTTGGTCATGAACATCCTTACCATCTAAAACTTCTGCTCTTTGCTTATAGATGATTTCTCTTTGTGCGTTCATAACATCATCATAGCTAAGAACTTGTTTTCTAATACCATAGTTTCTACCCTCTACTCTTCTTTGTGCACTTTCAATTAATCTTGAAATTGTACCACTTGCGATTGGGGTATCTTCATCTATGTTCATGGTCTCTAAGATCATCTTTAATCTATCTCCACCGAAGATACGTGCTACATCGTCTTCGCATGAAATGAAGAATTGTGTTGAACCTGGATCACCTTGACGTCCAGCTCTACCTCTTAACTGGTTATCAATACGTCTACTATCATGTCTTTCTGTACCAATAATTCTTAAGCCGCCAACTTCTAATACTTTTTGTTTTTCAATATCTGTTTCCTTCTTGAATTCAGCATATTGTTTATTGAAGTAATCTTTTGCAGCTAAGATATCTGTATCTGTGGTTGGAATAAAGGAAGTTGCAGCTTCAATAACTTCTCTTGAATAGCCGTTATTCTCCATTCTTGCCTTTGCAGCGAATTCTGGGTTACCACCTAAAACAATATCCGTACCACGTCCAGCCATATTTGTTGCAATTGTTACGGCACCAAATTTACCAGCTTGTGCAACGATTTCTGCTTCCATCTTATGATTCTTAGCATTTAATACGTTGTGTGGGATACGTTTGTTTCTCAATAATTGAGAAAGTTCTTCGGATTTTTCAACAGAAACTGTACCAACTAAGATTGGTTGTCCTGTTGCATGTCTCTTCTCTATTTCTGCAACTATAGCGTTAATCTTTCCGTTTCTTGTCTTGAAGATTAAGTCATGGTCATCTTCTCTTTGAGAAGGTTTGTTTGGTGGGATAGTTACAACGTCTAAGGAATAGATATCTCTGAATTCCTCTTCTTCTGTCTTTGCTGTACCTGTCATACCAGAGAGTTTTTTATACATTCTAAAGAAATTTTGGTATGTAATAGATGCAAGAGTCTTGTTCTCATTCTTGATCTTTACTCTTTCCTTTGCTTCAATAGCTTGATGTAAACCGTCTGAATATCTTCTGCCTATCATGACACGGCCTGTAAACTCATCTACGATGAGAATCTCGCCATCTGAGACAATGTAGTCTCTATCTCTCTTCATCATGTTGTGGGCCTTTAAGGCGTTTTGAATATGATGATATAATTCTGTGTTTGCAAGGTCTGTTAGGTTTTCAACATTGAAGAACTTCTCTGCTTTAGCAACACCTTCGTCTGTGAGCATAATACCTTTTTCTTTCTCTTCAATTGTGAAGTCTTCTTCCTCTTTTAGAGTTCTTGCAAAAGAATCTGCTTTGGTATAAAGTTCATTACTCTTTTCTCCACGACCAGAAATAATAAGAGGTGTTCTTGCCTCATCTACCAAGATTGAGTCTACTTCGTCTACGATTGCAAAGTTTAATTCTCTTTGAACCTTATCTGCTTTATAGACAACCATGTTGTCTCTTAAGAAATCGAAACCTAATTCACTGTTTGTACAGTATGTAATATCTGAATTGTATGCCGCTCTCTTTTCTTCTGGAGTTTTATCATGAACGATAACGCCTACAGATACTCCTAAGAAGTTATAGATTTTACCCATCCATGCAGCATCTCTTGATGCCAAGTAATCGTTAACGGTTACTACATGAACACCTTTTCCAGATAATGCTTCTAGATATGCTGGCAAAGTTGCAACCAATGTCTTACCTTCACCAGTGCCCATTTCAGCAATTCTGCCTTGGAATATTGCAATACCACCCATTAATTGAACTGGGAAATGTTCCATTTCCAATACTCTCTTTGCTGCTTCTCTAATTACTGCGAATGCATCATTGAGAATATGGTCTAATGTCTCACCATTTGCTAAACGTTCTTTTAATACGTTTGTTTGGTTTTGCAATTCTTCATTAGACATTGTTTCATACTTGCTCTTTAGATCACAGATTAATTGTGCTCTCTTTGCAAGTGCCTTAACGCTTCTAGCGTTATCATTAAATATTCCTTTTAATCCAGGATAATTAGACTTGTATAGTTCTTTCCAGTTAAATTGTTCTGAAGCCATACGTCCCTCCATTTTATAAATTGCCAAATTCCTCAACCAATAAAGGTATTAGTAAGGAATTTCTCTTTAATGTTTCGTTATTTGCTATCATTCTACGCAATGTTTCTGTTGCGCCAACGATATATACTATGTTCTTTGCTCTTGTTACACCTGTGTATAACAAATTTCTTGTTAACATAAGATAGCTTGCATCCATTGCCATTACGACATTATCAAACTCGCTACCTTGTGATTTATGTATTGTTACCGCGTATGCGAGTGTGATTTTATCTACGTTCGCGTATGGGTATACTGCGATCTTGCCATCATCAAATTGAATTGTGAATTGCATTGTTGCAGTATTAATACTTTGTATTATTCCAGCATCTCCGTTGAATACACCAACACCATTTTCAACATAACCTTCATGAGTTAATACCCAAGGTTGTTGATAATCATTGGCGATTTGCATGACTTTGTCTCCCTCTCTGTAGATGGTTTCACCATGTTTGAAATCTCTCTTGCCAAGTTCAAATGGATTCAATGCTTTTTGTAATCTTGCATTTAATGCGTTGATACCAGCGTATCCTCTCTTCATTGGACATAAGACATTTATATCTCTTGCATCTACACCAAGCTTCTTTGGAAGCTTATTTAAGACTAAATCCATAACTGTATCTGCAATATCTTGTCCGCCAAATTTCTCTACGAAGAAGAAGTCTTTGCTGTTATTATCTAAATAAGGCATTTGTCCATTATTTATTCTATGAGCATTGATTGTGATATAACTTCCCTCTGTTTGACGATATATATGTGTGAGATATGATACTCCAAAGTATCCACATGAGATTAAATCATGGAGTACACATCCTATACCTACAGATGGTAATTGGTCTTTATCTCCAACTAAGACTACTCTTGTTCCATCTTCAATAGCTCTTAAAAGTGCATCTAGAAGTGGTTCATCTACCATTGAGACTTCATCTACTATGATTACATCATAAGGGAGAGGTCTTCTCTCGTTATATGCGAATGTATAGTTTCCAGCCATATCTACATTGAAGCAAAGTAGTCTATGGATTGTGGATGCATCTCTACCAGTTGCAAGAGACATTCTTTTTGCAGCTTTTCCTGTTGGTGCACAAAGTGCAACATCTAAGCCCAAGTCTTCAAAGATATTAATGATACACTTAATAATTGTGGTCTTACCTGTTCCTGGTCCACCGGTGATGATATGAATACCATGATCAAAGGTTTCTTGGATTGCATCGAATTGATTCTCGTGCAAAGTTAGACCAGTTTTGTGCTCATACTCTCTTATTGCTTGAGTTGCATCTATGTTTATAAGTCTTGCTCTATCTCTTAGATCTGCAAGCTTTCTGGATATTCTTCTTTCGATTTTATATATGCTTATGTGCATGATTGCGATGCCGTTTTGTGTATCGTATCTAATTACGGAACCGCGTAAGATCATATCATCTAAAACGTTATGCACTTTTTCATATATACTTGATGAATTGACATTTAAAATGTCAATGGCTTCTTTATAGAGGTCTTTTTCATAAAGATAAGCGTTACCTGAAATGGATGCCGTTTTCTTTAGACAATATGCAATTGCTGCCTCTATTCTAAACTCACTATCTTTTGTTATTCCAAGGTTTGCACCAATTCTATCTGCGATGGTAAAGCCAACACCATCTATGTCATCTACTAATTGATATGGATTAGTTCTAACAACATCTATGCATCTATCTAGATAGTGGTTATAAATCTTTAGTGCCAAGTTAATTGAGATTCCAAGATTTTGAAGGAATATCATGCTATCTTGTAATCTCTTTAAGTTTTGGAATTGCTTTGCAAACTCTGTTGCTTTTTGAAGAGAAATGCCTCTAATCTTTGCAAGTTTAATAGGATACTCCATAACATTAAGAGTATCATCTCCATAAGTGTTAACTATTGCCTCTGCTGTTCCAGGTCCTAGTCCTTTAATTAAACCGCTACCTAAGAACTTCTTAATACCCTCTTGTTTAGATGGTGGCAATACACATATATCATCTGCAACGATTTGGTCTCCATAAGTCTTGTTTGTTTTAACAACACCTGTAACTTTAACTTGTTGTCCTTCGGACAAAGGGATGGTTGTTCCGACACAAGTAATACGCAACCCCTCGGTTGTTCTTATCTTCATTACTGTATATCCGGTTTCTTCATTACGGTATGTTATACCGATGATTTCACCTTCAAACACTTCTGGACTTGAATCTTTTATCATACCTTCCCTAACTATATAGATAGAGGGCCTTCTAGTATTCCCAGTAAGCCCTCTAATCCTCTATGATTTTCAATAATTAGCTAATAATGCCTTGATTTGTTCTACTTTGTCTGTCTTTTCCCATGGTAAAGTATCTTTACCAAAGTGTCCATAGTTACTGGTTTGTTTGTAAACTGGTCTGTTTAATCCTAAGCTCTTTATGATTGCGCGAGGACGTAAATCAAAGACAGCACGAACAATCTCATTTAACTTTTCATCTGAAACAATTCCTGTTCCGAATGAATCTACCAAAACAGATATTGGGTGAGACATTCCTATTGCGTAAGATAATTGCAATTGAACTTTTGAAGCTGCTCCTGCTGCTACTAAGTTCTTACATACGTATCTTGCCATATAGCATGCACTTCTATCTACTTTGGTTGGATCCTTTCCAGAGAAAGAACCGCCACCATGTGGACAATATCCACCATAGGTGTCTACGATAATCTTTCTTCCAGTTAATCCACTATCTCCCGCTGGACCTCCAATAATGAAGTTTCCTGCTGGGTTGATATGGATTTCTGTTTTATCATCTAATAAATTAGATGGAATAGCCTCTTTAATAACATATTTTTCAATATCTGCTCTTAGAGTTTCAAGATCTATTGGAGCATGTTGTGTGGAAACAATTATTGTATCTACTCTAACTGGTTTTCCATCATCATACTCTACAGTTACTTGTGCTTTTCCATCTGGTCTAAGATATGGGATGATTCCTTGTTTTCTAACATAGGTTAATCTCTTTGTTAAGTCGTGTGCCAATGTAATTGGAAGTGGCATCAAAGAATCTGTCTCTTTGCAAGCAAAGCCGAACATTAATCCTTGGTCTCCTGCTCCCAATTGTTCATCCTCGTCTTGAAGTAAGGCATCGGATGCATTGTTCACGCCATTTGAGATATCTCCGGATTGTTCATCAATTGCAACCTTGATTTTACAAGTCTTGTAATCAAATCCAATTCCTTCGATGTCATAGCCTATGTTCTTTATTACATCTCTTGCTACTTTTTCATAGTCACATTTAGCGGAGGTTGAAACTTCGCCGAATATGAATACATAGTTTGTTGTACAACAAATTTCTATAGCGCATCTTGCTTCGCTATCCTGGGCGAAAATCTCGTCTAGGATAGAATCTGCAATTAGGTCACAGACTTTGTCTGGATGCCCTT
Organism: Christensenellales bacterium; assembly: GCA_045130665.1. GTDB lineage: Bacteria > Bacillota > Clostridia > Christensenellales > CAG-917 > RGIG8124. Next base: position 127,429 of record JBGUQC010000002.1, on the reverse strand, counting down.
CGGTGACGCTTTCAGATGTAAAAAGTCTTCTTTCCATAGTCTTAGTTATTAGAAGATATCTTCTTCACCACTTTCTTCTAATGGTGTATCAAAATTAACTGGTGCAACTAATTCTTCGCTGATTGTTGGTTTTGCTGATGCTGGTGCTGTAGAAACATTCTTATAGCACTTCATACCAGTACCTGCTGGAATTAATTTACCAATAATTACGTTTTCTTTAAGACCTACTAATGGGTCAATCTTCTTTCTTATAGCTGCATCTGCAAGAACTGTTGTTGTTTCTTGGAATGATGCTGCAGATAAGAATGATTCTGTTGCAAGAGCTGCCTTGGTGATACCAAGAAGCATACGTCTTGCTTGGATAGGTCTCTTACCTTCGGCCATTAACTTGTCGTTTAATTCATCTACTACGTAGTTATCTACGATAGCACCTGGGATTAAATCTGAATCGCCTTGGTCTTCGATTCTAACCTTTCTTAACATTTGACGTACGATGATTTCAATGTGCTTGTCGTTAATCTCAACACCGGAAATACGGTATGAAGCTTGAACTTCTTTTGCAATGTAGTCTTGTACGCCTTTAGCTTGACATGCCATGAATAAGTCATGTGGATAAATTGAACCCTTTGTGAGTGGGTCACCAGCTGCAACTACGTCACCCTCTTTAACAATTCTTGTTGCATCATATGGTAATTGATATGATGTTGAATCTTTCTCGTTAATAACTGTGATTTCGTTTGATGTGTCTGAAATATGGACAACACCTGGCTTTTGAGCAATGATTGCTTGACCCTTTGGACGTCTTGCTTCGAACAATTCTTCTACACGTGGAAGACCTTGTGTAATATCGTCACCAGATGCAACACCACCAGTGTGGAATGTACGCATTGTTAACTGAGTTCCTGGTTCACCAATTGATTGAGCTGCAATAATACCAACAGCTTCACCAATCTTAACTGCTCTACCTGAAGACATATTCTTACCATAACATCTAGCACATACACCATTCTTGGATCTACAAGATAATACTGAACGTACTGTTACTCTTGGGATATCTGATGCCTTTGAGCCACCCTCTATCCACTTTTGTGTTAAGACTTTGTCTATTTCTGCAGCTTTGTCTGGAAGAATCATTGTGTCTGCTGGAACAATAACTTCACCTGTGAATGGGTTTACGATATCTGTAATTGTATATCTACCATCAATTCTCTCTTTGAGAGTTTCGATGATGTTACTTTCTGCATATACGCCTCTCTCTTTATAGATAGGTGTAACTTCGAATCCTCTTCTGTCTCCACAGTCTTGTTCGTTGACGATAACACCGTGTGAAATATCAACAAGACGACGTGTTAAGTAACCAGAGTCTGATGTCTTTAATGCGGTATCTGCAAGACCTTTTCTTCCACCGTGTGATGAATTGAAGTAATCCAAAACTGATAAGCCTTCACGATAGTTGGACTTAACTGGCAATTCGATTGTTTTACCAGATGGGTCTGCCACCAATCCACGCATACCAGATAATTGGTTAATCTGTTTCATGCTACCACGAGCACCTGAGTCTGCCATCATCTTGATTGGGTTGAAGTCATCAAGTGATGTTTCGATAGCTTTTGATACCTTCTTTGTGGATTCTTCCCAGATCTTAACTACGTTAGCATAACGCTCGTTCTCTGTTAATAAACCACGTTGGAAGTTCTTTTCTACCTTCAATACATCTGCATCTGCTTTTGCAAGAATATCTTTCTTTGCAGATGGGATATGCATATCAAATACTGATGTTGTGATAGCGCCGATTGTTGAATACTTGAAACCAGCAGCTTTAATCTTATCTAATACTGCTGCAGTTGCTGTTGCTTCATGATACTTGAAGCAGTTATCTACTATCATAGATAATTGTGACTTACCAACTGCAAGTGCTTTCCAACCAAGAGCTTTTTGGATGCTTGTTCTGAATGCATTTGTACGTTTCTTATTTTCATCTGCGAATAAATCAAAGTCTCCGTTTGCGAATTCTTCGTTTACTTTCTTAATGATTTCTGAAACTGCTTCATCTGAAACATCTACTCTTAAGATTGCCTTAATAGATTTGACTAAGCTTGCTGTTTCGTTCTTACCTTTTGCTGTATCATAGATAGCTTGTAATTGTCTGTTTTCAACGCTTGCGTTGATTCCGAGTAATCCATCTACCTCTAAGGTTAATTCGTTTCCTGGGATATTTCTATCTACGAAGCAAAGGTCTTGTGGTAATGACTCGTTGAAAATGCAACGTCCTAATGTTGTATGTAACATTCTTACGATAGGCTTACCATCTTTGTCTTCACCCTTAACTCTAATCCATACTAATGATTGGAGTGTAATGTCTTTATTGATATAAGCATGATTTGCTTCTTCAATGGATGCAAATATCTTACCTTCGCCCTTAGCACCTGGTTTTATTATTGTTAAATAATAAGAACCGATGATCATATCTTGTGATGGCATAACGATTGGCTTACCATCTGAAAGTTTTAAGATGTTGTTTGTACAGAGCATCAAGATACGAGCTTCTGCTTGTGCTTCGATTGAAAGTGGTACGTGTACTGCCATTTGGTCTCCGTCGAAGTCAGCATTGAATGCGCCACAAGCTAATGGATGAAGTTTAATTGCTCTACCTTCAACGAGAACTGGCTCGAATGCTTGAATTGATAAACGGTGTAATGTAGGAGCACGGTTTAAAAGAACTGGGTGATCTTTAATAATCTCTTCGAGATAATCCCATACTTTTCCTTCTGCTTCTTCTACATAACTCTTTGCAGCCTTGATGTTGGAGCAATCTCCGTTCTCTGTGAGTTTTCTAATGATGAATGGCTTGAATAATTCAAGTGCCATCTCTTTTGGAAGACCACATTGATATAACTTGAGTTCTGGTCCTACAACGATAACTGAACGTCCGGAGTAGTCTACACGTTTACCTAATAAGTTTTGACGGAATCTACCTTGTTTACCTTGTAAGTACTTGGATAATGACTTTAATTCACGTCCGCCTGCGCCTGTGATAGCTTTTCCTCTACGACCGTTTGCAATTAATGCGTCAACGATTTCTTGGATCATACGTTTTTCGTTACGTACGATTGGTTCTGGAGGAGGTGGTGTTTGTCCCTTGTATTTTACAAGACGGTTATTTCTGTTAATAACTCTACGATATAAATCGTTAAGGTCTGTTGTTGCAAATCTGCCACCATCTAATTGAACCATTGGTCTTAAATCTGGTGGGAATACTGGAAGTACATCCAAAATCATCCATTCTGGTTTGTTTCCACTAATTCTGAATGCTTCAACAACTTCGAATCTCTTAATAGCTCTTTGTCTTTCAATGCTCTTAATTGTAGCAATCTTATCTTTTAATCTTTCGCTTTCTGCATCTAGATCAATCTTTTGTAATAATTCTTTGATTGCTTCTGCACCCATTCCAACTCTGAATGTGCTTGAGTCATACTTTTGGCAGAACTCATAGTACTTCTCTGTTGAGATAACATCTTTCTCATGAAGTTCTGAGCATTGACCTGGGTCTAATACAATGTATGCATTGTAATAAAGAACAGACTCTAATTCCTTTGGAGAAATGTCTAATAATAATCCAATTGGTGAATCAAAGCCTTTGGAGTACCAAATGTGAGCAACTGGAGTTGCAAGTTCAATGTGTCCCATTCTTTCACGACGAACTTGGGATCTTGTGACTTCAACACCACACTTTTCACAGATGATTCCTCTGTACTTGTTCTTCTTATATCTACCACAATAACATGTCCAGTCTTTTGTAGGTCCAAATATTCTTTCGCAGAATAGACCGCCTTTATCTGGCTTTAATGAATTGTAGTTAATTGTTTCTCCACTTTTTACTTCACCTGAAGACCATTCTCTAATTCTTTCTGGTGATGCGAGGCTGATTTCAATTGCTTCAAAATTACTTAATTCGTACATATTCTAAATCCTCCCCTTATTATTGATCATCTCTGTCATCGTCGATGTCGTGTTCGAGTGTTTCGTAAAGACTTGTTAAGTTGTCTTTCTCTTCGTCCTCTTCTTCATCGGAATCTTTGAGGTCTGCGAGTAATGAATCTAAACCTGAAAGGTCTATTTCTTTATTGTTATCGCTCGCGTGTGCTCCCGTGCCGAATACATCTACATCGTCGTCTTCAGCGATATCGAGTTCTGGTTCATAAACTCCACCGTTTATGTCACCTTCAAGGGATGCTGTTAATCCACCTAAAACATCAGTGATATCGAATTCTTTCTTCTCTTCTTCTTTTTGTTGAGCGAGATCGTAATCGATTTCTTCTTCAGAATAGTCTTTAAGTGAGATTTCCGTGTTATCCTCTGTGATAACTCTTACGTCTAATGCAAGAGCTTGTAACTCTTTTACAAGGACCTTGAATGCTTCTGGGATACCTGGTTCTGATGTGTTTGTTCCCTTAGCAATGCTGTCGTATGCTTTTTGTCTACCAACAACGTCATCTGACTTAACTGTTAGAATTTCTTGTAACATATGTGCAGCACCATAAGCTTCTAATGCCCAAACTTCCATTTCACCGAAACGTTGTCCACCGAAGTTAGCTTTACCACCGAGAGGTTGTTTTGTAACCATTGCATATGGACCATTAGATCTTGCGTGGATCTTATCGTCTACTAAGTGATGTAACTTGAGGTAATACATGTAACCAACTGTTACTGGATTATCAAACTCTTCACCTGTACGACCATCGAATACTCTGATCTTGCCATCTACTTTTGTTACAGGGTTACCATTCTCATCGAGTTTTGGTGTACCATCTGCATTCTTCATTTGTGAGAGATATCCGTTATCTCTTAAGAGTTGTTTAATATCTTGCTCTTTAGCACCATCGAAAACTGGAGTACAGATCTTCCAGCCGAGGTGTTTTGCAACTAAACCAAGGTGAACCTCGAGAACTTGTCCAATATTCATACGTGAAGGAACACCTAATGGATTCAATACGATTTGAAGTGGAGTTCCATCCTCTAAGAATGGCATATCTTCTCTTGGTAATACTCTAGATACAACACCTTTGTTACCATGACGTCCAGCCATCTTATCTCCAACGCCAATCTTTCTCTTTTGTGCGATGAAGACTTTGACTTTCTCTAAGACTCCTGGTGGTAATTCTGGATGGTCTTTACGTTTGAAGACTTGTACGTCTACAACTGTTCCGCCTTCACCATTCTTTACTCTTAAGGATGTGTCTCTTGTATCTCTTGCCATTCCACCTAAGATAGCCTTTAATAATTTCTCATTTGGAGATGGTTCTTGTTCGCCCTTGTTAGAAATCTTACCAACGAGGATGTCTCCTGGCTTAACTTCTGCACCGATACGAATGATACCGTTCTCATCTAAGTTTCTTAAAGCTTCTTCTTTAAGTTGTGGAATATCTCTTGTAATTTGCTCTGGTCCTAATTTTGTATCACGTGATTCACAATCTACGCTCTTAATGTGGATAGATGTGAATGCATCATTCTTTAATAAATCTTCGGAAATTAAGACAGCGTCTTCGTAGTTGTAACCTTCCCACTCCATGAATCCAACAAGGATGTTTCTACCAAGTGAAAGTTCTCCGTTATCTGTTGCAGGACCGTCTGCGATAACTTCGTCTGCTTCAACTCTTTGGCCTTTGGATACAATTGGATGTTGGTTAATACATGTATCTTGGTTACTACGTACGAACTTGAAGAGTTTGTATGTATCTTCTTCGCCGTCATCATTTGCGATTATAATTTGATCTGCATCGACGTATTTAACAATACCGCCTTTCTTTGCAATAACAACTACACCTGAGTCGTGTGCAATACGGTATTCAACGCCTGTTGCAATAATTGGTGCTTCTGGTTTGAGAAGTGGAACAGCTTGACGTTGCATGTTAGATCCCATCAAAGCACGGTTTGTATCATCATTTTCAAGGAACGGAATAAGTGCGGTTGCAATAGAAACAAGTTGTTTTGGTGAAACGTCCATGTAATCTACTCTATCTCTTGGATACTCACGGATGTTTTCCTTATCTCTACATGTAACACGTTCGTTAACGAAACGGCTGTTTTCATCTAATGGTTCGTTAGCTTGTGCGATTACATACTTGTCTTCTTCTTCAGCTGTCATGTAAACAACTTCAGTTGTGACAACGCCTGTTTCTTTGTCAATCTTTCTGTATGGAGATTCAATATATCCATACTCATTTAATCTTGCATAGGTTGCTAATGAAGAAATAAGACCAATGTTTTGTCCTTCTGGAGTTTCAATTGGACACATTCTTCCATAGTGTGAGTGGTGAACGTCACGGACTTGAACTGTTGCTCTGTCTCTGTTTAAACCACCAGGACCTAATGCAGATAATTTACGTTTATGTGTTAATTCAGCAATTGGGTTTGGTTGATCCATGAATTGGCTTAATTGTGATGAACCAAAGAATGATCTGAATACAACTTCTACTGGACGAACGTTGATTAACTTGTCTGGTGTTAATACTGTTCCTTCAGCGATGGATTGCATCTTCTCTTTTACACCCTTTTCTAATCTAGCCATACCGATTCTGAATTGGTTTTGTAATAACTCACCAATTGCACGTACTCTACGATTTGATAAGTGGTCTATATCATCTACATTGCCAAATCCATGACAAAGTCCGAAGTTGTAGTTTACTGTTGCAAGAATATCATCAGCTGTTGCGAACTTTCTAACAAGCATATTTACATCTAACTTAATAGCTTCGATTAATTCTGCTGTATCCTTGTGTGTTTCCATTAATTCCATTAATTCTGGATAGTAAACCTTTTCTAAAATACCAATATCTCTTGGGTTTAATGGACTTCCATCTGCGTATGATGGTACGAATGCTGTTAAATCTACAGTATTGTTACCCATAACTTTGAAGCCAACTTCTTTGCCGTTCTTATCTTCATAAGATAACCATGCAACGTTAACACCCTTGTTTTGGATTGCTTCAGCTTCTTCTTCTGTTAAGACTTGTCCCTTAGTTGCTAAGATTTCACCATATTGGTCTACGATATTCTTGAATAACTTGTATCCTGCAATACGAGATGCAATAGATAATTTCTTATTTACTTTGTAACGTCCAACTCTTGTAAGATCGTATCTTCTCTCTTCAAAGAAAGTGGTATTAATGATGTCTTTACCACCTTTAACGGTGAATCCATCATTATCTTTCATACGAGCATATAAATCTTGTAATCCTTCGTAAGTTCCTTTCTCACCATCTTTTTGGCAAGTTGCGATAATCATTGGATCGTCGCCATAGAACTCAATCAATTCAGCGTTTGTACCAAATCCTAATCCGGATCTAATACCATACTTAACAAATCCGTTTGCTGGGATTGCTTCTTCGTCTTCTAATCTTGCGAGTGAACGAAGGAGAACTGTTGTTAAGACTTTACGCTTCTTGTTAATGTGAACCCAAGATACACCAGATTGATCTTGTTCGAATTCTAGCCAATCTCCTCTTTCTGGAGATAAACGTGTTTGATAACGTTTTGCGCCGGTCTTCTTATCAATCTCTACATCGCAGTATACACCAGGACTTCTAATTAATTGTGATACAACTACTCTTTCTGCACCGTTGATTACGAATGAACCACTTTCGGTCATGAGTGGGAAGTTGCCTAAGAAGATGTTTTGGTCTGCGATTTCACCTGTTTCCAAGTTTTTCAATCTGCAAAGTACGTGAACAGCTGTTTCATAGTTTAAGCCATTGTCTTTACAATATTGAATTGTGTGTGTTGGTTCGTCATCAACAGTATGGTCGAGGAAAGATAATTCGAGTTTTCCATTTTGAGAAACTATTGGAGAATAGTAATGGAGAACATCATTGATACCATTTTTGATGAAGTCATTGTAAGAATTCTTTTGAACAGCGATAAGGTTAGGAATTTCTAAAACATTCTTAATTGTTGAGAATGAGAAACGCTCTGTGTTACCGTACTTTTCAACGTGAACTCTTTTAGCCATGTCAAATTTTGTTTCTTCAGACATTTTTCGCTCCTTGAATAATTTGTTGTTTTCAGCCCGAAATTTTTAATATTTTCAAAGCATTTGAGTTTTTTGGTTGCTCTTGCTATACTAACAATAACACTTGAAATTTCATGTATATATTTATATATATAGTAGAAAACGTGAGATATAGCAGTTTACAATTTTAATGTGTAAAGTCAAGGTTGTCAACTATAAATTTGTAAAAATATAAAATTTTTCTAATTTATGGGTAAAAAATCGGAAAATATGAGAATAGACAAGTTTTTGAAGGTATCGAGAATAATCAAAAGAAGGAGTGTCGCACAAGAGGCATGTTCTTCTGGTAGAATCGAAATAAATGGTAGACCTGCAAAGCCAGCAAAGGATGTTAAAATAGACGATTTAGTTAAGATTATTTTTGGAGACAAGGAAATTGTTTTCAAGGTTTTAAATGTTAACGAACATCAAACAAAACAATCTGCAGGTGAAATGTTCGAGATAATCTCAACCAACTATAAGGACGAGGAAGAAGATGATTAATGTAATAATTGCAGCAGCAGGAAAAAGTGAGAGATATGAGAGCAACAAACTCTTGGAAGATTATGGCAAAACCGTAGTTCTAACCGAGTCAATTAAGCCTTTTCTAGAAAGAGATGATGTTGAAAAAATCATTGTTGTACTCAATGAAGATGACATGATTGACATGGAAAATATCATGTTAAAATATGACCTTCCACTTCACTCTAGAATCTTCACTGTTGCTGGTGGTGAGACAAGATCTGAATCCGTTTTCAATGCTTTAGATTTAATTACAGACAATTGTGAATGTGTCCTTATTCACGATGGTGCAAGACCAAATGTTTCGGCTGAATTGATTGCTTCCGTTATTGAAAAAGCAAGTTATGATACATGTGTAATCCCTGTAATTGATATTGCTGATTCACTATATACAAAAGATTTAAAAATCCAACAAAGAGCAGACTTTGTTTGTGCCCAAACACCACAAGCATTCCCTACTCAAACACTCTTTGATGCATACGATACTTGGTATGAAAATAAGAAGCCTTTTTCTGATGATTTTTCACTTGTTCAATACTACAAAAAAGATGCCAAGTTTGACTTTGTCAAAGGGGATCCAAACAACATCAAAATTACATACAGAAGTGATGTTAAGAAAAACCTTGTTGGAGTTGGCTATGATTTACACAATTTAGAGGTCTCAAACAAGAAAGACAATGTCATTTATTTGTGTGGTGTTGCCATCCCATTTAACAAGAAGGCAGTTGCACATTCGGATGGAGATATTCCTGTTCATGCATTAATGGATGCAATACTTTCTGCAATTGGCGAGAAGGATATTGGACATCTATTCCCTACAAACGATCCAAAGTATGATGGAATATCCTCTATAAAGCTTTTAGACGAGGTTATGAGCATTGTAAAGAGCAAAGGGTACAAACTTATTAACGTCTCAATTGCGATGATTTTAGAGGCTCCTAAGGTTTCACCTTACTTAGATGAAATGAAAAATGTCCTATCGGCGCACTTAGGCTTAGATAAGACATTTATTGGCATAACTTCAACAACTAATGAAGGATCTGGTTTAGTTGGCTCTGGAGACGCTATAGCGGCTCTATCTAATGTTTCACTATACTAATTTCAATCCGTATTTTTTAGCTGTAGTTTTTAAATTCTCTTTTATCTCTTCTCTAACAGATTGAGGAGATAATACCTCTACTTGATTTCCAAATTGAATTGCCCAATATACGAAGGCTTTTGGAGATGAGTTTATCATGGCTATAAAGTCATTGGAATTCTCCTTCTTTTGGAAAGCTACATCCATACCGAACCAATCTATGATTTCATCTACCATCTTTGCGCTGCATTTTACCTTAATATGTTGTGGTTGATCTGAATACATATATGGTCTTGCAGATGTTAAGACTTGATAGTCTATTCCATACTCATATCCTTTAATAGATTCAATTGGTATATATTTTGCATTTCTTGGATGAGAAATCTTTGTGATTCTATCTATACGAAGGAAGGAGATTTCATCATATCTATCTGTTTTACAGATAATGTAGTATTTTTGGTTGTGAATTATCATTTGGTATGGTGAGATAGTAAATATCATATTAACATGCATTTGTTTATCTATTTTATATTTACTATATTCAATTTTAAGAGGGGTTTTATTCTCTATTGCTGTATCTAATTCATCTATTGTATCTAATACATGAACTGAAGTTGTTTTATTCCAACTTGCAACAGACATAATATGTTTTCTATGGGAATCGAAGTGGTCACCACCAACCTTGCTTATTTTATTAAGCAACTCCTCAGAACTTGAATCATTTATTGCCTTGTTAGACAATACGGCATCTATTAAGAATCTAAGTTCGGTATTTGTAAATCCTCTTGAATCATAATAAATACCTCTACCCTTATATATGTCATAACCTTCTTCTATAAGGATATCAATACACTTTGAAACAGTACGTCTATCTATTGTTTCATCATATGTATTTTTATAGATATTGCAAATGTCTACTTGAGTAATACTATGTTGTGCATCTGTATACTTTGAAATGATTTTTAAAATTCTAATGATTATGGATGATCTTTTGGTGTCTTCGTTCATAACTCCCTCCCTATTTTCTTAAATTATACCAACTTTATGGTAATTTACAATACCATAACTACGGGAAAAAGTTAGAAAAAATAAAAACTGCCAGGATATAAATCCCAGCAGCTTATTTTTCGTATTGTTAATACGTGAATATTAACGTTTGCTGAATTGTGGTGCTTTACGAGCTTTATGGAGACCGTACTTCTTACGTTCTTTCATACGAGCGTCTCTTGTAAGGTAACCAGCTTTCTTTAATGGTGCACGATATGATTCATCTGCTAAGCATAATGCTCTTGCGATACCATGACGGATTGCACCAGCTTGTCCTGTGATACCACCACCGTATACGTTAACGATGATATCGAATTTGTCTTTTGCACCTAATAATTCTAATGGTTGATTTACGATGATTTGTTGAATACCGTTTGTGAAGTATACATCTAGATCTTTTCCATTAATTGTGATTGCGCCTTCTCCTCCTGGGATAATGCGTACTCTTGCTACTGCAGTTTTACGTCTGCCTGTTCCACAGAATTGAACTTTCTTTCTGACTACTTTCTTTGTTGCCATATTCTATACCTCACCTTACTTTTCATCGTAAACGTGTCCCGTGATAACTAATGTCTCTGGCTTTTGTGCTACGTTTGCATAATCTGCACCTGGGTAAACACGAAGCATCTTTAACATTGCGGAACCGATCTTGTTCTTTGGGAGCATTCCCTTGACTGCTAAATAAACTGCCTTTTCAGGTTTTTCAGCCATCATCTTCTTATATTGGATTTCCTTTAAACCGCCAATATAACCTGTGTGATAACGGTGATATTTTTGTTCTAACTTATTTCCTGTTAAAAGGACCTTTGCACAATTGATTATAATAACATGGTCTCCTGTAACTACGTTTGGTGTATATGTTGGCTTGTTCTTGCCTTTCAAAATCATAGCGACTTGAGAAGCTAATCTACCTAATGCTACGTCTGTTGCATCAACTAGATACCACTTGCTTTCAACTTCACCAGCTTTTGCCATGTAACTTTTATTGGTAATAGCCATTGCTAATCCTCCGAATTAATTTTTTATTTTTTCTATCTATCTCCACATCCGAAGGGAGGGGCTAACTTCCACACGGACTAATTATTTCTACGATACGTTTTGATATAATATAAAAGTAATTATTACTTTGTCAAGCAAATAAATTTAAAAATTTACTTTCACTTTTTTGCCTTTCGCAATTTTCTTGCCATTTAGAGCAACTTCAGCAGATGACAAATCAACAAAATGTACGAGTATGGATTTGGTCACACAATCTTTGGATTTTATAATATCCAAAATGTATGTATCTCCATCATTTTTGAGTTCAAAATCTATCTTCCCTTGTTCATCGTAAAGGGTGTACTTATTCTCTCCTGCAAAGACCTTAACTTCAAGGTTATCAAACACTATTGTGTTTGTTTCTTCGTTTGCAAGCATTGGAACGATAGCTCCTTCCTTTGCAAAAACAGGAACATTATCCATGTTTCTATACTCAACATACCAGCCCTCGTTGTACTTCTTTCCGGTGAAGAAATCTGTCCAATTGTTTGATGGAATATAGAAGGAAACTGGGGACGAGATTGTGCCAGTTTTCTTGTTTCTAACCGCCTTATTTATGACTGGAGCCACTATTAACTCACTGCCAAAATAATATTGATTTTTTGCTTTGTATGCAGCATCTGATTGTTCCTTCCAGTACATTGGAGTCATGAGAGGAATACCCTCTTTTGCTGTTAAAACATTGGCTGTATAGAGGTATGGAATGAGTTTATGACGTAATCTTAGATAGTCTTCTGCTATCTTTTCTGCCCATTCTGGATAGTTCCATGGTTCCTTACTTAGAGATGTATTTGATGAGTGCAATCTATTGATTGGTGAGAATACACCAAACTGTAACCATCTAACATATAAATCTGGATTTCCATGATTGAATTGATGTCCGCCTATATCATGAGACCACCATGTGTAACCTATATTTGAAGCTGTTGCTGTCATGTAAGGTTGAAGTTGGAGGGACTTCCAAACAACTATACTATCTCCAGAGAATCCTAGTGGATATCTATGTGAACCTGGACCACAATAACGAGAAAGAATTAGGCCCTTATTGTCTTCTCTATCTATGTCTAATGTATGGTAATGGTTAAGGAGCCATAGTGGATCTAATTTGCTTAAAGGAGTACTCTTTCCCTGTTGCCAATCTATCCACCAGAAGTTAACACCATCATCCTCATATGGATGATGAAGTATATCAAAGTAAGCGTTTCTAAACTTCTCATCTTCAAGATTGAACTCTATTCTATCCTTTGTTGCTGGATCTACTCCACAAGCTTTGCACATGTCGTTATATTGCTTTTCAAAGTATCTAACGCCATCACATGGATGAAGGTTTAAAGTAATACCTAAATTCTTGTCTTTGAGATCTTTTAAAAATTTCTTGTAATCTGGGAAAAGTTTTTCATTCCAGGTATAACCTGTCCAACCTGTGAATAATTGTCTTCTTGGTGTTGTCTTTGAATCCTTTGGTGCATCCTTAACGATATGCCAATCCATATCTATAGTTGCAACAGTTAGAGGAACTTTCTTATCTTCAAACTTGTTGATAACATCCATGTACTCATCTTGAGTATATGCATAATATCTAGACCACCAGTTACCCAAAATATACTTTGGAAGAAGTGGTGTATAACCTGTTAAAGAATAAAACTCTTTTATACCACCAAAATAGTCTTGTCCGAAATTAAGGACATAAATGTCCTTTTCTTTAATACTTCTCTCTTTTACATTACCTTCTTCATCTATGACATATGATGCTGAATCATCTATTTGTGTGACACCTCGTTTAGAAAAAATACCATCTTGCAAATGTACTAAACCAGCTGTAAAGTCTAGAGTTCTTAAAGTACCTTTTAGATTACCAATTCTTTTTGAGGAATCTATCATGTACTTATCTTTAATTACATATGCCTTATCCTTCTTTTTGTCATAGAGAAAGTCTGTATCTTTGGTTACTATAAGGACTTTGTCCTTAATAATCTTATATGTGAAATCTGGAGTGTTAATATTTCTATGGAAAACTATTTGTGTTGGCAAGTCTTCAAAAGTTGAAGTTTTATCTTTTTCCACACGAATAATTCTAGACGAAATAATACTGAATCTATATATGCCATCTATGATAATATTGCTACTTGGTGTTTTAGTACTTTGTATTGAATATCTTCCCATAAAAAATTAAGGAGGAGTCTAGCTCCTCCATTCCCTTATTTATCTTCTTTTAAAACAATTGCAATGAAGTCGCAAGCTTTACCGCCTGTTGCAATCATGCCATGTGGTTTACCCGAATCATAATAAAGTGTATCTCCTTCGTGAACCACAACGATATGTCCATCTATAGAGCATGTAAGCTCACCAGAAAGGATGTAGTCCATTTCTTGGCCCTTGTGTACACTTAATGAAATAGGTTGCTCTTCAGAGCCTTTAATATATGGTGCGTGTACTAAGAATGGATCTGCTGTTCTATCTTTGAAATTGATAGCTAAGTGTTCATATGTGAAGTTATGTCTTCTTTCAACTTTTTCACCCTCACCTGCACGAACTAAAGAATAGCTAGATAGTTTTGGTGCTTGACCTGTCATAAGTTCTGTAACATCTACGCCAAATCTATTAGCGCAGTTATAAAGCATAGTAACAGAGAAATCCTTATCTCCTGCTTCATATGCTAAATATTGGTCTACTGTCATGTTTGTGACCTTAGCCATTTCATCTGGAGAAATCTCCATCATTTCTCTCAATCCTTTTAAACGTTCAGCTATTTCTTTACAACTCAATGCCATTTTATTTTCCATCCTTAAAAATGTTATCAATATCTTAATAAATTAATTGCTTTATGTCAATTAATTAGGTATTTTGAGGCTCTCACAAACCTTTGCACAATCCTCATGAATAACTAGGTCTGCCCTATCATCTGCGAATGTCTCGCTCTTATTAATTAGAACTAAATTCTTGCCTCTAAAATAATTAACTAAACTTGCTGCAGGATTAACAACTAGAGATGTACCAATAATTATTAATGTATCCGCGCTCTGTATTGCGTTGAGAGCGCCGTATAATGTCTCCGAGTCTAATCCTTCCTCATATAGTACAACGTCTGGCTTAAGCGTTCCTGCGCACTTAGAACACTTTGGTACACCATCTTGAGACACAACGTAGTTGAGATCATAAAAGGCATTACATTTCATGCAGTAATTACGATGTACTGAACCATGTAATTCATATACCTTTTTTGCTCCTGCAAGTTGATGCAAACCATCTATATTTTGGGTTACTGTTGCAAGCATCTTTCCTGCTTGTTCAAGTTTTGCAAAATATATATGTGCTGCATTTGGTTTTGCTTCTGGGAAAAGCATTTTTTCTTTATAGAATTTATAGAAATCTTCTTTATTTCTCATAAAGAATGAATGGGAGATTATTTCCTCTGCTCTATACCCTATTCCGGATGATGTATTATATAAACCTGTAGCGCTTCTAAAATCTGGTATTCCGCTTGGAACACTAATACCAGCGCCAGTGAATAAAACAATTTTGTTTGAACTATTAATTATGTTTTGTAATTGTTCAATTTTATCCATAATTCTCTCCCTTATATTTAAAAGGGCAACTTTGTTGTTGCCCTTCACTGTTGTTACTGATCTGACCTTAATGCATATACCGGGTCTTTCTTTGCTGCTAATTGTGAAGGTATTAATCCAGCTAAGAAGCTTAGTCCAATAGACAAGCCAAACATAGCTAGAACATGCCACCATTGTAAGTTTGCAATATTAACTATCTGGAATCTATGCAGTACGACCACATTAATCGGCAGCGTTATCAACCACGCTATAAATACCCCTACGATACCAGATAACGTTCCTTCAATTAAAGTTTCACTATTGAAAATGTTTGCAATATCGCTCTTTCTTGCACCCAATGCACGAAGAACACCAATTTCTCTTGTTCTTTCAACAACTGATGTATATGTAATAATTGCAATCATGATAGAAGATACTACTAATGAAATTGCTGAGAATCCAACCAATACGTATGTAATTGCGTTAATAATTTGTTTAATAGCATTCATTAATACGCTAATTGTATCTTGGTAGTTCAACGTTCTATCTTCACCAGAGTTTTCGTAATCTTTGAATACTTGTAAGATATGTGCTTTACCATCTAATGATGATGCATATACATAAATTGTTTTTGGTGTTTCTTGATCTATCCACCCTAATTCTGCTAAATAGTCTGATGCAAAGTCTTCCATTGATTTAGCTGAATTAATTGCTTGGCCTGATGAATATGCTTCTGAACCAATGTAAATTGTTCCAACTGTACCTCCAGTAACCATACCAGTATTTTCATCTACTGTTACATTTTGCATTTGATATTGATATACTGCACTTGTTGCATTCATTTGAGCAATCTTCTTGGTTAAGTTGGCTGTATAACCCATGTTCTTTTTGATAACACCGTTTGTTACACCTTCTTTTGGTCTAACAATACCAGAAATTCTTAAAGATAATCCATTGGATATTACATTTGTGAATTCACCTGTTGCGCCATCTGCTGATGTATAGTAATTGGTATCTGCATAATAACTATAGTATGCTCCATCTTTTTCATGGAAGAATGAACTTTGTGGTAATACCTTATATGTCATGTTCAACAAATCGGTGATTTGATATGTTGCTAAGTCTCCACCAAATGCATCAAACAACCTCTTTGGACTTCTCAAACCAGTTGCAAGAGCCATGGTATCATCGATTTCGTTGTTCTCATTAACAACTAAAATGACTTCAAATGGACTATCGTCTGTTCCTGTTGCTCCTGCATCATTTGGCCAATGACCAGCAATAACATCATATTGTCTATCCAATAGTTCTTGATTTGCAATTAATTCATCCCAAGG
Source organism: Christensenellales bacterium (assembly GCA_045130665.1). Classification (GTDB taxonomy): domain Bacteria; phylum Bacillota; class Clostridia; order Christensenellales; family CAG-917; genus RGIG8124. The sequence goes on along the minus strand of JBGUQC010000002.1, from coordinate 110,815 downwards.
AATCATTGAATCCATCCTTACGCCTATTGTTGATAGCATACCTAAAACTTGGTCTCCTAAACCTAACGAATCAAGCATGCCTTGAACGTTATCGGTGAATGGATTTGTTAGATAATATTGACCTGTATGTTGTATTGGGCCATCGCCTTCTCTATCATAGTCAGAGAATATATTTACTCTCTGTCCATAATCATATCTTAAAAGTCCATCTTCCTCTTTGATGTGTTTATCTAAGTATTTTTTGATTTCCTTTAAGTCATTCTTTTGACCACTTAATTCATTAAAGTATGTCATAAGATTACCAAGAACTTCTCTTTCGTATACTTCCTGATCATTCGCTTCGTGACTACTATTACTATCCGTGCTATTTGCAAGAATATCGAACATTCTACCCATATCCAAGTTTGTCTCTTCGATAATCAATGGATAATCTGCAAGAGCACTTTCTTCTACTTGAAGAATATACGCTTTGGCACCTGTGGATAAAGCCAATACCAATGTCATACCAATAATACCGATGGATCCTGCAAATGTTGTAGCTAAGGTTCTCATCTTCTTGGTATACAAGTTAGCAACGGAAAGCATGAAACCACTCTTCCATTTCATCTTGGATTTCTTTGCTTTTGGTTGTGGCTCTTCTACCTTTTCATATTCAGTTTCTGGAATTTCTGCTTTTGAAATATCTTCGATATTTTCAACATCAACACCTTGGGCCTCGAGTTCATCAATTTTCTCGATTTGTTCAACTATATCAAGTTGTTCATCTTCGCCAACTGGGTTAGAGTCTGATTGTATTTCACCATCTTTAATCTCAATAATTCTAGTTGCATATTGATAAGCCAATTCTGGATTATGTGTAACCATAATTACGAGATGCTCATTGGAGATATTCTTCAGAATATCCATGACTCTAACGCTAGCTTCTGAATCCAATGCTCCTGTTGGTTCGTCTGCAAGAATAATATCTGGATTATTAACCAATGCTCTTGCAATTGCAACACGTTGCATTTGTCCACCAGATAAAGTATTTGGACGTTTTCTAATTTGACTTGCAAGTCCTACTTGTGCCAATGCATCCTTAACTCTTTCTTTTCTTTCTTCTTTTGGAACACCGGAAATGGTTAAAGCTAATTCTACGTTTGCGCCTACTCTTTGATGTTGAATTAAATTATATGTTTGGAAAACAAATCCGATCTTGTGATTTCTATATGTATCCCAATCTCTATCTTTATATTGTTTTGTTGAAACACCATCTATAATAAGGTCTCCGCTTGTATAATGGTCTAAACCACCAATGATATTTAAAAGTGTGGTCTTACCACAACCAGAAGGTCCTAAAATCGCTACAAATTCTTTTTTTCTGAAACTTAGTGTGATTCCTTTGAGGGCTTGCGTGGTCATTTTTTCTACCACATAATCCTTCTTAATGTCTCTAAGTTCTAGCATATTGTTTCCTCCTATTTTTTATATATTCTATGAAACAAATCTTGATAATTATACTAATTATCTTGCTAATTGGCAACCAAAACGACACCACCGTTGTGTTTCGGTGGTGTTTCGTTCGTTATAAGTGTTTATTATTGTGAATAATGTAAACTTTATGTTTTACCTGGTTGTAGACCCCATTCCACCCTCTCTTATGTCTGAAACAGTGTCGTCTACAGTGATGCCAAATGGCATAAAAATACCTTGTGCAAAGCCTGTTCCTTTAGGGATAGTTAGTGTCTTATTTTCTTTTGAATCGTTTGTAATTTTAACAAGAATATGGCCTTCGTTTTTTGCACCATAATAATCTGCATCTATAACACCAACGGTGTTATCTAGTTGTAATCTATACTTAAATCCTAATCCGGATCTTGGGTAAATTAGAAGAACATATCCCTCGTTAATTTTAGCTCTAATACCTGTTGGAACTGTAATGGTGTCGTTTGGAGCAAGAGTTATATCAATAGGTGCAAAGAAATCATATCCTGCAGAACCAACTGTGGCTCTTTTTGGGAAGATGATATCTTCATAAATTTTGTTTATGTCTTTGCAATCTCCTATTCTATCTTTGAAATCTTTTTCGTATTGTTCAAAAGATACTTTTTCAAACTTTGCAACCTTTTCCATTACTGTTCCTCTATCTTATTTAAGTGCTAATGCATAGCAGTCATCCATGATTTTGTCTATATCTGCATTTGTAAATGAATCGTCTACAACAACTGAGAACCACTCATCCTTGCTCTTTGGGAATGCACTCTTGGAGACATATTTGTGTGTCTTTTTGAGTTCTTTTTCATAAGCACTTGTGCTGTTGATTAGGAGCAATGTGGATGTATCTGTTTCGTATACATAAACGAAGCACTTCTTCTTTTTGCCATCTACTGCATAGTGTGTGTCTGCAAGTGGTAATCCTGTTGAAGTCTTGTTTTCTCTTGTATTTATTTCAACTTTGTCTCCATACTTCTTTTCAAGGTATTCTGCAACATACTTCTTGTCTATCTTGATTTGTTCAACATGGACCTTTGCTGCTGCAGCAAGACTCTCTTTGAGAGTCATGGCAACTTCTTCTTCACTTGCTTTTCCACCAGCAAGTAGATAACAATCATCTAAGATTTTGCATACTTGTGCTACTGTATAGCTATCATCAATGATTAATGAGAACCACTTATCTTTGCTCTTTGGGAAGGCACTTCTTGTTACAAGAGAGTGTTCCTTCTTTAATTCCTTTTCATAAGCACTTGTGTTATTGATAAGAAGTAAAGTTGTTCCTTCTGTTTCATAAACATATACAAAACACTTCTTCTTTGCACCAAGTGCGTAGTGTGTATCTGCAAGTGGGAGACCTGTTGATGTATAGTTTTCTCTCTTGTTTGTTTCAACATCTTCACCATATTTGTGTTCAAGATATTCATATACAAACTTCTTATCTATTTTCTCTGAAGAACTTGAAACAACTTTAGCAGCACTTGCTAAACTCTCTTTGAGAGTTACTTCTTCCTCTTGTTCTTCTTCTGGCTCTTCTTCAGCGACTGGAGCTTCCTCTACTACTTCTTCTTGTACTGGTTCCTTAACTGGAGTTTCTTCTTCAGCTGGTGCTTCGAATACATCTTCTTCTGGTTCTTCAATTTCTTCAATTGGAGTTACTCTATATGCATACTCGAAACAGTCATCGATAATCTTTCTTACTTGATCTTCTGTATAACTGTCATCAATGATTAACTTGAACCATGTATCGTTGCTTCTTGGAACTTTACTTTCAGAAACATATTCATGTTCTTTCTTTAATTCTGCAGCATACTCTGGTGTGTTATAGATGAGTAATACTGTTGGGTTCTTTGTTTCATATACATAAATGAAGCACTTATCCTCATCACCACATGCATAGTGTGTATCTGGTACTGGGAAGTTTGCTGAATTGTAGTTTGGTCTCTTATTTACTTGAGCCTTGCTTGCATATTCTGCATTTTCAATATGTTCATAAACGAACTTCTTATTTATTATTGTATTTGTAGTCTTAACTTGACTTGCCTCTTTAATGATTTCATCGACATCTGCTTTTTCTTCCTCAGGAACCACATCTTCTCCTTCGTATACTGGTTCTTCTTTCGTTTCCTCTACTGGCTTCTCTTCTTCTTTTGGCTCTTCTACATCTTCTGGTTCATTTGCAACAGCAGCCATTTCTTCGATTGCAGCTTTTCTAGCTTCTTCTTCTGCTTTTCTTTGTTCAGCCTTTCTTCTAGTTTCCTCTTTCTTTTTCTCTTCTGCAGCCTTCTTTTGAGCTTCTTTTCTCTCTTGTGCAGCTTTTTTTGCAGCAGCTTGTTCTTGCTTCTTTCTCTCTTCTTCTTCAGCTGCTTTTCTTTGAGCTTCCTTCTCTTTCTTAGATTGACTTGCACTCTTTGCTCCGGATGCAATACCAATTACAACTAATCCAGCTGCTATAGCACAACCAATGGCAATTCCAACTATTTGTGCAATTTCTAATGCGGCAATTGTTGTATTAAATCCTGGTTGTGATCCATCTGATGCATATGCTGTATCTACAGCGAATGTTAATGATAATGCTACTGCTAATACAGTAAGCATTAATGCTAAAATAGGAACGATAAGAATTAATGTCTTTGTTTTCATTTTTAAGACCTCTGTCTAAAATTAATGTAATACTATTCTATCACACAGTTTTTTTATATGTAAAGATTAAAATCTTTAATTGTTTTTTATTCAAAATCTGGCCACACAAATGTGCAGTTTAGATCTTTTTCGCCGTTGTCTATGACAAAATCTTGACCTGTTGCAGACTTGTTAACAACTGTTAGGAAATATACCCAGTCTGCTACTTCTTCTTCTGTCATCCACTTCTTTAAAGGTGTTGCCTTCATAATCTTCTTCCATGCCGTCTTATCTGATACAACTGGTTCGTTAGATTCTGTTAATACTCCACCTAGAGAAATGGTATTTGCTGTTGCTTTATATTTTGCAAGTCTTACTGCAACATTTTTCATATATCCAACAACTCCAGCTTTACTTGCAACATATTCTGGAAATTCGAATCCTGTACTTGCGGAAGCAGATGCATTTGCAAGAACTGATTTGATGTTGTATTGGAAGGCATACTTCTCTATTGTATTTATTGTACCTTTTAAGTTGTTGTCTATATCATCTTTTGAGTTTTGTTTGCCTGCATTTGCAAAGATAATATCCACATTGTCTAGAGTTGGTAATTGCTCTTTTTTAGAGACATCTGCAACGTAGTGATGGTAATTCTCATCTTGGATGTTAGATGCTTTAGCATCTATACCATATACTATGAATCCTTCTTTTAAGAACTTTTTTGCTACTTCAAGTCCTATTCCAGAACTACTTCCTGTGATAATTATTTTCATGCTAATACCTCCTCTTCTTTTGGATTAATGAACTCAAAATATTCTTTGCCAACATCGTGTTTCTTCCAGTTTTTACTTATATGATATGCAATTGGAGCAAAGATGACTTCGGACACTGTTTCAAGTGCTGCGCCAACTAATGAACATGTTACGCATTGTACAAATGTCCAGCTAAAACCATCCCAGAATATTGGTGCAAATAACATAAATGTTAACACTGCGAATATAAGGTTATCTATGAACTGGCCGATGAATGTGGATACATAACTTCTAACAAAGAAAGCAAGTTTGCCATCTGGGTTCTTTTTAAATGTTTTTCCTAAGGCATAGTTTGTGCAGTTGTTTAATATTGCAGATATTATAAATGCTATTGTACTGCTTAATAAAATAAACCATGTTCCACCAATGATAGTGTTAAATGCTGTATAGTCTTCATTTGGTGTTGGGATAATAGAAACAATATAGAATATTAAGCAAACCAATAAGTTAACAGTGATTGCAAATAAAGAAACCTTATTTGCAGCTTTTGGTCCAAAGTGTTTTACTATGATATCCATACATAAGAAAGATATCCAAGATACCAAGAATCCACCATCTAGTGCTATATACTCTTCTTGAACAATTGTCTTGTTTGCAAGAATATTCATAGCTATAACGGCCATAACAAAAATTGCTACAACGATTGATGGTATAGTTCTAAATAATGTTACTGTGGACTTGTACTCAAATAAAATCCATTCTTTAAAAGAACGTTTTGGTTTAGTTGTCATAAAAGATCTCCTTGGTTTTATTGTTTTACACGAAGGATTTAGAGGCCGAACTCCGTGGGTTTAAACCAGAGAGTATAATATCACACGAAATATTTTTTGACAATTAAAAAGACCTTGATGATTTATCAAGGCCTTGTTATTAACATTAATTATATTTTATTCTTCCTTTGTTTCTTCTGTTTCTGGTACTGGGTCTTCGGTTTTTTCTTCCACTGCTTCTTCTTCCAAAGAATTATCCTCTATTGTTATGGTTTCAACCTTTTCTTCTTCTTTATTTCTTGTTTCTATATAGAAGTTGACAATAATGGATGTTAAGATAGCAACAACTACGATTCCGTAAATACCAAGAATTACAGATATGATTCTTCCTAATACTGTTACGCTTGTGATATCTCCAAAACCAATGGTTGTTACTAACATATAACAATACCACATAGCATCCCAGAAATTGTGGATATTGTCTTCGACAATCATGAGAACTGAAGAGAACGCAACCATCAATAAGAGTAATCCAAAAATAACCTCTCCGGCGTATGTCTTACGAATAATTTTTCTCAATGCTCTAAAGTTGAAATGTGAAAGGGCTAACCTGCAGATATAGAACAAGCTTGTGACAGCAATTAGTGATGCAGGTATTAATGCACCAACAAGATATGCACTAGACATAGGCGCATTTATGCAAATAGCAACAAATATAAACAAGACTGTATATAGCAAGAACATAATAACACTCATAATGATGTTTCTTGCTCTATGGTCTTTTACAAGACTCATGCATCTCTTAGTAATTGGTGTAAGCATCAATAACACTCCACCAATAGCAAATAATGCTGGGTTATTTTTAAAGGCTATTATTAAAACACCTGCAAGTATATCAACAATAGAATATGCAACATATGCGTAATCGAACTTATCGTTTTCATTGCGTTTTCTATAAATGAAATATACCATTTCAAAAACACCAAATAAAATCATAGCAGATCCTAAATAATAACCGCCATTTGATGTCCATGGTTCCTCGGCGGTAACTATAGGGCCCATTGAATATAGTGCGCACATAAGTACTACGCACAATATAATACTACCAACTATTCTAATTATTGAATTCTTCGTCCTTTCATCTAGCTCTTTTTTCATAATCTATTTATCCTTCATAATGTTTACGTGCTAATATCTTAACTGTTGTTTCACTTGTTACTTCTGAAACAATATAAATATTATTTTCATAATTTGTGCAAACTGCATCTCCCGGATATATCTTCTCTATTTCATATCCATCATCTAGAACTACTTCAAAATACACTTGTGCATCTCTACGTGAGAAGTTATTTGTATTTTTATTACGTGTATATGCTACATTAGTTGTTTCATACGTGGATAAGTCGTAACCCTTATATACCTTCACTTCCTTCACTCCTGTGCCGTACATGAAGTCTACTTTGTAAGCATATGCTTCTTTAGTTTCGTGAATTTCTGTTCCACAGATACTACATACATGAGAAATATCTCCATCATGGCTTTCTGAGACCTCTGCAACCACGTTATTTGTATCGAAGTGATGTCCGACAACATTTCCCATTGTGAAGTTGTCTTTGTTGTTGTATACGACGTAGAATACGTCTGTTATCTTATCTAACAATCCTATGGATTGATCCGACTTCCTCAACACTGGTACTAGTTCTGCGATTATCTTTCCATTTTGTTCAATCTTGATGCTATAAATCTTAACAGCACAGTTTTCTTTATGTGAATCATAAACACTACCTATACGATATGTACCTCTAGAATTTACGTTTAATGGAAGATTTGCAACTACTTCGCCATTTAATGATCTAATAATTGAAGATGCAGTATATTCATCTATGATAATATCTCTATTTCCTGCTACATATTGTTCTGTGGCGCCAAGTACATACTTGCCATTCATTACGCCCCAGTTAAGATCTCTCATCTTTGTGTATCCCATGATACCATTAGATGCGGTTACATCAAATTGAGCATCAAAGATGAATTTAGTATTTCCTACATATGAAAGGTTAAGGTAATGCTCATCATCTAGATAGATATAATCTAACTCCTTGAAGAGGTTCCCCATCTTCAACGCTTCAAAGCTTACATTACATTCCATATCTCCAGATGTTGGAACATAGAATTCACTATTAACATAATCGAAGAATCCTATTTTGCCATCATACTTTCTAGAACATGGGATTAAATCTAGTGCTATTTCATTACCTTCATATACTTTAATTCTGAAGACCTTGATGGTTCCATTTATAGCAGGTGTAACACCAAATAGTTTTATGCTATCTCCAAATGTTCCAAGAGTTATATTATCTGTATCATAAACTGTGCCATTTACTATTAATGCATTATCTTTATCAAATGTTGCTGTTAATAAATACTTTGTATTTGTTATTAAAGCTGATCCTGTTATTGTTGTATCAAACACATTATATGTTGGAATATTGTTTGCTACTCCTAGTGTTGAGCCACCTATATCTGCTAACGGATATTCATTCGTAGCACCCGATGTATTATTTTCTATTGAAATCTCTACCTTGGTGTTACTTGTAACCGTATATGGAATATTGATTTGTTGTGTGCCCGTATACTCTACATAGTCTACTTGTTCGTATTCATTAGAAATGTTGTTGACTTCTTTTCCTCTTACAACACTTCCTGTTCCTAAATTACCAATGAATTTTTGGGATACTAGATCAAATAATCCTGCTTCACCATCTGACTCTCTATAACAAGGGATTCCTTCAAATACCAACTCGTTATTTTTTATAACTTTTATATAATAAACTTTTGCTTGTTGTGGAGCAGAATTATACAAGGCTCCTTTGTTGTCTCCTAATGCAAGTATGCAAAGTCTAACATCTATATAGTTGTAATCTGTCCAGTCTAAAGCTTTATTTGTATATCCACCAACAGAAAGAGTTTCTATGGCGCCATCATAAGTAACTTTAAACCTTATAGGTTCTCTTGTCTTATAGTAGCTATATGTCATTTGCAAATATGGATTTGCACCAGTCCATAATGTCGTTGTTGATGTATATTGTATTTTTCCTTCGTAAATAACATAGTCTGGCTTGTTAACTATAATTCCAGTATCAAAATATTGAGTTCCGGTTCCTTCAATATACTCTAGTTGTCTATATCCAGTTGGAAGAACTGTGTCTTTATAAATATTTTCAGTCTCGTTAGAATCAAACTCTCCCTCGCCCTCATTTGTACAGAATGTTTCTGTCACCAATTCATATAGTCCAATTTCTCCGTCCGCATCCCTACATGCTGGAACAAAATATCTTTTAATCATTTTGTTTTCGTAAATTTTGCAACTATATAATTTTGTATCACCCATGTCATCAGGTGTTCCGCTCTTATTACGTGCAAATAAGAACATTGTCTGTGTGTCTGTCTTTGAAACCGCTGAATATTCGTAAACGAATGTATCATCTCTATAACAGAGATTGTTATTCATTTTAACAACCATACGTTTATTAATTGTGGATTTTCCTTGTAAACCAGCAGATCTATTTAAGTAATAGAAAAAGCCTCCCATGTATGAAAGGTTTTGAGTATAACCCATACCTGTCGTTGTTCCGAACACGGATGTAAGACTTGTTGTTAAGAATTCTACTTCAATTAATGTATTAGAAGAATCTTTTATTCCGGTATCTATATATTGAGTGCCTGAACTTTCAATATATTCTAACATGTGATATCCATCTGGCAATAATTTAGATAATATTTCTTGAGAAGAAATAAATTCGGCCGAGCCATTGCTTCCTAACAATTTATCTTGGACACCATCGTACATACCATATGTGCCGTCTTCTTTTTGAATAGATGGGACATATTCACACATCGAATTGCCCGTCATCATTCTAAATCCGTATATATTAATACCAGAAGATAGTAACATCTCACTTTCCCTATTTGTTGCAAATAGAGTTAACGTACGTGTAGAGGTTATTGTAGATGAGAAAGTGTGTATTAATGTTGGACTTGAGTCATTATAACCAACAAGTAACATCTTTTTCACAAGAATAACAGTTGTCTTTGTGGTTGGAATTGCTTCAAATGAAGCAACTTCTGAACCATATGCTACTTTCCATAATCCTGCTTGTAAGTAAATTTCAATTCCATCTCCGTCGCCATTTCCTAAAACATAACTATCCGATATTAGAAGATTGTCCGTACCAAATGCAACTTCAAAAACAACATCGTTGAATGGTGTTATTTCTGTGTCTATATATTGTTCGCCGACACTTGTTAAATATTTTACTTGTTCATACTCTTCTAAATAAGCCAATGGGGAAATTGTTGTTCCTGGTATTAATGATTCTTGAGATAAGCCTGGAACGAATGCTCCTGATCCTGTATTAGTGTAGAACACATTATTTACTAAATCATACATTCCAGTTTCAGAGTCTGCTTTTCTATAACAAGGAATCATGTTTCTTACTAATTCACCAGATTTCCAAATCTTACATCTAAAGATTTTACCTGAATAATGGTATTGTCCGCCCCAAGAACATAGATATGCATCATAAGTTGTTGTTCCTAGCTCTCTAGTATCTTCACCAAGAACAACCCCATCCATAATAAGTTGTTTATTTCTCCATATCATGGTGTGTTTTGAAAGGTCGCAATCTATTCCACCTATTAATTGAAGTTGGCCATCGTTTCCTATAAATAAACAAGTAGATGCTCCAGAGAGGTAATGATAGAAATATGCATAATTTTGAATAGATGCATCTCCATGAGTTGCGAGTATTAAACCATCCTGTTCTATCATTGTGGATTGGAATGTTATTTCAACACTATCATTATCCATATCAAGAGGAATACCTAATGCTATTTCCTGACCAGTAGAGGCGTAGCCTCCTCCATTACCCGTAGATTGAATATAATCTACTCTTTCATATTCTATTGGCAACAATTCATCTTCTTGATTTACTGGATTTCCATACTCGAATGTCCCTGTTCCCTCATTTGTATAGAATACATTGTTTACAATATCATATAGACCTGCAATTGAATCCGATTTGCGAACACATGGAACAAAATATCTTATTAATGTATCTCCTTGATACATCTTGCAAGAATACATTTTTGTCGTATGACCAATTGTTTCTGTTTCTACACGATATCCAAATAAATAGAAATTCCTATATGCTGTCCCGGCGATAGTTGTGTTTATACTAATCTCAAAATTTTGAGAACCTGTAACTTTATATCTTGCATTTGGAATATCTAATGTATATGTCAATCTTGTGTTGTTTTCATAATCTATATTTGTTGAAAGATCTGCGTTTCCAGCTCCATATCCAAATTGTCCATCATTTCTAACACCCAAATATACACGAGGAGTTGCTGTGCCAGTACCAGATACAGACCACACATTTGTTGTTTTGGTTATGGTTTGATCTATGATTACTTTAAGACTTGGTATAGAAGTTGCGTTTATCAAATATCCTGTATCTATATACTGTGTTCCTGTAGATTTGATATATTCCACTTGAGTATATTCACTTGGTAAATTGATATCTTCGATATCATATGTATCAATTGTATCACCTGTGCCAAATACTCCCGTTCCTTCATTTACATAAAACTTATTTTTAATTAAATCATACAAACCAGCCGCATTATCTTCCTTGCGATAGCATGGTACATAATTTCTAATTAGTTCTCCCTCTTTATCATAAACCTTACATCCATAGAGATTACAATAGTTACAAAACATACCATTTATTGCAAATATTTGTGCTGGAGAATGTTCACATCTTGTATCATATGAATTGTTATATGCAAAATCGCCATTTATATAAACATTTCCACCACCAGCATAATTCTCTACTCTAAAGATATCTCTATTTCCAATATCTACATCTGAAATACCCCAGTAGCTGCTCTTTCCATATTTCCCATCTGTCACTCCCCAATATTCACCAGCTTCTCCGCCATGTCCCATTAATTGTCTTTCGTTAAGGTGAGCAATATCATATTGGATATCATATTCCCAAATTGCTTCACCGACAACATCTGTAGTGATATATTGTGTTCCGGATGTTGAAATATATTCTATTGGTTGATATCCGCTTGGAAATGATGATTTTTTAACTGGTTTTCCGACATTAAATGTCCCTGATCCTTGATTCGTGTAAAAAATGTTGTTTATTTTATCATATAATCCAGCCGTATTATCTGTCCTGCGATAACAAGGTACAAAGTCTCGAATTAAAATGTTGTTGTCCCATAACTTACAACTATGTAGTTTGAACCATCCCATGCTGTCTGCTCTTTCAACATAGAATAAATTTATTTGTTCTGAACCATCTGCAGCATTTTCATAGTCGGCAGTATTAGGTGCAACAGTTCCATTTACAACCAAACAGTTCGATGTTAGGCTATGTGAATAGAAATCAATAGTGATTTTATTGCCATTTACATTTTCACTTGTATCATAAACGTAATTTTGCGTGTGGAATCTTATTTTGTTTTGATAGAACATTAGGAAATAGCCATTAGTACTCCAAGAAGAACCTAATATGGAGTTTTCACCCACATAACTTATATCTGGTGTTAAAACTATTTGTCCCTTCATTGTTGGTGTAGGTGTTATTCCGGTTTCAATGTATTGTGTTCCTGTGGACTCAATATATTCAACTTGTTGATACACATCTGGCAAGTCATCTGATGATGGCGTTGTTTCTCTCTCAAAATTTGTCTCTGTGGAATTGCAATAGAATCTTTCTGTTACTAAATCATATAAGCCTACTGCTTTATCGTAATTTCTATAGCAAGGAATATAATTCCTTACAATATCATCTCCATAATAAATCTTGAAATAATATAACTTAACACTTGCATATCCAGTATTTGATTTGAACAATGTAATATTTTGTGTTCCATAAATACCACTACTTGCTTGATAAATTGTTTCTATACCATTTATCGTCATGAATTCTTTGCCACATTGAACAGTATATGTCTTATATGGGGAGAATGAATTGTATGAATAAAATTTCTTTTGTTCTACACACCAAATTAACTTGGTTGCAGCTTGACGAGATAATGAGAACATCCATCCTTCTGTTCCAAATATTCCACCCGTATTTGCTGCATTTGTATAATCTGAGAACTTTAAATCAAAATGTAGTTCATCTGCATAATATATTCCAGTGTCTATACATTGAGATCCTGTAGATTGGATATAATCCAATTCAGTGAATTCCTTTGGTAATAATGTTCTTTCAAAGAGATATCTATCATCTCCATATTGTCCATCTAAGCTAGACTTATAATAAATTGCAGTTGCATCTGAAATTCTTTCCTTAAGATACTTATCCTCTGCAACTTCTTGGTCATATACAATAGAGGATGCTGGTACAACCTCTCCTCCTTGTTGTTCTGGCTCGGTTGACTTATTGTTGCAACCAACACAAACGGTAGCAATAAGGAACACTATTAATACAAAAATCAAAAGTTTATTAATCTTCATTATTCCACCGCCTTATGTAATATGTTATTTGGCTTCAACCTTCTAATTGCAATTATTGAAGCTAGGAATGTTCCAACACTTACTGCAAACACTATTCCAACATAAATAGCCACATCTACAAACGAGAATCCAATTAACTTCATAGAAGTTATCAACGGCTCGTTAAAGAATTTTGCAAAACTTTGCGTTAATATTCTGTTGATAAATGTTGTTGTTAAGTAAGAGAACAGTAACGAGAATCCAAATATACCAAGATTTAGATATAAGGAATCCAATACTGCAACACCAGTAAAGAAATAGGATTGATAACCCATACTCTTGTAAACACCAATTAAGTATCTACTCTTCTTGATTACTCTTAAATGGTGCATGAGCAAGACAATTGCCGCAACAGCGATAAGAGCTATAAATAAGAACTTGAATATGCTTGAGAATACTTCAATGATGCTACATACGGTAAATACTGGTGAATACACAGATAAGTAGTTGTAGTAATATAAACTCTTTGCTGAGTTATTCAAAGAATAACATTGATATGGATCATCAAATAATAATTGATATGGGAAAACATATGCATCTTTTAGAAGTCTAAAATCCTCATAACTTAATCTTCCACATTGGTTCCCGTCTCCACCATTGTTATATACATCAACAATCTTTACTGGCAAAGATAAGAAAGCATCTGCCCCAACCTTTTCATTATATTTATGGAACTTAAGAATAATCTCTTCTTCTTCAAATCCTACCTTGTCTGCCTTAACAGCTTTTCCAAATAAGGCATTATATGTGGATAAGGCCATGCACATTTCACCTTTTTGCAAATCCGCAGAATCTCTCTTTGAATAAAACTTCATAGCACCACCTTGCGCATAGAATTCATCTGCCTTGTCGTTTATGACATATGATTCTGCTGGAACCATGTAATAATCATCTGGCCTATCTAATATTGCTTCTTTATAATTTGGATTTATTGAATAACCATAACCTAATACGGTGTTAACATCCATATCAAAGTTATTAACCAATGAGTTGTTGTTTATTTGTTTTCTAATTTCATCTTCATGTTGAGGATCTTGGAATAATTGATCAAATAATGCTATAAGTTCTGCATACTTTTCTTTATAGTTGGTCTTAATAACTGCACCTACTTTAAATTTAGAGTGGTGGACTTTATTAACTATTTTTTGGTATGGGTCGTTTGGATCATCACTTATATATTCTGTGCCGAGAGCCAACTTACAGTTCATAATAAGAGAATCTGCTAAATAGTCTGTTATAATGATTTTATCATTATTCTCTAAATCATATAGAGAGCCTGCTAATACTTCTATTTCGCCATATGTCCTTTCTAAATATGCTTTATCTACTACTGCAACACCTAATCCACCTTGGATATAGAAATTTTGATATAATTCTTTCGTTGGTGTTTTATAATCATCCAAATAGCTATTTACAATGGACATGTTATAAATAGGATAAGCATTTCCTTTATATCCATTTTTCTTGAATGACTCGATGTCTTTATCGTCTATCTCGTAGATATTTGCCTTGGTGACATTTTCTGGATCATCGTAATATGAATATGCTTTTGTTAGAACATAGGCCTTTGAATCATATTTTTCGTTCAATACCTTAATTGCATCTGATTCATCAAACATCATTAAAGTATTTGAGAATGCAAGAAGTGCAATAATAACAGAAATAAGAATTATGGACATTATGAAAGATACATATGTACTACCCAAGAATTTGAAGGAAACTCTTAATGGTGTGGATATGTTCTTTATGCTCTTTTTTACATCTGCTGTTTGTTCTGGTTTTAAATCTTCTGTCTTTGTTGAATAAAACTTGCTTTGGTTTTTCCTTAACTCTATTTTGTCTTGCTCTAAACCTTTGTTTAACTCTTCCAACTTTTCTTCAGTTAAATCACAATCTGCTGGAACTTCTAATACATAATTCCCTGTTTCAACAAAGTCTTTATTTCTAGTGACATCATCTAAAATGGTTCCATCACTTAAATAAATAATTCTATCTGCATATATTTCTGCGGATTTAATATCGTGAGAAACAACTATAACTAAACGATCCTTTGCGGCTTCTTGAAGAATATCAAAAATCATCTTGGTATTTTTGCTATCCAAATTACCTGTTGGTTCATCTGCAAGAATAACTTTACTATCTTTTACAAGAGCACGAGCAATTGCTACTCTTTGCTTTTGTCCACCAGATAGGTTTTTAACCTGTGTATGCTTTTTCTCTTCAAGTGTTAAATCTTTTAAAAGACCATCTATTTTTTCGCCTAGAATTGGTTTGTCTTTCTTCTTTCCGGCTATATAAACATTTTCATAAACTGTGTCTGATTCAAAAAGATTAAAGTTTTGGTATATAATACCAACATAGTTATTTCTGTAATTATTTAATTCTATTTCGCTGAGTTTAGAGATTGGAAGATTGTCATAATATATTTCACCAGATGTGATATCGTCTAATCCACCGAGCATGTTAAGTAATGTGGATTTACCGCATCCACTCTTGCCTAAAATGAAAACGAGGCCTTTATCTGGAAGTGTCAATGATATATGGTTAAGCGCAACGAGAGAATCAGCCCCCTTTCCGTAAGTTTTCACCAAATCAACGATTTGAATCATCTTGCTCTCTCTAACTTAAAATAATTTATATACTATATTTTAGTATTCTAAGAGTATAAAAACAATAGGGAATTAAATTTTTATGTTAGAAAGTTTCAAACATAAAAATTCTATCTCACAATTTTTTGGTAAAAATAAAAGCGCATCTTTTGATACGCTTCGTGGTAGGATTGAGTGGACTCGAACCACCGACCCCCACCTTATCAGGGTGGTGCTCTAACCTGCTGAGCTACAATCCTATGGTTTTGGTGGAGACAAAGGGACTCGAACCCTTCACCTCATGAATGCAAATCATGCGCTCTACCAGATGAGCTATGCCCCCATTCCTTAAGTTGCTCACACATAATAACACGAGAATAAGTTATTGTCAAATAATTTTTGAAAAGGATTTTTTCTATTTTATAAATAGTATTATCCCAAGAATAAGAGCCACTAATCCTAGCGCTGCTCCAACACAAGATGCCACTAATAATAGTTTGCTCATCTTCTTATTTTGTTTTTCTAACGCATCTATTTTGGCATTAATTTGATCTAATGCTTCACTATTTGCCTTAAAGGCATTATCTGTTTTTGCCTCTTTTTCTTCTATGTATTTTTGCATCTTTGCTTGATCATCTGAAACACGTTTTGTTTCTTCAATAGCTGCATCCATTTTTGCAAAGACTTCATTGGATGAGGCAACATTCTTTTTAAATGTTTCTATGTCTTGTACTAATTCGTCTAATTCACTCATAACTTTTCTCGCTTTTTATTTATTTTCAAATGCTTTATTGCAGTGTTTTGCAATGATTCCAAAATAGACTTCATCCTTAGGCATTTTGCTAAATGCTTTATCTAATAAATCGCCTATTTTTTCATATTGTTCTAATTCTTTTAACAAAAGAATTTTGTTTTCCTTCATTAACCTGTCATAGAAGAGTGCAATATTGTCTATAAACTCATCCCTTTCTGCTTTGGTTAAACCTTGTAATACTCTCTTGTATCTAGAGACATCAAAGTCATCAAACATCAAGACATTATAGAGCAATAAGAATAGGTCTACTTTTACATTGTATTTACCCTCATTACTCTTTCTCATGTTGTCTGCCACGGCCATGGTTGGAGATGAAAGTGCGTACTTAATGATATCCTTTATGCTTAACTTATTCGCATTCTTTACATCTCTTTCTACATCCATAATAGAAAGTGAGAAATAGTTAGCTATTGCCTCTTCTTTTTCTGTGTCTGATTTGTCTTTGTATATCTCGAGATAATCTAGCATATCTATGAATTGTTCTCTATGATAATAGAGCAATTGTGAATAATGCCATTCTACATATCCTAAAATGACATCTTGTATGCTTTCACTCTCTTTAATTGTTTTTGTAATTCTCTTATATGATCCAAGACTGTTGATATACTTTAAAGATGTTTCAATAACTCTTGTTAAAGTAGCCTTTTCTTTTCCTTGGTCTATATAGAAACTTACAATGCCTTCTTTTTCGTTTACACCTTCTAAATACCAGGAATAAATTACGCCGGTTTTATGTAAAACATAAAGGTATCTCATTATCTTGGATACTTCAGCATAATCATGGACATCTTTTACATTGAAAGCAAGTGCGCTTTGTAGGTCTGATTTCATTACGCTATCTGCAACTGTTAGAACCTTTCTCATAAAGTCTGGCTTGTTTTCTATATTGCCAAATATCTTTCCAACTATTGTCTTATATTCAAGCTCCAATTCTGGCTTAGCTTCTGCAGTTAGAATATCCTCAACCTTTACGTTTCTATCTATGAGTTTTTTGTACTCACCTACATACTTATCTCTACCAATGTATGCAACAGAAGATGTACTTGCTATTCCGTTTCTTCCTGCCCTACCCATTTGTTGGACATATTCACTCTTAGATATAGGTGCTCCAACGTGGATAATACTGGTTACACTTGGCATATTTATGCCAATTCCCATAGTATCATCTGCAATAATGACATCTGTTTCGCCTTCTGCAAAGTCTATATAAGACTCTAAATGTCCGTTGTAAATATCCACATAATTTCTATCTTTTTCTGAGATGGAATCATAGACTTTTTCGGACTCATCTTCGGTTCTAGTAAAGACCATAGTTCTCTTTAGTTCCATAGTTGAATCTGCTATGTTGTCTTCTATCTCATGAGATACTTCAGAGTATATGTCTTCAATGGTATTGCAACTTGTATATTTGAATTTAACATTGCCGTTCTTTATGGATAGCAAGCTTATAATATCCGCATCCTTAATCTTTAACTGATTCTTGACATCTAATATTACAGAGTAGTTTGCCGTTGCTGTGAAGCCAATGTACCTCGTCTTATCCACAAATTCTGTTAATATGAAGGACAACATTAGATACTCTGGTCTGAAGTCATGGCTCCAGTTTGAAATACAATGTATTTCATCTAAGATAACTGAACCAATTATTTGCTTGTTGTTTAGGTCTATTAATCTGTTAATTAGCTTCCTGTCCATAACGGTCATTGGAGTTACGAAAATGAACTTGTTACTTGGAACAAAGTTTTCAAATCTCATGCCATTACGAATCTCTAAAACATCATCTATACCATGGAACAATTTGAGGTTTCTAATTTGGTCTTTTATTAAAATATCTGAAGGCGTAATTACTATTGTTGAACAAGATTGAAGCATTGCAACAAAATAGTATATTAAAGACTTTCCTCTGCCTGTTGGCAAGATACAAATAGATCTATTATCTTTGCCATTTAAAATCTTAATTAAAGACTCTTTTTGTCCTTGTAAGAATGTGGAAAAATCAAATATATCTTCAAGGAGAATATCTAACTTGTTTTCGTTAGTTTTATCTACGTTGTAGATAATATTTCTTTCTATCCATACATATCTACACTCTGTTTCTCTCTTTGAAACATTGGTGTAAGATACAGCGCCTTCACCCTCTTTTTGTGAGATAGTGGTGCCTTTCTTATTAAATACATATTTAAGAGATTTGTATTCTATCTTTGCTAAAGATGCAATTGTGCTTGCTATATTGTTTATATCTCCAATAGCTGCATTTAAATCGTTGATGTTTCCATCATAATTGATAGATACAATATTATCCTTGATGTAATTGTTCTTTATTAGAAGCAATATCATCATCTCGAGTCTATATACTAAACTATAATTTAGTGCAGCCTTGTTGCTTTGCTCGTATTCCTTAATATATTTAGATGGGGTGATATTTAAACTTCTTTGTAAGACGCCAAAGGTTACTGCATATATATTTGCTAGTGGATGTACACAGTTGGCCTCTTCGTTTAGACCATGGATTATAAATCCATAATCCTTATTTCCACTACCGCATGGTATGTAATTTTTCTCTGGTACTGGTAATTGTTCTGTGTCTAGTAATAAGAAGTTTCCCTTCTTTGCAAATCTTAGTCTTGTTCCTCTCTCGCCTTTTTCAACAAGGTCTCTTTCTGCAAAGACATTTGTGAAGAACTCGGTTAGCCAACCAATTCTTGAATTGTTAATTGAATAGGACTTGGCAAAGTCTGTAATTATGTTTTGGATTTCTCTTTGGTTGTTTCTTTGTATTTTGGATATTTTATAATGCAAGCCATTCTTCATAGCTAGTTCTATTAGATTTACACTTGTGGTGTCATCCATAGATAGGTCCAAAAGAGTTGCCCTAAATCTTTTTATGTTGGTACAGATTTCTGGGTTATTCTCTATACACCTATATAATGCATCATAAATACTCATCCTACTCCTTGTGATATACCGTAGCTATGGATATATCATCTCTGCTTCCTATTTCTGTTAATGAATCAAAGAACTTGGATATTGAATCCTTGGCCTTTAGGCCATTATCCTTGATATCATCCATCATTTGTTTAATTATGGTTAAAAAATATTTCTCGTTTGCAAATGAGTTTCTTAGTCCATCTGTACATAAGAAAACTGACTTTGGTGGTTTCTTTCCAAATAAGTGGTAGAAATGTTCTATGGCATCTGCCTCGCAGATAGAGGTTGTATTTGTATAAATACACTTTGGATCTTTTTCAAGAACATATGCGCCCTTTTTATCTGCTGTAACTAAGTCTCCATCTCCAACCTGCATACCAAACCAGAAGTTATTAACTTCTCCATACACTAATAAGGTGGTTCCATATATTAGAGTTGGATTGTCTATTGTTCCTTCTGTCTCGTATTTAGTCTTTTCTGCTTCAGTTAAGAGAGCAAGCTCTCTTTCTAATAATTTATTGGTATCTAAATCTTGTAAAATAGCTTCATTCCACTTGAATATAATGTGTGTTTTGAGTTGGTTTAAGATCTTATCCACACCTCTTTCATGCTTGATGTCTATATCTTGCTTAGATTCTAAAAATTCTTTACAAGAATCTATTGCCACTTTACATGCAAGTTCTGCTCCAACATTTGCTCTAAAGCATCTTGAATCTCCATGACCATCTGCAACTGCAATAACGGCCATGTTTTCGTTAACAAAGGATAATGAGGCATCTTCACAGATACCACCATCTTTATGCCTTGCTCCAGTTATAGTTAGAGCAAAGACATCTAAGTTCTGAATGCCTTTATTACCAATTATCATTTTGAGAGTCTATTAAATCACTGTTAAATTCAACAATTTGCTCTGCAAAGTCTTCTTGTTTTGCATTGTCTGTTTGAGCAGATAATGAACTCTTGGATCCAATCTTAGATGCTGTTACAGATACGAATCTAATAACTTTCTTTAATGCTGTTGGGTTATGTGCAGTAAGGACTAATTCATCATCCCCTGTAAACTCTGCAAGCATTTCTTTGTCTGCATCGTCTCCAATTGCAACTGCTGCCTTTAAAGCATACTTAAACCAGTTGTTCTTTCTGAGTTTGTCTATTTCTTCCTTATATTCATCTGTTGGGGCTCCATCTGATAAAAGGAATATTGCTGGTGCATATGAACCTGCAACTTCAGCCATAAACTCATTTCTAGAAAGCTTCTCGTTTAAGATTTCAAATGCCTTACCCATTTCTGTCATGCCGCCGGCATTAACGAAACTCCACTTAAAGTCTTTAACATCTATTGGGTTTGGATACATCCATTTAACACCTGTTGAGAATGTTAGTGCTGCAATCTTAATTAATGCATCTGCATTACTTTCAGAAATTTCTTTAATTTCTGGTAATACGCCTTCTATAGCATCATTAACTTCACCAATTTTGCTTCCTGCCATACTGTTAGATGTATCAATTAAAAAGAATAAAATCATTGTTCTTCTTGCGATACCTTCAACATTGTCATACTTTCCCATAATTTAATCCCCTTTTATTCAATTACTCCGTTGTATTCGTTTCCGAAAAATACTTTTGTTCCCTTAAGGATAAGGGCTACCTCGCCTTGGGCGATAACTTTTTGATCTCCACTAGAGTATTGAACTATCCAGCTTTGCTTGGATAAGTTCTTTAATCCCCATAGAGATTGGTTTGCTTTATTTATAATAACCATTCCACATTCCTTAAAATAATCTCCGTTATCCATAATGTGGTTTGCGTATATTTTACTGTTTGGATATAGGTATATTTCGCTCTTGTTGATTTTTAAAATCAAAGGACGTTTAATAATGGTTCCACAATCTGCACAGAATAGTCTGTCTTCGTCATCATCTTCAAACGTATTGTAGCAGCCACAGGAACATTGAATTGTGCTATCCCTATACTTTGTTAAGATAGCCATCCACTCTCTTTCTGTGAGTCTTGATGAGACATCAAATATACCAGCGGTAAAGACTTTAATAAATGCATCTCTTATATAGCTTGGATATTGTCCCCAGAGCTTTAATACATTATTATGTATTCCCCTCACTGGTCTATTGCTATCGTCCTTTGGGTTATAACAAAAAACTGGGTGTGCTCCGTAGTACTCTTTCTCTAATTGTTCTGTTAAACAGCAATGAGATGCGGTCTTTGTACCTTCAAATGGATGGCCTCTAAAGAATAACAAGAAAAGTACAACTGCTAGAGAGAATCTATCTGTGTGTACATTTGGTTTAGATTTTCCAACAACAATTTCTGGTGCTATATATCTACTCTTTCCATCTACACCCACATTCTTGCCATATGGAGCAACGTTATCATTATCACAGATAAGAACATCTCCTGTTTGTGGATTAATGAAGAAGTTGCCGTCGTTCAAGTCTTGGTAACTATATCCTTTTGCATGCAAATCTTTAAAAGCTTCAACAAGTTTAAGAGCAGCTTTAATAATTGCCATCTCGTCGTTCATTTTAATCTTTGCTGTTAATATCTTTGAAAAATCTTCGTAGCCTTCTGGTCTTAATTGCATGATATAACCGAAGGTTCCGTTTTGTTTTTCGGTTATATATAGAGGCCAAAGGAATGTAGAATTAGGAGATCCAGAAATAACATTGTTTTCTAGATTGTTATAAAAATCATCTTTTCTTTTAATTGCTTTTGGGTGATAGAACTTAAGAGCATAGTTTTCTTTTTCATAACGCACTTTATAAACAGACCCTTGTCCGCCCTCTCCAAGCTTTTCTATGATTTCTGCTTTGGAGCCGTTTCTTATTTGGATTCTGTCATTGCGCTTTAACTCAATCATAACTTTTCTATTTTGTCGCTCTTCCCCATATTGCATCTATCACATAATGTTCTTAAATTACTTAGTTCTGTTTTTCCACCTTTTGAAACAGGTATTATATGATCAACATGCAATTTAACGCCATCATTTGCAGAGGATCCACAAATTTGACATTTAAAACCATCTCTTTTTAAAACATCATATCTTAAAGAATCAGACAGCTTTGCTCTTTCTACTTTGATTTGATATTGTCTTGTTTGTTTTTTATCTATAAGACTTTTTGTGATAAAAAGCATCTTTTCAAAATCTGCAAATGTATAGTTTGCTTCTTTTAAATATTTATTTTGTCCTTTTGGAGAAATATAATATGCATAAAGGTAAAACCTTATTTCTTTTGTTGGTTTAATAATATTTTTTTCATAAAGTTCTTCTTCTCTTTTCACAAATCTATCTTTTGAGATTTTTAACGATTTACATAATTCATCTGTTGCTTCTGTTTTGATTTCTCCTAGTGATTTCAAATATTGTTTTTCTAATTTAATATTTTGAGTTACTGGTAAATATATCCCCATAAACACATTGTAATCTTTTTCAATTAACGCAATGAAAAAATCATAAATGCTAAATTTATCCAATTGTCTTTTTGAATTACAGCTTTGCGAAAACGTATATTCTGTTTTTGAAATTGTATTAAACTTTGTTTTTTGATTTATATCGTTCTGCTTTTTAAGCCTTACACTATTTTCTTTTACAAGTTGAGTAATTTTTTTATTGAAATAGATAACCATAGCTAAAGCTATGACAATAGCAACAACAGCAACTGAAGCAATTACTATTCCTATTATAGTTCCAGTCTCCATTTCCCTCTTATCCTCTCAACTTTATTCGTACTTTTTCAGTTCTTCCTCTTTCATTGCAATGGTTTCTTGAATATCTAAGATTCGTGGCTTGTTTCTTATGTTCTCTGTTTCGATATCCTTTTTAAGTGAATCTATTGCATGATTTAGATCGTTTATCTCTCTTTGAGTTTCGTTTGCCTCACTCTTTCCTAGGAGTACGCCTTCTAGTTTATTTTCTATTCTAGAAATCTCTCTGTCTCCTCTGGAAATTTCGGATTCTAGTATTAGTTTTTTATCTCTCAAATCTATGATTTGTTTTTGCACATCTTCATAATTCTCTTTTATTTCTCTAGGATTTTCTGAAAAGTGCTCTAGATTGTATATTTCTTCGTTTATATTCTTTATTGCCATTTGGTTTCTAATGTTTGCTGTCTTTAGTTTGTGCAACTCCACCTGCAATAAAGTTTTTTCTTCCGCAGAGTTTAGAGACTTTAATTCGTTTTGCTTGTTGTCTCTCTCTTCTATGTACCTTTGAAGAGTGTCTTCTTTTTGCTTTAAAGATAACGCGATATTACGGAGCTTTTTATAAAGCTCTTGAATTTCTTGCTTAACAATCTCTTTTTCGTTATTCGTCATTATCTTTCTTTGCTTCTTCCTCTGCTTGTTGCTTTGCTTTTATGGTATCTAGAATCTTTTGTAATTCTTCTAGATTTACTTCTTTCTTTGGTTCTGCTTCTTCTCTTGCCTTCTTTCTAACTAGCAATATGATTACAAACAAGATTGCAAATAATGCAAAGATTATTGCTGTTGTAATTAAAACGGTTAACCATATTCCTGTTATTGCAGAAAGAATGCTTAGCATTTAGATCTCCTTTTTAGAAAGCTTTGCTTTCTTTATGACAACTGCAAGAACAACACCAACTACTCCAAGAGCTATTGCACCACAAATAACTATGGTTGCAATTAACCATGTATTTAGTTGAACTGTGAAGGTAACTTCGTTAAGGATGTTTGTTGGCCAACTTAAATATCTTGCACTAATTGTATATGTGCCAGATTCTGGTGGTGTGAATGTTAATGTAGCTTCATGTGTTGTTGCGAATTCTTCGCCATTGATATACCACATGATACCAACGTTCTTATTAACATATTCCATGCCTTCAATGTTGATAGTTACACTCTTGTGTAAGAATGCAACATCATCCTTAATTCCCTTTCCTGGAACAATCTTTACACTTGAGTTGTTGTTATATGCATCAAATTGGAAATCTACATACCAGATATCTTCAAATGAACCATATTGAGCAATGATTTCAATTCTTGCTATTTGTTCTGTGGATGTTAGAACATCCTTTTCTGTGATATGGTATGAAAGTTGTTTTCCACTATCTATTGTTTTTCTTACACCTTTGGTGTCCCCTATTAACCATGTAATGTTAGACTCCAATGATGGGTCTACATTATTTAATGGTTTTAGGTATGCACCTAATTCAACAAGACCTTCTTCGTGAATATTAATAGTTGCAAGTTTTATAGTCTTGCCAGAATCTGGATCTACTACATCTATAAACTGTGAACCTGCTTGTGTAATTGCAATTCCAGTTGGATCTTCATATTGATGAATAATGGATGAATAGTCTATTGTTAGAAGCTTATAAAGGTCTAACTTTCTTTGCATATATTTAATTGGCTCTTCGCCAGATCCAGAATATGTATATGTAATATAATCTGTGGAATGTTGGTTCATAACTCTTGTTGCATTAAGTGAACCAATCTTAGATGTATCATTAGACTCTACTCTTGCTCTTAATTCCAAAACTGCAGCACAAACAGATGTTATTGCAGATGCATAAGATGTTCCTTTTCCGTTTTGTTTATATCCACTTGCTCCGGATGTTGTTGCAATTTCCATACCTGGTGCATAGAGTTGGTAATGGTTACCAAAGTTAGAGGTATCTACCTTTTCTCTTGTTGCACTATATCCCATTACACCTATTACGCCTTCATGGGCTGCAATATAATATGCATCGTCTGAAGAGTTTGAACCATTATTACCTGCTGCAGCAATTAAAACACTCTTTGGTATTGCATTAGCAATAGCTTGTAATAATTTCTCATCTGTAATCCAGTTTGTTGTTGAACTTGGTTTTGTATCTACTTGACTTGCAGCAATTCCATATGAGAAGTTGATAATATCTGCACCTAATGTTTGTGCGCTATAGTTGATTGCCTCAACTGTTGCAGATAATGGGAAGGATTCTACATTTCCTGATGATGTGGATTTTGTATATGATGCCTTCACTGGAACTAGTTTGATATAGTCTTGTAATCCTAAGTCTTTAATTATCATGGCCATTGTTCCAGCCATAGATGTTCCATGTTTATCTGCAGAGTTATCATCTACATTTTTGCTCTTATCATAAGCGTTATATGTTACATTACCTTCACTATCTTGTAATAATACGCCATTGAATACTTCATGTACTAAAGTACATCCTGTAT
This sequence comes from Christensenellales bacterium, assembly GCA_045130665.1. Lineage (GTDB taxonomy): Bacteria > Bacillota > Clostridia > Christensenellales > CAG-917 > RGIG8124. The sequence continues at coordinate 85,097 of JBGUQC010000002.1, read as the reverse complement.
CTACAACTGCAATAACAACAGGGTGTGCCTTTAAGGATGCATCTAGTTCTGCCTTATGTGCTAAGTCCCAACCTTGGATTACGCTCTTTGCACCATCTACATAAAGGTTTGCGGAGTTGTAATACCAATTGTTGTCTGTATTTACATCTCCGTATGTTTTTGCATAAGCAACACCACTCACTCCCATTGTTGAGAGTAAGGTTAACATAACTGCAAGAACTATTATTAACGCTATTCTACTTTTAAATTTTGCCATGTTTCCCTTATAGAGCATCATTTATCATTTTTAATGATGCGTTTAATCTCTTAACACTTTCATCTTTTCCTAAGATAATAGCCATTTCAACAGCTCCGCCTGGTGTAACTTGTGTTCCAGTCATTGCTAAACGAACTGTGTACATTACTTGTCCTGCTTTTAATTCTGCTTTTTCTGCAGCCTTTTGCATGGATTCTTTTATTGCTTCTTCGTTGCTCCAATCTGTATCTGGAATTTCTTTGAGCCAGTATTCAATACATTTTGCTGCAACATTTAAATCTACTTTCATCTTCTTGTGGTTGTACCACTCTAAATCATATTCTCCAAATTGATCTAAGAATGCTATCTTTTCTGGGATGTCTGATAAAATCTCTGTTCTTGTTTGCATTAAAAATGCAATTTCTCTTAAATCATAATCTCCTTTAAGATTTGCAGATTCAATATATGGCTTTGCCATTTCGAAATATTTATCAAAAGGCATTTCCTTTAAATACTCACCATTTAACCAACGCATCTTAACTTCATCAAAGATGGATGGGGATTTTGAAATACCATCTATATCGAACTTCTCTATCATCTCTTCCATAGACATCTTTTCGCTGTTGTCCTTTGGACACCATCCTAAAAGTGCTATGTAGTTAACAATTGCCTCTGGAATAAATCCTTTTTGGATAAAGTCTTCAAAGTTTGCATCTCCATGTCTCTTACTTAACTTTCTTTGTGCATCCTTCATGATTGGAGATAAATGAATGTATGTTGGTCTATCCCAACCGAACGCATCATAGATTAAGTTATAAAGTGGAGTTGTGGAAAGATATTCGCTACCTCTTAAGATGTGTGTAATATGCATGCTATGGTCATCTATAACGTTTGCGAAGTTATATGTTGGCATACCATCTGACTTTAAAAGAATGATATCTTCGATATCCTCAGATGCAACAGATATTTCACCAAATACTAAATCTGTATATGTAGAAACTACGTTTTCTGGAACCTTGAAACGAATTACATATGGTTTACCTTGATCTAGTTGTGCTTGAACTTCTTCTTTAGATAAATATCTACAGTGCTTGTCATATGTTCTAACTCCGTTTTCATCTAAGAGAGAATCTAGTCTTTCTTTGTCACAGAAACAATAGTATGCCTTGCCCATTTCAACAAGTTGTTCTGCATATTTTTTATATAAGTCTTTTCTTTCACTTTGGATATATGGTCCATATCCACCATCTTTGTTTGGACCTTCATCATAAATGATGCCTGCTTTCTCAAGTGTTGAGAAAACCATTTCAGTAGCACCTTCTACAAATCTTTCTCTATCTGTATCTTCGATTCTTAGAACGAATGTTCCGTTGAATTTCTTTGCGTATAAATAGCTGTATAAGCCTGTTCTTAAATTGCCAATATGCATAAAGCCTGTTGGGCTTGGTGCAAATCTAGTTCTTACTGTATTGTCTGCCATGTATTCCTCCGCAAATTATAAATCTGCATAATTTTCTATTATACAACTATATAACTTTTTAGAGTTTAATACAAGTTTTTGGCCAAATATGGACTTATTAAACGCGATTTGTTATAATTTTCGGTATGGAAATTATAAACATTGGAAACACATTTTACACGAATTATGTACTACGTTTTGAAAAAAACGTAATCCTAATTGACTGTGGTTACAACTGTAGCTATGAAAAGTTCTTGAAGAAAATCAATAAACTTGGTATTGCTGTGGAGGATATCAAAGTTGTCTTAATTACCCATGTTCATCAAGACCATGTTTCATACCTAGAAGAGCTATTAAATCATATCACCCCAACTATAATAGTTGGAAAAGATGCAATTGAACTTCTCAAAAAAGGCGAAGATCAGTTCTATTCTTTCACATCAAAGCAGAACAGAAAGTTAACATACTTCACTGCTAAACTTAGAGGTGGTCCAGCAAGTTGGAATCCAATTGATATTTCAAAATACAATCCTGTTGTAGTTGAAAGTGATGATAGCGAAACACTTAAAGAATATGGTGGAATTATCTATACTCTTCCAGGACATACTCAAGATAGTATTGGCGTTAAATTTGGAGATGATTTTATTGTTGGAGATGCAATAATGAACTGCATTCCTGCAAAACACTTACTTCCACTTTTAATCTATAGTGCAGATGCATTCAAAGCATCTTATCAAAAGCTCATAGATTTGAATGCTAAAAACTATTATTCTGGACACGGAAAAGTGGTGGATTTAGACACATTAATTAAGAATAAACCATATGCTGATGCAGTGACAGAACAATAAACAAATCAACATTCTAAACGGGTGAATTTTAATAAACTGGTTGTGAGATTTTCTCCTTCCAGTTTTTATTTTTTATATGATTGTAAATTTTAATAAAATACAATATAATATATGAAATCAATAAATCATAGAGGCTAAAAATGAACAACAAATTTGCATCACCACTTCAAAAGATTTTAAAGAAATATACAAACGATCCAGTTATTGCACCTATCTTAAAAGATATTGCAAACGCACAACAAGGGTGTTTCACTTTTTCTAAAGACGTTAAAAAGTATATGTTAAAGTTCATATACCAAACATATAATGAAGATCATGAAGTATGGCAATTAATCGATGTTCTAAAGAAGTCTAGTGCTTATCAATCCTTTAATGATTTAGAGATATTCAAACTCGGAGATGAATGTTATTTCTGGTATGATTTCCTTAGCTCATATGCACTTTGGAAGATTATCGGTATGACATATGGTTGGAAGGATGAAGAAGAGTCCTTAGTAACCCTTGTTCGTATCTTTAGAGAAGATTTAACTATTTTTGATGAATATAACAAGATTTAACGTATATTTTTCAAGGATTATTCAATAAATATTTTTACAATTTAACTATATGCATAACTGTATAAAAATGCAGGCTTTTCCACGAAGTTATCAACAATTTTGTGGACAATTGTGGAAAAGTGGGCTATTTTAGGCCATTTATCGACATAGAAGCGCTATTTTTAGACACTATCAAAAAACTGTAAAAATTTGTCAGAATTTGTGAATTAATTTTTATAAATTTGAAAACGTGTTTCTAACGCGCTTTTTTATTTTTATTAATGTATTTTTATTTATCCCTACCCTTTTTATTTATACGATTATTCAATTATAAAGTTTGCATAAAAAAATACCCCGATTATTCAGGGTATCCTTTTTTATTCATTTTTGTGTTTTTAACCTAATGGTTTCATTGTTGGGAATAGTAATACGTCTCTAATAGATGCGCTATCTGTTAAGAGCATAACTAATCTATCTACACCTATTCCTAAGCCTCCTGTTGGTGGCATACCGTACTCTAAAGCATTTACGAAATCTTCATCATAAGGTTGTGCTTCTTCGTCTCCTGCGGCTTTTGCAAGCATTTGAGCAGCAAATCTTTCTCTTTGATCAATTGGATCATTCAATTCGCTGAAAGCGTTTGCAAATTCTGTATGGTTAATGAAGAGTTCGAATCTTTCTGTTACCCTGCTATCCTTTGTGGATTTTTTTGCAAGTGGGCTAACTTCAACTGGGTAGTCTATGATGAATGTTGGTTGAGTCAATAATTCCTCGCCAAACGCATCGAATACTTCGTATAAGCATTTGCCCCATGTTGTGTCTTTAGGAAGGTCTAGGCCTCTTCTATTGGCTTCAGCGATAAGATTCTCGAGAGAATCATTATCAAAATCCATTCCGAGGTTCTCTTTTACGAAATCCTTCATAGGAATTCTCTTCCAAGGTGCCTTTAAAGAGATTGGAGTTCCTTGATATTCAATATCAAGAGTACCGCATACCTTCTCTGCACAATGAACTATAATCTTTTCAGTTATGTCCATCATTGCATCTAAGTTAACATATGCTTGATATAACTCAATTGTTGTGAATTCTGGATTATGTCTTGGATCCATGCCTTCGTTTCTGAAGATTCTTCCCATTTCATAAACTTTTTCAAATCCACCAACTATACATCTCTTTAAATAAAGCTCCGTGGCTATTCTTAGATACATATCTATATCTAAGGTGTTATGGTGTGTAATAAATGGTCTTGCGTTTGCACCACCAGCTAATGTATTTAATACTGGGGTTTCAACTTCTAAGAAACCTTCTGAGTTTAAGAAGTTTCTAATCTCTGCAACGATTTGAGAACGCTTTGTCATGGTCTCTTTAACTTCTGGATTTATAATTAAATCTACATATCTTTGACGATATCTTAAGTCATTATCTGTTAAACCATGATATTTTTCTGGTAATGGACGAAGAGCTTTTGTTAAAAGAGTATATTTTGTTACATTAACGGTTGGTTCACCTGTATGTGTAACGAATATCTTACCTTCTACACCAATGATATCTCCTCTATCTAATACCTTTTTGAATTCGCCGTAATTTTCTTCACCGAGGTTATCTCTTGTGAAATAAAGTTGAATAATGCCATCTGTATCTTGGAGTTGGCCAAAGCTTGCCTTACCCATAACACGTTTAGACATTAATCTTCCTGCGATTACTACTTCTTTATCTAATAAAGAATCTACGTCCTTTCTAATTGCGCCTGCTGTTGTGCTTCTTGCGAATTTAGTAATTTCAAAAGGATTCTTTCCTGCAGCTTGTAAGTTAGCTAGTTTTTCCTTTCTTACGCTAACTTCTTCTGCTACATTTATTTCTTTTGGTTGATTGTTTTGATTATTATCCATCTTATTCTTTTGTTAAAATTTCGAACTTAATAACGCCCATAGGTGCTTCAACATCTACGATGTCTCCAATCTTCTTGCCTACTAAAGCTTTTCCGAGTGGTGATTCGTTAGAGATCTTATTATTGCCAGCATCTGCTTCTGTTGTACCAACGATTGTATATGTTTCTTCATCTTCTTCGCCGATTTCTTTAATTGTTACAGTGTCTCCTAAACCAACTTTTGCTGATTTCTTTGAATCTGTTGCAATAATAACTGCGTGTTGAATCTTGTTTTCGATTTGTGCAATTTCTGCTTCAATCTTACCTTGAGCTTCTTTTGCTGCATCATATTCAGCGTTTTCTGAAAGGTCTCCGAATCCTCTTGCAATCTTAATTTGCTCTGCACATTCGTTTCTCTTCCAGTTAACAAGAATGTAATGTTTAATCTTTAAATCTCTTAAACCTTCTGCTGTTACTAATACATCTTCGTCTGATGCTTTTCTTGAAGATTTCTTTGCTGGCTCTGCAACTTCTTTGTCTTCAGCGTCCATGAATGACTTAACTAATTTTGCGAGCATTTCTTTGTCTTCATCTTTCAAGAAACCGTAACTGCCTGCGATATCTAAGAATTTAGCAACTTCTGCTTCTGGCACACCATTTGCCTTAGCATATTCAGCTATATCTTGATTTTCTACTTCTTCCATTAATTTTTCTTTTTTCTTTGCCATATTACACCCCTTTAGGTTGTCTTTATATTGTAAGGCAGAATCCTATAAAGGATTCCGTCTTCGTTTTTGTCTTTAAATTATTTAATTAGAAATTATTCTTTGTCTTCTTCTGCTTCAGCTTCAACTTCTGTTTCTACTGGTGCTTCTTCGACGACTTCTTGTTCTGCAACAGCTTCTTCAACTGGAGCTTCTTCTGTTGTTTCTTCAACTTCTACTGGAGCAACAAAATCTGCTTCCTTCTCTTCTGCTTCAGTTTCGATTTGTTTCTTTTCAGCTAATTCTGCATCTGACTTTGTGATAATTTCTTGTACGTTTGGTTGATATGATGGAACGAACTTAATGATGCTGATTTCAATTGCGCTGAATGCAAATCCTAAGGATTTATCAAATACATCTGCGATTAAGTTACGAATATATGCTTCGACTTGTTCTACATCTTTATCTACTACAGATACAGAAACCTTTAATTTTACGCCGTAATCTGAAACTGTTAATTTAATACCCTTGCATTTTACACCTTCGATTTGTGCACAAGTTGTCTTGATCATCTTTCTTACTGCTGGAAGAGATACTCTTGTCTTATCTGAGGTATTTGTTCTAAGGGTGATTTCCTTAATAGCATCGTTATTCATAAATATGAATGCTAGAGATGTTCCTGCTAATAATACAAAGATGATACCTAATGTTAAGATTAATCCTTTTGCAAGTTTACTATCTAAATCTTTTGCAGGAATTCCACCGAATACAATAACAATTAATACTGCAATTAAAATAACTGCAAGTACAACTGCTGCTGTTGTAAATATTTTTTCGAGGTTACGTTTAATCATTTAAATCCTCCGTACGCGCATACTGCACGCTCAATTTAGTGTTATATAATATAGAACTATTACTATTAACTGTCAACAAGTTATATTGCAATAGTCACGATATATCCGTATGTATTGTTTATTGTTGCCTCTTTAGAGCTTATTGTTGTATAGCCACTTACAAGGGCCGTATCTGTAACAAAAATTGTTATGCTCTTATATGTTGTTGTCTTGCTGTTGTGTGCTGTAATGTAAGCAGACAATGTATCCATTTGTGCTTGTGTTGTTATGAAGAGGTTTGTTTCTTCTCCGTTTGCATAGTAGTTATACATTGAGCTTGCTACGCAATCTGCATAATTTGTAGCTGTAAGACCAATGAATGAATCCGAAACCATTAATTGTTCAGTACTCATAATCTTATAGCTAGTTGAATAAGATCTTAATGCAGAGATTAAATCTATTGCATACCATTCTTTTAGTCCATCATCGTTAGTATCTACTAAGACCTTGTTCCAGTAATATGGAGCATCTGCCTTTGTGCCAGATACAACTATACTTCTTATTCCCTCAAGCCCAGTTAATAAGACCAATGCTTTTGAAATACCAAGACTTGTTGCAAACATACAATTATAAGCAGCGTTGTAGTCATAACTCTTTGCATCATAAACACCGTTGGTTAATTTGTATTTTAAACCAAACACGCTTTCAGCATAATTCGATACACGTAGGTTATTATCCATATTTGCTTCGTTGGCTTCATCCCAATACATATTAGCGACCAACCACTTATAAATTGCAGCAACTTTTTCAGCATCTGTCATTAAGTCATTGCAAATTTGTCTTAATATCTTCTTTGCATATGTCATTGTAACGGCTGCCTTTGATCCAGAAACGACCTCTGGCTTGATGCAATTGGTCAGTGCGTAGACTAGTTGATCTGATGTTGAACAGCTAAATGTTTCCTTATATGCTTTATAAGCAAATTCATCCCAATCATTTTCTCTTGTGGATGATGTAGCAAAGAAGTAGTTTTGAGTATCTCCTACAGGATCATCTCCATCCCAATCGTTAGTTAATCTGCTAGCATAATCCGCATAATATGCTGCATATGTATAGCTATCTCTGTATTGCCAATGGATGCTAACTATGTTATCCGTACAAGAGGCTACGAACTTTCTTTCTACTGTTGTCATTTTTTGCTTTACCGCTGGCCATAAATTGTTGTCTAACCATCTAGTAATAACATTAGATGTTGCAATATATGATGGTTTAAATACTATGTATTTATCCGTTGATATATAGTTTGCACAAATATAATCTAAGAACAAGATAAGTTCTTCTTCGTTGTTTATGGTTATTGTGTCTAAACTACTATTACCATGATTTGTAAATGTATCAATAAGTTCGTTTATCTTTGAATTGCCACAATAAATACAGACATATCCATGATAACGGTGATTTGTTCTTGGTGTAAAGTCTCGATGTTCTTCAGCCGTACATCCGTCTCTAGTACAACTATAAATAGTATATCCTTCACCATTTTCCTGACATGTTGGATGTATTACCTTTGTAGCAACAAAGTTATGACCAAGAGCAGCAACATATGTATCTCTTTCTTCATGACCACAATCAAGTCTTGTACAATGATGCAAAGTGTATCCTTGTTCGGTACAAGTTGGTGAATATACCGTATCATGATAACTATGGCCGAGTGCATCTACGACTCTCTCCTCGGTTGCCGAACATCCTTCTCGTGTACAATGACATGTTCGAATTCCCGTTTCAGTACAGGTTGGTGCTGTGGTTATAGTTCCTTCATCCCACAAATGACCCAATGCCGAAACCACTTCTGAAATATGGTCGTGGCATCGCGTACATTCATATATTCGCAATCCATCCGTAGTACAAGTTGCCTTTGGATTTTCCTCGACACTGGTTGGATCCCATTTATGTCCTAGTGCCGCTACCTCTTCTTCGTGCGTCTCTCCACATCCATCATGGTTACAGGTATGTGTCCTAATACCAGTATGAGTACAATCTGGTGGCGTTGTAATCGTTCCTTCGTTATCGAAGTCGTGTCCTAGTGCCGGTATCGCCTCATATTTTTCGTGTCCACAAACTGTACATACATATGTCCAGATACCATCCACCGTACATGTTGGGGCCTTCGTTTGTGATCCAGGGTTATATGCATGATCCACCTTTGGTGTGTATTCTATTCTTGTATGTCCACAAGCCTTACATGTATATGTAATTTCACCATACGCAATACACGTTGGATCTTTTGTTAATTCGCCTTCATCCCAATCATGTCCTGGTCCAGTTATTTCGGTTAGTGCCGACTTATATCCACAAATATCGCAGTAATACATGACAGTAATAGTTCCATCACATGACCATGTGCCATATACCGTTCTCTGTAGATTATGAGCATGCTCGTCCGCTCGTTCACCACACTTCGAACATGTATGCCAATGCTTATCATCATCCCATGAATAATCTTCATTGAATGTATGTGACGCTATAATGGTTTCTTCTGTATGACATACGCTACACGTTCGTTTACCATTTACAGTACATGTAGCTTCTTTGGTTACTTCCCACTTGTGTCCTGCCTCAACAGTTTCGGTTATCAGTTGATGACACTTCGTACAGTTGTACTGGATTTCGCCATCCACAGTACACGATGCTGCATGCAGAACAGTTATATCATTTTCATCCGTAGGATGAGTATGAGGTAATTTTGGTGTAATAATAGTAGTCTTTCTTCCGCAATGCCTACAAGTAACTTCTTTGTTTCCTTCTTGACTACATGTAGCAATTGTTAGAATCTTTTCTTTGTAATAATCATGGGTTGAAATTTCACATTCCTTTCCACAGACTTCACAAATCTTGAAGTCATAGTCTTCAAGCAAAGCTTGTCGTGCTTCAGATAAGCCTCCTCTGTTTGCCCAGTCTACCCATTCTTGTCCGTTGTTTGTCTTTCTAAATGTATGATCTGCTAATGGCAATTCTTCTTCGTATTCATAATTACAACCTATGGTTGTACATACATAGATATCATGTCCATGAGTAATACATGTGGAATCTACATGTCTTGTTGTATCTTTAACTAAATGGTGCCCATCTTCTTGAACATGTTTGCCACATTCAGTACATACTTTCCAGTGATGGTCTGCATCATATTCGTATGCATCTCCAACAGTATGATCTTTTGCTGGAGTATGTTTAGAACAATCTTGACCACAAACTTCACAATACCAACCCTCTATAGATTCATGATCACAGGATGTTGAATGAACATCTTTGCTTTCATCTCTTACCTTGGTATGTTTTTCTTTTGTGCCTGGCATTACTTCATGACATTCACTACATTCAATCCAGTGATAATCTTCATCAACTATAAATGATGATTGGTTATATGAATGGCCTTTGGCCTCGATTACTGAAGTCTTAGTTGCATGACAAAGTGTACAGATATGACCCATTTCTCCATCTTCTGTACATGTTGCCGCTGTAATAACAGTTCCTTCATCCCATTCGTGACTATGTTTATCTTTTTGTTCATAACATCTATTACATGCAATGTAATGGTATGAACCACCATCTACCCAAACACCTTCATTCCATTCGTGTCCAAGTGCTGGTAATACAACTATTGTATCTGGATCTATTTCTCCACAAATTGTACATAGATGAGCTTCTCTACCACTTTCAGTACATGTTGGATTTTGATATCTAGTTGCAGTAGTTCCATATGTATGAGCATGGTTGATATCCCACTTTGCGTAAACCGTTAATTCACTAGTTGGTGTTACATAGTATTTTTCGTTAACTGGAGTGATTGCTTGATTGTAATCTTCATCTAAATACCAACCTTCAAAAGTACATCCGTCTCTTTCTGGTATTGGTAATTCTTCTTGTTCACCAATTCTTACTTGTTTTGCATTGTATTTTACGGTACCTGAGAATGTTTCGTATTTTAAAGTTGTGAATTGGCTGATCCAATGAGCATATAAATTTAAGTTTTGTGTTACCTTTGCAGCATAAACATATTTTGTTGTGAATGCTTTATCTAAATACCAACCTTCAAAATCATAACCATTTCTAGATGGCGTATAAATTTTGCTTTCTTGTAATGTTTCTGTGCTGAAAATCTTTATGGTATGCTCATAATCTGGTTCATCTGTGTAATCATCTAGATAGAACTTGATTGTGTATGGTGCAATCCATAAAGCATATAATGATAAATCTGCTGAAATAGCTGAATTTGTATTGAATTTAGAATCTGCTTCAAAAGTGTTTTTCTTGTACCAACCACCGAATTCAAAACCATCTCTTGTTGGGTTTGGAACTTTGGTTGCACTTATTTTTGTTCCCTTATCTACCTTTCTTGTAAATGTTGGAGCTGTATCTGTTGGTAAAAAATAAAATGAGATTGTACAAGTTCCAGATAATTCTTCCTCTTGTGGTTGTTCTTGAGAATTATTATCTGTATTCTTATTACATCCGGCAGCTATTATCATAGTCAATGATAATAAACAAACGATGAAAATTAATAAAAAAGTTTTTCTTGTCTTGCTCATATTTTTCCCTAGTTTAAATATTCTACCATATATCCACAGTTAAAAAAAGAAATTTTTTAGATTTGTATATACTAAACTTTCGAATTGATTTTTTCTAAAGCCTTGATGTATGGATTTACTACCCTGTTTAAATGATTGCGTCTTTCCTTCCAATCTGGATAAACCATGGCTTGATATGAATAAAAAACTGAACTGTGATTTCTTACAGCACAATGACAAAGTTCGTGTGAAATTACATAATCTATATCTTCAATTGGAGCAAAAATTAATGTGTTTGTTAGGGTTATTGTTCTGGTGTTTAAATTGTTAGATCCCCACCTGGATTTCATGTGTCTAATTTTAAGAGAATAACTTGAAATGTTTTGTATTTTTGAGGCATATTTATTTTTCAAAATTTGGTATTGCTGAGATAATATTCTCTTTGTTATTTGAGTGTAATATTTTTCCACAATTTTTCTCTTGTAATCCACATTATCTAAATACAAAGTATTTAAAATCATATTATTGCCAGAAATTATTACTTTATTTTCACTAGCTTTTTTTACTTTATTTACTTGCAAAATATAATAGTTTCCAAGGAGTAAAAATTGCTCTCCATTTTCAAATTTTCTCTCACTAATTTTTATCTCATTTTTTTCGTATTTTTCTATCCATGAAATAACAGTTTTTGCTTTCTCTTTTACAAAATTTTCAGCCTTTAAATAATTAGAATTTTTATTAATTGTAACAATAACTCCTTTATCTATTTTGAATTTAATAGTAGAGTTTTTTACATCTTTAAAATAGAGAGTATATTTTATCTCTCCATATTCTGTAATTACTGATTTTTTTTCTTCTTTAATTATTTTAGACATTTATTGAATTTATAAAAAAACAAGACCTTGTATTTAATTCACAAAGCCTTGTCTTTCTCTTTTAAATTTAATTTAGGCTGAGATTCTTAATGGTAAAATTAAGTATAACCAACTTTCATCTTCACCTTTAATAATTCCAGGTGCAGTTGAACTTGTGAAATACATTTTTACAAATGAATCTGTTGTTGCATGTAAACAATCTAATAAATACTTTGGATTAAAACCAATTAAAATATCTTTTCCTTTTAATCCAATAGTAATTTTTTCATTTACATCTCCATCTTCAGTTTTTGTTGTTAAATAAGCAACATCTTCTTTAACTTCAATTTTGATGCAACCTTTTTTCTCAGATTTATTAATAATATTAATACGGTTTACAGCTTTTTCTAATAAATTCTTATCAATTGTAACTTCTGTTGTGCTTTGTGTTGGAATAATTCTTTCATAATTAATGTAATTATCATTAATTAATTTTGAAATGATCTTTGTATGGAATAAATCAATCATGATGTAATTAGATTCTACATACACGGATAATGTTTCACCTTCATCATCTAAGAGTTTACCAATTTCATTTAAACTTCTTGCTGGAACTAATAATTGTTTTTCTTGTCCATTATTTTCAATTGGTTTTCTAACTAAAGCTAATCTATATCCATCTGAAGCAACACCCTCAATTTCATTTTCTTTAATATTTAAGCAACAGGATTTTAATGATGGTCTTGAATCATCTTGAGCTACACAATAGACAATTTTGTCTATTAATTGCTTTAAATCCCTTTTCTTAATTATAAATTGTTCATCTTGAGATACTTCTTTATATGTTGGATATTCTGCAGCATTGAAACATTTAAATTTAACATTTGAATCTAAATAAGCAACTGTAATACTAAATCTTTCTGTTGCATCTAAAGATATATTATCTTCATCTTTAATTTGACTAATGAAATCTGCAAAAATTTTACCAGGAACAACTACTTCACCTTCAATTAATACTTCTGCATTAATTTTCTTTTCAATAGCTAATTCTTGATCTGATGCAAATATTGATAATACATCTCCCTCTGCTTTTAATTTGATTCCATCTAAAATTGGATTAATTCTTTTGTTTGGTAAAGCTTTGATAACTTTTGATAGAGCTTCACTTAAATCACTTCCGTTACAATTTACCTTCATTTTTCTCGCCTTTTAATATAATTAAATTTATTTTTCATAATAATAACATAGATAATGCGTGTTGACAAGTAGAAAGATTAGAATAAACCACAATATATATTGATTTTTGCAAATAATACATAACAAAATGTTGTGTTTTAAGATGTTGAAATATGTGGATAATTTGTGAAAACTATTAACAAAACATAAACATTATTCACAAATTAGAGTTTAAAACTATAAATTTATCTTTTTCTTTACATTTTTAACTACAAAAATAGCTAATAAAATTTTTAGAATATCTGGAACTATAAATGGAAAAACACACATGATTAAAACAGATAATAATGATATTTCACTATTTGCTGAATAAACATAATAAAACCAAATTGTTCCAATTAAATAACAAATTATTAAACTTAGGGAAAAACCTAAAATTAATAATACATTTTCATTTTTAATGAATAAAGATATTAAGCTATAAATTAGAGCAGCAAAAATAAAACCAATTATATAACCACCAGTTGGTCCTAAAATTACTCCAATACCAGAATTAAAATAGGAAAAAACTGGAAGTCCAATTATTCCTAAAATTATATAAATTAAAATAGAAAATAATCCTCTTCTCCATCCTAATAATCCTAAAGTTACAAAAATAGCAAATGTTTGAAGAGTAAATGGTATAGTTCCTGGAATAGTGATCCAGGAGCAAATACAAATTAAAGAAGTACAAATAGCAATATAAACAAGATCTCTTGTTTTACTTGCAATACTTTTACTATTAAATTTTTCTCTAGTTCTTAACCTTACCATTTTCTATATTAATTTTATTTGCATCTACATCTACAGTATATTTTGTACAAGACAAAATACATTGAATATCTTTAAGAGATTCTAAAAATACATGTTGTCTGTTTGGATCTAATTCACTTAATACATCATCTAATAACAAAACAGGAAATTCACCCATTTCATCTTTATAAATATAAAGGGATGCTAATTTCATAGCTAAAGTTATAGATCTTTGTTGTCCTTGAGAACCAAATTTTTTAGCATCTTTTCCATTAAGTATGATATTTATATCATCTCTATGAGGACCAACAGTTGTAAAACGAAGTGATATATCCTTTTCTCTATTTTCTAATAGAGCATTATATAAATTATCTTGAATTGAACCATCTAAAGATATATTTGCATCATAAGATAATTGTAAAGAATCTTTACCACCACTAATAATTGTATTTTGTTTAGATGCATATTTAGATAATTTTTTAAGAAATTCCATACGGCGTGAAATAATAATTTCACCTTCTTTAGCTAATTGTTGATCCCAGATATTTAACATATCATTTAAATTATCTACAGCTATCTCTTCTTTTAGAAGAGCATTCTTCTGAGTTAAGATTTTATTATAATTAGATAATGCTTTAAGATATGGTTTTTCTTGTTGAGATAAAGATATATCTAAAAACTTTCTTCTATCTATAGGAGATTCTTGTATTAATTTCATTTCTTGTGGTGAAAAGAAAACAACACTTAAAACACCTAATAAATCTGAAGATTTAGTAAGCGGTATACCATCTATTGAAACAGATTTTTTACCAGATGTTGGAATCTTAATTGAAATTATATGACTTCTATATTTCTTTTGAAGATCTATTTTAATTTGAGCATTATCTTTATTAAAAGATACTAAGTCTTTATCATTCACCTTTTTAGGAGATGAATACATGGAGGAAACATAAATACTTTCAATTAAATTTGTTTTTCCTACAGCATTTTCTCCAACTAAAACATTTAAACCAGGCTTAAATGAAATAGTCTGGTTGTCGTAGTTTCTATAATTCTTAAGATGAACGGATTTTATAACCATATAAAAAATTATAAAAAATTAAATGGGCTTAATCAAGGACATTAAATGATAAATTCTTTATTATTTAAATAATATAATTTAAATTTTGCATCCGTAATTAAAATTTTAATATAACAAGATGTTAATTCTTGCTTATATGAATTAAATTTTTTATTTAATTCAAAGTTACCATATTTAGTATCTCCAACAACAGGTAAATTATGATATGCAAGATGTGCTCTAATTTGATGTGTTCTACCTGTATGGAGCGTAACTCTTAAAATAGATGTATCTTGATTAGACGAAACTAATTCATATTCTGTAATGCACTCAAGAGCACCTTTTTCTTTTTTAGATACAATTTTAACCTTAGAATTTTCTGCATCTTTAATTAAATAATCTTTGTATATATCATGGTCTTTATTTGGTTTACCAAATACCTTAACCATATATTTCTTTTCTATTTGCTTATTTTTAAAAGCAGTTACTAATTCGTTTTGAGCATCTTCATTAAGAGCATAAATAATTAAGCCAGATGTATTAGTATCTAATCTATGAACTGGATAAATATTTTTTTGAAGAGTTTCGTTAAGCAGAGTTTCTAAAGATCCATCCCCTACACTCTTTAATCCTTTGTCCTTGTTTACAACAACAATGTTATTATCTTGATAGATAATATTGATGGTTTTAAGATTTTGGGCCTGAATATAAATTGTGACGATATCACTATATTTGATAGTGTCTTTTAATGAAATGCGCTTTGAATTAACTTTTACATCCTTTTTCTTGAAGCATTGCATTAATTTTGAATAAGGAATTTCTGGGAATAATAAAGATACAGCCTTATCTGCTTTCATCTCTTTTCCAGTATAAGTCCTTTGCATCATATTCATTTCACAATCTCCAAAACAAATTATACTCAAAAAAAATAACAATAACAATTAACTTTATCACTTGATATTTCAACAGATGGTTTATATAATAAAAACCATGATAAACATTAATGATATTTGGAAAACCACACTAGATGAATTATCTAAATTAATGCAAGTTGTAACGTTCGAGGTTTGGATTGAAAAACTCGAGCCAGTTTGTATTTATGATAATAAACTAGTTTTATGTGCCCCAACAGTAATTGCAAAGAGAACTATTGAAAACAAGCATCAAGATACAATTGATGAAGTTTTAGTAGCTGTCCATCCACAATTAAGTGGAACAGTAATAATTACTGAAGACCAAAAAGATGAATATCTTAATATGCAAGAGAGTGTTATAGAGGGTGGCGGATTTGTTATTAATGACAAACCAGCACAATCTGTTAAAAATCCATTCACAGAAAGATACACCTTCGATACCTTTGTAAAAGGTAAATCCAACGAAATGGCATATGAAGCAGCAAAAACTGTTGCACAAAATTTAGGAACTAAATTCAATCCTTTATTTATCTATGCAGGTGTTGGACTTGGAAAAACACACTTACTTAATGCTATTGGTAACTTCATTGTTAAGAACCAACCAAAGACAAAAGTTGTATATGTAAACTCTGAAACAATGATCAATGATATAATTAATTATATCAGAAGTAGTTCAAACGAAGATCAAAATGCATTCAGAGACAAGTATCGCAGCTGTGATGTTTTAATGGTTGATGATATTCAATTCTTAAGTGGCAAAACAAGCACACAAGAGGTTTTCTTCCATATCTTTAATGATTTATATCAACAAGATAAACAAATTATCTTGACATCAGATAAAGCACCAAACGAGATTCCAACACTTGATGAAAGAATCAGAACACGTTTTGCAAGTGGTTTAACATTAGATATCCAAATTCCAGATTTAGAGACAAGAGTTTCAATTTTACGTAGTAAAGCACTCCAAGAAAAGTTCAATCTTTCAGATGATGTTGCTTTCTATATTGCTGAAAATGCAACAACAAACGTAAGAGAGATGGAAGGATTATTAAAGAAGATTATATTCTACTCTTCACTAACCAACCACATTATTGACACACGTGAACTTGCACAAGAAGCATTAAAGGATTCTTTATCTGATAAGAAAGGAACTATAGATGCTATAGACATCGTTGAAACTGTTGCTAAATATTATAAGTTATCTGCTCAAGACTTATTCGGACAAAGAAGAACAAAGAATATTGTTGAGCCAAGAATGATAGCCATTTATTTAATAAATGAATTATTATCTATGCCTCTTGCAGCAATTGGAGATATGTTCGGTGGAAGAGATCACTCAACTATCATCCATGCAAGAAATAAGATAACAGATGATATTAGAGAAGATAAGAGAATAAAGATAGTCGTAGCAGACCTTAAGAATATGTTACTTAATAGATAAGTGAGAAAAATTGGCAAAATTATATCCCCTTTAATAGGGGATATTTTTTTATAACTTGCTGTTGTATTTTGCTAGTTGAACTAGAGCGTGCAATCTTTCTAGGTCATCTTTGGAGAAGTAATCTATCATAATTCTTCCCTTTTGTTCTGTACCCACAAGTTTAACTCTTGTTTGGAAGACACTCTTCATTTCAGAAACAAAGTTCTTTAATTCGATTGATTGATCCTTCTTATCTCTTGGACCACCCTTAGTTGCTTTTCTTGTGAAGAACAATCTAACTCTTTCTTCAACTTCTCTTACAGACAACTTGTTGTCTAATGCTTGATGTGCGAGTTGGAGTTGGTATGCAGGATCATCTACAACGATTAATGCTCTAGCATGGCCTTGAGATAATCTTCCTGATCTTACCATCTCTATAATTTCTTCTGGGAGATTTAATAGACGGAGAGTATTTGTTACATATGGACGGGACTTTCCAAGTCTAGTTGCGATATCTTCTTGTGTGAGACCATGACTCTTCATCAATTCTCTCATACCGTAAGCAGCTTCAATAGCGTTTAAGTCTTCTCTGTGGAGGTTCTCTATAAGAGAAATCTCTTGGATTTGCTCAGCACTGAAGTCCTTAATAATTGCTGGAACAGTCTTTAATCCTGCTTTTGTTGAAGCACGGAATCTTCTTTCACCAGCAATAATCATGTATCTTCCATCTAATTTTGGAGATAACAATAGTGGTTGTAATACGCCATATGTCTTGATAGACTCGGCCATTTCGGCAAGTGTATCTGGATTAAATGTTTGTCTTGGTTGATTTGGGTTTGGGTCAATTAATGTAATGTCAATCTCATTTGTAGATGCATTAGGTACAATGACCTCGATGTTCTTTTCGTTATCTTGGAAAAGAGCACTTAATCCCCTACTCAAACTCTTCTTCTCTGCCATGTTTTTGATCTCCCAAAAGATAATTGGTAAAAAATATTTTTACGCCATAAAGACTATAACATAATTAATCCGTGAAACGCAACATGTTTCACGCAAATTCTGTAAATAATTTTTATTTGTTTTTATAGAGGTTTTTTCTTAATTAAAGAATATATTCTTGGATACTTTGGAGGTGTTTCCTTTTGTTTTTCAACAACTATGAAGCATCTAGCATCTCCATTTGGAAGATTAAGCTTTTCAATCTTTGTAATTTTACCGCCCAATACATTCAATGCATTAGTGCAATCTTTAACTTCTTCATCTGTGGCTTTATATGCTATAAATTTGCCACCAACCTTTAAAAGTGGAAGTGCAAGTTCTAAAAGAACTTGTAGCGATGCAACAGCACGAGCAACAACGCAGTCATATTTATCATCTATCTTATATTCTTCTGCTCTTACGCTCTTTGCTTTGATATTTTTAATTTCTAGATCACTAGCTGCTTTAATAATGAAGTTAATCTTCTTTTCTGTAGAGTCAATTGCGGTGATGGAAATATCTTCTCTGCAAATTGCAAGAGGAATAGATGGAAAACCTGCGCCTGCACCTATATCTAATACGCTTGCGCCATTTGGAATTAGAGGTATAGCCATAAGGCTATCTACTATATGTTTTATAGTAAAATCTGGTTCTGTAGTGATGTTTGTAAGGTTAAATTTCTCGTTAGTTTCAATAACAAGTTTTTCAAACTTATCTAAAAGGTCAAATTGAGCATCATTTAGCTCAAAGTTAATACCTTTTAGCGATTCAATTAACACATTTTTATCTAATCCCATAAGCAAGATTAATTTTAGCATACCTTTTATATCAATGCAATTGTAGTTCGGTTTCATTTTGTGATAAACTATATAAATATAGGAGACAAACTTATGAGAATCGGTATTATTACAGCTTTAGCAGAAGAAACACTACCTATTTATAGCAAAATAGGCACAGTTGTGGAACAAAGCATTATAGCTGGTGTAAGCGTTTATTCTATTGAAACAAACAATGACAAGATTTATCTTGCCTGTTCCGGTGCTGGAGAAATTAGAGCAGCACAAGCAACACAAATGCTTATTGACATATTTGATGTTGATTCAATCCTTAATTTTGGATTTGTTGGTTCTTTGAACCAAACACTCAATATTGGAGATCTAGTTATACCAGAAAAAGCAGTCCATAGCGCATTTGATTGTAGATTTATTGATGGAACAAGACTTGGTCAATACGATAGACGTTCAGAGCTATTCTTCTTCTTTGATGAAAACTTGATAAGCTATGCAAGAAATGTATTACCTGTTAATACAAAATTGGTTACATTATCCAGTGAAGATGCTTTTATAGCATCTAAGGAGAAAAAACAAGAGCTAAGAAAGCTCTTCGGAGCAGATATTTGCGATATGGAATCAATAGGAATCTTGCTAGTCTGCGAAAGAAACAATGTACCAGCATTCTCACTTAAGGTTGTATCTGATAGTGCAGATAATGAAGCAAATCAAGATTTTAAGACAACACTTGAAAATGGTATTACAAAATACGATCAATATATCCCAGCTATAATAAATGCAATAGATGGATATAGCGCAAGAAGAAGTTTGCCACCTATTAAAAAGAGAAATTAAATTATATTTTATATAATTTAAAAGTATAAATATGGGAGATTAAATCTCCCTATTTTTATTTCTGTCAGCATGTATACCCCACCAAACACCATCCAAAATGGACAAAATTACAAATTTTCTATAAATCCTTAAAAATCTTGAAATTTAAAAAATAGCTGTTATAATATTTCTATCCCCATTTTATAGATTTACAGATATATTTCTCTATGTTTTGCATACGTTTCACGTGAAACAGGCTCGCCTCCCCGTTTAGTTTCATGTGAAACTGGAAACCCCCTGAAATGGCCGTTTTACCAGGTTTTTGGGCATTTTTTGCTGCAAAACGCGGGTTTTCGGGGATCTAAAAAATTGTTGATAACCTCAAAAATTTCTAGGTTTTTACAGAAATACCTTCATTAGATGGAAAAATGTGGATAACAGAAATCAATTTCTAGATTTTATAAAAATTATCCACAATTTTTTATACATATTTTGCTATAAGTTTGAGTTTGCAAATCGCTCCTAAACACTAATCGATGGATTTTTCGAGTATTTTTTCAGGCCGTTTTTTGACTTAAAAACATGAGGAATAGTTCATTTATTAACCAAAAAATGACTCTGAGAGCGTTATTTTTACTTTTATATAAATATTTTATATTTATATAATTAATGTCTAAAAATATGCGTTTAGAACGCCTATAAGTGAATAACTATGCCAAAAAAGTGGAAGATATTAAAAATATCTTGACTGTTGCGTACATACGCGTGTATAATTATTTAATAATATTATATTATTTTTAATTTTAATACACATATATATGTACGCGCGGAGGTAAAATAATGAGCGATATCGAGAAAAAGGCTGAAGATAAGGTTGTCGAATCCGAATCATTAGTTAATGAAGAACAAACCTTAGATGAAGCAGATTATTCACAGTACGAAGGTGGCGCAGCTCCTATTGCAGTATCCAGTGAACAATTGAGTGATGAGTTTGAAGAAGTTCAACACTCTTATGACGCGGGCGATATACAAGTTCTAGAGGGCCTAGAACCTGTCAGAAAGCGTCCTGGCATGTATATTGGTTCTACTGATGCAAGAGGACTCCATCATTTAGTAACAGAGGTTGTAGACAATTCTATAGACGAAGCATTAGCAGGATATTGTACACACATTAAGGTAGAAATTCTTGCAAATGGATCTGTTCGTGTAGAAGATAATGGTCGTGGTATTCCAACAGGTATCATTGAAAAAGAAGGCAAATCAGCTGTTGAAGTTGTTTTAACAAAACTTCACGCAGGTGGTAAATTTGGTAGCGGCGGATATAAAATATCCGGTGGTTTACACGGTGTTGGTGTATCCTGTGTTAACGCATTAAGTGAATGGATGGAAGCAACAGTTAAACAAGATGGCAAAATCCATTACATTCGTTTCTCTCGTGGCGTAGCCACGGAACCTTTAAAGGTTATCGGAAAATGTGCTGCAGATGATACAGGTACAACAATTGTTTTCTATCCAGATAGTCAAATTTTCGAAACACTAGTCTTCAATTATGACACAATGAAGTCAAGATTAAGAGAACTTGCTTATTTAAATAAGGGATTAACAATTGAAATCGCAGATTTAAGAGTTGAACCAGAAAAGAGAGAAGTTTTCCATTATGAAGGCGGTATTGTTTCTTTCGTAGAAAACTTAAATAAAAACAAAACACCATTATTTGAAAATGTTATTTATTACAATGCTCGTTATGTAGATAGTGAAATAGAGATAGCAATGCAATATAACGATAGTTATTCGGAGACTGTCCTTGCATTCGCAAACAATATTAATACAGAAGAAGGCGGAACTCACGTAGATGGATTCAAAGCCGCACTTGGCAAGGTAATCAACGATTACGGCAAGAAGGCAGGAATTATCAAAGAGTCAGACAAATTAACAGGAGATGACGTTAGAGAAGGTTTAACAGCTGTTATCTCAGTTAAGATTGCAGAGCCACAATTCGAAGGACAAACAAAAACAAAATTAGGTAACAGTACAATGCGTACAGCGGTTTCTAAGTGTGTTGTGGAAGGATTTGGAACATATCTTGAAGAACATCCTAAAGAAGCACGTGAGTTGATTTTAAAGACCATCTCAGCAAAGAATGCAAGAGAAGCAGCTAGAGCTGCAAGAGAAGCAACAAGACGTAAAAGTGCTCTTGAGAACACAACTCTTCCAGGAAAACTTGCAGACTGTACAGACAAAGATCCAGCACACTGCGAGATTTACTTAGTTGAGGGTGATAGTGCTGGTGGTACTGCAAAAGAAGGTAGAGATCGTAAGTTCCAAGCAATCTTACCTCTAAGAGGTAAAATCTTAAATGTTGAGAAAGCAAGACTTGCAAGAGCATTAGAAAGTGATGTTATTAAGCAAATGATTGTTGCATTTGGTTGCGGAATTAATTCAGATTATGATGAGTCCAAACTCCGTTATGACAGAATCATCTGTATGACAGATGCTGACGTAGACGGAAGCCACATTAGAATCTTACTCTTAACATTCTTCTTTAGATATATGAGACCATTAATTGAAAATGGACATGTATATATCGCTCAACCACCACTTTACAAAGTAACAAAGGGCAAAACAGAGAAGTATTGCTATTCAGATGATGAATTAAATGCTTACTTAGACGAAATTGGCCGTAAACAAGGTTACGAAATCCAAAGATATAAAGGTCTTGGAGAAATGGATGCTCACCAATTATGGGAAACAACAATGGATCCAGCAACTCGTACAATGTTAAAGGTTACAATGGACGATGCAATTTCAGCAGACCAAACATTCACAATCTTGATGGGTGAAGTTCCAGAACTCAGACGTCAATTCATTGAAGAGAATGCTGAACTAGTTAAAGAACTAGACGTTTAATGGAGGATGAATAAAATGGCAAAGATAGATAAAGATAAAGAACAAGCTTATGTAGAAGCTCTTGCTAATAGTAAAGTAGTCCCAGTAGAAGTAGAAGGGGAGCTTAAAAAGTCCTTCATTGCTTATGCAATGGCAGTTAACGTTTCCCGTGCTATTCCAGATGTTAGAGATGGATTAAAGCCAGTTCATAGAAGAATCTTATATTCAATGAATGAATTAGGATTAACCAATGATAAGCCATTCAGAAAATGTGCTACCATCGTCGGTGATGTTTTAGGTAAGTACCATCCACACGGAGATAGTTCAGTTTACGATGCACTTGTCCGTTTAGGACAATCCTTCTCAATTCGTTGCCCATTGATTGATGGACATGGAAACTTCGGTTCAGTAGACGGAGATCCACCAGCGGCATATCGTTATACAGAAGCAAGATTAAGTAAGATTGCTAACGAGATGACAAGAGACATTGATAAGAAGACAGTAGACTTCTATCCAAACTTCGATGACACTCGTGAACAACCAACAGTTTTACCAGCAAGATTCCCAAATATCTTAGTAAATGGTTCAGATGGTATTGCAGTAGGTATGGCAACATCAATTCCACCTCATAACCTCGGGGAGGTTATTGATGGAACAGTTGCTTTATTAAACAACCCAGATTTAGAAGTAGATGACTTAATGCAATACATTCCAGCCCCAGACTTCCCAACAGGAGCATTAGTAATGGGACTTGGAACAATAAGAGATGCATATAGAACTGGTAAGGGTAGTGCAATCATTAGATCTCGTGCCGAAATTGAAGAAATGGCAAACGGCAAGAGCAAGATTGTTATCACAGAGATTCCATACCAAGTTAATAAAGCAGAGCTTATTAAAACTATTGCAGATCAAGTTAAAGATAAGAAGATTGAAGGCATTGCAGATATTCAAGAAGAATCAGACCGTACAGGTATGAGAATCGTTATTGAAACAAAGAAGGATGCAAATGCACAAGTTGTATTAAATACATTATTCAAGCAAACAGCACTTCAAACTTCATTCAGTATGATCTTATTAGTCCTTGTAGATGGCAAACCTAAGATTTGTAATCTTAAGGAAGTATTAGAGAAGTATATTGAGCATCAATATTCAGTTATCGTAAGACGTACACAATTCGATTTAGACAAAGCATCTGAAAGAGAGCATATCTTAGAAGGTCTTGCAAAAGCTATCCAAGATATCGATGCAGTTATTGATTTATTGAAGAAATGTCGTGACAGAGAAGAAGGTATTAATAAGTTAATGGAGAACTTTGAACTTGACCAAGTTCAAGCAACAGCAGTTATTGAAATGCGTCTCCAAAGATTAACAGGTCTCGAACTTCAAAAGATTCTTGATGAAATCAAAGAAAAACAAGAAGAAATCGAGAAGTATAATCACATCCTTGCTTCTAAAGAAGCACAACGTGATATTATCATCGCAGAAATGCTCGAAATCAAAGACAAGTACAATGAGCCAAGACGTTCAGAACTCAGCTATGACTTTGATGGTGGCATAGACAATGAAGACTTAATCCCAAGAAAGGATATTGTTGTTTCATTAACACACGAAGGTTATATCAAGAGACAAGATGTCAATGATTATCAAGCACAACATAGAGGCGGAAAGGGCATAAAAGCTCACAAGACGAAAGAAGAAGACTTCGTCGAGAGAATCTTCAACTGCAACACTCACCAACCATTGATGTTGTTTACAAACTTCGGAAGAGTATTCCAAATCAAAGGTTATGAGATCCCAGAAGCTGCAAGAACAGCAAGAGGTAGAGCAGTTATCAATATCTTACAATTAGACCCAGGCGAAAGAGTCCAAGCATTCTTACCATCTCCAGAAGAGAAAGAAGGATACTTCCTCATGCTCGCAACAAAGAATGGTTTAATTAAGAAGACCCCATTAACAGAGTTTGCATCTATTAAGAGAAATGGTAAGAGAGCAATCACATTCGTCGATGATGATCAGCTCGTAGAAGCCGTTATAACGAGCGGTAATGATGAGTTAATAATTGCATCCAGTGAAGGCTATTGCATCCATTTCAACGAGAATACAATCCGTCCAATGGGCAGAACTGCACAAGGTGTAAAGAGTATTCGTATACCAGAAGGTGAACATGTTGTAGATATGGCAGTTGTTAAGGAAGACAGCGAGATTTTAACTATCTCTGCAAACGGATATGGAAAGAGAAGTGATATCGCAGATTATCCACTCCAAGGCAGAAATGGTAAGGGTGTCAAAGCTGGTGTATTCAGTGAACAAACTGGTCCATTAGTAAACCTCAAGGTTATTCCACAAGATACCGATATCATGATGATCACAACTGATGCTGAAATGATAAGAGTAGATGCAAGTGAAATCACCAAGATTGGTCGTGCTACAAAGGGTGTCATTATCAAGAGAACAGATAACAACGCAAGCATTATTTCAGTAGCCTTAACACCACACGTTGAATTCATTGAAGATGAAGAAGTTGAGGGTGAAGAAACAGAAGGCGCAGAAAACGCTGATGTTGCAGAATCAACAGATGATAATGAATAAATAAACACTTAAAACGCCTCTTCTGCGAAATAAACACAAAACAGAAGAGGTTGTTTTCTTTATGAATAAGGGATTATTTTGGAGGAAAAATATATGGAAAAAACTTGGTTTAGAGAGATGACAGTATTCCAAATTTGGCCACGTTCTTTTAAGGATGGCAACGGAGATGGAATAGGTGATTTAAAGGGTATTTTATCTAAATTGGATTATATAAAAAGCTTAGGTGCAGACGCTATTTGGTTCTCACCATTATACGTTTCACCACAAGCAGACTATGGTTATGATATTGCAGATTATTACAACATTAATCCAGAATATGGCACACTAGACGAGTTCAAAGAAGTGCTTGCCGGAGCCCACGAAAGAGGCATTAAAGTTATCATGGATTTAGTTATCAATCATACATCAAATGAATGTGAATGGTTCAAAAAATCTGCAGCAGGAGATCCTCAATATAAGGACTATTACATCTGGAGAAAAGGCAGAGGTAAGGACGGAAAGAAGTTCCCAAATAACTGGATGTCCACCTTCCCAGGAAATGCTTGGGAATACAATGAGCAAAGAGGTGAATACTATCTTCACTTGTTTGCAGTAGAGCAACCAGATCTTAACCATGACAACCCAGCTGTTAGAGAAGAAGTTAAGAAAATCATGAAGTATTGGTTAGACATGGGAGTAGACGGATTCAGAGAAGACGTTATCACCATGATATCCAAGAGAGAAGGACTTCCAAATGGTCTTTGGCTCCCAGCAATGAGAGGTATGGAACACTATATGCAAGGTCCAAACCTTATGAAATACTTAACCGAATACAGACAAGTAACAAAGAATTACGACTGTATGCAAGTTGGTGAAGCTCCAATGATGACTCCAAAGAAAGCTTTGCTTTATGTCTCAGATGGAGAGGATAAAGTGCTTGATATGATGTTTGGATTCCAACACATGGAAGCAGACTGCTTATTCATTAGCTGGATTCACACAGGTTTCAACCTCAAGAAATTGAAGAAAGTATATAACAATTGGCAAACAATGTTATATAACAAGGGCTGGAACGCAAACTATATTGAAAACCATGACCAACCAAGAAATATCTCAAGATATGGTTCAGAAAAATACAGAGTAGAGAGTGGAAAAGCCTTAGCTACAATGTATTCATTCTTATCTGGTACACAATATGTGTACCAAGGACAAGAAATTGGTATGGTAGACTATCCATTCGAAACATGGGATGACTTTGTAGATGTATCCACATTCTCAACTAAGAGTTTATTAAAGAAGTTAGGATTCAGTGATAAAAAGATACTCAAGATGGCAAAATATGCTGCAAGAGACAATGCACGTACACCAGTTCAATGGAGTGCAGAGGAAAATGCTGGATTTACAACCCCAGATGCAAAGCCATGGTATCTAATTAACCCTAACTACAAAGAAGTTAACGTAGAAGCAGCAGAAAAAGATCCAAATTCATTGCTCCATTACTACAGAAAAGTAATCGCATTAAGAAAGGAATACAAGGATGCTGCAATATATGGCGAATTCAAGCTTTATCTAAAGGGAGACAAACATTTGTTTGTCTATGACAAGATTGGTGAAGAAAACAAGCTCACAATTGTTCTTAATATGTCAGATAAAGCAATCAATTCAAGCAAGGTAAAGAAGTTCATTCCAGAAGGTGCTACAGAAATACTTGCAAACTATGAAGGAATGGAAGATAAGCTTCGTCCATACGAAGCACACGTTTATTTAACAAAGAAATAAATTGGAGAAAACATGGAATTAGGTGTAGTAGGATTACCAAATGTTGGTAAGTCAACTCTATTTAATGCAATAACTAAAGCAGGGATAGCTGCAGAAAACTATCCATTCTGTACAATTGAGCCAAATAAAGGCGTAGTTCCTGTTCCAGATGAAAGATTAGACAAGTTAGCTGCGCTTTATAACTCAAAGAAAGTAACACCTACGATGTTAACATTCGTAGATATTGCTGGACTTGTTAAAGGCGCAAGCAAAGGCGAAGGATTAGGAAACAAATTCTTATCTCACATAAGAGAAACAGATGCAATTGTACACGTTGTACGCTGCTTTGATGATGAAAATATCACTCACGTAGATGGTTCTATCTCTCCTAAGAGAGATATTGAGACGATTGATTACGAATTGATCTTCGCTGACATGGAAACCATTGATAAGAGAATGGGCAAGGCAGAGAGTGCAGCAAAAGCAGATAAAGCAAGACAAGCAGATGTAGATTTATTAAAGGCATTAAAGAAACATTTAGAGGAAGGAAAAGCTATTAGAACCTTTGATGCCACAGATGAAGAGAAAGCATTCATAGATGAGAACTTCTTCTTAACCTCAAAGCCTGTAATTTACGTTGCAAACGTAGATGAAAACAATCTTGAAGGAAATGCTTACACCAAGGAA
This sequence comes from Christensenellales bacterium, assembly GCA_045130665.1. Classification (GTDB taxonomy): domain Bacteria; phylum Bacillota; class Clostridia; order Christensenellales; family CAG-917; genus RGIG8124. Next base: position 57,353 of record JBGUQC010000002.1, on the reverse strand, counting down.
GTAGAGGAAATAGCAAAGGCTGAGGGCGCTGAATGCATCATTTTATGCGCAAAACTAGAAGAAGAACTCGCTGCTTTGTCAGATGAAGACAGAGAATTGTTCGCTGCAGACTACAATTTAACAGAAAGTGGCTTAGATAAGCTTGTAAAAGCTTCATATAAGCTTCTTGGATTAATAAGTTATCTAACAGCAGGTGAAAAAGAAACCAGAGCCTGGACAATTGTTAAGGGCACAAAAGCACCACAAGCAGCAGGCAAAATCCATTCGGATTTTGAAAAAGGATTCATCCGTGCAGAAATTGTGGATTACAAGACGCTACTTGAGTGCGGTTCATTCAACGCTGCTAAAGAAAAAGGAAAGGTAAGAAGTGAAGGTAAGGACTATGTCATGCAAGAAGATGATGTAGTACTATTTAGATTTAACGTTTGAGGAAAGACTATGTACGAAAAGGAACTAGCCATCATTCTAAAAGAGAAAGCGAACATAGATGTTTTATCTATGTTTGAAAAGCCAAAAGATCCAAAGATGGGAGATATCGCACTTCCATGCTTTAAACTTGCCAAAGAATTACACAAATCTCCTATAGAGATTGCAAAGGATTTGGCAGAGTATATTAAAGATAGTGATTTTGTGGATGGTGTAGAAGTTATTAATGGTTATGTAAACATAAGACTATCCAGAGCACAAATGGCAAAGAAAGCACTAGAGTTTTTGGATAAGGATAATATAGCAATTTCAGATGAAGGAAACGGTAAGACAATCACCATTGATTACTCATCTGTAAACATTGCAAAACCATTCCATATTGGCCACCTTTCATCAACAGTAATTGGTGGTGCACTATATAGAATTTTCAAGCATCTTGGATACAATGTTGTTGGCATAAATCACCTTGGAGATTGGGGCACACAATTCGGTAAATTAATAGTTGCAACAAAGAAATGGAGCTCACTTGAAGAGGTCCAAAACAATGGCATTATTTTCCTAAATGGACTATATGTAAGGTTCCATAAAGAAGCCGAAAATAACCCAAACTTAGACGATGAAGCAAGGGCCGAATTCAAGAAAATTGAGGACGGAGACGCAGAGGCAAATAAGTACTATGAAGTCTTCAAAAAGATAACATTAGAAGAGGTTGGAAAGGTATACGACAGGCTCAAAATTAAGTTCGATAGCTATAATGGAGAGGCCTTCTACAACGATAAAATGGAGGCATGTTTAGATATCCTCAGAGACAAGAAATTATTGGTAGAATCTGATGGTGCACAGGTCGTAGATCTATCAGAATATGGCATGCCACCATGTCTTTTAGTGCGTTCAGATGGCGCAACTTTATATGCTACAAGAGACCTTGCATGTGCATATTATAGAGCCAAAACTTACGACTTTTACAAGAACCTGTATGTTGTCGCATATCAGCAGAATCTGCACTTTAAACAGGTATTTAAGGTACTTGAACTTATGGGTTTTGCAAAATACGCCGATTGCGAGCACATAGCTTTTGGTATGGTTTCACTAGAGGATGGAGCCATGTCTACAAGGGAAGGAAGAGTGGTTTGGCTTAAGGATGTTCTTGATCAAGCAGTAGAAAAAGCAAGTGCTATCATCAATGAGAAAAATCCAGAGTTAGAAAACAAGCAAGAGGTAGCTGAATCTGTTGGAATTGGTGCTGTTGTTTTCACTGCATTATACAACCAAAGAATCAAAGACATTGCATTCAGTTATGACAAGGTTCTAAACTTCGATGGAGAGACTGCTCCATACATCCAATACACTTATGCAAGATGCAAATCTATCTTAAGAAAAGCAGGTGTTGAAAAGTTAGATGCAAATGCAATCGATGCATCCTTAATTGTAGACGATGAATCATATGATCTTGTTAAGGCAATCTTATCTTTCAAAGGCGAAGTTCAGAATGCTGCAGCAGCAAGAGAACCATACATTGTTTCTCGTCACATTATGAATTTAGTTGGCAAGTTCAATCGCTTCTATATTGACCACAGAATTATAGGTCAAGAAGAGAGCATAATGAACGCTCGTTTAGCCTTAACGATACTAACATCCAAAGTTATAAAAGAAGGCTTAACATTATTGGGAATTGACACCCCAGAAGTTATGTAAAATTTAGGCAAAAACCACAATACAATGTGGTGTGAGGAAGAGCCGTGCCCATATATGCGCATGGCTTTTTTTTCGCTATTTAGTGTTTGACTATACTTTTTAGTATTTATATAATAGTTAAACGTGTGTAATATTGCACGCATATTTATTAATAAATAACATGATTTTCCGCAAGGGAAACATAGTCCATAAGGAGATAGAAAAATGTATCAAGGAATTACTTACAAACCACACAACAGAAAGAACCAAGGTGTTCATGGATTTAGAGCACGTATGAAGACAAAGAGCGGAAGAAACGTTTTAAAACGTCGTAGAGCAAAAGGAAGAAAGAACCTTACAATCTAATAGTTGGATGGAAAAGCGCTTTAGAATTAAAAAGGAAGGCACATTTAATTATGTGTTTAAAAAGGGCACAAGATATTCAACAGACAATTTAGTGTTGATAGCTGCCCCTTCTAAAGAAGGCTTAAAATTTGGGCTCTCCGTATCCAAGAAATGTGGCAAAGCAGTTATAAGAAACAAGATTAAGAGAAGACTCAGGATGATAATAACAGAAATTATCCCAACATTAGGAAATTCAACGTTATATGTCATATTGGCAAAGCCAACAATCGCTGATGTAAGTTATCAAGACTTAGAAAAAGAAGTTAAGACTGTTTTTGAAAATGAAAAAGAAAATAGAGTTTAATTATCGTTCGCCATTTCTCGCAATGATAATTTTTTATAAAAGACATATTTCACCATATATTGGAAGATGCCCATCTACACCAACATGTTCGATGTATGCATATGATGCAATACAACGTTGGGGAGTAATTGCAGGAATATTCTTAGGAAGTTTAAGAATTTTGCGTTGCAACCCATTTAGAGAAGGATCTTTTGATCCTGTCCGTGAGAATTATAAAGGGAAAATCAAATGGCTCGTTTAGATTATAGACAAAAAACCAAGTTGAAAATTTGGCTACTAGCTATTTTACTCATACTTTCAGTTTGTATTTTGTCTGCCTGTAACAATAGTAGTGGTACAATAGACATCAATAATATTGATGCACAATCATCAAATGCTTTAACAGTATTTATTCGTAACTCACTTATTAAGTTGAATGACAAGATTGGAAACTTCGGTTGGACCGTAGTTGTTTTCACTATTATTTTAAGACTTGTTCTCTCACCACTTGATATCTGGCAAAAGATTGTCGGAAGAAAGAATAGTAAGGCAATGAAGAGAATGAAGCCTGAGCTAGAAGCTTTAAATGAAAAATTTAAAGATGATAAGCAAAGATTACAACAAGAAACACAAGCTCTCTATAAGAGAGAAAAGTATTCTATGTTAGGTAGTTGCTTACCAATGATACTTACACTTGTAGTATTCTTCTTAGTATTTGCTGGATTCAGAGATATGGTTGGATACCAATATGCAAAGGATTATCAAAACAGCAGAGAGACATATTATGCAGAATTATATGATGTCAGAACAGAGAAGATTAAAGACTTAATTAATTCTGGTTATGAAATAACCATCAAAGAAATTAAAGATGATGGCGAACCAATAATTGAGATTACTACAACAGACGAAACTAGAAAGGCAGAGATTTATACTAAATTAGCTGAGGCAGAAAACATAGCAATAGATAATGCTCAAACAGCAGTTGCAGAACAATACAATTCCAAAGAATCACGTCAAATGAGAGGTTGGATCTATGTAAAGAGTGCAGATAAATATTTAATTAATAATATTTTCGTACAAGACGGATGGAAGACATCTGTTCCAGATTACACGGCAATTACAGGTCAATCAGGTTTCGCAACAGCTAGAGTAGTTGGATTTACAGCAGACGAATATAACACAGTTATGGCAAAGGTTCTTGGAACAGGTGGCTGGGGCAAGAACGGAAAGTGGAATGGTTTATTACTATTACCTATCTTATCCATCGTAGTAAGTTTCTTATCACAAAAGCTTACACAAATGGCACAAGGTACACCTCCACCAGCACAAGGACAAAGCCAAGGCAGCATGAAGATGATGCAATACATGATGCCAGTTATGATGGGTGTATTCGCCTTATTATATTCTGGTGCATTCACGATCTACATGTTCGTAAGTTCGTTAATGGCAATTCTCTTCCAGTTAACATTTAACTTAATAGCCTATATCATAGACTATTCCAAGGGAGAGGCAGAACCTTTAAACTTTAAGCGTAAATCCAAATAGTAGTAGATAGTATGGGCTAAAGCCCATTTAGGTATATATTTATGATAAAGGAAATCACAAAGCAAGCTTCCACAGTAGAGGAAGCAACTGAATTAGCATTACAAGAATTAAACGTTAGAAAAGAAAAAGCTAAGATTGAAGTTTTATCCACAGGTGGATTATTTGAAAAGGCAGAGGTTAAAGTCTCTGTTGCAGATAATGCACTTGATATGGTTACAGAATTTTTAAATGGAATCATCTCTAAGATGAACATGAAGATTTCTGCAAAGATTACAGAGGATAAAGACGATATAACAATTATCATCACTGGTGAAGATGCACAAAAGGTCATCGCACGCAGAGGTGAAGTTTTAGATTCATTCCAAGTTGTTGTTTTATCTTACCTTAACCAATATGGTTACGAACACAAGAAAGTATCCATAGATTGTGACAATTACAGAGAAAAGCGCACACAAACTTTATCTGCTTTAGCAGTAAAGATGGCTAACAAAGCTTATGCAATGGGAAGAGAACTCGAATTCGAGCCTATGAACCCATTTGAAAGACGTGTTATCCACACAGCACTGCAAGATAGCACAATCGTTAAGACTTTAAGTGAAGGTGAAGAACCAAACAGATATGTTGTATTAGTCCCTAATACAGAAATCGTTGGACCAAGATTTAAAGCAAGAGGTGAGGAAAACCACAACAAGGATAGAAGAGACAATAGATCCAACAAAAAACCTCGCAACAAGCAAAACAATAAAGAGGTTGCAGATGGAAGAGTTCACTCTTCATCTTATGTGGATTTAGATACACCATACCAAGGTCAAAAACCAGTAGGTGCACCAAAGTTCAAGAGCTTCGGCACAAAGAAATTCTAATATGAAGACAATAGTTGCAATTTCATCAGCAATAGGAACAGGCGGAATTGGTATCGTACGTATGTCGGGCGATGATGTACTTCGTATAGCCAAAAACGTTTTCGAGTTTAAGAAGAGCAATATTAACCTCGAAGTTTATCCTATGCAAATGCACTTTGGCACATTTATTGGCTCAGACTTTAAAGACAAAGGATATATTTGTTACTTCCCAGAAGAGAAAGCTTTCACAGGCGAACCAACAATTGAGTTCTATTTACATGGTGGTATAAGAATCATGAAAGGCGCTGTTGATAAGATTATCAAAGAAGGCGCAAGAATGGCTCAACCAGGTGAATTTACAAAGAGAGCTTATGTAAACGGAAGAATGAATTTATCCGATGCAGAAGGTGTTGGTGAGATGATTACATCTCAAAGTGCAGCAGGATTAAGAGCAGCATATCGTTTAATGACAGGTTCTGTTGGTAGAAAGATAGATGAAATAAGCTCACGCTTAGTTGCTTTAATCTCAGCACTTGAGGCATCTTTAGACTATCCAGATGAAATGGAAGATGAAGTTATGCCAGCCCTTCATACTGAAATCCCACAAATTCTCAAGAGCGTACAAGATTTAATTTTCACAGCAAGAAGTGGAAGAATGGCAAAGAATGGTATATCCGTTGCCATTGCTGGACATGTTAATGCTGGAAAGAGTTCACTTCTTAATGCATTGCTTGGAACAGACAGAGCAATTGTTACAGATATCCCTGGAACAACAAGAGATACAATTGAAGCAAGTATAGAAGTAGATGGTGTCATGGTTAATCTTGTAGATACAGCAGGATTAAGAAAAACAAAAGAGCAAGTTGAAGAAATTGGAATAGAGCGAGCAAAGAGTGCAATAGAAAATGCAGATCTAGTTCTTTATGTAATAGACTCAACATCTTCTGAAACATATCCAGAGCTTGAAAAGCTCTTAGAGAACAAAACCACATATAGAATTTACAACAAGACAGACTCAGACAAGTGCTTAAGCTTACCAGAAGAAAGCGAAACTGTTTTCCACGTAAGTGCAAAAACAGGCGAAGGCATTGTTCAATTAAAGCACGCAATTGTCTCACTTTATACAGCAGGATTAATAGACGGCGGAGAGATAATTACATCTCAAAGACATTTAGACGCTCTAAAGCGCACAGAAGAGTCTTTGCTTTCAGCAAACAACAATATTGAAGCAACAGTTGACCTAATTCTTGTAGACCTCAGAGAGGCTTTAAATACGTTAGGAGAGATAAACGGAAAGACTGCAACAGAAGATGTTGTAGATAGCATATTTAAAAACTTTTGTGTAGGTAAGTAATGGAGAAATACGACGTCATAGTTGTTGGAGCGGGACATGCGGGAGTTGAATCTGCATTAGCCAGCGCAAGAATGGGAGCGAAAACGCTCCTAATTTGTTTAGATTTGAAAGCCGTTTCATGGATGGCTTGTAATCCAGCAATTGGTGGCACAGCAAAAGGACAAATTGTTCGTGAGATAGATGCTCTTGGTGGAGAGATGGGAATCTCTGCAGATAAGACATTAATTCAGATAAAGATTTTAAATACTTCCAAAGGACCAGCAGTATTCTCTTTAAGAGGACAACAAGACAAGATAGAATATCATGATGTCATGCTTGAAACCTTACGTGAGCAAGAAGGATTAGACATATGTGAGGATGAGTGTACATCCTTAATTGTTGAAGATAATAAAGTAGTTGGTGTGGAAACATTTAAAGGTAAAACCTTTAAGTGCGAGGCAGTTGTCCTTGCAACAGGTGTATATCTTAATGGAAAAATCATCATTGGAGAGTATTCAAAATCCAGTGGTCCAACAGGTTTTGCACCAGCAACACATTTAACAGAATCCTTACTTAAACTCGATATACCAATTAGAAGATTTAAAACTGGAACTCCAGCCAGAATATATAGAGATTCAATAGACTTTAACGAGACTGAACCACAGTATGGTAATACTATGGACAGATTCTCTTTCATGACAGAGTACAAGACCTTTGATGAAGAGCCTTGTTATCTAACATATACAAACGAAGAAACACACAAGATAATTCGTGCAAATATTTCAAGATCTCCATTATATAATGGAAGCATTCATGGAATTGGTCCAAGATATTGTCCATCTATTGAAGATAAGGTAATGAGATTTGCAGACAAAGAAAGACACCAAATCTTCATTGAGCCAGAGGGAAGAAACAGTGAAGAGATGTATATTCAAGGAATGTCTTCATCTTTGCCACATGATGTACAAGAAGCTATGTACAGAACTCTTCCAGGACTTAGACATTGCGTATTTGCAAAATACGCATATGCCATTGAATATGACTGTATAGACTCACTAGCACTTTATCCAACGCTAGAGAGCAAAACAATTAAAGGATTATTCTTTGCAGGACAATTAAATGGTTCTAGCGGTTATGAAGAGGCCGCAGGACAAGGGTTGATTGCTGGAGTTAATGCAGTTTTAGGAATCCAAAACAAAGAAAAGCTAATACTAGGCAGAAATGAGGCATATATTGGTGTTCTTATTGATGATTTAGTAACCAAGGGAACTAACGAACCATACAGGATGATGACTGCGCGCGCGGAACATAGAATAAAGTTAAGACAAGACGATGCAGACTTCAGACTAACAGAGATTGGTTACAAGATTGGTCTTGCAACAAAAACCAGATATGATAGAATGTTAGCAAGAAAGGCTGAAACTGAGAGAATTAAGGAATATTGCAAAGCAGAGACCATAAGACAAGATGTTGTTAAGGAATTGTATGAGAGTAAAGGTCTTGCAGATCCAGAGAGAGGAATAAGACTCGAAGACTTAATTAAGAGAACAGAATTTGAACCAAACGAACTTTATAAGTTCGTAAACATAGATGTTTCTCAATCTGCACTCTTTACAGCCTTTGAAGATATAAAGTATTCTGGTTATATAAAGAAACAAGAATCTTTAATTGAAGAACAACAAAAATTAGAAAAGAAAACATTACCTCAAGACATAGATTACATGCAAATAGAAGGGCTAAGGTTAGAGGCAAGACAAAAACTAAATAAAGTAAAGCCACTCAATTTAGGACAAGCATCTAGAATTTCAGGAGTTTCTCCTGCAGATATAGCTGTCTTAATAGTGTGGATAAAGAGGAACGCATAATGGCAATTGATAAGACAAATGTAGTTGCAAAGATTATCAAAGCATTTTTAGCTGGCGTATTCATTGGATTAGGCGGAATGGGATTCATTTTAGCAAAGAGCGCAGGACTATCAGTATTCCCAGCTTTAGTATTCCCAGTTGGTTTATTCACAATTTGCGTTTTTGGATGGGATTTATACACAGGCAAGATTGGATTTGCAATAGAGAAGGATTCTGGACTTGGTATTTTAGATCTCCTCTTAATGCTTGCATTTAACCTTATAGGTGCTCTTTTAATGGGACTTGCAGCATATGCAATAATAATGAACAATGAAGGACTTCTACATACAGCAGAAGCTGTAGCGCAAGGAAAGTTTGGAAACTTTGATGCAGCGCAAGCAGGAATTATCTTGCTTAAGTCTTTCTTCTGTGGAATCTTCGTATTCCTTGCGGTCTTCTTATTTAAGAAGAGCAACAACTTTGTTGAGAAATTCTTAGCAGTTTGGATCCCAATTGCAATGTTTGTATTCTTAGGTTTAGACCACTGTATAGCAAATATGTTCTATATGGCAGCAGGATTCCACTTCACATGGCAAGCAATTGTTGCAGTTTTAGTAGCCGTAGTTGGAAACAGTTTAGGCGCCATAGTATTTAATTTAGGATTAAAAGTAATTACTCCAAAGCAAACTTTATAATGATTAGGGGAGTTTATATGAAACGCAAGGCATGAGAGTGCCTTGTTTTTTTATTATATTATGTTGCTATTGTGTTGACAACAGCAATATTATATGAGAAAATACATATGATCATGGAGGTATTGGTTATGGCAAATATAAATGTAAGAATTGATAGCGATGTTAAGAAACAAGCAGAGGAAATATTTAAGAAAATAGGCATAACACCTACAACCGCTATTAATCTTTTTTATCATCAGGTTATTATAACCAATAGTATCCCTTTTGAATTATTAGCTGAGATTCCAAACAAAACAACTATTAAAGCATTAAAAGAGGCCCGAGATATGGAAAGACATCCAGACAATAAAACTTACGATAATGCTGATGAATTATTCGACGATTTAAATAAATAAGCCAATTTTCTAAAAATAAAAAACCCCTATAAAAGTAAAAAACACCAGGAGTTAACTCAACTGGCATCCTTTACTTATGATAAGGGGGAAAAATTATGAGGTATGGATGATTGCTCATCACTAACTTCGTCAACATAATACAATTCTATTTTTCATTTGTCAACGGCTTTTTGTAAGTTTTTTGTGCCATTTTTAACAAATTTGCTATTTTTCTTTACAAAACTTTATTAAATTTTTACTAAATTTTGTCATTTTTGTAAGATTTTTTAACAAATTCTGCAAATTTGCAATTACAAAAAAGCGAAAAATGTAAAAACGCATTCTAAAAGCGTCAAATTTCCTATCAAAAAATTTTTTCGGTATTCTAAATATTTTTGCGACACAAATGTCGAAAACTGATTATTTTGCTAAAAATTTGAATACTTGGTTAGATGCAATGGCTCCATCGGCTGTTGCGGTAACAATTTGTCTTAAATCTTTAACTCTGACATCTCCTGCAACGAAAACCCCATTTATATTTGTCTCAAGAGTTCTCTCATTTGCAATGATATATCCGTTTTCATCTTTTTTAACATCAATTAGATCTGAAGATGGTATTTGTCCTACTGCTACAAACACGCAATCTACATCTAGAGAAGAAGTTGAATTCGTCTTTTTATTATATATTGTTATATTGTTTAGTTTATTTTCGCCGTTTAACTTTGTTAAAACAGTATCCCAGATAACTTCAACATTAGAGGATAATAGTTTATCTGCCATTGTGCCATGCGCGCGTAAAGCATCTCTTCTATGGATAAGGTATACTTTGGATGCAAACTTTTGAAGGTATAGTGCATCTTCAACTGCTGTATCTCCGCCACCAACTACAGCAACAACTTTGTTTTTATAGAATCCTCCATCACAAGTTGCGCAATAACTAATTCCTCTACCCAAGAATTTGTCTTCATTTTCTAATCCTAGTTTTCTTGGATGAGCTCCTGTTGCAATAATAACTGACTTGCCTTCAATGGTATTAAAGTCTGTGGTGATTGTTTTAATTGGTCCGTTTAGAATTATGGTTTTTATTTGGTCGTAAACAAATTCAACACCGAACTTGGTGCATTGATCCATCATGTCTTTCACAAGTTTAAAGCCAGGGGTAGAGTCAATACCTGGATAATTTTCAATATTTGGGGTAATTGAAGCTTGTCCGCCCGGGGCACCATTTTCAATAATAACTGTTTTTAAGCCTGCTCTTGCGCAATATATTCCAGATGTTAATCCTGCTGGACCTGCGCCTAAAATAATAACATCATAGACCATTTTTGTTCACCTCTTAGCATATTTTACTTTTTTTAAACAAAAATAACAATGTTTGTTTAGGCCTAAAATGGCAAGATGTAAAACTTCTTTACAAACGAAAAGTTAGTAAATATAATAGTTGGGTATAGTTTAATCGTGTATGCGTACCTTTGCGCCAATGCACGTAGGAGTAATATGAAAAACATAGACATTGCAAAAATTTTAACTCAAGGAGAGCAATATGAGGGTCAATCCGTCATGGTTTCTGGCTGGGTTCGTACAGCAAGAGATTCTAAAAACATGGCTTTCATAGCATTAAATGATGGTTCTTCTTTAAAACACCTCCAATTAGTTATAGACAAGAGTGTAGATTTAGGAGATATCTCAAAATTCTTAAAAGTTGGCGTTTCATTAACAGCCAACGGTGTAGTAGTTAAGGCATTAAATGGCAATGGATATGAATTGAATGTAACATCACTTGAACTCTTAGGAGATTGTCCAAGTGATTACCCACTTCAAAAGAAATATCATTCTTTAGAATTCTTACGTACAATACCACAATTTAGAGTACGTACAAATACTTTCAACGCAGTATTGAGAGTACGTAGCAAATTAGCATTTGCTATTCATAGATTCTTCCAAGAGAATGATTACATTTATGTAAATACTCCAATTATTACTGGATCAGACTGTGAAGGTGCTGGTGAAATATTCCATGTAACAACAAGAGATTACAATTCAGCAAAAGAGTGCAAGTCTGAAGAAGAGTATACAAGCGGAGATTTCTTCAAGCAAAAAGCAGGCTTAACCGTTTCTGGACAATTAGAAGGTGAGGTTGCTGCTTTAGCAATGGGAAAGATTTACACATTTGGACCAACATTCAGAGCAGAAATGAGTTTTACTCCAAGACATGCAGCAGAATTCTGGCAAATTGAACCAGAAGTTGCATTCGCAAAATTACCAGACATTATTGAAATTGCACAAGCAATGATTAAATACATAACAAAAGCAGTGCTCGAAGAGTGTCCTGCAGAATTAGATTTCTTTGAGGCAAACTTTGAAAAAGGATTAAAAGCAAAGCTTCAAAACGTTGTAGACAGTGAATTCAAAGTATTGGATTACACAGATGCAATTGAAATCTTAAAAAAAGCAGACAAGCAATTTGATTACCCAGTAGAGTGGGGATTAGATTTACAAAGTGAGCACGAAAGATATATCACAGAAGAAGTTTTCCAAAAACCAGTATTTGTAACAAACTATCCAAAGGATATCAAATCTTTCTATATGAAACAAAACCCAGATGGAAAGACAGTTGCAGCTACAGACTTATTAGTACCAGGAATTGGCGAAATTATTGGTTGCTCTGAAAGAGAAGCTGATTATGACAAGCTCTTGGATGCTATGACCTCTCGTGGTATGAATTTAGATGATTATAAAGGATACATGGACCTTAGAAAATATGGTTCAGTTCCACATTCAGGATTTGGTCTTGGTTTCGAGCGTATGCTCATGTATGTAACAGGCATGCAAAACATCCGTGACGTACAATTATACGCACGTACCACAGGCGATCTTATGAAATAAGATAAACGAGGTTAGGATATGTATAATTTAGTTGTACCAAAGAACTATGTGCCAAAGATGTCTGTTAGAGAAACAGAGAAGGCAATAAAGTTTGTAAAAGACACATTCCAAAAGTCTTTTGTTAAAAACTTTGGTTTTGAAAGATTATCCGCACCATTATTTGTTAAGTCCAAAACTGGTGTTAACGATGACCTTTCTGGAACAGAAAGAGCAGTTAGATTTGACATTAAGGAACAAGGCGTAGAGGCAGAAATCGTACACTCTCTTGCAAAATGGAAGAGAATGGCTCTTAAAAAGTACGGCTTCAAACTTGGCGAAGGTATCTATACAGATATGAACGCAATAAGAAGAGATGACAGCTGTGATAACTATCACTCAATCTATGTAGATCAATGGGATTGGGAAATGGTTATAGATAAAAAGCACAGAAACGTAGACTTTTTAAAGATGATTGTAACTAGAATTGTAAATTCTATTTGTGACACATTAGATGAAACAAAGAAACAATTCCCAGTTATAGACCTCAACTTAAACAGAGATGTTTTCTTCATCACAACACAAGAGCTTTTGGATATGTATCCAAATCTAAGTGCAAAAGAGAGAGAAAACGAAATCACAAAGAAATACAAGACAGTATTCATTATGAATATTGGTGGAAAGCTTAGCAATGGTGAACCACATGATTTAAGAGCACCAGACTATGATGACTGGGACTTAAACGGAGACATCTTCTTCTACGATGAAGTTCTTCAAAGTGGTATAGAGCTTTCTTCAATGGGTATTAGAGTAGATGCAGATTCTCTTGTAAAGCAATTAAAGCTTGCTAATGCAGAGGATAGATTAGCTCACCAATATCACCAAGATGTATTAAATGGTGTATTACCACTTACAATTGGTGGCGGTATTGGACAATCCAGATTATGCATGCTCATTTTACAAAAGGCACACGTTGGTGAAGTACAAGTATCTATGTGGCCAGATGAAATGAAAGATACATGCGAAAAGAATGAAATATTTTTATTATAAATAAAAAGGTGCAATATGACAGAATACAGAACACACACATGCGGAGAACTTCGTGAAGAGAATATAGGCCAAACTGTTAAGATTGCTGGATGGTTAAGTTCAGTAAGAGACTTAGGTGCTGTAGTTTTCTGTGTTATTAGAGACTATTATGGTTACACACAAGTGGTTGCTTCAACAGATGAGTTTAAGGACCAAATTCGTGCTATACCAAGAGAGTCTACTGTATCAATTGAAGGAAAGGTTGTTTTAAGATCTAGTCCAAACAAGGAAATGCCTACAGGCATGATAGAAATCGAGCCATCTAAAATTGAAGTTTTAGGTAAGTGCTATGAACAACTTCCATTTGAGATTTCCACATCCAAGTTATCTAGAGAAGATACAAGATTAAAATATCGTTTCTTGGATTTAAGAAATCCAGAGGTTAAGGACAAGATAGTTTTAAGAGCACAAGTTGTTGCATCTCTTCGTAGAAGAATGACAGAGAGAGGCTTCCTTGAAATTACCACACCTATCCTTACATCATCATCTCCAGAAGGTGCAAGAGACTTCATAGTCCCATCTAGATTACACCCAGGCACATTCTATGCCTTACCACAAGCACCACAACAATATAAGCAATTGCTTATGGTATCTGGTTTTGATAAATATTTCCAAATTGCACCATGTTTTAGAGACGAAGATGCAAGAGCAGACAGATCTCCAGGTGAGTTCTACCAATTAGACTGCGAGATGTCTTTTGCATCCCAAGAAGATGTATTTAGAGAAATGGAGGCAGTTATCCCACAAACATTTGCAGAGTTTTCTAAATGTGATGTAGATAAACCACCATTTGTTAGAATTCCATACTTAGAGGCATTAAGAGATTTCGGTTCAGATAAACCAGATTTAAGAAACCCTTTAAGAATTAAAGAAATCACAGATATCCTAAAGGATAAAGGTCCAATGTTTGAAGGGAAATACGTAACAGCAGTTCACGTAAAAGACTTCAAGGAATCTAGAAAATACATAGATGCACTAGCAGAAAGAGCAAAGGTTAATGGCGCAAGCAATATGTTCTGGTTCAAGATGGATGAAACAGGTGCTATTGTTGGTGGTGTTGCAAAATTTGCAGCAGCATATGCAGACAAGTTAACAGAAGTTCTTGGCTTAGAGAAGAATTCCTTCGTTGCAATATGTGCAGAGGACAACTTAATTAATGCACAAAAGCAAGCTGGTTTCGTTAGAAACTGCTTAGGTGCAGATTTAGGATTAAATGAAAAGAACGTCTTTAGATTCTGCTGGATAGTAGACTTCCCAATGTATGAATATGATGATGACGGAGTTTTAACATTCTGTCATAATCCATTCTCAATGCCTCAAGGCGGTCTAGAAGCACTAGAGACACAAAATCCAACAGACATATTGGCATACCAATATGACTTAGTTGTAAACGGCGTAGAATTATCCAGTGGTGCAGTAAGAAATCACGAGCCATCCATTATGGAAAAAGCCTTTGCAATTGTTGGATATGGCAAAGATGTAATAGAGCACAAATTCAGTGCATTATACAATGCATTCAAGTTTGGTGCGCCACCTCACGCGGGAATTGCCCCTGGCGTAGATAGAATGGTTATGTTACTTGCAGATGAACCATCCATTAGAGAAATCATTGTATTCCCAATGGACAGAAATGCAAGAGACGTACTTATGGGTGCTCCAACTGAAGTTAGTGAGAAACAATTGAAAGAAGTCCATATCAAGTTGGACTTAGATGAAGATAAATAAGCAATTCAAAGAATTGTATAGGAGATACAATGAAAAAGAAACTTCTTATGTTAGTATCAATATGTGCTTTGGTATTAATCACCATTTTATCTTTAACTGCTTGTAACAAATACAAGTGGAACAAGATTCCTGGTGGAGATGCCTCAGCAGCATCTATATCCAATGGTGGATATGTAGTTGAACAAGGCAACTACGTTTATTTCATAAACGGATATGTAGGTTCTGTCACAGAGAATGCTTGGGGAGATGCATATAAGCAATCCATCATGCGTTGCAACAAGAACACAGATGGTACCTATGATTTATCAACAGCAACAGTAGTTGTACCAAAGAGTATTTACTATGATTCAAAAAAGGCTGATTTTGCAATATTTGGAAACTTCATTTATTATGCAACACCAAACGTAGATAAAGACTCAACAGGTACAGCATCTACAACTCATACAGACTTCATGAGAACATCATTAGATGGACAAGTAACACAACTCATCACAACTAGAGCATCTAGAAGCACGGAGTTCTTGTTCACACCAACTCGTATTTTATTCTACGAATCAAATACAATTTCTTATGTGGACTTTTCTGGTATGAAGACAAACAAGAACATCACAGATGGAAAGGGTGCATATTCTGGAACATTAGTTGAAAAGGTTTCAACATATTTCTGGGGTTATGATGCAGATTATACAGTTGGCCAAGGTGAATCCATTGCAGACTATGTATTCTTCACACAAACTCTTACAAATTCATATGAGCACTACAATATGTTAAAGTGCATCAGATATGATGGAACAGGCGAAACAGTTCTTGCTACATACACAACATGGTTAACAGATACAGAGATTGCTAATGGATATACAAACTATCCAGAGAAGGTATTCACATTCTCAATCAAGGATGCAAAAGTTGAAAGTGATAGCCAAATCAATCTTGTATACAGCAAGTCTATTACACTAGGTTCTAGCCAAACATCTACAGTTGTTGGAACATTTATGAACAAGGTTACGCTTGCAGGTGGATTTGATAAGACAGCAGAGAAGAGCATCTCAACAACAGACATTTCTGAAATCTATGCATTAGGTTATGATAGTGGTGTAATTGCTGTTATAGACAGCAAGATCAAGCATATCAATGGCACAGAAACAGAGTTAGTAGTTGGAAAGAGTGCAACATTCACAACAGCATTAACACTTGATAACAAGATCTATGTTTACTACACAGATTCAGACAACAATGCAATTTACAGAGTATGTGTAAATCCAGCAGACAATGAAAAGAAGATCTTTGCAGAAGCAATGCACACAGAGTCTTATGTATTTGACTTTGTAGGCACAAGATTATTCTTCATTGCAGAGGATGATTACGATTACATTCACTATGTAGACCTTGCAGCATACAATGGTGAAATATTAAAGAGCACATTCGTTGGAAAGCGTACAGCTGAAGACCAAGAAGCATACGATAAAGCACAAGAAGAAAACGCATAATAGATAAATATACACATGCCAGGGAAGCTATTTTCTCTGGCATATTTTTTTAAGATGGAAACATTATTAATAACAGGTGGATCTAGAGGAATTGGAGCAGCCGTTGCAAGAAAAGCAATAGGCAAATATAACGTTGCTATTTTCTATAATAATAGTGAAGAAAGTGCTAAAGCACTTTATAACGAATTATGCAACAAAGGAAGCATAGCAATTTTTAAGTGTGATGTATCCAATCATGAGAGCGTAAAAGAGGCCGTTAATAATGTTAAAAAAGTCTTTGGGAATGTGGACAAATTATGTTGCAGTGCAGGCATTTCACAAAGCAAATTATTTATAGATTTAACAGATGAAGACTGGCGCAAAACCTTTGGTGTAAACGTAGATGGAATATACTATGTCACAAAAGAGATAGTACCTCAAATGTTACATGAAGGCAAAGGCAGTATAGTCTATATTTCATCTATCTGGGGCGAGGAGGGTGCATGTATGGAAAGTGCATATGCATCTTCTAAAGCTGCAGTAATAGGACTTGCAAAATCATTGAACAAAGAATTAGCTCCAAATGGTGTAAGAGTTAACGTTGTAACACCTGGCGCAATAGATACAGATATGATGAAAGAATACAGCGCTGAAGACATGCAAGAAATCGTCAAATCCATACCTTTAGGAAGACTAGGCAGTGCGACTGAAGTGGCCGAAACTGTCTTATTTTTACTCGAATCCGAATACATATCTGGCAGTATTGTCAGCATAAATGGCGGAGGAATTTTTTAAAAGTTTTTCTTAAAAATTTTTAATATACAAATGAAATGGCCTTAATTGAATAGGTTAGAACTTTGTTTTCTTGATAACTTTATACTTATCCACACAGCGTAGAGGCGCGCACATATATTATTGACTTTAAGTTAAGTGAAAATATATAATAGTTATACATTTAAAAAATGTAATAAAATTAAATTCCATGAAGGAGGAATAATCATGAAAAAATTTGATATCAAATGGCTATTGATTCTCGTTCTCGTAGTTATCCTCGCTTTCGGTCTTGTTGCATGTGGTAACAAGGGTGGAAGTGAAACTCCAGAAGAGGAAGAAGAGCAACAAAAGCCAGTAGATCCAAACAAATCTGATGCAACCGAATTCTTCGCAACATTATGGGATGCTTCTAAATCATTAGGTTCAGAAACAGTTAACCCAAATACAGATAAGGTTCACATTGGATTAGATATGGATATATCGTTAACTTCTGACAACGTTGCAGAACTCGACGTTGGTGTTAAACTTGGATTAGTTGCAGACTTAGCAGCAATGAACAAGCAAACAGACCCAGATTTAGGTGATACAGCTTTAATGCTCCAAGCTTATGATAAGGTAACAAGTGAAAACTGGATTACTTTATGGTATTTCTTATCAGATAAAGACTATATTTATCTCAAGGTTCAAAATCAAAGCTTCAAAGTTGGATTCGATGCATATTGGAACAATGAATTCTCAACATTACTCCAAGGTGTATTAGCACAAAACCTTGACTTCTTAGCAGACAAACCAATTAAGAATATCTTAGGTATCATCAATGGTGTTGCAGCTTCAGGCGGAGACAACTGGACATTAGATACTCTTATCTTAGGTAACAAGAACAAGGGTGGAAACTTTGATGGTTTATTATCAGCATTTGGTCTTAACCTCAGCGAACTTCTTGCAAGCTTACCAGAAGGTTTATTAGGTAAAGGCACAGACACATCTTCTTTAGGTTCAATCTTAAAGGCAATGGGTGGTGTTGTTGTTGAATCTTCAAGCTGTAAGAAATACACAAATGCAGATGGTTCAAAGACATACACAGCAAATAAATTATCTACAACAGCTACAACATTATTAAACAACCTCACAGATAACTTATTCAAGTCCATCTCATCATTAAGTTTAACATATAATGTTACATCAGCTGGTGCAATTGATGATTTAATTATCACTATTGCAGGTAAGAAAGATTTATCTAATGCTGAAATCAAGATTGCTATCACAGATTTAACAATCAAGAAGACAACAGCTGCTGCAACAACAGTATTAAATAAAGAAGCTTCATACAAGCCATATGCTAAGATTGCATTCGAAGGATATATGGATGCATCATTATGGGGCATTGAATTAGACCCAGATCTCAATCCAGCTACAGCTGACATTAAGATTGGTAAAGTTAAGATTAACTTAGATGCAACTATTGATTTAATTGGAGCAGGTGATGCTAACAAGACAGCTGCTAAATTAACAATCACAAACGATATCGGTGGTACATCTCCAGAAGAAGTTTTAACAGCAACATATGTAAATCATGTTTTAACACTTAAGACAGACTTATCTACAGCAAACAATAAAGCTATCGCAGTTGAAGCATTAAGCCCACTTTGTGACTTAATCAAGAAAGCTTCAGTTGGTGAAGATGCTATTGTTGCATATAAGATCTTTGGTGATATGGCAGATGAAATCCGTACAGAAATGTTCGGTGGAAAAGCTAAACCAACAGTTGCTGATGTAAACGCAGACTTCAAGACAATCTCTATCACAGGTGTTGATATTAAGACTCTCGCAAAGGGTGCATTCTATGCAATCTTCAGCGGATTCGCAACAGGTTCAGATAATGAAAAACCAGCAGAAGCAGCAGATTTAACAACATATGATGGTGCTACATATAAACTCGGTTCATATACATATGAAAAGGGTCAATATGCTTGGTCATTAGACATTAAGCAAACTGCAACAGTAGTATTAAAGGCTATCAAGTATGCAGGAACAGCTTCACAAAAAGATAAAGACTACAGCATCGAATTATCATCTATCGCTGCAACATTAAAGAGCGTATTCAAGAAAGCATCTATCGAAAGCGTTGAAAAGACAAAGGCAGACGTTGCTGCACCAGCAAATGTTGACGAAATGATGGCACTCTTTATGTGCACAAACGATGGCAT
Organism: Christensenellales bacterium; assembly: GCA_045130665.1. Lineage (GTDB taxonomy): Bacteria > Bacillota > Clostridia > Christensenellales > CAG-917 > RGIG8124. The sequence continues at coordinate 37,809 of JBGUQC010000002.1, read as the reverse complement.
CTTATTAGACTTAACAAAACATGGTTACTTACCACTCTATAAAGATGGCATCACAACAACATACATCTCTTCTTCATTAACACCAGCTCAAGCAGCAGCACAAGGCTACTATGCAGTTTCTGGTAAGATGATTTCTAAAGCAGATGCATTATTAATCTGGAACTTCTTAACAGGCAAGACAACAGCATTGAAGCTTTCATTCGAATCTAACGAAGCAGATACATATTACAACTTCGATTCAGATACAGTTAAAGTTGATTCAGCAAGTTATGTTGCAAATTCAGCAATTTCATGGTTCGTTAAGTTCATTGATGGAACAACATTAATCAATGGAAAGAATGCTGGAAATGTTATCGAATATGTAACAGGAACAGACAGTGCTCTTAAGATTACTCTTAACAGAGCAACAGGCAACTTATCATGTGATGTTAAACTTGCAGGCAAGTCAACAACAGGATATGTCAACTACACATTCTCTGGTTCTGACGATGCATATGCTGTAACAGCTATTGACACTTCAGCAATTGCAGATGGAAATAAAGTTGTAGTAGCATTAAATGATGAATTCTACACATTATTCAAGGCAGCATTTGGTATGGGTCCAGGAACATCTATCGATGCAGCTAATGACAACTATGGAATCAATAACTCATTCTACTATGTTGCTTCAGCAGTAAACTATGATACAACAAAGAAAGTTTACAATTCAGTAACATATACAAAGGGTGCAATCATCTTAATCGATGCAGCACAATGTTATGTTCTTGATTCAACAGGTGCATATTCTACAGCAAAGAATTACACAATTTCTGGCAACACATTAACAGTAGATTCAACAGATGTTTACACAATCTATGGTAATTCATACAAGGTTGTTGTAAAGAATGCATAATTAAAATTAATCATCGGAATTTAATTCTATGATATAAAAGGCCCAGGCTTAATCGCCTGGGTTCTTTTTATTGATTTTTCTATATTTAAATGTATAATAATATTAACTATTAAATGTGTGCGTATGGAAGATAACAATAAGATAATTGAAAATCAGGTTGAAGAGGATAAGTCCACAAGAGTTGTATTTGTGGAAAATTTTGCTAGTCAGCTTGATAAAGAACAAAAGAGATTAACATCCGAACCTTCTGAAACGGCAGCAGCAAGAAAGATTAGAGATATTATTGCTTCAGCAAATAGCGATTTCAAGGCAAGACTAGAACCTTTCTATGCTAGACCACTTCTAGGGCGTAGATGCTATTTCTTTATGGCTATCTGGCTTCTTATTTGTGATCTTATTTATTTCGTTTCTTTCCAAAGACATCCAACAGCAGGTATTATTTTAACATTACTAGCACTTGTACTATTTGGTACAGGAATGGGCATTTTCCTTGCTATGTTCTTTGGCGTAGATAAGTTCAATTTCCTACTTCCAAAGAAAGCTTGTTATAACGTTGAAACAGAGTTTACAACACCATATAAATATAGTCTAAAATCTACAGAAAACGCAGAGCCAAACCAAACTATAATTGTATGTGCAAACCATGACTCTCTTCCAGGCACTTATTTCGAAAATAATGATATCTTAAAAAAGATATCTTTATACTATACTCCAATCTTCATGTTTATCTTCATGCTTTTCTGCATTATTAAGATGGGAACAGGCATAGATACAACAGGCAAGATTGTAGCCCTTGCTTTAATCCCGGGCATCCTTTCATTATTTGCATTGTTTATCTTTGCAACACACTATTCATTGTTCGCAGTACACGCAAGAGAGAATAACTGCATAGGATCTTCAGTTGCTCTTGCCGTATTTGCTAATTTGTATGGTATGAGAAATACTCTTCCAGAGAATACAAGATTTGTATACGTTTCCTTTGGTGGAGAGAACTCAGGACACGCAGGGTCTAAAGCATTTGTTGAAAGACATCTTGCAAGAGATAAGAATTTCACAAAAGCAAAAGTTGTATGTCTAGATGAAATCAGAAGCGGTGATTTATTCCTAGCAAAGTCTGATATCTTAAGAAAGGCAAGATATAGCCAAGATATGGTATATGCTGTAGAGAAGGCTTCACAAGAGCTAAAGATACCTCTTGAGATAGAAAAGGATATTATAAATAACCAACACGGACATATAGCAACTTCGTTTGATAATCAAAGAATCGAGGCAGTTAGTATTTTTGGTAGAGAACCAACAACAAGTAATAATGCACTTGTAACTACAGATACTATTCAAAACCTTTATGATTTGACAATGCAAACAATCCAAAATATCCTTGTAAAGGATAATATGTAGTTTTTAAGGGTGCGACGATAAAGTCTGCATTATTAAATATATGGTATTATGGTAGGCGAGGCCACCTAAATACCACAAGGAAAAAATGTCTAATAAAGAAAAAGAAACACTCTGCGAGGGAGAGGAAATCCAACAATGGGTTGAAGCAGAGTCTAATGAAGCAAAGCCTCCAAAAGATGTGGAGGGAGCACCTCAAAGTGAATCTGAAATTTTAGCACAACAACCACAAGAAAGAAAGACAGCAAAAGATATCATTAAAAAGTATCTTAAAAGATACTTTATTGATGCCTTTACCGGAATGGCACAAGGTCTTTTCTGCACATTAATTGCAGGAACTATCTTGGCACAAATTGCATCTTGGTGTGGAGATAATACTTTCGCTTATATTCTAAAGACTATTGCAAACCTTGCAAAACTTATGATGGGCGTTGGTATTGGTGTTGGTATTGCTCATAAACTTGGAGCAAAACCACTTGTTATATTCACAGCTGCTGTAACTGGATTAATTGGCGCATGGGCAATGCAAATAACAGATGGCACTATGAGTGCAGATTATTTCTCTGTAATATTTGCAAAGGGATTACCAGGAAACCCAATTGGATCTTATGTTGTTGCTCTCTTAACAGTTGAAATAGCAGGACTATATGCAGGAAAGACCAAGTTAGATATCGTTTTAGTACCAATTGGTATGCTTGTTGTATGTCTTGCTGGTATTTATATTGCATGGCCATTTATTAAGTTCATAGACTTAATAGCAAAGGCATTAGTCTTAGCTATTGAAGCAGGCGAAGCAGTTAAGATTATAGTTGGTATATTTGTTGCTGTTGTAATGGGCGTATTATTAACAATGCCAACATCTTCTGCGGCAATATGGGTAAGTATTGCAACATCCGCTATTGCGCTTGAAAAACCAGACGTATTTGCAATTGCTGGTGGCGCTGCTGTTGCAGGATGTGCATCTCATATGATTGGATTTGCAGTTGCATCTTTTAGAGAGAATAAGGTTAGTGGTCTTATTTCACAAGGTATTGGAACAAGTATGTTACAGATTCCAAATATTATGAAAAAGCCTATAATCATGGTTCCAGAAATTGTTGCAAGTGCCATATCAGGCTTAGTTGCAGTACTAATTGGTTTGCGTTGTAATGCTGCCGGTGGTGGTATGGGAACAAGTGGATTAGTTGGTGTATTTGGAACTATAGATGCATCAATGGCAGTTGGCCTTGAAACATGGAAGATAGTGGTTGGTATTATACTTTGTTTATTTGTAATTCCAGCAGTTGTATCCTTTACCGTATCAGAGATATTAAGAAAGGCAAAGCTTATTAAATTTGGAGACCAAATGCTATAAAGCTTCAATATTGAATATTGATTTTTAATTATATTTAAATTATAATTAATAATAGCACAAAAATTATAACCGAAGATAAAGATGAGGGAGGAGGTTGTTTTTTATGGACAATATTACAAAAGCCAAGATTAACCTTTTTGCAGTATTACGTAATTTGGAAGATCTTTGCGAAATGGATCCAGAAGCAAAAGAGTTGATCAAAGATGAAAAGATCAGAGTTGGTTTTAGTGTTCCAGAAGTAGGTAAAGCAGTTCTTGAATTCAAAGATGGAAAATGTACATTCATTCCAAATTGTTTCAAAGCAAACTTACAATTATGGTTTACATCTGCTGAGCACTTTAACAAGTTAATAGACGGGGAGAAAACTATCCCTATCTTCTGTAATGTATTTAAAGCAGGTTTCTTACTTGGAACATTCACAAAACTTGCAGACAGATTAAGCTATTATCTACAACCAGCACCAGACAAAGCAGCAGAATTATTAGCAAATGAAGATTACTTCAAAACTAATACAATTTTAACTGCTTACACAGCATTCTTTGCATTAGCTCAAATTGGTAATAGTGATAAGGTTGGTAAGATTATCGCAAAACGTATGCCAGACTGTGTTTTAATGGCAGGCGTTAAGGGCGAAATGGAAATCCAACTTGCCATTAAAGACCACAAGTTAGAAGCAGCAAAAGGTGCACCAGAAACACCACCTACAGCAGAAATGCTATTTGCAGACTTAGAATTCACACATAGTCTATTATCCGGACAAACATCAAGCTTTGCTGGAATGGGCGAAGGTAAATTCGAAGTTAAGGGCGCAGTAAATATTCTTGAACAAATGTCTAAATTATTAGACATCGTAAGTATTTACTTAGCATAAGATAGGGAGGATAGAAAAATGAAATTCGATAAAAACGCACCACTTTATACAAATCATGCTAAGAGCCAAGAATTATTCACAAGAGCATTAAAAGTTGTTCCATGTGGAATTTATGGACATTTAGGTCCTGCGGAAGGTTGTATGATTCCAGTAAGCGCATATCCTCTTTTCAGTGATAGAGCAAAGGGAAGTCATATTTGGGACGTAGATGGAAACGAATATATCGATTTAATGTGTGCATATGGTCCATGTTCATTAGGATATAATGATCCAGACATTGATGCAGCAGCTCTAGCACAATTAAAGAAAGCAAACTGTACATCTCTTGCAGGAGATATTATGGTTGAAACAGCTGAATATATGGTAAATACCATTCCATCAGCAGACTGGGCATTCTTCGCAAAGAATGGTGGCGATACAACAACATTCGCTGTCATGATTGCTCGTAACTATACACATCGTAAGAAGATCGTTATGGTAAAAGGTTGGTACCATGGTGTAGCACCTTGGACACAAAAGATCGGATACGGCGGTGTTATTGAAGAAGATGTTTGCAACAACTTAGTTGTTGAATGGAACAAGCCAGAACAATTCGAAGCATTAGTAAAGAAATATCCTGGCCAAATTGCAGCATTTATTTCAACACCATACTATCATCCAGTATTTGTTGACAGTGAATTACCAGCACCAGGATACTGGGAAAAGATTCGTAAGATCTGTGATGAAAACGGAATCGTATTAATTATTGACGACGTACGTTGCTCATTCAGATTAGACGTTGGTGGTTCAGACAAACATTTTGGATTCGAAGCAGACTTACAATGTTATTGTAAAGCAATTGCAAACGGATACAACGTTTCAATGATTACAGGTAAGAACAAGTTCAAAGGAGCAGCAGAAGGTATTTCTTATACAGGTTCATACTGGTTAAGCTCAATGCCAATTGCAGCAGCTCTAGCAACAGTTAAGAAGATGAAAGAAGTTGACTATGCAGGAACCATTAAGAAGAATGGTGAAGCTATTACATCAGGTTGGGTTAAGGTTGCAAAAGACCACGGATTCGATCTTAAGATCTCCGGTGAACCAGCAATGTGGTATGCACGTTTAGTAAACGACTTCCCATCAACAATCTTACATCAAGAATGGTGTGCTGAAATGGTTAAGAGAGGCGTCTTCGTAGCATCTCACCACAACAACTTTGCTCCATTCGCAATTGACCAAGAAGATATTCAATATTGCTGGGATGCAGCAGATGAAGCATACAAGGTAGTTGCAGCAAACCATCCAGAAGCAAACTTCATTAAATAATTCGGGCTTAAATAAAAATGCGAGGCGTTCGTAAGGACGCCTCATATTTATAAAATATGAAAAACAAAAAATTAGTACTATTTGATTTCTTCGGAGTTATATGCTGTGAGATATCTCCAGGTTGGCTTGCAATGCGCTTTGAAAAGGAAAAGGCTATGACTATTAAAAACTCCATAGTTGGCAGCGCAGACAAAGGTGAGATATCCGAAAGAGAAATGTTTGAAAGACTCGCTAAAGTCACTGGTGTGGATCCTGACGTCATCTTAAAGGAATGGTTAGACATTGCAAAGATAGATAAGGGAGTACTTAGCATTATTGATGAATTAAGAGATAGAGGATATGCTGTTGGACTTCTCTCCAATGCACCACCAGACTTTGAAGAAAGGCTACTTGATAGGGATGATTTATATCATTACTTTGATGCAATGTTTATATCATCTGTTAGAAAATTAGCAAAGCCAGATCCAGCATTTTTCAATTTAGCACTTAATGAAATGGGATATAAGGCTGAGGATGCAATCTTTATTGATGACAATCCAGTGAACATAAAAGCATCTATAAACATAGGAATAGATGCCATCTTATTTACAAGTGCAGAGAAGTTAAGGGAAGACTTAAAGCCAATTTTAGCCGATTAGAATATCGAAAAGTGCAAAAATAAAAGGGACTTATGAAATTCATAGGTCCCTTAATTATTTTAGTTAATTGGTTTATTCAGCACCGATTGGTACGCCACCGAATTTAGCTGGGATCAACATATTTTGACATTGTGTCATAATTGTGTTGAATGCAACAGCGTAACTGTCACCAGCACCAATAATTTCTACGTAGCCATGTTCAACGTTGGCAACGAATTCGTTCTTTGGATTAAGAACTTGTAAACATCCATCTGGGTTAGGGAATTTGAATAAAACAAATGGGTATTTTGCAAGACCGCTTGTTGCTTTACTCTTTCCGTTCTTAACTCTGAGGTTTGCTGTGATTCCAGGATACTTTTCATTTCCATCTGCATCCTTTGTTGCACCAACTGTGAATTGATATGTTCTATCTGGTTGTTTGATAGTGAAATCTTGCATTGTTGGCCAACCAAGTTTGTTTGCAGAGCTTAATGCTCTTGTGATAAGTGAAAGTGAAAGTTTTACCTTAAGGTATTTATCCCAATCATCCTTTGGTTCATAGTTTGGCATTGTCTTCATTAATGTTAACATTAAGAATAAGAAATTCAATGTTAGACCATTTGTAATATTCTTGAAGAGAGGACCCATGATACCTAACATATCTGTCATCTTATCTCCCTTGAATACTCCAAGAAGACTTTGAATGGATTTGAAGTACATCTTTACCACTTTTGGTTCATACTTGGAACCGTCTGCCATGTCTATATAACCAGGATATTCACCTTGATAAACTTTATAACGTTTTCCTTGGACTGACTTATCTGCCATTTCTTGTGTTAAGAAAACCATGTAGCATGCAACTGGATTTTCATCATCAGCTGCTCTAAATTCTACAACACCGTTTACCTTTTCAAATTTCTTGGCAAATGAAGGATCTTCCTCGAGAGGAATTCTCAATGCAGGGAATGCCGCCATAAAATAAATTTTTGTGGTTAAGACATCTTGTGCAGTTGCTTTCATATTATCCTCCAATATTAGTCTTCGTCAGACCAATCTTCTTCTTCAATTTCCTTGCCCATGAGTTCCATAACTGTTTCCATGATACCTTGGCTTGAGAGTTTATATTTTGCATATAAGTCTTCTGGTTTACCAATAATACCGAACTCATCTGGGATACCAATCTTGGTTAAGATACATCTCTTTCCGCTTTCAGCTAATACTGCTGCAACGGCATCTCCAAGACCACCAATTACGTTATGTTCTTCAACAGTAACGATACGACGTGTCTTTACAGCTGCTTCGATAATAGCTTCTTTATCGATTGGTTTTAATGTATGCATATTAATAACTTGTGCAGATACACCTTGTTCGTCTAACATTTCTCCTGCGATTAATGCATCACGAGTTGGGATACCACAAGACATAATTGTAACATCGTTACCATCTTTAAGAATCATTGCTTTACCGATTTCATAATCGAATTCGTCTTCGGAGTTGTGGAGTAATGGTTCCATACCACGACCAACACGGAGATAGAATGGGCCAGGGATGTCAACGCAAGCTCTAATAGCTTTTGCTGTTTCATAAGCATCTGCTGGAATATCTACTGTCATGTTTGGAATTGCACGCATTACTGCGAAGTCTTCAATACAGTGGTGAGTTGAACCAGCTGCACCGAATGATACACCACCGTGTGTTGCAATAACTTTAACAGGTAGTTTTTGATATGCAGCATCTGTACGAATGAATTCGCCGCCTCTTAATGCTGCAAAAATTGCGAATGTGGAAGCAAAAGGAATATATCCAACCTTTGCTAAACCAGCAGCTACACCAAATAAGTTTTGCTCTGCAATACCTACGTTGATAAGTCTTTCTGGATGTTTTCCACCTTGTGTAATAAGTCCAATGTTTGTGGACTTTGCGAGGTCTGCGGTTACACCAATAATACGAGGGTCTTTATCAGCAAGTTCAGCTAGTGTTTTACCGTACATTGCACCTGATGACATTTTATTTGCATCATATGTATTCCATGAAGTTCCCATAGTTTTCCTCCCTTAGTCTCTAGACTTGATTTCATCGAGATAAACTTGGAAGTCTTTCTCGTTGTCACCGAATGAACAGTAGTGGCAGCTTGGTTTTCCTTCGAATTCCTTGATACCATAACCCTTTTCGGTTAATGAAATGATACATACTGGACCTTCTGTTGCCCAAGCTTCAGCTAAAGCCTTGTCAACTTCTGCCATATCATTTCCGTTGCACTTAATGACCTTGCAACCAAAAGCTTCGATCTTCTTATCTAATGGTTCGAGTGCCATTTCTTCTTCTGTTGGTCCGTCGATTTCGAGTTTGTTACGGTCTACGATCCAAATGAAGTTCTTGAGTTTGAACATAGAAGCTGCCATAGCTGCTTCCCAGTTTGAACCTTCTTGAAGTTCACCATCACCAGTCATAACAACAACTTTGCTGTTAACTCCCTTCATTTGAAGACCAAGTGCCATACCAACAGCCATTGGCATACCATGTCCTAATGAACCAGTTGATGCGTCGCAACCTCTAATTTTCTTTGAATCTGGGTGCATACCATAAGCAGAACCTGTCTTGTTGAAGTTCTTTAATACTTCATCAAGATTAATATATCCTCTCATTGCAAGACATGGTACATAAGCAAGTGCACAATGTCCTTTTGAAAGGATGAAACGATCTCTTTCATACCAATCTGGATCTTCAGGATTGATATTGAGATATTTGAAATAAAGTGCTGCTAACATATCTGCACATGACATTGATCCACCAACGTGTCCGGAAGTGGCGTTAAATGTTGTTTGTGCAATGTTAATACGCAACTCTTTTGCTTTTGTCTTCAGCTCTTGAACTGTGACATTACTTTGCATAAAAATTTCCCTCCATTATATAAAGTTTTATAATTTGCTTAATATTAATTATAATATTAAAGGGAGTAGCAAGTCAATACTGAAAGTTTTGCGCTTAATATTGAAATAATTTTCTAAAAAAATTATAATAGAAAGGATATAAGGAGGGCGAAAAATGGAGAAAGAAAAACTAGCCTATTTAGAAGCTAAAGCAAGAAAACTCCGTGATGACTGTATTGAAATGATTGGTCATTTTGGAGTAGGGCATATCGGCGGATGTATGTCTGTTATGGATGCTCTAACAGTTATTTATTATGACAAAGGTCATATGGATCCAAAGGACCCTAAAAAGCAAGACAGAGACAGAGTTGTAATGTCCAAAGGACATGCAGGTCCAGCAATGTATTCTGTATTAAGAGACCTTGGTTATTTCCCAGAAGATTGGATTGATACATTAAATAAGAATGGCACAAACTTACCATCTCACTGTGATATGAACAAGACACCTGGTATTGATATGACAGCAGGATCTTTAGGTCAAGGAATCTCATGTGCAGTAGGTATGGCTGTTGCTGCAAAAATGGATAAAAATCCAGCAACAATTTACTGTTTCATCGGAGATGGAGAATCAGATGAAGGTCAAGTATGGGAGGCAAGCATGTTTGCAGGTTCTCACGGCTTAGACAACTTCATTCTATTCTTAGACTACAACAAGATGCAATTAGATGGTCCAGTTTCAGTTATTAACGAACTTGCACCAGTTGATGCAAAATGGGAAGCATTTAATTTCTATGTACAAACAGTAAACGGTCACGACATTGAAGCTATTGCTAATGCAATAGACAATGCAAAAGCTACAAAGGGCAAGCCAAGCATGATTATCCTAGACACAATTAAGGGATATGGTGCTTCCTTCACAGAAGGAGTAGCAAACTGTCACAGTATGTCTATCACAGAAGAAATGTGGCGTAAAGAAACAGGGAGGAATGCATAATGAAAGACGAACTCGAATTAAGGCAAGTGTTTAATTTCACTTTAGCAGAATTAGCCAAGACAAATGACAAAATTGTCATTTTAGAAGCAGACTTGCAATCCTGCCATTTAACAAACAAATTCTTTGGTAAAGAATTCCCAGACAGAGTAGTCAATGTCGGTATTGCAGAATCCAACATGATTGGTGTTGCAGCAGGTATGTCCACAATGGGTAAAATCCCATTTGCACTTTCATTTGGACCATTTGCAACAAGAAGATGTTATGACCAAATATTCATCTCAGTTGCTTATGCTAAGCAAAATGTAAAGATCGTTGGTTCAGACCCAGGCGTATGTGCAGAGGCAAACGGAGGCACACACATGCCATTTGAAGATATGGCAATCATGAGAGCAGTTCCAACAATGATTTGTTTTGAGCCAACAGATGCAGCAATGTTTAAAGCAGCTCTTCCACAAATTGTAGACCATTACGGACCAGTATACATTCGTATGTTCAGAAAGCAAACAGAGCAAGTCTTCACAGATGCAGACATGAAGTCGTTTAAACTTGGAAAAGCAAGTCCAATTAAGGATGGAAAAGATGTAACATTATTTGCATCCGGTATTATGGTTTCAAGAGCAATTGAGGCAGCTAATATCCTAAAGGATAAGGGAATAGATGCAGCAGTTGTAAACATCCATACATGGAAGCCAATTGATGAAGATGCAATTGTTAAAGCTGCAAAAGAAACAGGCGCAATTGTAACATGTGAAAACCACAATGTAATTGGAGGATTATATTCAGCAGTTTCAGAAGTTGCTGCAAAGAAGTGTCCAACAATTATTGAAGCAGTTGCAGTTCAAGATCAATTTGGACAAGTTGGTAAGAATGCATACCTCAGTGAGGTATATCATCTCACAACAGCAGACATTGTATCTGCAGCAGAAAAGGCAGTTGCAAGAAAATAATTTGTGAATTTTAGCAATTAAAAAGGGAGTGGTTTTCCACTCCCTATTTTATTATATAAAATAAATATTAATATGTGATTTCTTCAGCTTGCTCTTCTATTGTTTCAGCATCTTCGATGTGCTTAGATTCTTTGTATTGGATATGAAGCATTGTCTTTAATGAATATCCATCTAATCTTAAGAAGAGAAGTGTTGAATTGAGAACGCCACCAACGATACTGAATACGAATGCACAGATTGGTCCAGGACCTACTAAGAATCCAAAGACTCCTTCGCCAGAAGCAGGATGTTCTAATTGATGTATTTCGCCTCCAATAATAATCATCATTGTCATTGCGCAAATTGTAACTGCGAAGAAAAGACAAGATACTAAAATCTTTAAGATATATTCAGTTCTTCCAAAGATTACTAAGCATGCAATAGATAATGCAATTATTGCTAAGCCGAAGAAACAACAAAGGAAGCTACAGATAATAATATCTCTATAATCTCCTGTTATTGATTTATCTGCGATTCTTGTGAAGTTGGCATAAACTGGTTGACCTGTAAGGGTATAGATCTGTTCTCCATATTCCTTGGTTTGAGCACTATGATAAGACCATAATGGTCCAATAAAGCAAATAAATAACACTAATGCAAGCGTTATGCAGATTAGTGAAGATCTATTTTTTCTTAAAAAATGCAATACATGTATGTTCATTTTGTGCTCCTAAATGCCAAAAACATTATATAGACAGAGTTGCGGATTTGTCAAACAAATAAATATTAAAAGAAAATTGTAAAATATTTGTGAAAAATAGGTGCAAACAGAAAATATATATGCTATTCTTTTTATGATTTAAAAAATGAGGGCAACGATATGAGCAAAAAGGGAAAAATTTTAGTTATTGTTTTAGTACTAGTATTAGTGCTTTCTCTTTGCTTATTAGTTGCTTGTAATAAGTCTAAACCTGTTGACAAGTCTGCAAGAGATTTCGTTTCAATGGATAAGCGTCCAGAAGGCGCAGCAGTTGCCATTACTGGAACAACTGATATAGAGAAGATATATAACCTTTATATGATTGCTCTTAATAATTTAAGAGATACTCAATATTTAGCTGCATATAATGAAGGTTTCTTTGAAAACGAAACAGCAGGTATGACAAACTATCTTTATGATGACCATGTCATCTTAAAAACACCAACAGAATATTTCTATTGCAACTACAGATCCATTAAAGAGTGTCCAATAGCAGATAGTGCTATCTTTGCTGATATGTTCAAAGAGATGGGTGCTATTTTATCTTTAAGAAGATATTATCAAAAAGACAAGGGATTTGCTCGTCAACAAAAGATTAACGACAACTACATGACAGCGGACAATTTACCAACTGTTAACTGGGATGCAGTAGAGATTACAGTAATAGATCCAATCGTTTTCAACGCAGCAGATGCTCCAGCATTATTCAACATTAACGAGCACGATATGCAACAAGAATTCATTGTTGATGACTGGGCACATGAGTTTGATATTTTATTTGAAGAAGTGAATGATCCAGAGGATGGCAAATATTACAGAATGAAATTTGCTCTAGACCCAGTTAAAGCCACAACAAAATCCAGTGAAAACATCAAAGAGCAAACTGGAGATTCTGGCACAAGTTATTATCGTATTGTATACGATATAACAATTTGGGACAATGGCTACTTCAGAACATACAACAATGACTCATATTTTAGCGGTAAAGCATTAGGTCTATTTAATGCAGATTACAAGAACGAATATCATTGGCATTTTTCTTATGATCCACAAGATTGTGACATTGCTTCATACATAGATGCTAAAGGTATTGTAGGGAACTATTAATATCAACATTTCGTTATTCTAATTGGGTGGTTTGAAAAGAACCACCCTTTATTTTTGTCCTAATATGTAGCTTAAAGCACATATTATTTTCGCAATAAAGAGTCTTTAAAATAGATAAAAATAATGATATAATAGCGCTATGGAGAAATGGAGCGAGAACAAAGTAGGTATATTATCTCAAGTATTTGGTGGCATTATAAATGTCGCTCTTTGTTCTGTTAAGTTCTACATCGGAACACTCACAAACTGCATCAGCATTTTACAAGACGGTTTCAACAATTTAGGAGACGTTGTTGGAAATGTTGCTGGCGGTGTTGGAGTTGGATTAGCTGGAAAGAAGCCAACAGAGAAGTATCCACATGGTTTTGGAAGACTTGAAGAAGTTGCAACATTTTTGATGTATGTAATTTACCTAATTGTTGGTGTCTTGTTTATTTACAAATCCGTAGACAGATTATTCTTCCATCCACCTATTTTCTTTATGTGGTGGAGCTTTATAGTTGTTGCAATAACAATGGTTGTAAAGATTGGAATGTTCTTTGGATACTGGGCATCTTACAAGGTTAACAAATCCCCAGTTATTAAAGCAGACATGATAGACTCACTACAGGATGTTGGAATTACAGCAATGACATTGCTTTCATATGGTGTTTCTGCATTATCCACAGCACCTGTTGATGCAATAATTGGTATTGCAATTGGCGTGTTTATAATTATTTCAATTATAAGAAATCTCAAAGTCAATATAGAGTCTATCCTTGGAAATAGAGAGGATGCAGACGAAAAGGTAGAGGAAGCATTTAAGACAAACGGCATAGAATATGTAAAGTTTACGACATTTACCTATGGAAGAAGAATTGAATGTATGGTAGAATTAAAAAATGAAGATTTATCTGAAGAGCAGATAAATAATCTTGAAAAGCAAAAAATATTTATTACCAGAACCAAGTTTTTGGATAATGGTGAGGGAGAATAAAAATGAGTGATGAAGAAAAGAACATCAACGAAGTAGAAGAGACTCAAGAAGAGATCAAGGAAGAGCCTATTCAAGATGAAGTAGTTGAAGAAGCTCCAGCTGAAGAAGTTCAAGAGGAACCAGCAAAAGAGGAAGCTGCTCCAAAGAAGAAAAAGAAACTTCGCTGGAAGGACATGACTCCAGAGCAAAAGAAGAAGAGAAGAATCAGAGATATTATTATCTCTGCAACTGTAATTGGATTAGTTATCGTTCTATTTGGAATCTTTGCACTAGCAGGATATCTTGGTAACAATACAAACAGAGAGATGATCAAGAACATCGAAAAGGTTGAGACAATCTACAAGATGGGTGAAAATCTTAACATTGATGAAGAAACAGGATATTACACATTCACAGTTGAGAATGATGCAACATTCAAAGTTCTTCAATTAACAGATATTCACATTGGTGGCGGTGCTTTCTCAATTTCAAAAGATAACTGGGCACTCAATGCTGTTGCAAAGATGGTTCAAGGTGTTAAACCAGACTTAGTAATTGTAACTGGTGATATTGGCTATCCAGTACCATTCCAAGCAGGAACATTCAACAACAAGAGAGAAGCAGAAACATTTGCAGAACTCATGGAACAATTAGGTATTTACTGGGCATTTGCATTTGGTAACCATGATACAGAAGCATACTCACTCTATAGCAGAGAAGAAATTGGTGAAGAGGTTTACTTACACAAAGAGTTATACCCACACTGTTTATATCAAACAGGTCCAGCAGATGTAGATGGATACTGCAATTACATTATTAATGTAAAGAACAAGCTCGGTATCATCACACAATCCTTTGTAATGCTCGATTCACATTCATACACAGATGGAGATATCCTTGGTATTGGTTGGAAGTATGACAACATTCATCAAAACCAAGTAGACTGGTATAAAGCAGAGATCAACAAGCTCAATACATTAAACAAAACAACATACGCAAATCTTTCTGTAACAGATAAGGCACTCTTTGCTACAGTTGCTGGTGTCGATACAGCTGCAAAATTCACATCTACAGATTCCATGACAATCAATTCATCTTTATACTTCCATATCCCACTTGTTGAATACAAAGATGCTTATGATGAGTATGTAGATAACAACGAAGCAATTAGTGGACAACATTATGAATATTTAGGTGGTATTGCTGGTGAAACAGGAAAGGTTGTTTACTGTGGTATGCATGAAGACAACTTATTTGAAACAATCCAAGAAGTTAAGAGTACAACACACGTATTCTGCGGACATGACCACTTAAATAACTTTGCATTCAAGTACTGGGGAAAGAATGGAAACAAAGAAACAGATTGGGGCGTAGTTCTTTCATACGGATACTCCATAGACTATCTTGCATATGCAGGTATTGCTAAGAAGTATGAACAACGTGGTGGAACAATTATTAGCATTGCACCATCTGGTGAACTTTCATTCCAAAAGGAAAGATTAATAGACATTGCATAATGTTTTAGATAAAAATAAATCCCAACCTTGGAAACGGGGTTGGGATATTTTTTTATATTTAAGGTTTTTATTCAAATAAAGAAATAATTAATTTAATAGTTATCGTGCGCATATTATCGTAGTTGATATATGGATGGTCATCAAAGACTACCTCGTGAGAGAAGGATTGGTAAATACCAATTGCTGTATGAACTCTTTCAATTAAGTCTTTTTGGTTATATCCATGCTTTTTTAAAGCATCTGCTATTTTTGTTGTCATCTCTTCTTCTAACTCTTTAAACTTATCCTCAACAATTGGGTCTGTAGATGTTAGAGAGTGAAGTGCCTCATGAATAGATGCATGTTCTTTATGTGTTTCAACAACTTTCTCAATAATATTTGGAACGAGTTCTTTTAAATTGAGATTTTCGCTCATCTCATCAAATAGCGCTAAAACAGGATTAAATACGTCAGCAATATAAATATCCAAAACATCTAGAAGGATGTCTCTCTTGTCGTGGAAATAGCCATAAACAATACCAGTAGATACACCTGCTCTTTTTGCAATTTCAGCAGTGTTGGTATTAAAGTATCCTTTCTCAGCAAAAAGTTCATATCCGGCACGGATTATGCTCTTTTTCTTTTCAATGGATCGTTGTTGTTTAGGTTCTCTAATTGTTTCTGCCATATGTCTCCGTAAAGTATGTATATTATACATAATAGAAAGTTAAAAAGCAACAAAATTACAAAATGTGAAAAATATTTCATTTTTTTATTCCAAATGCTTGATTTCCCAATTTCACAAAAATATAATGTTAGTGAAAGTAAATGTGAAACAAATTTCATATTTTATCTAGGAGAGAAGAAAATGCAAAAGAAATTAAGCGCATTCAACATTGGTGATGAAGGTGTAATTTGCAAGGTTGGGGGAGATAAGAAAATCCGTAGACGTTTATTAGATATGGGACTAACGCCGGGGATAAATGTATATCTCAGGAAGAAAGCACCTTTGGGAGATCCAATAGAAATAACACTTAGAGGTTATGAGTTGACACTTCGTAAGAACGAAGCGGAATTTATTGAGATGGAGACAAAAGAATGAAAAGAGTTGCACTAGCAGGAAATCCAAATAGTGGAAAGACAACATTGTTCAATAGTTTAACAGGAGCAAGCGCACACGTAGGAAACTGGCCAGGTGTAACAGTAGATAAACTTGAGGGTGTATATAAAAAGACTCCAAGTCCTATTGCTATAGTAGACTTACCAGGTATTTATTCATTGTCCCCATATACATCAGAGGAAGTTATTTCAAGAAACTTCATTATAGATGAAAAACCAGATTGCATTATAGACATTGTAGATGCAACGAATTTAGAGAGAAATTTATATTTAACAACACAATTAATGGAGATTGATGTTCCAGTTGTTATAGCTCTAAATATGATAGATGAAGTTGAAAAGAACGGAGACAAGATAGACGCAAAGGCACTTCAAGAAAAGATAGGATTACCAGTATGTCCAATATCTGCTCTAAAGCAAACAGGTCTTGAAGAATTAATGGCCATTGTTTATGAGGAATCTCAAAAGAGTAGAAAGGGTGTTACAGTATTACAAGAGAGTAAACTTTGGCACCTTATACAAGATTGTCGAATTGCACTTGAAGGACAAAATATAGGAGATAGTCTTTTCCATGCTATAAAGCTTGTCGAATTAGATGAACTTGAAGTTAACCAACATCCATCTTCAACGGAAATGGTAGAAAAATTTAAAGCAACTTTTGAAGATGATGTTTTTGGCGATGATTTAGATGCCGTAATCGCGGATGCAAGATACAGATACATAACAACCAATTATTCTCCTGCTTTAACTAAAAAAGTTAAACTAGACAAAGAGAAGAACAATAAATCAGATAAGATAGATAAAGTTTTAACTCATAAGATATGGGGTATACCAATATTCTTGGTGATATTGTTCCTTGTATTCCACTTAACATTCTCAGAGGACATGTTATTCTTAGGTGCCGGTGGTGTATTTGACAAAGGCAGTGAAGAAGAAATAAGTGAAGTAGTTGAAGAAGACGTCGAATACGAAAACAAGATAGACGAATTTAGAGCGGGCATTACAGTTCATACATTCTTTGGATATGAAGATGGTGTATATTCACCAGGTGTTATTCTTCAAAACTGCATGACTACATTCACAGACTTTATTACTGTATGTGTAGATCAAGGGCTAACAGATATTAATGCACCAGATTGGGTAATAGGCTTTATATGTGATGGAGCTCTTGGTGGATTGTTTGCAGTTGCATCCTTTATCCCACAAATACTCTTACTATTCCTCTTATTCTCTATTTTAGAGAATAGTGGATACATGGCCCGTATAGCATTCATGCTAGATAGAATCTTTAGAAAATTTGGTTTATCTGGAAGAGCATTCTTGCCAATGGTAATGGGATTTGGTTGTTCTGTACCAGCCATGATAAACACAAGAACTCTTGCAGATGAAAAAGAGAAGATTGCAACAATTAGAGTAATACCATTCTTTAGTTGTGGCGCAAAGTTGCCAATATTAACAGCTATTTCTGGCGCGATAATAACGGCATTTGGTTTAGGCAATGCAGATCTTATTACATATGGCATGTATGTATTAGGTGTAACAGTTGCAATTTGTGCAGTATTGCTAATGAGAGGCACAACTCTAAAGGGAGAAACACCTCCATTTATAATGGAGTTACCACAATATCGTTGGCCACAAGCAAAGAGTTTAGCAGCACTTACATGGGATAAGTTAAAGCACTTTATCCAAAAGGCATTTACCATCATTTTGTTGTCCACAATAGTGATTTGGTTTATTAGTCATTTCAGTTGGGGATGGAACTATTTGCCAGATGAATCTATTAATGACAGTATTCTTGCTGGAATAGGTAAGTTGATACAACCATTATTTACCCCATTAGGGTTTGGTTCGCAACTAGGTGCATTTGGATGGGTATTTGCAGTTGCTGCACTAACTGGATTAATTGCAAAAGAAAATGTTATTGCAACATTTGGAACATTAGCTGCTTGTATTATTGGTTCAGCTATAGATGTTGAAGCAGATGGCGGAATAGGCGCAGTTGCTCAAATGGTTTCAGCAACAGGAGTAAATGTGCCAGGATTAATAGCCTTCATAGCCTTCAATATGTTAACAATTCCATGTTTTGCAGCTGTTGCAACAGCAAGAGCAGAGTTGCCAAACAGAAGAACATTTATATGGACATTAGTATTCTGGATTGCAACATCTTACATAGTATCTACAATGATTTACTTAGTTGGTAGTTGGTGGTGGACAGTATTTATCTTCTTAGTATTATGGGCCGGAATATTAACCTTAGTAATACTAAATAGTAAAGGAAAGATAGATTTGAATAAGATATTCAAAAAGAATAATACAATGGCAGAGGAGCCAAAAAAGAAAGTGTCATCTTGTTGTTCATCTTGTTCATCCTGTCCATACTGCGACAGCAAGCCAAAGAAAGATAAGAAAGATTCATAAATATAAATTTCCTTTTTTGTTTGAAGATAAAGGCGAGGTGTTGAGCCTCGCCTTTGTCTTTTATTTAAATATTATAATATTTATTCAGCTGTTGTATCTATGATTTCTTCTTCAGCTACAGTTTCTTCAACTGCAACATCTTGAATTTGTTCATCCATAGGTATTGTAATTGTTTCACCTGTCTTTGTAACAACAACGATTTCTGCATCGCTTTGTTCAACAGATTTTGCAGAGATAACCTTGTCGAAGAGGTCTGTAACTTCTTTTGAAGCGCCACCTGTTGCAAGAGATGTGATAATAGCTGCTGCCATACCGCAAATGAATCCTGGAATGATTTCGTAGAGGTTTGTATTGAAGATAGCAGATACACCACCGTAATATTCATAGTTGAATAAGAACATCCAAAGAATATCTACAACGAAACCTGTTACTATACCTGCAATAGCGCCCTTGAAGTTGAATTTTCTCCAGTATAATGCAAGCATTATAACTGGGCCAATTGACGCGCCAAAAGCTGCCCATGCTGCACTAACTAATGACATAATTGTGCTGAATGCTTTAACGATTGGTTTTTCACCAGAACCGAGCATTGCAATTGCGAATGCAACTAATGAAATAATAACAACAACGATACGTCCAACCCATAAAACTTGCTTATCTGATGCATCCTTCTTAATAGATGTCTTATAAACGTCTGATGCAAATGCTGATGAAGCAGCAAGAAGTTGTGAGTCTGCTGTTGACATAGAAGCTGCTAAAATAGCGCTTATGATGATACCGCCAATAAAGACTGGCATTACGTAACGAGCTAATTCAATGAATACTGTTGATGAATTTTGAACTTTGTCTCCTAAGTACATATGTGCTACGATACCGACTACTGTTGCCATTAAGAGGATAAAGGTTGTCCAACCAATACCGATCCATCTTGATTTCTTCATTTCTTTTTCAGAACCGATAGAAATATAACGGACGATAATATGTGGCATACCAAAGTATCCTAAGCCCCAACCTAAACCTGTAAGAATAGTTGCAACAGAAATCCAGTCAAACTTACCAGTTGCAAGCATATTGTAGAAGTTTTCTGGATCTACAACATTTCCAATAGGACCAGTCTTTGTTAAGAATGCTGCTGCAACGATAGGAGTTATCATTAATGCTAAAAGCATTAACATACCTTGTAAGAAGTCTGTCCAACAAACTGCCTTGAATCCACCTAAGAATACATAAGCAATAATAATAACTGTTGCAATTGTCATACCAATTCTTGGATCTAAACCGAAGAGGGTATCAAACAATGTACCACAAGCATTAATACTGGATGCACCATATACACAATAAACAATAACGAAGATAACTGCACAAACAACTTGAAGTGCAGGGTTCTTTGATAAGAATCTCTTTGTTAAGAATTGTGGAATAGTGATGGAGTCTTGTGCAAGGATGGAGTATCTACGAAGTCTTGGTGCAACTAACAACCATGCAAGAACTGTTCCAATTAATAAACCAATTGAAATCCAAACTTGGCCTAAACCTGCAGCAAATATTGAACCTGGAAGTCCCATTAAAACCCAAGCACTCATGTCTGATGCGCCTGCGGATAATGCTGCAACAAAGCCATTCATTCTACGGCCACCCAAGAAGAAGTTCTTTTCTCCTCCGAATTTTCTATCTCTAATAAAGAAGAATAAACCGATTGCGATGACCAATGTAAAGTAAACTACGAATGCGATAATTTCGCCTATTTTAGCTCCGCTCATTTTCTCTCCAAAATAAATAATATCTTTTATTTAAGTGTATGATATTAAAATACAAATTAAGTGAAGTTGTCAAGTTATAAACAATACAAAGTAGTTTATTAAGTTGCCGAAATACAAATATAGTTATACAATATTAGCAACTAAACGGGAGGATTATCTATGAAAAAGTTTAGAATTATTAGCATAGTTTTACTAATTTTATGCTTCGCATTATTATTAGTAGCTTGCAATTCTGTAAAGGATAATTTCAGTAGCAAAAATTATAAAGAGAACGTAAATCCATGCTTTACAACAGCAACAAGATTAGATTCTTATTATGGATTTGCTCTTTCAAGTCAAAATAAGCAATTAGTAGTTTTCTCAAAAGATTCACAAAAGGTTGTTTACAACATTGAGAAGGGCACAGTTTTAGGTACTTATACAGACACAACAACTGAGCCAATAATGAACTACCAAATCACATTATTCTCAACTGAAACATTTGGAACAGAAATTAAAGTTCCATATTATCTTGTTTCACAATCTACACAAGTTGGAACAACAATACAATATGAATACACATTATATGACAGTCTCGGACAATATCAAGGTGTATATCATTCAAATGAACCAGTTGCTGCAAATTCACTTGTAGAAAATAGACAAGACTTTGTTATCTTCTACAACAATGCATACAGAGTAAAAGATGATGGTTCAATGGAAAAATTAACAAACAGAACCGATATCTCAAGAGCTATCCCAAATCTTGATAAACAATGTGGAGACTATTATTATCACAAAGATGGTAAAACTTTAGAGATCTACAATAAATCTGTAGATTTAGTTTACACATATTACTTCCCAGATTATGCTCAAAATGAGATTTACATGCCTTTAAATAACGGCAACATATTCATTCAATACACAGTTGAAAAATTAGATGATGACAAGAAGTACACATACACAGATTACAATGCTGCAGGTGCATTAAAGAAGTATGATTTAGTACAAGAAGTAATCAACATCAAGAAAGGCAAAGTAAAGAGTGTAAAGAACAAGTATTATATTCTTGATGGTTCAAGCAAGGCATCTGATGCAAGCATTTTCAACGGATTAAAGAAGAGCATTGAAAACGTTGCTATGGGTTATGAAATCAAGGACAAAAAGATTATTCGTACAGCAGACCCAAAAGTCTTCACAATGAACAACAATGGTAAAGTTCAAAAGGTTATCAATGATGATGTTCAATTCATATTCTTTGAGGCAATTTCAAAAGATAGAATCGTATTCTTCGATGCAGATTGGAACGCATCATTATATGATTATTCTGGAAAGAAGATTGGCGACATGGCCCATGTACAAGCTACAACAAAGAAATTCATAGTTGGACAAAACAACATTTATGATTTCAACTTAAATAGAATTTACACATTAGAATACAGTGGTTATGAATACTATACCAGAATGGGTGAAAATGTTATCTTAAGAGATGCAGACGGTGCAAAATACTTATACACAGGCACAAGTGAAGTTAAGAAGATAACAGAAGCTGCAGATTCATTCTCAACAGCATATGGAAACACATACAAAGTTGGTGTATATGATTCAACAAATTACACATATACATACAAGTACTACACATGTGAAGGAACAGAAATCGCAGGTATTTCATCTACAACTGCAATCTCACAAGTTGGACATTCTGACAATGCAATGTTAGTAAGATACAACGATGCAGACAACAAACCTGTTTACTATGTAGTAAAATAAGAAAAACTAAGATATAGCAGAGAAGCTGTCCAAAGCGGGCAGCTTTTTTGTTTTTATCTTATGACAATTGTGATATAATACAAAAAGATTATTAGAGGGTGAAAAAATGAAAAAACTTGCTTTAAAAGATATTTTATATTTAGTTGCAATTGTTGTTTTACTTATAGCACTAATCACAGTGTCTGTTTTATATGGTCTTGAACGTACAAAGAAGATGGATGGCAAGAGTGAGGATATAAGTTATTATGACAAAAAGTGCGCAGCATTTGAACTTGAGAACTACAATTTTTCTAAAGGCCAGATTGTATTCATAGGCGATTCAATTACAGATGGTTATCCTTTGGATAGTTTTTATGGAGATTTAGCTTTAAAGACATACAATAGAGGCATTAGTGGAGATGTAACAAGTGGTGTTTATCGTAGATTAAAATTATCCCTATTTGATTTGGCACCAACTAAGATTGTACTAATGATTGGCATCAATGATATCAATATGGGACGAACCAATGATGAAATCATGGTTAACTATACAAGTATCATTGAGGATATAAAGACCAATTTACCAAGTGTAGATGTTACATGTTTATCTGTTCTCCCAATGAATTCAATAGTTGAGCAATATGGTGTAGACCTTGCAAAAGCAACAGCACAAATCAAAGATTTAAATGGCAGAATTAAGACATTCGTAGAAGGTAAGGGATATCGTTATATTGATCTTTTTACACACTTTGCAGATGAGAATGATCATTTAATCACAGCATATTCAAATGACGGACTACATCCAAACAATGCAGGCTATGTGGTATGGACCAACGTTTTAAAGCCTGTTTTAAATAGCTGAATATTCTGCAGAATAAACTACTAAGGCTGTCTAAAATAGGCAGCCTTAATTGTATTTTAAAAATATTTAATAAAACAATTATTAATTGTTTGACACGCACCCGTCTAATTTTTTATAATCCTACTATAATCTTATAAGCGCAAGCGCGAAGGGGTACAATATGCTTAAAAAAGTAGCTATCATAATGGGTAGCGATAGCGATTTACCAGTACTTCAAAAGACTATTGATACTTTAGTTTCTTTTGACATACCATTTGAAGTCCATGTTTATTCAGCACACAGAACACCAGAAGAAGTCTCAAGCTTTGTCTCAAAGGCAGAGAAAAATGGTTTTGGCGTTATTATAGCAGCTGCGGGTATGAGCGCACATTTAGCAGGAGTTTGTGCATCTAAGACAATACTTCCTGTAATTGGAATACCAATAAAGAGTGGAGACTTAGGCGGAATGGATGCATTATTGTCCACAGTCCAAATGCCTTCCGGTATGCCAGTTGCTACTGTTGCAATAGATGGCGGGGCAAATGCAGGACTACTTGCAATCCAAATCTTAGCGGTGGATAACAAGGAACTCAGAAAGAAACTTGCAGAATACCGCGAGAAGAATAAGCAAAAAGTCTTGGATAAGAACGCAGCAATAGAACAAAAGTATAACGTATAAAAGACAAGTCCGTAGAGAAATCTGCGGATTTTGTTTTATATAGATAAAAAACGATTAAAATCGGAGGAATAAAAAAATGATTGAAAAGAAAGAACAACTCTACGAAGGCAAAGCAAAAAAAGTTTTTGCAACAAACGATCCAGATTTAGTTATTGTATCCTACAAGGATGATGCAACAGCATTCAATGGTGTAAAAAGAGGAACCATTGTTGGAAAAGGTGTTGTTAATAACCGCATGAGCAACTACTTAATGGAAAAACTTGAAAAGGAAGGAATCCCAACACACTATGTACAAGAGTTATCTGAAAGAGAAACACTTGTTAAAAAAGTTAAGATTGTTCCATTAGAAGTTATTGTTAGAAACATAGCTGCAGGTTCTCTTGCAAAACGTCTTGGATTAGAAGAAGGCGTAGTTATGAAAAAGACAGTATTAGAATACTGCTACAAATGTGACGAATTAAACGACCCAATGGTTAATGATTACCACATCTTAGCAATGGAATACTGCACAAAAGAAGAATTAGACAAAATTGCATCTATGTCTTTCAAGATTAACGAGTTCTTAAAGAAGTATTTTGCATCTATTAACATAGACCTCGTTGATTTCAAACTTGAGTTTGGTAAGACAAAAGATGGCGAAATCGTTCTTGCAGATGAAATTTCCCCAGACACATGCAGATTCTGGGATGCAACAACACATGAGAAATTAGACAAAGATCGTTTCAGAAGAGACATGGGTGGAGTTGAAGACGCATACAAAGAAATGATGAAGAGAGTTCTCGGTTAATATATAGGAGATAAATATGGGAGCATTTTTTGGTGTAGTATCCAGAAGAGATTGTATTAAAGACGTTTTCTTCGGTACAGACTATCATTCACATCTTGCAACAGCTTGTGCAGGACTTGCTGTTTGCAGACCAGATGGCCAACTTCAAAGAAAAATACACAACTTAGATAAAGGCCCATTCAGAACACAATTCGAAAGCAGTTTCAATGTAATGGAAGGTAATGCTGCAATTGGTACCATTTCAGACCATGACCCACAACCTTTAATCATTAAGTCTAGACACGGTGTTTATGCTATTTGTTATGTTGGTATTATTAACAACCTAGAAACACTTGTAGACGAGCACTTACATGAAAAGGGAGGACACTTCGGTGTTTCATCTGGTGGAGAGGTTAATGCTGTTGAATTAATTGCAACATTAATTGAAAGCAAAGAAGATTTCATTGAAGGAATTAAGTATGCCCAATCTAAGATAGATGGAACAGCAAACATACTCATCTTAATGGAAGGTGAAAAGATAATTGCAGTTAGAGACTATATGGGTAGACTTCCTATCTTACTTGGAAAGAATGAAGATGGTTACTGTTTAGCATTTGAATCCTTCTCATACCAAAAGCTTGGATATGAAGATTTAAGAGAATTAGGACCTGCTGAAATTGTTGAGATGACAAAGGATGGCGTAAAGACATTAGTACCACCAAGAGAAGAAATGAGAATTTGTTCCTTCTTATGGACATACTATGGCTATCCAACATCCACATATGAAGGTGTTAATGTTGAGGTTATGAGAACAAGAAACGGTGCCTTACTTGCACAAGATGATTGCAAGAAAGGAAACAACAAAGGTGTAGACTATGTTTGTGGTGTACCAGATTCCGGAACCCCACACGCAATAGGATATTCAAATGGTTGCGGTATTCCATTTGCACGTCCATACATTAAGTACACACCATCTTGGTCTAGAAGCTTCATGCCAGAAAAGCAAGTAGACAGAAACGAGATAGCCAAGATGAAGCAAGTTCCAGTAACTCAATTAATTAAAGACAAGTCCTTGTTATTCGTGGACGATTCAATTGTTCGCGGAACACAATTAAGAGAGACTGTAAACTTCTTATATAATAACGGTGCTAAAGCCGTTCATATGCGTTCTGCTTGTCCTCCAATTATGTTTGGATGCAAATATCTAAACTTCTCTAGAGCAACGTCTGATAGGGAATTATTAACCAGAAGAATAATTGTTGAGTTAGAAGGTGAAGAGGGCTTGAACTATATAGACGAATACGCTGATTCAAATACAGAAAGAGGCAAGAAGATGAGACAAGCAATCTGTGACAAGTTCGGATTCACATCCCTTGAATACCAATCTTTAGAGAACATGATGAACTCAATTGGTATAGACAAGTGCAAACTTTGTACATATTGCTGGAACGGAAAAGAATAAGGAGAAAATATGAAGAGTTATTCTGAAAGTTATAAAGAAGCTGGTGTTGACATTACTGCTGGATATAGAGCAGTAGAGTTAATGAAGAAGCACATTGCAAGAACTTATGCACAAGGTGCAGAAGAGATTGGTGGCTTTGGCGGATTATTCCCATTAGATTTAACAGGATACACACATCCAGTATTAGTATCTGGAACAGACGGTGTAGGAACAAAGCTCAAGATAGCATTCTTAATGGATAAGCATGACACAATTGGAATAGACTGTGTTGCTATGTGTGTTAACGATGTTATCTGCTGTGGTGCAAAACCTTTATTCTTCCTAGACTACATTGCCTGTGGAAAGAACTATCCAGAGAAGATTGAACAAATTGTTAAAGGTGTATGTGAGGGATGTGTCCAAAGTGGAAGTGCACTAATTGGCGGTGAAACAGCAGAGATGCCAGGATTTTATCCAGAAGATGAATATGACCTCGCTGGTTTTTCAGTTGGTATTGTAGAAAGAGACAAGGTAATTGATAAAAACAAAATGAAAGAGGGAGATGTAATGATTGCACTCCCATCCTCAGGAGTACACAGTAATGGGTTTTCACTTGTTAGAAAGGTCTTTGATATAGAAAAGACAGATCTTAAAAAGCCATATGAAGAACTTGGTGGTGCATCTTTAGGAGAAACCTTATTAACACCAACAAAGATATATGTAAAGCCAGTACTTGCTCTCTTAGACAAGATTGAGGTTAAAGGAATTTCCCACATAACAGGCGGTGGTTTCTACGAGAATATGCCAAGATCCATACCAAAGGGCTTAGGCGTTGAGATTAAGAAGAGTGATGTAAAGGTATTACCAATCTTCAAGCTTATCCAAAAGGTAGGCGGTATTAATGAGAGAGATATGTTCAATACATTCAATATGGGTGTTGGAATGAGCATTGTTGTAGACAAAAAGGATGTAAGAGATGCAATTTCAATACTTAAAGCAAATGGAATTGATGCATACGAAATTGGAAAGATTATAAAGAGCGAAGACGGAGTTAATTTACTATGACAAAAACAAGAATAGCAGTATTAGTATCCGGAGGCGGCACAAACCTACAAGCTTTAATAGATGCTGAAAAGCAAGGCATTATAAAGAGTGGCGAAATCGTGTTAGTTATTTCTAACAAGAAGGATGCATATGCTTTAGAGAGAGCAAAGAATAATGGCATTAAAGCAGAGGTAGTGCTTAAAGATAACGGGCAAGAAGATTTTGAAAGCAAGATCATTGCCTTATTAGAAGAGAATAATATAGACCTCATAGTTCTTGCAGGGTTCTTATCTATCTTAAGTGCGAACTTTACAAGAAAGTATGATAAAAGAATTATTAACGTACACCCAAGCTTAATCCCATCTTTCTGTGGGGCAGGCTTTTACGGACTTAAGGTTCACGAGGCTGCATTAAGTTATGGTGTGAAGGTAACAGGAGCAACGGTACACTTCGTTAACGAGGTACCAGATGGCGGTGAGATAATAATGCAAAAAGCTGTTTATATTGAAGACGGCGATGATGCAAAGACACTGCAAAAAAGAGTAATGGAAGAGGCAGAGTGGAAGATATTACCACTCTCATGTGAAAAAGTATCTAAGAAAATAATGGAGGAGAAACAATAATGGATATTTACAAAATCAATGACGTTGGCGAATTAATTAAAGACAATCCTTATGTAGGAAGAGGAATCGTAGTTGGTCTTTCTGAAGATGGAAAGAAAGCAGTAACAGCATACTTCATCATGGGAAGAAGTGCTAACTCAAGAAACAGAATCTTCGTTGAAAAGGGAGATGATGTTTACACAGAGCCATTTGATGCAAGCAAGGTAGAGGATCCAAGCCTTATTATCTATGCTGCAATTAGAAAGTGCGAAGATGGTTTAATCGTTACAAACGGAGACCAAACAGACACCATTTACAATTTTGTAAAAGAGGGCAAATGCTTCTGCAAAGCTTTACGTACACGTGAGTTTGAACCAGATGCACCAAACTATACTCCAAGAATAAGCGCAATGTTATTCTTCAACAAAGGATATGCATATAAGATGAGCATCTTAAAATCTGCAGATGCAAACGGAAGCGCATGCAACAGATACACATTTGAATATGAGCCAATTAAAGGACTTGGACATTTCATCCACACATATGTAACAGATGGCAACCCAATTCCAACATTCCAAGGCGAACCAGAAAGAGTTTCAATTCCTAACGACATAGATGCATTCACAAATACTCTTTGGACAGCATTAAATGAAAACAACAAGATTTCACTTTATGTAAGATACATAGATTTAGAAACAGGCAAAGCAGATAGCAGATTAATTAACAAGAACAAATAAGGAGATAGTTATGAAAGAATTTGAATTAAAATACGGCTGCAACCCAAACCAAAAACCAGCAAAGATATTTATGGAAGATGGAAGCGACCTTCCAATTGAGATATTATCTGGAAGACCAGGATACATCAACTTTTTAGATGCATTCAACTCATGGCAATTAGTAAAGGAAATTAAAGAAGGAACAGGAAAAGTAGCTGCAACATCCTTCAAGCACGTTTCTCCAACATCTGCCTCCATTGGTAAGATTTTACCAGAGAAGTTAAAGAAAGCCTGCTTTGTAGACGATATAGAAGGTTTAGATGATTCCCCAATTGCATGTGCATATGCAAGAGCAAGAGGAACAGACAGAATGTCTTCATTCGGAGACTGGATTGCATTATCTGACACTTGTGATGCAGTAACTGCAAAGATTATTGCAAGAGAAGTAAGTGATGGTATTATTGCTCCAGCATACACAGATGAAGCACTTGAGATTTTAAGACAAAAGAGAAAGGGAACATATAACATTGTTAAGATTGATCCAAGTTATATCCCACAAGAAAGAGAAAGAAAGCAAGTATTTGGCATCACCTTTGAACAAGGCAGAAACAATTACAAGATTAATAAAGAGATGCTCACAAACATCGTAACAGAGAACAAGAACATTCCAGATGATGTTTATGAAGACATGATCATTTCTCTTATAACTTTAAAATACACACAATCCAACTCAGTATGTTTTGCAAAAGATGGCCAAGCAATTGGTGTAGGCGCAGGACAACAATCCAGAATCCACTGTACAAGATTAGCAGCATCTAAAGCAGACTTATGGAACTTAAGACAAAATGACAAGGTTTTAAACCTCCCATTTAAAGATGGTGTAGGCAGACCAGACAAGAACAATGCAGTAGATCTCTATTTATCAGACTATGATAGCAGAGACGTTCTTGCTGATGGCAACTGGCAAAGATACTTTGCATACAAACCAGAACCATTCACAAGAGAAGAAAAGGATGCATATCTTGCAACAATTAAAGGCGTAACTTTAGGTTCAGATGCTTTCTTCCCATTTAGCGATAACATTGAAAAGGGTGCAAGAAGTGGTGTTAGCTATGTTGTAGAGCCAGGCGGATCTGTAAGAGATGACTTAGTTATTGATGCAGCAAACAAATATAACATGGTAATGGTATTCACAGGAATGAGATTATTCCATCACTGAGATTGAGGTAATTTATGAAGATAATGGTTGTAGGCGGTGGCGGAAGAGAACATGCTATCGTTAAGGCTATAAAGAAGAATAAAGACGTTGAGACTATCTACGCCTTACCAGGAAATGGTGGTATTGCAGAGGATGCAATATGTATCCCAATTGGTGCAACAAAAATAGACGAGATAGTTTCATTTGCAATAGAGAATAAGATTGATTATGCAGTAGTTGCTCCAGATGACCCACTAGTATTAGGTCTTGTGGACAAATTAAACGAGAAGGGTATTCCTTGTTTTGGTCCAAAGAAAAATGCGGCCATTATTGAAGGCAGCAAGATATTCTCTAAAAATTTAATGAAGAAATACGGCATCCCAACAGCAAAGTATGAAACCTTTGACAATGAAGATGCAGCTATAACCTATTTAAAGGCCCAAGAAATGCCAATAGTTATTAAGGCAGATGGATTAGCTTTAGGAAAGGGAGTTTTAATTTGCAACACTCTAGAAGAGGCTATAGAGGCAGTTCATTCCATGATGTCTAACAAGATATTCGGCGAGAGTGGTACAAAAGTAGTTATTGAAGAGTTCCTAGAGGGCCCAGAGGTATCCGTATTATCTTTCACAGATGGAAATGTGGTTGTTCCAATGGTTTCATCCATGGACCACAAGAGAGCCTTAGATAATGATGAAGGCTTAAATACTGGCGGTATGGGCACTATAGCTCCAAACCCATATTATACAGATGCAGTTGCTAAAGAGTGTATGGAGAAGATATTCCTTCCAACAATTAACGCAATGAATAAAGAGGGAAGAACATTTAAAGGCTGTTTATACTTTGGTCTCATGATAACAAAAGATGGTCCAAAGGTAATTGAATACAACTGCAGATTTGGAGATCCAGAAACACAAGTTGTATTGCCACTACTTGAGAGCGACTTATTAACAATTATGCAAGCAACAACTAATGGTACCTTAAAAGATACCGAGGTTAAATTTAGCAAAGGTGCTGCATGTTGTGTAATTATGGCATCTAAGGGATATCCAGTATCTTACGAAAAGGGATTCAAGATAGACCTTGGAGGAGTGGATGGAGTTTATGTATCTGGCGCTATTAAAAAAGAAGACGGAATATATTCCAATGGCGGAAGAGTATTAGGCGTTACAGCAACAGCAGATACATTAAAAGAAGCAATTAAAAAAGCATATGCAAAGGTAGAAAAGGTTAGCTTTGCCAATGCATATTACAGAAAAGATATAGGACAAAGAGCATTACTTGCGGAGAAAGAATAATGGTATATCGTGTTTATGTTGAAAAGAGACAAGGACTAGACAATGAAGCTAGAGCCCTATGCGAGGAATTAAAGACCTTACTTAACATCCAAGGATTGAAGAGTGTTAGGTTAATGAACAGGTATGATGCAGAAAACATTTCTGAGTCTTTATTTAATGAAGGCAGAAAGAGTGTATTTGCAGAGCCACAATTAGACATTACCTATGACCACCTTCCAAAGATAGATGGTGAGATATTTGCAGTTGAATACCTACCTGGCCAGTTTGACCAACGTGCAGATTCAGCAGCACAATGTTTACAAATTCTTAGCTGTGGAGACAGACCAACTATTAGAACAGCAAAGGTTTATCTCCTTGAAGGAGACATCTCTAAAACAGATTTAGAGACTATAAAGAAGTACGTTATTAACCCAGTTGAAGCTAGAGAAGCAACACTAGATAGGTTTGATACACTTGCTATGGAAATAGTGCCTCCAGAAACAGTAAAGACACTTAAAGGTTTCATTTCGTATGATGAAGTCCAATTAAAATCCTTTTTAGATGAATATGCACTTGCAATGGATCTAGATGATATTCGTTTTTGCAGAGATTATTTTGCAAAAGAGAATAGAGATCCAACCATAACAGAGATAAGGGTTATAGACACATATTGGTCTGATCATTGTAGACATACAACATTCTTAACAACCATAGATTCCATTACCTTTGAAGATCCAGAAATCCAAAAGGCATATGAGTTATATCTCAATGGCAGAAAAGAAATAAACAGAACAAAGCCTATAAACTTAATGGACATTGGTACACTTGCATGTAAGGTCTTAAAGAAGAGAGGGCTACTTCAAAAGTTAGACGAGTCCGAAGAGATTAATGCATGTACAGTTAAGATAGAAATTGATGTAGATGGCAAGAAAGAAAAGTGGTTGCTTTTATTCAAGAATGAAACACACAACCACCCAACAGAGATAGAACCATTTGGTGGTGCTGCAACTTGTATTGGTGGTGCAATAAGAGATCCATTATCTGGAAGAAGTTATGTTTATGGTGCAATGAGAGTAACAGGTGCTGGAGATCCAACAGTTCCAGTTTCTGAAACTATCCCAGGTAAGTTACCACAAAGAAAGTTAGTTAAGACTGCAGCAGCAGGATATTCTTCATATGGTAACCAAATTGGACTTGCAACAGGTATTGTAGACGAGATATATCATCCAGGCTATTTAGCCAAGAGAATGGAGATTGGCGCTGTTATAGCTGGAACACCTCAAGAGAATGTTAAGAGAGAAAGACCAGAAGAAGGAGACATTGTTATTCTCATTGGTGGCAGAACAGGAAGAGATGGTATTGGTGGTGCAACTGGTTCAAGTAAGGCACACAATATTAAGTCTGTAGAAAAGAGTGGTGCCGAGGTTCAAAAAGGTAATGCTCCAGAAGAGAGAAAGTTACAAAGACTATTTAGAAACGAGCAAGCATGCAAGATGATAAAGCGTTGTAATGACTTCGGTGCGGGCGGTGTTTCCGTTGCAATTGGTGAACTTGCAGATGGATTAGACATAGACCTTAATGCAGTACCAAAGAAATACGAAGGATTAGATGCTACAGAGCTTGCTATTTCAGAGTCTCAAGAAAGAATGGCTGTTGTTATAGAAAAGCAAGATGTAGAAAAGTTTATTGCACTTGCAAATAGTGAGAACTTAGAAGCAACAGTTGTTGCAAAAGTAACATCAGATAATTACTTAACAATGAAGTGGAACGGAAAGGTTGCTGTTAGATTATCTAGAGAGTTTATGAACTCAAACGGTGCAGAAAAGCATATAAATATTAACTGCAGCAAACCACAAGCATTTGCAAAGGATATACCTTCATCCTTCAAGGTTGGATTGCTTAATTTAGCAAGTGATTTGAATGTATGTTCCAAGAGAGGTTTAAGTGAGACTTTTGATAGCACTATTGGTGCAGGAACTGTATTAATGCCATTTGGCGGTAAATATCAATTAACACCAATTCAAGCAATGGTACACAAGATATCCGTGGAGAAGAAACATACAAACAATGTTTCATTCATGTCCTGGGGATACAATCCATTCATTAGTGAAAAGAGTCCATATCATGGAGCATATTTAGCAGTAACGGAAAGTTTATGTAAATTAGTTGCAACAGGTGCAAACTTAGAAGACACATACCTTACATTCCAAGAATACTTTGAAAAACCAGGTAAGGATCCAAAGAGATGGGGGAAACCAGCATCCGCATTATTAGGTGCATACAAAGCACAACAAGACTTCGAGATTGCAGCAATTGGCGGAAAGGATTCCATGTCTGGTAGTTTTGAAAAGTTAGATGTCCCACCAACCTTAGTTTCATTTGCAGTAACAACTGGTACAACAAAGGATGTTATAACCAATGAATTCAAGAAGGCTGGAGACAAGGTTCAATTATTATTACCAAAGTATGATGCAAATGGTATTCCAGAAATTAACTCATTAAAGGAAAACATTAAGCTTGTTAACAAACTCAATGCAGAGGGAAAGATATGTGCAGCATACACACCAGTATATGGCGGTATTGCAGAGGCAATAACCAAGATGTGTCTTGGTAACAAGTTAGGCTTCAAGTTCAATGATAAGATAGACCTAGACACAATCTTCGGATACAGATATGGTGCATTCATTTTAGAGACAAATGAAAATGTAGGCATTAACTTAGGTACTATCTTAGATGAACAAGTATTTGAAGCTGGTGGAGAAAAGGTTGCACTTAAGGACTTTGAAGAGAAGTACGAGAGCAAGATGGAAGGTGTATATCCAGTATTAGAGAATAAGGGATATAAGACCACAGAGACATTTAGCTATGATACAAAGAATAGATATAAAGCAAATATCCAAGTCATTAAACCAAAGGTATTAATACCAGTATTCCCAGGCACAAACTGCGAGTTTGATACCGCCAAGGTTTTAAGAGATGCAGGAGCAGATCCAAAGATATTTGTTATTAACAACCTTTCTGCAGATAGTATTGCAAGAAGCGTTGAAGACTTTGCAAGTGAGATTAAGACATCTCAAATGATATTCATTCCTGGCGGATTTAGTGGTGGAGATGAGCCAGATGGATCTGGTAAGTTCATCATGGCATTCTTTAGAAACGAAGAAATAAAGAGAGAAGTTGAGACATTACTCAACAAGAGAGATGGTTTAATGTGTGGTATATGTAATGGATTCCAAGCCTTAATTAAGTTAGGCTTAGTACCATACGGCAAGATTATAGACACAGATGTAAACTCTCCAACTCTTACATTCAACACAATCTCAAGACACCAATCCAAGCTCGTAAGACTTAGAATAGCATCTAACAAGTCTCCATGGCTTAGCGCTACCAATGTAGGAGACATTTATACAGTTGCTATATCGCACGGAGAAGGACGTTTAATGGCCAACGATGAAGTTGTTGAGACTTTAGCCAAGAACGGCCAGATAGCCACACAATACGTAGATATGGACAATATTGCAACAATGGATATCAAATTCAATCCTAACGGATCCAAGTGTGCAATTGAAGGTATAACATCTCCAGATGGAAGAGTATTTGGTAAGATGGGACATAGTGAAAGAATTGGTGATGGCTTATACAAGAACGTACCAGGCATCTTTGACATGAAGATGTTTGAATCTGCAGTGAAGTATTTCAAAGGATAAGCGAAATAACTAATATTAAATTAGACCTAGGCATAAAAGTCTAGGTCTATTTTTTATTAATTAATTATTACATATAGAATTTGAGAGACAAAAGTGGTATAATATTCGTGATATTTTTAAGTTCGAGAGGATTATTTATGCCAAATATTCAAGAAAGAGAAGAACTACATAGATCAATATGGAACATTGCTAATGAATTACGCGGAGCCGTAGATGGCTGGGATTTCAAGCAATATGTTCTAGGTATAATGTTTTACAGATACATTTCAGAAAACCTTACAGAGTACATAAATAAAGGTGAAAGAAAAGCAGGAGATGCAAGCTTTGATTATGCTAAATTATCCGATGCAGAAGCAGAAGAAGCTAGAGAAAGTTTAGTACAAGAGAAAGGTTTCTTTATTTTACCTTCAGAGTTATTCTGCAATGTTACCAAGAAAGCATCCAATGATGAAAACTTGAATGAGACATTAGAAAGAG
The DNA here is from genome assembly GCA_045130665.1 of Christensenellales bacterium. Taxonomy (GTDB): domain Bacteria; phylum Bacillota; class Clostridia; order Christensenellales; family CAG-917; genus RGIG8124. Next base: position 2,491 of record JBGUQC010000002.1, on the reverse strand, counting down.
TCTTTAAGAACATAGAGGATTCAGCAAAAGGAACAGAATCCGAAAATGATTTTGCAGGACTATTTGATGATATAGATGTTAACTCAAATAAGCTTGGAGCAACAGTTGAAAAGAGAAATAAAAAGCTTGCAAGCATATTAAGCAATATTGCTGATATGAAACTTGGAAACTACCAAGACAATACTATTGATGCATTCGGAGATGCTTATGAATTCTTGATGAGCATGTATGCTTCTAATGCTGGAAAGAGTGGAGGAGAATTCTTTACACCTCAAGAGGTTTCTGAGTTGTTAACAAGATTAGCTACAGTTGGAAAAACAAGTATTAACAAAGTATATGATCCAGCATGTGGTTCGGGTTCATTGTTGTTACAAGCAATTAAGATCCTTGGAAGAGATGCTATTAAGCAAGGTTTCTATGGCCAAGAAAAGAACATTACAACATATAACCTTTGTAGGATAAACATGTTCCTACACGATGTTGATTATGACAAATTTAATATTGCTTGCGAAGATACATTGATTTCACCTCAACATTGGGATGATGAACCATTTGATCTTATAGTTTCCAATCCACCATATTCAATTAAGTGGGAAGGTGATGACAATCCATTATTAATTAATGATCCAAGATTTGCTCCTGCTGGAGTATTGGCACCAAAAGGAAAAGCAGACTTGGCATTCATTATGCACTCTTTAGCATGGCTTTCAACAAGTGGTGTTGCTTCTATTGTTTGTTTCCCTGGAATTATGTACAGAGGTGGTGCAGAACAAAAGATAAGGAAATATTTGGTAGATAACAACTATATAGATTGCATCATCCAATTACCAGACAACTTATTCTTTGGTACTTCTATTGCAACATGCATTATGGTAATGAAGAAATCTAAGAAAGATAATAATGTCTTATTCATAGATGCATCTAAGGAATTCTTAAAGGTTACGAACAACAATAAGCTAACACCTGAAAATATAGCGAACATAGTTAAGATTTATACAGATAGAGCTGACAAAGACTATGTATCTAAACTTGCTACTTTTGAGGATGTAAAGAGCAATGATTATAACCTTTCGGTTTCCACATATGTGGAAAAAGAAGACACAAGAGAAAAGGTGGACATTAAGAAACTCAATGCCGAACTAGAAGAAATAGTTGCAAGAGAAAATGTCCTAAGAGCAGAGATTGCAAAAATTATTAAAGAGATTGAGGGATAAAGAATGAGTAAATTAGAAGAATTAATGAAAAAACTTTGTCCTAATGGTGTTGAAAAATTCTCTCTTGGAGACTCGGGCGAATTTTTTGGTGGATTAACTGGCAAATCAAAAGATGATTTTAAGGACGGGAATGCAAATTTTATCACTTATGTGAATGTTTTCAACAATCCGGCTCTTAATCTACAAGATGATGCAAAGGTCAAGATTTCAGACGGCGAAAAGCAAAGGAAACTAAAATACTTGGATGTCATATTTACAGGATCTTCGGAGACTCCAGATGAATGTGCTTTTTCATCTGTCATTTGTGATCAACCAATAACTGATTATTATTTGAATAGTTTTTGTTTTGTTTGGCATCCAAATAATGAGGCGTTGTTTAACCCTCATTATTTAAAACATTTATTTAGAGACAATAAAATAAGAAATGCGCTTATAAAAACTGCAAGTGGCGTAACACGATTTAATGTTTCTAAAGAAAAAATGAAGAAAGTAGAAATCCCTGTGCCTCCAATTGAGGTACAGGATGAAATTGTTCGCATACTGGACAATTTCACAGAATTAACAACAGAATTAACAACAGAATTAACAACAAGGAAAAAACAGTACGAATATTATAGGGATAAGTTGTTATCATTTGATAAATCACATGGCGTCGATTTCCAAATTGTCAAGCTTGGTCAAGTGACAAAAATCAAGACTGGTACAAAACCAAAAGTAATTGCAGATGTAAAATCCAGCGATACACAATATGATTATATAAATGCCGGGACATCATCATCAGGATATGTAGATAGTTATAATTGTGAAGGAGATACTATTACCACGCCTTCTAGAGGTCAAGGTGGCATTGGTTATGTCGGATATATGAATGAAAATTTTTGGGCGGGTCCTTTGTGTTATACCATTTATTCAAAAGAAAAGAGTTCACTAATTAACAAGTATCTTTATTATTATTTAAGAAGTCATTCTTATAAAATTCTGGAATTAAAGAACGAAGGTGGGACTCCGGCAGTAAACATGTCAGATTTAGAACAAATAACAATAGTTATTCCTCCAATTGAGGTGCAGAATCGAATAGTTGATGTACTGGATAACTTTGATACTATTTGTACAGACTTAGGGATAGGGCTTCCTGCAGAAATAGAAGCAAGAAAGCAGCAATACGAATATTATAGAGATAAATTGTTGACGTTCAAGTTTGATAATGAGACAATCTTCTCAGACAGACAGACAGACAGACAGACAGACAGACAGACAGACAGACAGACAGACAGACA
>JBGUQC010000001.1:0-216418 GCA_045130665.1 Christensenellales bacterium | reverse complement strand
GTACCAACACCTGCTACAAAGATGTCAACTTTTCCATCTAAATCGTTGTAAATTTCTGGACCAGTTGTTTCAAAATGTGCTTTTGGATTTGCTGGGTTTACAAATTGTCCTGGAATGAAGCTGTTTGGAATTTGGTCCTTTAGTTCATTAGCTTTTGCAATTGCACCTTTCATGCCTTTTGCACCTTCTGTTAAAACTAATTCTGCTCCATATGCCTTCATTAATTGTCTTCTTTCAACTGACATGGTCTCTGGCATTACGATAATGATTTTGTATCCTCTTGCTGTTGCTACAGACGCAAGACCAATACCTGTATTGCCTGATGTTGGCTCAATAATTACTGAATCTTTATTCAGTAAACCCTTTGCTTCTGCGTCATCAATCATTGCTTTTGCGATTCTGTCTTTTACAGATCCTGCTGGATTGAAGTATTCAAGCTTTGCAAAAATTTTTGCCTTTAAACCATATTTTGCTTCGATTTTTGTTAATTCAACAAGTGGTGTATTGCCAACTAATTGATCTACGGATGTATATACTTTACCCATTGTTATTCCTCCTGGTTATTTAACTGCTTCAAATGCTTGTTCTAAGTCTGCTATGATATCATCTACGTGTTCTGTACCTATAGATAATCTTATTGTTGTTGATCTAATTCCAGCTTCAAGTAATTCTTCCTCAGAAGATTGACTGTGTGTTGTTGATGCTGGATGTATTACTAATGATTTTACATCACCAACGTTTGCAAGGAGTGAGAATAATTTCAAACTCTCTGTAAACTTCTTTGCTTTTTCTCTATCACCTTTGATATCAAATGTAAAGATTGATGCTCCACCATTTGGGAAATACTTCTTGTATATTTCTTGTTTCTTTCCTGTGGATTGAGATGGATGGTTTACTCTTTCTACTTGTGGATGATTCTTTAAGTATTCAACAACTTTTAATGCATTGGATACATGTCTTTCTAATCTTAGAGACAAAGTCTCTAATCCTTGTAAAAGTAAGAATGAGTTGAATGGTGAGATTGCTGCACCTTGGTCTCTTAATAGAGTTGTACGAATCTTAATAATGTATGCAAGATTACCAACAACATCAGAAAATACTACTCCGTGATATGATGGATTTGGTTTTGTTAATCCTGGGAATTTGTCATTTTGAGTCCAGTCAAATTTACCTGAGTCAATAATGACACCACCCATTACTGTTCCATGTCCACCAATGAACTTTGTTGCAGAATGAACAACAACGTCTGCGCCATACTCAATTGGTCTTAAATAATATGGTGTTGCGAATGTGTTATCTACGATAAGTGGTATACCATTTCTGTGTGCAACATCTGCAATTGCTTGAACATCTATTGCATCTGAATTAGGATTTCCTAATGTTTCAGCAAAGATAAGCTTTGTATTTGGTTTAATTGCCTTTTGGAAGTTTTCTGGATCATCTGGATTAACAAATGTGCATTCAACTCCTTGTTCTCTTAATGTATTTGCAAATAAATTGTGTGTTCCACCATAAATATTTGTTGAAGAAACAATGTGATCTCCTGCCGTAGCTATATTTTGTACTGCGTATGTAATAGCTGATGAACCAGATGCTGTTGATAATGCGGCAACACCACCTTCTAAGGCAGCCATTCTTTGCTCAAATATATCTGAGGTAGGATTCATTAGTCTTGTATAGATGTTACCGGATTCGGTAAGAGCAAATCTACCTGCTGCTTGATTAGAGTCTTTAAAGACATACGATGTGGTTGCATAAATAGGTACAGCTCTGGAATCTGTTGCAGAGTCTGGTCTCTCTTGACCTACATGTACCTGTAGTGTTTCAAATTTGTAATTAGACATAATGTAATCTCCTCTTTTTTCATTGTGTATTTTTAAAAGTTGTCTACATTATATTTATCAATACCTAGTTTGTCAATAGGTTTTATAGGTTTTTTTAAAAAAATTTTGGATGACATCTTTCAGCCATCCATAAATCGTATTGTTTATATATTTATATATAATAGTTACCGTTTGAGATAGAATTTTTATCTATTAAATCTTGAAGAGTTATGCTATCTAAATAATCATTCATCGCTTTTTGGAGCCCTTTCCACATTGGAAGCGTCATACAACCATCGGCTCTAGGACATTGATTTGGACTATCTTTTAGACATGAAACTGGACACAATCCGTTCTCTGTTTCTCTTAAAATATCTCCAACTGTATATGCATCTGGATTCTTTGCAAGTTTGTATCCACCTTGGAATCCTCTATTTGTAACTAAAAATCCAGCTCTAGATAAAATTGGGATGATTTGTTCTAGATATTTTTTTGAAATGTCTTGTCTTTCTGCAATATCTTTTAATGGCACGAATTCTTCATTTCCATGCTCTGCAAGATCTAGCATCATTCTTATCGCGTATCTTCCCCTTGTTGATATCATAATTACTCTCCAAATTTTTTAATACCCCCATTATATACCAAATTACTAGGTTTTACAACAAAAAAAATGAATCCCCGTTTATTTTGAGGATTCATTAATTCTATTAATGATTTTTTATTTCTTTCTCTTATTAATAGGAATATATTTATTACGTACACCCACGTGTATATATTGTGGACGAATAATTTTTGTTGCATTTAACAACTCTTCAATTCTATGTGCACTCCATCCTCCAACTCTTGCAACAGCAAACAAAGGTGTAAATAATTCATCAGGAATTCCTAACATTCTATATCCAAATCCACTATAAAAGTCTACATTTGGACATACACCTTTATAAATCTTTCTCTTCTTTGCAATTAATTCTGTTGCAATAGATAAGAATTTGTTATAAAGTGCATATTCATCCTCTAATCCTTTTTCAACAGCTAAATCTTTAACAATATCACTTAATATTACTGCTCTTGGATCTGAAAGCGAATAAACAGCATGTCCCATACCATATACAAGACCTTTATGGTCAAATGCTTTTCCATCTAATAAGTCAGATACATAATTGTATATGCCATCTAAATCATCATATCCATTTATGTGTGCTTTTAAATCATCCATCATTTGAACAACTTTTAAGTTTGCACCACCATGCTTTGGTCCTTTTAATGAACAAAGGGCTGCAGTTATAGCAGAATATGTGTCTGTTCCTGAAGATGTTACTACATGTGTAGTAAATGTTGAGTTATTACCACCACCATGCTCTGCATGAAGAATTAAACATGCATCTAAGAATCTTGCTTCCTGTTGAGTAAATTTACCATCTGCTCTTAATAAATAAAGCATATTCTCAGCTGTTGAATATCTTGAGTTTGGATTGTGAATAATTAAGCTTTGATTCTCTCTATAATGAACATATGCTTGATAACTGTATATTGCGAGTAATGGGAATACTGCAATTAACTTGAGACTTTGTCTCATAACGTTTTCAAGTGATGTATCATTTACTGAATAGTCGTAAGATGTTAAAGCTAAAACACCACGAGCCATATTGTTCATAATATCTGATGTAGGAGACTTCATAATAACGTCTTTAACAAAGTTATTAGGAAGAGTTCTATAATGTGCTAGAGAGTTTTTGAATGTCTCTAATTCATGTGCTGTTGGTAATTTACCAGACAATAATACAAAAACGGCTTCTTCGAAGCCTGTATTATTAACTTGGTCACAGTTATGAACTAAATCTTTTACATTATATCCACGATAGAATAATTCACCTTCAACTGGAATAATGTGGTCGTTTATTACCTTCTTACCATAAACTTCAGAAACCTTTGTTAATCCTGCTTTAACACCAATACCATTGACGTCTCTTAATCCACGTTTAACATCATGAATTGTATACAATTCAGGGTCGAACTTACTTACCTGTTCAAAGTCTTTAGTTAATGTAACAATTTGGTCTGTGATTTTGTTTTGTGCTCTGTTTGAATGTGTGTATTGATCTACAAGTGATTCATAAAGTGCAAAATCATCTACAGCATTGTTTGAAACCAAGAAATCAACTGTTACATTGAATACGTCTGCTAAATCTGGCAAAAAACTAATTTCTGGTAGTCCACTACCAGTTTCCCATTTGGATACAGTTTTATCTGAAATGCCTAACTTATTGGCAAGCTCTTTCTGCGTCCAATTGTTCTGCTTTCTTAAAAAAGTAATAATCTTTCCTAAATTTTCTGCGTTCATTAGTAAAAATCCCCACTCTTACTTTAATAAGACTTATACCAAATAATAACGCATTTGTAAAGAAAAAATCCCCAAAACTGGAGATTTGTCCTAATTTTATCTACGATTCGTGGAGAAATTATATTGTTTTATATTTTGCCCAAAGTTTATTAGCTTTTGCGCACCACTTATCAAAATGTTTTGGTTTCTTTGGATATTTCTTATACAACTTCTTTGCCTTTTTACCAATCACATATCCTTTAAAACTATTCTTAATAGTTTCACTAGTAAGTCTATTAAAGTATAGAATAACAACGATTTTCCAGAATTGAGTAATCTTTTGGAGTGGTGTTAATTTATTAGCAAAGTTAATACTCATTGAAGATAAGATACCCTCTTCATATCCAAATCCGTATTTGAATTCCAATTCGTTTTCATCTTTAGAGCAATTTAAAGCGCCTTTAGTTAAAGCAAGAAGTTCTGCAAAGTCTGCACCTTGTCCCCTAGAATACTTCGTATTTATAGGCCAAAGAGCCTCTCTAGTAGGATATTTGCCATCTTTCATAGCATTTGCAACATATATTGCTGCAATCTTACAAAGATTCCATGTGGCTGTAATACCTTCGCCACTATATGGTTTAGATATAGCTGCACTATCTCCTAAGCACAAGAATCCATCTGCTACAAATGAATATAATGAATATCTATATGGCATCATTCCTTGCTCAATTTTATCTACGTCATGTGGAGGAAGATAAATAGTTTGTTTAAACTCTTCACCCTTTGCAATTGCGTTCTCATAAGAACCAAATCCACAAGCACCGAATTGAGCTGTATCATCTTCACCAATTGGTCCAAACCATACTTTATAGTATGGATAAATTGTAGAATAGGATAATTTATCTCTTTCTGGTCTCTTTAATTTAAAGTATTCAACATTAGCAAAAAGAATATCTTCTGGATCTAAAGGTTTGTTTTCAATTCCATACCAATCTGGAAGTTTACATCTTGCATATCCTGCAATACCTGTACAATCTACTACAAGTTTACAATATATCTCTTCTACAATGCCTTCTTTCTCCACTCTAATTCCACATATTTTCTTTCTTGCATCAAAAATAAATTCTAAGAATTTAGTTTCAAAATCAAAGTCACAATCCACTTTTCTAGCCCAGTCTCTTAAACGTTTACTGAACTTATCAAATTTCATGACTATATATGGATAATTAGTTTTAATTGGATAATGGCCATATGCAGATTCATTCATATTGTATTCATATGATGTAAGATAATCATTATCTCCAAGCATAGGAGCTGGGATTCCACTTTCTTCGAAATATGTTCTATCTAGATGGATACAAGATAATCTTGTACCTATATCTTTTTCTGCCAAAGAATCTATAACTAAAGTTGAGAAACCTTTCTCAGCCATTAATCTTCCGAAATATGCGCCAGTAGTAGCTGCGCCAATAATTACAATATCAAATACTCTCATAATTTATATCTCTTTAGAGATTATAAACCTATCTAACAAATTTTTCAATCTTTAAACCATAATGAAAGCATAAAAAAATGGTTATGACATAATATCATAACCATTCTTGGTGGAAAGGGGTGGATTCGGACCACCGAAGACGAATGTCAACAGATTTACAGTCTGCTCCCTTTGGCCGCTCGGGAACCTTTCCTTCTTAGTGGAGCTGGTGAACGGAATCGAACCATCAACCTATTGATTACAAATCAATTGCTCTGCCTGTTGAGCTACACCAGCATTTGTGTTTTTCCTTGGTGCCTTGGGGCGGAGTCGAACCACCGACACAGGGATTTTCAGTCCCTTGCTCTACCAGCTGAGCTACCAAGGCATATATGTTGTGGCAGTAGTTTAAACTACTACCACAAAGCTTTGGCGACCCGGAGGGGGCTCGAACCCCTGACCTCCAGCGTGACAGGCTGGCGTACTAACCAACTGTACTACCGGGCCAAATAAATTTTTTGGTGGGCCTTCAGGGACTCGAACCCCGGACCGATCGGTTATGAGCCGACTGCTCTAACCAACTGAGCTAAAGGCCCCTGTGCATAATTCACATGGTCGGGGAGACAAGACTTGAACTTGCGGCCTCATGTTCCCAAAACACGCGCGCTACCAACTGCGCCACTCCCCGTTAGGATTTAGCGACTTGTTTATAATATATTATTTTATTTTTATTGTCAACATTTTTATTTTAGATATTTTTAAATTATTTTCTGCCCTTTTTGTTTTTACAAAAAATATTTATTAAATAAGATTTAATATTTACATTTAGCGAATAGTTTTGTATAATAATTGTAGTTATTTTGAGGGATATTTGAAAATGGCCAATTACTTTAAAACGAGAGAAAAAATTGTAGTAAAGAATACAGAAACTTTAAAGGAAGATTTACCTGCTTTCTGCGATGAATATTTCATTGGTATTGAGCAAACCACTTCTCCTTTAACTAGACAAGGTTATTGTTATGATTTAAGAATCTTTTTTGACTTTCTAGTTAAGAAAATTCCATATTTCAAAGGAAAAGATATACATAGTATAGAGCTTTCAGATCTTGAACAACTCACATCTCACGATATTGAGCTATTTATATCCTATTTATCTTTCTACACATTCAATGGCAAAGAATATTCCAATACCGAAAAAGGAAAAGCTAGAAAAATATCTTCTCTACGCTCTTTCTTTAAGTATTTCTTCAACAATAACGAAATATCTAAAGACGTTGCATCTAAAGTTGCTGTTCCAAAGCAACACACAAAGGATATTATTAGACTTGAAACAAATGAATCTAATGATATGTTAAATGCCATTGAAACTGGCGACAATATGACAAAACATCAACATCAAATTCAACGTAATACAAAGTACAGAGATTTAGCTATAATAACTTTGTTATTAGGAACTGGAATCCGTGTAAGCGAATTGGTTGGTTTGAATGTTACAGATATGGACTTTAGAAATAGAGCCATGACAGTTACAAGAAAAGGTGGAAACGTTGCAATTTTATACTTTGGAGATGAAGTTGCAGAAGCTGTTCAAACATATATTGAAACAGAGCGTGCTTCTCTACTTAGACGTTGTCAAAAGATCAATAAAGAAGAAGATGCTCTATTTTTATCTTTACAAGTAAAAAGAATTACTGTAAGAGCTGTTGAATTATTGGTTAAAAAGTATGCTCAAACTGCTGTTCCACTTAAGAAAATTACTCCACATAAGCTTAGAAGTACATTTGGTACCAACCTATATAGAGCTACTGGAGATATATATCTTGTTGCGGATGTATTGGGACATTCAGATATCAATACAACGACAAAACATTACGCTGCTTTGAAAGAAAATAGTAGAAAAATTGCAGCCGAAATAACAAAAGTTAGAACCGACGAAGACAATCCTGATTAATATCAGGATTATTTTTTAATTTAAATATTTTTACTATTTTAAAATATTGACTTTTTTATAATAGTGAGCTAAACTTTTTATAGATTATATAAAAAAGGGATTGAAATGGACATATCAAGTATTAACAGTGATTTAATTCGTGGTAACGTTACAACCATCATTCTCACTTCTTTATGGAGTGCTGATAGATATGGCTATGATATCCTCAAAGAAATTGAAACCCATTCTGAGGGACAATACAATTTAAAGCAAGCTACCCTTTACAATCAATTAAAAAGACTTGAAAAACAAGGATTAATTTCATCATATGATGGAGATCCTGATGATACTGGCGGTGGAAAACGTCGTTATTTCACTCTTACTGCTGAAGGAAGACAATTCTTAGAGCAACAAAAGACTGAATACGAATATGCTAGAACTATTCTAGATGGTTTAATCTCAGACCAAAAGTATGACTTCACCAAACCACCTCCATTTAAAGCAGATGAATTAAGACCATATGCCCTTCACGACAAGGAAGAAAAACCAAAAGTTGTCTATAAAGACAAAATTGTTGAAAAGAAGGTATTTTTTGATTTACAAGGCAATGAAATTTCTGAAGAAGAATTCATGGCTTTAAAAGAACAACAAGCAATTGAGGCAGCTAAACCACAACCTGTTAAGACAATAGATGAGGTATTTGCTGAATTAGATGCTCAAAAAACAGCTGCTCCTCAACAAGTTGAAGAAAAGCAAGAAGATGCAACACAAGCAAAATTAGATGAAATCTTTAGTAAATACGAGAAAAAGTATGAAAATACTTATTCTGCATCTCAAGATGAGGAATATTATGCTCCATCTGAAGTAGAAACTAACGAAATAGTTGGCGAAGATGGTGCTGTTGCAGTTCCTAACAAGAGAGATACAGATTTCGAATACGAGAAAAAAGATGTAGATTACATGGACTTCTTCTCTTCAATTGCAAACAATGAACAATCTCAGCCAGCGCAAACTCAACAAACGAAACAAAATGTTTCGGATGTTGCAGGAAAAGACTTAAAGACTAGATTATATGCTGAAGGATTTAAACTTCGTCCATATTCTAGATCTAACTCTTTCGAATACTATTCCTACAATTTCATTCAATCTAACATTATTAACAGAGATACATGGTTAATTGTTATGGCAATATTTGTAGTAGAAATGGCAATATTCTGGGTATCCTTATTCAAAGTTATCCCATACACATATTTCCTTCCTATTACAGTAGTTGGAATTGTTTTATGCTTTATTCCATTCGTAATTTGCTTCATTAATCCATCCAAGAGATCTCGTGCAACGTTCAATTTTAAGATATCTATCTTAAACAGATTGATGTTCTTTGTAGAATTAACCGTATTTATGGCTCTAATTGGATTCTTTGCTATTGGAGCAAATATTAGTGATATTAAATCAATTTTAATGTCAATTATTATTCCATCCGTAATATTCTTCAACCTTCCAATTAGTTCCGTAGTGTACTATTTATTGTATAGAAGTAAGAAATATCACGTCGCATAAAAGAAAAAACCAACACCACAAAAGTGATATTGGTTCTCTTTCTGGCAGGGGAGACGCGAATCGAACACGCAACACACGGTTTTGGAGACCGTTGCTCTACCTAATTGAACTACTCCCCTAGGCGAAAATTATTATATGTAAGAAAAAATGAATTGTCAATAAAATATAGGCAATACTGGAGATAAAATGAAAAACAAATACAAACTTGGAATTATAGGCGCTGGCAATATGGCAACAGCCATACTAAACGGCATTTTAAACAACAAAATTCTAGATCCATCTGAGATTATTATAAGCGATATTGATGAGAATAAATTAAATGAGATTGCTAAAAAAGGAGTCTCCACTTCAACTAATAATATTGCTTTATCTTTTGAGTGTGAATATCTTTTATTTGCTGTTAAACCACAATCTTCCGAGGAAATTTTAAAGTCTATCTCCAATGTTAGTTTATGTAAAAAAGTCATTTCAATCATGGCAGGAGTTACAATCAAAAAGCTTAAGAGCTTTTTAGGAGATATTTCATATGCAAGAATTATGCCTAATACCCCTGCACTTGTTTCTCAAGGAATGTCTGTTGTTTCCTTCTCTGAAGGATATCATGACCAATTCGTTTTAGACATATTCAATGGCATTGGAAAGGTTATTGAATTAGATGAGAGTTTAATTAACAGTGTTACTGCCCTCTCTGGTTCTGGCCCTGCTTATGTATACATGTTTATTAAGGCTTTAATTGAAGGCGGTATTAAAGTTGGATTAGATGCAGATGTTGCAAAGACACTTGCAATCCAAACAGTAATTGGATCTGCCGAAATGGTAAAGCAATCTCCACTAGATATTGATACATTAATTAACAATGTATGTTCAAAAGGTGGCACAACAATTCAAGCTGTAGATAGCTTCAAAGAAGACAACCTTGAAGGTATCATTATCAAAGGCATGGAAAAGTGCAAAGCACGTGCAGATGAATTAGGTGCAGAAAAACCTGCTAAAAAGAATAATTTTTCAGACATAATTATATATACAGATGGCGCATGTTCAGGAAATCCTGGTCCTGGTGGCTGGGGTGTTATACTTATGTATAAAGGACATAAAAAGGAGTTATCTGGCGCAGAAAACGATACAACCAATAACAGAATGGAACTTACAGCCATTATAAAGGGTCTAGAAGCATTGAAAGAACCATGTAAGGTAACTTTATATTCAGACTCTGCTTATTCCCTTAATCCTTTCTTACAAGGCTGGATAAGCGCATGGCAATTAAGTGGTTGGAAAAAAGCAGATAACAAAGCCGTTCAAAATGTTGATTTATGGGAAAGACTTGTAGACTTAACAAAAAAGCACACTGTTGAATTTGTATGGGTTAAAGGACATGCAGACAATGAATTTAATAACAGATGTGACGAACTTGCAAGACAAGCTATTTCCACTCTTCCACCTAAAATAGACGAACCACAAGAATAATTAAAATATAAAATATTTTATATATGGGGTAATTGTATGAAAAAGTTAAGTCTTAACAATACTTTATTAATTGTTTTCGTTTCAATTTTCCTTTGTGCTTTAATTGCATTAATTTGTTGCGTGGAATTTTATGTTCCAAGAATATCCAAAGGCATTGTTCCTACAGATGAACAAGTTCAAGCAATGAGAGATAGCGGTGGTGTTTACGACCATGTAGTTATCTTTGGTGTAGATGGTGCAGGTTCTTACTATTCTCAAATGGACACCCCTGTATTTGATAAAATCTTTGGTGGCGAGCTAGATGCATCTGTTTCCTACTCTGCTCTTGCTCAATTCCCAACAATTAGTGCACAAAACTGGGGATCTATGATGCATGGTGTTGTATGTGGCAAACATAGGAGAGACAATACAAACACCTCTTATTCAAGATATACAGATACAAAATACCCTTCATTCTTTAAAGTTTATGCAGACAGACATCCAGATGTATCTATGGTATCTGTTGTAGACTGGGCAAATATCAACATTGGTATTATCGAAGATATGCCACAAATGAAAAAGATAAATATTACAGATATTATTGAAGGTGGCAAGAACGCTAAAGAAGAAGATATTGATGCAATGGTTGCAGAAGAAACCATAAAAGAAATAAAGAATAACAATCATAAGATTGTTTTCACTCATTTTGACTGTGTAGACTTTGCTGGACATACACATGGATCTGCATCAGAAGAATACAGAACAGCAATCCTATATGTAGATTCCCTTATAGACTCAATATACGAAGCTTGTAAAGAAGCTGGCTGGGGCAACAACACATTATTCGTTTTAGTAACAGACCACGGCCACAAGCCAACTGGAGGCCACGGAGATAATACAGTAGAAGAAAAATATACAACTGTTGCTGTTGCAGGTGGCAAAGGTAACATAATTAAAGGAACTCCAGGATACATTGTAAACCAAGATGTAGCATCTATTGTTCTTTATGCACTTGGTGAGAAGCAACCAGCATCTTATGATGGCGGTGTTCCAAAGCAAATGTTCTTAGGATTATAAAATCATTTAAACAAATAAAAAAATCTGGAGTAAAATCCAGATTTTTTTTATATAATAATTTAAATTATTATTTCTTTGTTGTTTTCTTTGTTGCCTTTTCAGCTTTTTCTTCTTCTTCAACTTTGAGATCCAATCCCTTGAGTAAGTCTCCGAATGAAGCACTTGATGAACCAGATACCCATTGTTTTGGTTCTTCTTCTTTTTCTTCTTTCTTAGCTCTTGGCTTCTTTGCTGTTGCGCCTTCTGCTCTTTCTTCGAATTTCTTAGAACGTGATTTAGCTGGTTTCTTCTCTGCTGCTTCTTCTTCAGCTGCTGGAGCTTCTTCCTTAACTTCTGGTTCTGGTAATAATTCTTTAATAGAAAGTGTGATACGGTTGTCATCAAATCCGATAATCTTTGCTTCAACTTCTTCACCAACTTTTAATGCTTCGTTTGCATCTTTAATCCAGTTGTGTGAGATTTGTGAAACGTGAACTAATCCGTCAACACCATCTGCGATTGAAATGAATGCACCATATGGGAAGATTCTTTCAACTGTACCCTTGATGATTGTTCCTACTGGATATTGTTCTGCAGCAAGTTCATATGGCTTCTTTTGTAATTGTTTATAACCTAATGAAATCTTACCTGATTCTCTGTCTACCTTTAATACGACAAAGTCGTATTCTTTATTTAATTCGATAACCTTTGAAGGATCTGTGATTTTGTTCCAGCTTAATTCACTTACGTGTGCTAAGCAGTCATATCCACGTACGTTTACGAATGCGCCGAATTCTGTATATCTCTTAACTTTTCCTGTAACGATATCATGTACATGAATGTTATTCCAGAATAAGTCTTCTTTTTCCTTCTTTTCTTTCTCGATGATAATTCTTGCAGATGCAACTAAAGATCTTGGTAACTTAGCTGGGAGTTTCTCTTCTACTTCCTCAACTGTTTCTGTTCCATCTTCTGCAACAACTTTCTTTTTCTTCTTAAGTGGTAAAAGTTCAACTTTTAATGTCTTTCCAAGATAGTCTTCTAAGTTACGAACATAACCAGATTTGATTTGGCTTGCTGGTACGAAGATTGAATATGGACCAAATTTACCTCTTAATCCCTTGTCTTTTTCGATTTCATCGATCTTAAGATCGAATTGACCTTCTAAACCTTGTCTATACTTCTCATCTGCTGCTGCCTTTTCATCGATTGCTTTCTTTGAAAGGTTTACGTATTCTTTAACATCTAAGATTACAGCTGTGAACTTGTCACCCTTTTTGTAATCTGCCTTGCTATATGTATCATCCATGGAGGCATTAGTTTTGTCTACAAAACCATCTTTCTTTCCACCAATATCGACATAAATTCCGTCATCTGTTGCTCTGATAACTGTACAGGTAACTCTGCTGCCTGGTCTATAGTTAACATATTTTCCTGATGACTCTGATGCCAAAAGGTCTTCCATTGTTAAAATCTCGGTTGTTTCAACCTTGCTGGTAGTTTCTTCTACTTTTGCTTCTGCAGTCTTCTTAACTTTCTCTGACATAGACTGTAATACCTCCTCAATCAACCACGGTGGAGTCGATGCACCTGCCGTAATTGCAATGCTGTTTGATTCCTTTAAATTTTTTATTTCATCAAGTCCGCTTTTGCCATCTACAAAATATGTATTTTTGTTAATGTTTTTTGCGACCTCGAATAAATGCTTTGTGTTAGAACTTCTCTTGTCTCCGATAACAATTACCGTGTCGTTCTTTTGTGCGAACGTACATACGTCGCGTTGTTGTTTCGTAGTAGTATAACATACAGTATTATAAATGACAAACGATTTTTCCTTAAAATTCGGCGATAATTTGGTCAAATTATCCACTTTTTCTACAATTTCAGGCAAAATTGTGGTCTGAAATACGATTGCAGTTGGTTTTTCACCGATTTCGATAGAATCGAGTTTGTCTGCAGGAATGACTGTTATTTTACCACTTGCATATGTGATTGAAGCTTGAACCTCATCATGATTTGGATTGCCAATTAAAATGATATCTTCACCAAGTTCGGATCTTTGAGAAATGATGTCATGAATCTTTTTAACAACTGGACATGTTAAGTCATAAACCTCAACACCTTTTGCTTTAAGATCTTCAACCAATCCTTTTCTCACTCCACCAGCTTTAATTATTGCTGTTCCGTGGTCTATTTTTTCTGCATCTACTTGAGATACTAATTTGATGTTATTTTCCTCAAGTTTTTGCACAACGCTTTCGTTATGAACGAGCTCTCCAACCATGAATAAATCTTTATGTTTTTTGGACAATTCAATGGATGTATTGAAGGCATTTTTTACGCCATTACAAAAGCCGGCAATTTTAGATACAGTTATCATTTTTCGTTATTCTAACTCACTCTTTTTATCTTTTTTCTTCTTTAAACTCTCAACATATTCGTTACATAATTGACGTGTTTCGAGCATCTTATCATATACTAATCGAGTAGCTCTTTCGAAGGCATCTTGAGATTTATCTCCATAGAATTCTTCAAGTGAGAATGGCTCACCAATATAGAGATAATTCTTGTGGAAAACTTTATGCTTTTTGAAGTAAATCATTGGCAAAACTGGCTTCTTTGTTTGGATAGCAAATCTAGCACAACCTTGCTTAAATTCACGCATATCTTGGGTGCCTTCTCTATTTCTTGTTCCTTCTGGATACATTGTGAATATCTTGTTTGCCTTTAAGACTCTAAGTACTTCTTTAACAGCCTCGATATCTGCTTCTCCTCTATGAATTGGGATAGCACCACATTTTCTTAAGAACTTATTTGCAATAGGATTTTCAAAAGCCTCAGCTTTTGCAAGAACGTGAATTTCTTTTTTGTATAATCTTGCTGCTGGAATTAATGTATCTGAAATTGAATAGTGATTACAAATAACTATTCCACTTTCAAAATTTAGAAAGTTTTCTTTATTAACAATCTTTGTTGGCCATAAACAACAAACCAAAGGTTTGAGTAGCCTTCTTAAAAAGACATATAGTGACATTATTTTACTTTCTCCTCAACAATTTTAATGATTTTGTCTGCAACTTCTTCGATTGATAAATCTGATGTATCTAGGAAGAATGCATCCTCTGCTTGTTTTAATGGTGCAATTGGTCTATGTGAATCATTGTAGTCTCTTTGGATGATATCTTTTAATAATTCGTCATAGTTCACTATTTGGCCTTTTGCTTGAAGTTCAAGCATTCTTCTTGTTGCTCTTACTTCTGGTTTTGCTGTAAGGAATATCTTGCAGTTAGCATTTGGAAGAACAAATGTACCAATATCTCTTCCATCTAATACGACGTCATGATCTTTTGCAAAGATTCTTTGTAAGTCTACGAGTTTATATCTTACGCAACCATGTTTTGAAATATCTGATGCTGCCTTAGACATATAATGCTCTCTTAGATATGGTGTTGTGTTGAAACCATTTACGTAGATTTGTTGTTCACCGTTTTCAAAAACGATATCCATCTTTACATTTGGAAGGATTGGTTCTACTTGTTTTTCATCTTCAACATCTACCTTCTTTTGCAGTGCATAATATGCGAGTGCTCTATACATTGCGCCTGTATCTAGGTATATAATACCTAATTTCTTTGCAACTATCTTTGCTATTGTACTTTTACCTGCACCAGCTGGTCCATCTATTGCTATATTAATCATGGGTTATTCCTCCACACTATTTTTCTTTATTATTGCATTTGCAGCAGCTTGAGCTGTGGAAAAAGCAATCTGAAGATTAAATCCTCCTGTTAATGCATCCACATCTATTATCTCGCCTGCAAAGTATAAATTATCTATTAATTTACTCTCCATTGTACCTGGGTTAATCTCGTTAGTTGAAACACCGCCAGATGTTACAACTGCTTCCTCAATTGGAGATAGTTTCTTTACATGGAATCTAATCCCCTTAATTGTTTGGTACAACTTAATTCTTTCTTCCTTTGTAATGCTGTTAGCCTTTTTAGTTTCTTCTATTCCAGCTTCTTTTAGTACATAATGTACTAACTTCTCTGGCATCATGGATCTAACAACATTCTTTATATCTACATTTTTTCTACTTTCTATTTCCCTTAATATTCTTGCATTAAGAGTTTCCTCATCCAATGCTGGTTTTAAATCTAAAACCAATTCAACGTTATCTAATCTGTTGATAAGCGAAGAAATAGTTAAAGCAATTGGACCAGATACACCATCTGAGGTAAAGAGCATTTCACCAAACTCTGCTGCTATTCTCTTTGGAGCATATGCAAATAGTTTTACATTTTTAAGAGATACGCCTTCCAAAGATTTAACATCTTCTTTTAGAACTATTGAGTTTAGAGCAGCAACTGGAGTTATGATACTATGTCCAAATTGCTTTGCAATTGTGTATCCATCTCCTGTACTACCTGTTAAAGGATATGACATTCCACCTGTACAAAGTATTACATTAGTTGCTAAATATTCTTTACTTCCACATAAAATGTGGAAAACTTCTTTATCTTTATATATTTTAGTTACTGCAGAATTGAGTTCTACATTAACTTTAAGATTCTTAACTTCTCCACGAAGTGCATCTGTAATAGTTGCAGACTTCTCTGTTTTTGGGAAAACTCTGTTTCCTCTTTCTGTTATTAACTCCACACCCATGTCTTCAAAGAAAGCCATTGTATCTTGGGATGTGAATCTATATATGGAAGATCTCAAGAATTTTGCACCGTTAACTACGTTATTTAAAAATTCTTGTGGGAGACAATCATTGGTTAGATTACATCTACCCTTACCAGTGATATAAACCTTTTTACATGTCTTTTCATTCTTTTCAAGAATGGTTACGGAAATACTTGCACGTGCAAGTACGATTGCGCACATCATTCCAGATGCACCACCGCCGATAATACATGTATTAATTACTTCCATATATCCTTTTTCATTTCTGCCAAAGTTTCCATATCTGTTGCATATGCTGGAACTGGAACAATGGCTATATATCCTCTATCTACCCAAGCACAGTCATCATCGTGGTCTGTTTCTGCTTGGTTAATTGGTTTTCCACCGCAAGTAAATGAACCATCTTCATTTTCTCTATATGAATCGTTATATGCTCTCCAACCTGTCTTAGTTACAACCACACCTTTTATATTCTCTGGATTCCAAGATGGGATGTTAATATTGAGAGGTGTAAAGAGCTTTGCATACTTCATTAATTGGTCTAATCTTTCTAAAAGAAAGGATACTGGGAATGAATAGTCTTCAGAGCCTTTCATTTTGGCTGAGATTGCAATTCCTGGCACTCCCAATAAAGATGCTTCGCATGCAGCAGAAAACGTTCCTGAATAGATACAGTCGCTTCCTACGTTCATGCACGTGTTCACGCCTGAGATACAAACGTCGAATTTTACATCTTTAAATCCTTTTAGGATTGCGTAGTTAACACAATCTGCTGGAAAACCGTCTATTGATAAACATGGAATATCTTTGATATATCCATCTGTGAACTTATTTAAATCTATTTCTTCACATCTTACTGAACCTCTTAGAGAAAGAGCATGAGATTTTGCGGATTGCTCAGCTTTAGGCGCGGACACATATACGTTATGCCCTACATCTTTTAAGGCTTTAGCTAAAGCTAAAATTCCTTTTGCAAAGTATCCATCATCATTTGTTAGCAAGATATTCATAATTACCTACTCAATGACGTTAACGTCATCCTCTCCTTCCAAGAAGAATGGGATTTCATCATCTTCAGATGCATCCTTAATTTGTGTATCAAATGGATCAATAAATGGTTTTTCCTCTTTTGCCTCAACAACTTGTGCATCTTGTACTTCTTCACCGAATACTGATCTATTGGAGAACAATGTTTCTTGTTGTGGGTTATATAGAACTTGAATCTTAGACATAACCTCAGCAAGGTCTGGTAAATCATCCAAACTCTTAAGTTCGAATTTCTTAAGAAATTCATCTGTTGTTCCATATAGTTGTGGTCTACCGATTGTATCCTTTACACCAACAACTTCAATGAGGTGTGCTTTAGTTAAAGCAATGATAGCATAATCTGAGCTTACGCCACCTCTCATATCTTCTAATTCTGCCTTTGTAATAGGTTGCTTGTATGCGATAGTTGAAAGAACCTCAAGTAAAGTCTTGGTTAATTCTTTCTCTTTTAGAGGAGTTAAAATATCTGCAATTGCATCTCCATATTTTGGATTTGTGGATAATTGAAGTTTTTCGTTGAATTCAAGAAATACTACTCCACTATTTTCTTTGGAATATTTTTGTGCTAAGTCTTTTTTAATAGCAACAAGTGCATTTCTTGTTAATCCACTAACTTTTTCAATTAATTCTTTTTCTGGAATTGCATTACCTGAAGCAAATAATAATGCTTCAACGATTTCTGTCATGACACTGCTCATTTATTGTCCTCCTCTTTTGGCATATCAAGCGCATCTGTTTTTTGTTCTACATAGTAGATTGTAATTTTACCGAACAATTCATTCTGTTCAGCTCTCAATTTTTGGTATCTTAAAAGTTCTAATATTGCAAGAAATGTTGTTACAATATCAGACCTATCATAATCTGGTTCAAACAATGACTCGAATTCAAACTTTTTCTTTTCTCTTGCGAATTCTTCAATATGTGTCATTTGTTCTGTAACAGAGAATTTTTCTCTGATAACTTTTTTAGGTATCTTTGCAGCTTCTGTTCTTTCAAATGCTACAACAACTTTTGCATAAGCCTCAATCAATTTCTCTAAGGAGAAATTAACAAGAGCTACTCTAAAGTCTTTTTCATCATATTGAGGTTCTCTATAGAATCTATTAATTGTCTCCAATTCTCTCATCTTTTCAGCTTGTTCTTTCATTAAAGCGAACTCTTTAACTTTGAGAATAAATTGTTGACGTAGATATTCTGGATCATCCTCATCAAAGGTCTCATCGTCATCACTTGGCAATGAACGAAGTGACTTCAACCATAACATATTTGCTGCTGTTACGATAAAATCTCCAGCGTAGTCATAGTCCAACTCTTCCACTGGTGTATTTTTGATAACTTCAACATACTGACTTGTGATTTCAGAAATAAAGATGTCCTCATATGCGATTTTGTTATCATGTAACATAGTTACAAGCAAATCCAAAGGACCATCAAATTCAGAAATATGGTAAATAATTTCTGGTTTTGTTGAGAATATAACCTTCTCTTCTTGGGATGCTTCCACTATTTCAGGAGCATTCGTATACTTGTTTTCTTCTTCACTCATTTAAAATGCCACTCCAAATATTTTGAACATTGGATTTAATATTCCTTTTACTACAGCGTTTATGTATAACGAGAACACATTTAGATATGGACTTACATAACTTAGTGCATAACTTAGGATTATTAATCCTAAAAGTATATATGTTCCGTACTTTCTCATGAAAGTAACATAAACTGAATTTGGTGCTAGAGCTTCTATAACTCTAAATCCA
The DNA here is from genome assembly GCA_045130665.1 of Christensenellales bacterium. GTDB lineage: Bacteria > Bacillota > Clostridia > Christensenellales > CAG-917 > RGIG8124. The sequence goes on along the minus strand of JBGUQC010000001.1, from coordinate 197,319 downwards.
TCTAGTGGATAAATTGGCAATATATTGAATGCCAACAGTGTCAAATTAATTACAGCACCATAGAAAAACAGGTATTCTATGAAGTAAAGGAAATAATACATTGATGTATTAACTTCGTTTACATCCTTCAATATTGCGAAGAATGCTGCAAGTAATCCACAACAGATAAATGCAAGAACTACATTTGTGAACACCCCTGCTAATGCAACAAGAACTGAATCCAATTTTCTGTGCTTGTAGTTATTAGGATTGACTGGAACTGGTCTTGCCCATCCAAAGCCAATTACTATAAACATAATGAAGCCAAAAATATCGAAATGTTTTGCTGGATTTAGCGATATTCTGCCTTGCAATTTTGCTGTTTCATCTCCACACCATAAGGCGACTATACCATGTGCGTTTTCATGTAGAATAATTGCGCCAAGTGCTGATAAAATTACCGCCAAAAAACTGAGGATAATCTCAACAGTATCTCCACTTCTTAGCAACATTCTAATCATAAATGATTAGTCTCCTTATTAAATCCACTCTGGAACTATATCTCTTGAGATCAAATCTTCATATGATTCTGGTCTTACGATATAGTCTGCTTTATCACCATCAACAAGTACAACAGCTGGTATTGCATTGAAGTTATAATGTGAAGCCATTGAGTAGTTATAAGCACCTGTTGAGAAGACTGCAACAACATCATCCACTTCTGCGTTTTGGAGTGGAATATTCTTTGTTACAATATCTCCAGTTTCGCAACATTTTCCACAAATTGTGGAAGTTACATCCATTTTTTGGTCTGCTTTGTCTACAACACAAGCTTCATATTGAGATTCGTACAATGCATGACGTGGATTATCAAACATACCACCATCAACTGCTACAAAATGTTGATCTGCTGCATCTCTAATTCCTTGAACTGTGTAAAGCGTAATTCCTGCTTCACCAACGATTGATCTTCCTGGTTCAGAAACGATAAATGCATCTTTTAGGTTTTTATTTTTGAAGGATTCTCTAATTAACTTACAAACTCTACCGAGTTGTTCTGCATACATCTTAGGTGTGAATTTTGGGTCTTCATTGGTATAATATATACCAAAACCGCCACCGAAGTCTAAAACATCACATAAAATACCAGCATCTCTAAGCTTGCACATGAAGTCAGTCATGATTTCAATTGCTTGTGTATAAGCTGATGCATCATAGATTTGTGAACCTACATGACAATGTAAGCCCTTAAATACGATATTTGGATAGTTTTTGGTAATCTTTGTGATAATATCAAGTGCATCACCGAAAACATTGAAACCAAATTTAGAATTTGGAACTGCAGTTTGAACTGCTTCATATGTATGTGCGGCTACGCAAGGATTTACTCTAACCAAAACTTCTTGAACTTCGTCTAATTTTTCTGCGATTTCTTGGATTCTTTCAATCTCATTGTAATTATCAATTACAATAAGTCCAACACCTTTGGATATTGCATACTCTAATTCTGAATATGTTTTTGCGTTTCCATGCATGATAACACATGATAAATCAACACCAGCGTTGTCTAAAACGTGAATCTCTCCACCGGAAACAGCATCAAACCACATACCTTGCTTTGCAAGTAACTTTGATGTAGCTACAGAACAGAATGACTTAGATGCGAATGCTACTGCACCATCGCCATAAGAATTCATTGTCTCAACATATGATGATGCAACATCTTTCATATACTTTGCATCCATGACATATAAAGGAGATCCGAACTTAGCTACTAAATCTGAACAAAAATAGTTGCCGATCTTTAAACGGCCGTTTTCAATTTTTAGAGAATCTCTTAAATTCATATTAAGCTCCTAGTTATATAAAAAATTTATATAATCTTACACTAATAGATGAAAAATAGCAAGAATAAACAATTTATTGTTTCGCTATACCCATTTTGGTTAAAACCCTCTAAAACTGCTCTAAAATAGGCGTTTTTATAGAAATTACTTTAAAAAATACGCATTTTTAGAATACTTTTAGGCATAAATAAAGGCCGACCTTTTAAAATCGACCTTATTTTATGACATTTTCAAATCTTAAAAATTATTTCTTTTCGCTGTCTTTCAAGCTCAAAATTTCTTGTAAAATTGTATCAATATCCTTGAATTGTCTATGAACTGAAGCATATCTTACGTATGCAACTTCGTCTAATTGCTTCAAACCTTCCATTACTAAATCCCCTATATAGTCAGATGTAACTTCTTGTTCAAGAGTATTCATGACTTGTTTTTGGATATCTTGTACGAGTTTATCTATTGCATTAATTGAGATTGGACGTTTTTCACAAGCTTTCATCAAACCTGCTTTAATCTTTTTCTCATCAAAAGCTTGTCTAGATCCATCTTTTTTAATTACATAGATAGGTGTACTTTCAATTACTTCATAAGTTGTGAATCTTTTACCGCAGTCCTCACACTCTCTTCTACGGCGAATTGAAGTACCATCTTCGTTTTGTCTTGAATCAATAACCTTGCTTCTAACGCTACCACAATATTGACATTTCATTTTATGTTTCTCCTAAACATTTCTTTAATTATAAATATTATACTATATATAGTATATGTAAGTAAAGATTTTACACAATTTATTACATAAAAATACAATATATATGTATATTAAAAAGCCCCCAGGGATTTTCCTAGGGGCAAATTATTTAGATTATATTAAGATTATTCTCTAGATTTCTTTAATTTTTGTAAGAAAGCTGGCAATTTTCTTTGTGATGAAACATCAACTCTTGAGCTTTCAACTGAACTTTGTGGTTGTTCTGGAGCATATTCACGTACTGGAGGAGCAACTGGTTGTGGTTCTGGTTGAACTGGAGCTTGTGGCATTTGTTGTTGAATTCCATCTGGAGTATTTGCAGCAAAGTTATTAGATAACTTTTGTTGTGGTGCAAATAAGTTCATATCGTATTGAGTATCCATTGCATCAGCATCACCTAAAGCCTTTTTAATTGATAATGGTTGTGGTGGAACTGTTCCTGGAGTTGTTTGTGGCTTCTTTGAAGCATCTTCAAAGCCAGTAGCAATAATTGTAATCTCAATATCTGTCTTATCCTTTACAAATCCTGTACCGAAGATAATATTTGCATTTGGATCAATAACTTGTTTAATGATATCACATGCATCAGAAACTTCATTAAGAAGCATATCTTCGCCACCGGTAATATTAACAATAATACCTGTTGCACCTTGAATATCTGTTTCAAGTAATGGAGATGCAACTGCGCCTCTAACTGCATCCAAGACTCTCTTTTCGCCTTTACCATAACCAATACCCATATGTGCAAGACCTTTATTAGAAAGAATTGTACGGATATCTGCAAAGTCTAGGTTAATAAGTTCTGCATTTGTGATAACATCGCTTACAGATTGAATACCTTGACGTAAAACGTCATCTGCGATTTCAAATGCTCTCTTGAATGTGATAGATCTATCTAATGATTCGATTAATTTTTGGTTTGGAATGATTAAGATTGTATCTACGAAGTTCTTTAATTTCTTGATACCTTCTTCAGCATTCTTCATTCTGGATTGACCTTCGAAGTTGAATGGTTTTGTTACAACAGCAATTGTTAAAATTCCCATGGAATTTGCAATTTCTGCAATAACTGGAGCAGCACCTGTTCCGGTTCCGCCACCCATACCAGCTGTGATGAATAATAAGTCAATGCCTTCTAAAGCTGCTTTAATCTTTTCTCTTGATTCTTCTGCAGCTTCACGTCCGATATCTGGATCTGCACCTGCACCTAATCCATTAGTACGTTTTGCACCAAGTTGGATTCTGCACTTTGGATCTGTAACACTGGACATATTTAATGCTTGCATATCTGTATTCATTACTACGAATGTTGCAGACTTAATGCCAGCTCTAATCATTGTATTAACAGCGTTATTTCCGCCTCCGCCAACACCACATACTACGATATTTGCAAGTCCTGGTTTCTTTGGAGATACTGGACCTTGATAATCTTCTTCTACAGTTGGATTTTCATCTTGTTCTTCAATCATAGAATCTATAGATTCTTGAACAACTGGTCTATCTACAATAGGAGTTTCTTCTACCTTATTGATGACTGGATCAACTGGATATGTATATTGATTTTCAACTGGTTTAGAATACACTGGTTGTGCTGGTGTTTCTTGAACTGGTTGAGTATATGTTGGTTGTACTGGTTGTACAGGTTGGCCATATACAGGTTGCGTTGGTTGTTGATAAGCAGGTGTTTGTGGGACCTGTGTATTGTTTTGTTCATTATTGTTTTGGTAACCATTGTAACCGTATCCTGAATTATCGTACATTATTTCTTGCCTCCGTTAAATAATCTTTTTATAAAGTCTTTGAATGAGAAATGAGATAAGCTTTCTGCCACCATTAAAACTGAAGTTTTAGATGATTGAGATGCCTTGACGTATCCTGGCAACTTTGGTGAAACTATTTCAACATTTCTTACTAATTGCTCACTTAAATATTTCTTTGCTCCTCTCATTGATGCGATTCCCTCGCCAGTTAAGAATAATGGAGCATATGATGGTGTTTCATAATTTACTCTTGAGAGTACTTGTTTAATGATATCTGCAATCATATCTAATCTTGCTCTAACGATATCACAAGCCTCGTTTGCACCGATTGAAACATTGCCATCTTCGATTAATATTGCGCCTTCTGCATAGTTGAGATTTAAATCTACTAAAGATGTTGCTCTTTCTGCTACATCGAATGGAACATCTAAGTATTCGAGCATATCAGCTGCAATATGTGCACTTCCCATTGAGAATGATGCAAGGCTTAATAAGCCTTCACCTCTACCAATTGCTACGTGGGAAGATAAATATCCTATATCAATTAATACATATGTATTATCTCTATCTTCTTTCTCAAATAATGACAAACCTTCTGCCCATGGTGAGCAAATGTAATGCACATCATCGAATCCACAAGTCTTTGCTATATCTTCAATGAAAGATATAAATGCTCTTTCACAGAGACAGTAGCTAACAAATGCGTCTACTTTATATGCTTGAAGACCTCTTACATCGAAGTAAAGTCTGTCATCTTCGTTTAAGGAATAATAAATGGCTGCATTATTAATTGTTTTGTATTTTGGATCGTTTACAAATACGTCACCCTTCTTAAAGATGAAATCGATATCTGCATCGATAATTTTACGTTCTCTATCTAGTGTAATTCCAACATTCTTTGTTACAACTGCACAGAATTCAGCAGGAACACCAACATACAAGTTTCTTGTATTAGATTGTGCGCCTTCGATTGCTTCTCTAAGAACGTCAATAATAACAGAACGTGTTTCATCTCTATCCAACCATTCACCTTCTGAATAACCGGAATATTGTTTTTCCACGTCTGCCTTAATTCCAAAAATACCTTGTCCTTTACGTACGCCAACAATAGCACTGATTAAACGTGAACCAACATCTAATACTGCTATGTCTTTTGAAAATAATGAGCCCATTCCCTTTCCTTTATATATTTATATAATTATTATAAATTATTTATGCATGTTTATGCAAGTATAATATAAATAGATGCTTCGGAATATAATTCCAAAGCATTTCTATTATTATTTTTCGATTACCCTTTCAATTTGTGTGTTGCCGGTTGGGACTAATACTTTACCTGAATTAATCTTCTTTGCGTTAACCCCAATCAATACAACGATTGTTACAAGGAAGGCTACATATACCCCTAAAAGAATAGATGCCTTTACAGATAATTTGCGTTGCTTCTTTTCTTTTTGTTTAGCTGCAACATGTGCCTTAACTCTTGCTTCTCTCTTTTCTCTCTTTGATGGAAGAGCAGCAATTTCACCATTGAATGCCATGGTTAATTGTTGATTTGAACTATATGAGAGTTTTTGGTCTAACTCTCCATTGGAGAGTCTGTCATTATCATGTACTGTAAATTCGAATAATGATAATGGCTTATATTCTTCGTTACCATATTTTGGTGTGAATTCGTTTTCTTCAGATACGCTTGGCTGTGGGAGTACTTGTTCGCCAGCGTATACGTTATCAATAAAAGATGCAGATTGTGATCTGAACTCACTTTGTTGTGGTGCAGAATAAGTTTGAGATGCATTATATGCTCTTACATCTTCTACTGTTTGTGGTCTTGATACTTGTCTTGGTGCATAATAGTCATAGTTAGAGTCGAGTAAAGGAGATCTTTGTGGTTGTTGTGGAGCCACATTTTGTTTATTTCTATTAGAAAAATCTTCGTATGATGGGAACCCATTATACTTAGTATTAGTTGCTTGCATGTTTGAACCTAGTAATTCTTCCAAGGTAATTGCCATTGTTTGATCCTCCCTATAATCTTTCTATGACTCTTAATTTTGCACTTGCAGCACGAGAATTTCTTTCCAACTCATTCTCATCTGCGACAATTGGTTTCTTATTTATTAGTTTTACTTGTTCCACTCTTCCGCATACACATTTTGGGAAAGATGGAGGACAAGTGCAGCCAGTTGATAAATCCTTAAATGTTTCTTTAACAATTCTATCTTCCAAAGAATGGAAAGATATTACTGCCATACGTCCGCCCTTATTGAGTCTCAATGCCATTTCATATAAAGCATCTCTTAATCCATCTAGTTCTGAGTTAACCTCAATTCTTATTGCCTGGAATGTTCTTTTGGAAGGATTCCCAAATTTCCATCTTACAGCTGCTGGATAAGAACTCTCTACGATACTTGCAAGTTCAGATGTTGTTTTGATTGGAGCTTTTGCTCTAGTTTCAACAATCTTGTCTGCAATTTTCTTTGCGAACTTTTCTTCACCATACTGGAACAATATTCTTGCTAAGTCTTGGGCTGAATATTCATTAACTACGTTATATGCAGATAATTTTTGTTCCTGGTTCATTCTCATATCCAATGGAGCATCTTGCATATAGCTAAATCCCCTATCGCCATTGTCTACTTGATATGAACTGATTCCAAGATCCACAAGTATTCCGTCTAATTTATCAATGTGCAGTTTATCTAATTCCTCGGCAAAGTTTTTGTAATCGTTGTGGATGAAATAAACTTTGTCCAAGTAGTTATTCAATTTTTTCTTAGCTGCAGAAAGTGCTTCGTTATCTTTATCTATTGCAACAAGCTTTCCTGAGCTTAGTCTTTTAACGATTTCACTTGAATGTCCTGCCCCACCTACGGTTGCATCCATATAGATGCCATCCCCTTTTATGTTTAGACCTTCGATACATTGGTCTAGTAAAACCGGGACATGAACGAATTCCATTTATACACTGCGCTTTGTTAAGGCGCTCAACATATTTTTAATCTTTGTTGGATCTAAAACTGAGAAACGTTCGTTGAATATCTCTGCTGCCCAGATTTCAAGATACTTGCCCTTACCAACAACAACGATGTCCTTTTTGATATGAGCATAATCCTTGAGATTCTTTGGAAGAGTCGATCTTCCTTGGTTATCTTCTGTTAGTTCTTCAGAATTTGCAGCAATAAGTGTTGATACTTCACTTTGCTTCTCATCTAAAGCATATGGGTCTGATGGAAGGACAGATGCTAATAAATCTGCAGCTGTATCATTTGGGAAAACATATAAACATTCAAGCTTGCCGATTAGGACAAATGGATTAACGCCAATTCCATCACGGAATTTAGCTGGTATTCTCATACGTCCCTTTTCATCAAGTTGATGATTTACGCTGCCTAACATGATTTTAGACATGGTCCCCCTCCCAATTTAGACTAAGATTTACTATACTCTACCATACATTTTAACCACTGTCAACCCCTTTAATATAAAATATTCCGAATTTTTTAAGTTTACAAGTTAACTAATTTTGAGCTCGAGAACGTTTTTTGAGTGTCCCAAAATAGAACCACAACATTATGCGAAAAAGATGAAAACTATTACTTTGGTAATATGGCTCAGAAAAATGACAAAATTTTACTACCAAATAGGTCAAAATTGTGGTAAGATTTTGATTATGAAAGTGTTTGCAATATCAGATTTACACCTTGATACGACCACAAATAAGCCAATGGATATTTTTGGCGAAGAATGGGTTGGATACAAGGAAATATTCCAAGAAGACTGGAAGCAAAAGGTTACTGATGATGACCTTGTTTTACTTGCTGGAGATCTAAGTTGGGCCATGACTTTGGACGATGCACTTCCAGATTTTGAGCTCATTTCTTCCCTTCCTGGACAAAAAGTTGTAATCAAAGGCAATCACGATTTTTACTGGAATTCGTTAACAAAAATTAGAAATGCAATTCCACAAATTCATTTTATCCAAAATGACTGTGTTAAGATTGGAAACTATGTTATTTGTGGATCCAGACTTTGGAACATACCTGAGGAAGGAAGCGAAAATTACGAACAAGACAAGAAAATTTATCTCAACGAAATTGAAAGATTTAAAATGTCTCTAAACGCTATGCAAAAAGTTAGAGAGGATGGAGATAAAGTTATTGTTATGTTCCACTTCCCACCATTTGATGCACAATACTCTGATTCCCCATTTACGGATCTTTGCAAAGAATACAATGTGGATAAGGTAATTTACGGACATTTACATGGAAAGAATGTAAGAGTTGTTCCATGTGTTGAAAAAGATGGAATTCCATACTACCTCACTTCTGCTGATTTAGTACACTTCAAACTAACAGAGATTTTTTAAACCATCCAAATAGAACCTATATTAATTATTTAATTTAACGAAGAAATAAACAAATTCCGCTCGTTCATTTTTTGATATTATAAAAATGTGGCGTAATGTTTAAAAATATATTTATTAAATACTATTATGATACTAAAATCTGAACAATTCCGCCCAAGCTTGCATGGATACAATTAATAAAAAACGGGCGTAATGTATTTTTTATTTTTATAATAATAAGTATATAAAAAAATAATATCTGAACTATTCCGACATTTTTAAATTAACCTTATTAGAATACTGATTTTTGTGGAAAATTTAATTAATTATTTAAAATTTGATCTATAACTTGAAGCACTTCTTCTTTGCCAATTTTTGCGCTTGCTGAAGTCATGATTACGTCCTTTTCACCAACAGCTAAACCATTTGCAATTTTCTTTTTCATAATACTTCTCTGCATCTTAGAAAGCTTATCGCATTTTGTAGCAATAATAGTGCATCCTATATTCATTGAATATAAGAATTGTATTAAGAGTCTATCATTATCTGTTGGTTCTAATCTACAGTCCACCAAAAGGAATACGCCTTTGAGCATTGGTGAACTTGTTAAATAACCTTCAATGAGTTTAGCCCATTTATCTTTTTCTTCATCTGAAACTCTTGCGAATCCATATCCAGGAAGGTCTACTAAATACAACTCCCCTTTATTTATTGAAAAGAAGTTAACAAGTCTTGTTCTTCCTGGTGTTGAAGATGTTTTGGCTAAACTCTTTTGGTTAACTAAAAAATTAATGAACGAAGACTTTCCAACATTGGATTTTCCTGCAATAGCAATTTCAGGTGCCGAATCATTTGGAAGATTGGAACCTAGTGCTACTGATGTTAAAAATTCTGCGTTCTTTATTATCATAATAATTAAATGGTCCATGTTTTGAACATGAACCATCTCTCCTTTATGCTATGTCCTGATTGTCTTTTGTTTCTACCAAGATTGTTTGTGGTTTTTGTTCATTCTTTTCAATGAGTTCAACTCTTGGTTTAACATCTTTGTTTTCAATAGACTCTCTTGTTACGACAATTCTCTTTACATCCTTTCTAGATGGAATCTCGAACATCAAGTCTAAGAGTGTTTCTTCTAAGATAGCTCTAAGACCTCTTGCACCAGTATTAAGGCTTATAGCCTTTTGTGCAACAGCAAGAACTGCATCGTCTTCGAATACAAGTTCTACACCATCCATATCAAATTGGACTTTGTATTGTTTTGTAAGAGCATTCTTAGGTTCTGTTAAAATCTTAACAAGAGCTTTTTCATCTAATGGATTTAGACCAACTACAATTGGTAAACGTCCAACAAATTCTGGAATAAGACCAAATTTGATCAAATCGCCAGGTTGAAGTTGTTTAATAAGTTCTTCATACTTAACATCTTTGTTCTTTGTAAGTGATGAACCGAAACCAATCTTTTTATCTGTTGTTCTTGAATCCACTATCTTTTCTAATCCAATGAATGCACCGCCACAAATAAATAAAATATTTGTAGTATCAATGTTATAACATTCTTGGTTTGGATGTTTTCTTCCACCTTTAGGTGGAACTGATGCCATTGTACCTTCAATAATCTTTAGTAAAGATTGTTGAACACCTTCACCAGAAACATCTCTTGTGATAGAAACATTTTCGCCCTTCTTTGCGATCTTATCTATTTCATCGATATAGATAATACCTCTTTCTGCTTTTGCAATATCTTCATCTGCTGCAATGATTAATTTGAGTAATACGTTTTCAACGTCTTCACCAACATAACCAGCCTCAGTTAAAGTTGTTGCATCTGCAATTGCGAATGGGACATTTAATACTTTTGCTAAAGTTTTAGCAAGTAAGGTTTTTCCACATCCAGTTGGTCCAAGTAATACAATATTACTCTTTTCCAATTGAACGTCGTCATTTCCTTTGGAATTAATTCTCTTGTAATGATTATATACTGCAACAGATAGAATTCTCTTTGCTGCATCTTGTCCAACGATATAATCATCCAATTTAGCTTTAATTTCTTGTGGAGTTAAAAGATTTGCTGTTTTTATATCCTTGGTTCCAGTTTCACTTTCATATTGTTCAAATTGTGCGAGGCATTCCTCAACACAATATTGACAAATATACTTATGTCCTGGACCTTCAACTAAAGGACCAACCTCAGCTGTTGGACGTCCACAAAAACTGCATTTCTTATCTTCGAATACTGCCATACTTTTTCCTTATAAACTTTGTTTATTATGCACGATTTGTAAAGATCTTATCGATGAGACCATACTCTAAAGCTTCATCAGCTGACATAAAGTTATCTCTATCTGTATCTTTTACAACTTGTTCATAATCCTTGCCTGTATTTTGAGCAAGAATTTGGTTTAATTTTTCTTTTGTTTTTTGAATATTTTCAGCATGAATCATGATATCTGATGCTTGTCCACGGAAACCACCGAGAGGTTGATGAATCATAATCTCAGAGTTTGGTAAAGAGTATCTCTTTCCCTTTGTTCCAGAAGACAATAGGAATGCACCCATTGAAGCAGCAAGACCAATACAAACTGTTGATACATCACATTTGATGTAATTCATTGTGTCATATATTGCCATACCTGCTGTTACAGATCCGCCAGGGCTGTTGATATAAATTGTGATATCCTTATCGTCTGCAACAGACTCTAAGAAAATTAATTGTGCAACTACGGTATCTGCCATAGCATCATCAATTTCTCCAGATAAGAAGACAATTCTGTCTTCTAATAATCTAGAATAGATATCATATGCTCTCTCACCACGGTCTGTCTTTTCAATAACAGTTGGTGCGTAGGTATAATTTTTCTTATCCATTATTTTTCCTCTTTAGCTTTTGTTGTTGTTTTCTTTGCTGGAGCCTTTTTCTCTGCTGTTGTTGAAGCTGCCTTTTTTGCTGGAGCTTTCTTTTCAGCTGGTGCTGCTGTTTCTTTCTTTGCAGCTGGAGCTTTCTTCTCTGCTGATGGTTTCTTTTCTGCTGTTGCAGATTCAGCTTTCTTAGCTGGTGCTTTCTTTGCAGGTGCCTTCTTTGGCTCTTCTTTTGCTTCTTCCTTACCAATTGGTTTTACTGGTGGAATCTTTTCATATGAAACTTTAGCTGTGTTGTTTTCCTTTAGGAAAGCAATGAGTTTGTTAGAAAGAATTTGATTTACTAAGTAATCAATTTGTTCTCTTTGAACTGTCTTCTTGAACTCATCTAATGTCATATGGCCTTCTTCTGCTGCCTTTGTGAGTTTTTCCTCGATTTCAGCTTCGGTTACTTCCATATTTTCAGCTTTAACAATAGCTTCCATTACTAAACGAACCTTAACAGACTTTGCAGCTTGTTCGGAATATTCTTTCTTTAATTGATCTCTTGTCATGTTTAAGTACTTGAGATAATCTTCGATTTTCATTCCTTGCATTTGAAGACGATATGCAAATTCGTTTACCATTGCTTCTGCTTCTGCATCTACCATAGCTTCTGGGATTTCGATATCGTTCTTTTCTGCGATTGCATCTACAAGAGCATCTTCATATGCTCTTTCTGCATATTTTTCTGCGTTATCTTCTAAGATTCTTCTTACGCTTGCTTTATATTCTGCAAGAGTATCAAACTCAGAAATTGACTTTGCGAATTCGTCGTCAATTGCTGGGATTTCTTTAACCTTAACTGCGTTAACTTTGCAAGCAAATACAGCTTCTTTACCCTTTAAATTATCTGCATGATATTCTTCTGGGAATGTAACCTTAACATCTTTTTCATCACCAGTCTTTGTTCCAATTAATTGTTCTTCAAATCCTGGGATAAATGTACCTGAACCAAGTTCAAGATCATAATCTGATGCTGTGCCACCATCGAATGGTACACCGTCAACTGATCCAGCAAAGTTAATATTAATAATATTACCCTTCTTTGCAGGTTCATCTGTTTCGCTAATTCTTGCTTGTTGTTCAGCAGATTTCTTGATTTCGTCATCTACTTGTTTGTCTGAGATCTTTGTAACGATCTTTGGAACTGTTAAGCCTTTGTAATCTTTAACTACAACTTCTGGTTTTACAGTAACTTTAATTGAGAATGTTGCACCGCCATCATCTGTATAATCCATTGCTGTGAGTTCTGGTTGTGCTACTACGTCTAAATCTTCTGTTGAAATTGCATTGTAATATTCAGCATTGATGATGATATCCATAGCATCTTGATAGAAAACACCTTTTCCATAATAGTTCTCAACTACTCTACGTGGAGCGTGTCCTTTACGGAAACCAGTAATGTTATATTGATGTTTGGTCTTTTCGTAAGCTTGTTCACAAGCTTTTTCGAAATCTTCTGGGCTAACTGTAAAATTAAGTTCGTATTGGCTCTTTTCCAGTTTTTTTACTTCATAACTCATGTGTATTCCTCCGTGTGCGAACGTATCGCAAACATATTATTTTTATAAATAGTTTATGAATATTAACATATTAGGGCGCAAAACGCAAGAAAAATGATTAAAATTAGGTATATTTTCGTCAAAAATAATGTATAATGCACATATGGGCAGCGATTTAATAACATTAAACGCACTTGCGAAGGAATTAAACTCCAAAATTAAAGGTGCAAAAATACAAAAGATTACACAACCTGAAAAAGACGAAATTAGGTTGTTCATTCATACTTTTAGTACGAATGCTTGTTTAGTTATTAGCTGCAATTCCCAAGTTCCAAGATGTCATTTAACAAAGGCAAAAAATGACAATCCACTATCTGCTCCAGCATTCTGTATGCTACTTAGAAAATACATTACAAATGCGACAATTGAGGATGTTTCTATTTACAATGCAGATAGAATTATAAAAATAAGGATGTCTGCAAGAGATGAACTTAAGGATATCAACACTTATTTCCTCTATGTGGAAATAATGAGCAGATATTCCAACATTATATTCACAGATAAAGACAATATCATTTTAGATGCAGTTAAAAAGATTCCACTATCACTTGAAAACAATTCACATATTGTTATGCACGGAAGCGAATATTCTCCGCTAGATCAAGACAGAGAAAGCTTTTTAACAAGTGATTTTTCTTTTTTAAAGAAATTCAAAGGTGGAAGTTTACACCAATTCATTTTAGATAATGTGACCGGTTTTTCTGGAATTAGCGTATCTGAAATCATTGCGAGAGCAGGTCTTAGCGATGATATGAATACATCTTTATCTCAAGAAGAAATTGAAAAATTTAAATCTTTCATAGAAAGAATTAAAAATATTAATGAAGATGCGATTTATTCACCATGTGTTATAGACAACAAAGGTGTTTATCCATTTGAATATTCAGTTATTAACAAAGAAGTTAAAAGATACGATTCTATGAATGAGGCTTTTGATGCACTACTTAGTAAAGAAGATGATGATATTAGATTAAAAGCAAGGCTAAAAGCCCTCACTACTGCAACTAAGAGGTTTAAAGGCAGAGTTGAAAAAAGAATCATAGATTCTAAACAAAAACTTCAAGCAACTGAAGATATGGAAAACTTGAGAAAATTTGGAGATTTGATTATCAACAATATCTATCTCATTAAAAAAGGCGATACAGTTTTAAACTGCATCGACTATGAAACAAATGAAAATGTATCTATTGAGCTAGATAAGAGATTCACTCCATCTCAAAATGCAAAGAACTATTATGCTAAATACAATAAACTAAAAAGAGCAAAAGAGTTCTTAACAAATAAACTTGAAGAAGACGAAACTTTATATAAATATATAAAATCCATTGAGGAAGAGCTTAATAATGTTACAAAAACTACCAACCCAATTCCAATTGAGCAAGAACTTGTAAACATTGGCGCATTAAAACTTCCTAAAGAAAATACCAAGAAAAGAGTACATAATCCAAGACCAGATCCATTAATGTGCTACGAAATTGGTGGTTTCCAAGTACTTATTGGTAACAATAACATACAAAATGATGAATTAACATTTAAGATAGCATCCTCCACTGATATCTGGATGCATTTAAAAGATGAACATGGCAGACATACAATAATTATTACTAATGGAAAGGAAGTTCCTGAGGATGTTTTATTAATTGCAGCTCAAATTACAGCAGCAACAAAGACATCTAAAATGGCTGTAGATTATACTCAAAGACGTAACGTTAGACGTATGCCAGGCGGTTTACCAGGACTTGTAAATTACACAAATTACAAGACCCTTTATGTTGATCCAGATGCTCATCTAGAGCTCCTTAAAAAATAGTTTTGAAAGTCTCAATAAGGTTAAAGTTCTCTAAAAAATGCGTTATTTTGAAGTAGTTTTACGCAATTTTTCAAGAATTTCATTAAAATATGCAGGAATTTCGGCTTTAAAGGTCATTAGCTCTTTTGTACGTGGATGAGTCAAAATTAGCTCGTAAGCATGCAATAATTGACCATTTTTATACAAAGAAGTTGAGCCTCCATAAACCTCATCACCAACAATTGGATGATGAATAAATTTTGAGTGTACTCTGATTTGATGAGTTCTACCAGTTTTCAAATTAAATTGGACTAAAGTATATTTTCCAAATCTTTCTAAAACTTTATATTCTGTAATGGCTACCCTACCATTTTCATCAACAGCCATTTTCTTTCTATCACGTTTTGATCTTGCAATAGGTGCATTAATAATTCCCTCATCGTCCTTAAAATTGCCATCACAAAGTCCTAAATAAATTCTACGAGCATCTTTTTTCTCGATTTGGCTAGCAAGAGATTTATGTGCAGCATCATTTTTAGCAACAACAATAAGACCAGATGTATCTTTATCCAATCTATGAACAATACCAGGTCTTACAACGCCGTTTATAGAGCTTAAGTTATCTACAGAATACAAAAGCGCATTTACAAGTGTATCATTCTTCTTATAAGAAGAAGCAGGGTGTACAACCATACCCTTTGGTTTATTTATAACGATGATATCTTCATCTTGATAAACTATATCCAATGGAATATTTTCAGGAGATAGATCTAGTTGTTTTGGTTCAGGAACATTAAAGTCAACAACATCGCCCTTTTTAAGCTCAAATCCACTTTTAAATTTAAGAGAGCCATTAACTAAGGCTCCCTCATTATCTAAAATATTTTTCACATTGCTACGTGAAATATTTGCTTCACGAGAAAGAAATACATCCAAGCGAATTAATTCATCTTGAACAGTATACTTCATATTTTTGCTCCTATTGAATTTTCACAAGTGAAAATTTTAGTTATTCCTTGCTTTTCTATCTTTTGCGCCTTGAACAAAGATTTGAACAATGAGATAGATGATAAGGACAAATGCGCCAACTGTTACATAAACATCTGCTGCATTAAATACTGGGAAATCAAAGAATTCAAAGTTGAAGAAATCTCTAACACCATCAAAATAATATTTTCCTGAAATTGCCATGAATCTATCTACAACGTTTGCAATTCCGCCAGCTAAAATTAATGCTAAAGCAAAACGTGCCATAAAACCAAGTTCTAATGGCTCACCAGATTTAGATTTCTTTCCTTTAATTTCAGTTATTGCTGAAACCAATAAAACAACTGCAATTACTGTTAAAATAATCAATGAAACAATAGCTAAAGCTAATGTTTTGCTACCAAATGTTCCAAAACCCGCGCCATTATTTGTGACATATGTTAGACCGATAAATCCCTTAATTACATCCACATATTTTGTGCCATTGCTTGTTACAAGATATAAATAATCTTTCAACATCAAATCTGCAGCAATTAGGACACCAATAACGCCTAATTCAATAATTGTACGAATTATAACATTTCTTCCGTCTTTAGTAATCTTGCTCATTGTTAGTTCTTCCTAGTTTGAATAGGTGGTACGCTTATTATTACGCCCGCTGGAGCAAACAAGAATATATTTCTTGTAATTTGTTGAATTGAACCATTAAGTGCGTATATAGCGCCCGACATGAAGTCTAAGATACGATATACTGCCGTTTGGTTAATAGTTGAGAAATCAACTATGACTTGTTCGCCATGTTTAAGATGATCAATTAAAGCTTGAACATCCTCAAATGTCTGTGGAGAATAAATAACTATGTTATTATTCTGTTGTTTAGCTTCTCTTTTTTGTTCATCTTGTTGAAACCAGCGTGGGAAACGAGAACGTACGCTTCCTTCAGGCTTATATTTCTTTTGCATATTTGCAGGATCTGATGGAATAGAATAATTGTTCACATAACCATTATTTGGTTGTTGTGGACGAGGAGCATTAGGATAATACTGTGATGGATTCACAGGATTAGAATAAACATTTGGATTATTCGTGTAACCTAATTTGCTGTCATAGTAACCGTTATTGTCCATTTTTCACCTACACATATATTCTTTCGCCGAACAGTACTCGGCCGAGTCTTATCATATTGGATCCGTTATCTAATGCGATCTCCCAGTCATTTGTCATACCAGCAGATAGATATTTTATATCTACGTTTCCGCCATTTAGTGATTTAGAATCTCCAAAGATTCTATATAGGTCTTTATACATATTGCCAAGTGCTACCTTATCTTCCATATTTGGAAGAACTGCCATAAGACCTTTTACATTAATATGGGCATAGCTTCTTAATTGTTCAATGAACTCTTTTACTTGAGTTGGTTCAACACCGCCTTTAGTAATTTCAGCTCCCATATTTATTTCAATTAAGCAATTCATAACTTTGTTATGTTTTGTTGCTTGTTTTTCTATTTCATCTGCTAGTGTTAATCTATCTAGCGAATGTATCATATCAACCTTATCAATTATGTACTTAACTTTGTTAGCTTGTAATTGGCCTATCATGTGCCATACATAATTTGGATTATATTTAGACACTAATTCTTGGACTCTATTCTCTCCGAGAATAAATTCTGGAGCAACCTTAACAAATTCATCTACTGTTTCAGAAGTTTGTGTCTTAGTTGCTGCAATTAGTGTTATGTCTCGATTATAGGTTTTAACCTTTTCACGAATCTCGTTGATATTATTTATTAACACCATAGTTGTTATCTGTGAATTCTCCTGTGTCCATGTTGAGAACTAACTTCTTGTTATCTCCCTTATCGGTATACTCAATTGTGTATGTTCTATCCTTATAGGATACAGTATTGATTTTTCCTTCGAATGGTGCAAATGCATTCAAGCAGATTTCAAGTTGTTCATCATCATATACACCGATGTTATCTGATACAAACAATACATCACCAAACATATGGTTAATCTTTGAGTGTGCCTTCTTTTGTGTTAAAGAATATTTAATTTTCTTTAAGCCATCATATCTAAGGAAGAATACGTCTGGATCATTAACAAAGATTCTGCCGTTAAGATGTCTTCTATAAATTGAGTTTGTGATTGAATTTTGTGTACTGATGATTTCTTGGTTTGTCATCTTTGTGTAGAATCTATCCTTAAAGGATAGTTCTGCATCACAACTAATTCTACATGCATCTACATAACCCCATGCTGGTCCAAGTGGAACACCACAACCAAGGATTAATTTATCTCTACAGCATTCTCTTAAGAATTCCATACCTTCGCACATTAATTGTCCACGAGACTTGCCATTTCTTGGTTGCATACATGTTGCATACAAGAAGTCTAATTTGACCATATCGAAGTTCCAACCATCGAATACTTCATCAAATACGCCTTTGATATATTCTCTTACTTCTGGGATTTCAATATCTAATGCATAGAATCCACCCCATGCAAATCCAGCATAAAGATTTTCGCCTTTCTTATCTTTGATAAGCCAATCATCGTGCTCTAAGCAAATCTTTGATTTGAATTGTGCACCAAATGGAGCTAACCATAAACCTGCAAGATATCCATCTTTATGAATTTCATCTACTAATGGTCTTAATGATCCACTTGGGAATTTAACTGGATCTAATACATGCCAATCTCCAACCATTGATTCATAACCATCATCGATTTGGAAGATAGATGCTTTATCTCCAACCTTATCATGCATACCTTTAAGGTCTCTGAACATTGTTGCCTCATCTATTTTTTGGTAGTAATTATACCAAGAGGTATAACCTGCCAAATGTTTTACACTATTTCTAGATTTAAGTGGATATGCAGCAAAGTATCCATCGAATACTTCATCATAGTCTCCTTCGATTGTATAGATTTCAAATAAATCTACAACGCCCTCAACTGTTACGCCCTCAACTTCTTTTAAGATTTCGAATTTTCCATTTGCTTTATCTACATAGTAGATAGTATAACCATTTCTTTCGTTGAGTGAACCAAATAATTGGAATGAATCACCCTTTCTAAAGTATGTATATGTGAATGAATGGAATAAATCTTTTGAATATGTTGTGAAATCATAATCTCCATAGCAAGCTGTGAGTTTTCTTCCTAAAGGAAGATTTGCACAAATCCAAGATAAACCTCTTTGTGTCTCTGCTTTTGTAAACTCTCTTGATGTTGTCCAGGATTGATATCCGTTAACATAGAAAAGTTCATCTGCGCCCATTGGTCTGTCATAAACTAATGATACTGAAACTAATTCAACTTTTTCTTTTGCCTCTATTGATGCCTTTAATACATTCTTCTCATATTTTGCATCTTTGATAGCAACGACATCATCACCTGCTGTTGTGATAATTTCACCATTTTTGAAGTACACGATTTTTGCTGTAAATTTTGTTAAATCCATAATAATCCCCTTTTAGTAAGATATTTATCTATAAATATTTTCCTAGCAATTATAGCATATTAATCTTCGCTTGTAAACACCTAAAAATTGAAAATTTTTCCGCCCAATTTTTGATTGATGCGGTTAGAATGCTTATTTTGCCAAAATTTAGGCATAAAAATTAATTGAGAAAATCTTATTTTTGTGGTATTAATATGAGTATGAAAAATTTGAAAGAGCTTAGATCTGACGAAAAATATGTTAATGTGATGTCTTATATTGGACTATCTCTATTTATCATTTTTGCACTTGGATTTATTCTCTTTTTTATTTATGGAATCGCCAGTGCAATTGCATTCAAGCCATTAGTTCCAATTGTTATATTTGGAGTATCCATTATTTGCTTAGGCATATCACTTGCCTGCTTTAGTTATTTCTATGACAAAAAGATAAAGAAAGACAAACTAGTTGAAACTAAAACCAAAACAGAAAAAGTATCCACATGGTCTGTAGTTAAAGACTTTATTAAGTTCACAAATATAGCACTTGCATTAGTAATAATTGGTGCTGTATTGATGTTTACATCAATAGCTTATGGTTCATTAAAGAAAACAAGTTGGAGAATTGCTGCAGATGATTTTAAGGCAGCTAATGGTTATTACACTTCCAAAGAAACAACAACTTATGAAAATTATGTACCATGCACAGATGTTGCAACTATTAACATTAATCTTAGTGATAAAACTGCAGTTGTAATTTATGGTGGCAATGATAATTGGGTTTCATTTAAGGGATATTCTTCTTATGTAGACCAAATTGTTTTAAAGCCAGAAGCTGGTGGAAAACTTAGTTTGACTGAAACAGATTCTCCAAGAAAACATGAAGCATTAGACAACATGTTCTGGTTTATTTTTGAGGATAATAAATACAAATCTCAAATTAGAATTTACATCCCTGAAGCCTATAAAGATGTGATAAAAATCGAAGGCGATTACATACTTGCAAAGAATTAAAAAAGTGAGGCAAACCCTCACTTCTTTTTTTTTATTAAAATTAATAATAATTTTAGAGCTTGATATTTGCAGCAATTGCTTCAATAAATTCCTTAGAATTTGCAATCTTAATTTCAACACCTTCTTTCTTAAAGAGAGATGCTAAATCTTTTGTCATTGTACCGCTTTCAATTGTTTCAATTGTTGCGACTTCAACTGCTGTTGCAAAGTCTTGGAGTTCTTGGTTGCTATCTAATTCACCACGTTTCTTTAATGCGCCTGTCCATGCGAAGATAGTTGCAACTGAGTTTGTTGATGTTTCCTCACCTGCTTCGTATTTTCTGAAGTGACGTGTTACTGTTCCGTGTGCTGCTTCATATTCAAATGAACCAGTTGGTGAAACCAAAATAGATGTCATCATAGCAAGTGATCCAAATGCTGTAGCGATCATATCAGACATTACATCTCCATCATAATTCTTAAGAGCCCAAATGAATCCACCATTAGAACGCATTACTCTTGCTACTGCATCATCAATTAATGTGTAGAAATATGTAATTCCTGCTTCTTCGAACTTATCATGATACTCTGTATCATAAATGTTTTGGAATATGTCTTTGAATCTATGGTCATAAATCTTAGAAATGGTATCTTTTGTTGAGAACCAAAGGTCTAATTTTTCTTCAAGAGCATATGTGAAACAGCTACGAGCAAATGA
This sequence comes from Christensenellales bacterium, assembly GCA_045130665.1. GTDB lineage: Bacteria > Bacillota > Clostridia > Christensenellales > CAG-917 > RGIG8124. Next base: position 176,243 of record JBGUQC010000001.1, on the reverse strand, counting down.
TTTAATAGAATCATCTGTGTTGTGTATAGCTTGAACAATACCTGTTTTCTCACCGAAATCGAATACAACTTTATTACCTCTATCTGTAACAAGCTTTGCTTCTCCTCCAGCAACAGACATTTCAACTCCCTTATAAACATCACCGTATGCATGTCTTGCAATATAAATAGGACGAATCCATGTTGGAACTAATGGAGTAATACCCTCAACTAATATTGGAGCACGGAAAACTGTTCCATCCATAATTGCTCTGATTGTAGCATTTGGAGATGGCCACATTTTCTTGAGTTTGAATTCTTCAACTCTTTGTGCATTAGGTGTGATGGTAGCACATTTTACACCAACACCATATTTTAAACATGCGTTAGCTGCTTTCTCTGTTACCTTATCATCTGTTGCATCACGATTTTGAATTGAAAGATCATAATATTCTGTGTTTAATTCAACATATGGTTCAATTAAAATTTCTTTAACCCATTTCCATAAAACTCTTGTCATCTCATCTCCGTCCATTTCGACGAGAGGTGTAACCATTTGAATTTTTGCCATTTAGAAAATCTCCTAAAATTATTTTTTATCGTGAAATATTTTACACTAATAATAAGTTTTTTTCAAGTATTAATCACACATACGCGAAAAATTTTCATACATCCCAAAATGGTCAAAAAGTGGCCAAAATACGCCATTTTAGCCCAAAATCGGCCTAAAAGTATTATAAAAAGTGGTAAAAATTAAAATAGTTTGGGTATTTTTAAGGTCTATAAATCCTTCCACATGATATATGCGTCATGGATTCCTTCGTAATAATTTTTTCTTGTTCCTTCGGTTTTAAAACCAAAAGATTCGTACATTTTTATAGCTCCAATATTGTCTGTTTGAACCTCAAGAGTCATCCTTTTTAGACCCACTAATCTTGCATCATCAATCAATCTTGACATCACAAAACTGCCTATTCCCTTTCCACGATAATCTTTCTTAACAACAACATTTGTGATATGAGCTTCATCTACAACATTATGATAACCAGCATATGCAACAACTTCATCGCCATTTAGATAAACAATGTAATGAGCGTAAGGATGAGATAATTCAGGAATGAACATATTTTTAGTCCAAGGAGAAGCAAAAGCCTCCTTTTCCATTTCAACCATTTGGTCTAAATGTTCATATGCAAGTGGAGCAAATCTCATTTTTCATTCCTCTCTGCTTGAGATTTTCTCATATAAAAAGGTTCAAAAACGGAAACAAGGTCATTTTTTGAGATTTTTTTCATAACGACCTCATCAATTGCAAGATAAGTTTCAATTAAAGGATCAGAAAAAGCTTGAGATAAATCAATATTTTCACCAGCTTCAATAAATGATGTATCTAAAATTTCTCCATCTTTACAATTAGCAATATAGATATTTCCATGTCCTGCATCCACTGAAACGGTGCATGTTGCTCTTTTAAGAGCAATTAATTCAAATGTCTTATATGCAACGCGTTTCGCGTTATTCGCGTATGAGAGTGCTGTCATAGATGCAACACCTATTCTAATTCCAGTAAAAGATCCAGGACCAACATTAACTGCAAAATAATCAATATCTTTTATTTCGACATTTGCTTCATTAATAATGGATTCTATAGCTGGCATTAAAGATGAAGAATGTTCAGTTTTCTCCATCTTTTTCTCAAAATGATATAATTTATCGTCTTTTCTTAAAACTACGTTTAGGATTGAATTTGTTGTATCAATTGCCAGATACGTCATCTTGTTGTTCCTTTATATTGAATTTTCTACTATTTTCATCTAGCACATCTATTTTAACAACAATAATTTTGCCAGTCAACGATTGTAATTTATTCCACTCAATAATGGTAATACCATTATCTATCTCATCTTCTACGCCCAATTCATAAATATCTTCTTCTTTTTCAATACGGTACATATCAAGATGATAAAGTGGATATTTTCCACCAAGATATTGGTTCATAATTGTGAATGTTGGACTTGTTACCTCATCTTCAACGCCTAATGCCTTTGCTAAACCCTTTGTAAACGTTGTTTTGCCCGCACCAAGTTCACCTTCAAGAATTATCTTTTCGTTGCCCTGAAGCTCTTTAGAGAGCGCGAGAGCTAATAAATTTGTATCGTCTACAGATTTTGCATAGAAATCTCCGTTCTCATCTAACAAATATTCCAAAGTTTCGGTATCCTCATTATCTTGTTTCTTTTTAAATGATGTTCCATCCCAATGCAAGATCTTTGATAATCTCTTATAGAATAAGAATGTTATAACTGAAACAACGATATATCTTAAAAGGTTAAATGGAACTACAGCACATCCTAAATACCAACCCCAGAAGTTATCTACAGTTGCTTTTGGATATACTGGAACCAATAATGCGTTAACTAATACTTCTGTATTTCCATGAAAATAGAAGTTTACATAGAAAGGAACAGATATATATCTGTTAATTAAAACTGCAACGGCTGTTGCAATGATAGTTGAAATCAACATTCCATATAATGCGCTCTTTTTACTCTTTATAAATCTATATAGCAAAGATGCTGGCAAAACGAAAGAAACGCCTAAGAGCATATCTGTTAATTCACCAACGAATGCTGTAGAAGATAATGGTAATTTTAAAGCACATTTAATGATAATAACCAAGCATCCAGATACTGGTCCCATTGAAAAACCTGCAAATAATGCTGGTAATTCAGAAATTTGGAAATCCAAGAATGATGGAAAGATTGGTATTTTGATATAGTGGCCAAGATAATACAAAACGAATGATAAAGCCACCATGATTGCCATTTTTGCAACCCATGCGCCAGATTTTCTTGCAAAAGGTTTGCCAAGTGTTAATTTTTTCATAAAAAAAGACTCCTTTGGTGGAGCTTCTTGAAAAAAGTAATAATATTAAATATTTTGCTTTTCCCATCCAGACTTTAACTGTCGGTAAAGGAATTTCACCTTTTCAACACTTTCGTGCTCGCAGACTATACTGCCGGTGAGGACTTGCACCTCGCCCCAAAACTATAAATATAATATCAATCTACTATTTATTAGTCAACGACTAATTAATAACTTATATTGCCCAATACAAAATAAATGAAAATACATTTACCCCGAATGCAATTGAGCCTATTACGGTTAGAGCTATTATCCAACCGCTAGATCTTCTTGCAGCCTTATTATAAGTACTAATTGCAATTGAAGATTTTTCTTCATCTGATAATCCCGCAAATCCTTGATGACTCAATGAAGCATCTATTATGCTTAGTTTCTCTTTATGCTTTATTTCATTATATTCATCCACATAGGTGTTATATAATTTTACAGATTTTCTACCGAGTAAGTTTCCTGCTATTAGGAATGGTAGCGTAAGCAAGAAAAACATAATAAATCCATATGGCACATAAACCGTTGTAATTATGGATGCTATTAATAAGTCAAAGAAGAATGGCCAACAAACAATTGAAATTACTCTTTCCTTTTTACCATTCTCGTTAACATATGGTTCTTCTGGCATTATATCGTAATCATTTTTATCTTTAATTTTAAAGTTCTTAACAGCTACAACCTTAACGCTATATGCTTTATTATTCAAAGAATAACTAATTGTATAGCAAGGAACTTTATATATTTCGACTTCTCTAATATTAGAAATAGTATTTGTTCTTAAATCTTGATATTTATCCCCAGGAAGATTGCGAGAAATGCCAAAATATGCAGATGTATCACAACTTAATCTTATATGTGATATTTCTTCAGATGTTAATTTTGCAAATGGCTCATCTGCATCTTTTTCAAAGTCCTCATCTGGAATGCCATCTAAATCATAAATTGAAACAAATGTGTTTGGATCTTCTGTAATCGTACTACAATCTTCATCCGTATAAGTTGAAGACATTGGTCTCCAAGCAATCTTTTCTCTAGTTTTTGTAACAAGAACTTGTGTTCCATCAGGTTTATTTTCTGGTACCACATATGTTTCTGTTTCTTTATAACCAATTGATACAGAATAACTGGATTCTATTCTTGCTCTATAATATATAACTCTTTCAAAAGATTCTTGGACCTCACCAAAGGTGATATTATCTAAACCAGCAGGAATATCCTTTTTATGAGCTAAATCAACTATTAGTTGTCTCTTAATTTCATCAACGCTTATTTGAGGTTTTACTTTGTAAATTTCACTTGTTGTTGTCTTTTCGACATCCGAATTATCCACAATATTAACGACATTTGCGTTAATGTTATTTGTGGTATGGTTAATATAATTAACGTTATATTTTTCTATAGCCTTTTTGACAATATAAGCAGAACCGCAATATTGACATATTGCAGCATCCTTATTTTCATCTACATTGAGGCTAGCACCACAATTAGGACAAATCGCGTTAACTAATTCCATTTTATTCCTTTTCAACCCAAACCACTTTTTGAGGTTCTGCACCTATTTCAAAGTGATATTTAACAATTCCTAAATCTATTTTAGAACATGGACCAAATTTAGCTTCAATCTTGCATGTTCCATCTTTTTTAAGAGTGATTTTGTATTTTTGTTGATTAATTGCTGTTGGCGCAGCCATTGCTGCTTTCATACCATTTTGGAACCACTCTGGCATTTCACCTTCCTCAACAGCACATAATGATTCTATTGGTTTACACTTATGCTGAACACCTTGAGTGACGCCATATCCAATAGCAATACCTAAAAGGTATTTATCTTCTTTTTCCATAGTAACTTTGGATGCTTTTCTGCTGAAAGACATAGCACAAATACATGTATTAAGTCCTAACTTTTGAGCAGCAATAACCAATCTTGCGGTATAATAACCTACCTTTTCATCCAAATTCTTTGCTTTCTTTGCAATAATTCCAATGTAATTCTTTACATTAGAAAAACTACCATAGTGAGCCAATTTGGAATCAAAGGCTTCACTATCGTTTAATACCATTTGGAATTTCATGTTTCCTTCGGCATTTATGTCATCGATTTCTTGTTGTAATTTAGCCGCGATATCTTCTGGTATTGGATCATCTTTATATTGTCTAACCGAATGCCTAGACAAAATAGCTTCTAAATTAGTCATAAAAACTCCTATTATTTGGTATAGTCAGTTACGTTCTTTCCGTTTCCCCACAAAGTCTCAATTGAATAGTACATACGGGTATTTTCTTCAAATATATGAACGATTACTGAACCATAGTCTAAAAGTGCCCATTTTGAACCTCTCATACCTTCGGTATGGATTGGTCTTGTATCATACTCTTTATCTAGTTTTTCATCTAGATTTTCTGCTAGAGCTTTTAAGTGTGGAGCACCTGTGGCGGTACAAATGACAAAATAATCTGCAACTGATGATTCGTTTTCAAAGTCTATTATTTTGATATTTACTCCTTTGTTTTCATCAAGAATTTCACAAATTTTGTTTCTTAATTCTTCTGATGTCATGTATGTATCTCCTTTTTATAACAATGGAATGTTTTCCATATCTTTTCTATAGAAATTATACGCTTTTTCGGTCAAATTGTATATAGGTATGCCTCTTTTTATAAGCGAATCGTAGGTATGTTTTAGGACACAAAGAAATCCTTCATTAAAATCTTTGAATACAACTTCTCTAATTTTTGGAATTGGATCATATTCTCTGTCCATTGAAACACTATCTGCTGTGTATATAAGTTTTTCAAACAAAGTCATATTTGGTTTTGCACTTGTATGGTAACGGATACCATTTAAGATATCCTCATCTTCGATGCCGAAATCTCTTCTTGCTTTTTCTGCACCCAAAAATTGATGCAAAACTGGTGTTCCTATTGCATCCTCAGGAACATCCAAACCATCTATACTCTTTCTTTGTTTTGCGTTGTCATGAAGCAAAGCAGATTTAAAGACTTTTTCAAAATCTAATCTTAGGTCTGCTCTTGTGTTTAAAGTTACTGCCATTAAAGCAACTTGAATTGAATGGTTAAATAAATCATCTGTTTGATAACTCTTTAGTTGTTCCAAAATTGCATCATATTCATCGAATAATCCGTTTTTCTTGATAAAATCAAGAACATTTGCAGGAATATCCTCATCTGTTGCAATATGCAGTAATAATTTTGCTTTTAAAATTGATGAAGAACAATGATCTCCAACATAGTTAATAACGTGATATTCTCCACCAATTTCTTTCTTATATTTTTCTATGAGGACATTAACATCTTTGTAATGATTTCTTGGTACAACAATTAGTGGACAAGTTTGAACAACTTTTTGTGGTTCATACCATGTATAAAATCTTTCTAAGGAGTCTCCACCGATGATATATGCTATGTCTTCATATTTCTCTTTCAAGATTGGAAGAATAATGGAAGCATAGTTTCTGCCCTCCATATCCTTCTCTATTTCATCTATGATGACTTCTTTACAAATATCCTTAAACGCGACCTTACAAAGCTCACATCTCGTTTCAAAAGGCAAATAACCCTGAGTTTTATATGGTGGATAATATGTAGGAACAATTACAACCCTATCTGGATTGAATTCACGAACTGCTTCTTTGCACATTTCGATATGTTCTACATGAGGTGGATCAAATGATCCTCCAAAGATAATTGTTTTCATACAATAAATAATATCATTTTTGATATTAATTTACAATAAGCGATTTTATCGTTTTAACAATTCATCTAATAATGCATCAACTTCTTCTGCTGTATAAACACGACCTTCCTCAATATCTTTTATGCTTTTCTCAATAATTTTATTAAATTCTTCTTCAGTTAACGAACCAAATAGTCCATCTTTATTCATTTCATGAATTGCTAAAATAGTCCATCTTGAAGATTTTTCAACTAAATAATATGGATTAGTTGATGAAAAGAAAGATACTGGTATAGCAATATTTACGCCATCCACTATTTTGCTAAACAAATTAATATAATTATCGTTTTTATTTTTCATGAATAATAAATCTGCTTTTATTCTATAGAATAAACCATTATTTGATTTTCTCAAATATTTTGATGATAAAATAATCTCTTTTAAATATTTAAAATTATTAATTCTAGACTCGATATCATTAAAATGAACACTCTTCTTAATATCGTCATATGTCGTTTTTCCATCTAGTATTTGATGATATAATATTTCACTTGGTCTATTCATAATAGGAATATCTGTTAACTTATGAAGACCTAATAAATGTTTAAAATGTTTTGCATTAAAACACAATATAAAAGTGATTAAATTATCATTCTTTCCTGCTTGTATAACAAACTTTGCGTTTTCCAAATTCTCTTTATAATATTTAGCTGCTTCTAATAAAATATCCATAAAGCCTTTTCTCCTTAGAGTCTTCTTTCTAATAATATTTTACTATACAATAGTAAAAATGTATGTACACATATATGTACATAAGAAATGTTTTTATATATTTTTGGGATAAAAAAATATCCCCAAATAAATGGGGATTATTTTCTAAAGATGCTTTTCTTTCGGTGTTACCCTATTTAGGTATTGGAATAGCATTAACCTTACATTTGCCTACCTACAACACTTCCCTAACCAAACATTGTAGATCAACGGTTAACGTAGAAATAATCTACGATACAAGATAAATTATCTTGCACTATTAATATATCATTTTGTTCCCAAAATGTCAAAAGAATAAAAAAATATGCTTTTCTTTCGGTGTTACCCTAGTCAGGCATCGGCTAAGCAATAACCATATTTCAATACCTCCCCACAGCACTTCCCTGACCAAGCCCTGTGGATCTACGGAAGACGTAAGACCTGCCTACGAATGCAAATGCTCTCCATTTGCACAATCAATATAATACATTTTTCATTTTGAGTCAAATAAAAAATCCAAGGCTTTTACACCCTGGATTTCATTTTTTTAATCTATGATTAAATTATAGTTGTGGACCAGCCTTTACAAGAGCTTTACCTGCGGCATTAAATGTATACTTCTCGAAGTTCTTGATGAATCTAGATGCTAAGTCTTTTGCTTTTGCATCCCAATCTGCTGGATTTGCATATGTATCTTTTGGATCTAAGATTTCGGTTGCAACACCATTAAGGACTGTTGGTACTTCAAAATTGAAGTATGGTATATTCTTTGTTGGAACATTCTTAATATCTCCGTTTAAGATAGCATCGATGATTCCACGAGTGTCTTTAATTGAAATTCTCTTACCTGTTCCATTCCAACCTGTGTTAACAAGATATGCTTTTGCACCACTTGCTTGCATTCTCTTTACTAACTCTTCAGCATACTTTGTTGGTTCAAGCTCTAAGAATGCTTGTCCGAAACATGCACTGAATGTTGGTGTTGGTTCTGTAATTCCACGTTCTGTTCCAGCAAGTTTTGCTGTGAATCCAGAAAGGAAGTAATATTGTGTTTGTTCTGGAGTTAAAATTGATACTGGTGGTAATACACCAAATGCATCTGCAGATAAGAAAATTACATTGTTTGCAGCTGGAGCAGCTGAGATTGGACGAACAATATTTTTGATGTGTGTGATTGGATAAGAAACACGTGTGTTCTCCGTTACAGATTTGTCTGCGAAATCAATCTTTCCATCTTTGTCTAATGTTACGTTTTCAAGTAATGCATTTCTCTTAATTGCATTATAAATATCTGGTTCTGAGTCTTTATCAAGGTTAATAACCTTGGCATAGCATCCACCCTCGAAGTTGAAGACACCATTGTCATCCCAACCATGCTCATCGTCACCAATTAATAAACGCTTTGGATCTGTGGATAATGTGGTCTTACCTGTTCCAGATAAACCGAAGAAAATTGCTGTGTTTTTGCCATTCATATCTGTGTTTGCAGAACAGTGCATTGAAGCAATTCCTTTGAGTGGTAGATAGTAGTTCATCATTGAGAACATACCTTTCTTCATTTCTCCACCATACCATGTATTTAAAATAACTTGTTCACGGCTTGTGATGTTGAATGCAACACATGTTTCAGAATTTAGACCATAATCTTTGAAGTTATCTACTTTTGCCTTAGATGCGTTGTAAACAACGAAGTCTGGTTCATATGTTTCTAACTCTTCATCTGTTGGAACAATGAACATGTTTTTAATGAAGTGTGCTTGCCATGCAACTTCCATAATAAAACGAACTGCCATACGAGTATCTTTATTTGCTCCGCAATATGAATCTACAACGAATAATCTCTTATTGCTTAACTCTTTTACAGCAAGTTTTTTCATGTCTGCCCATGTATCTTCTGACATTGGATGGTTATCATTCTTATAACCATCTGTTGTCCACCAAACTGTGTCTTTTGAGTTTTTATCCATAACGATGTATTTATCTTTAGGAGAACGACCAGTATATACGCCTGTCATGACGTTAACTGCACCCAATTCACTTACTTGACCAACATCATAGCCAGTAAGGCCTGGTTTCATTTCTTCTTCAAATAATTGTTCGTATGAAGGATTGTAAACGATTTCGGTAGTACCTGTGATACCATATTTTGTTAAGTCGATTTTTTTCATAAATTTATCTCCAAAACTTGATTATTATTTTTCATTATAACAATTTATTCACAATAATTGAACATTATTGAAATAAATTTTATTCTACCCATTCGAACTCGATATCGCCTATTTCAACAATATCGCCTTCTTGCATACCCATATCTAAAAGATCTTTAATAACTCCTCTATCTTTTAGAACTTTTTGCATAAATGCAAAACTTTCTGTTGATGACACAACAACATTCTGAATTAAGAAGTCTACTAATCCACCAGTTACTAAGAAGTTTCCATCCTCAGTGATTTCAATTTCATAGTTTTGATCTCTCTTTTGTTCGAGTACAAATTCTTTGTCTATTTCTACTCTAGCTGGTGGTGGCAATAATTCTACTTGTTTCTTGATTTCTTCAAGTAATGGTTCCAAACCTTCATGTGTGTATGAAGAAATTACGAAAACTTTTTTGCCAATAGCCTTTTCAAACTCATCTATAATTGCTCTATCTTCAAGCAAGTCTGCTTTTGAGCAAACCACAATTTGTGGTTTCTTTGCGAGTTCTTCTGAATGTTTCTTTAATTCATCATTGATTGCATAGTAATCTTTTATAGGATCTCTACCTTCACTTCCTGAGATATCTACAAGGTGAACAATGATTCTAACCCTCTCAATATGTCTTAAGAAGTAATGTCCAAGTCCTGCGCCTTCAGATGCACCTTCAATTAATCCAGGAATATCTGCTATGACAAAGTTACCTGTCATGAGTTCAACTACACCTAAGTTTGGATTAATTGTTGTAAAGTGATAATTTGCAATCTTTGGTCTTGCAGATGTTAATACAGACAACAGAGTGGACTTACCTACATTTGGATATCCAACTAAACCTACGTCTGCAATTGTGCATAACTCAAGAGTTAATTGGTGTTCATCTGTGGTTTCACCTAATTGTGAGAAAGTTGGTGCTTGACGCTTTGAATGTGCAAAACGTGCATTACCTTTTCCACCACGTCCACCTTTTAGTAAGATTACCTCATCGTTTTCTTCGTATAAATCTGCTACAACACTATTAGTGTTGGTATCTCTTATAACTGTGCCAACTGGAACCTTAATAATTAAGTCTTTTCCACTTCTACCAGTACAGTTATTTGCTTGTCCTTTTTGTCCATCCTCGGCAAAATATTTCTTTTGATATCTAAAAGATACGAGTGTGTTTAGAGATGGATCTACCTTGAAAACAATGTCTCCACCTTTTCCACCATCTCCACCATCTGGACCAGCATTTGGAACATATTTTTCATGTCTAAATGAAACGGCTCCATCTCCGCCCTTTCCAGCTTTTACATAAATCTTCACATAATCTAAGAAATCGTTTGCCATATTTCACCTATTACTTTGTAAAGGATTTTAGCATTGCATTTGCTGCTCTTTTTCCAGCACCCATTGCTAAAATAACTGTTGCAGCACCTGTTTGTGCATCTCCACCTGTATATAAGTTCTTGATATTTGTCTCGCCAGTTTCTTCATCTGCAAGAATTGTACCTTTTGGAGAAACAGCTAATTCTGGACAACTATTTTTAATAATTGGGTTTGGAGATGTACCTAATGCAACAATTACTTGATCACATTCGATATCAAACTCTGAACCTGGTACTGGAACTGGACTACGTCTTCCAGATGCATCTGGTTCACCAAGCTCCATTTTTATACAAGTCATGCCTGTTACAACGCCATTTTCTCCAAAAATCCTTACAGGATTGGTTAAAAGGTCGAAAATCAACCCTTCTTCTTCAGCGTGTTCTATCTCCTCAGCCCTTGCAGGCATCTCCTGACGCGATCTACGATAAACTAGGTGAACTTCTCCACCAAGTCTAATTGCGGTTCTTGCAGAGTCCATAGCAACGTTTCCTGCGCCAACAACTACAACTTTCTTTCCACGTTTTACTGGTGTAATGGATTCTTTGTTATATGCCTTCATGAGATTTACTCTTGTGAGGTACTCATTTGCAGAATATACACCACCCAAGTTTTCGCCTGGACAACGTAAGAATTGTGGTAAGCCTGCACCTGTTCCAATGAATACTGCATCATATTCGGCGAGTAATTCATCTATATAGATGGTTTTACCAACAACTTGGTTTAATTCAATTTTTACACCTATATCTACGATACGGTCTATAACCTTTTGTACGAGTGCCTTTGGAAGTCTGAATTCTGGAATTCCATAAACAAGAACACCACCTGCTTTATGAAGTGCTTCGTACATTGTAACTTGTACACCTTGTGATGCTAAATTTGCAGCACATGTTAATGATGCAGGACCAGAACCTACAACAGCTACTCTCTTGTCTTTAAATGTGTCTAGTGGTTTTTCTAAGCTCTTTTCTATTGCACAGTCTGCAACAAATCTTTCTAGAGCACCAATTGCAACTGAACCACCAAGTTTAAGTTTTCTAATACAAAGAGATTCACATTGTCTTTCTTGTGGACAAACTCTTCCACAAATTGCAGCTAAGTTATTATCTTTTTCTAAGATTGCAGCTGCGCCATCTATATCTCCATTTGCGATTTTGCCAACGAAACCTGGAATATTTACATTAACAGGACAACCTTTTACACATTGAGGATTCTTACATTGTAAGCATCTCTTTGCTTCTGCTGTTGCTGTATCTACATCAAAACCAAGGGCAACTTCGTTAAAGTTATTAACTCTAACTTTTGGATCTTGTGATGGAATTACATGTCTTACACTATTATCCATATTTACCCCCTTAAAGAACATAAATGTTCTTGTTCTTCGGCTTTATATAATCTAGAACGTGAGATAGCCTCATCAAAGTCTACGAGGTGGCCATCAAATTCTGGACCATCTATGCAAGCATATTTAGTCTTATCGCCTACTGTTAATCTACAGCATCCACACATACCTGTTCCATCAACCATTAATGAGTTCATAGAAACGATTGTCTTAATGCCATATTCTTTTGTTAGGTTACAAACAGCTCTCATCATTGGAAGTGGTCCAACTGCTAAGATTGCATCATAGTGTTTTCCGCCATCTACCAATTCTTTGATATAGTCTGTTACGAAACCTTTCTTTCCATTGCTACCATCATCTGTAATGAGATAAAGGTTATCTGAGTTCATTTTGAACTCATTCTCATACATAATTAGTGAAATATTTCTTGCACCGACTACTACGTCTACTGCCTTTCCTTCACTTTTTAATTGTTTTGCTTGTGGATAAATGACAGCAGAACCAATTCCGCCACCAACTAACAACACGCTATTATATTCAGATAAGTCTGTTGGATTTCCTAATGGTCCAACAAAATCTGATAAGGCATCTCCTACATTCATTTGAGATAGTTTCATTGTTGTGTACCCAACAGTTTGAACTAGGATACAAACAGTTCCGTTTTCTCTTGAGTAATCACAGATTGTGAAAGGAACTCTTTCGCCCTCTTTATCTGTTCTCAAGATAATGAACTGTCCTGCTTTAGCATGTCTAGCCACATTTGGAGCATAAATGTTATATTCTATAACATTCTCAGCCAAGACTCTCTTTGAAATTATTTCATAGTTTTTCATCTTTTTTCTCCGTAATACTTACACATATCTTGTAGCTTACATTCTTTACAATTTGGTTTTTGAGATTTGCACACATATCTTCCTTGGAATATTAAGAGGTGATGCAGATGAGACCATTTATCTTCATCAAATTCTTTCTTTAGTGCAAACTCAGTTTTTTCTGGCGTATCTTCATTTACCAAACCAATTCTGTTAGAAACTCTAAAAACATGAGTATCTACAGCAATTGCAGGTTTTTTATAAGCTTCCGCCATAATTACATTTGCTGTTTTTCTACCAACACCATCTAGTTCTAGGAGTTCTTCCATATTATCTGGAACATACCCTTTTTTAACTACAGATGCTGCCATACCTTGAAGAGATTTTGCTTTATTGTGATAAAAACCACAAGTAAAGATTAATTTTTCAAGTTCTTCTCTTTTTATGTTCACCATATCTTCTGGAGTCTTTACAACTTTGAAGAGTTCTTTGGTGACTTCGTTTACTCTTTTATCTGTACATTGAGCGGATAATATTACAGCCACTAATAATTGAAATGGATCTCCATAATTCAATTCGCATTCTGCATCTGGATGCATAGCATCCAATCTATTATATATCTCAATGTTTTTTTGTTTCATCTTAATAGATAACGTCGTCTTGATATACTGGGAAACGGCTTGTTAAGTCTAATACTCTTGCCTTAACTTCTGGAATAGCTTCCTCTTTACGTTCAATAACGTCTGCGATTAAGTTACCAATGATTACCATTTCTTTTTCCTTCATTCCTCTTGTTGTTACAGTTGGGGTTCCAACTCTTACACCAGATGTGATTGTTGGTTTTTCTGGATCATTTGGAATAGCGTTCTTATTAAGAGTAATATTTGCCATATCCATCCATGTTTCTAATTCCTTACCTGTTACACCTGTGCCAACAAGATTTAAGAGCATTAAGTGGTTATCTGTTCCACCAGATACTAAGTTAATACCACGGCTAATTAAAGTATTTGCAAGACATTTTGCGTTCTTAACAATTTGTGCTTGGTATTCTTTGAATTCTGGCTTTGTTGCTTCCTTTAAAGCTATAGCTTTAGCAGCTATAACATGCATTAAAGGACCACCTTGAGATTGTGGGAAGATTGCCTTATCCACTTTCTTTGCGAGTTCTTCATCGTTTGTAAGAATAATACCGCCACGTGGTCCACGCATTGTCTTATGTGTTGTGGATGTTACAAAGTGTGCATATGGCATTGGAGATGGATGTTCACCTGCAATAACTAAACCTGCAATATGTGCAATATCTACCATTAAATATGCGCCAACTGAATCTGCGATTTCTCTAAAGCGTTTGAAATCTATGATTCTTGGATATGCAGAACCACCTGCAACGATTAACTTTGGTTTTACTTCTTCTGCTTGTTTTTGGATAGCATCATAATCTAATACACCAGTATCTGGATTTACTTTGTATCCAAAAGCGTTATATACCTTACCAGATGCATTAACTTTTGCACCATGTGTTAAGTGTCCACCATTTGCAAGATCCATACCTAAGATTGTGTCTCCTGGGTTTAGAATTGCATAATATACTGCAAAGTTAGCATTTGAACCTGAGTGTGGTTGTACGTTTGCAAATTTACAGCCAAATAACTCTTTAGCTCTTTCAATTGCTAATTCTTCAGCAACGTCTACATATTCACATCCGCCATAATATCTATGTCCTGGATAACCTTCAGCATATTTGTTTGTTAAGAAGGATCCTTGTGCAGCCATAACTGCTGGAGATACTAAGTTTTCACTTGCAATTAATTCTAGATTGTTTTGTTGACGATGAAGTTCTTGAATCATAGATTCATATAATACTTCATCCACCATCTTGATTATTCTTAAATCGATCATTTATGTCTCCTTACGTTTTATAAGTTCTTTTCTATAAATGCTTTGACTTGGTTCTTATCTCTAAATCCTCTGAAGTTATCTACAACTTCACCATCTTTGATTAAGAAGATATGAGGTATAGCGTTAATACCAAAGTCCATTGCTATTTGTTCTTCCTCGTCTACGTCACATTTACATACTGCGACTTTGCCATCATATTCATCTGCGATTTCCTCAATAATTGGGGAAAGCATTTGGCATGGTCCGCACCATGTTGCCCAAAAATCTATAAGAACAACTTTGTTGTTACTAATTACATCTGCGAAATTTTCACTCGTTAATGTTATTTCCATTTTCATTCTCCTCTTGAACTTGTTGTATGCCTTTATTAGCAGCTTCAAGAAGTTCTTTTTCTTTTTGTTTTATTGCCTCGACTTCAGCTGCTGTCATGATTTTTGTCATCTTTGGTTCGAACTCATCTTTCTTTCTAATAACGAATTTATCTAAAAGATAAGCAACAACGAATCCTATAACTACACCGCCTAAAGCTAAACCTAAAGCGAGCCATACGTTATATAGAAAACCTAAGCCTAAGCCGAGACCTGCAAGAACTAGTGGGATTATGTAAACTATTAATGCAGCTGTGAGGACAAACTTTTCACCCATTTGTACCTCAACGAAATCTCCAACTTGTGCATTGAGAGTATTGATTAATCTAATCTCAACCTTACCTGTTGGTGTAACTGCACACATATGACAAGAATCACAAGCAGCGTGTCTATCAAAAGTCACGGTTGCTCTCTTGCCTTTTATCTTAGTTACAATTCCACGTTCTGTCATTTTACTTATTTAATAACTCAGTTATTAATTCACTTAATTTTACTTGTACACCAGTAGATGTTTCCATATCTTTGAGTTCTACTTCACCACTTTGAAGTTCGCTATCTCCAAGAACTACAACATACTTTACGCCAAGCTTATTTGCATATTTCATTTGTGCCTTTACAGATCTATCCATTAAAT
Source organism: Christensenellales bacterium (assembly GCA_045130665.1). Classification (GTDB taxonomy): domain Bacteria; phylum Bacillota; class Clostridia; order Christensenellales; family CAG-917; genus RGIG8124. The sequence goes on along the minus strand of JBGUQC010000001.1, from coordinate 160,295 downwards.
CTGTTTGAGCAGAGATATTATTAGCTCTCAATTCATCTACTAACTTTTGAGCTTGTGCTTTTGCACTATCTCCCATTGGTGCAATATAAATTAAAGAATTCTCTGCAGGAGCATTTAGAGTATTTGTGTTTTCAAGGACTAGTAATAATCTTTCTAATCCACAACCAAATCCAATACCTGGTGTTGGTTTTCCACCTAATTGTGAAATTAAGTTATCATATCTACCGCCACCGCAAACTGTTCCTTGTGCACCTATGTCTGTGGAAACAAATTCAAAGACTGTACGTGTGTAATAATCTAAACCACGAACAATTTGAGGATTTACTTCGTATTCTATTCCCCTAGCTTCTAAGTTTTTCTTAACACCTTCAAAATGCGCAGCACATTCATCACAAAGATAATCTGTTACCTTTGGAGCATTTGCTGTAATCTTTTTACATTCTTCCTCTTTGCAATCTAAGATTCTAAGTGGGTTCTTACCAAAGCGCTCTTTGCATTGACCACACATCTTATCCAAGTTAGATCCAATGTAAGAAATTAAAGCTTCATTATATTTCTTTCTACATTCTGGGCAACCAATACTATTGATATAAAGTCTTAAAGACTTTAAACCAACTCTCTTTAAGAGTGTACTTGCAAGTGCAATAATTTCTGCATCTGCTTCAGGTCCAGCTGCACCAAACATTTCAACACCAAATTGATGGTGTTCTCTTAGTCTTCCGTTTTGTGGTCTTTCATATCTAAAGATTGGTGAGATATAGTATGCCTTTAAAGGAGTGATTCCTTGATCTAAAGAATTTTCTATATAACTTCTTACAACACCTGCAGTCCCTTCTGGTTTAAGAGTAATGGATCTATTTCCCTTATCTTCAAAGGTATACATTTCCTTTGTTACGATATCTGTGGTATCTCCAACACCTCTTAAGAAAAGTTCTGTGTGTTCAAAGACAGGAGTTCTAATCTCCTTGAATCCATACAATGCTGCCACTTCACGTGCTGTATTTTCTACAAAGTGCCATTTGTAAGCTTCCTCAGGAAGCATGTCTTTAGTGCCTTTTGGAATGTTTATCATATTATGTATTTCCTTAAGTTTGTATTTTTGAGTGTGGATGCAAGATGTGCATCTACGTAGTCTTTGTCTATTGTGATTGTTGATGATGTGTTATCGTCTGCTTCAAAGAGTATCTCTTTGAGTAAGTTTTCCATAACTGCATGAAGTCTTCTTGCACCGATATTTTCACTTTCTGCATTTGCAAGATATGAAGCTCTTGCAATTTCTGCTATTGCATCATCTGTGAATGTAAGTGTTACTCCATCTACACCAAGTAATTGTTGATATTGCTTAATAACTGCGTTATCTGGTTCTTTTAAGATTCTTACAAAGTCTGCCTCGGATAATGGGCTTAATTCAACATGAATTGGGAAACGACCTTGTAATTCTGGAACTAAGTCTTCCATCTTAGACATATGGAATGCACCAGCAGCAATGAATAAGATGAAGTCTGTTCTAATTGCACCATATTTTGTTTGAACTGTGCTACCTTCAATAATTGGGAGCAAGTCTCTTTGTACACCTTCACGAGATACATCATGACTTTGATTTGCATTAGATTTAACTGCAATCTTATCTATTTCATCTATGAAGATAACGCCGTCTTCTTCTGCTCTCTTTAGAGCATCTGAATTAATGGAGTCTTCATCTACAAGTTTAGATGCTTCTTGCTCTTTGAGCATATCTAAAGCTTGCTTTACATTTAATTTTCTCTTTTTGGTTTGCTTTGGCATCATGTTACCAAAGATAGAACCAAGTTCAATTGTATTTCCAGCAGAGTTTCCTGGTCCGCCAATGGAGATAGAATTTGTCTTTTGAGGAACGTCTACTTCGATTTGGATTCCATCCAAGTGTCCATTTCTAATATCTGATAATAATTCTTCTCTTAATTCTGCATCTGACTTATTACCTGTATCTGCCTTCTTTCTGATTGGAAGTAAGATTTCAAGAAGTTTCTTTTCTGCAATATCTGTTGCCTTTGGCATAACTTCTTTATACTTTTCATCCTTTACAAGACGAATTGCATCATCTACAAGGTCTCTTACCATAGACTCAACATCTCTACCTACATAACCAACTTCTGTAAACTTTGTTGCTTCAACCTTTACAAATGGTGCATGAACGATTTTTGCAAGTCTTCTTGCAATTTCTGTCTTACCTACACCTGTTGGTCCTTGCATGATGATATTTTTAGGAGTAATTTCTTCTCTTTGTTCTGGAGTTAGTTTACTTCTTCTATATCTATTACGAAGTGCGATTGCTACTGCAACCTTTGCATCATGTTGACCGATAATAAATCTATCTAATTCTGTTACAATCTGTTTAGGTGTCATGATATCTTCCATAATTTACCTCCTTAGACTGTTTCTACAGTGATGTGGTCATTTGTATATACACACAATTCACTTGCTATTTTAAGTGCTCTTGTTGCTATTTCTTTTGCATCTAATTCTGTTGCAGATACTAATGCTCTTGCAGCTGCTAAAGCATAGTTACCACCAGAACCAATTGCACAGATTCCGTTTTCAGGTTCAATTACTTCACCTGTTCCGGATAATACGTACATGCTATCCTTATCTGCGGCAATAAGGAGTGCCTCGAGTTTTCTGAAAGCTGTACCATTTCTCCATGTTTCTGCAAGTTCTACAGCAGCACGCATTAAATTTCCTGAATACTTTTGAAGCATTTCTTCAAATTTTTCGCTTAGCGCAAAAGCATCTGAAACGGATCCTGCAAAACCTACAACAACAGAGTCATTATAGATTCTCTTTACCTTTACAGCATTACCTTTCATAATTACGCTTTCGCCCATTGTTACTTGGCCATCTCCAGCAACTGCTGTTATGCCATTTCTTTTTACTGCACAAATAGTAGTTCCACGAAATTCCATATTATTTTTCCCTTTGTAATTATATTACAGTGTTATTTTTGTGTTTTTAGGCGTTCATTTCGCTTCTAAGCCAATTTTGGCTATTTAAACGATATCTTGCCCGATTTTTGCTTATAATGCTTTATAAAGCGTTATATTGCTTGATACTATTCTTCCGAGATTGGCTTTTCTATATGCTTACAAGACTTATTTGTGCAAACATAAACTAAGCCATCTTCTCTATTTACAACCTTCATGAATGAACCGCAATCTGGACAAAGATGAGGAGCTGGGGTATCCCAAGTCTTAAACTCACACTTTGGATAATTATTGCAGCCATAGAAGGCCTTACCATTCTTTGTTTGTTTCTTAACCAATTCACCACCACATTCTGGGCAGATTCCAACTGGTTCTATAATTCTCTTGATATTTCTACAAAGTGGGTAATTTGGACATGCAAGGAATGGACCAAATTTTCCTTCCTTGATAACCATTTCAGAACCACACTTTTCACATTTAATACCAGATAACAAACCTGGATTCTTTGCTCCACCTTGAGCTTTTTCTATTTGCTTTTTGAGATATGGGTAGAACTTAGATACCAATTCTTGCCATGTTTTTTGGCCATCTGCAATGATATCTAGTTGCTTTTCCATTCTGTTTGTGAAGTCTAAATCTGTGATATCTTTGAAGTTCTTTTCCATATATTCACAAACTTCTTTACCAAGATCTGTTGGGTATATAGACTTACCTTTCTTTGCAGTATATTCACGTTTTGCAAGAATTGAGATAATGGAGGCATATGTAGATGGTCTGCCGATACCATTTTCTTCCATACCCTTAACGATGGTTGCATCATTATATCTTTGAGGTGGTTTTGTGAACTTTTGGTCTGTTGTGATTTTTTCAAGATACAAAACTTCATCTTCTGTGAGGTTTGGAAGGCTATTCATTTCTTCGTCTTCATCATCCTTCTTATCTACGTGTGCAGAATAGATAGTTGTGAAGCCTGGGAATTTAACAGCTTTACCTTTTACAGAGAAACCAAGTTTTTCTGTTTCATGGTCACAAGTGATATGAACAGCCATTGTGTTATACAAAGCTGGCACCATTTGAGATGCAAGGTATCTTTCATAGATGAGTTTATACAACTTCCATAATTGTGGTTGGAGTTGATTTTCCAACTTTTGTGGTGTGTATTCAAGGTGTGTTGGACGAATTGCTTCGTGTGCATCTTGTGCATCCTCAGAAGTTTTATATTGATTTCCCTTTGCTGGTGCAAATTCTGGACCAATTTCTTTCTTGATATAATCCAATGTTTTTGCTTGGAATTCTGGGGATGTTCTTACAGAGTCTGTACGGATGTATGTAATAAGAGCAATTAATTCACCATTTGCAAGTTTTACACCTTCATACAATTGTTGTGCGCAACGGTTTGTTGTTTCACCAGTCATGTTAAGTTTATGGCTAGCTTCCTGTTGCATTGTAGATGTTGTGAATGGAGGTTGTGGGAAAACCTTTCTAATGTTAGAGTCTATATGGTCTACGAAGTATCTAGATCCTTGCATTAGAGCAACGATTTCCTTTGCTTGTTCTTCGTTTTCAACCTTAACTTTCTTACCATTTCTATCTGCAAGATTTGCCTTGAATGTATTTTGTTTTGTTCTCTTGTTTAAATCTTTTGTTAAGATAGCGGCAATATTCCAATATTCTTCTGGAACGAAACTCTCAATTTCCTTTTCACGATCTACTATCATCTTTAAAGCAGCAGATTGTACACGTCCAGCTGAGAGGTTTGGTTTTAATTTTTTAGATATAATTGGAGAAATCTTATATCCAACGATTCTATCTAAGATACGTCTTGCTTGTTGAGAGTTAACCAAGTTCATATTAATTTCTCTTGGATTCTCTAAAGCTTTTCTAATAACGCTTTCTGTGATTTCGTTGAATTCAATTCTGCAATCTTTATCTGTAATTCCAAGCACTTCTTTTAAATGCCAAGAAATAGATTCACCTTCTCTATCTGGGTCTGTTGCGAGAAAAACTTTTGAATATTTGCCTGATTTAATTTCTGCTGATAAGTCTTCTACAATTTTCTTTTTTTCTGGAGAAATCATATAAAGAGGCTTAAAGTCATGTTCAACATCTATGCCTAAAGATTTAGAAGGTAAATCTCTAACATGACCTTTTGTTGCCTTAACGACAGCATCTCCCTTTAGATATTTCTCGATTGTTGGGGCTTTAGAAGGAGACTCAACGATAATTAAAACTTTTTTATTTGCTTGTGCCATTTATATTCCTTCTTTTTCGTATTACACTTTAAGAACTCTTTCGCTATATTAATTATATATTAAATATATAACTATTTATTTGCTAAAAGTCGTATTATATAGGGTATCATTTAATACTCTAAAAAGCAACAAAAAAAGAGGCATAAACGATACCATTTTCCAAAAAATATTTTGGATAGATATAAACAATTTAAACCTCAAATATTAATTTTCTATTAAAACAGTAATTCTAAATTCTTTAAATGTTAACTATTCCAGATGCAACAGGGAAATTAGGATTTTCTTTTGTCATAGCCAATAATCTACGAGCTGCTCCATCTGGTTGATTTCTACCAGCTTCCCAAGCTTCAACAGTTTTAACGGATACACCCATAAATTTAGCAAACATATTTTGTGTTAAACCAGTTTGATTACGAATTGCTTTAATTTCATCTGAACTAAATGTATCCAAAGGAGTAATAGAAAGCTTTTTTGTTCTTGCTTTCAAATTGCCTTTTTCATATTCAATTGCTTGTTCCAATCCAAGCTTAATATCGCCAAAAACGTTCATAAGTGCCTCCTTTATTTTTTATCATTCTCTGCTAATTGTTCTTCTAAAATCTTAATTAGTCCTTTTATTTCATTTCTTTCTTCATTGGATAAGTTATCTTTTTCATTTTTTGTATATGCAGTTAATAGGTAAATCTTTTCATATACTTCAAAATCTACATAAATAACTCTTATTCCTCCGCTTTTTCCTTGATGTTCAAATGAGAATCTCATTTTACGAACACCACCTGTCCCACGCATTACATCGCCAACTTTCGGATCTTCCAATAGACTTTTTTGCAATCTTAATAAGTCATCATCATCCAATCCTAGCCCTTCCCACCTAGAACGGAATAAAGGTAATTCAACAAATTCACGCGTCATATAATTTCTCCCACTTTTTTATTTCAATTATATTATACCCTATTTAATAGGGGTTGTCAAATGATTTATATACTCTTTTATAAAAAAATGTCTCACTATGAGACATTAAATAAGAAGTGAAAATATTCATTTCTAATCTTGGAAACCGCCAATATCGGATTCTTCAAAATCTGAATAGTCTATCATATCCTCAAGAGTTGGAGCAGATTCTGGTAATTTAGTTGTATCATAAGATACTTCAACTGGAACAAGTCTAAATGGTTCAACAACTTTTTTTTCAACAACTTCAACTTTTGCTGTTTCTTCTTGTTGTTGTGGGCCAGATTGAAGAACTTCTTTTAATCTTGCTTCAATTCTAGCTTGTTTTTCTAGTTCTTCTTTAGAAGTCTTCTCTGCTTCCGTGTCTGTTTCAGTATTCATTGCAGCACGAGCAAAGTCATCTAATTCGAACATATCTTGTTCTTCCTGTTTATCTTCTCCTTGATCTCCAGGAAGTTGTTCACCATTATTAAGTTTATCTAAATATTCTTGAGCAAGTTTTTGTTTATCTTCTTCGGATAATTCAAACTCACCTTCTTTAGATTCTCTTACCTTGTCTATGACAATACCGGTTATAAACAAGCCGAAGACTATAATCAATGGCAAGATGATACATACAAAGTATCCAGCAAATCCACTAAGCATGAATGTGAATAACTTCAATGTTCTTACATAAACGCCCTTAACTTCAGAACGTTTTACTGTCCAAGGATCTTCTCCTGCTGTTGGATTATCTCCTTTTGTTTTAATACCAGTAATTTTACCTGCCTCGTTATAATCTATGTGAGTAATTCTATGAGTTTCGTTTTGGCCTTTAAGTGTTCCAGATGGTGCGATGAAAGTAATAACGTCTCCTTCATGAAGAACTGTTTCATCTGTCATGTTCCTACTTAAAATAACCTGTCCTGGAGAGATTGTTGGATCCATTGAATCCGTGGCTACATAATAAAAAGAATATCCTGCAATGGATATGTCTTTACCTTGTCTTTTTTGAACAACAACTACTACAACAGCAAGAACAACAACTGCAAAAATTATAGCCTCAACTATAGTGGAAATAATGTCATAAACTTTCCTTGCTTTAGACTTAGGCTTACCCTTTTTCTTTTTAATGTCTTCTGGTTGTTTTAGTTCGTTTTTCATTTATTATTTTTGTATATATTCAATTTATAAAATAAATTGAAAAATCCAAGTTTTAACTTAGATTTTCATGTGTTTTATTCTTTGTTTTCGTCTTGATTTTCCTCAGGTTTTTCTTCCGTTTTAGGCGCTTGTTCCACACCAAATCCAGACAATACATCTTGAATTGAACCAGTATTAATTGGCAATGATCCAACGCTTACTTTGTTCTCATCTACGGCCTTAAATACTCTTTGTTTTCCACTCTTTTTAGAGTATTTTTGGTTGATTGTTGTAGGCGATAATGCCCATGGATCCTTATCTATTTTTGGCTTAGCTTCCCTATGAATTTCAACAGAAACTTCAGCTGGTTGAGCTGGTTTTGTCTCTACTTTTTCTTCTACTTTTTTCTCTTTTTTTGGTCTTTCTACACGTGGTTCATCACTATGTGATGGTCCTCTTGAAAGGTTACCTAAGTTAGCTCTTTGCATACCGAAGGTACCACCTAAGATATCTCTTGTACTATATCTATCTACTGGTGCATTACCTACTTCAACCTTGTTTTCATCTACTGGTTTATAATGGTGTGTTTGCTTTGCAATTAGAGATGCTTGTTGTGCTTTTCTACCTCTAATTGTTGTAATAGCCCATGGATTAGATTGTGGTTTAGGTTGTGGTTTTTCCTCCACTACTGGTTCTGGTTCTTCCTCTTGTTCTATGAACTCAAGCTCTGGTGTCTTATGCATGATAGGCGCGTGCATATGGAAGCCGAATCCAGTATTTTCCAATCCAGATTCTCTATCATACTTAACTGGAGCATCACCAACTCTAGACTTATTAAGATCCACAGGTTTAAATGTCTTAACAGATGGTGCTTTAATAATTCTGTTTTCTTGGTTACCTGGTCTTTCTGCCCATGGGTTAAAGTCTTCTGGAGATGGTGTTAAGATTTCTGGTAATGGTTTTTCTTCTTTTTCTGGTTCTGGTTCAGGAACATTTACACGTTTGAAGCCTGTCATGGCAAAGCCAAAGGCAGAACCTACGATATCATCACGAAGATGATATTCAACTGGAGCATTACCAACTTTAGACTTATTAAGGTCTACAGGCTTGAAGTTTCTCATTGCTCTTACTGGTTTAGATGTTGGTCTTTCTACTTCTTCAGCAGCCTTCTTAGCCTTTTCTATAGCAATTTCTTCTTCAGTCTGTGGTTCTTCTTGTACAACTTCAGGTTCTTTATCTGCAATTACATTTACAGGTTGTTCTTGGAGTATTTCCTCAGGTTCTGGAAGTTCGTATTCGTTTACACCCTCAACTTCACCTGTGGCCATATTAAGACGTCCAAGAAGGATAAGACGTTTAGCCTTTTCCATTTCCTCGATTTCTCTACGGATATTTTCAAGGTCATCATCTTCTAGGTCTAGTTTCTCATTCTTATTAAAGAACAATTCTGGATGGTTTTCTGCAAATGTTCCAACACCAAATAGTGCATTTGCTGCTTGTTGTTGTTGGAACTTATCTCTAAGAGATGGCATACCGAATAGAGATGCTTCTCTTTCTCTTTGCTCTCTGAGAGCTGCAGCACGTCTGTCCAAATCCTCCTGACGTCTGCGCATTTCTTCTTCGCGACGTTCCTTTTCGAATTCTTCTTCTTTAATTGCTCTATATGAGATAAGACATCTATCTATTGCGTCTTTAATACGATTAATTTCAGTTTGTCTTAATCTATCTTCTTCTGGTCTCTTATAAAGTTTACGTACATCAAAGAGGTTTTGATCGAATTTTTCAGCATCTGGTTCTTCGTCCATATCTGGCATCTCTTTTGGAGGTGTCTCAACTTCGAAGTCCTGATCTACTTCTTTTTCTACCTCTTTTTCTACTTCTTCAGGTTCAGGTTCCTGTTCTGGTTCTTTTTCTGGTTCCTCAGGTTCTTCTGGCTTTACTTCTTCTTCTTTTTCGGCTTCTTTGTTAATATCTTCCTCGTCTGCCTTTTGAGCATACTCGTCATGTTCAACATTATCTGCCTTGAAGTCCATTTCACCAAGTTTAATAAAGTCTGCAAATGCTGCATCCTCCATATCGAAGTCTGTTTCATGCTCATCATACATGCTCTCAAAGAGCATTGTATTAAGAGTTACCATATCCTTCAATTGTTCAATGGATTCTGAAGAAATATCCAAATCTGTTACGTCATCTGAGGTATTGAAACCAGCTGTAACATTATATGTTTCAATGAACTGCCACAATACAAGAGCCTTTTTGAAGTTAGGTTCCTTCAAAATAACATTAGTTCTTGTAATAGGTGGACGAACTGGTGCCGAGTTTCTCATTTGCTTTGCAAATGGAGATGACAAGAAGTCTGTAATAATACGATCCATCTTAGCAATACGTTCAATTTTTTCCATTGTTTCTGGGTCTAGACGCATAACTTCGTCAAAACCTAGTTGTGCTAAGTATTCGGATCTATAAGTAACCTTTTTCTTTGGTAAATTAAAACGAGATTCTGTATCTAATTCAAGAACGTCCTGTGTTGCGGATGCTTTTTTGATTTTATCATAACGCATTGTTACGAAGTCTTTTACTTTTAGTAATAAGGTATAGATAAATCTATTTTCATAAATTTCGAAGGATTCTTCCTTGGTAATATTAAGAATCTTAGATGGAATAACTGTTCCGTCCTCCTCAACCTTTGAAATCATGTTCGTGTGCTGAGCCAAGTGTTTAACGGATTCAGTTGAAATTGAACGTGCAAGTGATACGTCCACGATATCTTCTTCTTGGACGATGAACTTTCTTGGGTTACGAACAATATGGTCTAGGTTTGGAAGAATGGACTCAATTGTATCTATCCAGTCTACAGAAATTTCTTGAATTAATTTTTTCTTTTGTAATTTAAAGGAGCTAGCGCCGTTTTTAACACGTTCACGATATTGATCATAGAACTGATCTCCAGAGAGAACAGAAACTATTTTCTTTGCATATTGCATATATTGTTCACGAGTTAATCCTGCCACAGCACTATCTCCATAAACGATTCTAATAATATTAGAATAACTTCTTCAATCTTTGTAAGTACTCTTTACACTCACCCATTGAATCTTCGCCGAACAATTCTGAAAGATATAAACAGAGACCATCAATTTCGTCACGAATATAGGACAAGTTCAATGATTCAAACTTTCTAAGAATCTTATTACATAAAACGTAATCCAATCCATCCAATTCGGTTCCACCGCATCCAATATATGAAGGAACGAATTCCTTTAATTGCTTAACAATACGGTTACCAAACGCAAGACGGAAGTGCTTGATGACATAGTCATCAAGGGTGTTAATCTTGTCCAAGTTTTCTTGAGAAACCTTATGGTTTTCTTTTGCTTCATCGAACAATTCTTCAAGGTGTGTTGCGCTCATCCAAATTGTATCTTGATAAGGAGCTTCGAAAGGAACACCTTTAGAGTTAATGTTAATAGGCATTGCTCTATCGTAAACCTTATCTGAGATAGCGAATGTCGAGTCGTCGTTGTTAGCTGTACCAATGAACCACATATTTTGAGGTAATTGGAAACGTCCTTTCTCAATATGTTTAGGGTCATTTGGCCAACCAGATGGAACCAAGTCAACAATCCACTCATCACGGGATGGCATTTCAAGAATTGATAACATTTCTGCGAAATAGTACTCAACACGGGCAATGTTCATCTCGTCCAAGATGGTGAGATAAATGTTCTTATTCCATGTAGCTTCGTACATTTTCTTCAAAACTTCGGTTTCGTTGAAACGCTTTGTGAATTCGTTGAAGTATCCGAACAACTCAGTTCTATCACGCCATGATGGCTGAACTGAAGCAATTGTAGCTGGGTTATTAAAGAATATACCCATAGCGTGTGGAAGAGATGTCTTACCTGTACCAGAAATACCTTGTAAGATAAGAAGACGTGTTGTACTAAATCCTGCTATGAACAATCTAATAATTCGTGGTTCATAGTACAATCTCATCTTAGAGCAAGCGAAGTTTCTAAACATATCGCAGAGTTGTTCCAATGTAATTGAGTCATCGTACATAGGATCTACGTAGTCTGCATACAATTGGTCTATTTCTGTAAGTTTATAGAAACGAGATTCACCAGCTTTAATAGCTTCCTCGTTTTTACCTTCGCCGCCTTCACCGCCTTCTTCTCCGTCGTAGTTTCCAATATCTGAAACTTTCATACCCAAGATACGATCTTTTTCAGCGGACATCTTAATAATTTGTTTCTTTAAATTTGCACATTCTTCTACCAAGTCTTGTGGAAGAACGACATTTCTATTAATTCTTAATAACTTTCTTATTCCAAAGATAATGAGAACAACCAATGCCAAAATTGCGATTACTATAAGTATGACGAAAATCATACCAACAGCCTTTTCGCCTGTGGTCATACCACCGAACAATTGGAACGCCTCACCGTACCCATCGTTATAGAACATATGAAGGAATCCCCAGAATATTGCACCCAAGCCTTTGTCATAGAATGCACCTAGAAAAGCCCTTAAGAATGTAAATACATTTTGAATATCCATAGTCTATAGTAACTTTTGAGTTTTTACGTGTATACGTAAAGTGTAAACAAACAACTTAAAAATTAATAATTGTCTATTTGGATGTTAATTAAAAATTAACTAGCTATACGATTCTCTAGGTAGAATTAGTCTTCCTTCTTTTCTTCGGAGACTTCTTCTGCTGATTCTTCAACTGGTGCTTCATCTGCAACTGTTTCTTCAGCGACTTCCTCTGTTGGGACTTCACTTTCTTCAGCCTTTTCTACCTGGTCTTCTTCTGATGCATCTGCATCTACGCCTTGAGATGCAAGATACTCTCTAGCAATTCTTTCCTTATCTTCATCGGATAAATCGTTAACTGCAACTTCAGCTTGCTTTGCAAGTTTATTCTTAATAAGTGAATAAATCATTACGAAACCATATCCAACGAATAATAAGATTAATGGAAGAACAATTACCAAGAAATATCTTGTGCTCTTACCAGAAGCAGAAAGATGATCTTCATCATATAACCAGTTATTAATTTTACCTACACCTTTAAGCACTTTCCCGTATGAATCTTTATCTGCTTGTGAACCTGGTTTACCCCAAGTTGCAATAACATTACCTGATCCTACCAATCTAGAATCTGGTAAAGCCTCATGGTCACCTTGTGTACGATATTGAACAGTACCATTTTCAGAAATTACTTCAACAATTCTGTGCGTATTAATCATTGTTCTTTGTCCAATGATTTGTCTAAAAGTAATTACTTGACCAACTTGCAAAGTTTTTGCTTGGTCCGATGTTACTTGTTTAGCAATAATCATGTCACCAACTTCAAAAGTTCCAGACATTGAGTCTGTCTTAACTGCTAAGAAATAGCTCTTTCCTAAGTGTGGTAAATTATCTGTATCTGTTGTTTGAGCAATTGTTACAACAGACAAAACTAATGCAAAAACGATTATTAATATACAAATTACATTAATAACCCAATTTAATGCGGTTTGAATCTTTTTTTGTTTAGGAGTTAATTCCTTTTTTGCCTTTGCGGACATAGAGATACCCTCTCTTTACTAACCTCTCACTATAAACACTAGACTTATTGTCCTTTTCATGCTATGCACTTATATTAATTAGCGAGCACTTGATGAAGGTTAAACGCACCATGCCTATCGCCCTATCAATGATATTGAAATCACTTAATACGTCTAACTTTGTTGATCGTTTCTATATACTAGAAATGTATAGACTTATACCTATACGTATATAATTATACAAAAATGATAGTTATGGTGTCAATATCAAAATTATAATACTCTTTTTATAAAAAAGAGACCAACTTGACTATTGGTCTCATATTAAATATAAAAACAATTTTTATTTAACTAGTTAAATAAACCAGAAATATTTACTGTTGATGGATCATTTGGATTATGTCCATCTTCTCTTGGATTATCTATTTTATTAATATTATCATTAAGCCAATCTCTTAATTTTATAGCTGAATCTTTATTCATAACTATTTGTGAAACAATAGTTCTTGTAATTTGAGATGCTCTTACACCATTTTCTTTTACTGTTTTAGATATTTCATCTATATTCAGGTCAAATACTTTTGGCAATGTCACAGATTCCGAATAAAAATTAATACATAATTCATCTGGGGATCTAAATCCACCAACTACTCCATTCGAATAATTAGCTTTGTAGTCTTCCGCATATTTATATTCACCTTTAATAACCATATTATGACTCCTTTTTTGTAACTATGTTTTCATTATATCTTAAATATTTGCATTGTCAAATACCATAATTACTCTTCATGATAAAGCAATATTTAATTGTAAAAAAGACGCCAGGGACATCCCTGGCGTTTTATTATTCATTTTTCGATTATTCAATAATCAGGTTTTATAAGATATTATGGTGTAGATCCTAATAATGTATTTGCTGCAACGACATCTGCAACTTCACTTACGCCAAAGAATTCAATGTCAAATTTAGCTGAACAACCTGTTTGTGTTGAAATACAATCATTGTCTGGACCATATACATATGCATAGATATCAAATGGGATAATTCCATTTCCATTGTATGCTAAGTCATCACCTGTAACTGTTGCTGATTCACCAGAACCACTTGTTGCTGTAACATTTCCTGCAATTAAGAATCTAATAGTTGCAACTGCTTGACCTTCAGATGTTGAATAAACTACGCCTGGAACTGTTGATGCTGTTAAACTTGTTTTAGATGCGCTATATCTATTTGAACCAAATAAATCAATTTCATCAAATGCTACGCCATTAACAGAAATATAGAAATGCATTGCTGCCATCATTTTTAATGTTGTAGCTGTATCAGATGTTGTAATCTTAATTTCAGCATAAATACCTTTAATACCTGCTTTTGCAGCTTGTGCACCCATCTTTAAAACAACATAGTCTAAGTTTGCATCTGCATAGTTAACAGAATCTGCTTTTACTGTAGTATCTGATGTGCCAGCATTAGCTTTGAAAATAATATGTGATGGATTAAATCCGTCATCAATTGATGCTGGTGCAGAAGCAACTGTTATTGATGTTGCTGTTGCAACTGCTGTAGATAAGTTAAGTGTAGTTGTGCCATCTCCAGCAAATCCTAAAGTTGAACCCAAACCTGTTGTACCACCAGTATAGGAAGGAGTGTTTGCAGCAGATGTGCCAGCTGTTCCTCTACCTAATGTAACAGTTTCATACATATAGTCATCTTGAGTATTGCCATTGCCAACTTTTGCACCGATTGAAACACTGTTAGCTGCTTTTACGCTTAACTCAATAGTATCAATACTTGTATTACTACTTGCTGTGAACCAAGCGTATGTTGCTGTCGTTAAGGAAACTGCTAATACAAGAACCATAACGATCGTTGCTATAATCAAACCTTTCTTTTTCATTTTTTACTCCTTTTCGGAGAATTCCCCGAGAGTCATATATTATTTTTTTGTTTTGCCTTTTTCATTTGTGATAAAAATATTCAATAAAAATCCAATATTCTGTTTATCACACATGTATATAATATTATATATTATATTCTAGTGTCAATAATCAATCGCTTTACTTTACCTTTTTCAATACATCTAGAACATATTTGTATACTTTTTCAATATTATTTATGCATAATTATTCACAAATAAATTAATTTTATTATTTTTATTTATAAATTTTAAAACTTTCATATTTTTCAAACCTACTTTTGCATATAACATATATATATTATGAATAAACTTATATAGAATTATAATTTGCGCATGTATGCGTATTTTTTTAATATGCACTGAAATCAATGCTTAAACTAACAAAACTTTCAAGCGCTCCATCATTACAGTCAAAATCACTGCCTTCTATCCAAACACAAACCACAAATCTTACAACTTCTTGTGGAACAAGATAACTTTCATAATCAAATACAGCTGTATCAGAAATAAAACCAATAGTATCTTTAAATCCCCTATCCACATCTTCTTCTGTCCAAGCATAGTCCAATTTAAATTTTTGATCAGCATCGTTAACCATTCCCATAGGATAGGCCCACTTCTCTACTACTTCGGTAGGTTTATTACCTTCTTCATCCGTTACATTAAATAATTCATATTGCATATCGATAACAGCTTGATTGTTGGTTTTAGATGCATATACTCCCGTATGATTATCATCAAGGATATGTGCAGCAACATCACCATATTCCTCAATCCATAAAACTCTTATAGCATCAATAATACCATATTGGTGCTTTTTGCCACTTGCCTCGATATTCATTCGAATATTTATATTAATATTTTCAGCAGACAAATCTGATGTGTTTTTAAGCATAAACGCAAATGCAATAAAATTATCTTCTTTTGTACTAAGCATTCCTGTAACTGATGAATCATCAGATACAGCACTTATAAGAGATTGATAATGCTCCATTGTTGGAACAGTTTGATCAGAGATGCCTTTTTCATCATATTCAGGATTATAACTAATGTTCCACATTCTATCTGGACCTTCAACATTTAGTACCGGGGCCCAAACATCACCATCGTTAGATAGTGAAATAGTTTTTTCATCTTTAGATGTTGCGGTAATACGAATTGAGTTTTCTTCAATAAACAAGAGCATAACATAAACAATAGATGTTAAGAGTAAAGATAAAATTAAAATGAGAGACAAAATCTTTGTAACCTTCTTTCTTGTTATTTCTCTCTTAACTCTTTTATTAGCAACAATAGAATCTTCCCATTCTTTTTGGGCTTTTTCTTTTGCACTTAATTTTTCTTTTTCAGCATTTGCCTCGCTTTTTTTGTCTTTTTTGGATTTCTTTGTATCCTTTTGAGGCTCTTCTGCATTAGAAGAATTATCCACATTCTCTTGTGGTGTTACATTTTCTTCATTATTTGCAGCTTCTTGCTGGTCTAAGATCTTTTCATCTTCTGCCATTAGTCTATCTCCTACGAAGACTCCCTATATAACTTTAAAAGTTATGCCATACGCCATCTTCATCAAAGTATCCGTATGGAACCCATTTTCCTATTCTCTCATCAAAGTAGCCGTTATCTACCCATTCTCCATCTTCATTTTGATATGAGTAATCTATCCATCTACCTTGTTCATCATAATAACCGTTATATACGGTTCCATCTGCAGCAACCCATTGTCCTTTTTCATTGTAGTGCCCTTCTTCTAGCTCATCGAACTCTTCATAGTCCACCCAATTTCCATTTTCATCCCAATAACCATTGTAAACATTACCATTTTCATCAACCCATTGATGTTTTTCATTATAATGTCCTTTTGGTTCATCGTCTTCTTCTTGGACTTCTTGGTTATCCACAGATTCTATATTTTCGTTATTTTCTTCAACTATTTCTTGAACAGAGTTATCAACAGCCTTATTTTCTATAACTGGTTGTTCTTCAATAACTAAATTTTCAACAGTCTCTTCTTGAGTTGATTCCTCTTCTTCCTCTTTTTCTTTTGCTTCTCTTGCCTCTCTTGCTGCAAGTTTAGCTTTTATTCTTTCTTCTTTGGCTTTTGCTTCAGCTTCTTCTCTGGCTTTATCTTCGGCATCTGCTTTCTTTTCATCTACATATTCTTTTACAGCTTTGCCTTCGCCAAGGACTTTTTCACTTTCATAAGAACTAACTTCTTCCTCTTCTGGTTCGGAAATAATAAGCTCCGCATCTTTAGATTTATATTTTGGTGCAGTTTTACCTAAATTTAATTTAAATCCACCAACTCCACCTAGAGTTCCGCCAAAAGGATCTCCAAACATACTACTTTCTTTTGCATATGAACTTGCAACCTCTTCGTATAGTTTTCTTTCTCTCTTGGTATCTCTATCTTCTTTTCTTACATCAAATAGTTCTGCTTTTTCGGCTTTCTTTGCTGCACGAATTTCTTCAGCTCTTTTTGCTGCAGCCTTTTGTTTTTCCAATCTTACTTGATATGGACTCTTTGTGAGTTCTGGTTTTGGTTGTTCTGGAGCAATAACTCTTCCAGCCTCTGCATCTTTTTTAGCTTTATCTATTTGAGCAAGTCTTGCTTTTTCTTTAGCAAGTTCTTCTTTTCTCTTTGCTTCAGCTTTTTCAGCTTCAATCTTTTTAATATATTCTTCTCTTTGTTCTGGCTTTAATCCTGGAAGTCCTAAAATATCTCTTGTAACCCAACGGGTTAATTTAGCTACAGCCTTACCTGTATATAACATGATTCCTTCTTTTTTAAATCTTGTTACCTGGCTAGGTGTATCTACTCCTTCCATGATTATGGTCATTTTATTAGCTTTGCAGTATTTTACTAACATAGCAAGTAATCTCTTTTTTGCAGGTGTTGCATCAAAGTAAACTGCTTCGCATCTTAAATAATCAAAGTTATATCTTGCAAATAAATCTAATTCGTTAAATTCTTCACCGATTCCATAGACACATGTCTTATATCCCATACGTCTAAGTCTATCGTATCTGATCTTTGCATCTTTTGGAAGTGCCATTAGTGTATTTGCATTAAATGCAATAACTAATTGTCCCTTCTTATATCCTTTTTCTCTCAAAGTTGCTTGAAGAATTTCTAAATCTCTATCTGATCCCAAGAAACGAGTTGTAAGTGGAAGTGAGTAAACTACATCTGGAATATAGAAGTTTTCTCTCATTACTTGGTTGTAATTCTTGAGTTCATCTAAAGCAATTAAGTTTAATTCATTAATACGAACTGAATTCTCTGCAATAAAGAAATAATTCATAACATTCATTCTTCCGACATATCTATCGTTAAGAATTTGGAATGCATCTACAAATTTGACTTTCTTTGTTTTAACGTCAACAACGCTACGATAAAAGAAATCGATAGGCTTATATCCTTTTCTCATTGCATATGTTGTTGAAATCATATTTTGCCTTCCTTTTTGCTACAAATTTTTCTTATACGCATAAGTATAAGCGCGTGTATATACTTATACATATATATTCTATCATTTAATAATTATATATGCAAGGTCTAGCGACAAAAACTGATTATCTAATCACAAACTTTTCTATAAAGAAAAAAGTGGCTGATTTCTCAACCACCTTTGGTGCCGAAGATCGGACTCGAACCGATACGCTTTTGAGGGCGAGGGATTTTAAGTCCCTTGTGTCTGCCAATTCCACCACTTCGGCATTTTGTTTTCTTGGCATCACCCTTTTGGTTTTTGGAGGCACCACTCAGAATCGAACTGAGGATTAAGATTTTGCAGACCTCTGCCTTACCTCTTGGCTATGGTGCCACAATTTGCTTTAATAATTTATCATAACTAATCCATAAACGCAAGAGATTTTATTTTCTTTTTTAACTTTTTAAAATAAAAACCAGTCCCATAGGGAACTGGCTTTTCAAAAAGTACTACTATTATTTTTAATAACTACCCTGAGCCATCTCATCTGCAAGTGCATTGAGTTCATCTTTGTTTGCTAATTTTTCTGATTCTTTTTTCGCTGCACTCATATAATATACACAATATCCTCTTGCTTTTTGCTCTCCCGCAACTTTTGCTACAGATATCTCATCTTTGCCCATATCTCTTATATCATCCAAAATTTGGAATGCTGCACCAATATTTTGTCCAAAATTACTTAATGCTTTTATATCTTGCTCTTTTCCACCTGCAAGTATTCCACCAGCAGAAAAAGCTGCTTCAAATAATTTGCCGGTTTTATATTGATTTAATTTTATTAAACTTGGAATATCTTTACCAATTCCCTTCATATCTAAATATTGGCCAAATATCATGCCATTATATCCTGCACACTCTGCAATCCTATATGCTGCTTTTGTGAAATTTTCATCTTTGTATTTTAAAATACCTTCTAAAAATTTCTCCATTGCAAGATTAAGTAAAGCATCTCCTGTGAGAATAGCATTTGCAACTCCATATAATTTATGAACCGTTGGTTTTCCACGTCTTAAAGAATCATTATCCATCCCTGGTAGGTCATCATGAACTAATGAATAACAATGGATTAATTCTAATCCAATTGCAAGTGCTCTTAATTTTTCATCCAACTTCTTTGTATCTCCACCAACTGCTTGTGCTCCAAGATATATCGCTTGTGGTCTTAATCTTTTTCCACCAGTGAGTGTTGCATATTTCATCATATCAATAAGTTGATTGCTCTTATTGTCTGTTGTTAGTAATAAATAAAGATCGTGTTCTATGTGTGCACTAAATTCTTGTCTACTCATTTATGTTCAACTCCTCTGTAAGATTATTTATCTCATCTGTAAGTAAAGAAAGTTTACCTTTCTCTGCTTTTAATTCTTCTACACAAACTTTGCTAACTTCAATTCCTTCTTCAAATAACTTTATAGCATCCTCTAAAGTTACTTCACCTTCAAGTGTTTTTACTATTCCTTCAAGTTTTTGAAGGGCTTCTTCAAAAGTAACACCTTTCTTTTCCATTTCAACACCTACCTATTTTTTATTAATTTTATCTACAGTTGCTTTAAATGTTCCGTCTTGTCCACGGACATTTATCTTTTCTCCTTCACTTAAGTTTTTAACATATGTAACTTGTTCACCATTTTCTTTTGTTACAGAAAAATATCCTCGTGCAAAAGTTTTAAGTGGAGATAAAGCATCTAGTGATACACATGCTTGTTGCAACCTCGTTTCCTTATTAACAACAAGCGCCTCTATTCTATTTTTAATTCTTTCATCTAACAAAAGAACTTTATTGATTTTCTTTGAATAAAAGTTTTCAGCACTCTTTCCTAATTTTGTTCCAAGTAATTGTAACTTGTTAAGTTTTAAAGCAAATTGTTTTTCCACAAGTGTTTTTACTTTCAATGCATTTTCTTTAACTTCATCCACCAATGAATACCAATCATAACCAACAAGTTCTGCTGCAGCTGTTGGAGTTTCAGCTCTATAGTCTGCAACAAAATCACATATTGAAAAATCTGTTTCATGACCGACTGCAGATATAACTGGAGTATTCATATTATAAACAGCACGTGCTAAATTTTCATCATAAAATGGTGCGAGATCTTCCAAAGATCCACCACCCCTTGCAATGATAATGACATCATAATTTAGTTTGTCACAAGCTTCTATTGCTTTAACAATTTCTCGTGCCGCACTCTCTCCTTGAACCCTAACATCTTTAACAATAATATCTATAACTGGGTTGTATTTTCTAATGGTTGAATTTATATCTCGAATTACTGCTCCATCCTTTGAAGTTATAACCAAAATCTTTTTTGGATATTTAGGAATTGGCTTTTTGTGTTCTTCAGCAAACAAACCTTCCTCTTCTAATTTAAGTTTAAGTTTTTCAAATTCAAGGAACAATAATCCCTTTCCCATCGGGATAATATTTTTTGCAATGAAGGATAGTTTTCCACCTTTGGTCCAGTAGTCTACACCACCAAGTAAAATGACACTATCTCCTTCTTTGATGTTCAATCCAAATCTTGCAACAGACCAAATCGTTGCAGCAATTTGAGACTCTTTATCCTTTAGTGTAAAGTATGCATGACCACCTCTAACTGAGTAACCGCTTATCTCTCCATACACATATAAATTATTAAAAAATGAGTTGTCAAAAAATACAGACTTGATGGTCTGATTTAACTCAGTAACTGAGATGGATTGCTGTAAAAGATAACTGGTATCCATCGACTCCTCAATATAAAAATAAAAGGGATTTTTGCACCCTTTTTTATTTACTAACTATCTTTGCTAAAACCCCATTTACGAAGGCTCCACTTTTCTCACTTCCGTACTTTTTTGCGATGTCTATAGCTTCATTAATTGCAAGCTTTTCTGGCACTTCTCCAAACCTAATTTCATAGGTTGCAAATATAAGACAAATGAGGTCTGATCTATATATTCTATCCAATGTATATCCGGTAATATTTTCGGCAACAATTTCCTTACAATTATCGTAATTTTTCATGATGCCTTCATAGGTATTTTCTATGTAAATTTTATCCGATTTATCAAGCTCGGAATCTTGTAAAAATAACTCTAAAGTTTCATCATCTTTTTGTGATGTAAAAGAGTATGCAAACACCAACTTATAAACCAATTCTCTAGCTAGTCTTCTCATATAAAATTATTGAACAATTACGCCTGTTACTTGAACATTAACTGATTGTACTTTATACTTGGTTGCGCCCTCAACTGCTTCAATGATTTTCTCTTGTGCTAAGGATACAACTTCTGATACGGCATAACCATAAATGATTTCACAATAAACATCTATAGTAATTTTATCATTAGGGAGAAATGATACTTGAATGCTTTTATTCTTTATAGATTTTTTTGAAGCAGCATCTACACTGCCTATTACAATTCCTTCGACCTGTGAAGTAGCATTATTTGACAATGACACTATGACATCGGCAAATACTTGTAAATTATCATTTTTATTTTTTTGCATAATTTCAAATCTCCTTAAAATTCAATGAAATTATAACATAGTATTTTTTGTAATACAACCATGAGAGCATATTATTTTATAAATAAGTTTAGTCTAAATCTATTAATAATTATATATAATTATATATTATTATATAGTTATACAATAAAAAATGCGCGCGTGCGTGCGCGCGTACACTACACGCACTATCACAATCGACACTTTAAGTGTCAATTTTTATACTTAAACTATCGTTTTGTGTAAAATAAAAAACGACATTATTGTCGCTAAAATATATTAATAATAAAATATTTTGAAATAATTAACAACAATACAGGAAATAAAATGAATTAAATAAAAATTATAAATCAAACTCAAAATCGCAATTACTACAATAATAAAAATTATCACTATAGTTAATATCTCCACCACATACAGGACACTTCCCAGTCTCTATAGCATATGACATTTCGGCTTGTCTCTCCTCTTGGACAATCTTAAAATATTTAATATTCCATACATGTTCTTTTCTAGAAATCTTAATTGAGTTACTCTTAAGACATTTACCTATCTCATCTATTTGATTATTATCCAAAGTAACTTCACTTGCATATGTTTCTATAAAGAGTATGAGATCCTTTAAATTAATTACATTATCATCTTCTAAATATGGAGCATTATTTTGAACAAAGACTACAACAGGTGTTACTCTTGCCTGTCTATTTATTGCTTTATATACAGTTACTGCGTGAGACTTATTTTGATAAACTGGACTAGAAATTTTTTTTATTTTTCCATTTAATATTTTATACCAATTATTGCCATTATTTTGAACAATAATTTCACCAAAATAATTCTTTGTTTCTATAACAAAAATTCCATTAGGATGTATTAAAATATGGTCTATTTGATGAGTCATTTCAGACCTCGAATTTTTGAAGGAAATATTGTTAAAAACTAGATGATATTCCTTAATACTATCTAGCACTTTTTTAACCTTGTTTTCGCCCTGATTTCCTTGACTGATTTTAGACATATTTAAGCAAAAAAATTATGAGAAATTTATCTCACTTATCTCCATATAATTATACAAATATTATAACAAATTTTGTTTTAAAATTAAACCAAATTATTTTTTAATTTTCTTTAAAAATTTAAACTCTGGAGGATCAATAATATCCTTCTCTGAAAGAGTTTCGTAAAGGTCATTACACTTAAATATTTTTACAACTATAAATGAGAATCCTGTTGCTAAAATTATATAAGGAATGTATTGAATATTGACACATTCCAATGCTAAGAAAATTCCTGTGAATGGAGCTGTTATACTAGATGTAAAGAATGAAACCATACCAGCAAGAACAATTACGAAATACAAGTCTGTTGGCATGTTAGACATCATAACAATCTCTCCAAAAAATGTTCCAACCAATGCACCAACAGCAAGAGTTGGAATCATCATACCACCAGTAGCACCAGATCTAAAAATTAAAATTATTAATGCAAATCTTGCAACCAATAATAAAGATGTTGTAAGTAAATCTAATGCTCCATTTGGATTAGAGAAGATATATTTGATAACACCTAATCCACTACCCGCACCTAAACTTGTTCCATCATTAGAAGCAAAAACAACGCCAGTAAAACCAGACAATAAAAATACCACAATTAATACCCAAATAGCACTTACTCTACTTCCATTCATTCTACGTCTTACTTGTATCATAACCTTTTGGAAAAGTGTAGAAAGTAATCCAGACATAAGGCCTAAAAATATAAATACATAAAAAAATGTTGAGTCTATACTAATGGAACTATCTATTGGGAAAAAATGTATTTTAACATTAAATACTTCATATAAAAGTTGAGATGGAACTATGGCTCCAAATATAGCAAAGCATGCAGATGCAATAGCTAATGGATTAATCTTTTGTCTTATCTCCTCCACTGCAAAAACAATTCCAGATAATGGTGCAGAAAAAGCTGCTGCAAAGCCCGCAGAAACGCCTGAGTTTATATAATATGTCTTATCCTTCCACTTGAATGCATCTCCACCAAATGAGCCCACAGCGGCTCCTAATTGTACAGAAGGGCCTTCTGTTCCAACATTCAATCCGCCGAGCACAGAAATGGATGCGCCAAAGAAATATGATAGTATTATTTTAATAGGATTGCCTTTATTTTTCCCTTCAACCATTTGCATGGATCTAGGAACTCCACCGCCCTCACCTTCTGGACATTTCTTTAAAAAGTAATGCATTATAACTGCAAGCACTACCAAACACAATATAACTAAAGCAATATATTCAGGATGGGCTATAATTGCCATATATCCTTCTTTTGATAATTCCCCTATCTTTTCGATAAGAATCATAAATAGCGCCACTACAACGCCCGTGAGAGCGCCTATAATAAAACTCCCTGTAAAAACAGGAAGAATTCCATACACGATGAAATTCTTAGTCCTGGTATATAATGTTCTTTCCTTATCGACGGAATAACTTTCTTTAATTTCTAACCTACTTGTCATTAACTGAATGGATTCAAACTTGATGGTGTACCAGAGAAAATCTTCGCTTTATAATTAGCTCCAGATGTCCAGTTACTAGATGTTATTGCTGTTGTTGTTGAACTTGTATCTATATTTTGAATATAAAATAAATTGCAGTTGCCCTTATCTAATGTTGTTAAGGATGTGCAACCTATACATGCAAGATCTGTAAACACAACACTTAATTGTCCTTCACATTTGATTTCCTTTAATGCTGAACAATTACCTAAAGCATGATATCCAAAACGAATTCCATGAGTATCTGAATTTGATGATGCACATAGTAATACTGATTGCAAATTTGTCAAACCTGCAAACGCGTTTTGTCTAACCTTAGTTATAGATGGAGAAACAACTATTGATGTTGGTATTGCCTTAAATGTAATGTCATCAAATAACGTGCTTCCCACTTCAGTTATAGGATCTGTATATGTTATTCCACCAACTTTATATGTTACAGTTTGAGGGAAAACAACTTCTGGCAACAATGTTTCTTCCGTCAATCCAGTAATAGAAAAATACGATGCTCTCTTATATATCGAATCACCTATTCTTAAATTATTGGCAATAAGATTACCACTATCATCAAATGCCGTATAGGTAAAATACTTTGAATATGAATTCCAATCATATGTTGTAATTGATGGGGCAACAGATGTGTCACCACCAGTCGTATCAGACCATAATGAATATGTTAAACCTATAGAAAGACCTATACCAACTAATACCACAACAATTATTGCAATTGGAATAATAACTTTTTTAGTTCTCATTTATAGTCCTCCTATATTCTTGTTGCAACATCAATTTCAAAGTTAAAGAATAATTTAGCATTTCTTAGAATTGGGTTCGTTTCCTCATCTACTTTCTTAAAATTAACTGTGAAACTAAATTTTGCTTCTATTCTTGGTATTGCTAATATATATAATGTATAATCATCTGTCATTTGATTTGTCCAATTATATGTAGCATTACTATCTATATAATAATAAGTTGGTGCCCCTTCTGCAGCAAATGTTTGTGCTGTTGGTTGAGGACTTGCCAAAGCAAAGCTACTATCTCCAACACCTACCGCGTTTCTAACATAATACGCTCCTGAGTAAGCATTATCATACTCTGTAGCTGCAAAATATTTAGCAAGACTCATTTCAAAATTAAACTCTGATTTGTAATCATCTAAGTCCAAATAGTCTCTTGCATATTCACCAGTATCATTTTGAACATATGCTTGTTCGGTTGTGTCATATGTGTAACGTATATTTGCTTTTGGATTTCTACCATATTTTGAAACATATTGTGCTATTGTTATATAAACACGTGGATTTTGTAATGTTACTGAAGCAAGTTTAATTGCAATAGCCTTGTTTGAAAAACCTGCATCTTGAGTTCCAGCATAAGCAAAATCGAATTCCATCGTAACCTGTGTCGCAACTTTAGTAATATATCCCGCTGTAACATTTGCAGAATCTAACACATCTATCGAATCTAAACTAAGTGTTCCATTTCTTTGTCCCAAGATATATCCTTCTGTTGCCACAGCCGGCATTAAACCTTCACCTGAAGTAAAATCTGAAGTGGAATCTATACTCATAGTAGCATTTCCAGTTGGTGCATAGGATGATATTATTACATTGTCTGCTCGATTAAATGTATCTCCAAACCATGCAGCAGTAACTCCAATCACTCCGACCACTATACAAAGGGCCATCACTATTAAACTAATAACTAAAGATTTTTTCATTGTTTTGGCCCTCCTAATCCTTATGAACATTTAGAACATTTACTGTGAAATTAAACTCAAATTGAGCACCAACATATTTAGGATCCCAATAAGTCACTCCACTTGTATCTGGATTTGATGATGGATTATGTCCATCTGCAGTATTTCCATATGAGTCTAAATGATATATCATATTTCTTTCGTTTGTTGTTGTATAAATATCTTCAAGCCCAGCTCTCCAATCGGCTGTTGAATTAAATGTTTTTCCCAAACTATATTGCATCCAATATAATTTTTCTGGACAAAAAACAACAAATAATTGCATTGCAGATTCATTTGTCGAACTAAAGTTGGTAATATTTTGGATATTTGGTGTACTAAACCACTTTTCTGACACGGTCGTCCCTGTAACAGTTAAACTATTTCCTTCGGAAGATGTCCCATATGGTGTATAAATTCTATTATTTGCAGAATCCAATATATACCATGTAAATCCATAAGGTATCAAATTAACACTATCTGTACTATTTAATTGCATCAAATACGTTTTTGTTGTAACCTCATTTTCAGTTTCTTCCATATATATATTAATTGAATTAATATGTACCTCAAAATCAACAATCTTTCCTTGAGTGTCTAATATTACATTCGTTCCAACTTTATATGGTTTATCAAGCATATAACCATCATAGATAGTGGATGGGTTTGTATAGCCCAAAACATCTGTTGCATATTCATCTGTAACCAAATGTGTTATCGTATTTTTTGTTACATAAGCAAGTTGTCCCTCATACATTTCTTCTGGATCATCTCCGAAATTAAATGTCAATGTAAAGGCTTCTTCATTAGCCATAGTAATTGTAGAAATAGTTGTGGCAGTAGATGCACTAAACCATGCATAAGATACGCCAACCATTACAATACTTGTCACCATAATGAAAATAGGGATTATGATTCCAGCAATGAGTTTTATTGTTTTTTTCTTAATATTTTTGCTCATTCAAATAACCTCCTATCCATTATTCTTTTACTACCCCATTAATAGGTATCGTATTAATTTCCTTTTCAAACATCTTTTCTGCTGCGCTGCCCTTAATATACACATAGATGCTTGGTGTGTATACGTAGTAACCACCACTTATTGTTAATGTTACGTTGTAATATGCTTCATATGCAGCTTTATATTCTGCAAGAGTTGCATATGTCTTGCTACCAATCTTTCTTGGTGTATATCCAGATGTTGATATAACTTGTACAGCACTTGTTGTAATATTGCCATAGAATATACCACTATACACTATATTATAGTTATTAACAGGTAAATTTATTTGTTTTTTGATTTCAAATTCGGCAAATCTAAACATCCTCAACATAGTTATATGTTGTGCATAACTTAATGTTATCTTGCTTGATGTAGTTCCAATAGATGAACCTAACATTGTATTAGATGTTGCGAGTTGATAAACATTTAATGTTACAACTGTAGCATCTATAGTTGCTGACATAGTTGTTTCACTCTTTTCAAATTTAAGTATATATGTCTTAACTAAATCATATATTCTCAAAGACTCTCTTGGCTCTGCACTTTCAATTCCACCAGTAACTGGAACATATGGCTTAAACTTAGCATCGTTTCCAGTCTCTGTTACTTCGCTAATTATATCAAATGAACCCATGGTTGTTGTACTATCTGGTCTATATTTTGGACTATAAGCAGTATTAGAATTGCTCATTATATTAGTATATGTTGTACCTGCCAATTGTCTTGTGCTTGATATTGTTGAATTATTAACATTACCAATTGCCAAATTCGAAACAGTCCATTCTTCGGAACTACTTGCTCTATAAATTGTTGAATTAGCAAGATAAATTGCCGCACCACCACTATTTAGATATGTGAAGCAGTTTGGATTTGCGGCCAATATTGTTGTACTGATTGATGATGTATCCCATGCATAACCAATTAACCCACCAGCTAATGATGTTGCCGCTGTAACATTTATGTCAGCGAATGCAATAGCTCCAAACACTGCACTACCATTACTATTATTCTTTCCAATTGAACCAAGCACACCACCAACTAATGCACTACCACTTGCATTATTAACTTCAATATTTCCTAAACCAATGACATTTTCAATAGCCACATTAACATTGTATTCACTATTTCCGCTCTCATCTGCCGCAGTGATAGATCCGTTATATTTACCCATCACAAGACCAGAACTTACAATTGCATTCGAACCAGACACCTCAACATTTATGCTTGCATGCACAGTTGTGTTTGTCATAGATGTACTCATGGAACTTAAACCTACAAGTGCACCGATATTCAATGTGTTACCTAAACCTGTGTAATCATACACATATAACTTGTATTCCCTAAGTCCCATATCTACAACACTAGCAAGACTTGTTGCTTTCCCGAAGAATCCTATATTGACTTCAGATTTTGTTGAAACTGCCACATCGTAGATTTGTGTAAAGTTCTTAATTACATATCCATTACCATCAAACGTTCCATCAAATTCGTCTGCAAAGAAGTTGCCAATTACTACCACTTCCTCACCAATATTTGTTTGCATGAAGTTCTCAAGATATGTTACATAAACATCATCAACCATATGGCCCATTCCATAACCCCATAGTGGATAATTATTAAACACACCGAATGCATTCTTAAGAACATCATAGTCTCTTGATGTCATTATTCCTGAAATATCTGCATTAAGTATGAATTTATCATACTTATCAGGTATTACTTCTGTTGCATCCCAATATCCCCATCTATTTGTTGCTGGATCGTATTCTAAAACAGCTGTCGGATGAGTTGCCATATAATCTTCATATCCTGCATCATCACAAACATCAATCCACTCATATGAGTATACTATATCATCTACACCTAATGTTGCGTAATTCTTGTAATAATATGTTGCAAGCATTAATCCAGCAAGAGTTGTTATTTCGTAATTGTCTCCTTCCGAAACAAAATAGTCAATAACAAGAACTGGTTGGGATTTTATATTATAGTTCAAGGCAATTCCTTTTTCACCACCAAGTTCGGCATATAAATACTTATCTGGTGAGCCTGAAATTCTAGTATAAGTAACTATTCTTCTCCAACCATCTGTCATGTCTAAATGATTTTCATATCTCCACTTATTATTAATCGAAATAGTCAATGAATTTGAAATATTACTATTAGCAGGAAGAATTGCAGTAACTGCTTCCCAACCCACGTTCTCATAAGTGTATTCATTTCTTGATTGTGCATAACTTTGATATGTGTTTCCATATGCAACATTTATGGTATATTTTGTAATACTTACATGCATCGTTGCTTGCTCACTATCAGCATATGTAATGGTATTGGTTATAGATGTAGCCACTATTGTGTTTCCATCAGATATTGCCAACGAATAGTTTGGAGCACTATCTCCAGATAATGTAAATACAATTTGTTTATAGTGTGTTGATGAGCTTCCAGAAGGAGTTACAACTGAGTATACACCATCATTGTTTTCTACATTATTTATATATTTATCAAACATATTCCTACTTCTATTAACTTCTTGGAATACTGCCGTTACAGAAATAGCGCCAGATTCTTCAGTTGAAGCAATATTCATTACTTCAAAACCATTACCACTTCTATATACTATAGATCTTGCAGTTGTACCAGATGAATAGACCGCACCCAATGCTCCACCAAAATATTCATTATTATCGTATACTTTAGTTATATTTGTTCCTTTCTTATAAATATTAATAACTAATTGTTTTTGTGTTATCTCACCATTATTAATTATTATTTGTCTATCATTTGCTAATGATCTCCACTCATAATTAGATGTATTGCCAAGATTGATTAAATATGTAATATCTTTGCCTGTACCAACAAGTTCGCTATCATAAACACCACTCGCAACGCTATATGTAGGTGTATGTGCGCCACCATTAGAAGATGCAAATGTCAATGTAAGCACATTATTCAAATTTAATCCATCTGGCATATTTGTGTTGTTATCATATACCTTAGTAACTGGTGTTGAATTTGAAGAGGCTATATATACTTTTGATTTAATAATGTTAAACGTTGTATTAGCTGAAGTTAATACATAGTTTTCAGGAATAGACTCGCCTGAAGCATTGGTTCCTATTAATGTGAAGCTTGAAACGCTACATGAATAATCTGCGCCAACATTAACAGCTTCTGTTGTCACCAATGTTAAAGTGAGAGTATCCGTATAAGAACCAGTAATTCTTACATTAAATACTTGAGTGTTTCCACTGGTTGAATAAGGAGTAATTTCTTCCAAACCACTTATAACTGTATCACCATTATAAAGTGCGATTGAAGCAAGAGGTCTTGTTCTTGCAAAACCAGTATATACATAGTTTTCTGTTTCATCCCAAGTACATCTAATACCAACACTATTAATACTCCATGACCATATTCCAGTAGAGAGTGTGTAATTTGATGCCGTGGAATTAGATGTTTTAAGTCCAATACCTGCATAATAACTACCAACATTAGTATAACCAAATGTATATGTAATCGTTGTTCCAGATGCATTTGAAGAAGGAGTTAAATTTGCACCATTATAGGTAATTGTATTGCTCATACCATTACTTAACACAGCACTTGCATCTACAGCAACCGCAAATCCAGAAATGGTTACAGAACCTAACCCTTGTTTTGATTGATTATATATATAACTATATGTACCTGAACTATATACTTCATTTGCTGGAGTTTTTCCTGAAATTGTTAATGCTTTCTTGGTAATAGTTTGTATTGTACCAGTATATGCGGTCATTCCATAGTTGCCATCATCTTCGGCAATAGAATCTAAGCCAAATCTATATCCTCCTGCATGCTTTGCTTTGAAAGTAACTGTGATATTAATCTTTGTAGAAGAATTGCTATTTTTTGAACTAGAATAACCTGTACCTCCATCCGAATAAGTTACATTGGTTTTAACTTTACCGAGAATTTCAGTGATCAATGATGCAGCAACATCATAATTATTATGAGATGTAATTCTTAGTTTATATTCATGATTATCTGTTCCATCATATTGTGTTGAAGTCCATGCACTTTGTACAGCAACGTCAAGAACCATAGCGGTAATAGTTAAGGTATCTGATTGACCTGAAGTTAAGGTGTAGTTACTTCCAAACGACAATGTGTTCCATTGAATCTTATATGAACCTTTATTCTTTGCATTATATGGTAATGACACAACCGATGAAACTGTTGTTTTTCCACTACTTTGATTAGAACAACTAATTGTTCCTTTTGTCATACCTGTTGCAGTATATGTTGAGCTATTAACCCAATTAAGCACTGTTCCAGCTGTGCCTGTTGCACCAACAGTTTCGCCAGCTGCCCAACCTGAAATTTGGAGTGTTAAGGTATGGTTTGCTCCATCATATTCAACAGTTTCGTTTCCAGTCCAAGAGGCAATCAAGGCCTTTTTATTGATAACCAATGTAGCAGTTGATGCAGACATTAAATAATTATTTGCCTTAGGAGCTGTATTATCTTTTTCTGTTTTAATGCTATACGTGCCAGCATTTATTGCAGATAAAGTGTAAACATAATTTCTTACTTGGTAGGATATTGTAGTCAAACAATATCCGCCATCTCTAGGTGAATATCCCTTAGAACTTGTTACAGTAGCACCACTTGTTGGTGGTTCAACTTTGCAAGACCAATCTACTGCAGAAATAGATGGATTAAATGTAAGTTTAAAATACATTTGTAATGCTTTTAGCGCATTTTCGGTCGTATAAGTTCCTGGAGTGGTATCTGTACTTACAACATTAGATATTGTAATGGTTACTGAATGAGATTCTTTATCATAGAAAATGGCTGAGCTACCGGAAGTATTTGTTTTACTTATAGCAACAGTAGATAGTTTTCTCTCGGAAATCTTCCATGTATATGTTACTGGATTAACTGTTGTATCTGAAACTGCTTGTCCAACAAGAACTGGGCATACTACATAAACCTTTTGTCCACCAGCCGTTGGTATCACATTCAACCAACCATATCCATAAGGATATGTTGAATTTGCATTAGGGAATGTAATGCTATTTGGAATTAAGAATGTATACGATGTTGCATCAATAGTATAATAATATGAATTTCCAGGAATAAGCTTTGTTTCCTTTGCTTTATCCAATGTAGTGATATTAATTTGTGAACCAGTATTTCCAGAACCTACTGAGAATATATATGCATTATCTGGAATATAATAAATGGATGCATCTAAATAATATAAACCGACATCAGTTCCAGTATTAAATGTTATTCCATTTACTGCGGCATGGTTATTAAAACTATAATAACTAGATTGAGCATCTTGGCTTTCAGTTGCTGTCAATCCAGCGACTGGAGCACTTCTTTGTAAACCATTATAAGTTAGTTTAGTTGTAACAGCCACTTGTTTATAGAAAATAAGAACATTTTGACAAGTTGCTGAGTCAGCATCAATATAGAATGCCTCTTGTCCTGAAACAGCATTATATGAAACAAGCAATCCCGATGATTCTTGAGCTTGTGCAAATAAGAAGTATCCTGTTGGATTACCTCCAATAGTTGGCATAAATGCTCTTGCATATATATGATATAATGTTGCAGATGACCCTGATTTATCGACATATCCACTAGAGTCTGTTGAACTAGGTGAATAGTTGTAAATAATATTTGAAATGGAATTATTTGTTTCTGTATTACCATAAGCTTGTGAAATGTATTTCCACATTCTTAAATCATAATCCGCAACTGCACCATTTCTTGTATGTTCTGTTTCAATTTCTCTATCAGAATACTTTGGTAAATCATCGTGTGCATATGCAAAGAAATAACCCGTCTTTACATTACCAGTTGAATAACTCTTCGTTCCCTCTGCTGCACTTTCATAGAATCCATAATCTCCCATATCATTTGTTTCAAAAGTATGAGTATCTAAAGGATCAAGATAATGTACAACGACTTCTTGTAAATCTTCAAATTCTGCCTCGCCTTTTTCTCTAATACTTTGTGTTGCAGAGTTTACATCATGGATTGTTGTAATAATAGGAATATCTATATCGGTTTCAATTGTTGTTATATCTAAACCGCCATTTAGGATATCATTATAATAATTTTGTGCAGCTTCCTTTATTGTTAAATAATTATTGGTGAAGAAAATATCATAGAAATCAATGTATGAATAGTTATATCCGATAACCTCATCATTCTCATCTAATATTTCTTCTTGAAGTTCATAAGTATAATTCTCAAGATAGTAATCATCAACACCATCTGTAAAGTATCCTGATGTTACACCACCATTACCTAGGTAAGCCTTTAAAATTGCGAAGTATTCTTCCCATGTATCTGGAGAATAAATACCATTTGTAACATCTTGTGCACTGAATGCCGTTGTCCAGCTTCTTGTAAGTGTTGTTCCTAAAGAATTAACTTTGGCGTTTTGTAAAGCACTATTTTCAAAGGCACTAATCCAATAACAGCAATATGTGTTCGGATGATTTGAACCATCACTACCTATAATACCACCAACAGTACCACTTGAATAATGACCCCATACTTCACCACCTACGTTGTAACAGTATCTAACAGATGCATTTGCACCTTCAGCAGTAATAGATGAGTTGTTGAGTCCTAAAATACCACCTACATAGTCATAACCAGAAACAGCTGTAACTGTGGATTGAGCACCTGTTCCAGAACGCTTTGTATAGTTCAAAACAGATTTCAAAACAATTGGAGCACCAGCACCTGTTGGAGTACCAATTGCACCAATTAATCCACCAACTCTACTGAATTGTCCAGCATTGCTTTGTCCATTTGCTTGTGTACCACAGTAAACAGAACCATCTGAATAAAGGTCTACAGACCAGTTTGCTTCACTTTGAACTGCATTGTCATCAATGGTTCCAATAACTCCACCAAATCCTGTTCCAGTTACACCACTTCTTGTTGTGTATGCCCTTACAACACCGGAGTTAACAACAATAGCATTTCTTAATACTGCATAACCACTTGCTGGTTTCTTAACAATACCAATACATCCACCAATGTTTTCATATAAGTTGTTGCCAGAAACATCATAGATGTTTGTATTTTGGTAGTTAAACATTTGTACTAATGTTCCATTACCAGAGTAAATACCAATACATCCACCACCATTCTTAACAACGTTAACGTTACCATAGTTGAAGAACTCTACATACTGCGTTACAGCATTAACTGTCTCGCCTGCAATTGTTCCAGCCATTTGACCTATGGATCCTCCAACGTTCTCACCACTTGTAGACTGAACTGTACCGAAGTTAATTAATCTTGTATAAACACCTGGAACAAAGTTTCCATTCTCTTTATAAACACCAACGGTTGTTGCTTGGTTAACAACAGAAACAACACCACCAATATTTGTAACACCAGATACATAACCAGAATGTGAATCAGCATCCTTAGATGATGCTAACATGTCTGTGTAGTCTGTGTTTGTAATACCATACTTAACACTTGTTCCATCATGACCTAAATATGTAAGGTCTCCTGTATATGGTGCTGTGAAGTAATAATTGTTGCCACCATAGACAAACATATAATTTGTACCTGCATTAACATGTCCACCAATTCCTAAATCTGTAGGACTTGCAATTGCGGATCTACTTGCTTCAATAGTTGTATTAATTGATACTGCTGGATACGAAACATTTTGAATAGTATTATTGACTATTTGTTGTTCAACAATAGTGTCTGAAATACTATTGATTTTTCCATTAACTGTTGCATAGAAATAATACTCACTACCGTTATTCAAAACGTAATAGTGTCCTTTTTCAACAGCTGAACCATTCTGTACTCTTCCGTATGCTTCCTCTGTGAAGCTTGTAATTGTTAATACATTACCAATAATAGTTGAAATAATGCCTGTAACCTTTGCTTCAAAGAAGTAAGGAACTGTACCAACATAGAACTTATACTTGTTGCCTTTTGTTATTCTTAAGCCTTCATAGGCTGTCATGGTACCAGTTAGTGGCTCACGGTATGCCTCTATTTGTAATGAACTGAATGCAACTGCACTACCACTCTTATAAGCAACAGTACCAATTAAGTCTGTTCCATCAAATCCGTAAGTTGAACCAGAACTATAATAGTACTTTGCCTTATTAACACTAGTACCTAATGAGGTATAACCACTAGTCTCTCCAATTGCTACAGCTTCAAGTGTTGGATAAAGTGTAATTGTATTTTTTGAAACACTTTGTACCATACCATATACCGTTGAATAGTAATAGTATGAAACAGCTGGCGAACCATTTGAATAATTGTATGTCACTGTAGGACTTAAAACAGTACTGTTTGCAGTAATGTTATTTGTATTATTAATTAAATTTGTGGATGATGTTAACTTTTGTTTACCTAAAATTGTTACATTCTCATTTTCAAATCCCTTAATTGTTCCTGAAATGGATGCAACGAAGTAATAGTTAATCTTTCCAATTGAATACTTATAGTTATTTCCTTGTGTAACTTCTTGCTCTAATGCAATAGTTGTTGGATTATTTAACACAGTTGTTCCAGCTGTAATTCTAGTTACAGATGTTGAATAACTTCTAGAAACGGTATCACCATCTGTGGATGTTTGTGCAACACCATTAATCATGGTTCCGTAAAGTGTACCAGAGTTGAAGTATCCAATTGAACCTGCAACATATTGGTTACCATAAATAGCACCAGTATTTGCAAGTGTACCAATGTTCGTGAATGTTCCTGCATTATAGCCAACAACACCACCTGCATATTGAACAGTTGAATCTGAAATGTTGTATCCAATTGTTCCTGAGTTTGCAAAATAGTTTTCTTGTTCTTCAACAGCGAATGTTGCACTGGATGCATTATAGCCAACAATACCACCAATTTCTGTAGAGGTCTTGTATGCTGCTGCATTACAAATATTACCAGCGTTTGTAACATTTGCTTTACAGTTATCTGTTGTAATAGTTCCATTGTTATATCCTACGAAACCACCAACATATCTGTTACCGTTTACATTTGCAACTAAGTTTGCTGTGAATGTACCAATTGAGTCTTGGTCATCTAAGTCTTTTTGTGAACCTACGTAAATTGTTCCATTATTTCTACCAATGAATCCACCTACGTATTCTTTTGCTGTAATTGTGTTAATAGTTACATCTGTAGATCTTGCAACATTACTATCTAATGCTATTTGCGCTTCATTCTCTGCGGATGATGAGCCTGTTAAGTCTACAATGGATGAACTACCTAAGATATATAAGGATGCATCATTATACCCAATGAAACCGCCAACATAAGATGAGTTAGCTGTTGTCATTTGTGGGTTGATGTAGAATTGTCCATCAATATTGTTTGAACCAACTGGTACATAACCAATAGCACCACCAATTCTGCTAGATGCAGTATTGCTTGAAACTGTTGAACCAGCATCAATAGAACCATCAATATTAATATTACCTTGCATCTTGGTACCTGTTCCAAGGTATCCAATTAAACCACCAATATTTGTTCCTGCTACATATGAACCTGTAGTTCCAACTTTAATTGTACCACTGAATGTGTTTGTACCAGTTAATTGACATTGTTGTGCATAACCAATGAATCCACCAAATGCTGTACCATGTGTTGTACTAATTGCATTTGTTCTTTCTTTACATATTGTTGTCTTATTTCCTACAGTACAATTACTAATGTTTGTAATATGTGTTGCAGTTTCACCATTGGTTCTTGAAATAATACCACCAACTGTATGGTTACCCTTAATAGTTACATTCGCTGAATTTGTACCATTACCAACTTCACAGTTTGTAATATCCAAACGTCCTATGGTATTTCTAAATCCAACAATACCACCAGTACCTATATTATTTGTTTGTGTAGATGCATTTGTAAGTGTTCCACCTGTTACTGAACATTCGTCTACGAATACACCTACGTCACTTCTATTTGCAACACCATTTGCATAACCTAAAATACCACCAACGTTGTTGTATGTTCCAGTTATATTAACTGTTACAGTTGCTGAAGACTTACAATCATTAATATGTGTTGAATTTCCTCCGTTAGCGGATGTATTTGGAC
This sequence comes from Christensenellales bacterium, assembly GCA_045130665.1. Taxonomy (GTDB): domain Bacteria; phylum Bacillota; class Clostridia; order Christensenellales; family CAG-917; genus RGIG8124. Next base: position 123,159 of record JBGUQC010000001.1, on the reverse strand, counting down.
TTGCATATGCGCAAATACCAGCAGCATATGTGTTGCTTGTTGCATTTGTAATTGTTAATGAATTAGATGAACTTGTTGCGACTAATCCGGACAATGTACATCTACCCATTGCCTTAGCAACGAATGCTGCGACATATGAATTTTGAACTGATCCAGATACAGCAATTGTTGGGTCTTGGATTGTGAAGTTTCTAACTGTACAATCTGAACCATATCCAATGAATGCTGCATAACATTGATTTGAATCGTTTGATGCAGTTCTCTTTATCTTTAAATTCTTAATAATTGGATAACTATACTCTACACCACCAACGGTCTTTTTATATCCATCTAATGTACCACCGAAATATCTTCCAGATGTTGAACCAATTTGGTTAAAGTTTTCAGCACTTGCTGTACCGGCCAGTACATTATTGCTTGAATTTCTGAATAATAATCTATTCTTTCCATAACCATTTGTTGCTTGGTAGAAAGATTGTGCACCTTGAGATGTAGCACTTGTGCCAATAATTGGGAAAGAATAAACCAAGTAGTCTTTCGTTTGTGTACCAGCCTTATATGCTGTATAAGATACTTGAGAATATGTCATATCAAGGGTATTCATATCAATACCACTATCTAAATTTCTTCCATCCAAGTTATTAAATCCATTAGCAAATGCATAATACTTGCCTGTAGCATGATATGCATCGTTAATAGCGAACAACTGTGTGAATCCCAATAGGTCAATAGCATTTTGAATTACATATGGACTATACTCGGAACCTGCTGATTTTAATTCATATTCTTGTGTTTCTGTATTAAAACCAGAAGTTGAACCGGTCATAGCAACACCAGATTCTGTATCGGTTGCGAAAATGGATAACTGTGGTAAACAACCAGGTATATAAATATATCCAAAACTACTATTAGATGTTATGGATCCATTTCTTAAAACTGCTGTGCTTCCACCACCAGATGTCCATGATGTCATTCCAGATGGTCTAGAACCACACTGTGTACTTGCATCATATCCACATACCATTGCTGAAGCATTAATTAATGTATCTTGGATTGTCCAGTTTTGTGCCCAGTAAATAAAGTCAAAATATAAGTATCCGTTTTGTCTGTAGTTTTCCATGAATGCGAACTCATGTTTAACACCGATATAACCACCACCATTGTTATATGTGGAACCCTTTGTCATATCAAGGCTACCAGTTGTTCCATTCTTATTACCTAAATCACATTGTCCATGCATTGAGTAGTTATATTCGCAAGAATTGGCAGGCAAGTTGTTAGCACCGGACCAATATTTCAAAACGTCAAGCATCCAAATACCAGATCTTTGATAAATACAGCATCCTACCAAACCAGATAAGTAAATGACGTTATCCAATGTACATCTATTTTGAACAAGTCCAGCATTGTAACAATACTTCATTGTACAGTAGTAGTTGTTTTGGTAGTTATACATTAATCCAATTAAACCACCAGTTCTAGATTGATTTTCATACAAGTGAGATGCAATACCGAAGGATGTAACTGTTCCAATGTTATAGCAATAATACATATCAACAGCAATAGCCATTCCAACCAATCCACCAGCTTCACCGCCAGACCAATATGTGAATGTGTTATTACCACCTTCTACATCTTCTCTATGGTTATAGTGTCCAGAATAAACATGTCCTGAGTTAAATGAATAATAAACTTTAGTTCTTCCACTTGAACTTGTAACATCATCAGTATCACAACCAATTAAACCACCAACTCTTGCACACTTACCCCAAACAATACCTGAATTGTAACATGCGTAAATGTTAATACCGCCAGTTCTTGTGATTTTTCCACAAATACCACCCACATAAGATAGTCTATCCTTAACACGCGTGATTTCTTCAACACGTCCAGTATTACAACTGTTTGTAACTGTTGCTGTACCATTTACAAACCCAATAATGCCACCAGCATTTGCTTCGCCATATACGGTACCTGCATTTCTTGCTGAGTCAATTGTTGTTGTACCACTATAAACAGTACCAATAATACCACCAGTACCACCACTGGAATCATATGTATTACCTCTTACTGTTCCGGTTAATGCAATATCTTTTAGGTTAATGCTTGCACTTACATAACCAATTAATCCACCTACATGGTATGTTCCTGTAACTGCTACACTACTTCTAACATTTTGAATTGTACATGCATTTTGTGCACTACCAATTAATGCACCAACACCCTTACTTGAAGATGTTAATGTACCTGCTAGACGAATATTCTTTAAAATAGCACCACTACCAATACGTGGAAATAATCCAGTATCTTCACCTGCATTTGTATATGTATATGTTATTGTCTTACCATTTCCATCTAAAGTTCCTCTAAATGCATAAGTTGTATTACCAACTAAGAAATTATTTGAACTACTATTATATGTACCTAAATTTATGTCTTTTAATACCTTCCAATATGCAGCAATATAAGTTGAATTATTATTTCTTACATATCCTGCAAATTCATTCCATTGTTGAACTGTTGATATAGTATATGGTAATGTGGATGTACCAGTACTATAAGATTTATTAATTACACCAGCTAACCATACGTCTGAATTGTAACCGGTTATTAAATTCTTATAATAAATATTACATGCAACTGTAAACGTTGAACCAGACAATGTTGGTGCCGAACTGAAGTTTGCAATGTATTGATCACTAAATCTTCCATTGTTGAAACCTGCTGTCCAGTTTTCAATCTTCTTTGCAGCAGATAATCCACTATATGCAGATGATGAAGTACTTTCTACGTTAACAAACTGAGCTATTTCATAACAGACGCTATAAGACTCTGCTTGTGAAAGGTATGTCTTTACATACATGTAATTTCCATCATTGTAGATATATCCTGCATATCCACCTATGTCTTGTGTGTAGTTTGTATATAAATTACCAGATGGTTCCCTGTTTCCATTACCAGTAAAGAATGCAATATAATTTTCATTTGTGCCACCACCAACACCAGGTATAGCTAACTTCAATGTTATATATCCTTGTTCTGGTGTTGTATTTGTTGAAGCTGATACATAATTACCTGCTGCTATAGTATCGTTTGAAAGTCCTGCTTCATATAATAATTCTGTAAAACTTGGTATCTTCCAGTTAGTATTTGCACCAACCATAATAAAATTACCATTGCCGTTATTGTAATCATATGAATGATCCAAATTGCTTACATAAAGTATTGCCCAAGAATCTGTAATTGTTGTATTTGGCATAACATTACCACTAATACCACCATTATTTGCACTAACAACACTATATCCAAATCCCATTGAATAACAATTGTTTATTGAAACATTACCTGCTTGTCCACAAATACCACCTACATACATTGCTCCCAAACAGAAAGATGTTGAACCAGAAATTGTTCCAGTTGGAGTGGAAACACATTTATTTAATGATGATCCATTGGTTGATGCACGACCTGCACCCATATATCCAACAATACCACCAACATAATAACCTGTAGTACCTGTATTATCTGTAACCAATGCAACATTTAAGAAGCTATCAACATAATTGTTTGGGTTTGAACCCATAAATCCAACAGATCCACCAACATAATATTTTCCAATTATGCTCTTTTGTGTACCTGAATCACCATTGTAACTACCATTTGCAACATTAAATGTTGTTGTTCCATCAATACAAACTGCAACAAAGTATTTACCAGAATCTATATCTGCAACTGTTCCAACAGAACCAATTAATCCTCCAACAAATGACACACCGCTAGAACCGATTGTTCCTTTATTTGCTAAATGTGCATAAATAAATGTATGATAAATATTACTACCAGTAGTGTTTACTACTGCACCAATTAGTCCACCAATAAAGTAATAACTACCATTAATGTTTCCTGTATTTTCTAAATAAAGTTTTTGAGTATTTCCAAGATAATATATGCTATTTGATGCGCCACGTGTACCAGATTCTAAATTTCCAACACCGGAATCTATCTTTCCGATAATACCACCAATAAATGATCTTCCTGAAATTGCACCACTATTACCATATCTTCCATAGATACTTGTACCTAAATATGTATTAGGTGAAACTCCACCAACTGAAGTAATAAATTCATTTGTTTCTGTTACAACTACATTTGTGAATGTATTTGAAGATGGATTATATGTAGGCAATGTTGTAACAGTACCCAAAATAGATGGTGAGAAATAAACATCAACGTTATAATTTGTACTCTCAACAGTGTATGTAACTGTTGTATAATAAACATTTCCAGGTTGTACAGTTGTCCCTAATGTTGCAGATGTGGCAGTAGTATAACCAAAATATGCAGATTTAGATGTTGTTGGTGTTATGCTTTCTTGATGAATAGCACAATTTGCTAAATAACCAACAATACCTCCTATGCAATTACTATTTGTACTACTTATTGCTGAAGTATTTGTAAATGACACAGAAGCATCATTTGAAGATAAGTTTTCAATTGAAATACCCGTTGCATACCCAGCTATTTTTCCAACATATGCACCATATGTACCAAAAGTAAATGAAATTGTTAACGATGATGTTGTAAATCTAAAATAATTATTTGTAGATGTACCTGGATCTAATGTTGTATTTGTTGTTTCCGCGCCTGTGCCTGCGACATAACCAAATACACCACCAATATAACCATAGTTATGTGAACTATCTCCACCGCCATATAAATTAATCTTGATTGTAACAGATGTTCCAATTGCAATTCTTGAACCATATGTTGCTCCAAACAATCCACCGACATATCCTGCACCTGTAACATTAATTGCTGTACTAATATTGGCAATTGTTGCTGAAGCTATATTACCAGTATTGAATCCAATTAAACCACCAACATATTTAGCAGTTCTTGTTCCCGTGGCTGCACTTGAATAACCATAGACAGGTCCACTAATAGTCATTATTCCTGCAATTGTTGCATTATTGCTACCGATTAATCCACCCACGCGTTCTGTACTACCAATAATAGTTCCGCTATTAGTTAAGTTATGTAAGCTATTTGCACCGGATGAAGATGTGACTCCTGGACAATTGCCAAAAATACCGCCAACATAACTTGTTCCTTTAATTTGTGCACTATTGCTAAATGCATATGAACCAAGGTCACAACCCGAGTTCATATTTCCAAAAACACCACCAACATACTGTGCACCAGTTACTGCTTTTGAATTAGATAATGCAAGGGAAACTGTTAATGAATTAGCTTCACCAACAAATCCACCAACACGATCTCCAGTACCAGTAACCGTACCAGTATTAGAACATGATGTGCTAATAGTATAACCGTTTAAATATCCAGCAATACCACCAACATACCCTGCGCCACTAATATTCCCACTGTTGCTACATCCTTGAACATTCTTTGTAGCAGATGTGGATAATCTTCCAACTATACCGCCAGTATAGTTTCCACCAGATGTAATAGCACCACTATTTGTACAACTGACAATGCTAATGTTGTATCCATTATGATTAATACCAACAATACCACCTACAGCAGATGCTGCATTTCCTGAAGAAACTGTAATAGCTCCAGTATTTGTTGCTTTTTCAATATTATTATTAATATATCCAGCAATTCCACCAACAGCACTATATGTACCACCTAATTCTCCAGAAGTTGTGCCACCAGTGTATGTAATTGTTCCACTATTTGTAATTGGATATGTATTTGTAGCGACAAGACCTCTTTGTGCTCTACCAACAATACCACCTAAAGATGATTTACCAGTTACAGCACCAGCATTACGCATTGCTACATTAGATTCAATGTTGTCAAAGAATCCAAATAACCCACCAACAGAATCTCCACCACCAGTTACAGAGCCATAGTTTGCAAATGTTGAAGTTGTCTTTAATGCGGCATGAATTTGTCCACCAATTCCACCACACATTCCGCCAGTACCATTAATCGTTCCAACAGCACTTCCATTTGTACCATTGGTAAATGTGCCATTCATTATAACAGTATTTGCTGCTTGTCCGAAAATACCAGCAGTATGACCACCGCCAGTGATATTACCAGTATTTGTTCCACTTGTAATAGTTATGTTATATGCAAATCCAGCTATTCCCGCAGCATATTCTTTACCGCTTGCAGAAATTGTCATAGTATTACTTGCAGTAATAGAAGATGAGGAATTACTTGAACCATCTAAATAACCAGCAATTCCACCTACATATGATGTAGATGCCGTAATTGTGTTTGCGCCAGTAGTTGTATACGAACCTGTTAAAGTACAAGTTTCAATATGTCCAAAGATACCACCAACATATTGGCCACCAGTAACAGCACCACTATTTGTAGCACCTTGAACAGTTACATTATCTCCAATACCAATAATTCCGCCAACATAATTTTTACCGCTTGCGCTTACTGTACCTGTATTTGTTGCAGAAGCAATTGTTGAATTTGCTTTATTATTTGCACTTAATTTTCCAAAAATACCACCCACATATGGACCAGAACTTGTTACTGAACCACTATTAGTAAATGTACAATTTGTTAGTGTAGACCTAACATCTCCACCTACACCACCGACATAGCCCGAACTACTTTGTCCAGTAACAGCACCAGTATTGGTACATGTTCCAGAAATAGTTGTGTGTGATAAGATGTATCCAAATACACCACCGTTATTGTCATTTGCAGTTAAAGTTGCACTGTTAGCTAAATTGCTAAAGTCTGCATAATCTGCATGTCCCACTACGCCACCAACATACTTATATCCAGATGCATTTACTGTTCCAGCTGATTTAAGATATCCAACGCTTGCTCTTGTTCCCGATGTCCCTATAACTTCTCCAAAAAGACCACCATAGTTGGCAGAACAAGTCATATTAAGTGTTATAGTTCTTTGTTGTTGAGTCCAAACTCCATTAGAATAAGATGGACTTGCTGTTGTTCCATAAATACGTCCTTTAAATGGGTTTGATTCAGAGCCAATTGGTTTAAATGTTGAAGCATATGCGCCAGTCATCGAAATATCGGCAGTTATTATAAAATAACAACCAGCATACGAGATATCATTTGTTGCCGTATTAGTAGAAATTGCAGTTTCGTAGTATGTTCCTGTAACACTATCTAATGGAGTATATTCTCCAGCAACAATTAATGCTAAATTTTGCAATTGTTTAGGTGTACTGATAACAAAAGGGTTTTGTGCACTTCCCCAAGCACCAGATGTTCCTGAAGCTAACTTGCCATAATCCGATTCGGCCCATACTGCGTATAAAGTAATGGTAGTACCAGTTGTTGTTGACAAATCCACGACAACACTATTGTCTGTCTTTTTTACTAATTTATCATCTGTTATCGATTGACTCTTGTTAAATTCAACTAATGCGCTTTCAGAATTCGAAGTACTCCATCCAATTAATTTAAAACCTGTCTTTGAAAAATTGGCACCACTATCAAGCGTAAAATCTGTGGCATACTTTATTGTTTGATTGGAAATCGTGCCACTTCCGCCATTGTTATTGTAAACAATAGTAGCAGAATTCGCAGTGAAATTAGCACGATATGACGCAGTTGTATTATATGCATCAGAACAAACCGAACGCGTTGCACCACTATTTGTAGAATTATACAAATAAACATTCAACGTTGCATTTGTAGTTAAAGATGTTGAACTAGATCCATATGTCCATTTGACAAAGTGGTAACCAGTTTCTGCTGAAGCAGTTGAACTAGTGCTTGAATTAATTGCGCTCAATGTGGCTGATGTAGTATTAACTGTTCCACCCGTTGTACTGGCTGAACCATCCAAATATGAAGCAAATGAAACTGTGTTATTAGCAGCAGCTACATTGCATGTTGCATTATAAAGTCCACTATCAATAACAGAAAACCAACCGGTATCATCTGATTGACATCCAAATTCTACAGTAAAATCGCCACTTTCAGTTGTGGCACAATTTTTCGAACTACAAACAGATACAACTGAACTTTGATATGTTTTACTTAAAGATAACCAACTGTTTTGATACGTTGTATGACTTGCAATAGTGGTTGAACCACGATTTACTTTGCAATAAAACTTAATTTTATCATTGTCACCTTGAGAACCATATTGAAAAGAAACTGTAAGAGTGGCATGTCCACTTCTTAATGCAGCATTCATTGCAGTAGAAAAGGTATATTTATAATATGTCCAACTATCTTGTCCTGATGTATGCCATAAATCGTTATTGCCATCTCCATTGTGACTACCATATGAATTATTACCGAATGAAGATATTTGAGAATCAGCTAAGGCTATATTATTTAAAGTTCCATTTCCATTTTTAGAGACAATATTTGCATCAGACAAACCGCAAACAAACGCAAAGACAAAAATAAAGATTGCAACTAAAGCAATTGCTTTTAAAATATTCTTTCCTATCAAATTTCTTTTTGCCATCCTTGTGTCGTTAATTGCGTTTCTCATTTGTCTTGTCTTCCTTGTGTTTTTCTTATTGTCTCTCGCAGGTACGTTTTTATGTAAAAATTACTTGCTAAATAAATATATTATTTATATATAAAAAATATTGGACTTTTTGCTATTTTTTCGAAAATTTCTCAATTTTCCCTATATTATTATTTATATAATAATACCACTCAAAAACCTCACTGTAAATTTGAAAATTTCAGCTCTTAAAATAAAAGACAAAAACAATAAATAATGTCGCAAATCGATATTTTCAGATACTAAAAATCTTTTGCAATTTTGCTCAAAATTTGCCTAAAAATACCTCTAAAAACGACCTGAAAATGTCTTAAAAATAGCCTAATTTTTAGCTCAAAAATACACAAAAAAAATGGGATTCTAACCGAAATTAGAACCCCAATTTTTGTACTAATTTTTACTCAATTATGAGTTTGTTAAAGTGTGCTTGTTAAACTTGTCGTAAGCATATAAATCAAAGTATCCAGTACCTGTTAAACCGAATAAAATGACCTTGCTCTCGCCTGATTCTTTGCACTTAATTGCTTCATCAATTGCAACTTTAATTGCGTGAGATGACTCTGGTGCTGGTAAGATACCTTCAGATCTACAGAATTGCTCTGCAGCTGCAAATACATCAACTTGGTCTACTGCTCTAACTTCGTCAATATAGCCTTCCTTGTAGAGTTTAGAGACAATTGGACTCATTCCATGATATCTTAATCCACCTGCATGTGTAGCTGCTGGCATAAAGTCATAACCTAATGTGTACATCTCTGCTAAAGGTGTAACCTTTCCTGTGTCACAGAAGTCATATCTGAACTCACCTTTTGTACAACTTGGACAACTTGCTGGCTCTACTGCTATGAAATGTGGATTTGTCTTTCCATTTAACTTATCTTTCATAAACTCACCAATAAGTCCACCAAAGTTGGATCCACCACCAATACATCCAATGATTTCATCTGGATATTCATCGTATTCCTCTAAAGCAACCTTTGATTCTGCTCCAATGATTGTTTGATGTAATAAAACTTGGTTCAAAACACTACCTAATTGATATCTTGTGTTTGGTTTTGTTACTGCAACCTCAACTGCTTCTGAGATGGCGGTTCCTAAGGAACCGGAATAGTTATTTGGATTCTCAAGCATTGCTTTACCAACGTTAGTTGTATCTGAAGGACTCTCTATTACTTTTGCCCCGTATGTCTCCATTATGGTCTTTCTTTGTGGTTTTTGTTGTGCTGAACAACGAACCATGTAAACTGTGAGGTCTAATCCAAAATATCCACATGCCATTGAAAGTGCTGTACCCCATTGTCCTGCACCTGTCTCAGTTGTGATATTTGTAATACCTTGCTCTTTTGCATAATATGCTTGTGCAATAGCTGAGTTCAACTTGTGTGAACCTGAAGTATTATTACCTTCAAACTTATAATAGATATGAGCTGGTGTGTCTAAGAGCTTTTCTAAGCAATATGCTCTAACTAATGGTGCTGGACGATACATTCTATAGAAATCTAAAACTGTTTTTGGGATTTCAATGTATTGGTTTGTATTGTCAAGCTCTTGTTTGCTTAATTCTCTACAGAAAATGTGGCTTAATTCATCTAATGTTACAGGTTGCATTGTTCCTGGATTTAATAAAGGATTAATGTCGATACCTTTCTTAGCCATATCTGCACGAACATTATACCATGCTTTAGGCATCTCCTCTTCTTTTAAATAAGTTTTGTACGGAATGTTCTTTGGGATTGTTACCATAATTATTTACCTCCTTTGGCACTTTGTGCCATAATATTGTGTTTTATTTGGTTTTTTGTGAGGTATTTTTGCTTATAAAAAAACGTACAAACAAAAATCTCTCTTTTTGCTTGTACGGACAAATCATAATAATCTGCGGTGCCACCGTACTTGAAAATATGTTACCAAATTTTCCACTTATGGCTGTTAAACAGTCTACATTTATACATTGCCATGTTTTGTCTCAAGGTCCCATATTATCTGATTCTGTTTCTGCTTGCATCACACCATCGCAAACTCTCTGTAAGTCATGGATCAGTTTTTCTCCTGTCATCGACAAGTCCATAATAAATCTAGCCATGCAAAAATGTCAATAAAAATTTACAAAAAATTGAAATAAAATTCAAAATGATATCCGTTTTTGTTAAAAATTTTTGTATTTTTCAAAATGTACAAAATCAAAATATTTTCGCAAAAACATCAAAAATTTATTAGAAAAATCAAATATTATTAAATTTTATATATGAAAAGTAAAAATTTCAATCATTTCTTAATTAATCCACTAACGGTGTCTAAAATGACTTTTTCAAGGTTTTCTCTATCGTCAATTTCATCAACTAAAAACATTGATTTTGCAGTTTCATATGGAATATTTTCTTGCATATTATATTTTTTATTTTGCTCAACAATTTTAACAAGAAGTCTGTCATCAAAGATTCCGCCAAACAAAATTCCATTTAAATAAAGTAGATATTCTCCCATCATAGGCTTACAAGAAATACCACCTAAACCTTCTAATTGTTCTAAAATATATTCTTTAAATTCTTTAGTAGATGCCATACTTAAAAAATAAAATTTTCTAGTTTTGTGATATATATATCAAGAATTCTTCTATCAACAAATATAAATTTGAAAATGGATTCATCTTTTTAATTGATGATAAATATGAATATCCTAAAGAGGAATATTTTTCTGATATTTGTTTTGAAAAATCTATTGCCTTTTCCACATCTCCGTTATTTATAATTTCTCGTATTATTCCTTCATTTGCTTTTTCATAGCAATTATCTAGATTGTAAGTAAGTCGTTCTGCTGTCTTTCTTTTTGACAACTTTCCATCTATGTTTTCAAAATGCATTAACAGCCATGTTTCAAAAAAATAATTGGATATTAACAATTTATAATTGTTAGTATTTGATGATGCATTTATAATAACATCTTGTATATTATTTGGAGCATCACAATCAAAAACTAGGTATTTTTCATAATCTGAATATTTACTATTATTGTCATCTTTTGACAAAAAATCGTTAGCATAATTTAAAACAGCTTGAGCATTTCCACAAGCGGTCTCTGTTAATATTTCAACTTCATTATACTTGTTCGGTTTTTTACAAATTATATTTGAAAAATAATCTAGATAATACTTTTCAGTTAATCCTTCACAAAAAATTATTATTTTCCCTAAATTTATATATTTTGATTCTATTGATCGATTTCTTATTAGAAGTCTACCCACCTATAATTCCTCCTATTAAAGAATCATAATTAAACATTGGAATGGCCCCATATTTTCCTTGAAGATAATCCTTATAAAAAGTTGCATCTTCCCTAACCTTCAAATCCGATAAAGCATATAGTGAAGATTCTCCTTTAGTATTTTTATCAACAAAAACAATTTCATCTCTTCGAAATTGAGAATGATTTAATAAAGAAATATCATGCGTTGTAAAAATCAATTGTGCTTTAGTATTCGAAACTGATTGAAAAATATCGATAATTAATTTTGTTAATAACGGATGTAGTCTTGCGGACATTTCGTCAACTATAAATATACCGCCATTTTCAATCATATAAATAACATTTTGAATATACGCAAGAAAACGTATTGTCCCCGCAGATTCTTTACTTAAATCAAAATTTTTTGTCCCCGTACTAACTCCTTCATCATTATAAACAAGATGTGTTGCTTGAATTGTCTTTTGTTTATGAATGTTACCAAATTGATCCTTTCTTTCTTCATCAACTATTTCCAAATCTTTTATTCCAACATCAATTTCAGACAAATATTTTGATACCTTCTTTCTAAAAAGTGGATTCTTTATTAATTCGTTACTAATAGTCGCAGAACCTGCTAAACGTTTAACTGTCGATTCAAAAAGAATTTCAGTAAACACATTAAAGTCTTTTTCAAAGAATAAAATAAAATCACGCAAAATTTCATCTTTTACAGAATCCTCAAGAAAATATTCCAATACAGATATATATAATCGCTCTGATGGTAATTTGTTATACATTTGCAACTTTAATTTATAACCCTTTCCAAATTCAAGAATATTTTTTTCTTTTCTCTCAAAAACCATGCGATTATCAATATAATACCATTCACTAACAATTTGATTTTTATATATTTCAAATCCATATTGAAATTGATGGTTGTTTTTAGTAAAAACTATTTCAAATTCTTCAGGACTAGTATTATCACTTGATAATTGGAAAGGTTCCCAAATACCATTTTTTTTAAGTGGTTCATCCAAAGATAAATCCTTCGACTTAGATATAAACTGTGAAAGAATATAACGTTTAAAGAAAAACATTGCTGATATAAAATTAGACTTTCCACTTGCATTCGCTCCATAAAGTGCAGTAGTTTTAACAACAGAAATATTATCCAACATATGAATATGTGATGGATGTTGTGTATATGATGTCGCTCTTAAATCTAATATAGATTCTTTTTTAAAAGAAGAATAATTTTTTATTTTAAATAACAATAACATAACTAAAAAACCTCAATTATTTTTATTAATTATAATCCAATGTCAATCAAATATCAAGCAATATTTACGAAAATTTCGAAAAAATGTACAATATTATTTAAGAATTGCAACGATTTTTATTTAAAATTTACGAATATTTCGTTAAAAAGACCAACTAATATTTTTATAAATTTTATCAATATTGGTACGCGGGATGGGATTTGAACCCATAATACCCTTTTACGGGAACTAGAACCTGAATCTAGCGTGTCTGCCAATTTCACCACCCGCGTATAATAAATTATTTAATAATTTCGTTAATTGTAGCTAAAACTTTTTCTTTTAGCTGTTTTTTATCTCCAGAATTATCTATTATTCTTGTTGCAATTTTCTTTAATTTTCTGTCAGATACTTGGTTCCACATAATAAGTTTTGCTTTTTTCTTGTCTAAACCACGGCAGGATAATCTTTCAAGTTTTATTTTTTTAGGAGCAGTGATTAATATGATTTCATCAAACATATCTTTTGTGTAACTTTCAAATATTAAAGGAACCTCAATAACTAATGGATCACCATCAGCTTCTCTCATTCTCTTGCAAATCTCTGGATGTGCTAAATTATTTAATTTAGCAAGTTCTTGTGGATTCCTAAATACAATATTAGAAATGGCCTTCTTATCAACAACACCATCTTTAACAACGCCAGGAAATAAACCTTCAAGTTTGGCTTGGTATTCTGGATCTTTTAACATCTCTGCATTTATTTCATCTGCAGATAATGTCTTATATCCCATTTCCTTTATTGTAGACATGGCTTCACTCTTGCCACTTCCTATTCCACCAATAACCGCTATCTTCATTAATCTAAATCACTCCAGTAATAACCACTTACAACATCCACAACAAGTGGTACACGCAATTTAATTGCACTTTCCATCTCTTCTTTAAGAATTTGCTTAACTGCGCTCTCTTCGTCTTTAGTTGCGTCTATAACTAATTCGTCATGTATTTGTAGTATCATTTTAGACTTCATATTTTCAAGTCTCTTTTCTACCTTTAACATTGCAAGCTTAATTATATCTGCAGCTGTTCCTTGTAATGGTGTATTTAATGCCATTCTTTCGGCACCACTTCTAACCATATATTGACTTGCATTAATATCTTTTAATGCTCTACGTCTTCCTAATATTGTTTCACAATATTCTTTTTCTTTTGTTGTTGCAATTAATCCATCTAGATATGCTCTAACTTTTGGATGCAGCTCAAAGTATTTATCTATAAAATCTTTTGCATCTCTTCTGGATATTTCTATGTTCTGTGAAAGACCAAAATCACTAATACCATATACAATTCCGAAGTTAACAGCTTTTGCAACTCTTCTCATATCAGATGTAACATCTTTTATATCCACATGATATATGCTTGCTGCTGTGGCTGCATGTATATCATGATTGTCCGTAAATGCCTTAATTAAACTCTCATCTTCACTAAAGTGTGCAAGTACTCTTAACTCTATCTGTGAGTAGTCTGCGGAAATTAATAAATTTCCGTCACTCGCCATAAACGCATGTTTTATATCCTTTGCTTCTTCACTTCTTGCTGGAATATTTTGCAAATTTGGATTAGTAGAACTTAATCTTCCTGTAGCTGTAATACATTGGTTAAATTCTGTATGTATCTTGCCACCTCTAATTAAAGGCTTTAATCCTGTTACATATGTAGACTTAAGCTTTGCAAAATGTCTCCATTCTAAAATCAATGGAACAATTGGATGTTCATCCACAAGTTCAGATAAAACTTCTTCAGAAACGGAATAACCAGTCTTGGTCTTCTTGCCGTGCTGTAATCCTAAATCTTCAAAAAGTACTTCTCCTAATTGTTTATTGGATGCCACATTGAATGGATAATCTATGTATGAATAGATTTTCTTTTCTAAGTCCAAGATCTTTTGTGTGTATTTGTCTTCTAATAAATCTAACTCTTTTTCATCTACACAAACACCACGTTGTTCCATATTAAGTAATACTAAACTTAGTGGTTGCTCTACATCTTCAAGTAAAGACATCATATCTTGCTTCTTTAATGAATCTAAATACTTTGTATTTAAGAATATTAAAGATGTAGCTTCATTTGGAAGACTTTCTTTTTCAAACATGGTCTCACAAGTCTTCATTGGAATACTGCCATAAGATAAATGAGACTCTATCATCACATCATAATAACTTGTAGCAACAATTCCATATTGCTTAGATAAAGACTTGTAATCATAGCAAATTAATTTCTTTTCTTTTGCAAAGTCGTTGAATATATTAATTGCATCATCAAAAGTTATTCCAATTGAGAATAAATCTTGTACAAATTCAACTACATAATCTGTGCTCTTATTTGTAGCAAAATGTATGTCGGAATTATTTATATATAATGCAAACTCTTTTGCACCTTTCAAAATATCCTTAATCTCATCTAATGAGCTAACTGTTTTCTTTTCTGTTTCAAGAATCTCGGAAAAGTCTTCATCACTATCTTCAAAATCCATTCTTTTAACAAGAGATGTCATCTCAAAAGATAACAATATCTTTTTAGCTTCAATCTTAAAGATTGGATTGAATGAAATATCATCTAAAGTTGTATCAATTGGTGCATCTACACTTATCTCGCAAAGTTTTCTCCAAAGTGGTAATTGTTCTATACCTTCACGAAGTGCATTACCCTCTCTTCCAGGTATTTCATCTAAGTGTTCTTTAATGCCTTCAATACTTCCGTATGTGTCTATTAATTTCTTTGCACCTTTTTCTCCAATACCAGCAACACCTGGAATATTGTCCGAACTATCTCCATGTAATGCTTTGAAGTCTATATAAGTACTTGGAGTATATCCCATATCTTTGAGATAATTTAAATCAACAACCTCTATATCACTAACGCCTTTCTTGGTCCAGAAAATCTTTGTATTTTCTGATGCCAATTGGAACATGTCTCTGTCTCCAGTAACAATTATGTTTTCTGCATCAAACCTGCGAGACAAAGTTCCTAAGATATCGTCTCCTTCATAACCTTGCTTTGTAACAACAGTTATGTTCATTTCCTTAAGTAGCTTTTTAAGTGGTTCAATCTGGACATGTAAGTCCTCATCCATTTCAGATCTGTTTGCTTTGTATTCTGGATATAATTCATTTCTAAATGTTCCACCATGAACATCAAAGGCTGCTGCAATATGTGTTGGCTTTTGTTCTTTAATGAGTTTTAACAATATTGTTAAAAAACCATAAATAGCACCTGTTGGAAAACCCGCAGATGTACGCATAGGCGGAAGTGCATGATATGCTCTATGAACCAAACTATTGGAATCTAGCAATAATATCTTATTTTTCTCCCCCATTTTTCTCCCTCATTAAAAAACTTAAGTTATTTTAACACTTTTTATTCAAATATATCTAGACCACCATTATCTATAATATCTTTCATGTCGTTGTAGCCTATCTCTATATCTCTCTTTATTATCTCGCTGTCAAAAGCCATAATCTTGCCCAGTTCAACCTTTGGAGTAACATATAAAAGTTTTAAATCGTCTCTTTCTAACTTTTTCTTTGGTTTCTTGTTTCCAGTACGAATAACAAGCATCTTGTCGTAGCCATGTCTTGCAAACAAATTAATAGGCATATTGTCCCAAACACCACCATCTATGTGTTTCTTGCCGTTAACAACCTTTGCTGGAAACGCAGGAAAAGCCGCTGAAGCCTCTACATAATCAATTAGCGTTCCTTCCGGACAATCTTCCTTCATAAGCTCTAAACCCGTTCTGTCGTTCACACAGTAAGTCACAAAGCCTAAATCCTTTGGACTTTCTCTCAAAAGTTTCTCATCTAAGTGTCCATGAATGAAATCATACATGTTTTTCTGTGTGCCAGAATAGTATTTGGAAAATTCTTTAGACTTCTTTAATGCATCTTTTATAAACTTCATGGTAAAACCATGTTCTTTATAACTGTCTATTAAATCTTGGTCTACATCATAAATTGTTGTGGTTTCAACATTAATCCAAATGTCATATAATGTGTCTATATCTGTTTGGCATAATTGTGCTGCATTTAAAGCACCAATAGAAGTTCCAGCATATCCGGATATTTCAAAATTAATATCTTGCAAAGCTTTAAGAGCGCCTACTTGGTATGCGCCCTTAACTCCGCCGCCTTCTAGTATAATTCCTATGCCTTTAGCCATCTTATTTCTTTGGATTTAATTTATTAAATGTGTACTTGTCATAAACTGGCTTGTCATCTGGTCTAATATTTGCAGTATTGTCATAGATGTAAAGGAATGTCTTTTGTTGAATTAAGAATCTGTTATATGTGTATTCAGAAACAACAGATGGACATTTCTCAAGATCTAGATAATGTATTCTTGTATCTTCAAATGTAGCATCTAATACAGATGGGTTTGTAATACCATTAGACAAGAATCCCATATGAATAAATTGTTGTGTTTGGCCACTTCCAGTACCAGTTGTTACTTTGTAATTATTGAAATCATCATATTCAAATAATGCTTGAATTAATGGTCCAAGAATAAGCTTTAATGAATCATCAATTGAAAAACCTGAAATAAGGCCTGTTACATCATAAATACTTTGCCAGTTATATACATCAACAAATCCTGTTTGTCTTAATGTTGTGTTTCTCTCTACTTCGTAGGTTGGTGTGTAAATGCTATTTCCATGGTCATCCATATCCCCAACTTCATCGCCTTCAGCATCTGGAAGGAAGAAACTTGTTTGGTACTCAAAGTTTGCACATGTTCCTAGTAAGTTAGAGAAAATACAGTTGTTCATTGTCATCTTTGTATATTCGTAATAACGAACACCATCTTTCTCAGCTCTTAACCGATTACGTGTATGCATTGCAACTTGAGATGAGTTTCTAACAACACAACCATTCATTAAGATATCCATGCCATACAATCTTAAGTTAATTGAGCAGTTTTCAACAATGGTATATTCAAGAACAGAACTGAATCTAACATCATATGTTGGATTATTTTCATCAAATTCCCATTCATATTGGATACATCCACCTAAGAAACTCTTGGATCCATCTTCTGTAGACATTTCACCATCTGTTTCATTTGCACGAAGTGTTACATTACTAATTGTGTTTGCTCTTCTAACTAAGAAAATACAATCATCGTGCTTATCACTTTCGTTCATGTTTAGATTTATCATATGGTCATTGCCATATAAATCTTTGTTTAAACAATAGAATTGATGTATACCAGAAACATTTTCCATAAGGGAAATGTTGTAATTATCATCACAAGCTTTTTGAAGTTGTGGCTCGTTATAAACTGCAACACCATTAATAACCTTCAATGTGAAGGATCTTGTTGTGTATTCTGGTCTGTATTTATGATACTTTGCAGAAACAATTACTGTTATTTCACATTTTTCTGTAATTGCATCCTTGTTGAAATATAAAATATTTCCTTCAAAATATGCTTTGCTAGTATCGCTTACTGTATAGTTAAAGTTATCTATAAATGTTGCAAGTTCTGCTGGATTTTCTGGCATTGCTGGAGAACTAAATTTAATTTCAAATGAGTTGTTTTCTACTCCAGATAAATCATCCTTGTATTTTGCACTAGCAAAAATAGTCTCTCTTGCAATACCAACCTTTAAGGTTGAATTGGTTGTGGATAACATTAAGTTTGTAAGTTTATCTTCAACTTGAACTTGAATTTGTGTGCTCTTAGAACCAACTGTTGCAGTAACTACTGCTGTTCCTACTTTATTAGCTCTTAATACACCATTTTCAATTGTGAAGTCTCCACCAGTTACACTCCATGTTGGATTGCATGCTGTAGTTGTAAACACATCTGCAAATCTTGCCTTAAGTGTTAACTTTTCATCTAAACCAAGAATATATCCACTACCAACTTTGAATAAGTTTGCATGAAGTATTTCTAAATCTTCCTCTTCACAAATATTAATTGTGAGTGGTCCATTTGCTGTTTGAAGTGTACAACTATCTCCTGTAATGGATAATGTATCTCCAGATATAGAACCACCAGTTACACTTGTAACACCTGTTGCACCAATTGCAGATAAGGACAAAGTCCTTAATGCTGAATTAAATGTAGAACCATAATATGATGCACCATCTATTCCTGTAACAACAAATACATTGGATGTTACATATTCCCAGTTATCTATGTACTTTCTAATGGATAACGTGATTTCTGCTATACCTTTGCCTTTAACAGTTACAACACCGTTTTCATCTACAACAGCAACACTTGCATTGGATGTTTCCCACCACATGTCTTCAATCTTTGCAGAAATTGGAACAACTGAATAACTGAGTTTTAAACTATCTCCAACTTTAATTTCTTCTGCAATCTTGTCTCCATAAGAAACTGTGATGGATCTTACATCATCTCCACCAACGAAGACCATACAAGTTGCTTTCTTTGTTTCAGCTTGTGCAGATAATTCAAATGAACAGTATGCATTAACTTTAAATACACCTGTTGTATTTGTTTCTACTGGGTTTTCATATGCATCTATAAGTGTTACTGCAGGAATTACTGAATCATCATAGGAAGCATCTAAAAGAGTTATATCTTCTATCTCCCATGTGATGGTTTTGTTTGTAGCTCTAGATGGACTTACCTTTGGTAAAAGTAAATCGGATGCATAGTAAATTTGATCTACATGAATTAATTCTAGATATGTCTTGTCTATGGATAGGGACTCAACACCAATATATGTAACGCCAGCAATTATATTGGCTGTAAGTGTAACTACAACCATGATAATTATTGGTATTAACATTAGCGTTCCTAACATCAACTTTTTCATAATCTATATCTAAACCTTCTTTTTATTTTTTGTTTGGATTAAGTCTGTTGAATGTCGCCTTGTTTATAACTGGGTGATCATCTGGACCTATATCCGCTGAAGCATCATATGCGAATATCTTCATTTTGTTTACAACAAGTAACCTATAGTACAAATCATTGTCTACAATAGATGGATACTTAGATGTATCTAGATAACACATTCTTGGGTCTTCAAATGTTGCATCTAACACAGAAGGTGTTAAAATACCATTTGATATAAAGCCCATACATACATATTGTTGTGTTGTTCCAGTACCTGTACCTGTTGTATATCTGAATTGGTCAAACTCACTTCTTTCAAATAAGTCTCCAAGTGCAAGCTTTAGAACATAGATTAATGTCTCATCTACATCTAATCCTGAAAGGAGTCCTAATTCGTAAATGTTTTGCCAATTGTAAATGTCTACAAATCCTTCTTGTTGAAGAACTATATTTCTCTCTTTTTCATAAGTTGGTTTGTAAATGAAGTTGCCATCTGCATCTTGTTCACCAATTGTGTATCCATTTTCATCTGGTAAGAAGAATGAATCTTGGTATTCCATGCTTAAGCATGTACCTAATAAGTTAGAGAATATAACGTTTCTTAATGTGATTTTAGAGTATTCATAATATTTCACACCATCTACCTCGTTATATAATCTTGCACGAGTGTGAATTGCAACTTGTGATGTATTTCTAATAATACATCCATTTACTACCATGTCTGCACCATATGATCTTAAGCATACACTGCAGTTTTCTATTGTTGAATATTCAACTGTGGATTCGAATCTGAGATCATAACCTGGTTTGTTTTCGCCACTCCACTCATCATGACCTTCCCATTCAAATCTAACAGCACCACCCTTTAAGCCTTTAGCACCATCTTCGTTTGTGATTTCTGTATCTACTTCGTTTGCACGAATTGTGATATTTGAAATGACATTCTTTTTGTTTACCAAGAAAATTGTTCTCCAACTTTCTATGTTATCTTTAGGCATATCTAAAGAAATCATATGGTTATTACCATATAAGTCCTTGTTAAGGATATAGTCTTGGTGAATTGCAACAACATCTGCCATTAATGAAATGTGGAGTCTGTCATCACAAGCTTTTTGAAGTTGTGGTTCTGTATAAACTGATACACCGTCTATAACTGTGAATGTTATTGTACGTGTTACATAGTCTGGTAAATACTTATAGTATTTTGCAGATACTGTAACTGTAATGTTGCACTTTTCAGTAATGCCATCTTTCTTGAAATACAACTTTGTTCCAACAACATATGCTTTGCTTGGATCGTCCACTGTGAATGTGAACTTGCTTGCAAACTTATCTAATTCTGCAGCACTTGTTGGATTTGCTGGAGATTTAAATGTTATCTCTACATAATTGTCTTCTCTTTCAAATGTATCTTTGTATCTTGAACTTGCAAATACAGTCTCTTTACCAATACCAACCTTTAAGGTTGAATTTGTAATACCAAGGATTAGGTTTGTGATCTTTTCCTCTGCATGTATTTGTACGGATGCACTCTTGCTTCCATATGTTGCTGTAACTGTTCCTATGCCATCTTTTGTTGCAGTTAAAACACCATTGTTAATTGCAAATCCATCTCCAGATACACTCCAAGTTGGAGTAATTGTTGCACTCTCAAGTGCGGATGCTAATCTTGCTGTGAGAACAAGCTTTTCATCAAAGCCTAAAACATAACCTGCAGCATTTGAAATAATGTCTGCATGAACTATCTCAATATCTCCCTCTTCACATGTCTTTATGGTTAAAGGACCATTCTTTGTTTGCATTGAGCAACTTGAACCTGTAATGGTTAATGTGTCTCCTGAAATAGTTGCCCCTTCAACATTGGATACATCATATGCACCAATAGCATTTAAAGACAAAGTCTTTAGATGTGAAGTAAAGACTGAACCATACTTGGATGTACCCTCTTTACCATATACTGTGAACTCTGCGGATGTAACATATTCTTTGTTTGAATCTATTGTTGTGTACTTAGGAATAGATAACTTAATCTTAGCATCTCCTGTTCCCTTAACAGTTACAATACCATTTTCATCTACAACCGCAACACCTGGGTTTGTAGACTCCCATCTTAGCTCGTTAATCTTTGCTGAAATAGGAACTACTGTGTATTTTAATTGAACGCTGTCTCCAACCTTAACATCTGCATAATCATTGCTGTTGTGAGACACCATAATCTTTCTTACATCATAACCACCAACGAATACCATACAAGTTGCTTTTTGTGTTTCAGCTTGTGCAGATAATTCAAATGAACAATATGCATTTACTTTGAAAATACCTGTGGTATTTGTATCTGTAGGATCTTCGTTTGCATCTAAAAGCGTTACAGCTGGGATTACGGAGTCATCATAAGATGCATCCAATAATGTAATATCTTCAATCTCCCATGTAATCGTTTTGTTTGTAGCTCTGGATGGTCCTACCTTTGGTAGTAATAAGTCGCCTGCATAGTAAATTTGGTCTACATTAATTAATTCGAGATAATCCGTTTCAATTGTGAGTGATTCAACCCCAATATAAGTTGCGCCCGCTACTATATTAGCTGTTAGTGTAACAACAGCCATAATGATGAGTGGAATTAATAAAAGGGTTCCTATCATTAACTTTTTCACAATATCACCTCTTTATTATGACACAATCTTCCTATAGCGCTTGTTAAGGTTAACAAATAACAATGACAAGCAAACTCCTAGTATTACTATGGAAGCTAAAACTAGAGCAATATAAACATCAGTTATACTGTCTATGATATAGCTATTTAAACCAGCTAATTTGATATAGTTGAAAACGATTGCAAAGATACCATATCCAACAGCAACTGCAATACCTGTGAAGATAACAATGGCTATGTTCTTATTTGCATGAACCATTTCACCATCTCCAGAGACATTGAATGTTGGACCAGCAACGTCTGCCCACACAGACAACGCAGTTAACGCTAGCGTTATCATCTCTGCAATTCCCCAAATAGCAACTACGTCTATTGTTGTAACGACAGGCTTCTCTGCTGTAGGACCAAATGCTAAACCAATAGCAAGACAGCTAAAGGATACAGATAAGAAACCTACAATTGCATATAAGAAGAACTTGGTTGCAACTTGAGTTGTGTAATTAACTGGGATAATTTTTGTCATGTAGAATTCACTGCCTTCTCTTGAAATTGTTGTGGCAGCAAATGAAACTATCATGGTACTGAATATGATGATTACCAATAAGGATAATCCAGGAACTATTCTGTTACCAACACTGCTTGAACCGAAGGTAACTGCAATATTATTGCAGTAATAGACCATAATTGGTGCTGCAATTGCCATAGCAAGATATTGGAATGAATAGTTGAAGGATCTATAAATCATTAAGAATTCACGTTTTAATAAAGCATTGAATTGAGAATGTACTCTCATCTTTGTCTTAAACTTATATGCTTCTTTTGTTCCTTCAATACCATTTAAGATTGTTCTATAGTAAAGCTTTACAGTTACAAAGAATCCTGAGACTACAAGTGCAATTGTAATCAATGCAACATAAAGGAAGGATAAACCAATTTCTTTCTTTGAAAGATTTGCAAGAATGGTACCAGATAACATATTTGCATACCACTTAAATGGATATGCCACTGAACCGAACCATCTGTAGTTTTCTATCATCTTTGCTGAGAATAAAGATACAGATTCTTTTTGTAAGTATTTCATAACAAGTTGAACTATTTCCATGTATGCAATGAATGCACCACAAAGTACAACTGTTAATAAAATTAACATTACAAGATATTTGCTCTTTAATTTGTTTGTTATCATCATAACTGGAACAGCTAAGATGTTTGCTAAAGAATATGGGACTAAACTAATAAGTAATACGTCTACAATAGCTTCAACGAAATATCCTCTAGAAACATTATCTCCAAGTACAACACCGAAAGATACATAGAATGGTAAAATAACCAAAATACATACAACTACGTTATGTATAAAGCAGTATATGGATTTGGATAAAAGTATCTCTGCCGATGTTACTGGGAATTGCAACAGCAATTCATTATCTCCAGTTAGGTACAAGTTTTTAATTACCGTAACAATAGAAACTATCGTTGCAATAATCATGGTTGCACATGTAACCATAACAAGCCATTCATATCCTAGACCACTTCTCTTAACGAAAATGTCTGTCATTTCGTAAACAAAGAAAAGGAAGAAACCGTATAGAACAATTGTGAAGGTCCAGTTTGCAATCTTTCCAATCAACTCTTTCTTGGAAACATCCTTTCTGGTTCCGAAACGACTTCTTATATCTAGTCTTATTAAGGCTTTTAAACTAGATGCAGTAATTTGTTTCATTATTCTTCTCCTTGCTCTTTGTTTTCTTCTTCAACCTTTGGTTGTTCTTCAACTACATCTGCACTTTCTTCAGACATGTTGTTAACATAAGATAATTCTTGAGATGAATAGTCCTTAAATACTCTTTCATCATATGTTCCTGTAATCTTGAAGAAACGCTCTTCAAGGTTCTTCTTGTTTTCTTCATTGTCTTTTAAGTCAAAGAAGTCTACAAGTTCACCTCTGTTTACAACAGCACATCTGTCACAAAGTCTCTTAACTAAGTCTAAGTTATGACTTGAGAAGAAAACTGTGTTACCTTTTGCAACGTGTTGTTTCATTAATGAAATAATTTCAGCAATAGCTTGTGGATCCAAACCAATCATTGGTTCGTCTAATACCCAAAGCTTTGGTTCATGTATTAATGTTGCAATAATACAAATCTTTTGCTTCATACCATGTGAGTATGATTTAATTTGTTTATCTTGTGCTTCTTGAAGTTTGAAAAGATCTATATAATAATTGTAAATCTCAACTCTCTTTTCTTTAGAAACTCTGTAAATATCTGCAACATAATTTACATATTCTCTACCTGTTAGTTTTTCATAAACTGAGTGGTTATCTGGAACATATCCCATTTCAAGTTTTGCGCCAATAGGATCTTTTACAATGTCATGTCCACAAATTTCAATTGTTCCACTATCAAATGGAATGATACCAGTTAAACACTTAATGGTTGTGGATTTACCTGCACCGTTTTGTCCAAGGAATCCAAAAATTTCGCCTGGTTTGAGTTCAAATGAAATATCATGAACAGAATATCTGTCACTCTTTGGATATTTCTTTGTTAAATTGCTAACTTTTAACATATCTTTATCTCCTTTATTCTAAGAAAAAAGGGCAAAGTAACCCATACTTATACGGTCACTTTTCCCCAAATTATTCTCTGCTAATATATATACACTTTACGTATTTCATAACTCATGATGCTCTTTGTTTTATAAACAAAAAGTACTGTTAAATTATACCATATATAATATTAGTGTCAAACAAAATCCCATATATTGTGGTATATAAAGAGACAAACCACAAGAAAATTCTACTTGAAAAGTCCTTATTTTTACATAAAATCAGTATTCTAACCATATAAACAAGAAAAATAAACAAATTTAAAAAAGTGTACAATAGTAAAAAAATACTCTTTTTTTTGGATTTTAATTTTGTCTAAATTGGTTGACTTTCAAAAAAGTCAATTCTAAAATACGTTTTGAGGTAAATTATGGAAATATTTGAATTATTACTCCCACTTGCATTAGTTATTGCTATAGCCAAGGTACTTGGTTTAGCAATGAGAAGGCTTGGACTACCTGAAGTTGTCGGTATGTTAATTGCTGGCATCTTACTTGGATTAATTCAACTAATTCCTGGACAAGAGATATTCGTAGAAGGCGGTACGTTGAGGGGCATATCTTTTATCGCAGAAATTGGCGTTATTCTTATTATGTTCACTGCTGGTCTTGAAACAGATCTAAATTTATTCAAGAAAGTAGGTGCTCCTTCAATAGTTATTACACTTTTAGGTGTAATATTCCCACTTGTATTAGGCTTTGTAGTTGCATGTGCATTTAACCCAGAAGGTGGTTTTGCACAATTGGGCAATCATGAAGTATTATTATCTAACATCTTCTATGGCTGTATTCTTTGTGCTACATCTGTATCTTTAACAGTTGCAACACTAAAAGAAATGGGTAGGCTGCAAAGTAAAGTTGGTGCAACAGTTTTAGCTGCAGCAATATTAGATGACATAATTGCAGTTGTTATTATTTCAGTAGTTGTATCAATAAAAGAGACAGGCGCAGCAGACGCAGTAGATATTGTTGTAACAATAGCAAAAATCATTGGATTCTTTGTAGCTGCATTACTACTTGGTGTTTTATCGTTAAGGTTTTTAATGATATTGTCTCAAAGAAGACCTCGTGCACATAGACTTCCTATATTTGCAATTGCACTTTGTTTCTTCTATTCATATGCAGCACAAAAATGGTTTGGAGTTGCAGATATAACTGGTGCATATGTTGCTGGATTAGTTTTATCCACTGCAGCTGCAAGAAATTATATAGATAGTAAAATTGAAATTTCTACTTACCTTTTCTTTGAACCTGTATTCTTTGCGAATATTGGTATTGGCATGATAGGAAAACTAGCAGGTGCAAGTTCATCATTTAACACAATCTGGATAGGATTTGGTGTTCTTTACATCGCAGTTGCTCTTTTGAGCAAAGTTGTTGGATGTGGAATTGGTGCACTAGCATTTAGATACAATTTCAAAGATAGTTTACGTACAGGTGTTGGCATGATGGCAAGAGCTGAAGTTGCTCTAGTTTGTGCAAACATTGGTATTGAGGAAGGCTTAATAAGTGTAAACATTATGCCATTTGTAATTATTCTAATTATTGTTTCCTCAATGTTAGTTCCTGCTTTGCTTAAATTATTATACAGACACGAGGCCCCAATTAAGGATCCACAAGATATTATTCCAGATGACTTTAGCACTGGATTAAACAACTCAGACTTATTCTTAGAAAACTAATATGGCAAGAAATTTTTCAGATAGACTAGGCACAATGCCAATCACTAAGCTCATTTTCAAAATGAGTGGTCCTGCCATATTCTCAATGCTTATTCAAGCATTGTATAACATAGTAGATAGTATATTTATTGGTGCATATGATGCAACAAATGGTGTTATCGCTTTGTCATATGCAATGCCAATGCAATTATTAGTATTAGCATTTGCTCTTGGATTTGGCGTAGGTACTGCTTCTGTTATTTCAAGAAAATTAGGCGAAGGAAATAAAGTAGATGCATCTCTTGCTGCACAAACTGGTACATTAATAGCTTTATTCATGGGTTTGGTATTCTTAGTAGTTGGATACTTTGTATCCCATGCTTTCATAGATATGTACACATCCTCTGCCGCAGCATCTGTTCATGATGAAACTAACTGGGATTTAGTTGCACAATATGGTGGAGATTATTTAACAATTTGCACATGTTGTTCTATGGGATTCTTTGTTGAGATTATGCTTAATAGAATAATCCAAGCGACAGGCAATATGACCTTCCCTATGATATCTCAATTGGTTGGTGCTTTAACAAACATTATTTTAGACCCAATCATGATTCTTCCACTTGGTGCAAATTTGGGCGCAAAAGGTGCTGCAATTGCAACAGTTGTTGGACAATGGTGTGCTATGTTGGTTCCAGTCCTTGCAATCTCTATTAAAAAATGGGAGATTCCAATTTTTGTTAACAAAAATTTCAGATTAAAGTGGCGAATCCTAAAACAGATATTTGTAGTTGGTCTTCCATCTATAGTATTAAATGCTATTGGATCTGTAATGTATATGACGGCCAACTTCATAATGAACAGTTTTGCAAATGCAGTATGGTCTTTCGGAATTTACTTCAAACTTCAATCCTTCGTATTTATGCCAGTATTTGGTATGAACCAAGGTGTAATGCCAATATTAGGATACAATTATGGTGCAAACAAACGTAGAAGATTTGATGAGACTTTCTTAAAAGCCATTTTATTATCTATGGGTTATATGACATTTGGGTTAATAATATTCCATACAATGCCAGAATACTTAGTACAACTATTCTCTCCAGATACTCCAGAAAAAGCTGCCGCAGGTGTTGAAGCTCTCAGACTTTGCTCAATTCCATTTATATCTGCTGCCATATCAGTTATCCTAATTGCAATGTTCAATGCTGTAGGACAAGGCACAAAGGCTATGATGATATCTTTAATGAGACAGTTGTTCTTATTACTACCTCTTGGATATATATTATCCAAATTCACAAATTTAGGAGTAACAGGATTCTGGCTCGCATTCATAATCGCAGAAATTGCAACCATGTTGACATTCACACCTATTGCATTTGTAACTATAGATAAATTATTTATGAAACGACAAATAGCATATGAAACAGCAACCATTTTCTCGGATGCTGAATGGCTTGATAATTATTACGATACTCAAAAGTTAATAAGCAAAGAAAAGAAACCAGAAATTAACTGGGATGAGTTTGTTTAATTAAAAGTTATTATACTTATAATAATCTTGTTTAGCATTTATTATTGCCATTACCCTTATTTCATCTTCTTTTATTAGATAGAAAATCAAATAACTATCAAAAATCAAATAACGATATCCAAGACCTCTTAATGAACGATTATTAGGATAAAAACCAGAAAGTGGATATTTTTCTAGCCTTTCTTTAATAAACTCTCTCATTTTATTGAGATAGTTAATTGAAAAATCTAAATTCTTCGTACTTAAATAAATAGACTGAGCAATGTTATTTAAATCATCTTCTGATGATACTGAAAAGGTTATTCTATTTTCCATAATTCTTTTTTAAATTATCAATAACATGATCAAATGCATCATCTAACGCAACTATTCTGCCTAGTTTATAATCATCCTCTGCTTGCGCTAATTTATCAAAAATAGCATGCTCAGATCTTAATGTAGACATTTCTAACATTGTTCGATTGTATAATTCTTGAGACATACAAACCATTGCTTCTTTTCCATTCACAGTAATTGCAACTGGATGATCAGTGCATAATTCTAGTATCTCAGAAAAATTGTTTCTTAAGTCCTTGGATGGACGAATAGACATTATTTCCATAATTCACCTCGTATCCATATTATATCATAATTTAGATATTTTGTAAGTATTTTTATAAAATAAAAAAGGAGAGCTGTTAACTCTCCTCTTTTTTCAGTTATTAACTATTATTTTGCTATCAATGAATGTCCCGTCATCTCTTTTGGTTGAGGAATGTTCATCATCTCTAATAATGTTGGAGATAAATCACAAAGCTTTCCACCAGACATTAACTTCTTGCCTTTTGGCATACCAACCATAATGAGTGGAACAGGATTTGTTGTATGAGCTGTAAATGGCTTACCATCTGCATCTCTCATCTTGTCTGCATTACCATGGTCTGCAGTAATTAAACAATTACCACCTTGTGCAAGTATTGCATCAACAACCTTTCCTACACATTCATCAACTGTCTTAACTGCTTTTTTTGCTGCATCAAACACACCAGTGTGTCCAACCATATCACAGTTAGCAAAATTTAAGATCATTAGGTCATATTGCTTAGAATTAATAACCTCAACTGCTTTAGCAGTTACTTCGTATGCACTCATTTCAGGTTGTAAATCGTATGTAGTAACTTTTGGGGATGGAATTAAGAATCTATCCTCATTCTTGTTAGGAGTCTCTACACCGCCGTTAAAGAAGAATGTAACGTGTGCATATTTTTCTGTCTCAGCAATTCTAAATTGCTTTAATCCTAAAGATGCAATGTATTCACCTAATGTGTTAACTAAGTTTCTTGGCTTGAATGCAATTTGTACATGCTTGAATGAATCATCATAACGTGTAAAACATACATAGTCTAAGTTGAGATATCCTGTTCTTCTTTCAAATGAATTGAAGTCTGGTTCTGTTAAGGCACGTGTCAACTCTCTGGCTCTATCTGGACGGAAGTTATAGAATATAACACTATCTCCTTCTTGAATTGTTGCAATAGGCTTTCCATCTTTTCCAATAAGAACAGTTGGCTCTACGAATTCATCCGTGATTCCGTTTGCATAACTTTCCTCTACTGCTTCAGCAGCGTTAACAACTTTGAGTCCTTCGCCTTCTGTAAGCATTCTGTAAGCCTTTTCAACTCTTTCCCAACGGTTATCTCTATCCATTGCATAATATCTTCCTACAACAGAAGCTATTGTTCCACAGCCTTCAACATTTAACCATTTTTGTAGTTCATCTAAAATGTCTGCTGCAGACTTTGGAGGTAAATCTCTTCCATCTAAGAAACAATGGATATAAACATCATACATATCATTTCTCTTTGCCATTTCAACTAGGGCATGTAAATGATCTATATAACTGTGTACGCCTCCTGGGCCTAAAAGGCCCATTAAGTGTAATTTCTTCTTTTCTCCATATGCATGTTGTATTGCTTCAAGTAATACATCATTTTCAAAGAACTCGCCTGTTTCAATTTGTCTTGAAATCTCGGTTAAGTCTTGGTATACAACCCTACCTGCACCAATGTTTAAATGTCCAACCTCAGAATTTCCCATTTGGCCATCTGGAAGACCTACATCTAAACCACTAGCACCAATTTGTGTGTTAGGATATTGTATCTTCAACTTATCTAAAGTTGGAGTTCCTTGTGTGGTAATTGCATTGTCTGGACCTGGCTTATCATAGCCAAATCCATCCATAATAATTAAACCAGTTATGTGTTTGTCCATATTAATATAAAACCACCTTTGAGAAGTCTTCTGCTTTAAGAGAAGCACCACCAATTAATCCACCATCAATGTCTGGTTGAGCCATTAATCCTGCAACATTCTTTGGATTCATGCTGCCGCCATATTGAATACGCATACGGTTTGCAAACTTTCTTCCGTAAATTCTTGCAACCATTGAACGGATGTCTTTGATCGTTTCTTGTGCTTGTTCATCTGTTGCTGTAACACCTGTACCAATTGCCCAAACTGGTTCGTATGCAATAACAACATTCTTTGCTGCTTCTGCATCAATATTTGCAAATGCACCATTGATTTGTTTTCTGATAACACCCTTTGTTCTGTTCTTTTGACGTTGATCTAATGTTTCACCGACACAAACAATTGGTTTTAATCCAGCATTTAATGCTGCAATAGTACGTTGATTTACTGTTGCATCTGTTTCACCGAAGTATTGACGTCTTTCAGAGTGTCCAATAATTACATATTCAACACCGAGTTCACAAAGCATCTTTGCAGAAATTTCGCCTGTGAAAGCACCTTTTTCTGCCCAGTGTACGTTTTCTGCACCAACTTTAATGTTTGTACCTTTTGTCATTTCAACTGCTGTTGCAAGGTCTGTATATGGTGTGCAAATAACTACATCACATTTTGCATCCTTAACGAGTGGAATTAAGCCTGTGATTAAAGCTTTTGTTTCTTCGATTGTGTTGTTCATTTTCCAGTTTCCTGCGATAATAGGTTTTCTTAACATAGTTTTATCTCCTTATATTAGTACGCCACTTCCTAATGGAAGTGACGATACAATTATTTTATTTTTAGTCTGCATCGTTTAAGCAATCAATACCTGGTAATACTTTGCCCTCTAAGAATTCAAGAGATGCACCGCCACCAGTTGAAATGTGGGACATCTTGTCAGCAAATCCCATTTGGATGACTGCAGCTGCTGAATCTCCACCACCGATAATTGATGTTGCTTCTTTGTTGTTTGCAAGTGCTTTTGCAATTGCTTTTGTTCCCTTTGCAAAGTTTTCGAATTCGAAAACGCCCATTGGTCCGTTCCAAACAACTGTCTTTGCTTTAGCAATTTCTGCTGAGAATTTCTCGATTGTCTTTGGTCCGATATCTAAACCTTCCCAACCATCTGGAATGTCTCCTTCAACAATTTGGCTGTTTGCATCGTTTGCAAAGTTATCTGCGATAACATTGTCTACTGGTAATAATAACTTGACACCTTTTTCTTTTGCTTCTTCAAGTAATCCTTTAGCAAGTTCAATCTTGTCTTCTTCTAATAATGAATTACCAACTTTGAATCCTAAAGCAACTCTGAATGTATAAGCCATTCCACCACCAATGATAAGTGAGTCACATTTATTTAATAAACTCTTGATAACATTGATTTTGTCACTAACCTTTGCGCCACCTAAAATTGCTACAAATGGACGTACTGGGTTATTAACTGCTTCGTCTAAGAACTTGATTTCTTTTTCAATTAAGAAACCAGAAACTGCAACTGGTGCATATCCATATAATGCAATACCAGCTGTTGTTGCATGTGCTCTATGTGCTGTTCCGAATGCATCGTTTACATATACATCACAGAAATCTGCAAGTTTCTTGCAGAGAGCTTCATCATTCTTTTCTTCGCCTTTTTCAAAACGAGTGTTTTCAAGAACTACGATATCTCCATCTTTTAGTGCTGCAACTTTAGCATGTGCATCATCACCAACTAAGTCACTTGCAAATGTAACTTTCTTGTCTGGTAATAATTCTGCTAATCTTTCTGCTACTGGACGAAGTGTGAACTTAACTGGGTCATTCTTTAAAGCTTTTGCAAGATATTGCTCTGTTGCTGCTGCTCTTTCTTCTTCTGGGAGTGCCTCAACTGCTTTCTTTTCTTTCTTTGAAAGACCAAATCCTGGTGTGAAAATATTGTGTGGTTTGCCAAGGTGTGAACAAAGAATTAACTTTGCACCATGATCTGATAAGTATTTAATGGTTGGAAGTGCACCTTGAATACGATTTTCATCTGTGATTTTGCCATCTATCATTGGGACGTTAAAATCAACACGACACAAAACTTTCTTACCTTTTACATCAATGTCACGAATTGTTTTTTTGCTCATATTTATCGCTCCTTAAATATTAAATTATCAACATTAAAACGATTTCTTTTAGAAATCAACTGGCAATATTATATCAAAAAGCGTGTGTATAAGTAAATATGAAAACGAGATATATCTCAAAATTCAAGACAAAATTAGTCTTGAGCCCAAAATTCTTGTGTTTTGTCTAAAATTTCGTCAAAACGTAAAATGTACTCTTTTGGTTCCTTAAAATTGAACTTACGAACAATCAAATCTTTGTTCTTAATAACCTTTGTAACAGCACCAGCACCACAAGCAATAATTGTTGTATCCTCTTCCATGATATCCACATTGTATAAGTTTTCCTTTCCTGGCTTGGAATATCCAACATTTTCTAAAGATCCTGCTGTGTACTTTTGTCTGTACATGTAATATGGATTATAACCACTCTCTTTTAACTTGTTGTATGCATAAGATACCATCTCAAATACTTCATCATTACGTAAGTTGTTATCGTATCCTTGAACTTTTAGTTCACTTCCTGCTTTTAAGTATAAAGTATGTACTGTAATGTTTGCTGGTTGAAGCTTGATGGCTTTATTTATATTGTTCTGGAAATCCTTTACAGATTCACCTGGTAAACAAGCAATTAAATCCATGTTTACATCAAACTTGTCTTTAACAAGATTGTATGCATCAAGTGTATCTTTGTTTGTATGCTTTCTTCCAATTGCTTTAAGAGTTCTATTTAAGAAAGTTTGTGGATTAATTGAAACTCTTGTTACACCATATTTGAGTAATAACTCAACTACTTCTTCATTAATAGTATCTGGTCTTCCAGCTTCAACTGTAAATTCCTTTGCTTTGAAATTTAAAGATTTCAAGATTTTCTCTAATAGTTCAAGTGGCAAAGATGTTGGTGTACCGCCTCCAATGTATACTGCTCTAACCTTTAATTTATTCTCACGAATATACCTTTTCATGAGCCTAATTTCTTTTAATAATTTGTCTGTATATTCCACCAAATATTGCTTCTGTTTGTTAATAGGAATTGAGACAAAAGAACAGTATGCACATCTGCTTGGACAGAACGGAATATGCACATAAAAATCTATGTGTTCTTTCTTTCTTAAAAGCATTGTTTCCTGTGTTCTAACCGTGTCTTTTATGATATTTAACTTCTCGCATGAAACGTTAAAATCATTCATAAAAACTTCATCTGCCCTATCCCCAAATTCCCTATATAACTTAGTTGGTCTAATACCAGTTAAGCACCCATATGGAAGGTTAACTTCAGTTATAAATGAGAGCGCTTTATATAGGGCCATTTTAAGGTATCTTTTTTCTAACCTTTTAAACTCTAATTCACTCTTGCAATCTATTGGATAAATGTAATGTTTTAAAAACTTTCCGTATACATCTGCAGAGATCTTAACCTCTTCAATTCCATTTAAATACTCATAATCCATAGTTATATCCACATCTTTGTCTGTGAATTGCTCAAACATTCTAACTAATTCTAGAATATCATTTTCGTATTTAACTGGATTGAGTGTTAATTTAATCATAGATTACCAAAGTATAGGATTACTTGCCTTTTCTAGCTCTAGTGTCGTTTCTGGTCCGTGTCCGCAGTAAATCTTGTAATTTCCATCTAATTTAAAGATTTTATTAACAATGGAATCATAAATCTCGTCTTGATCCCCATCGTAGAAGTCTGTTCTGCCGTAGGAAGCACAGAAAAGAGTGTCTCCAGCAAAGATGCAATCATTAATTACAAAGCACACACTGCCCTTGCTATGGCCTGGAGTATGTATTACTAATACATCTAATCCATCTATTTGTAAGTGTTCGCCACCCTCAAGTATTACATCTACATCAAAAGATGGGACAATTACATTTAAAAATACACCCATATTCTTATATGAGCCAACTTTGTCTAAATCTGCTTTATGCAAATAGATTTTTGCACCTTTTTCTTGGAAATACTTTGCAAGACCAATATGGTCTGCATGTGCATGTGTTAAAAGAACAGCATCTATAGAGTCTACACCACTCTCTTTAATCAAGTAATTTACTCTATCTTCATCTCCGCCTGGATCTATTAAAAAACCCCTGTTGCCGTTGGCAACAAGGTATGTGTTAGTATCTAATGGGGTTGTAATACATGAATAAACTCTCATCTTGAAACAGAAATAACTCCCTTTATACCATTAATCTTGTTCATTACTGAATCAATGTCATCTAAGCTGTGAATTGAAACAGTTATTAACATATCTGCAGTATGTTCTTTTACATTTGTTGTAACAGATGCGCCAGCAATACTAAATCCCATGTTTGCAATAGCTGTTGTAACTGTTGCTAAAATACCAGATCTGTTGTCTGTCTTTACTTTTAGTAAAGCATCATATGTATCGCTTACTGCAATATCCCATTCAACATCTACCAATCTATCCTTCTCCATATTGGCAACGTTTGGACAATCTGCTCTATGGATAGATACGCCTCTTGCACGGGAAACAAAACCTATAATGTCATCTCCTGGAATTGGTGAACAACATCTTGCCATACGTACAAAGAAATCTGCATTACCAGATACCAATACTCCGTTTTTGGATCTTCTCTTTGGAGGTATCTTTGAAGGTTCTTGTATCTTATCTATTTCTTCAATGGTCTTTTGTACATGTTTTTGCTTAAATGATTCCATTAACTTGAATAAGATTTGGCCTGTTGTTGCACCGCCAAAACCAACTAAAGCAAACATATCATCTAAGTTATTAACACCGAGTCTTCTAAATACATTTTCAAGTTCATCATCTTGAAGTAATTCTGCAAGCTTAAAGCCCTTTCTCTTGGCTTCTAGTTCAAGCATTTCTTTACCACGCTTGATATTCTCATCCTTATTCTCTCTCTTGAAGAATTGACGAATCTTAGATCTTGCTTGTGCAGTTTGTACAAACTTTAACCAATCTAGACTTGGGCCTTTGGATTGTGGAGATGTTAAAATCTCAACAACATCACCAGTTTCTAGTTTTGTGGATAATGGAACCATCTTCTTGTTAACCTTTGAACCTACACAATGGTCTCCAATTTCAGAGTGAATCTTGTATGCAACATCTATAGGTGTTGAACCAACTGGTAAGTCTAATAATGAACCCTTTGGAGTATAAACGAAGATTTCATCTTCGAATACGTTAACTTTAATAGAATCCATGAAGTCTTCTGCTGTCTTAACATCAGATTGAGAATCCATTAATTCTCTAAGCCATCCAATTCTTTGTTCAAGAGTTGTTTCAACCTTTCCATTACCCTCTTTATACTTCCAGTGTGCAGCTACACCATATTCATCAATCTTGTGCATTTCGTATGTTCTGATTTGAATTTCGAAAATCTCACCGAATGGTGTAATAACTGTTGTATGTAGAGATTGGTAATTGTTTGCCTTTGGAATAGAGATATAATCTTTAACTCTTCCTGGAATAGGTTTCCACATGGTATGTACTTCACCAAGCATTGTATAACAATCTTTTACATCGTCTACAATGATACGTACGGCTTGCAAATCATAGATTTGATCAATTCCAACATCCAATGCCTTAAGTTTCTTGTAAACGGACCACAAGTGCTTTAATCTGCCATCTACCTCACCATGAATACCTAATTCCTTCAATCTTTCTTTAATTTGCTTGCAAATAGAAATTAAGAAGTCTTTTCTTTCACTAACTCTCTTCTTAACAGCTTCGCTGAGTTCCTCAAATTCTTTTGGGTATAAATACTTCATTGCAAGGTCCTCAAGTTCACACTTGAAGAATGAAATACCAAGTCTTCCAGCAAGTGGTGCATATATGTCCATTGTCTCTTTGGATATGGCAATTTGCTTATCCTTTGGCATATATTGCAAAGATCTCATATTGTGAAGTCTATCTGCAAATTTAATGATGATAACTCTCAAGTCTTTTGCCATAGCCATGAACAACTTTCTGAAGTTCTCTGCTTGGGCATCTTCCTTGGATTCAAATTGAAGTTTATCTAATTTCGTAACGCCTTGAACAAGTTCTAAAATTTCAGGCCCGAATTCATATCTAACTTCTTCCTCAGTAACAGAAGTGTCCTCTAATACATCATGAAGGAATGCAGCTACACATGTTGTTGCATCAAAACCGAAATCCACTAGGATTTCAACAACCTTAC
Source organism: Christensenellales bacterium (assembly GCA_045130665.1). Lineage (GTDB taxonomy): Bacteria > Bacillota > Clostridia > Christensenellales > CAG-917 > RGIG8124. The sequence goes on along the minus strand of JBGUQC010000001.1, from coordinate 86,326 downwards.
ATGGGTGCGTAATGTAGTCTGAACCAGATGCTCTCTTTTGGCCTTGGTGAGCATTTTTTGCAAAAATAAAAGCTCTCTCCAGTTCTTCGAATCTGTCTGGAAATGCTTTCTTTAATTTTGCAAGTAGTGCATCGTAGTTATACTCTCTCATTAGTCTCTTGTATTCCTGTATGTATTAGATCTATTTCTGTCTGTTTTAATATAATTAAATCCCAATCTCTTTTCCTTAATTTCAAGGATTCCAAGTTCGTAGAAAATTTGGATAATTATATCAAAATCAAGTTTATTTATATTTACGCTCTTTTGTACTTGAGCATACATTTGTTTTTCGGATTTTGGTTTGTAGAATTCTCTAAAGATAGAATGGAGTGTATAGAAAACTTTGTTTATAACCTCATCTGGGATATAAACCTTTTCTGCTCCAATACTATCTAGTGCATATACATCCTTGCATTGTGTTTGTAAATGTGCAAGATATGCATCGCATAATGGTTTGCCTGCAACTATGATTCTTTCAAAATATGCAAACTCCACTTCCTTACTTGGGCAAATTAAAACACTATTCTCTGGGTTTGGAGACACTGGAGTACCCACAGAAACGTTATACGTTGCTGTTTGAGGTATTTCCTTTAAAAGATTTCTATATTCGCTCTCGTTAAAGCACAAGAATAATGTGCCATAAGGCTTTTCAAGGAATTCATTAACTGCACCATTAGATATAACTGGAATGGATGGTGCTCTCTTTTCATAAGATAACTGATGAATATTATATTCATATGCATCATTATCTGAGATATCTATCTTGTTAACCTTAACACTCTTTAGAGTGCCTTGTGCATATTCTCTGTTTTGGAATATCTTCTTTTCTAGTGTTAATTCAAGCTCAACCTCACCAGTAAATGAACCAATCTTGTCTAAGCAGTTAAATCCAACAATCTCTATGTTGTCATTAACATACTTAATGTGAGATGTTGTGGACATTCTTTCAAAGTACATTCCACTCTCTATTACTCTAAATACTGGTTTTGGATTGCCGAATCCTGTTGGCTCTAATAATTCAAGTTCTGTTGCAAAACCTAATAAAGGTTTTTCAATATTAAGCTCTGCATCATATTTAAACTTTGTAACGAACTCACTAACATCATGCTCTTTAAGTAAAATATCATTTGCTCTCTTCTTAAAGTCTGCAAGTTTGCTCTCCTCCATTGTTATACCAGCAGCTTGTGCATGGCCACCAAAGGTTACAAAGCAATCACTAAGTTCCATCAATAATTCAAAGATGTTAACACTTTGAATAGATCTAGATGAACCGCCAATTAATCCATCCTCTTTCTTTGTTAAAAGAATGGTTGGTCTCTTGAAATCGTCTACTAATCTTGCAGCAGCAATTCCAATAACTCCAGCTTCCCAATTGTCGTTTTCTAGAATAATAATTCTAGTCTTGTTGAAATCTACATCTTTGAGCATCTCTCTGGCTTCAGATACAACTTGTTCACAAATAGCTTGTCTTCTTGTATTGTCCGCCTCGAGTTCATCACAAAGCATTGTTAAAAGAATTGGGTCTTTGGAAATAAATAAGTCTACAACTTTCTTTGCAGAACCAAGTCTTCCTGCAGAATTAATTCTTGGTGCAATCTTGTACATAACATCATAACTTGTTATCTCTTTGCCACCAAGCATAATCTTTAAGCCCATTCTTGTATTTGTTCTAATCTTCTCTAAACCATATGCAGCAATAATTCTGTTTTCACCAACAAGTGGAACAACGTCTGCAATGGTTGCAATAGCACAAATATCTAGATATTTCTTTATCTCTTCTCTGTTGCTTAATGCCTCAACTAATTTAAGTGCAACACCAGCACCACAGAAATCATAGAATCCCTTCTTCTCAATCTTTGGATCCACAACGATACAATCTGGGATTTCATCTTGAGGTTCATGGTGATCTGTAACAATTACATCAATACCCACTTCTTTTAGGCTTTCAATTTCTTTTACTGATGTAATACCACAGTCTACAGTAATAACTAGATTTGGCTTGTTTTCTTTGAAAAGGTTCTCAATTGCATGACTAGACAATCCATATCCATCTTCATTTCTGTCTGGAATATAGAAATCTACACTTGTTTTATTTTCTAAATAAAGCATAAGTATGGAAATTGCTGAAATTCCATCACAGTCATAGTCACCAAATATTAAAATTCTTTCTTTTTTGGATATAGCAGTTTTAATTCTTTCAACAGCCTCTTTCATTCCCTTTATATCAAAAGGATTAGACATATCATCAAAAGATGGGTGCAAGAATTTACTTGCATCCTCTACATTATCCAAACCACGAGCTAGTAATAACTCAGCAAATTCTTTGGATATGCCTAATTTTAAGCTGTATTCGTCTATGTTTACTGCCATATTTCCTAAAAATAATTAAACTGCCCCCGTATTTAATACGAGGGCACTATTATACTTATTTCTTTTTCTTGAATTGAGTATTCTTTTTGCTGTACTTGTAAATGGTATTTGCCTTCTTCTTGTTTGCGTTGGCTTTCTTCTTGTCTGATGTTGGTACAGTTGGATCTGCAGCTTCTTCCATAGAAGACTTCTTGCTCTTCTTGCCAAGTGTCTTTGGTGAAACTTCTTCAGTTTGTCCAGCAACATACTCTGTTTCTTGACCACGCTTGATTCTGATCTTTTCTAAGGTCTTTTCCCATGAATAGCTCATTACTGCCCATAATGGAGTTGCAATGAATACTGATGAATAGAAACCTGCAACTAAACCTAAGATAATTGGGATACAGAATTCTTGCATACTTTCTCCGCCTAAGATTGCGAGGAAGAATACCATAATCAATGTTGTGAAGGTTGTGAAGATAGAACGGCGCATTGTGGACTTAATAGCTTCGTCTCCAATTGCGTTGTAGTCTATGTTTTTCATTCCCTTAACTGGTCTCATCAATTCACGAACTCTATCGAAAATAACAATTGTATTGTTAATAGAATAAGCAACGATTGTTACCATAGCTGCAACATATGATGTGTTGATTGGTATATTTCTTACCCAAACTGTTAAACAGAACATGATGATAACGTCATGGATAAGAGCAATAACGGCAGCAATACCAGATATGAATGTGAATCGGATGATAATGTAAATTAAGATAAGTGCAACAGAAATACCAACAGCTAAGCCTGCTGAAGATAATAAGTTCTTAGCAGCTGTGGATGATACTGTAACATATGTAATATATGTTGTTGTGGATGCATTTGGGAATAAGGCTTCGATTTGTGTCTTAACTTCTTCGTTAATGTCATTCATAGCAACGTCATCTTTTGTTACGTTTGTATATCTTAATTGAACTGATACATGTCCTGTAGAACTATCTGTTAATTTTTGTACATAACTTACGTGGATATTTTGTCCTTCATATGTATATGACTCAACAACATTCTTGATTTGTTCAGACATTGTATCATAGTCTGCCTCAGCACCTGCTGCATCATTTAAGTCAACTGTTAATTTTGTACCACCTTCAAAGTCAATACCAATTCCTACGGAATCAATGTATCCACCAGATAGTGTTTGGCCTAAACCAATAATAACAGCGATTGTTACTAAAATAATAGCAATTGGTAAAATTAACCAAAGCTTGTATTTTTCGTCAAATCTGAATTTTGACTTCGTGAAATCTAATGAGAAACCTTTCATGCGTCCACCTCCGAAGTATCTTCTTCAAATTCAACATCGTTCTCAACTTTAGCTTCCTCTTCACCATCATCTTCGGTGATAACTTCGCCTCTCTTGAGACCGTATAATCTTTCGTTTGTATTATTTAATGGGATAAAGCACTTAATCATTAATCTTGTTACAATCAATGCTGTGAACATAGATAAAAGAATACCGATGAATAATGTTACAGCGAATCCAACAATAGATGTTGCAGTTGCTGCACCAACAATCCAAAGAACAACAGCACCAATAATAGTTGTTACGTTTCCGTCAACGATTGCGCCAACAGAACGCTTGAAACCAGTCTTGATGGAAGTCTGTATAGACTTGCTTGAATTCTTGTATTCGTCTTGTATTCTTTCGAAAATAATTACGTTCGCGTCAACAGCCATACCTATGGACAACAAGATACCAGCAATACCTGCGAGTGTTAATTGTACCCATGGTAAAACAGCACAGAACCATACTAATACTACTACGTAGAATGCAAGTGCGATATCTGCTGCAACACCGAGTAAACGATATGCAACAATCATGAATATCATGATAATACCAATACCAATTGCACCAGCAACTAATGCCCACTTAATAACATCTTGTCCTAAAGATGCAGAAATTAAGCTTTGTGAATAAACTGTTAAGTCAACACCGAATGTACCACTTTGTAATTTAGTAGCAAAATCGTATGCTTCTTGGTATGTATATCCAGAGCTATTAGTAATGATTGCTTGTCCGTTTGCGATAACAGATTTAATATTAACGCTTGTATAGAAAGAATCATTTACATAAATGTAAATTGTTTTGCCTTCATATTCTTGTGTTACTTCTGCGAACTTCTTTGTTCCAGCAGCATTGAATTGAAGACCAATTGCATATTCACCATCACTGTCAACTGTTACATAAGCATTGTCTAAGTGCTCTTTACCAGAGATAAGAACGATTGCTGTCTCATCTTGTGCACTTCTGAATTCCAAAGATGCTGGTCTACCGATTAAGTTTAATAATCTTTCTGGATCATCAATATTTGGAACTTGAACAGTAATGTAGTGATTATTGTTGATTTCACTTGTTGAAACAACAGCTTCAGTGTAACCCTTCTCTATTAACAAAGATTGCATAGAACTTACAGTACCAGAAATTCTTTGTTCGAGGTTATCACCTGTATCTGTTACTAGATAAACGGCTTCGATACCACCGCTTAGGTCCATACCTAATGAAATAGTCTTAGCATAGCCCGTGTAATCATAAACAGTATTGCCAATTGGGAAATCGACAACTGCAAATGTTATCATGAGTGTTAAGAATATTGCCATTATGACTAGGACAACTATTGCTTTTGTTTTGTTCACGTCTAAGTGCCTCCGCGTATACGCTTTATTATATAAACACAATAATTATACTAACATATAATTGTGTAGTCAAATTATATTTTTTTAAAAAAATTTAGGGCTTATACCCTAAATTCTATATAAAAATGTGAAATTCTTAAATAATTGGTGGCGTTTCATTATCTAACAAATGCAAATTTAATCCCCAACTACTAATATCATAGCCTAAACTATAATGGCTATTATAATATTCACTCCAAACATAAACATCGGCTCCTGCCGTATCAAAATGGACTAAAGAATCATCATTATTAGTTGGATGAATGTTAATTACATCATGAGATAAAAGAATAAATAAATCACTAACTGAATCATTCATTATTCCAGCATGATGATATATAAAAGTAGAAGGTAGAATCATACCTTTGATTTTTTGATTTGGTAAAATATTCTCTGCACATGAAATAACATTAACATTATCTATTTTTTCAGGAATATAAATAACATTTGGATAACCATATTCACTAATTATGTTTGTGATTTCAAGACCTACATTTCCATTATATTCCACTTCTTCATATTCAAAAAACACTTTTGATGTCGGCACATACTTATCAGTAATAGTCGCCTTAATATTTTTACTGTACGATTGTGATGATAAATCAGCTTGAACATTAGTATTAGTCATTTCCTTCAGGAAGTTAACTTCCTTAATTTGTATTTCTCTAGTACCAGTGTGAGATTTTGTTTTTGGCATAACTATTGTGACATCCGTAATCCAATTGCCATCCTTTTTATAAGTTTCAACAGAATGAACTATGTTTATTTTACTTGAATTATTATATACTTGGTCTTCACCATAATCAGAATCATCTAACACAAGATCAACAAAAACATCCCTTTTTTCATTAATGAATTGCAAAGCAATCACCATTTTTTCGCCATAATTTATATACATTGAGTCTGCTATTTCGGAATCGGTACTAGCCAAATAATTTGTATCAATACTATTAAATTGACCCAAATTGAGTGAATTATTTTTTATCATCGTTTTTTCAACATAAAAACCCAAAAAGACTGGTTTATTTGCAGTATTATTATTGCACGAAATCAATGAAATGCCCAAACAGAGAACTAATAATAGAATTAAAAATACAAAATAACCTTTTTTCATAATTATTCTCCTTTTTTAATCTTCTAATTCAGCAGCATAAATATCTAGAGATGATGTTAATCTCTTTTTCATGAGTTCACAACCTAGTTTATGACACTTATTTAAACCTCCAGCAAAATGCAGAGCATTTGCTGCACATCCACCGGAGCAGTAATATTTTGCTATGCAATCTGAACAATTTTCTTTGGAGTAAACGTTGACATCAAAAAACTTCTTTTGGATATCTGTATTGAATGTTCCATCCATTACACTACCCATCAAATATTCCTTGTCTGTGACGAATTGGTGGCATGGATAAATGTCTCCAACTGGGGTCACTGCAACATATTCAGAACCTGCCCCACAACCACGTAATCTCTTGATGACACAAGGACCATTTTTGAGGTCTATCATGTAGTGGAAGAAATTGAACCATTTATCGCCTTTTCTTCTCTTCACATACTCTCTAGAAAGCTTGTCATATTCGGCAAAAATTTGTGGCAACATTTGCTCTGTAATTGCTAGTGGATCTTTCTCGTCCAAAACTACTGGTTCAACTGAAATTTGGTCAAAGCCTTTATCATTTAGATAAAGGACATCTTCACAGAAGTCCAAATTGTTGGCTGTAAATGTACCACGAATATAGTATTTTTTATCCCCTCTAATCTTCCTAAATTCAATAGCATTTTTGAGTGTTATTGCTTGGGATCCAGAACCATTTGGCGTGACTCTTAATTTGTCGTGAATTTCCTCTCTTCCATCTATAGAAATAACTACATTTTCCATGTTGTCATTGAGCCATTGACGAGCACTTTCATTGAGTAATAATCCATTAGTTGTAAGTGTGAATGAAATAACCTTTCCCTTCGCATCACAAGCCTTATGAGCATACTCAACAATTTGCTTAACAACATCAAAATTCATGAGTGGTTCTCCACCAAAAAAGTCCACCTCTAAATTGCGTCTAATACCAGAGTGTGCAATTAAGAAATCAATTGCATTTTTACCAACCTCAAATGTCATATAATCTTTAGGTGTATTATATGTGCCTGAGTGCGCGAAGCAATATGGACATCTTAAATTGCAGTCATGACAAATATGCAAACACAAAGCTTTAATCTCACCAGTATAAGGAATGTTATATTTAACCTCTGGAGTATTCAATACTCCATCCTTCTCTAGTTCGTCTAACTCTGCGTTAACTTCGTCTATGGTTTCTTGTGGGATATTATTTAAAAATTGCTCTTCATCTTTTTCAAGAGCATTATATCTTTTTTTTGCAATATAAAAAGCGACAGAATCTACTATGTGTAAACTGCCACTTTCTACATCAAATATTAAGTATTTGTCCGGCTCTATTGCCGAACGAATGAACTTAACCATAAGTAAAACTTAAATTAGTCTTTCTTAGCTGGTTTGTTAACTTTTTCTTCGCGTTGTTTGCAGGATTGATTTCCTACTGTACAACTTGTTTTACATGCACTTTGGCAAGAAGATTGGCATTCACCACATCCGATCTTTCCATCTTTGTTCATACATTTGCTTGCAACTGTCTTTACATGTTTCATAATTCACCTCATAAAACACAAAACATGCACAAGGAATAAATCCCAAGTGCATATTTATAGTTTAATTTATTAAAATTATTCAGCGTCTTTTTTGTCTTCAGCTGCTTCTTCTGCAACTTCTACAACTTCCTCTGCTGGCTCTTCTGCAACTTCTTCAACTGGAGCTTCTTCTGCTGCTGGTGCTTCTTCAACTGGAGCTGGAGCTGCAACTGGAACTGCTTCTAATACGAGACCAACTGCTTGTCTATCAATAACAATGTATGTTGGGCTGTTTTCTGTTCCAACGTTAACGATTAATGTGTTGTCTGCGTTAACTTGTGTGATCTTACCAACCATTCTGCCGATTGTCATGATCTTTGTTCCAACTGTGATAGAATCCATCATAGCTTTTTGTTCTTTTTGGCGTTTCTTTTGTGGGATGATTGTTAAAACAATCATAACTACTAAAACTGCACCAATAGCGATATACATCCAATATTGTGTTGCTAAACCTAAAATGCCTGTCATTTTAATTTCTCCTTATAGGGGTTTTCCTAATTTTTATATTCTCTATTATACACATAGCAAAAATAAAATCAACAAGAATAATCTATTTTTCTATGTTATATTATTTAGTAATATAGGCTCAATTTCTTAAAAAACAATTAAAAAATGTTAGCCTAATGTATAGTTTTTCATGAAGTTATCTCTGAATTCGAGGTACTTATCCTCCATGATTGCTTCCCTGATTTTTGCAGTTAGACGTTGTAAGAAACGGATGTTGTGGATAGATAATAATCTTCCACCCATAATTTCGTCTGTGTTGATTAAGTGTCTAACATATGCTCTTGTGTAATTCTTACAGCAATAACAATCACAAGTTGGATCAACCGGTGTGAAGTCCTCTTTAAATGGTGCATTTCTTATAGTTAAGAAACCTTCATTAACCATTGCTGTTCCATTTCTTGCAATTCTTGTTGGTAATACACAGTCAAACATATCAATTCCGAGTGCTACACCATTTACAATGTAGTCTGCTGTACCTACACCCATTAAATAACGTGGTGCATTCTTTGGATAATATGGTTGCATTGTTTCTAGCATTTCATACATTTGCTCAGGTTTTTCTCCAACAGATAATCCACCAATTGCAATACCACTCTTTACATATGGGAGTGTTCTTTCTAAACTTTCCAATCTCAAGTTCTTGTAAATGTTGCCTTGAACAATTGGGAATAAGTTTTGGTGTGGTTGAAGTTCATACTTGGAACATCTATCTAACCATTTAATGGTTCTCTCCATTGCCTCTCTTGCTTTTTTCTCAGAAATACCTGGTTCTGTACATTCATCAAAAGCCATTACAATATCACTACCTAATGCTTTTTGTACTTCCATAGACTTTTCTGGTGAGAAGAAATGCTTGCTACCATCTATGAATGAATTAAACTCCATTCCATCGTCAGTTATCTTCCTTAAGGAAGATAGTGAGAAGACTTGGAAACCACCACTATCTGTTAAAATTGGTCTGTCCCAATTCATAAATTTGTGTAGACCGCCAGCTTTTGCAACTAGTTCATGACCTGGTCTTAAATATAGATGGTATGTGTTGGATAAAATAATTTCGGCACCAGTTGCCTTAACCTCTTCTGGAGATAAGCCCTTGACTGTGGCTTTTGTACCAACTGGCATAAAGACAGGAGTATGTATGTCTCCATGATCTGTGTGGATAATTCCTACTCTTGCTCCACAATTTTTATCCTCATGTATAACTTCGTATTTAAACATGTTATCCTCTCATGTTAAAGAAACAAGCATCTCCAAAACTGAAGAACCTGTATCTTTCCTTAACTGCTTCATTGTATATTTCAAGTGTCTTTTCTCTACCCACCAATGCTGATACTAGCATTATTAAGGTACTTTCTGGTAAATGGAAGTTCGTAATGAGTCCATCTACTGCCTTATATTTGTACCCTGGGTATATGAAAATCTGTGTGTTTCCAATCTCTTCTTTCACAAAGCCATTTTCATCTGCAACTGTCTCAAGTACTCTAACAGATGTAGTACCAACACAAATAACTCTCCTTCCTTCTTTTTTTGCAGCATTTATTATGTCTGCAGTTTCTTTTGTCATGACATAATACTCTGAATGCATCTCGTGGTCTTCAATATTCTCTGCCTTAACTGGTCTAAACGTTCCAAGACCAATGTGAAGTAAAACATTAGTAATGATTACACCCATGTCTTTTAGTTTCTGTAAAAGCTCTGGAGTAAAGTGTAATCCGGCTGTTGGTGCAGCTGCAGAACCATTTATTTTGGAGTACACTGTTTGGTACCTTTCTTTGTCTTTTAATTTCTCGTGAATGTATGGTGGAAGTGGCATGTTTCCAACCTTGTCTAAAATGTCTTCAAAAACGCCAGAAAATGAAAATTCTATGGTTCTACCGCCATATTCTCCTAATCCAACCACTTTTGCAGACAGCTCATCTGAGATTTTTATGATGGATCCAAGACGTGCTTTTCTTGCTGGTTTCATTATGGTTTCCCAGTGTGTATAATCTATTCTTTTGAGAAGCAAAATCTCAAAATTTGCATCTCTTCCTTCTATCTTTCCAAAGATTCTGGCTGGTATAACACGAGTATTATTAACAACCAAAACATCTCCCTTTTTGAGGTAGTTTGGAAGGTCATAAAAGTGCTTATGCTCAATTAAATCTTGCTCTTTATTATAAACCAAAAGCCTAGAGTGATCTCTAGGTTCTATTGGTGTTTGAGCTATAAGCTCTTCTGGTAAATCATAATAAAAATCGGACGTTTTCATTAGTCTTCGTCTTTCTTATCTATAGGTGTGAATAAGTCCTCACCATTGTATCCTTTGTAACTCTTGCCTAAGTGCTTGTAGGCTCTGTCTGTACATACTCTTCCTCTTGGTGTACGTTGTAAGAATCCAAGTTGAATTAAGAATGGTTCAACAACATCTTCGATTGTTGTTGCTTCTTCTCCAGTTGCTGCTGCTAATGTGTCTAATCCAACTGGACCACCATCAAATTTTTCAATGATAGTTTCAATTACATTCTTGTCCGTAACGTCTAATCCAAGTGAGTCTATATCCATGAATTTTAAAGACTCATCTGCAAGTTTGAGTGAGATTCTATTTTCTCCTTCATACTCAGCAAAGTCTCTAACTCTTCTTAATAATCTGTTTGCAACTCTAGGTGTGCCTCTACTACGCTTTGCAACCTCTTTTGAAGCATCTGCATCTATGTCTATTCCTAAGATTCCAGATGAACGTGTTACGATCTTTGTGATGTCTTCAACAGCATATGGTTCTAATCTTAAAACTACACCGAATCTATCTCTCAATGGAGAAGATAGATTGCCTGCTTTAGTTGTTGCACCAATTAAGGTAAAGTGCTTGAGTGGAATTCTAATGCTTCTTGCCATTGCACCAGTACCATTAACTAAATCTAATGTGAAGTCTTCCATTGCTGGATATAAAACTTCTTCAATGTTTCTATTTAGTCTGTGAATTTCATCAATGAAAAGAATGTCTCCATCTTCAAGGTTTGTTAAGATTGCAGCTAAATCTGCACCTTTTTCAATAGCTGGTCCAGATGTAACTTTGATTTGTGCACCAAGTTCGTTTGCAATAACGTGTGCAAGCGTTGTTTTACCTAAACCTGGAGGGCCATATAATAAAACGTGATCTAATGGTTCTCCTCTGTTTCTTGCAGCAGTAATATAGACAGCCAAGTTCTTTTTAATCTTGGCTTGACCTATGTAATCCTGCATGGTTTTAGGTCTTAGAGATTTGTCTGCTTCGTCATCATCTAACCTGGATGAAGATATGATTCTCTTATCTTCAACTTCTAAAGAGCGCTTCTTTTTCTGAGTCTCTCTGTCATTATCTTTCATTTGACTTTGAAATGTTCCCATATCTATTTCCTATTTCTTGTAATTTCTTAAAACGTAAGCGATGATGTTTTCAACACCTTGTACATAACGTTGTGCATCTTGAACTGCAGCAACTGCATCTGTTTGTGAGATACCTAATGAAGATAGTGCAAATACTGCATCTGACATTTCTGGAGAAATACTGTCTGGTAAGTTTCCACCAGCAAAGTCTTTTGCAAGTTCTTCCTTTAAGCTTGCACAAATGATTTCTGCGGTTTTCTTTCCTAAACCTTTAATCTTGGCTAATGTCTTGATATCAGATGTGGTTATAGCTACTAACAATGTCTTTAAATCCAATCCTGCAAGGATTGCCATACCCATCTTTGGACCTACACCAGCAATTGAAATGAGTCTTAAGAAAAGCTTTCTTTCTTCTTCTCTGCTAAAGCCATATAAACTAACCTCGTCTTCTCTGATGTACATATATGTACAAAGTCTAATTTTGGAGCCTGCACCACCACACTCTGCAAGTGCTGTTGCTGAAGCATAGACTTGGTATCCTATACCATTTACATCTACGACAATGTAGTTCTCACCAACATAATCTACTATTCCGCTTACAAATGAAATCATCTTCTACCTACCTAATCTTAAAGTTGTCTGTTCCATGAGATGTCATCCCATGTGTTAATGCTATTGCCAAAGCATCTGCAGCATCGTCTGGTCTTGGGATGTTCTTTAAACCTAAATACATCTTCACCATAGCCTGCATTTGAGGTTTCTTTGCTCCACCATATCCAGTAACTGCTTGCTTAATCTGATTTGGCGTATATTCGTACACGTTATCTCCAATTGTCTTTAGACAAGTGAGTAAAATAACTCCTCTTGCCTCGGCAACTGCAATACCGTTTGTTATATTCTTTGTGAAAAATAATTCTTCAATGGCTATCTCATCTGGCTTATATGTTTCTATTAAGTCTTTAACCCCTTGCTCCACCTTTGCTAATCTTTGAGGCAATGTGTCTTCCTTTGGTGTTAATACAACACCATAATCTAGACATACAAAGTCTCTGCCCTTGGTTTCAAGGACACCATAGCCCATAGTGGCTAATCCTGGGTCTATACCTAAAATAACCATTACTCTTTTCCTAAAATACTGTTCTCGTTTGTTGCATCATAGATGGTAACACCATCTAGTGTGTGGATTTGTTCTATTTTTCCACTATATCCAATGTATACATCACTATTGATGTAATCTGTGGATATTATCTTGTCTCTCATGCTTTCCGCATCTATTGAGCCCACAGAAAGCAACTCAGATGTTATAACAAGTTTGTCTTCCTTTTCCTCAAGCCTTACTTTAATGAACTTGTAGAAAGGATCAATTGCTTGCGCTGCCCATATGGAGGTTGGGGATGCAAGAATTTCTCTAAATTGTCCTACTTGTTTTATTTCTCCATCATGAAGAACTATTATTTTGTCCGCTATGCCCATCAACTCGTCTGGATGAGTAGTTGTATAAATAATGCTCTTATGCTTTCTCTTGAGCTCTTGTAGCGTCTTTCTGAATAGATTCCATAAATCTTTTCTCTCACTTTCATTTCCAGTCCAGTTTGAGAAGTTATCTATGATAATGTATTTTGCATCTCTAATGTATAATCTAGCTATTGAAACAAGCCTTCTCTCTTTTGGTGTAATCTGTGATATCTTCTTGTGTAAGATATCATAAATGCCAAATTTGTCGGCTACTTCTTCAACCTTTCTCTTTATCTCAGATTTGGCAACTTTCCGTATTCTAAGTGGGTATCCTATGTTATATTCCACACTTCTGAGCTTGAAAAGTGCACCATCGTCGAATAAGAAAACTGTGTCATCACACTTAGGTACAAAAGGCTTTTTATCCTTTAAAACTTCGCCCTCTCTAGCTTGTACTCCAGACATACCTTTAACAAAAGAAGTCTTACCAGATCCACTATCTCCAACAATGGCTAAAATCTCACCATCTTGCAAGGTGAAATCAAAGGCTCCAAAGAGTCTTTTTCCATATAGGTATTGGACGGCAAAAGCTTTAAATTCAATCATACTAAATCATGTCACTTGGTTCACCAAATCCAGCAAGGTAATTGTCCATGAAATATTCAAGTTCTGGATGCTTTGGTTTTAACTCATTTAATGAGTTTGTTAGTCTTTGGTAAGAAACGTCAAATTCATGATTACCTAAAACTCTTTCTTCAATACACTTAATCATTGCAGATAGTTTATCTGCAAGCTTCATCAAAATGTACTCTTCAGAGTTTGTATCTGGCATTAAGTACTCCTTGTATTCATCCTTTGCGAAGGATGGTGCTAAGTCATTAAACTGGGTTAGAATGCTCTTTTCTATCTCTGCGTATGCATCAACCATGTCTGTGTTGAAGTACTTGATAGGTGTTGGTAAGTCACCAGAAACAACTTCAGGAGCGTCATGATAAAGAGCAAGTGCTGCAACTTTATCTACATTGACATTTCCACCAAACTTCTTGTTTTTTATTAGAGCAAGAGCTTGGCCCAAGATTGCAACTTGGGCTGCATGCTCCATAACATTTTCTTGTGATGTTCTGCGCATTAAAGACCATCTTTCAATGACCTTCATGCGGTTTAATAAAACGTAAAAATTTTCCATATCTTAGATTATATATTTTGCGTTCTTCTTTGGTGCGTTTTGTAATTCTTCTCTCTTTGCTTCATAGCCTTTTCTGTTGAATAAAGCGTATGTTGCATTCTTTCCTTCTTCAACACCTGGTTGGTTGAATGCATCTATGTTGAGGAGGTATCCTTCGTATGCTGTTTCAATTTGGAATAACATGAGTAATTGTCCAATTGTGTTTGCATTAACTTCATCTAAAAGAATTGTGTTGTTCATATGCTTGCTTCTTGTTAATGCATACTCTGTTGCAACTCTTTCTGTATTGATTAATTCGCCCATTGTATGTCCACATAAGAAGTTAACATCTGGGAATGCTTCTGCACCTTGTGGGATAACAACATCTCCTCTGTATTTTTCTACACCAATTAAAGTTATGACCTTGTCATAAGGACCTTCTGTGTATAATTGAACTTGTGAGTGTTGGTCTGTTACACCTAAAGATTTAACAGGTGTTTGTCCTGCATTGATAAGCTTACCATTGTTGTCTTTGGCTTTACCTAAGGATTCACCCCAGAGTTGGCAATACCAGTCTGCAATGTACTTTAATGAATCTGCATATGGCATCATGACTGAGATGTTCTTGCCCTTACCCATTGCAATGAATTGTAAAACTGCTGCCATTAAAGCTGGATTCTTGTAAATGTCTGCATCTTTACATGCTTTATCCATTGCTGCAGCACCTTCAAGCATTGCTTTGATATCAATTCCCATGATAGCTGCTGGAAGTAATCCAACTGGACAAAGTTCACTAAATCTTCCGCCTACTCCATCTGGAATGTAGAATGTCTTGAAGTTGTTCTCTTTTGCAAGCTTAATTAAATTACCCTTAGCAGATGATGTTGTTGCAACAATGTGCTCATTCCACTTTGCACCAATCTTCTTTTTAAGAAGATCTGAGATAATTAAGTATTGACTCATTGTTTCAGATGTTGCACCGGATTTTGTGATGACATTGAATAATGTCTTTTCTGGTTCAATAACATCTAAGAGTGCAAGCATTCTCTCTGGGTCTACGTTGTCTTCAACTAAGAACTTAATCTTTTGTTTGTCTTTTGGTAAGTCATTGTGTCTGAAATGACAAAGTGCTGTGAATACAGCAGCTGGACCTAATGCACTTCCACCAATACCTAAAACAACGAAGTACTCAATTTTGTCTTTAACAGATTTTGCATAATCTAAAATGTCTGCAACAACTGCATCTTGGTTGTATGGTAAATCTGCCCAACCCATCATTCCATCTCCTCTATTGGATTGGAAGAATTCGTTGGCAGCCTTTGCTTGTTCTTTCATTGCGTCTAATTCTTTTACTGTGATACCTTGATCTCCAATAAAGTCAGACATCATGTTGTTAAAATCAAATTTTAAAAGCATAAACTTCCTCCACTAGCTTTTTAATATAATCTACCGCTTCCCCTAATTCATCAAATGATGAATAGTCGCCTGCATATTGTTCAATTAATAATGGACCTTTATATCCCTTATCTTTTAGATAAGCTATGAGTGCTTTAAAATCAAATACACCTTTTCCAACTACACATGTCTTCATGTTTTCATCATGGTCACAAAGGTGTACGTTTATTAGCCTGTCTCCCATAACATCTATATACTCTCTCCAATCCCTTCCACTTCTCCATGCTTGCTTGACATCTAAAACTGCGCCAACAGATGGAGATTTTTCTTTAATGATGTTGAAAACTTCTGGTTGGTTAAATGCTGCCCATGCAACATTTTCAAATCCAATCCTTACACCAGATTGCATAGCTTCTTGGTTAAGTTCTTCTATAACTTCACCAACACGTACATCATTTAACTTCATGTCCTTTTTGAGTCTTGCTTGGCCATGGAATGTGTATACGTGCGCGCCTAAATCTACTGCTCTTGCAATAACGTTCCTAAAAGGAACCATTGCATCTCTTCTTGTTCTTTCAGCAATATTAAAGAGCTGTGGTTCGTATTGGGAATTTAAAGAGTGTACGGAATATATTTCAAGTCCGTGTAGGTTATCCTGCATTATCTTTCCAAACTCATCTGTGTATTCATAATTTGTGGTCATGAATACTTCGGCACAATCCCCACCTAATTCTTTAATAAGTGAGAATGTGTCCTCTGTGAGGGCCTTGGTAAAGAAGGAAGCAGTTGAAATACCTACTTTGTTCATTTATTTCTTTTCCTCGTCTTCGTCGTAGACGTTCTCTGTTCCTTTCTTGGATTTGCCCCAAATGTCTTTTTGCTTTCTGATTTGTCCCTCTACTCTTGGGATAATGATGTCAATTGCATCATATGGGGTTCCATCTTCGGATTCAGCTCTAAAGTCAAAAGATCTGTACTTAACAACTAATGTTGTTTTGTATGATGTCTTTTCTTTTGTAACTGATACTGTTGCTGTAACATTTTCATCATCGTTGAAAACTTTCTCTAATTTCTTGAGTTTCTTTTCTGCGATCTTTTTGAAATCATCTGTTATCTTGTAATTCTTGCTGTTTAGGATAATTTCCATATATTTTCCTCCTGTAATTGTCTTTAGACAATTTGGTTTTTTAATTCTTGTTAAATACTAAAGCTGTACCATCTTCATTTGCATCTACTACAACTTTGTCTTTACTCTTAATTTCACATCTTAAGACCATATCACTGAGCTTATCCTCTACTAATCTTTGAATTGCTCTTGCAAGTGGTCTTGCACCATATTCTTCGTTGTATCCTTGAGATACAATGTACTCTATGGCTTTATCTGTTACTTCAATTACAATACCTTGTTCTTTCAATCTCTTTGTGAGATTTTCAATCATGATGCCTGCAATCTTAGAAACACTGTCTTTGCTTAACTTATGGAAGATAAGGATGTCATCTAATCTGTTGAGGAACTCTGGCTTCATTGCTTTTCTTAAAGCCTTCATTTGAGTTTCCTTCATCATCTCATAATCAACAATGGATGATTTGGCTCCAAATCCAATTTGGGATTTGCCAATCTCTGTTGCACCAATGTTAGATGTCATTAAGATAACTGTATTCTTGAAGTTGACTACTCTACCATGGCTATCTGTTAATCTACCATCATCTAATACTTGAAGTAATACGTTGAAAATGTCTGGATGTGCTTTTTCGATTTCATCGAATAAAACAACTGAATATGGTTTTCTTCTTACTTTCTCTGTAAGTTGTCCACCATCATCGTATCCAACATAACCTGGATCTGAACCAATTAATTTGGTTACACTTGTTTGATCCATGTATTCAGACATATCTACTCTGATTAATGCATTCTCATCTCCGAATAATGCTTCAGCAAGAGCTTTAGAAAGCTCTGTCTTACCAACACCTGTAGGTCCAAGAAGAATGAATGAACCAATTGGTCTCTTTGGATTTTGTAAACCAGCACGTGAACGCTTGATAGCTCTTGCAATTGTCTCGACTGCTTCGTCTTGTCCAATAACTCTTTGCTTGAGAACATTTTCAAGGTTTGCAACCTTCTCGCCTTCTGTTTGCGTAATCTTGGCAACTGGAATCTTGGTGATAGAAGAAACTAAATCTGCTATCTCTTGCTCACCTATGCTGAGTTTAACATTCTTCTTTTCTTCTTCCCATTTGAGCATCTCTTGCTCTTTTTGTTCCATTAAGTTGTCTCTTTCTCTCTTAAGAGCATCTGCTTCATCAAAGATTTCATGACGGACTGCATCATTAATTCTTACTTCGTAATCTTTAATCTTTGTTTCTAAATCTCTAATGTTTGTTGGAACAACAAAGTTGAAGATTCTCTTCTTTGCAGCAGCTTCATCTATTAAGTCAATAGCCTTGTCTGGTAAGAATCTGTCTGATATGTATCTATCAGATAAAATTGCAGCAGCTTCAATTGCTTCATCTGTAATTTCAACTTGATGATAATCTGAATATTTTTGTCTTAATCCTTTTAGGATTTCAATAGTGTCATAAACAGATGGTTGGTCTAAATAGATAGGTTGGAACCTTCTCTCCAATGCCTCATCCTTTTCAATGAACTTTCTGTATTCAGAAATTGTTGTTGCACCAATGGTTTGCATTGCACCACGAGATAAGATTGGCTTTAAAATATTACCCATACTCATTGCACCATCTGATGTATCACCTGCTTTTGTTATCATGTGTATTTCATCAATGAATACAATAACATTCTTATCCTTTTGGATTTGGTCTATGGCGTTTTTAAGTTTTTCTTCAAATTCGCCTCTGTATTTTGTTCCAGCAACCATTCCAGCAATATCTAAAGACAATATTGTCTTTCCTCTTAATACATCTGGAACTTTCTCGTTTGCAATAGCAGATGCAAGACCTTCAACTATAGCGGTCTTACCTACACCTGGTTCGCCTAAAATAACTGGGTTGTTCTTTGTTCTTCTACAAAGAATTTCAATGACTCTTTCAATTTCTTTGTCTCTACCAATAACTGGATCTAACTTGCCATCTTTTGCAAGTTGAACAAGATCTGTTCCAATTTCATCAAACTTGGATTTCTTTCCACCTTGGCCTCTACGTCTGTCTGCTCTAAAGTTTGGATATTGTGGGAAAGATTGGTTGTTTCCATCTTGTGAATCACTATTTCCATCATCATCAAATCTGTTTTCAATCTCTTCCATATTTGGAGCATTTCTTCTTTGACTTCTTCCATTCATCATGAACTTCTTTAAGATATCATCTGGATTGTCACTATCAATTGCGCCAAGAATACCATTAATCATGTCAGATAAGGAATTTCCATCTACTTCAATAGGAATAACTCTAGCCTCAGTCTTAAATCCTGAGTTATCACTTGGAATGTCTCCTCTAAAGAAAGACAATAAATCTTGCGATATTTGTCTTGGAACACCACCGTTTTCAACGATGATTCTTCTTGCACCAGCTTCTGTATCATTACAGATAGCATATAAAATATGCTCTGGTGTTGTAACAGAACCATTGAATTTCTCTGCTACATACATTGCATTATCCAAAATATTCTTTGCACGAACAGCCACTACAATGTTTTGTCTAAGTCCATATTGTGGCATACCACTAGAAATTAATTCTGGAGTAATGTTAAGTGATCTTAAAATTTCAAAAGCTTTAGTATTTGGAACTGATGTGAGTCCATATAATAATTGCTCTGAATAAATTAAGCCACCTGTTGATGATGCTAGCTTTGCAGCTGCATTCATAACTAAATTAGATTCTTGTGAAAATTGCACGTATATCTCCTTTGAGCTTTAAAAAGCTCCTCTCTCTTTCAAAGTATTTAAATAGTCCTTGAACTTTTTTCCTAGTTGAGGATTTCTTAATGCGTATTCAACTGTTGCCTCTAAAAATCCTTGCTTGTTGCCAAGGTCATATCTGTGTCCGTCAAACTCGTAACAATATACTGGCTCCTTCTTTGCAAGCAAAGAAATTGCGTCAGTTAAGAATAATTCTCCACCAATTCCATTAGGTGTTTCTCTTAATTGTTCAAAAATATTATTTTTTAGAATAAAACGTCCTAGTGAACAAAGGTTGCTTGGAATTTCTTTTTGTGGTTTCTCAATTAATCCACTTATCTTTGTTAACTTGCCGTTTGTTTCTTCTGGAATCATTACACCACATCTACGTAAGATTTCTTCTGGCATTTGTTGTACACCTAAGATTGTTGCGCCTGTTTGGTTGTATGCATCAACTAATTGCTTCGTTACGGATGGACCATCACCTGTGTATATAACATCATCTCCAAATAAAACTGCGAATGGCTCGTCTCCTACAAACTTCTCTGCGTAGAAAATAGCATCTCCAGATCCCTTCATTACGGATTGCACAGCATAGCTGACTTTGCAAATATTAGCAATAGATTGGACAAGAGCATATTCATCAAGTTTGTTGTTATCCAATAAATACTTGGATAAGACCACACTGTCTCCGAAATATTCTTTTATAGATCCTTTTTGAGGTGAGATTATAATTAAAACTTCCTCAATACCTGCATCAACAGCTTCTTCAACAGCAAACTGCAAAGCAGGAGTGTCTACAATTGGTAATAACTCCTTTGGTACAGCCTTTGTGAATGGTAAGAACCTGGTTCCAAATCCAGCACATGGGATAACAGCTTTTTTAACTTGTTGCATAAAAACTCCTAAACTATTTAATGTCCACACTATGTATATGCGAATAAAACTTTGTTTTAAATATTATACAACAAATTGCCTCAGATTACAATATACAATATCAAAAATGCTAAAAATATTTACAATTTCACCCCGAACCAGAGAATTATTTAAATTTTATCTACGAACCGTAGAATATTGCAATTTATCTAACTAGAATTATTATTTTGGCTATTTTTACACCACCTAATGTAAAAAATGGGCAACCTACTTTTCGCAATTCTAACCGCCTGTTTTATCATTTATGCGGCCGTTTTTTACAGTGTATATTGTAATTTTTGAAAAATTTCTCTATGAAATGTAGATAATTTTTTCTTGCTCACACACGCTAAAATTACTTTACACCTTAGTTTATTATAAACTATAATTCATTTAATCAATATTTGAGAGGATCTACATGGGAGTTAAAATTGCAACCTCAATATTAATGCTTATAGCCGGTATTGGCGTATTTTTAATTGCTTGTAGAATTTTAAGTAGAAATATTGAAGCAGCCTCTGGTAGCAGATTAAAAAACTTATTTTCCAAAACATCCAAAAGTAAATTTATAGGCGCAGGTCTTGGTACACTCACTGCTGTTGCTATTCAATCCTCTGGTGCCGTTACTGTTATGGCCATAGGTTTCTTAAATGCTGGTCTCATGACACTTGCTCAAGCTTCAACTGTTGTATTTGGTGCTAACATTGGTACAACCATCACTGGACAAATCGTTGCATTAGGTATGTTCGGTGCTGAATCTATATCAACATCTGTTATATTCACTGCTTTTGCTGGTATTGGAGCATTCATGATGCTCTTTGCTAAAAAGAATAAGGTTCAAGTTGCAGGATCCATTATCGCAGGCTTTGGTTTGTTATTCGTTGGTCTAGACATTATGTCTTCATCCATGACAAGCTTTGCTGAGATGGAAAGTTTGAAATTATTCATTGCATCTATTTCCAATCCACTTCTTTTAGTATTCTTAGGAGTTGCACTCACAGCAATACTTCAAAGTGCTTCAGTCATGACATCCCTTTTAATCACAATGGTATTCAGTGGACTTATTTCCATGGACCAAGGTGTATATATGGTTCTTGGCGCAAGTACTGGCGCATGTGTAACTGGTTTATTAGCTGCAATAGGTAGTACAACAGATGCAAAAAGATTGGCAATTATACACGTTGTGTATAACGTTTTAGGAGCAATTATTTTCTTAGTACTTGGATTAATATTAGATGCAGTATCTCATGGCTCTGCATCATATAGTGCAATTTTAGCTAAGATGTTCCCAGGTGCACCACATACACAACTTGCTATGTTTAATACATTGTATAACATAATTAAGTTGTTCCTCTTAATAGGTTTAACTACCCCATTAGTTAAATTATTCCAAAAGATTATCAAAGATAAGAAACCACAAGAAGACGAAGGCGCTCCAAAGGTTATATATATTGAAGAACACTTCTTAAAGACTCCTCCTATTGCTGTAGGTATGGTTAAAAAAGAAGTTGAAAGAATGGCAAATATCGCTATTGAAAACTTCAATATTTCAATGGATACAGTTTGTACATTAGATTTTATTAGTTCTGATGAATTTAAGCACAATGAAAATACACTTAATTTCTTAAATAGAGCAATTACAAAATATATTGTTACTATTCCAAGAGATCAAATTTCAGATACAGATAATATTTATCTATCCACTGTTTATCACACAGTTAGTGACTTGGAAAGAATTGGAGACTATGCGGAAAACATCGTTGAATATGCTGAAAGATTACAATCAATAAGTAAAACATTCTCTAATGATGCTATTAACGAAGTTAGATATCTCCAAGACAAGATTAATACTTTATATAGTAAAGTAGACATTCTCTACACACAAGGTGACATGTCTAAGCTTCAAGAAGCTTATGACATAGAAGATGAAATCGATGATGTCACAGAACAAATGGAAGAGAGACATGTTGAAAGATTAAATGCTGGTGTATGTTCTCCAGAAGTTGGTGCTCCATATCTTGAATTAACATCCAACGCAGAACGTATTGCAGACCACTGGATTAACGTAGCTAAGTGTACAAGAAAATTTAACAAGGGTACCTACCCTATTGCACAAAAATCATGAAATTAGTTCTAGCAACAAATAATGCACATAAATTATCTGAAATCAGACAAATTTTAGGCAACCAATTTGAAGAGATTTTATCTCTTGGAGATTTAGGTATTAAACAAGATATTGCAGAAACTGGCACAACTCTTAAAGAAAATGCCATTATTAAGGCTACAACAGTCATGAAATTAACAGGTCTTCCATCCCTTGCAGATGATACCGGTTTAATGGTAGATGCTCTAAATGGAGAACCTGGTGTATACTCTGCTAGATATGCTGGTCCAAAACATGATGATAAGGCAAATTGTGATAAACTTCTAAAGAATTTAGAAAATGTTCACGGAAGAGCTAGAACAGCTCACTTCTCCACATGTATGGCAATTGCATATCCAAACGGAAAAATTATTACAGTTGAAGGAAGAACAGATGGCGAAATAACAACTGAACCACATGGCAAAAATGGTTTTGGTTATGATCCAATCTTCTTCTCTTATGATTTAAACAAAAACTTTGCTGAAGCAACACCTGAAGAAAAAAACTCTGTAAGCCATAGAGGTAGAGCTCTTCAAAAGATTATTCCTATTATCAAAAAGAACAAATGAAATCAGTAGTTGCTTTTTCAGATTTACACTATAACGAAGTTCCAGAACAATTAAAAGAAGCCTGCAAATATGCAGACTATGTTTTCTTTTTAGGAGATGGAATCCGTAATTTAAAAGAAGTCGCATATGCAGATAATTTCCATGGTGTTTGTGGTAATTGTGACTACACTCAATTCTTTGAATTAGAAGAAGTTATTCAAGTTGAAGATGTTAAAATCTTAATCACACATGGACATAGATATGGCGTAAAAGAAGATACCCTATCTTTAGTTTCAAGAGCACACGAATTAAACTGTGATGTAGTCTTTTACGGACACACTCATATTGCAGATATTGAGACAGCTGAAGGTGTCACATTAGTAAACCCTGGTGCATTATATGCACCAATGATAGGTAATAGATCATATTGTTATGCTGTTGTAAATGGTAAAAAATTCTCTGCAAAAATCGTTGAATTAAAAAACTAATTTGTCTATTTCTTTCTTAGAATCATCTAAGATTTTTTTAATATCCACACCATCCATATCTAAGCATTCCGCCTTAATTACATCTACTTTTTTAATGCCATAGAATGTATCACATAATGCTTTAATATATCCATAGGATTGATCTGTAACATATCCACCTGCGGTTGTAACATAAACCAATCTTTTAGCATTACATAATGAATATGGTTCTCCTTTTTCGTTGTATGCAAATGTTAATCCAATAACATTGATATACTCAATAAACAATTTCAAAATAGCTGGGAAAGATAAGTCCCAAGTAGGTGCACCTATAACGATAGTATCTGCTACTGCAAACTTCTTTGCAAGGTCAAACATTTTATCGCTATAGTTCCCTTCTAAAATACACTTATCTCTATATAGAATCATTTGTTCATTAAATGGTTTCAAGTCTAAATCATAGAGATTAATAATCTCTTTATTACCACAAATTTTGTCTAATAAATAATTAGACAAATAAAGTGTTCTAGAATCTCTTCTTGTGCAAGCATTAACAAACAAAGTTTTCATATTAATTCTTATTCATTAACTCAATAAACTCTGGTGGCATTTTAGCTTTAAATGTCATCACTTTTTTATTAATTGGATTTTTAAAAGATAATTCATATGCATGAAGACCTAATCTTTGAATTGGATCAGTTGTTGCACCATATGTTGCATCGCCTACAACATTGTGTCCTAAATCCTTCATATGTACTCTAATTTGGTTCTTACGTCCAGAATCAATATGAACATCTAATAATGAAAAATCTTTGGTTTCCTTCATTACTTTGTAATGAGTTATAGACAATTTGCCATCTCCTGGTTTCTTTGCAGAATACATTAAGTTTGTACTCTCTGCCTTTCTTAACCAAGATTGAACATCTCCTTCCTTATTATCTAGAATACCTTCAACAATGGCATAATATCCTCTAGATAAAACATTATCATTCCAATTCTTTTGTAGCTTGTCTCTAACTACTTCACTCTTACAAGCAACTAATACACCGGATGTTTCCTTGTCTATTCTATGTAAGATATAAACTCTATTGTGTTTATCTTTTGCGCTTACATAGTCCATCATGAGTCTATAAGCCGTTACAGACTTTTCAACATCAGATGGAACAGACAATAATCCAGATGGTTTGTTAATAACTAAAAAGTCCTCATCTTCATATATAATATCAAGATAAGTTTTCTTGCCTTTTGGTGGGTCTATTCTTTGTACAGAAACCGAACTAATTTCAACAACATCTTCTTTTGCAAGCATGAAATCAAATTGAGTAATTGGTGCTCCATTAACTAAAACTTGTCTTCTAGACAAGAGTTTCTTAATATTATTCTTGGAATCATTAGTAATATGAGCAAATAAGAACTCAAGTAAAGGAACTGGAGCCTTTACATTAAATGCTTTAATAATGTTGTTTTTCTTGCTTATAGGTTTCATATTATAGATCTATTTTCCAAAGTCCATGAATATTGCAGTACTCATAACATGCAACAGCTTTATCTCCATCTGCTAGAACAAATTCTGCATATGGCTTCTCGTTTGGTTTTAAGTATTTGATTTCATATCCACTTGCCTTTTCAAGAACTATAAATTGAATATAATGTACATCTACCATTGGATGTTCAACAGAACCAACTTGAACTTTAACAATATTTCCTTCAACTTTTACATCTGGAATATGTTTTTCTCTTGCTGCATCTACTGTTCCTGGGATGATTTCACTCATTTTCTCTCCACAGCAAAATGGAACTACTTTTTTATCATCTACATATGTGATTATGTTTTTGCAATGATTACAAATATAAAATTTCATAATATTTCTCCCCTTATTACATTTTTTCTAACATTTTAAGAACAATTTTACTTGAATTCTCTGCTGCAATATCTCCGAAGTTTTCATAACTATCATGTGCAGCTCCATCTGCTTTATCAGACAAAGCACGGATTACAACAAATGGAACATTATATCTAATACAAATAACTGCAACAGATGCTCCTTCCATTTCACATGCATAAGCATCATAATCTGTTCTCAATCTTTCACAAACATCCTCAGATGCAATAAATTGATCTCCGGTTGCAATTGTTCCCTTATATACAGCGTATTCATGAGTATCAATAGTTTCTATTGCGGAGTTATATGCTAGTTCAACCATCTCTGGTGTTGCTACATAGTATTCCCCTGGCTCTACTCCCATTCCTGGATCTCCAGAAGTCCAAATAAAACCATCATTGGTCCATGTTCCATAATCATGTTCAACAAGCCTTGTTGAAATAACTACGTCTAAGATTTCTGTTCCGTCCTTAACGCCACCTGCAATACCTGTGAATAAAACACTCTTAACCTTGTATTGATTAAACATTGTAGTAGCAACAGATGATGATCTAACTTTACCAATACCAGATCTTGCAATAACAACATTTTGTCCACGCAAAGTTCCTACATGGTATTTTACTCCACCGAATTCATCTACTCTTTCTATGTTTGCTTCTTCTAATAGAGTTGCAATTTCATTATCCATTGCTGAAACAATAGCTACATATTCTTTATCATCATCCTTTTTATCACAAGCAAAAAGACAAAGAACTAATAATACTAATAATAACAAAAGAACTACTAAACGTTTCATTTTTATTCTCCACGATGAACTTTATTATAAACGATTATAATAAATTGCTATTAAAATAACAATAGAAAAAGCACTCTGAACATATGAAATGAAAACTAAAACCTGTTTTAGATATTTTTAATATCAAACTCTGTATATGTTATATCACATTGATTAACATGATTAACATTTATTACTTCCATTTTAAAACATTTTTTGTTCGAATTGGTTGTATAAAGAGCCTTTGTTACTTCTGGTATGCAAAAGTAACAAGGCCTCATAAAGCAATAGATTTCTATTTTGTTCGTTTTTAAAGTCCCAATAATCTTTCTTTCAACACATGACCACGATCTATCATTTAATGCCGATGGATTAACCGCATAGTATTGAGGATGTAGTGTGTCATATGGAATGTTAAAATTTATTCTTGTATTATTTCCTATATTGGCCATTAAAATATTATAAATACGAGTTTGATCAATTTCGACATCTTTATTGTAATTAGTCGAAAAAGAGCAAAAAGTATCATCCACTACACATCTGTGAATTTTTGATACTTTAGAACATAAAATGGATTCAACATCATTTTTTATTGAATTATAAAAATTTTCATCTTTAGTATCATATGAATCTAATCCACTAATAGCATAGTATATTGTATCATCATAAATAGCAAAGCCCATGCATTTTCTTATATCTTCTTTTGGGCGAACAAACTTATCATTCTTCATTACGAGCAATTCATTAAATGTTTCTAATGCTACTTGATCCATACCACCTATAAGCAAATCATTAAATGATTGGCTTATATTTTTTGATTCGTAATATATTTGTTCCGAATCCGACTTAAATGTTTTAACACAATCTTCATTCTCAAAATAATTATCAACGGTAGCATAAAAAATGTGCTTTTTAAAAGTTGCAATATTTTGTAATAGTTTCAATATTGTTGCTTTTCTAAAATCATTACATTTCTCTGTTCGCAACTCATGCAATAATACGCTTCTAATAGCATTATAATAATAATCCGATTTATTAGGCTTAGAATAATTCAAATAGGTGTATTTATCACTTTTTTCTCTATACCCTTTTTTCCTAAATAAATCATAGTCTTCAACTATGTCATTTTTTTTTGGATAGCAAAATACAATTCCTTTTACATCATCAAAATATTTAATTTCTTTATTTCCCATAATCCCTCCCCCAAGGTATTAATATAATAAAAAGTATTACATATAAAAAGGCTTAATACAATTGTATTAAACCTTGTGTCTCGTATGGTGCGGCTGGAGGGACTTGAACCCACACGCTCTCGCACTAGAACCTAAATCTAGCGTGTCTGCCAATTTCACCACAGCCGCGAATAAAAACATTATACAAATACATAGGTTGATTGTAAAGCATACATTAAAGAAAAAATTTTCAAATATAGTTGCAATTTAAAAAGTCATTTGTTATTATATTTAAGCGTAGCGCGGGAGTGACTCAGTGGTAGAGTGCCACCTTGCCAAGGTGGACATCGCGGGTTCGAATCCCGTCTCCCGCTCCATTTTTTTGCACCTTTAGCTCAGTTGGTAGAGCAACTGACTCTTAATCAGTGGGTCCCGGGTTCGAATCCCTGAAGGTGCACCAGATAGAAAGCGAGCTAAATCGGCTCGTTTTTTATTTTGCTTATTTTATGCGATTTTGACTATAAAAATATGGGTTTATTTAATGTATATTATTGGAAAAGTCAAAGAATTTTAGAAAGTGCTATAAATTAGCACTTTCTAATTTTATATATTTTTTATTAAATAAATAGTATTGCAATTGCTATTAGAAATTGTGCAATGTAGTATGTAGCATGATTTGCAACTATCATAAATTTGCTCTCTGGATTCATCATTCCCTGCTTCTTGTAATCCTCTTCTTTGCTGAAATATGTCATTGAAAGAATTAGGTCTGAAACTATGAACATGATTGATCCTACAAGTAATAAAATGTTTGCTGTGCTCTTAATTGCTGCAAGATTCCATGCAGAATAAACAACAAACCATGTGAGCAAGATACAATATGAAATACTTGGAATTAAGAACTTACCAAAGCGCATCTTCATTACGAATATACTTAATGTAAATATTGCAGCTGTTACACCTATTCCAATAAGTGCTGCCCAAAGCATATTCATTTCTTTTCCTGGAAAGCGCAACATTGTTGCAATAATGTAAAGAATATGTCCAACACCAAATGCAGCCATACCAATGTATGTCATCTTATCTGAATCTTTTTCAGCATTTTCATAATTTAATCCTTTAAGATAAATCTTAAAATCTAATGTAATATCACCAACCATACCTAGTGTTAAGCCACCAATCATTAATAATGATGGAAGTAATGGTGCTCCATTATTTTCTAATAATGCAGCTATTGCTGTTGCAATAAACATTAAAGAAACAACTGTCTTTACACAAATCGCTGATGCGGATGATTTCTTATCACGTAGAATTGCAAAAAATACAAAACTAAGAACTCCTAGTCCTAAAAAGATATAAGTAACCATAATAATCCCCTTATTTTTCTATTCCTATGACTTTATAAATAAAGCCATAAATATATTCAATTGTTTTTGTTTTTTGAAGAGCTTTACCCTCTTCTGTAATTCCTAATCCATCTCCATAGAAGAAACTCAATGTTGCATCATCTTCCCATTCAGAGAAACTCATATGTGCACCTGGATCTATCATATGACATTCAACATTTTGAGGCATTCTCTCTTCTGCATCAGATTTTTGAGATGCGTTCAATACACAATCTCCCTGTGCCTCTAATAATAATGCAGGCAAATTGGAATTAGATAAACCATATTTGGCATCATCTGTATCCAAATCAGAATAGCATAATGGAGACAAGAAAATAGCACCTAATATTTTACTTTGGTTATCTGTTGAAAAACGCATTGCTGCGCCACCACCTTGAGAGTGTCCACCAATAAAGAATTGAACATCTGAATAATCTTTTAATACTTTTTTAGAAATCACTTCTGTCTGGTCTTCGTAATAGCCGTATGTCATATTAAATGAGACATTAGGAATAACAACTAAAAAGCCTGCTTTGGCAAGTGCTGAACTAAGGTATGTGTACTTGTCTGCAGGTATTACTGTACCTACATAAAATATCAATCCATACTTTGGATTATTGTCCTTTGGACAATATATCTCCATTCCATACTGCTCAGATTCTTCAGCATCTGGGTTTGCAACATATGTTGTATGATTAACTTCGAACTCATTATTTTTAGTGTAATCAATGTACTCTTTTTGTGTCTCTTTGTTACAAGACAGCAAACAAAAACTAGCAAAAATAAATATCAAAATGACTATCAAGAATACTGATAATTTGTGCAAAGTTGCCCTATTTTTCATAACCCCTCATATGCTAAAAAATTTATTGATAAAATTATTATAACACATAAACTTTTAATTTTCACAATTTTTATATTTGAGACATAATTTAATAAAATTATTTTTTACAATAATTGTTTAATAAGTTGACATGTTATTTTTCCTATGTTATTATTTTCTAGCATTGTGCGAGTGTAGTTCAATGGTAGAATTCCAGCCTTCCAAGCTGGCCGCGTGGGTCCGATTCCCATCACTCGCTCCAAAATAAGACTCGGCGCACAATACGTTGTGCCGAGTTTTATGAAAACTATGAGTCTGTAGCTCAGCTGGATAGAGCAACGGCCTTCTAAGCCGTGTGTCGGGGGTTCGAATCCCTTCAGGCTCGCCAGAAAAATATAACGGATCACTCCGACCATATAAATGTACATTTATATCATAACTTGATGGTGGGTATAGCTCAGTTGGTTAGAGCGCCAGGTTGTGGCCCTGGAGGCCGTGGGTTCGAGTCCCACCACTCACCCCAGAATATAGGGATGTCGCCAAGCGGTAAGGCATCAGATTTTGATTCTGACATGCGTAGGTTCGAATCCTGCCATCCCTGCCATCGATCCATTAGCTCAGCAGGTAGAGCAACACACTTTTAATGTGAAGGTCCGGAGTTCGAATCTCCGATGGATCACCAAAGAGACTGATAGCAATATCAGTCTTTTTTCTTTATCTAATATTGAAAAATTCTCGTTAAAAATGATAGTATTATTTTTAAGGGGTATTTATTATGAAAAAATTTATTATCTTTATAGTTGTAATTTGTTTGCTTGGCACTTCACTATTTATATTGGCATCTTGTTCAAAGAAAACTCAAAGTGAACCAGCAGTAGATCCACATCCATTAACTAATCCAAATGCAACAGCCGAAACAAAGGCTCTTTATAATTATTTGTGTGAACAATATAAACACAAGATAATTTCTGGACAACAAGAATCCGACTGGATGGAAGATAGAGACTATGAATTCAACTATATTTATAATAAAACTGGAAAATACCCTGCAATGCGTGGCTTAGACTTTATCAACGACAACTTCACAGATGTAGTTGCAAGAGCTAAAGAATGGCACAACAAAGGCGGAATTGTAACAATTTGTTGGCATTGCTCTAATCAATGGGATAGAGGTTATACCGAATCTCAAAATACAATATTCACTGCCGAAGAATGGGAAAAAGTGTTAACAAAGGGCACTCCTGAAAATACTGCATTCCTACAAGGAATGGATAAGGCTGCTCCTTCACTTAAAGAATTAGAAGAAGCTGGCATTCCGGTTTTATGGCGTCCATTCCATGAATTCGATGGTAACTGGTTCTGGTGGAGCAAAAACATTGATGGCGAAGGTTTTGTTAAACTTTGGAAATTAATGTATGACCACTACACCAATGATTTACATCTTAATAACTTAATTTGGGTTCTTGGATATTCACAATTATCCAGTATTACTCATCCAGAAACATATTATCCAGGAGATGCATATGTAGATATCACTGGCGCAGATTCATATTACACAGATTATGATGATGCTGAAGCAAGATTATATGATCCACTCTATGAAATAGTTGGAGATAGAAAACCATTAATCTTACATGAAACTAGTTTCATTCCTTCTGTTGAAGCATTTAAAGAGGTACCATGGGGTTCATTCTTAGTATGGCATACAGAATGGTTAATAAACGATGATAATACAGATGAACATCTCTACGATATTTATAATAGTGATTATGTAATCACTTTAGACGAAGTACCAGATATTTACGCAGGACTTTAAAGCAAAATATCACTAGTTTGAGAAAGATTTAAAAAACCAGTTTGCCTTAGTGCTTCATATAGCACTATTGCTACTGTATTAGAAAGATTTAAAGATCTGGATTTTTCTTTCATTGGAACGCGAATTGTATTATCTAAATTCTTCTTTAAAAGGTCTTCATCTAAACCAATACTCTCTCTTCCGAAAATTAAATAATCCCCATCTTTAAAGGATACATCTATATATGATTTTGCACCCTTTTTAGATAGGTAATACATATTACCTTTATTCTTTGAATAAAAATCTTCTAAATTATCATAAACTTCAACATCTAGTTCATCCCAATAATCTAGCCCTGCTCTCTTTAAAGAAGCATCATCTATACTGAATCCAAAAGGCTTAATAAGATGCAACTTTGCTCCTGTTACAGAACATGTTCTTGCAATGTTTCCTGTGTTTTGTGGAATCTCTGGATAAACTAATACGATATTGAACATTTTAGTAAATTATATTTACATCAAAAAACTCATCAACAACTCTATATAAAGAGTCTAAATCTTTAATGCTTGAGGTTGCCATTCTAACTTGTTTTCCATGTCTTATGTTCTTTGCATAATAACAGAGTTGTCCTTTCATTACATTAGAAATTCTAATGTCATTATAAAGCTGCTTTAATAAAGATATATGTTCATAAATAACATCTTTGATGTTAACTTCACCGTGATTGTCTGTTAATTGTGCAAAAATCCATGGGTTTCCAAGCATTCCTCTACCAATCATAAAACCATCTGCATTGGTTTCTTTTGCAACCTTTTCAAGAGATGGGAGATTTGTTATATCTCCATTAGCAATTACTGGTATGGATAACTTTTCTTTTACAAGTGCAGTATATGAATGATCTGCTTCCCCTGCATACATTTGTTCTCTATATCTTCCATGTATAGCAATCATAGAAGCACCACCATCTTGAGCAGCTTGTGCACACTCTAAAACTGTTGGCTCTCCCATGTTGTATCCAAGTCTCATTTTTACAGTTACAGGTTTACCTTTTGCACCTCTTACTGCAGCTTTTACAATTTCCTCTATTAATGAAGGATTTTTCATGAGCGCAGAACCTTCATTGTTATTAACAATTTTTTTCATTGGACAACCCATATTGATATCTATGATATCAAATGGTGCTAATCTTTCATCTTCACAAGCTCTTTCAATGAATGCTGGTTCAGCCCCAAATATTTGTATTGCTTTTGGACTATCTTCTATGGAATAAAGTAATTCTGTTGTTCCTTTACTTTGATAAAAAAGACCCTTTGCGGATGTTAACTCTGTAACTGTTAATCCCGCTCCGAAGTCTCTACAAATTTTTCTATAAGCAAAATCTGAAAATCCTGCAATAGGTGCAGCGATAATATTATTTTTTAGTTGTACATTGCCAATCTTTAATGGCTTAATATACTCACTTATCACTTCTTACCTCGTCTGAGTTCCAAATTTCATCAAGTTCTTCAATAGTGCACTCTTCCATTTTCTTGCCACGTGCTGTCACAATTTGCTCAACTTTATCAAATCTCATAAAGAATTTCTTGTTTGCATCAGCAAGTGCCATTTCTGGATCAATATGGTAAAACCTTAAAAGGTTTACCACTGTGAATAATACATCTCCAGCCTCTTCTACTCTATTTGCATCTGAATATGCATTATTGAATTCGTCTAATTCTTCTAACACCTTTTTATAGCACTCTTTTGCATCTGGGAAATCAAAGTTAACCTTCTTTGCAATCTTTTGAATCTTCTCTGCATATAAAAGTGCTGGTAAATTCTTTGGAACTCTACTCATTGCATCTGCTGAGGATAAGTACTTCTTTTCCTTCTTCTTTGCCTCATTCCAGAAATTCAATGCTTGCTCAGCATTTTCTGCATGATTTGTTCCAAATATATGTGTGTGTCTGTCTATTAGTTTTCTACAAACTGCTGAAAGCATGTCTGCATATGTGAACATTCCCTCTTCTTTTGCAATTTGTGTATGGAATACTGCTTGAAGTAAAACATCTCCTGTTTCTTCTAGCAACATTGCCTTATTTGCCAAATCTATGGCCTCTACAAGCTCATATGCTTCTTCTATAAGGTTAATTCTTATGGATTCATGTGTTTGCGCTCTGTCCCATTCACAGCCGCCCTCACCTCTTAATCTTATTAAGATTTCTTCTAAATCTGAAAAATCAAAGCGAGCTCTATCTATTAACTTGGTTTGTGGAGCAAAACAAATGGTGTTGTTTTCACCTTCTAAATAAACCATACCAAGAACAATTTGATATGCCTTTCCATCTCCTGTCATTACTGAGATAGGTGTTTCTGCACCATAGAAGTCTGAAAGTATCTTAACTATCTCATCTGAATCTTTGCCGTTTACTCCAGCAAGAATGAAAGGATAACGCTTATTAATACAATGCACTGGTTCACTAAGTAGGTCAGATGCTAGCATGTATGTATATGTTTGAGCTTGTTCCATATCTATCCTCTAAAATGTATAATCTTCTATTTTTCTTCTTTCAAATCCCACTTCTGCAACAACATGAGTAAAATCTACCGGTTCTATAAAGTCTCTTGGTAGAAACTTAACTCTGTTAAACTTCATGAAATGATCATAGTGGGTTTTTAAAATTACTGGTGTTGAAATATCTAATTTATAACTAACGTCTTGAAAAAGTTTTTTGAATTCAGGCAATGTGAAATATTTTGTGTCCGGGAATTCCAAAAGCACATCATTTCTTATCTTATCTTTATCCATTACCTTAATCCAAACTTTCATTAATATTCCTCAACGATTTCAGCAATATATAAATTGTGCATATCTCCTGTTGCATAGAATTCTTCAATGCCCTTTGTATCTGTCATTGGAACACATGTTATAATCTTGCACTCAATATAATGTGCACAACCTTTTACAACGTTTGTATCTACTGCTTTTGCTTTTTGTCTTTCAATTTTTGCAGCTTCCCATTTATCTATATCTCTTCCACTCTTTGAACCACAAATAGCTAGAGCTTCTTTCATTGTGCCTTGAGCTGGAATAGATAATGTGAATATACCAGTTTCATCTAATAATCCTTTTGTATATCTAGATGTACGGATAGGAAGAACAACACATTTCTTTCTAAACATAACACCAACAAATCCCCAACTTGCTGTCATGACATTATCTTTTGTACATACTAATGCGCCAGTTGTTAGGAAGCTATTTAGATAATCCATATTTTCAAAGTTTGCCATAAACTCCTCCAAATGTCTTTTTAAGTTAAAATATCATACCACATATGCACGTATATAATCTAGTAATATAACTATGATAAACACTAAAATGTGGACAACTCGGTGGATAAAATGTGAACAAATTGTGCACAACTATACTACGTATAGATAGTCAATAGTTGAACTATTTTTTCAAACCACAATATATAGTTTTTTCAAAAAAATTTTTTCAAAATCAAGCATATCAATTTCAAATATGCTATTTTAGTTTTACATAATTTTTTAGGAGCTGAATCATGTCTTTTGCAAAGTTCTCAAGTGACTTCTTAATGAACAACTACACACTAGTAGACAATATGTTTATTCTCGAACTATTGCCTAACTTAGATGCAGCTGAAATTAAGGTCTACTTATATGGTCAATACCTATGCATGAACCAAACAAAAGACAACTCCCTTGAAGAAATGGCAAAAACATTAAGTGTTTCTCCAAATACTATTCTAACAGCCTACCAATTCTTTGAGGACAATGGTTTAGTACGCATAATATCCAAAGATCCACTCGAAGTTGAATATTTATGTTTAAAGAACCAAAATCAGCTTCCTAAGAAATTTAGATCTGACAAGTACACGGACTTCTCTAAGCACCTACAAACTCTGTTCCCTGCTCGTATGTTAACGCCAAATGAGTATAACGAGTATTTTGGTTTCTTAGAAAGTTCCGGTATGAGCCAGGATGCTCTTCTTATGGTCGTACAATATTGTATAGATCTTAAAGGAGACACCGTAAGATATCCGTACATTTTAACAATAGCTAGAAACTGGAGTAGCGAAGGTGTTAAGAACATAGACGATGTGGAACAAAAGCTACAAGCTTTTGAAACACAAAGCGAATTGATGAGAGAGGTATTAAAAGCATTAAACAGAAAGTCTGGTGCAGATCTTGAAGAAAAACAAATGCTCACCAATTGGACAAAGAATCTAGGATTTGAAGATAGTGCCATTATTTATGCTGCAAAATCTTCCAAGTCCAAGACATTCAAGAATTTGGATAACAAGCTCAATGAGTTCTACAGATTATCCATATTCACCAAAGAGCAAATGCAAGATTACAATGCACACAAAGAATTACTTAGAAACATCGCTGTTAAAGTTAATAACAAATTAGGTGTTTACTATGAGGTTCTTGACCCTGAGATTGAGACTTATATTGTTCCTTGGACAGATAAGGGGTACGCCGAGGACGCACTAGAGACAATTGCAAAATATTGCTTCACTAGTGGCGTGAAAAATTTAGAAGGTATGAATTCTATTATTGCTCATCTCTATTCCGCGGGAATTGTTTCTATTGAGGCAATTAACGAATACGTTTCTAGCTTTGTTGAAATTGGAAATAGAATCAAAAAGATTCTAGAATCAGCTGGTAGTGCAAGAAATGTTACATCAGCAGACAGAGAGTACTATACCAACTGGACCAAAAATTGGGGTTATACAGATGACGTTATCGTATATGCTGCAGAGTTATCTTGTGGAAAGATGTATGCTATGTCTTATATCAACCAACTTCTTTCTAAATGGAAAAATATGAATGTCCAAACCCTTGATGATGCAAAGAAGATTGGAAATACACAAGCAAACACTACAGCTACCCCAATTATGCAACGCGAGTACACATCTGAAGAATTGAAAGGCATCTTCGGAAATAGCGATATTTCTGATGCTGATATATAGGAGATATTTCATGACAATTAAGGAAAGAGCCTTTAATGCTGCTTTGCAAAACAAAAAGATTTTGTTAGAGCAAAAACGCAAAGAATTAGATAATAATTTATCTAAAGTTTTTTCTAATAAAGAAATATCTCTTGCACAACAAGAGTTTACTAGAGCCAGTTTTGTTAATTTTGATGGTTCTCAGGATAAACTTGTAAAGGAAAAGGAAAAAGCATATCTTAACATCTTAAAAAAGTATGGTTATTCCATAAAAGATGTAACACCTTTAGAATATCTTTGTGATAAATGCAAAGATACAGGAAAGGTTAATGGAAAGGTATGTTCTTGTATCAAGGAAGATTTTATAAATCAACTTGTTCAAGAAAGCGGTTTAGGTGAATACTTCTGCACTATTTCTGATACATCTTTAGATTTTATCAAGGATGAAAAAGCAAGAGAATTATTGATGAAGTATTATCATCAAATGCAAGTCCTTGCAACAAAGTATCCTAACATCAAAAAGAACACTTTCCTATTTGTAGGAAAGACTGGCACCGGTAAAACTCATTTATCTCAAGCTACAGCTGGTGAATTTATTATTAACGAGCACTCAGTAAAGTATGTTTCTGCATACAGATTTAATGCAGATATGATTAAAGTACATACATCTCCTATTGCGCTCAAAGATGCAGCAATAGAAGACTATTTAAGTGCTGATCTATTAGTAATAGATGATTTAGGCACAGAGCCAATTACACGCAATGTAACGCTTGAATATCTTTACTTAGTACTAACTCAAAGACAGGAGGCTAACAAGCCTACATTGATTACCACAAACCTTGATGGCAATGGAATCATGATGAGATACCAAGAAAGAATATTCAGTAGACTCACAAGTAAGGTGTTCTCGCTAATTTATAACTTCACTGGCTCAGACTTGAGAATAAAACTTATTTAGATAATTCTTCAAAAGCATGCCTGTGCTCATTCATTATTCTTCTAGCAATTAAATCAATCATATCATCTTCACTCATAGGTGCTTTGTCTTCATCAAATTTGCTAACAACATATTTTGGCTTATTATTTTTTAAAATAATAACATACCCATTTTGTTCGACTACTTTAACAACATTTGAAAAGTTTTTATTTGCATCTGTAATAGACATTAAATTGTTTGTTGATATGACCATATTTACCTCATTTCTAGGATATATTTATCCTATTTAACAATATAGTATTTAAAATCATTTGTCAATAATAAAAGAAAAACCCCGACTGTTGCCGGGGCTTTTATCGTTTATAATTACTTAATTATAAGAGTAATGTCTTATCTTCACCAATACCCATCATGCCATCGAGTACATACTTGGTGCCATCTTCATCTCTCAAGTATCCTTCGAGTTCGCCCCATGCTACATAGTAGTCAATATTGACAATACCTGCATGCATAATCATTGGGTTTACTCCATATACTTTGAACTTAAGATTTACCATGTCATGTGCATCTTTTACTGTCCATTCTGAGTAATTTACGAAATCCTTAGATTCAATAGATCTTTCGAATTTTACTGGTGGTAATAATGATGTTCTTCCCTCTAAGAAGATTAAGTTTTCATTGTAGTCTTCTTCGTTTGTGGATTGGTTATGTGTTAAGTTGAAACCAAACATCTTCTTTTCACCATTGATATTGATTGTACCCATTGTTGAAACCCAGTCATAGTGAGCTTTTCTTGGATAGTAACCTCTATGGTCGTCAATAATTGCAGCTGTGTCTTCATCTGAAATCATTTCTTCACCATTGATGATTAACTTACCTTCTGCCTTGAATAAGTCTTTTTGGCTGTATAAGGTTCTGTTATCAGAATATGGGAATGGAATAGATACGTTACTTGGTAAACTAACTCTCTTTAATTTGAAATCATATTCAATTTCAGCTTCGCCCCAGTGTTCTTTAACTGATGTGCATTTTACTTTGTCATCTGGTGGATTGATTAAGCATTTACCTGTGTGTTTACCGGATAAATGTGCTTCACCTTTTTCGAAGTTGTTAACATATTTAACAAAACCAACGTCTGTTGATACCTCTGCTACTGCACCATTAATAAGGTTTGGAGCAATTGTTGTTAACTTAGACTTTTGTTGTGTATCCCAGCAATAAACTGTTTTTGTTCTCTTATCATAGAACATATTGAGTTGCTTTCCGAAGATACCCATATCACAAACAACAGCAAGTAATACACCATTTTTGAGGTGTACTTCAGTTGCTTCCCAAAGTGTGAGTTTGAATTTGTTTAAGAATTGTGGTGCTCTTGTAGGTTTCTTACATCTTAGTAGTTCCATTGTTTCGAACTCTTTGTCAAAAGTTCCAAATACAACCTTACCATTTTCATCTACTAAATCTTTTGGTGTTGGTACGGATCTACGTTTCTCTGATATAAATTTGCTATATTCTCCCATGATTAATCCCCCTTAAATCATTTTTAAAATCTATAATAATAATAAAACTTTTCACGTGCATAATCAATGTACGATTTTTTAAAAATGTTTAATTTTTTAAAAAAAGATCCCAAGATTTGCATCCTGGGACCTTAATTATGCGTTAGAAACTATTATTCCTCGTCTTTCTTTTCTTCAACTTCAACATCTGCTGCTTCTTCAGCTGGAGCTTCTTCTGTGTTTAAAACTTCGCCAAGAGCATCTTCAGTATTCATTGCTTCCATAGCAATAGTTGAATCAATTGTTGCAACCTTTGCAGTCTTCTTCTTTTCTAAATATTTATCAAGATACTTGATACCGATAACTGTGCCAACCATTAATACTACACCAATGATTAAGCATACATACCAAAGTCTAATTACACCAGCAAGGATGAATGAAACGAATGATACGCCTGCAACTGTTAATGCATATGGGAGCTGTGTATTAACGTGATTTACGTGGTTACAATCTGCACCAGCGGATGCCATAATTGTTGTATCTGAAATTGGTGAACAGTGGTCTCCACAAACAGCACCTGCCAAACATGCAGAGATACCAATGATTAACAATTCATTACCTGAACCGAATACAGCGACAACAATTGGTATTAAAATACCAAATGTTCCCCATGATGTACCTGTTGCAAATGCTAATCCAAGTGCTACTAAGAATATGATTGCTGGCAACATCATCTTCAATCCTGCTGCTGCTCCGTTCATACCTGCACCAACGTATCCTGCTGCACCTAATCCACTTGTCATGGAGTTTAGAGTCCATGCGAATACAAGAATTAAGATAGCTGGAACCATTGCGATAAAGCCTTTTGGAACAGATTCCATTGTCTCTTTGAATGTTAATCTGCGTCTGCAGATGAAGTATATAATTGTGAAGATTAATGAAATAAGTGAACCCCAGGTTAGACCGAATGAAGCATCTGCATCACCAAATGCTGCAATTAAGTTACCATAGTTGTCTCCACCCTTTTCAAAGATTCCACCAGAATAAATCATACCGAATACACAGGAGATGATTAATACAACTACTGGAATGATAAGGTCAATAACTAATGGTTTAGATCTCTTGATCTTGTCGTCTGCTGGTTTAACTGCATCTTGTTCTTCTTCTTTGATATCATCCATCATCTCTGCTGCCTTTTCGAATTTCTTCATTGGGCCATATTCAACTCTGAATATTAACATTGCGAGAATCATGACGATTGTTAAGAGTGAGTAATAGTTGTATGGAATTGCTTTTAAGAATAATGAAATACCATTTTCACCAACTTGAGAAGCTGTAGATGAAACTGCTGCTGCCCAACTTGAAATAGGAGCAATCATACAGATAGGTGCTGCTGTAGCGTCAATAAGGTATGCAAACTTTTCTCTACTTACTTTCTTTCCATCAATTACTGGTCTCATAACTGAACCAACTGTTAAACAGTTGAAGTAGTCATCGATGAAGATTAAGATACCTAGAATGAATGTTGCAATTTGTGCACCAAACTTGGTCTTAATATGTTTCTTTGCCCATATACCAAATGCTTTAGCGCCACCTGCTTTATTAACAAGTGCTACCATGATACCTAAGATTACTAAGAAGATTAGGATACCTGCATTCCAGCTATCTGCAATAGAAGCAAAGAATCCATCGTTGATCATTGTGTCTAGTGCTTTGATAGGATGGAATTCACCTAAGAATAATGCACCACAAACGATACCAACAAATAATGATGAATAAACTTCTTTTGTGACTAATGCTAAAACGATAGCGATAATTGGTGGTACGAGAGCTACAAATGTACCAAAATACCTATTATCTACTTCAATGTGTCCTGTTCCACCACAGGTCTCACATTCTGGATCGTTGCCAAAACAATCTGGACAAACAACGCTTCCACCGTTATTGATTAAACTTGCTGTTAAGATGACTAGCAATAATGCTAAACAGATAATGACAAGGTTAACAATTTTTCTACGAGAAAGAACGAGTTTTCCGATTCTAATTTCTGTTCCTTTAAGTTCGCCCATAAAAACCTCTCTAAAAATAAAAACCAGCGGTTCCCCACTGGCGTAAGGATTTCCTTATTTAAAAAGTTTATAAAAATTATATAATAAATGTCAATAATTTCTAAAAAAATAGTTTACTCAATTAAAGTGATAAAGAAAAGGCACCGCCCAAATGAGCAGTGCCATATCTATTATTTTTTAAATTTTACCAAAGCATTCCCTTAATTGTTGCAATCCATTCATCCAAATCTTTTTCTGGTGTTAAAAGATTATTATCTTGGTCAAATGCTATGATATTTTCATCTGAAAGAACTGCGTTCTTACATAATGCTCTCATATCACCAATTGCATGTCCTGGAGAACCTGCATGTGTTTGGAATAAAACAACAATTTTTGCAAAGAAATCTGTTGAACTTAATAATGTTCTAATAGCTGGTGCCATAGAATACCACCATGTTGGTGTACCAATAACAATTACATCATAATCTTGAATGTTCTTTGTTAATTGTTTAATTGGGACTAGAGTTTTTTCATCAATTTCTTTTTGTGCTTGTGCATCTATTGTTGCACTGTCATAATCTAAAACTGTCTCTACTCTTTCTATATCTGCGCCAATACCATCTGCAACTTTCTTTGCGATTAATTCAGTATTGCCACCATCTTTTGAATAATATAAAACTAATGCCTTCATAACTTGCTCCTTACCATGTTTTGTATCTATCATTATATTAGAAAACACTACTCATTTTCAATACCACTATTATTGCTTTCTTCAACGATTTCTTGAGTATCTTTTTTCTTGAAAAAATGATTCTCTATTTCTAAGGAAATATTCTTTACATATTTTATCTTTCTAAGACCAATAGTTAGAGCATATCCACCAACAATAGAAACACTACCTTGAATGAGATCATTTGGCACATTTAAAAGTGCTATTGAAAAGCCTGCTAAATACTCTCCAGAATTGATAATTCCAAGCATTAATCCAGTACCAACACAATATAAACTAACCATTAAAATTGCACCAATTGTAAAGGCAATAACATAGGATACATAATCTTGTACTTTTTCTTGCTTGAATGCCTTTCTAAGTAAATAAACAACAAGACCTGTTATGAGTCCTTCTATACCCTTCACTATCAATGTTAAAGGAGCAAAAATAGGTGCATAAACAATGTCTGCAAGCATTGAACCAATTCCACCTGCTACTAATCCACCCCATGGTCCTAAAAGTGCAGATGCAATAAAGATAACAATATCACCAAAATTGAGATAAGCACCAACGCCTGTTGGCATAGGAATTGCGATTGCAATTGTCGCTACAAATACTAATGCTGTGAAAACTGCGAGATATAAAGTATATCTCAAAATATAATTTCTATTCATTTTTCTCTCCCATTCGGACTATACCGGCGGTTATGGAATCTCACCAAAATCAGCTGTTGGGGCTGTCGGACTCGTCTTTCAATGAAGCATTACCCACGATCTGGAATTTCACCATGCCCAGAGTTATTTTTATTGGCCTTAAATTAGGCTCGATGTAATTTTATACCTATATTTTTTAGATGTCAATAAAAACTTACCAAATTAATAGGTATTATCTTTCATGTACATGTTTTCCTGTCATATGTTCTATTGTTATTTCAATCATTCTGACTCTAAACATATCCTTTGCAATTTCAAAATCTACTTCTTGTTCGGTTGGATAATATTTCATTCCCAACTTCTTAATTGGACCAATAATATCCTTCTCTTCTGTTAAAATTTTTGCTCTACCAAATACAACCACACTATCTACGAAGAAAGACCAATCTCCTTCTTGTTGAACTCCTTGATTATGTGTTGTAAAACAAACTTTATTATCTCTATTTATAGCATCTAATTTATGTCCTTCTTTTGCACAATGGATATAAATTTTATTGCTGTTTTCATCAAAATAAAAATTAACTGGAATACAATAAGGATAACCATCATCCCCGTTTACAGATAGTGTTGCTCTCTTTTCAGTGTTTAGGATTTCTTTTATTTTTTCTTCACTTAAACTTTGTTTAAATCTTCTCATTTCTCTAAACATTTTTTTATTCCTCGCGTGCATTAATTATCTATTTTATTTTATTATATATTTTTAATTTACAAAATAAAAAAAAATTAGTAAAATATTATTTAGCACTTTAATTAACTAAAGTATTAAATTAAAACAAATATAAATCAGGAGACTTATTTATGAAAAAAGTAGCAAAAGTTTTATGTATTGTATTAGCACTAGTATTATTAGTTGCTGCGGTTGGTTCATTAGCAGCATGTAATAATAAGAAAAACGGTACACTAACATTAGGTGTAACATATTACGATCCAATGTGTTACTACAATGATGCTGGTGAACTTGTTGGCTTTGATGTAGAACTTGCAAAAGCCGTTGCAGACAAACTAAATATGAATTTAAAATTCCAAGAAATCTCATGGGATGCTAAATTTG
This sequence comes from Christensenellales bacterium, assembly GCA_045130665.1. Lineage (GTDB taxonomy): Bacteria > Bacillota > Clostridia > Christensenellales > CAG-917 > RGIG8124. The sequence goes on along the minus strand of JBGUQC010000001.1, from coordinate 42,972 downwards.
TTGAATTAAATAGCGGTAGCATTGATTGCATTTGGAATGGATTCTCAATTTCAGAAGTAAGAAAAAACGAATGTGATTTCTCAAAAGCATATTTAGGAAACAAACAAGTTGCTGTTATTAGAACAGCAGATGATGCTCAATATGTAAACAAAGCATCTTTTGCTGGTAAAGCAGGTGTTGCAGAATCAGGTTCTTATGGAGAAGATTGTGCAAAAACATTAACAACATCTTACACTGGAGTTGCATCACAAATGTCTGCAATAACAGAAGTTGCATCCAATACAGCAGCATTTGCTGTAGTTGACTTCACTCTCGCAAATCAAAACTGTGGTCAAGGTAGTTTTGCTTCTTTAAAAATTACTGATGCTGCAATATTTGAAAGAGAATATTATGGTGTTGGATTCAAGAAAGGAAGTGCTATGACTTCTAAAGTCAGTGCTGCATTACTCGAATTATATGAAGATGGAACCATTGCAACACTCGCAGCAAAATATGGTTTATCAGATTTGGTAGTACCAGTCGAAGATAAATAATGAGTTTTTCAGCGGTTACACTTAAGTTATTAGAAGGTTTTGGGTCAACATGTTTGTTGTTCCTATTTACCCTAATACTTGCCCTTCCTTTAGGACTAGTACTAGGGTTACTTTCTATGACTAAAGTGAAACCAATTAAATGGATAGTAGATATCTTTATTTGGGTCATTAGAGGAACTCCTTTAATGCTTCAATTATTTGTTATCTTCTTCATTCCAGGTTTGGTATTTGGTGTACAATGGCCAACATTGAATACCGCTTCCGAAACCTTTAATACGCTATTCTCTTCAAGATTTATAGCTGCACTTGTTGCATTCGTTATTAACTATGCATGTTATTTCGCAGTTATTTATCGTGGGGGAATACAAAGTATTCCAAAAGGACAATATGAAGCTGCTTATATGCTGGGTATGACTAAGACACAAGCCTTTAGAAAAATTATTCTTCCACAGGTTTTGAGACATATCTTAGCACCAATGTCCAACGAAATCATAACATTGGTAAAAGACACATCTCTTGCAAGAGTTATCGCAGTTGTTGAAATCACATCGGCCGCTTATACAATTATGTCTGTATATGCTCTTATTTGGCCTCTCTTCTACACTGGTGTATTCTATCTCTTGTTCGTTGGTGTTCTCACAATCATATTCAACAGACTCGAAAAACGTTTCAGTTATTATAAGGTGTAATTATGGCATATTTGGAAATTAAAGATTTAACTAAGAACTATAATATCCAAGTTCTAAAAGGTGTTAGCTTCACTCTTAATAAAGGTGAGGTTCTTTCCATAATTGGATCTTCTGGTGGCGGAAAAACTACTCTTTTAAGATGCATGACTTTTCTTGAATCCCCAAATAGTGGTTCTATTTCCGTAGATGGAAATACTATCTATGATGGATCAATTAAAACCAAAGAAACAGCAAAGAGTATAAGAAATAAGAGATTGCACTTTGGACTCGTATTCCAACAATTCAATCTTTTCCCACACTACAACGTTGTCAAGAATATTACAATTGGGCCAATGCTTCTCGCTAAAGAACAGTTGGAAGAAGAATATAAACAAATTGATGCAACTATTCCTAAAGGAAAAGATGCACTATCCAATGATAAAAAGGTCGAAGTACAAATTCTCAAGGATAAGTACGAACTTGCAAAATATAAAGCAAAATGTATCTATGATACACCATATTATAAGTATGATAGACAACAGGCTTTAGATGATGCCAAGTATGAATATGAACTTGGAATGGCTACCCTACTCAACGATAAAAATAAAATTGCAAAATTAACTGCCAAATATAACATTATTGCTGGTATTAATAGAAATGCAATTTCACTTTTAAAAAGAGTTGGATTAGAAAATAAAAAGACAGCATATCCTGGTGAACTCAGTGGCGGACAACAACAAAGAGTTGCTATAGCTAGAGCATTAGCTCTAAATCCAGATATTCTCTGCTTTGATGAGCCTACATCAGCTCTAGATCCAGAACTAACTGGCGAAGTATTAAAAGTTATCCGTGGATTAAAATCTAAGGATACAACAATGGTTATTGTTACGCACGAAATGGAGTTTGCAAAAGATGTATCTGATAAGATTATCTTTATGGCGGATGGCGTCATCGAAGAAATGGGTACACCAAAACAAATATTCACTAACCCAAAGAGTGATAAGACTCGTACATTCTTAAGAAAGTATTTCGAAACAGAAAACGAATAAATATCAAACCTTATTATTATAAAAAAGAGCCTACCGTTAATTGGTAGGCTTTTTTATTAATCTAATTCAGCAGTTCCAGTGCATAGAGCATAATACTTACCCTTCAGTGCCATAAGCTCTTCATGAGTACCTCTTTCAATAATCTCTCCATGCTCAAGAACTACTATGTAGTTAGCATTTCTAACTGTGGACAATCTGTGAGCAATTACAAATACCGTTCTGCCCTCCATAAGCTTGTCCATGCCCTTTTCAATAATCTTTTCGGTATGTGTATCAATTGAAGATGTTGCTTCGTCTAGAATCAATACAGGAGGGTTGGCAATTGCAGCACGTGCAATTGATAATAATTGTCTTTGGCCTTGAGATAAGTTTGCACCATCCCCTGTTAAGACTGTATTGTATCCCTCTGGTAAATGTGAAATGAAATAATCTGCATATGCAAGTTTTGCTGCATTCTCCACTTCTTCATCTGTTGCATCTAATTTACCGAATCTAATATTATCTGCAACTGTTCCTGTGAATAAGTGAGTATCTTGAAGAACCATTGCCATACTCTTTCTTAAATCATCTTTCTTAATCTTGCGAATATTGATACCATCATATCTAATCTTACCCTCTTGTATATCATAGAATCTGTTGATAAGATTTGTAATGGTTGTCTTTCCTGCACCTGTAGATCCAACAAGAGCAACTTTTTGTCCTGGATATGCTGTTAAGGTAATGTTCTTTAGAACATAGTTATCTCCTTCATAAGCAAATGAAACATTCTCAAGTTCAACTTCACCTTGCCACTTTTGGTATGTTGTTGTGTCTGTGGCCTTATGATAATGCTTCCAAGCCCATGTTCCTGTTCTCTCTTCAGTTTCTATTAACTTGCCGTTTTCGTCTTCTTTAGCGTTAACTAGCATGACGTAGCCTTCATCCTCTTCAACTTCTTGATCTAATAAGTCGAACATTCTCTTTCCACCAGCAAGACCCATTAAGATAGCATTTGTTTGTTGAGCTATTTGAGATACTGGCATATTGAACTGCTTGGAATATTGTAAGAAACTTACTAATTTACCCCAGGTCATCAATGGAAGAGCTGGTGCACCAAATCCTGTAACAGTTATTATAGTCCCTATAATAGCAACAAAGGCATAGCTTATATAACTTAGGTTACCCATGATAGGCATTAAGATGTTTGCAAATGTGTTTGCTTTTCTAGATGCCTCTTGATAACTCTCGTTTACTTTATCAAATCCAGCTTCAGATTCTTTTTCATGTTCGAAGACTTTAACAACCTTCATACCGGACATATATTCTTCAACATAACCATTAACAAAACCAATTCTTTGTTGTTGTAACATGAAGTTCTTTGCACTTCTTCCACCAATTGCCTTAACAATAAGCATCATTATGACAATCATAACAACAATGAATGCTGTTAAGATTAAGTTGAGATACAACATCATTGCAAATATACCAATGATTGTAAGAGCTTGAGATATAAGTGTTGGTAAACTACTTGCAAGTAATTCACGTAGTGTATCTGCATCGTTTGTAAATGTACTCATTATTTCACCATGAGTGCGCTTTGCAAAGTAGTCCACTGGAATTCTTTGCATCTTTTCAAACATTTGATCTCTTATATCTCTTTGGATTCTCGTAACAATGAAAACGATTTCTCTGTGATAGATATATTGAAATATAACTGCAAAGGCATAAACACCAAACATAATCAGTACCATACCATAAAATGGTATAGGTGATGTTATTTCACCGCCCATAACAACTGGAGCAAAATAGTTATCAACAATTACAGATAACAACATGGTTCCAGCAACACCACCACCAACAGATGCAATAATACCAAATAAGACAAGTAATAATCTTGCCTTGTATGGCTTGAAATAGGATAAGATGCGCTTGAATACGCTGAATCCTTCTTTCATATTTATCATTGGTTTACCTTGAGGCTTAGCCATTGCTTACTCCCTTGTTTTGCTCTTCACAAATATCTTTGTATATTTCACAACTCTTAATGAGTTCTTTGTGGTTGCCTTGTGCTATTAACTTACCATTGTCCATGACAAGTATTACATCTGCATCTTGAATAGATGAAATACGTTGTGCAATTATAAACACTGTGGTGTCTTTAAACTCTTGTTTAAATCCTGCTCTGATTTTTGCATCTGTTGCTGTATCTACTGCAGATGTTGAGTCATCTAAAATCATGATTTTAGGTTCTTTTAGAAGTGCTCTTGCAATACATAATCTTTGCTTTTGTCCACCAGATACATTTACGCCACCCTGTCCGAGTTCAGTTTCATATCTTTTTTCAAAGCCCATAATGAAGTCATATGCTTGAGCAGCTTTTGTGGCTTTGTCTATTTCTTCTCTCGTAGCGTTTTCATTACCCCACTTTAAGTTCTCCTCAATTGTGCCACTAAATAGTGTGTTATTTTGAAGAACCATAGCAACGGAATCTCTAATTCTAGAAAGTTTGTAGTCTCTTACATCTACGCCGCCAATCTTAACTGAACCTTCATAGACATCATATAATCTTGGGATTAATTGAACTAATGTGGTCTTGGATGATCCTGTACCACCTAAGATACCAACTGTTTGTCCGGATTTGATATCCAAATTAATATGTTCAAGATTGAGTTTTTCTGGATTCTTGCTATATGAGAATGAAACATTCTCAAATTTAACAGAACCATCTTTAACTTCAACATCTAGAGCATCTTCTTTATCTACAATATCTATCTCTTCATCAAAGACTTCAACTACACGACCAGCAGATGCTCTTGCAATAACTATCATGAACAAACCAATGCCAAGCATTGTTGCGGACATAAGGATGTTCATCAGATAACTTAAGAATGCTGAGAAATCACCAAGTGTCATATTTCCAGCCATTACATAATTACCACCAAACCAAACGATACCAAGCATACATCCATAAACTATGAATGATAAAACTGGCATAGCAGCAACTAATATCTTCTCTGCACTATATTGAAGTTTTTGAACTTGAGATGAGATTTCTTTGAACTTCTTTGTTTCATGTCCTTCTCTTACAAAAGCTTTAACTGTTCTAATTGCTCTGATGTTTTCCTCTGTATCTTCATTCATCTTGTCATACTTTCTAAGCATTCTAGAGAATTTTGGGAAGATAATAATAACACCAACAATAACACCAATAATGAAGACTGGTATTGCGACAGCAAATACTAGAGATAATGATGGAGAAATTGAAATAGCCATAGCTAAAGCAAATAAAAGCATCATTGGAGCTCTTGCAAACAATCTTATAATTGTTTGATATGCCATTTGTAAGTTGGTTATATCTGTAGTCAATCTAGTAACAAGACTAGGAATTGAGAAATGATCTAAGTTCAAGAATGAGAATTGTTGAATCTTGTAATATTCCTTTTGTCTTACATTCTTTGCAAAACCTGTACATGCAACAGCAGATAATCTTCCTCCCATTGCACCAAAGAACATTGAAATAACTGCAAATCCAACCATTAATGCACCAGCAACTAAACTTAAATGAAGTGCACTATCAAATGTTGCAAGATGTACAGACCATGCCCCAAAATCAAGATTTAAATCAAAGGTTGTGGCACCATTTTGTGCAGCTGTTCCCGCATTTATCATTTGTGCCATGAACAAAGGAATTAAAACTTCACAAATAACCTCAAGAAAAACGAGAATAGGCGTGAGTATAGATACCATCTTGTACTCACCTACACATGTAGCCAACTTTCTTAATACGTGTTTGCCACTAGATAATGCTAATTCACTTTTTAGATATGCACTATCTTCATCTACAACTTTTGTTTTATCTTTTCTCATTTTCCTAAATGTCTGATTAAAATTGTCTTTCAATTTTACCACAAAATTTAATATGTGTATAGTGCATAGACATAACTGTCGTTTTTTTCCTTAAACCTTGAAAAATTTTACAAAATATATTATTCTAATATATATTCTAATAAATGGAGACAAACATGGCAAAAGATGAGACAAAAAATCTGGCATACATGCTATTTGATATCGTTCCAAAACTTAGAGACAAATTTTTTATACCGCTTTCAACTGCACATATTAATGAAGTAACCGTTAGACAATCTGACGTTTTACTTACACTTGCTCATAAAGGTCCATTAACCATGACAGAACTTGCAGATGTAGCTGGAATTAGCAATCAATTACTAACATCAGTTGTTAACAGTTTAGAAGAACAAAAATACGTTATTCGTACCCCACTTCCAAACAACAAAAGAACTATAAAAATAGACATCACAGAAATGGGTGTCGATATTCTAGCAGACTTTAGAGATGAAGCTTGCACTGAACTTATTAAAATGTTAAAAATTGTTAACGATGATGATTCCGAAGAAATGATTTCTTTGATTACTCGTTTGTTTGAAATATTAGACAAATATCCAGATGGACGAGAAAATAGTGTTAAGCGTTTTGAATAAAAGATTTTGCCTCGTCAAATGAGGCAAATTTTTTTTCTGTTCCATTTATAGAAACAGTTACTGGATAATGACAAAACGCAAGCTCAGTAATAGCCTGCGCTTTATTGTCATATTGTTTTCCATTAATGATTATAATCATTAGTCTTTCTTAGCGTTTAATACTTCTAATCTGAAGATTTCGCCACCTTTAATCATGAATACTAAGTCTAAGATCCAGATGATTAATCCACAGAATGGGATAACGCGGATAATACCTGCAATCCATGCACCCTCTTTGAATCTGGTAACAAAACCTAAAATCCATGCTGTAAATGGAATGATTGCCAAAACTAAGTTAACAATTTTGTTTTCAGAAATAAAATAATCTGCCATAGTTGTATCTCCTTTAAATTTATTTCTTTTCTTATTTAGCTTACAGCTAAATTGCTGTCGATTCTATTGTGTTCAACACTCTTGCTATCTTATCTAAAGAATCTTTGTTTTGTGCATCTGTAATTGTTATTGTAATACCATATTCGGATTTTACTGGATAACAAACTTTTGCACTAATTAAAGCCTTTGTCACAGCATCTAAATCTACTGTGGATTCTTTAGAAATTGTGAATGCATTAGTACTTATTCTATCTGCAATAATTTTGTAGCTAGCATTTAACAAGACTCTTAAGTAGTTTGCATTAATAATTGCAATTTCACTTGCTTCTTTTATGCCTTCACTACCAAGGCTGATAATGTATGCAAGTGCCTTCTCCATTACAGCTATATTTCCATAGAATGGAGAAACTTTGCCAATGCTTTTATCAACATACTTGTATCTATAATCTCCAAGTCTTTCGTTCCAAACTACTCTTGGATTTGGTAAATAATCTTGAAGCATTGCCATGCAAGCAACAGGACTACATCCCATGCCATCAACATTTGCTATTCCAAATGCTTTGGCAAGATCGAAATGTACTACGTCAAATCCCATATCTCCTGGTCTTACAACGCCCATAATGCTTCCAATGGAAGCACCATCTAAATACATTAATGCGCCAACACCATGAACTAGTCTTTGAACTTCTCTAATATCCTTTGCAAAATATCCCAATGCATTAGGACTTTGTAACATAAGAGCTGCAACATCTGTATGCAACATCTTCTTTAGTTTTTTAACACTGATGCTTTCGTTAAAATCATCTTCTATTTCAACTACTTCAAATCCTAATACTTCAATTGCATCTCTTGTCTCTTTAGAAATGGTGCTTGCAACAATTATCTTCTTTCTCTTTTTATCATTTCTAAGTGCATAGTATTGCTTAATAAGCATTAATGCTGTGTATTCAGCCTCTGCACTTGATGCTGGTTGTAAAGTAATATCTGCCATTCCTAAAATTTCAAGCAAATACATACTAAGTGTTGAAATAACTGCTAGTGATCCTTGGATTCTATCACTACGTTGTAGTGGATGAATGCCTTTATATCCATTAAGAGATAAAATCTCTTTGTTTATCTTTGAATTATACTTAATTGCACAACTATCAATGTCATTGGTTGCTTTGGATAATCCATTGAAATAATTAGTTATATTTTCTTCACCTATAGTTGGTAGAGAATACTTCCCTCTTAAAAGAGAGGTGTTGATAACATATTGAGGAGTTGGATTTTTTGATAACTCAGATAGATCTTTTATCATAAAACACCTCCTACTGTATTCACTACATTGTCAATTTCGTCTTTAGAAACCTCTTCCGTGCAGCACCATAGAATCTCATCATCATTGAGAACCCATCCACCAAGAACACCTTCATTGTGTAATGCTTGTTGAACTCTCTTTGCTCTGCCTGGAATTACTGTCACGAATTCGTTGAAGAATTCGGTTGGGTATTTAAGACCACATCCAACATATTCTAATCCAGTTGCTAAATAATGAGCATTGGATGTATTAACAATTCCTATATCTTTTAATCCTTTTGTGCCAACTGAATTAAGGTATGCAACAGATGTTAAAGCACTTAATATCTCTTTTGAAGATAACTCTATCTCATCTGCTTTTTCACCATTTTTCTTAAATGTGAATTTATCTTTCTTCCTATCAACAACTACTCCTGGTAATTTGCTTGCCATCTTGCGTTTTGCACAAAGGAAACCAAGTGTAGCACCACCATAATTCATTCCTAATCCTAAAGGTTGTAAATCGCCTACAGCTATGTCTGCATCATAATCACCTGGCGCTTGTAAAAGTCCTAGTGAAATTGGATTTGTGTAAACAATTAATTTGGCTCCATATGCATGTACAAGCTGTGCTATAGATTTACCATTTTCAATGAGTCCATAGAAGTTAGGTGTTTGTAAAACAACACAAGCAATATCTTTAATTTTCTTCAAAGCAGAAACACTTGCTCTTCCATCTTTTGTATTGTAAATAATGAGCTTGATTCCTCTTAAAGATAGGTATGTTTTTAGGACATCTAAAAGGTCTGGATTTATGTTGTCAAAAGTTAAAACTTTTTGGCCTTTTTCAGCACACATTAAGCATGCCTTTGCGGCTGCAACTGCACCACTGTCTTGTGGAGAAGTTGTAACATCTATACCAGTTAGAGAAGATAACATCTTCTCATATTCGTATAGTATTTGAGCTAAACCATCACTTCCTTCTTGCGTAGATGAGATTTTTGCTGTGTGTGGAATATCACGTCCAGCCATCTTTTTTACAACTTGTGGAATGAAGTGATTATAGCATCCAGCACCTACCAAAATTGTTTTATATTGGTAGTTAAAATCAGAGACACTTTTCATATATTCAATTGTCTCTTTTATCGATTTAGCCTCTGGAATCTGTAACGGTTTTGCTCTCATTCTAGGTGGGATATCTTGGTAGAAATCATCTACCTTCTCTACACCTATTTTTTTAAGCATTGCCTGCTTTTGAGTTTCGTTAATTGATAAGTAATCTGACATATATTATTTGGTTCCGAATAATCTGTCTCCAGCATCTCCTAATCCTGGAAGAATATAACCGTTTTGATTTAATTCACGGTCTACTGTTGATACATAAACTTTTACATCTGGGTGTGCCTCTGCAACTGCTTTAATTCCTTCTGGTGCACCGATAATGTTCATTAAACGGATTTCCTTGATGCCACGTTTCTTTAAAAGGTTAATTGCATCTACTGCAGATCCACCTGTTGCAAGCATTGGGTCTAATAAAAGAACTACACTCTTTTCAATTCCATCTGGAAGTTTGCAATAATATTCGTGTGGTTCTAATGTTTCTTCATCTCTATACATACCAATGTGTCCAACTCTTGCTGTTGGGAACAATGTATGAACACCATTTACCATGCCTAAACCAGCTCTTAAAATTGGAACGATAGTTACAGCATTATCTGCTACCATTGTTTGTTCTGTTTCCTCAAGTGGTGTTTTAACCATAACTTTCTTGGTTGGAACATCTTTGAAAGCTTCAAAAACCATTAATGTGGTAATTTCTTCAACGAGTTCTCTGAACTCTTTCATGCTTGTCTTTTCGTTTCTTAAGATAGCTACTTTGTGACGGATAAGTGGGTGATCAAAGATTGTAACATTCTTGTATTCCATAAAATAAAACTCCTAGTAATTGTATTATTTATTTATAAAATAATACCATATATGGTGTTTACACTTCAAGATGCTTTATTAATGTTTAGGAAAAATTTTGTAAAATTTTTACAATTTTTTGAGGATTTTTTGTAATTTTTCTAAATTAAAGTCTGGAACATAGTCTTCAATTGCCGATTCTGGATCTTGTGAAAAACCATTTTTAAGACCGAGTGAGAAGAAGTAATCCACTATTCTTTCATAGTCTGAACTACTAACTCTTTGAGATAAAATTTTATCATCCAAAACATTCTTTGTTGGGAAATATTGGCTCATTAAAGAAACATATAAGGACTTGTCTATTTTTGCAATATCATCTAAAACTCCAAGGCTGTTATCAACATACGTTGGAAGAACTAAATGTCTTACAATTACACCCTTCTTCATTAGTCCTTTTTTATCAAATATGTCCTTTGGACATAACTCTCTCATTTTAGATATAGCATTGTATGCTATTCTTTCATAATCCTTTGCTCCAGAATATTCTATGGCAAGATTATCATCACTATATTTAAAATCAGGAAGAAAGATATCCACAAGCCCTTCCATCATTTCTATACTCTTTGCGGATTCGTATCCGGATGAATTCCAAACAATAGGTATTTTTAGATTAGGCTTTGCCTTCTCTAACACTTCTTTTATTTGGTAAACATATAAACCTGGGGTTACAAGATTGATGTTGTTTGCACCTTTATCTTGTAGATAATACATACATTTCTCTAGTTGTTCTAGAGTAATGTCTATCCCTTCATTTAAATGTGAAATATTGTAATTTTGGCAAAACTTACACTTTAGTGTACAGCCAGAAAAAAATATGGTGCCCGAACCAGAATCGCCAGATATACATGGCTCTTCAAACAAATGCAAACCAACCCTGGCAATTCGGACAGTATTCATTATTCTTCGTCTTTCTTATCTTCTTTTTCTTCGTCTGGGTTGTTAATACCTAAAGCAACACCCATAACATCATCAATTGGCATTGAGAAGCAAATGCCCATTCCTAGTGAATTTAATCCGGCTTTTGCAATAATAGCCTTCATAATATCGCTTCTTTGCTCTTTACGAGCAATTATGTATACCATTTCTTTTTCAGGAGTAACTGTTAAACCAAACATCTTTTCGGATTCATGAGAGCCACTTCCCTTTGCGTTAATAATAGTACCGCCTTTTGCGCCAACAGATCTTGCTGCATCCATAACTGTGGATGTAAATCCTCTATTTACTATTGTTACGATTAATTCAAAATCACTCATTTCTTTTTTCTCCTTGTAGATGTTTTTGGTTGTATAGAACCACCTGCTAGTATATACATACTTGCCTCACCACCAACTGCTGAAATTGGTATTGTAAAAGCAATACCAGCACCTGGCTTATTGAATCCAAAGTCTTGGTCTAATAAATGTCTAACAACTTCTACTTGTTCGGCTTTTATTGTTCCAACAACTAATGTTTTTTCTGTTTCACCAATACCTATAATTTCTTGGAAGCCTGTTCTTGCTGTACCGAGTGCAAACACTTCGTGTTGATAATTAACACCAGCGGTTGCTAAGGCATCTGTAAGCTTTTCAGCTTTGCTTCTTTCTATGATTATGAATAAGGTTTTAAGAGCTGAGGCCATATTTTCTCCTTACTACATTAATTCTATGATATTACCTTCAGTTGCAAGCATAGCTTGGAATTCTGCAGAAGCAACTGCGTATTTCTTTTCGGATTTAATCTTATAGATTAAACCTAGTACTTGAAGTGCTATTAAAGGGGTCATTGCAACCATTGCAACTGTTCCAAATGCATCAGTAATAACATTGCCACCAATTGCAACACTAGATCCAATTGCAAATGGTAATAAGAATGTTGCTGTCATAGGACCAGATGCTACTCCACCGCTATCAAAAGCAATAGCTGTGAACATCTTTGGTACAAAAAATGAAAGTCCTAATGCAATAGCATAACCTGGAACTATGAACCACCAAATTGAAATACCCGTTATTACTCTTATCATTGCTAGAGCAATAGCGAATGCAATAGCTGATGATAATACAACAAGCATAACTTTGGATTTAATGATACCACCAGTAATAGATTCAACCTGTTTATTAAGAACGTGAACAGCTGGCTCTGCAAGAACAATACATGCACCTATTACTGCTCCAATTGGAGCAATAATCCACTTATTTACTCCTGCTAATGCTCCACCAATAGATGCACCTGCTTGTACGTAACCTATATTTGCGCCTGTTAAGAATAATGTTAATCCAATGTATGATGATGCAAATCCGATCAAGATTCTTACAAATGGCTTCATAGGAAGCTTTAGTGCAACTAAATCAAAAATAATGAAGAATACTAAAATTGGAGCTAAAGCGATTGCAACATCCTTAAGGTATGTTGGAAGTGATGTTAAATATAACATTATAACATCTTTAAAGTTGTTAACTACTGGAATAACAGTTGGAGTTGTATCAACATTTGAACGATATATTAATCCAAGGATTAATACTGCAAGAATTGGTCCAATGGAACAAATACCAACCATACCGAATGATGATTCATCAGATTTATCACCGCCAGCAACGGCAGATACACCAACACACAACATCAATAAGAATGGAACTGTCATAGGACCAGTTGTAACACCGCCACTATCAAATGCTAATGGAATGAATTGCTCCCCTACTACAAAGTGAACAATAATAGCCATAGCAAAAACAAGACCATAACTTACGATAAGTAAGATATGAAGTGGTATCTTGAAAGCAATTCTAAGGACAGCAATAATCATGAAAATGCCAACACCTAATCCAACTACTACAATAAGTACAAATTTAGGTATTGTTGCAATCTGTCCAGCAAGAACACTCAAATCTGGTTCTGCTACAGTAACAATAATTCCAACGATGAAACAAACTAAAATAACAAGCCAAAGTTTTCCATATGATGAAACTTTACCACCAATATAGGATCCAGCAGGTTGAATAGCGATGTCTGTTCCGAAATTATACAAAACCATACCAGTAATGAGGAATACAGCACCTACTAACATAGTTACTAAATTCATTGTTGTCATGGCTTTTAATGAAAGGCTTAAAATAATAGAAATTGCTGTAATTGGAATTACAGCATTGAATGCTTCAAACCATTTCATTAATATGGATTTAGTTACTGGATTCTTAATTTGCATCATATAAATTTGCCCTTAATTAAAATCATTATAAAGGTAAACGACCTAAAAATAAAATATTTTTTGAAAAAATATTAATTATTTTTGAAATATTTGTATTCTAACAATAGACAATCCCATATTTTAGATATAAAATAGCAAGACAAATAGCCGAAACGGAGTTATTTATATGGAAGAAAAGAAGAAATTTCATTTCACAAAACCTACAAAGCAACAAGTAGTATCTTCACTACTTCAATATACCTTTGTAATCGGACTTGGTGCTTTAATGGCTATCACATATATTATGTTTGTCTTCCCAAATAACTTTGCACCATCTGGAGTAAGTGGTATTGCTACCATGATCCAAAAGGTATGGGACTTTAAGGTTGCATGGTTTACAATTATTGTAAACGTTCCTCTTGCAATAATTACTTTCTTTATTATCAGCAAGCAATTTGCAATACGTTCTTCAGTATTCGTAATATCATTCTCAATCTTCCTTTTTGTCTTCGACAAAATCCCAAATATGTATCATTACGTAGCTACAGATGCAGGTGAAACATTACTTGCAGGTTTAGCCTCTGGTGTTATTGTTGGTTTTGTGTATGGTATTGTTCTTAAAGCTAACGCATCCACAGGTGGTGTAGACTTTATCGCATCACTTGTTCAAAAGACACGTCCAGATATCTCCCTAACATGGTTCATATTTGGTTTGAACGTTTTAATCGCAATTGTATCATTCTTTGTATACCACGATATGTCAGCAGTTCTTCTCTGCATTGCACACTGCTTCGTTGTACAAGAAATTGCAGATAGAATTGTTATTGGTTCAAGAAAAGCAATTAAGTTTGAAATTGTTACAACACATCCAGAAGAGATTTCAAGAGAAATTATTGAAAAACTTCACCACACTGCAACTTTATCAAAAGGTACAGGAATGTATTCACATTTGGAAAAAGAAATCTTAACTTGTGTTATCAACAAAAAACAAATCGTTGATATGGAAAATATCTTAAAGAAATATCCGGAAACATTTGCATACGTTGTTCCTGTAAACGATACTATTGGATTCTTCAGACGTCACAATTAATCTTTGATTAAAACATCAATAATAAAATCATATTGGATAGCTAATTCTTTAATTGAGTTGAGGCTATCCAATTTTTCTTTTGGAGTGGTATAAAAATATGGAGTCATCTTTATAAGTGCTAAGATTTCTTCATTATTTAATGTCATTACACCATTAACATTTATCCTCTCTTTACACTTGAATAACTCGGATGAAACATTTTTATCGTTTAAAATAGTATCCTCTTTATAAATTGCCTTTTTAAGTTCAATTAAATGATTTGCTCCTGGATAAACAGATAACAAAATGCCGTCATCTTTTAGCACTCTTGCATACTCTTCAAAAGCAAAAGGAGAAAATACATTTAGTATTGTTGAAAAGGTTTTATCTTGAAATGGCATTTCAAAAACTGAGGCAACAGCAAACGAACAATCCATGTTTTTCTTGGATGCAATCTTCACCGCCTTTTTAGCAATATCCACACCATAAATATTATCGCTTCTTATATCTTCTTTTATCTTTGAAATGTAGTATCCTGTACCACATCCAGCATCTAGTATTTCACTACATTTATTATACTTTAGTATAATATCTGCAAGTTTTTTGGCTAAATTGTCATAGTGTCCGCCACCTAAAAATAAGTCCCTTGCTTTCAACATTTCATCATTGTCTCCAGCATTGGAATTGTAGTTTGCTCTAACTAAATTTATGTAACCCTCTTTCGCTATATCAAAGCAATGTTTGTTTCCACAAACTAAAGAACCATCCCTTCTTTCTAATGGCTTTTTACAGTTTGGACATGCGAATAAAAGGTATTTCATTCTTCAAAAATAACAAATTCATTTAATAATGAATCCTTTGGAATTACATGTGCATCTTC
Source organism: Christensenellales bacterium (assembly GCA_045130665.1). Lineage (GTDB taxonomy): Bacteria > Bacillota > Clostridia > Christensenellales > CAG-917 > RGIG8124. Next base: position 27,520 of record JBGUQC010000001.1, on the reverse strand, counting down.
ACTTTCAAACATTTCATAATCTGAAATAAGATTTCCTGGTACTGGATTTTCACATGCATAAAGTTTTGGAAGAATTAAATCCTTATAAATTAAAGGCTCATATGCATGTGTTGTATCTATAACAAAATCTGCATTTCCAATGTTTGGTTTAATATATTTGTTTTCACCATCCAAAACATTTTTCCACATAGAGATAGAATAGTCTGGAGTTGAACCTCTTGTCATACAATCTCTAAGTATTCTACGTGTTAAACGTAGTTCTCTAGCTGTAAGGTATATTCTTCCTTGATATGCAAAGTTTGTAAATACGCAAACATATAGTTTTAAGGACTTTTGGAAAATAGGATCTTCAGTAATAACTGGGTTTAATGCATGGATTCCTTCAATAATAATGATTTCCTTTTCCCTTAGATATACTTTCTTACCCATTCTAATGCTTTCTCCCGTTAAGAAATCATATCTTGGGAAGAATGTTTCTCTCTTGGTTAATAGTTCTCTTACACAAGACTTGAGCAATTTAATATTGGTAGACTCCAGTGCCTCATAATCTCTTACCCCGTTTTTCTTGTATGGGACTTTATCTCTATCAATAAAGAAATCATCTGTTGAGACAGTTAAAGAACGAATGCCCTTTTCTTCTAATTTTTCAATTAAAATATGACTGGTAGTGGTTTTACCACTAGATGATGGACCTGACAACAAAACAATATCTATATCATCATAGTGATCAGCTATATAATCTGCTATTCCTTCAACTCTATTGTGATATGTTTTTTCACAAGCTTCAACAAAGCCTCTAAAGTCATCTTTTGCTTCTTTATTAATGTCTTTAATTTGAACTACTTTCTTTTCCATAAAAAAATCCTAATGTTAGTCTAACATTACTATTATACCAAAACATTAGGATATTGTTAATAATGAAATTAAGCCTTCTTTACTCTTCCAAGAATCATACCTACTACGTAGAAAACTATAAACATTGCAATATCTACTGCAACAATAGTTGAACCAACTGGTGTATCTGCAACAATGGATGCAAGTAATCCAATTACTGCACAAACAACTGAAATACATGCTGAACAAATTGTAACAGACTTGAAGTTTTTAAATACGCGCATTGCAGATAAAGCTGGGAACACAACTAATGCAGAAATAAGCAACGAACCAACTAACTTCATAGCAAGAACAATAACTACAGCTATAACAATTGCAATAATTAAATTGTATACACCAGCCTTTGTTCCTGTGGCTGTTGCAAAGTTTTGATCAAATGTTACTGCGAAAATTTTATTATAAAATATAATAAACACAACTAAAACAACCAAAGATAATCCAATACTTACCCACACCTCTGTCATAGTTAATGTTAAGATAGCAGTTGATCCAAATAATGTTGAACAAACATCTGCAGCAACATTAGAAGATGGTGGTAAAACATTCATAAGAAGATAACCAATTGCAAGTGCACCAACAGATAACATAGCAATGGATGCATCTCCATTAATCTTTGTATTTCTTCCTCTTAAAAGAAGGAATATTGCACAAATAATTGTTACTGGTAAAACAATAACCATATCATTGGTTAATCCGGCAACTGCAGCTATAGCCATAGCACCAAATGCTACGTGAGATAAACCATCTCCGATGTAAGATAGTCTTTTCAAGACTAAAGTTACACCAAGAATTGATGCACAAAGTGCAACAGCAATTGCAACAATAAGTGCATATGTTACAAACGGATATTGAAAATATAATGAAAGTTTATTGAAAAATTCAGCCATTGTTCTCCTCCGTTTCATCTTCATGATGGTTGTGTAAATATTCCATGTATTCCTCTTTTGTGCAATATAGGTTTTCTTCGCCTATGTGTAAAATATGCGTTGCATATTTCAAAAGATCATGAACATCATGGGAAATCATAATAATTGTTGTTTGATCTTTATTGAGTTCTTCGATTATGTCATACATACTCTTTGAACCCTTTGAATCCAATCCTGAAATTGGTTCATCTAAAAGTAAAACTTTTCTTGTAGCACACAATGCTCTTGCAAGTAAGACTCTTTGTTGTTGTCCACCGCTTAATTCTCTAAATGACTTTTTCTCTAATCCTGCTAGCCCCATTCTTTCAATATTCTTAAGAGCAATGGCTTTATCTGCTCTAGAATAAAAAGGTTTCAACCCTGCTTTGGATAAACATCCAGATAATACAACTTCCATAACAGAAGCTGGAAAATCTGGTTGAATATCTGCGTGTTGAGGAAGATATCCTATTTCTGTTCTTTTTAAACCTTCTCCAGTATAGATTTTGCCTGATATTGGTTTCATTAGTCCTAGTAACGTTTTCATTAACGTTGTTTTACCAGAACCATTCTCACCCACGATTGCAAGATAGTCTCCGTAATGTACCTCAAAAGATAAATCTTTAACAATTATGTTGTTATCATATCCTAAATCGAGGTTTTTGCATGTTATTAAAGCCATTGTTTCTCCTTTATTTTAGAGCTAGTTTTAAGACATCTAAATTTTGTGTCATAGCATATAAATATGTGTGCCCATTGTTATATTTTTTCATTGTTATTGCTTGCATAGAATCTAATGTGAGAACTTGTGTTGCACTTGAACTTTCCATAATCTTTTGTGCTATTCTTCCATCTGAATCTTCAAGCTTTAATACTGTAGATAAATTGTTTTCATCTACCTTTTTTGCTAAATCTATAATCATCCCAACAGATGCATTGACTTCAGTAGAACATCCACTGAATGCTGCATAGTATGATAATGAGTAATCCTCAACCATATATCTGAATGGGAATCTATCTCCAAATAACAATAATTTTTTAATGCTACTTGATATTGTTTCTTTATAATTTTCATCTAAAGATGAAAGTTGTGAATTATATGCATTCGCATTAGCTAAATATTTATCTTTATTTGCTGGATCTAAAACACCTAATTGTTTAGCAATTTCACTAACAACTAATTTTGCATTAATTAATGATAACCAAACATGTTCATCTAACTCTTCTTCGTGCTCGTGATCTTCATGTTCTTCACCATTAATTTCTTCTTCAATTAATGCTCTATCACCAATCACATCTAACTCTTTAATAACAATTTTGTCTTGTTTTTTAGCATTAGCTAAAACATCATCAACCCATTCTTGTGATTCACCACCAGCATAAATAAACATATCACATGTGGAAATCTTAATTGTGTCATTAATGGATGCTTGATAACTATGAACATCTACACCGTTTGAACAAAGACAGGTAATATTAAAATTATCCTTCTCATCACCTAATACATTTAATACCCAGTCATATTCTGGAATAATGGTGCAAACAATTGAAGTCTTATCCGATTCTAAAGAATCACATGCTATCAATGATAGACAGCATAAAAACAAACAAAATATTAAGATGATTGATACCCTCTTTTTCATGACTATTTTTGACAATCCTTGCAAACACCATATAAAACAGTTTCATCATTATTAAGTGCAAAACCATCTTCAACTTTTAATCTACTAGCTAAATATGAGGCTGTATCTCCATCAATATGTGTTGTTTTACCACACTTTATACAAGAAACATGTATTTTGCCTTTACAATGTTTTGTATCAATGAATTGATAATATGCAACTTTTTCTCCAACTATATTTACACGTCTAATTTTTCCATCTTTTTCAAGAGATGAAAGATTTCTATAAATAGCGCTCTTAGAAATATCTTCGCCAGCAAAATGTGCGATGATATCTAATGCAGAAATGTTTTCATCAGAATGATCTGATAAGTACTGAAGTAAAATTTGTCTTTGTTTAGTGTTGTATTGTTGCATATTAAACCTCAATTTGCGACTGAATCGCAATTTATTCTAGTGTTAAAAAACGAATCTGTCAATTATTTTTAATAATTAAATAAATATTATGAAAATCGCTTTAATATAACAAAAAGTGTCAATTTTTATATGAAAAGTCAAATAAACGTTATAATTTATATATGAATAATAAAAAATCAATATAAAAATAAATGGCCCGAAAAAACGGGCCAATTTATAAATTTTTAATCAAATTTTAGTCTTCAGAAGCAAATTGTCCTGGACGAATATTTTCTCTAACTTTCTTTTCAACTTCGACCATAAGCTCAGGATTATTCTTTAACCATTCAATAGTTCTTTCTCTTCCTTGAGCAACTTTTTCATCGTTATAACTGAACCAACTTCCGCTCTTAACAAGAACACCAGAAAGTACAGCCATATCAACTAAAGCACCAACTTTTGAAATTCCTTGTCCATAAATTACATCAAATGATGCAGTTCTAAATGGAGGAGCAACTTTATTTTTAACAATTTTGACTTTAACTTTGTTACCTACAACTTCGCTACCATCTTTAATTGCTTCTGCTTTTCTAATTTCCATTCTAACTGTTGCATAGAATTTTAATGCTTTACCACCAGTAGTTGTTTCTGGATTGCCGTAAACTACGCCAACTTTATCTCTTAATTGGTTAATAAAGATTACACAGCAGTTTGCCTTAGAAATAATACCAGTAATTACTCTCATTGCTTTACTCATTAATCTTGCTTGAGTTCCGACTAATGCATCAGACATTTCACCATCAATTTCTGCTTGAGGTGTTAAAGCTGCAACTGAGTCAACTACGATAATATCAATAGCACCGGATCTAACAAGTTTTTCAACAATATCAAGTGCTTGCTCGCCACTATCTGGTTGTGAAATATATAAATCTTCGATATTTATGCCAAGTTGTTGTGCATATACTGGATCTAAAGCGTGCTCTGCATCAATAAATGCAGCAACTCCACCTTGTTTTTGTGCTTCAGCAATACAAGATAATGCTAGTGTTGTCTTACCGCTGGATTCTGGTCCATATATTTCAATAATTCTTCCTCTTGGAACGCCACCAACACCTAACGCCATATCGAGTGGTAAACATCCTGTTGGAATTACATCAATAGGTTGAATATCATTTTGATTCAACTTCATGATAGCACCTTTACCAAATTGCTTTTCAATTTGTGTTAAGGCTAATTCTAGATTCTTTTTCTTTTCTTCTGATGTTGCCATTTTTGTTTCTCCTATATATTCAATTATTTTTTCCTACTTATATTATATCATTGATATTCTAAAATGTGTGTACACATATATGCACATAAATTAAGAATTTTATAATCTTAATATATTTCCTTTTAGATATCTTATTAGATAGAATAGTGCTAAATTGGTTACACCATTCCTTATTGTATTTCTGTCTCCTTCAAGTACTCTTTCAAATACTGTGATAAAGTCTCCAGCACCAACACCAATATAAACTAATCCAACTGGTTTTCCTTCATCTGCACTAGGACCTGCTAAACCTGTTGTGGCTAATCCTATGGCATTTGGTATGCCATTCTTCAACAAACCTCTAACCATCTCATAAGCGGTCTCACGAGATACAGCACCTTTTTCTGCAATAGTTATTGAAGATACACCTAATCTTCTAATTTTTGAGAATCTGTTATAACAAACTATTCCTTCATAAAGATTCTCACTAATTCCTGGAACTGTACATAACTTAGAACAAATTTCGCCACCAGTTAAACTTTCTGCAACAGATAACATTCTGTTATTTAGTCTTAAAAGCTCTGCTGCAAGCACTGGAAGAGATATTTCTTCAGTTGAATAAGCGAAATCTTCAAACTCAGCAAATATGTGAGCACGAACTGTAGCAAACTCTATAGGCTTCATTGTGGTTGATTTCATCATTATCTTGCAATCTAGACAATCTTCAACCACAGCAATATCTAAGCCTTCACGGCCTGGAATTGCTTGTATTTTTTCAAGCACTTGCTTTTCTGTTAAACCACAAATTCTAAGTAAAGCTCTTTCCATTATTTTTCTTCGCTATTTTCACTTTGTTCGTCTGCTAAAACGTGTCTGTTCTTAATTAAATAGTTTGCTCCAGATACAATTGTTAATATTGCACCAATGTAGAAAATAATTGTTCCAGCCCATGCACAGAAGTAAATTGGACCAAATTTAACTGGTGCAAGTATTAAAACAGCAACACCAACATCTAAGAATATGGTCTTTAATTTGCCCCAAATGTCTGCGGCAAGAACAATATTTCTTTTAACAGCTATCCCTCTAAATACAGAAATAACTATTTCTCTTGTAAAGATCAAACCAGATAAAAGTGCAAATACTAATCCATCATGTGGATATAGGATATATCCATTTGGAAAATATTTTGTGAAAGATAAGCTCCAAAGCATTAAAAATAGCATTATTAAAATAACGACTTTATCAGCAAGTGGATCTAAAAATTTACCAAGGTTTGATACAGTATGTGTTTTTCTAGCAATTGCTCCATCTATAAAATCAGATGCAAGCAAAGTACCATATACAGCACAGCTAGCAATTAGTAAGCCTAAAAAGGCTTTTTCAATATAAAACGCCAAAACATATAAAACAACAGCAGGAATAATTAATAATATTCTTGCAATTGTAACTTTGGTCGCTAATGTTAATTTCATTTTACAACTCTCCCGAATAAATCTGCACCTTTAAATGAAGTGATTTCAACATTATAAATGTTGCCTTCTTCAACAACTTCATCAGATGCAAAATATACTATGCCATCTATATCAGGTGCTTGATTCTCGCTCCTGCCTATAAATGATTGTGTCTCGTAGTCTATGCCATCTGCCATAACTGGAATAACTTTTCCAACCATAGCTTTGCTATTTTCTTTAATTATTGCGTTTTGTACAGCCTTAACAGCCTTTAGACGTGCTTTTATGTCTTGCGCTGAACATTGCTCCATTTTTGCTGCTGGCGTTCCTTCTTCGCGAGAATATCCAAAGAATCCAACACAATCTAATTTGGTTTCTTTTAAGAATTTAATAAGCTCTTCAACATCTTTGTCCGTTTCACCTGGGAATCCAAGTATAAATGTTGAACGAATCGTTATTCCTGCGCTGCGCAATTTATTTACTAAGGCATACATTTGTTCATTTGTGTAATGCCTGTTCATTTTCTTTAGGATGCCGTTACTAGCATGTTGAAAAGGAATATCTACATATTTGCAAATCTTCTTTTCATCCTTTATCTTTTGAATCAACTCGTCTGTAAATGCATCTGGTTCAAGATATAACAAACGAATCCTATCAAAATCTAGTTTGCAAAGTTTATCTAAAAGTTCTACAATTTGTGGCTTTTTATCTTTAGATAAATCTTTACCATAATTTGTAACGTCTTGTGCTACTAATATGAGCTCTTTAACGCCATCGTCAGCAAGCGAAGATGCTTCCTTTATCAAGTTGTCCATATCCTCAGATCTGTATCTTCCACGAATGTAAGGAATGGCACAGTATGAACAGAAGTTGTCACATCCATCTGCAATCTTTAAATATGCATAATGAGATGGAGTTGTTAGCATTCTTTTTCCTAGATACGAATCTTTGCCACAAACATAAGAACACTTCTCACCGACTGTAATCTTTTCAACAACGCTTACTATCTTGTCATAGTCAGCAACACCTAAGAATGCATCAACCTCTGGTATGTCCTTTTCTAGGTCTTTTAAATACCTTTGTGATAAACATCCAGTAACTATGACTTTCTTTCCTTTATCTTTATAAGATAATGCATTAAAAATTTCTTCAATAGATTCCTTTTTTGCACTGTCTATAAAAGCACATGTATTTATTATTATGACGTCTGATTCTTCTTCTGTTCTTCCAATAGAATAGCCCGCAGCTATTAAGCGTGCGAGCATTTTTTCTGTATCTACACGGTTCTTATCACATCCTAAAGATACGACGCCTATTTTCATTCTTCGCTATCTCCGCCATCTCCGCCAGAAATCATTTTTTGAGCCTCTTCTTGAGAGATAGTTAATCTACATTTCTTACTTGCATCTGGTGCTGAAACCATGCCCATTACTTTAAGCTTATCAAATGCCTTTGCTGCTCTTGGCCATCCAAATCCAAGTCTTCTTTGAAGCATAGAGATTGAGATTTCCATATCATTATCAAGAGCAACTTGAATTGCATCCTTTACATCTTGAGATATTCCACCATCATCTTTCTTTCCATTGCCAACTGCATCTGTATCCATATCATCTTCAGATTTTGGTTCAGACCAAATTGCTTTCTTGATGGTATCATCAAAGATTGCTTCATTATGAGCTTTAACAAATGCAACAATCTTGGAAACTTCTTCGTTTGAAATGTAAGCACCTTGAATACGAGCTGGTGTTGCCATTGTTGGATTCTTGAATAATAAGTCACCATTACCTAGTAATGATTCTGCTCCCATATAATCCAAAATAGTCTTACTATCAACAAGAGATGTAACCTTACATGCCATTCTTGTTGGTAAGTTGTTCTTAATTGTACCCGAAATAACATCTACAGATGGACGTTGTGTTGCAAGTACCATGTGAATACCAGCTGCACGAGACAATCTTGCGATTCTATTAATAGAATCTTCAACTGCTTTTTTACCAAGATCCATAAGGTCTGCAAGTTCATCAACAACAATTAATATTCTTGCCATCTTTGCAAGACCATCTTTTGCTGCCTTTTCATTGTATTCATCTATGTCTCTACAACCATTCTTGGATAAAATTTCCATTCTTGTCATCATCTCGTTAACAGACCAGTTGAGTGCTCTAATAGCTTTATCAACATCACAAATAACTTCATCTGTAAGAAGATGTGGTAATCCATTATATGCTGTGAACTCTGTTCTCTTTGGGTCAACCAATATGAGTCTTACATCCTCTGGACCTGCTTTGTATAAAACGGAACAAAGTAATGTACCAATACAACAGCTCTTTCCTGCACCAGTTTGTCCAGCAATAAGGATGTGTGGGAACTTGTTGAAATCATATACGTGAATCTTTCCATACAAGTCTTTACCAACACCAACACCGTAAATAGATTTCTTTGCAAACTCTTCAGATTCAACAACTTCGCTGAATGTAACAATGGATCTATTCTTATTTGGTATTTCAATACCAATTGCATTCTTTCCTGGAATTGGTGCCAAAATACGTACACTTTCTTTTGCAAGTCTCATTGCAAGGTCTTTGTCATAAGATGTAATACTTGTAATAGACTTTCCTTTTGGCAATTGAACTGTACATGTATAAAGTGTGAATGTAGGACCTGTTTGTACTTCTATAACCTCTGCTTTAACACTGAAGAATCCTAGACATTCAACAATCGCCTCTGAAATTTCAGCTCTGTCATCATCTTGTTCCTTAACAGGTTGTGGTGGATTAAGAAGTGTAAATGGTGGCTTTACATAAGGTTTTCTCTTAGCAGGTTGAACTTGTTCAATGGATACTTGAACAGGTCCTGTGCTATTTGCATTTTCTTGTGCTTTCTTTTGAATTTGCTTAACCCTGTCGTCAAATTCCTTATTTTTAAGAGATTCCTTCTTTAATTTTTCAAGTTTCTCTTGCTCCTTCATCTTCTTCTCAATTTCCATAAGTGGAGGTGCTTCATCTAAATTAAGTTGTGCACCTTGAACTAATGGCTTAGCTGGAGCAACCTGTGGTTGAGGAGCTGGTTGTGGTTGGTAAGCAGGTTGTTGATATGTAGGTTGTACTGGTTGAGGATTTGCTTGTTGTTGAGCATTATCCCTTAATACTTGGTTACCAACATCATTTGTAAAGTAATTATGTGGAGCCTCTACAGGCTTTGGTTGTGTATAAATAGTTTGTGGTTGTACAGGTTGAACTGGAGCAATTGGTTCTGCTGGAGTTTGTTGTGTGAAATATGCATCAGAAACAATATCCTCCGTCTTTTGCTCTTGAGGTTGCTCCTCTGGAGCAATTGCTCTATTAACAGCACCTTGTAATCCAGAATAATTTGTTGTCTCAATAGGTCTTTCAATCTTTGGAGGTTCCATCTTATGAGTTGGAGCAACTACATCATTAATTGTTGTAGAAGTCTCATCTTGAGACTTGTTCATTTCTTTGAACAATTTTTCTTGCTCTGCTTTTAACTCAAAGAATGATGGCAATTCGCCTCTTTCATTGTTAACAACTGGTGTTTGAGGTTGAACTGGAGCTGGTTGTACTGGTTGTGTAGGTTGAGATGGTTGAGTATTGTTTTCTTTGTAGAAATCATCTTGGTATGGATCTTTATTGTATCTATCCATAAACTCTTGTCTTTCTCTTTCTGCAGACCAACCTAATTTTTCTAAGAATTCAGCCTTTCTTTGTGCTGCATATGGTGCAGACACATTGTTCATAGCAAGAGATGGATCTTTGGATATTCTGTATTGGTCTATCATATCCATGTCTGCTTCGTTGCCGAATAATATATTTTTAGCAATATCTGTGGATGTTTCATATCCACCATAACTGCCTCTATTGTCTGTGTTGTAATCGTTAATTAATCCGTTTACTATGTTTTGTGAACCAGCTTGCATTGGAGTATATCCATCTGCGCCTGTTGCATTCTTGTCATATAAACGAGAATCTGAACCTTGAACATCTAATTCATAAGTTTGGTTAGATGCACCAAATGTTGTAATGGTTGGAGAATCTGTTGCATCTATTCTTTCACTCTTATGCTTCTTTGAAGCATCTTTTGTACTAGATGAATATGAGATGTTGTGTCTTAAATATGGGAAAACATATGCGAAAAATATCGTGAGCATAAATAATAGAGCAACTAGTACTAAGGAACCAACTGGTGTAATTGCCTTCATAATTAACCAAGAAGGTACACCTAAGATTACACCACCAGCTGTTGAACCACAATAATAGACTTCCTTAAGATATGCACCATATCCATTGCCAACAAATTGTGGAGATGATGTATAAATGTGAAGTGCCCAAATTGCAATTATGAATAAACAAATATGCTTAAAAATATTTCTTCTGCTACGTTTACGTTTGATGTTGAAAAGTAAACAGGCACCAACAATAATTAAAGCACAGGATAAGCCATATCCAAATAAACCAAAAGTTCCAATCCAGAATAACTTAATTGTGCTACCTACTTTAGAAAAAGCTCCAAAACAAGATAACGCTGTTAATAAAGCTATTATGATTAGAAATATCCCTGTGAATATTCTTATAGGTGAGTTGGAATGTGTCTTACGTGTGTCCATGGCGCCTCAAATTTATTTTAATATCATTAAAATATTTTACCATAATAACAAGATGGATTTCAATACAAAATTATAAAAGATATATAAAATAAGTGAGCAAATTGCTCACTTAATTGGAATATCTTATAAAAAATGTGTTTTTGTAGAGTAATTTTTAGCTTTATGAAAGCATTATCTTTTCGATATCTACACTTGTATCACTGCCTAAGAACGAAATTGCTGCCTTGTTAAAATCAAGAACTTCCTTTGCAATATCCATTACATCATCTCTTGTTACAGCATTGATTTCCTTAACAATTTCTTCAGCATCAAATAACTTACCAGTGATTGCAAATTCTGAATTAATTGTTTTTGTCATGCCTAATGTGCTTTCTGCAGATAAAACAAATGCAGTCTTTGCTTGCTCTTTTACAAGATCTAATTCATCCTGTTTAATTCCCTTTTCAAGCAATGTTTTTGTTACGTCTTTAATGCCTTGAAGCATCTCTACCGTCTTTGCATTATTGAATGAACTGGATATCTTTGTAAAGCCAGAACTTGTGTATACAGTGTTGGATGAATCTACTGAATAACAAAGTGCTCTCTTTTCTCTTAATTCTTGGAATAATCTTGAAGAATATCCACCTCCAAGTATGTTTGTGAATACTGCAGCTGCTCTTCTTTTTTCTGAAAAAGCATCGTATCCAGGAAGGATAATTTCAAGATAATTTTGGTTAATATCTCTCTTTACTTTTACAACTCCAGAATGTGGTTTTAAGATTGTACTTTCAAATTCTTTATTCTTACATTTGAAATTGTTTAAACAATATTTTTCAACAAGTGCAACAGCATCTTCTTCACTTATATTACCATAAATGGTAATAATTGTGTTGTTTGCTGTGTAATGTTCGTCTTTAAATTGTCTTAGAGCCTCTACTGTAATGGACTTTAAAGTCTCCTCTGTTCCAACAATTTCTCCACCAAAAATTGTGTCTCCATAATAGAGTTTTGTGGCGTTTGTGTAACAAAAATCTCCATGGTCATCTATGCACTCATTTAACTCTTCTAAAATAACATTTCTTTCCTTTTCGAACTCTTCATCTGGGAATGTTGCATTAAAGTACATGTCGGATAAAATTTCCATACATTCCTCTGCATGTTCCCTTAATGAAACCGCATAAAAAGCTGTTCTCTCTTTTGTTGTATATGCATTGGAAAAAGCACCAATTTTATCAAGATCAAATCCTGTTTGGAATGCATCTCTTTTCTTGGTTCCTTTAAATAACATATGCTCAATAAAGTGGGATGCACCTTGCATCTCATTTGGCTCAATAATTAATCCGCATTTGGCTGTTAACATTATGCCAACGCCCATTGAATTATCATTGAATCCGTATGTTAGTGTGAGACCGTTATCAAATACAATTTTCTTAATGTTATTCATAGTTCATTATTATACTACATTCTCTTTATTTTTTAAAGAGAAAATCCATATATAATAAAAGTTGGTACAGCTTAGCCATACCAACTCTATTATTTGCATTAATTTTGATTATGCTTTCTTAATGATACTCTTGAGTTTGAAGTCTACTCTGTGCTTTTCATCTATCTTGATTACTTTAACTTGAACGATATCGCCAACGTTAACAACATCAGTAACCTTATCAACTCTCTTGTCGGATAATTTTGAAATGTGAATCATTCCATCTTTTCCTGGAGCAATGTTAACATTTGCACCGAACTCACCTTTGTCGTTTTCTAAGATTTTTACAACTTTTCCTTCGTAAATCTCACCAACTTCAATATCTTTGCAGATAAGTTCAATAATGCTCTTTGCTTTTTGGATTTGATCCATATCAGATGAAGAAATGAATACTGTTCCAACTTCGTCTAAGTCAATCTTAACACCTGTGCTTGCAATAATCTTGTTGATTGTCTTTCCACCAGAACCAATAACATCTTTAATCTTGTCTGGATCAATGCTGAATGAAGCAATCTTTGGAGCATACTTGCTGAGCTCTGCTCTTGGTGCTGGAATAGCTTCTGTTATCTTATTTAAGATAAAGAGTCTGCCTCTCTTGGCTTGTTCAAGTGCTCTTTCGAGGATTGCTCTGTCAATTCCTTTAATCTTGATATCCATTTGGATAGCTGTGATACCTTCTGTTGTTCCTGCTACCTTGAAGTCCATATCGCCTAAGAAATCTTCTAAGCCTTGAATATCTGTCATAACTGCAACTTTACCATGCTCTACATCTTTGATTAAGCCCATTGCAACACCTGCAACTGGAGCTTTAATTGGAACACCTGCATCCATTAATGCAAGTGTTGAACCACATACAGATGCCATTGATGTTGAACCGTTTGAAGATAAGATATCACTTACCATTCTAATTGCATATGGGAAGTCTTCTTCAGATGGTAAAACTGGCTCTAATGAACGCTCCGCTAAAGCACCATGTCCAATTTCTCTTCTTCCTGGAGATTTTAATCCCTTTGCTTCACCAGTTGTGTAACCTGGCATATTGTATTGATGCATATATCTCTTATATGCTTCATCATCTAAACCTTCGAGCTTTTGTGCTTCTGTTAATGTTCCAAGTGTACATGTTGTTAATGCTTGTGTTTGTCCACGTGTGAAGATACCTGAACCATGAACTCTTGGTAAGATACCTGTTTCAATCCAAATTGGACGAATTTCTTCTAATGTTCTTCCATCTGGTCTTACACCATCATTAATAATCTTTGCACGTACTTTCTCTTTCTTTACATAGTAAAGAGAATCTAAAATGTACTTAATTTTCTTTGGTTCATCATTGAAATCATCTGCAAAGTGTGCAAGTACATCTTCATCAAGTGCATCTTCTGCTGCATCTCTTTCAGCTCTGTCAAAGTTGTTAAGAACTGAATCCATCTTTGTGGATGCATATTCTCTAACTGCATTGTCGATTTCTTCTGGGATGTGCTCAATTGGAACTTCTTGCTTTGGTTTGCCAACCTCTGCTGCGATTTGTTCAATGAATGCAACTATCTTCTTGATTTCTTCATGACCAAACATGATTGCCTCTAACATTTCTGCTTCGGAAATAACGTCTGAACCTGCTTCAACCATTAAGATTGCATCTTTTGTTCCTGCTAAATTAAGTTGTAATCTGCTGTTCTTTCTTTCTTCAACTGTTGGGTTGATAACATATTTGCCATCAATCATACCAACAACTACTGAACCTGTTGGACCATCAAATGGGATATCTGAAATTGAAAGTGCAATTGAACTTCCAACCATTGCCCATACTTCTGGTAAAATTTCTGGATCTACAGATAATACTGTAGCAATAACTGTAACATCATTGTACATTCCCTTTGGGAATAAAGGACGAATAGGTCTATCAATTAAACGAGATGTTAAGATAGCTTTGTCGCTTGCTTTTCCTTCTCTCTTCTTGTATCCGCCTGGAATTTTACCTACAGCATACATCTTTTCTTCATAGTCTACTGTAAGTGGGAAGAAGTCTTGTCCTTCACGAATTTCTTTGTTCATTGTGGCATTAACCATAACCACTGTGTCTTGGCAACGTACGATTACGCTTCCGTTTGCTTGGCCGCAATATGCACCTGTTTCTACTGTAACTTCTCTGCCGCCAATTGTTGTTTTAAAAATTTTCTTTTCCATTTTTCTCCTTCTGAGTATCTATATCATACTCCATTTATACTTGTGCTTTCGCACTTTATTTGTAAAATAAAGGGGCACAAAAAACGCGCCCCTTCTTTTTAATCTTATCTACGAAGATTTAATGCATCTCTAATAGCTCTGTAGCGTTCGATATCTTCCTTAGCAAGATAGTCTAATAAGCTTCTTCTCTTACCGACCATTAATAACAAACCTCTACGGCTGTGATGATCTTTTGGATTAGCTTTTAGATGTTCTGTGAGTTCATTAATTCTTTCTGTTAATAAAGCAATTTGAACTTCTGGTGAACCTGTGTCGTTTTCTGAACGAGCATATTTTTTGATAATTTCTGTTTTTGTTTCCTTGTTCATTTTTTATCCTCCATCTGTGAACATGTGATTCGCTAACAGCTAAGAAAAAACTTGGAGTATTGTTATTTCCGAGCCGAAAGTACGTGATTATAATAACACTAGAATTATTAAAAGTAAAATGATTTTATTTATATTGTTAAATAATTATTTAAATTATAATTTGCCCGCACACTTGCACGCTTCTTGCTAGCATATGAAAAACTTTTATTTTTCGATATTCTAACCATGTATTTTGCAAAAATTCTTCATTATTATTGCCACAAATTATTGTAAGGCTTTTTAACGTCTATTAAAGGCTTTTTAGATAAATTATACAAAAACAAAGGCGCCCCTTACTAGAGCGCCTCACAATGCCTAATTTTAGCAAGTAATTGCCTTTTTTATTTTCACTTTTGCAAACTTTCTAAATAATAACTTAGGATTTAAATAAATCCTATATATGTGATTTCTAGAACTTAGAAGTGTTATTTGCTTCACTCCTAATCCCTCTAAAATTTCCTTTGAATAAATGGCGTTTTCTTTAGTTGTTGTGGACTTGTCTTCTTTAATTATTTTATCTTTATCCACACCCTTTTCTATAAGGTATCTTTCCATAGCTCCAGCCTCAGAAGTGCCTGCTGCTTCATTTGCAACACCACCACAACAAACTATCTTGTCGTAGTCTTTTTCAACCTCTAAGGTTTTTGCAAGACGCTTTAACATTGGCTCTGAAAAAGAACCATCGTCATTCATCCTATTACCTAAAACAACTAATACTTCCATAGTATATAAATAGTGCGGGAAAATTAATCCCCGCACTTATATTTTTAATTATTCACCTTGTGAGAAAGCTTCTACACCAACATTTACTGTGCCGTAAATTGAATCTAAGTAAGTTACGAATGCTGTTGTATCAATGCTGTTTACTAAGTGGAATGCATAACTTACGATTTCTAAGTCTGCTGATGTTGTGCCACCAGATACTGTGAATGATTCAATACCTGCCGCATGGAATGCTTCACCACAAATTGCTGTAACTGTATTTGGTATTACAACTGTCTTGAGTGCTAAGCAATCGAAGAATACACTACCTTCAATTGATGTAATCTTTGTTGCACTTAAATCAACTGCTTCAAGTTTTGCACAATCCTTGAATGCTGCAACTCCAATTTCCTCGAGTGATGTTGCATATGTGAAGTCAATAACCTTGAGTTCGCTACATCCTTCGAATGCACTCTCACCGATTTCCTTAACAGCGCTTGAGAAGTGTCTTGCTACTGCATAAGCAGTATCATCATCATATGTGCTTGCATGTGATACATATGCGCCTGTAGCGTTATCTCTTACTAAGTTGCTTGTTAATAGTGCACCTGCAGTATATTGATACTTGGATACATAACCAACTATTTCATAGTTCTCTTCTGTACGAGCATCAATACATTGTTGTACTGTGAGTGATGTATGTGCTGCCATGTATGAGTTCATGTCTGTAGCATAGAGCAAGAAGTCATCAATGTCGCACCATACATTGAAGATTGTGTATGGAACATAAACTTCTGTCATTCCTTGTGTATATGCCCAGTGTAAGCATGAATCCATTACAGATGTTAATGTGTAATCATAGTATACTTCGTATGTATCTGTTTCGGTTCCAACAATCTTAGATCCTTCATAATGTCCATTGAAGTGACCTGGGATGTATACTTGATGATCTTGAATTGGTAAGTGTGCATTTTCAAGTAATACAACATTACCTGTTCTATAACACATATCAATATCGAATGTTAAGTTGTTGAGATACTTACTTGTTGTATCTGAGTTGCCTTTGTATGTGAACTTATTTGTTGTAGGAGCTGGAATATTTGCCTCACCCTCTTCATAGAGATAAATTGAATATCCTAATCCTTGTTCACCAGCATTCTCTTCAACTAATTGCTTTAATGTCTTGTAATATTCTGTCTTTGGTAAGTAAATTACACCATCAAATCCATCAATATCACTTAAGATACACTTGAACTCTTCACCAATCTTGTTGTTTTCACCATCAAGAACATCAACATAACTGTAACCGATAATTGGTGTTAACATGTAAGAGTAACTTACATCATATGTGAATGTTGTGCCTGTATATACAGCCTTTGTATCTTCCATCTTGATGTTTGTTTCAATTGTTTCTACACCAGACTTACCTTCGATGTAATATGGAACTGTAATTGTTTGAGCACCCTTTGTGTTGATATTTGTTATGTATGCGCGTGCATAATATGTAGCTTGCTCATCATAAGCTTCAATACAGTTATATGTATTATTTGGTCCAAGATAGTATTGTGTATATCCTGCACTCTTGTTTTCACCCATTTCGAATGTGTAAACATTAACAAGCTTGTTGCAGCCTTGGAATGCATAGTTACCAATAGATGTAATTGTGTTAGCAATATAGATATCTGTTAACTTTGTTCTATCCTTGAATGCTGAATCACCAATTGCAACTACTTTGTATTCCTTGTTGTCATATGTTAATGGATCAATTGATTCGGATCTTACAACAGATGCTGGTAATACTAATGTTGCATCATATGTATTGTTGAATGCACTAGAAATACCTGTGATTGTTGCAACATATTCACCACCAACTACCTTGAAGTCATATGTGAATACTTCTGGAAGTGTTCCAATGTAAACAATGTATAGAATTGTTACTGGTTCATCTAATCCTTCATACTTAATCTTAGCTTGACGTAAACCTAAGTCTGTTGTATCAAGATAATCCATCTCTTCGTATGAGTTTGATGTCTCCATGAATACTTGGTATACGGAGAACTTGTTACTCATACTCATAGATAATAATTTGCTTGAACCATCTTGGTAGATTAACTTGAAGTAACAATCAGAATACTTCAATTGAGCATTAGAATTTGCTGCGAATAAGAATGAAGATGCTTGTTCGAATGCAACTACTTCTGCTTCAACTGTGCTGTATGCATGTGAATATTCATTGTAGATATACAATCCATTGTATGTAATTGAGATTGCAAGAGATTTGCCAGTACCCTTTGTATATGAGTAGTTGGAAATTGCAATTCTACATGTTTCTGCATGGTTGTCATCTTTAACATTTGCTTCTGCACCATCTGGAGCAACTACAAATGGAGTATTATCAAGTCTGAAGTAATCAACTTTGCCATTGTATAATGTTACCTTTACATAATATTGATCACCACTTCTTGGTAATGTCTTTTGAGATGTATAGTAAATGTCTTCTAATCCAAAGAATTGAGCTGTGCTGATTCCTGGATATACGAAGAATCTATATTCTGAATCATATGGGATATTTTGTAGTGTAAACTTAATAGCATATTCACCATATGTATTTGTTGCTGGTATATCAGATGCTGAGAACTTGTAGTTGCCCTTAACTTCACTTGTTGCCTTATTTACAATAGTAATATAGTTGTGAGCAGACTCTAAGACTAGGTCTTGGAGTGTTGAAACACCATCATTTCTTGTAACCTTTAATCCGTTTGGAATTGTTGGTTCTCCATTATTAACAATAAGTCTTAATCTTTCCCATTCAGCATAAATATCAAATGCATTTGGATCAGCTGAATTTATAATATATTTTGTTGGTATTCCAACATTAGGGTTAATCTCAGTTGTTTCAACAACTAATTGTGTAAATCTAAATTCACTATATACTGCACATTTCTTCCAAGTGTCTTGTGCTTTAATATGTGTTTCATATGCATCATAATCAACATAACCACTTGTTGGTAATGTGTAATAGAATGTGAATGAGTTTGCAACTACACCAGTGCTTGATGTGAAGAATGCTTTTTCTGTGAATTGTAATGTATCTGCAACACCATCATCAATAAAGCTTATACCCTTTAGAGATGTTGCACCAATGAATGCATAATCATCAATGCTTTCAAGTATTGCACCATCTGGAATTAAGATATTTGTGACTTGAGATCCATTGTTCTTGCTTAATACACCCTTTGCAATAGATTTAACGTTCTTTGGAATAATAACAGCTGGACTTGCAGCAGATGCTGGTCCAAAGTATTCAACTAAAATACCATTGATTACATTGAAACCATCTTGGCTGATGTATGTAGCACTTGTTACAGGATCACCCTTTGAGTTGTTTGCTGTTGTTTCAACATAACTCTCTGCTTTACCTGTACCAATTGTTGACCATGTTGTATCTGCAAATGCATTTTGTCCAATGCTTATAATGTTCTTTACATTGCCAAACTCAATTGATTTGATGTTTGAATATCCTGAGAATGCATTAGCTGCAATCTTTGTAACTACGAATCCGTTAGATGAATATTCTGGAATTACTGCTTCTGTATAAGCCTTATTTGAAGATCCTGTGTATCTGTAGTAAATGTTACCTAAGATTAAGCACATGTCTTTGTTATCAATGTCTGCTTCTTCGAAGTAATCTCTATCTGGATTAATAATATCTGCTTGGCTGTTTGGTTGTAAGTTCTTTTCTGCAGCATCTACAAATCCATCTTCTGTTGCAACATAGTAGTCTTTGTTTTCATCGAATACTGTTGCTCTAACAAAGTTAGAACCTGTTACCCATGCTGTTTGATAGAATGCACTTTCACCAACATATGAAATCTTTGTTTCATCTGTGAAGTCAACGATAATTAACTTGGAGTCTGCTTGGAATGCAAGGTTTTCAATTGTTTCAATTGAATCAAGGATTTCAATCTTAATAAGTTTTTGTAATCCAGCAAATGCACCAGTAGAAATAACTGTAATATCACCCTTTGCTTGAGCAATTGCAGCTAATTCTTCAGATTTGTTCATGTTAATTTCATTAACAAGTGTAGAACCTGTGTATTGTACTAATCTATGGTTCAATACGAGATAATCATGGTCTTCTCTGTATTCTGTTAACCATGCGGTTCCCTTTAAGATATCAGAACCAATGTCTGCAACATTATCTAAAGCATCAATGTTGATATGTGTTAATGATGTACAATAAGCAAATGCTCCATCACCAATAGTCGTGATTTCTGAATCATCATCAAATACGATTTCAACAACTTTTGAGTTGCCATAGAATGCCTTGTAACCAATTTCTGAAATTACATAATTGATTTCAACACCAGTATCTTTATCGAATTCACCATCTCCATCGAAGTCATACTTGATTGTCTTTGGAATAGTAATAATGTTTGCAGATGTATCAGATACACCATTAACAGCAACTGTTCCATCGGACTTCAATGATAATGAGTTCTTGTATAAGTAGTCAGAGAGATATAAATCTCTGTATTCATTGTCAACAACCATCCACTTTGCATAAAGTTGTAATACAAATCCATCAACGCTTCTTTCATAATCACCTAATGCAACTTCTTTAGAAGTTCCATTTGCATTTGCGAATGTGAATAATGCATCATCATCAAATGTTGGTGTTGTGTACCAACCCTTGAATTCATAGAAGTAGATCTTGTTGTTGCTTGAATCTAAGAATGATGCTAGTCCTTTATAAATGGACTTGGATGTTTCAAGATTTGAAACACCTGTTGCAAGTAACATACCACCAGTATAAACATCTTGTGTCTTTGTGAAGTACTTATCTCCAACCTTTAAATCAGAATATGTGATTGTTGCTGGAGCACAACCAATTTGTAATCCCTTATCGGATTTAGCTAATGCACTAGATGTTGAGAAGTAATATCTAACATTTTGATAATCGAAATAATAATCCCCTGCTGCTAATGATGTTGTCATTGCATATTGACGATTATTAAATACTAATCTCTTTGCTGCTGGTTTTTCTGTTGTTGTGATATTTATATAGGAAACTGCGCCTGCATCATTTGTATATGTTACATAAGATGCTACAGCGAAGTTAGATCTATCAACAGTTGGAATAATAAAGTCTGTTGTTGCTTCACCAGTTACAATTTCTTGTAATTGTTCTGAATCTAACAAACCATCCATTAAGTTAAACTTAATTGTGAATTTTCTTTCTTCCCACTTTGCATAAAGTGTGAAGTTATCTGAAGATGTGTATTCATTGCCTTTTAAGTCTGCAGTGAAATTCCAAACCTTAGTACATTCTCTATCTTTATACCAGCCTACGAAATCAAAGCCATTGAACGTTTCCATGGTCTTTGTTTGTGGACGAGCAACAAATCCATCCTTGATTTGTACTGCTTGATCTGCTGGTTTAACTGGTGCGGAGGTATAATCAGTTGAAGCGTTATTGACATCAAAAGAAACATTTAAGAAATTGGATGTCCATGCTGCTGTTAACTCCATATTGCTATCTACACTTATGCTGGAGCCGGAGGAATAATTGCCCCATGCAGATAATGCTTTACCAGTTGGAGGAGTTACTGGATATGTTGCGATAAAATCTGACCATGTGTATCTTGTTCCTGTTCTTACTGTTACGGAAACTGTACCATCTGAATTTACTGAGCCAGCGAATCCAGCAATACCACCGTTAAGATTAAATTTGATTTGTGAATAGGATACTGTTTCACTTTGTTTTAAATAAAGAACAAATGATCCAGATAATTCTGCATTATATCCATATTCATCCTTCAAATTGGATTCATATCTTACATAAACAGTATTCTTCTCTTGAGCAAGTGCATCTAAATCGGATAATACCCATTCGTTCGTAATTTCAACATTCTTGTTATCGAGTGTGAACTCTGAACTGTCATCTACCCAATATTCAATAACATCATCACCGTCTTCGTTTACAACAGATTTTGCGTAACGAACTTTTGCTTTAACCATTGAAAGGTCGAATTCATCTATGCCAATAGCTTTTGACTTAGATGGTGCTGGTGATGTGATTTCAAGAGCAAATGGATAACCATGAGACTCTTTAATCTCGTTTCTTTCTGTTGTTGATGATCCGCCACCAAACATTGTACATGATACTAATGTTATGGATGCGAGGATGAATAACACAACAACGAGCAAAATGCCTAGTTTCTTTTTCATATTTCCTCCACGCGTATAACGTATAAATTATAAATTATTAAAAGTATATACTTATACGTATACGGCATAACTATAACATATTTCAATTTCTAGTGTCAATAGACGGGGTTTTTCATTAAATATGAAAAATTAGTTCGAAAGTGCCTCTATTGCCAAGGCATATTTTGCTGATGATGGTCTGGATGTAACAACGAATCTATACGCGTACTCGCTATCACACATATCAATAGAATAACCTGGAATATTTGCAATTGTATTGTAGTTCTTTAAAGGGAACTCTAACCTATTTAATCTATTTTTTAGTGGTTCTAAAGCACTCAAATCATTTTTTACTAAATATAAAATGTTTTCTTTTTGTATATCTTTTGCCTCAAAAACAAGATTTTCTTTATCCATTTTTATGTGGCCATGGCAGATAAAATTGTATCCGTTTTCTTTCTCATTTGGCATTAAAAGATCTACATCATCTTCCATGAAAAAATTATTATTTTCAACTTCTGTTTTTATGAATATTTTTTCTGAATTTGACCACTTATCTACTCTAGTTTTCTCAATTCTGTCGTTTTTCTCAACAATGCTGCCATCTCCCCTGTATTCGAATACACTTCCACAATGTGAACAGGTCATAATATTTTCCTTTGAAGTGATGGTAAATTCTTCACCACAAACAAGGCATTTATAGAGAACATTTTCGAGTCCTTCGGCGTATTTTTCACCAGTGTAAATATAGCCATTTTCTATCTGATATTCGTGCTCATTAAAGGCTAATTTTTCGCTTACAATCTTATATATTGAATCATTATCTAATGATTCAACTTCTTCCTTTTTTAAGAGCATATCACAGCTCAATTCACTTGGTCCTTTTCTGGTGCTATGACCCCACTTTGGAGCAAGTAAACCAAGTCCATGAATTTTGATATATCCCACAGGATATTTGAGCCATTTTAGTAGTCTTGCAATGGATGGCATAATGATTCCAGTTTGTCCATCTGATGTCTCTTTCCCCTCTGGGCAAATGATTACATTTATACCATCATCAAGGTATCTTTTTATGGTCTTAATACATGTAAAATCGGCATAAAATTGTTTCTTTAAAATAACATGATAATGCTTGAATAAGTAGGCGAATTTTTTAGAAGATAACTTCATAATATCGGCCACTACAAAGTTAACTTTTTCCCTCTTAAATGGAGCCATATAATATGCAAAATCATAGTTGGACATATGATTACAAACAATAATCATTGGTCCTTCTTTTAATTGTGCTTTAAAGGATTCTGAGACCTCTTCTTTGGCCCTGAAGTGTCTTCTAATACATTTTGATATAAACTTTAAGGAAGCATATAAAAAAGCATTCCAAGGCATATGAGATACCTTATCTTGTTCTTGCATCTTTTATCCCTTTTTCTGTTCCATAGAACACATCTTTCTTATCTATTTCGAGGTGTTCATTCTCATCTTTTAATTCTTCACTAAACTTAGTATAGAATATATTTGCAGTATCTTTATTTTTAAAATGATAGATGGTGACAACGTCTTCACCCTTTATTGGTTCCATTCCAAGCATTGCCCATTTTACATCATCTATAGATAAACCATATTCTCTTAATTGTGATCCAAGTGTGCCAAATTCTTTGACAGTTTGCTCATCAATTTCTGCATAAAAAACGGTGTATCCTTTATTCTCTAATCTGTGTTTATATGTTTGTGCATTACAAGCAATTAATAATGTTAATAACATTATTAAAACGAAAATAATTGATATGATTTTTACTGCTTTTTTACTCATATTATCCACGAGCATCCTTTACACCTTGTTCAGATCCAGCAATCAATAATTTGCCAGAACGATATGTTGTGTATGAATTGTCTTTAGATTCTTGTTCTGCTGCCTTTGCATCATCTTCATTCTTGAATAGAGCAACTGTAACTATGTTTCCATCTTTTGCAGCATATAGTCCCCACTCCATAGCACGAGGAACTACTGTAACATCTATGTTTGTAACTGTATAACCTTTTCCTTCAAGTCTTGATCTATAATCCGAGCTATTTGTACTTACACTACCAATACATGCTACAGAACATATACAAACTATTACCAATAAAGCGACTATAGCAATAATACCTGTTAGTTTTTTCATTAATTAAGGCTCCTAAAATTTGGTTATATATATTATATAAACATTCTATGTTTATTTCAACAAAACTACACTATAGAAAAAAGAACCCGATTTACATCGAGTTCCTTTTCTTACTAATTTTTAGAATTGCTTATTTTGCATCCTTTACGCCTTGTGTTGTTCCAGCAAAAACAATCTTGCCTTGACGTGAGCATTCATAGCCTGTGGTCTTTGTCTTGTTTGCTTCAGCTTCAGCTTCTTTTGCATCGTCTAAGTTCTTATACTTAACGATAATTACATAGTCACCACCAAGGATTCCTGCACCTTTAGATGCCATTAATCCCCATTCGATGTCGTCAGAGTCGTCATCATCTGGTGTATATGTTGAAACTGTATAACCTTTCTTTTCAAGTTTGCTCTTGTAAGAATCAGCGTTACATGCTACTAGGAAAACTCCTAATAAAGCAATTATAGCGATAACTGCTACGATACTAACTACAACTTTTTTGTTCATAAGTATACCTCTCCTAAAATTTTAGTGTATATCTATTTTATACACCATAGACAAAAAAAGTCAATATTCAATCTTTTTTTATAAATAAAAAAGGACTCGATTTCTCGAATCCTTCTTTTGGAAACCGGCATCGCGATACTCTCCCAGGCCGCTACCAGCCAAGTACCATCTCCACTGCGAGTCTTAACTTCTGAGTTCGGTATGAGATCAGGTGGATCCCTCGCGCTAAAGACACCGGTAATGGTTGAATCCTCGTTTCCGAACATTCACAATTGCATAGCGAAGATAAATGTTTCTAAATTAAAATTTAGGGTCATCATATTTATTTGATTGAAGCCCTCGGCCTATTAGTACCAGTCAGCTGAATGTATTGCTACACTTACACACCTGGCCTATCAACCTTGTTGTCTACAAGGGGCCTTACTCAGATTGCTCTTTAGGGATATCTTATCTTGAGGCTGGTTTCACGCTTAGATGCTTTCAGCATTTATCCAATCCGCACACCGCTACCCTGCTATGCCGTTGGCACGACAACAGGTGCACAGTAGGTGCGTCCATCCTGGTCCTCTCGTACTAGGGACAGCGCCTCTCAAATATCCTACGCCCACGATGGATAGGGACCAAACTGTCTCACGACGTTTTGAACCCAGCTCGCGTGCCACTTTAATCGGCGAACAGCCGAACCCTTGGGACCGACTACAGCCCCAGGATGTGACGAGCCGACATCGAGGTGCCAAACCTCCCCGTCGATGTGAACTCTTGGGGGAGATAAGCCTGTTATCCCCGAGGTAACTTTTATCCGTTAATCGACGGCAATTCCATATTCTACCGCCGGGTCACTAGAACCTACTTTCGTATCTGCTCGACCTGTCAGTCTCGCAGTCAAGCTTCCTTCTACTCTTATACTCTATGGATGGTTACCAACCATCCTGAGGAAACCTTTGTACGCCTCCGTTACATTTTAGGAGGCGACCGCCCCAGTCAAACTGCCCATCTGAAACTGTCCTCTATCCGGATAACGGTCTAGAGTTAGAACCTCAATAATTTCAGGGTGGTATCCAAAGGTTGACTCCACAAAAACCGGAGTTTTTGCTTCCCAGTCTCCCACCTATCCTGTGCAAAAATTATCGAAATTCAATATCAAACTACAGTAAAGCTCTACGGGGTCTTGCCGTCCAGTCGCGGGTAATACGCATCTTCACGTATACTACAATTTCGCCGGGTCCACTGTCGAGACAGCGCCCAAATCGTTACGCCATTCGTGCGGGTCGGAACTTACCCGACAAGGAATTTCGCTACCTTAGGACCGTTATAGTTACGGCCGCCGTTCACTGGGGCTTAAGTTCAATGCTTCGCTTGCGCTAACAAATCCCCTTAACCTTCCAGCACTGGGCAGGCGTCACCCCCCATACATCATCTTGCGATTTCGCGGAGAGCTGTGTTTTTGGTAAACAGTCGCTTGGGCCTCTTCACTGCGGCCTGCCGAAGCAGGCACCCCTTCTTCCGAAGTTACGGGGTAATTTTGCAGAGTTCCTTAACAATGGTTATCCCGTCCGTCTTAGGATTTTCTCCTCGCCCACCTGTGTCGGTTTGCGGTACGGGCACTAAAAGCACATATTTAGCGACTTTTCTCGTCAGTGTGAATTCATCAGCTTCGTTACTAATTTTCACTCCCCGTCATCACCTAGCCTAATGTTGTGTGTACTTCACTGCACAACAGCCTCATGATTTAGCCACAGAAATCCATCTCCGTGGTCTGACTATCCTCCTGCGTCATCGCATCATTTAAACGAACTTTAGTGGTACTGGAATATCTACCAGTTGTCCATCACCTACGCCTTTCGGCCTCGGCTTAGGTCCCGACTTACCCTGGGAGGACGAACCTTCCCCAGGAAACCTTAGGCATTCGACGGCAAAGATTCTCACTTTGCTCGCGCTACTTATGCCGGCATTCTCTCTTGTATAAAGTCCACCGCCCCTTACGATACGGCTTCTGCCCTTATACATTGCTCCTCTACCGATTGTATAAATACAATCCCTAAACTTCGGTGACAGGTTTTAGCCCCGTTAATTTTCGGCGCGTTCCCACTCGACCAGTGAGCTATTACGCACTCTTTAAATGAGTGGCTGCTTCTGAGCCAACATCCTGGTTGTTTATGCATTAACACATCCTTTATCACTTAACCTGTACTTGGGGACCTTAGTTGTAGATCTGGGCTGTTTCCCTTTTGACAATGAGACTTATCTCACACTGTCTGACTCCTGCACATCGATTATCCGACATTCAGATTTTGATAAAATTTGGTAAGCCGCGAAGCTCCCGCGTTCAATCAGTGATTTACCTTCGGTAATCTAATGCAAGGCTAGCCCTAAAGCTATTTCGAGGAGAACCAGCTATCTCCGAACTCGATTGGAATTTCTCCGCTACCCACAGCTCATCACCGGTCTTTTCAACGAACGTGTGTTCGGTCCTCCACAGCGTTTTACCGCTGCTTCAACCTGTCCATGGGTAGGTCGTCCGGTTTCGGGTCTATGTAATGCAACTAAATCGCTCTATTCAAACTCGCTTTCGCTTCGGCTCCGCAACTGAATTGCTTAACCTCGCTACACAACATAACTCGCCGGCCCGTTCTACAAAAAGTACGACGCCACACCTTAAGTGGTGCTACGTCTGCTTGTAAGCATATGGTTTCAGGTTCTCTTTCACTCCCCTCCCGGGGTTCTTTTCACCTTTCCCTCACGGTACTATGCGCTATCGGTCAC